>CAJXSN010000007.1 GCA_913060895.1 uncultured Sphingomonadaceae bacterium
GATCTACACAGAGTAGATCGTCGGCAGCGTCAGATGTGTATAAGAGACAGCTTAGGCCGGGCGCACGATTGTTTTCAGGTTCATGAATTCGTGCAGCCCGAATTGCGATAGCTCGCGTCCGAAACCGGAATTCTTGATGCCGCCGAATGGCGCTTCGATATGCGATCCGTTCACTGCGTTGAACGTCGTCATCCCCGCTTCGATATGGGCCGCGAAATGCTCCTGTTCCTGCTCGTCGCGGGTCCAGACTGCGGAACCGAGGCCGAAGGGGATGGCGTTTGCGATTCGCACAGCACCGTCCATATCCTGTGCCTTGTACAGCTGGCCAACGGGGCCGAAGATTTCGTCTGTACCCGTCTCACTGCCAATTGTCACTTCGCTCAACAGGCCGGGCGTCATCCACGCCCCGTCGCGGTCCAGCTTTTCCGCGCCGAACAGCAGTGTTGCGCCTTCTTTCCGGGCGGTGTCGACCTGATCCAGCACCGTGTCGCGCTGCGCCTCGCTCGATAACGGGCCCAGCTTCGTGTCATCGTCCATCGGATCGCCCGGCTCGACCGCGCTCAGGGCGGTGATGAACTTTTGGGAGAATTCGTCGTAAATGTCGGCATGGACGATGGTGCGCTTGCCGCAAATGCAGGATTGGCCATTGTTCTGGATACGCGCAAGCACTGCGTCCTCCACTGCCTGATCGATATCGGCAGAGGGCATGACGATGAACGGATCGGACCCGCCCAGTTCCAGAACAACTTTCTTGATATGTTTGCCCGCTTGCTCGGCCACCGCCCGCCCGGCTCCTTCGCTACCGGTCAGCGTGGCGGCGATCACGCGGTCGTCAGCCAGAATTCCGGCTACCGGGTCAGAGCCGATGCACAGGTTCTGGAAGAGGCCGTCGGGCCCTCCGGCTTCCACCACCAGTTCGGCCAGTTTCGCTGCTGTTCCCTGCACGATGCTGGCGTGTTTGAGCAGGCCGACATTGCCAGCCAGAATTGTCGGCGCAAGAAAGCGGGCCACCTGCCAGTACGGGAAATTCCACGGCATCACAGCCAGTACCGGCCCCTGTGGCAGCCACAGGCCTTGGGCGGTGCCACCACCGCTCAGTTCCCACTCCAGCGGCTCCAGCATAGCCGGGCCTTTTTCCGCCAGATAATGAAACAGGCTGGCGCATTTTTCGACTTCGGAGCGCGCCTGTGAAACAGGCTTGCCCATCTCCGCAACGGCCAGTTTCGCCAGATCGTCGGTCTGTTCCAGATACAGGTCGCCCAGCTTCTTCAGGACGGCGGTGCGCCGCTCTATCGGGCTGGTGCGCCAATCGCGGTAGGTCGCCTGTGCCAGATCGAGCGCTGTGTCGATGCCGCATTCGTCCAGCGTCCGGTACTCGGCCAATGTTTCGCCGGTTGCGGGATTTACGGTCGTGATCATGGCAGGCTCCTGTATGTGTTTACAGGATCAAGCTGTCGAAGCTGGCACTGGTTCCTGTGGCCGTGGCGGGCAGGACAATCAGGCCATTTCGCTCGCACCGATATATTCCGCCAGATCCATATAATGCCGTTTCGGTTTTGCCGGATCGAGCATCACACGCACATCGCGCCCTGCCAGCCGATCGCTCAGATCGATCCAGATCGGTTCACTGGTGAAGCTCTGCAGTTTGCCGGTTGCAGGATGGGTCGCTTGCGCCACGACGCGGTACGGATGGCGTGCGTTTATCCGGATGCGGGTGTCACGGTAACATTCCATGAAGCGCGCCCGAATCGAGATGCCCGATGTCAGCAAGTTTTGGTTGCTCCGCCGCCGCCGCCAATAGGCGACCAGCATTCCCCCGCCTATCAACGTGAAGAGCAGCCCCATTCCTCCAAACATCATTGGCAGGAAATAACGATCGAACGCATCGCCGATCATTGCATCGTCCGGAGCGTCCGGGTCATAGATAACTGCGACCGTATCGCCAGTGGCATAGATCGGCGGTCTGCTGCCGACGGCGCCATTGAATTCGTGGCGTACTCCGGCAGTGTCGTGGAATTCGATGCGCGGCGTGTATGTCACGGAACTGCTGCCACCCCCAAGCATGGCTATCACGGTGCCGTCGGTGTGAACGCCGGAATCGGCCAGTTTCCGGTCATCAAAATACGCCCAGCTGCCGATTGTACCGAATACCAGTCCAATCGCTAGAAATATGGCGCCGATCAAAAGCATCACTTTTCCCATAGCCATCCGCTATGTGCGTTTTTCTGCACAAGCTGAACCGGGTGCCGGGAAGGTATCCCCGTTCACCTGCCCAATGCGATCCCAAGGGATCAGTAGAAAACGGTAATCGCCAGGCATACGGCAATGCCAACACCTATATTCATCGGCAGGCCGATCTTCATGAAATCGCGGAAGCGGTAATTGGCGGCGCCGTAGACCAGCGTGTTGGTCTGGTATCCAATGGGCGTGGCGAAGCTGGCGCTGGCCCCGAACATCACCGCCACGATCAACGCGCGCGGATCGATACCGCCTGCCTGCGCCAAACCGATTGCGATGGGCGTCATGATGACAGCCACGGCATTGTTCGTCACCATTTCGGTCAGCGCGCTTGTAATGCCGTAAATCATGACAATCAGCAGCAGCGGTGAACTGACCATCATCAGCGGTTGCAGCCAGCTGATCAGCAGGTCCACCGTACCGGCATTATCGAGCCCCTGGCCAAAAGCGAGCATCGCGAAAATCAGCACCAACGTGCTGCCATCGAGGCTGCTCCATGCCTCGTCCGGTTCCAGACAGCGGGTCATCAGGACGATGGCCACGCCGCCGACAGCCAGCGCATCGATCGGCAGGCCGAAGACCGCCGCGCCCAGCACGACGCCTGCCAGAGTGGCGAGGGCGATCGGTGCCTTGTCGCGGCGGAAGGACTTGATGGAGGATTCGGTTACATCGGCCAGCTGCACATTGCTTTGCAGCGCCTGCGCGGCATCATCGCCCGCCGCGATCAGTAGCCGGTCGCCGGCCCGCACACGAACCTCACCCAGCACAGGGCCGGCCACGTGGCGGGGCCGCGACAGGCCGAGAACGCGGATTTTCAGGCGGGACAGAAGAGGGATTTCCGCCAGCCGCCGCCCGACAATCGGGTGCGTTGCCGAAACCACCGCCTCGACATAGCGCAAATCCGCAGGCCGGTCGGGGCGCGACGTCGCAACACCGCCACCCACGCCAACCAGCCCGGTCCTGAAGTCGCGGGCTTCGGCCAGCGAAACGATTTCGGTGGGGCTGGCCGCGACCACGATCTGGTCGCCTGGCTCCAGCACCTCTGCCTTCAGCCCGCGCCGCTGGAGCGATGGGCCGCGTTTGAGCGCGACGATAGTCACGCCGGGCCGCTGTGCCAGAGCGGTGTGCATCAGCCTCTGCCCCAGCATCCTGCTGTCCGGCTGGATGCTCAGATGCGAGAGATAAAGATCGCTTTCGCGCTCTTCATCCAATTGCCGCGGGCCGCGATCGGGCAGCAGCAGGGGGCCAAGGATCAGCAGCACCGCGATGCCCGACACGGCGGCCACTGCACCAACAGCAGTAATTTCGAAAATACCGAATGCCGCCAGTCCCTTTTCCTGTGCCACGCCGTCGACCAGAAGATTGGTCGACGTGCCGATAAGGGTCAGCGTCCCGCCCAGTATCGACAGATAGGATAGCGGGATCAGCAGCCGCGTCGGTGCGACTTTCAGCAATTTGGCCAGTCGCTGGACTATCGGGATCATCACGATGACGACCGGCGTATTGTTCATGAAAGCGGATGCAGCCACGGTTCCGCTGGCTATTTCCGCCAATGCCAGGCGTGGCTTCCGCAGGGTGCGTCTGATGACCCAGCCTGACACTGCCTCCAGCGAACCTGTGCGCAGCAAAGCTCCGGATAAGATGAACATGGCGGCGATTGTGATGGGGGCCGAATTGCCGAATACATCCAGCAATTCGTCACGGCCGAGATAACCCAGCAGCAGCATGGCCAAGGCCGAGACCACCGCGATAACCACCGGCGGGCGTCTTTCGCTGACGAAAGCGGCCAATGTGACAAGCAGTAAGATCAGCCCTATGTGGGCAGAATATTCCGTCAGCATGGAAATCAGCGCCCTGTGGAATTGCCGCCCGCACGGTCCGGCCGCAATACCTGCCTATACGGCTGCCGCGCAGAGCCACCTAGAGCAAATCGACCTACCGCCTACGGAAACGGAAATACCAGACTTCGTGGCCGAACGTGTTGCGCGCCTTGTGTTCGTACCGCGTTTCGCACCAACCGGAAGGACGTTTTTCAAAGCTTTCCCGGTTTTCCGCGATCCATTCGAATTCGTCGGTAAACCGGCGCATCACCATCAAAGCGTGGCGCAGATAGATATCGTGATCGGTGCCGAAGCGAAACTCGCCGCCCGGCTTCAGCTTGTCGGCAATCATCCGCACCGGGCCGTCATTCATCATGCGCCGCTTCGCATGGCGCGCCTTGGGCCAAGGATCGGGATGGAGAAGATAGGCCATGGTCAGCCCGCCATCGGGAATGCGCGCCAGCACATCCAGTGCGTCGCCGTGATGCAAGCGGATATTGCTGAGCCGCTGCTCGTCGATATGAGCCAGCGCCGCCGCGACACCGTTAAGATAGGGCTCGGCACCGATTAGTCCGTGGTTCGGCAGCATATCCGCGCGGTCAGCCAGATGTTCCCCGCTGCCGAATCCGATTTCGAAGTGCATCGGACAGTCTTCGCCGAACAGTAGCTCCGCTGTTACCGGCCCCTCTGCCGGAACCGCGATTTGTGGCAGAAGGTTCTCCACCAGCGCTGTCTGATGCGCGCGCAGCGGCTTGCCGATGGAGCGGCCATACAGACGTTTGAGTGTGGTGGGATCACCGGGTTTGTGAGCAGTCATAGTGTCGGCCCATAAGAAAACGCCCGTGGTGTTTCCACCCCGAGCGTGTTCCCCCCGAAAGAGATTTCTCTAGATCAGGCATTCCCCCGACCATCTTTGGTCCGCAAGCGCGATTGCGCGCCCGAGCTAATGCGAGAAAAGCCAAGGCGGCGAATGCCGCCGCCCGGCGCCTAAGGGGCCGGGCCTAAGCCCGGCAAAACATATCACGCCGCCTCGGCAGCTTCGTCCGGATCGCGAAGCACGTAGCCACGTCCCCATACGGTTTCGATGTAGTTTTCACCCGCGCAGGCATGGCTTAATTTCTTGCGCAGCTTGCAGATGAAAACGTCGATAATCTTGAGTTCCGGTTCGTCCATTCCGCCATACAGGTGGTTGAGGAACATTTCCTTCGTCAGCGTGGTGCCTTTGCGCAAGCTAAGCAGCTCCAGCATGGCGTATTCCTTGCCGGTCAGGTGGACCCGTGCGTTGTCGACTTCGACAGTTTTCGCATCGAGGTTCACGGCCAGCTTGCCGGTGCGGATGATCGACTGGCTGTGGCCCTTCGAGCGGCGCACAACGGCGTGGATGCGCGCAACCAGTTCCTCGCGGTGGAACGGCTTGGTCACATAATCGTCCGCGCCAAAACCGAACGAGCGGATCTTGGAGTCCATCTCGGCAATGCCGGAAAGTATCAGGACCGGCGTCTGCACCTTGGCGACGCGCAGTTTCTTCAGCACGTCGTAGCCATGCATATCGGGCAGGTTCAGATCGAGGCAGATGATATCGTAATCATACAGCTTGCCCAGGTCCAAACCCTCTTCGCCGAGATCGGTCGAATAGACATTAAAACCTTCGGTGGTCAGCATCAGCTCGATAGCCTTTGCCGTTGTCGGCTCGTCTTCGATCAGCAGTACGCGCATCGGGTAGTCCCCCTAGAAACCTGTAACGTGTGTCATTTGCCCCGCGAGGCCGGTAACGCCTCGTCAAGAGGTGTTGTCATGGATTAACCACAAAAGGTCTGAACGGAAAAGGTTAATATGATGTAAACTTAGGAAGTCCGGCGAGTCGCATTGTTCAGTTGAGATGGAAATGTTGGTGGCGGGCGGGAGTTTTCGTGTTGCGCACTAAGATAAAGCCGCCAGCTTCTTCGCCCGCCGTCTTTGCACACTGCTGCCGATCCCCATCGCCTCGCGGTATTTCGCCACTGTCCGTCGCGCGATGTCGAAACCCTCGCCCTTCAGCAAATCGACCAGTTTGTCGTCGGACAGGATTGTCTTCGGCTCCTCGGCATCGGTCAGCGCTCTGATCCGTGCCTTTACCGCCTCGCTCGAAGCGCCCGCGCCGTCACTGCCTTCACCCGAGCGCCCGACCCCGCTGGTGAAGAAATATTTCAGCTCGAACGTGCCCCGCTCGGTGCTCATATATTTGTTGCTGGTAACCCGGCTGACTGTGCTTTCATGCATTTCGATGGCGTCGGCCACCTCGCGCAGGGTCAGCGGTTTGAGCCTGCTGACCCCTTCACGAAAGAATCCTGCCTGCTGTTTTACGATTTCGGCAGAGACTGCCAGAATGGTCTTCTGCCGTTGGTCCAGCGCGCTGATCAGCCAGCGCGCATCGGCCAGCTTTTCCTTCAGCCACGACTTGCTCGCCTTGTCTGTGCAGCCGCCTTCCAGTTCCAGCGCATAGTCCCGGTTAACGATCAGGCGGGGCAGGGTATCGGAATTGAGACTAATTTTCCATTCGCCCGATACAGCTCGCCCCAGCAGAATGTCAGGCACCACCGCAGTCGATTCCACACTGCCAAAGGCAAGCCCCGGCTTGGGATCGTATCCGCGCAGTTCCGACAGCATATCAGCGAAGTCTTCATCATCGACATCGCACATCCGGCGCAGCCGGGCGAGGTCGCCCCTGGCTACCAGATCGAGGTTTTCGATCAGCCGCTGCATACATGGATCGTAACGGTCCGCCTCCCTCGCCTGCAGCGCAAGGCATTCGGCCAGAGACCGCGCGCCCACGCCCGTGGGTTCCAGCGCCTGAACCACGAACAGGGCGTCTTCCACGTCGTCCATCGTAGTGCCCAGCTCGTGCGCCACTCCGCGTAGATCGGAGGGAAGATAGCCTGCGGGGTCGACCATGCCGATCAGATGGCGGGCGATGAATTCCTCGCGCGGGTTGGCGGCGATGCTGCCGACCTGCTCCAGCAGATGATCGGCCAGCGAGAGATCGGCGCTGGTGCGTTCTTCGAACGGGGTTGCATCATCTGCCGCCGATGCGGCGCCTGCGCTGCCCCATTCGCCGTCGCCTGTGTCCCGGTCGCGGTCGATCGAGCCGGTATGGAGATCGAGCGCGCTTTCACCGCTCGCATCCTGTGCCATTGCATCAGGGACAGGATCGGCATCGCCGGGTGCGTCACCGTCACCATTTTCGCGGCTGACGTCCCCGGCTTCCAGCAGCGGGTTTTCCTCCAGCGCCTCGGCAACGAATGTTTCGATTTCCAGATTGGACGCGGCCAGAAGGCGGATAGCCTGCTGCAATTGCGGCGTCATCACCAGCGATTGCGACTGCCTGAGATCAAGACGGGGGCCGAGTGCCACTATATCGGCTCGCTATCGCTTGGGAGCATGAGTGGGCGGGAACCATGTTCCAGCCAGAAGGCCGGCAGAAAAATTCACAACTCGAAATTCTCGCCAAGATAAAGGCGCTTCACATTCTCGTCGGCGACCAGTTCCTGCGGGGTTCCGGCAAACAGCACCTGTCCGCCATAGATGATGCAGGCCCGGTCGACGATTTCCAGTGTCTCGCGCACATTGTGATCGGTGATCAGCACACCGATACCGCGGGTTTTCAGATCTGCGACAAGATCGCGGATATCGCTGATCGATAGCGGGTCGATCCCGGCAAATGGTTCGTCCAGCAGCATGATAGAGGGCCGTGCCGCCAGCGCGCGGGCAATTTCGCAGCGGCGCCGTTCCCCTCCCGACAGCGCCATCGCAGGCGAACTGCGCAGACGGGTCAGGCCGAACTCGTCCAGCAGCCGTTCCAGCTCCGCAGCACGCGACTGCTTGTCAGGCTCTGCAACCTCGAGCACCGAATTGATGTTCTGCTCCACCGTCATTCCGCGAAAGATGCTGGTTTCCTGCGGCAGATAGCCAAGGCCCAGTACAGCGCGGCGATACATCGGCAGTCTGGTCACATCCTCGCCGTCCATCAGGATACGCCCGGCATCAGGGCGCACCAGGCCCATGATGGAATAAAAACAGGTTGTCTTGCCCGCGCCATTGGGGCCGAGCAGGCCCAGAACTTCGCCTTTACCAACGGTCAGCGAAATATCGCTCAACACCGCTCGCTTGTCATAGCTTTTGGCAATCGAGATTACTTCCAGTCCGCCCTGCGGGATCGGCGGCGCCGCACTGCGCTCCGTCTCGGCTTCACTTTGCAGGGCGCGTTCGGTTTCTAGCATGGTCATGCAGCACCGTTTAGCAGCGCTGGCCGCGTGCAAAACCCCTGTTCGTCGAAAACTGGCAGGCTTGGCGCATGGAACACATCGGACGGACGGTTACACCAACAGCAGGATGGTTGCCCGATGCCGCAACAATCTTGCGAAATCCTCATGGCCCTTGATACTGAGCCTCTCCTTTGGAATACTCCATCCTCGAGAGTATGTCAGGGGAGAGAGTCGGATGGCAAAAGCTATCGACCAAACACGTAGGAACGTCGCGCCGCAGCAAACCGCATCGGACGCCCGCGACTGGCGAAAGGCGATGAGCGACAATGTTGCCTATGCATTGCTGGTTTACACCGGGCTGCAGATTTTCGTGACTATCGGCGCGCTGAAGGAAGGCACGTCGACCATCCTCCCCTATTTTGCCCTTATCGTGCTGGTAGCGGCAATTATTCCCGCCTGCCGTGCGGTCGAGGCGCGCTGGAGGTATCTGAACGATGCCGAAGCACATGATCCTGCGCTGTCAGGCCAGTTCCGCCGCGATCAGGCGATGCTGTGGCTGCTGGCCATCGGTCTGCCTTTCCTGCTGACAGGTTTGTTCAAGGCATTTCTCGCTTTGGCCTGAGCCTTAATTGCCGGCCATCGGAGACGTTTGCGGGAACAGGGTGTATGCCCCGCTCGTCTTGGCAAACATGGCGGCAGGGGTTCTTTCGATGATGAAATACGTTGCGGCTCTGGCCGCGCTGATGATGGGCGCGCAACTGGCGGCGCTGCCACTGGCCGCTCCTGCAGAGAGCGAAGCGGTTCAAGCCGCCCCGGAAACGCAGATTTCCGCGCCTTCCGCCGATGGTGCAGATAACGCGATAAAAAACCGGATAGCGGGAATATTCGACGAACTGCCCGAGCTGGAAAAGGTCGGGTTCGATGTTAGATCCGGCGTGGTTATCCTGTCGGGAACAGTGCCCGATGCCGATGCAATGGCGCGCGCGGAAGAGATTGCCGGGCGGATCGACGGAGTGGCCACGGTACGCAACGAGATCGAACGCTCCGCGACGGTCGATGACGGTATCGGTGTGCTTGGCAATCTGGGCGAACGGGCGGCAAAGCTGACAGCCATGCTGCCACTAATCGGTCTTGCGCTGCTGATCGGCCTTGCCATCGCGGCCACCGGTTACGCGATTGCGGCCTTCAGGCCGTTATGGAACCGGATCGCGCCCAATGGTTTTCTGGCAGAGCTGATTGCCAGTGCAATCCGCTTCATCTTCGTGGTGCTGGGCATTGTAATCGCGCTCGACATTATCGGTGCGGGCGCGCTGTTGGGGGCGGTTCTGGGCGGGGCCGGTGTGGTCGGTATCGCGCTGGGTTTCGCCATGCGCGACACGATAGAAAATTATGTCGCGTCCCTGATGCTCAGCCTGCGCCAGCCGTTCCGCGCCAACGATCATGTGCTGATCGATGATAAGGAAGGCCGGGTGATTCGCCTGACCAGCCGGGCCACAATCCTGATGACACTGGATGGCAACCATCTGCGCATTCCCAACGGGCAGGTATTCCGCGCCATCATCCTGAATTACACCCGCAATCCGCAGCGCCGGTTCGAGTTCGATCTGGGCGTGGATGCGGATGACGATGCGCAGGCGGCCCGCGTTCTGGGCCGTGCGACACTGCAGGCGCTGCCCTTCGTTCTGGCAACACCGCCAGCGGAGGCGCGGATTGTGGAAGTGGGCGATTCCAATGTGCTGATCCGGTTCATGGGCTGGATCGACCAGAACGAAGCGGACTGGAACAAGGCCCAGAGCCGCGCAATACCGGCGGTAAAGACCGCACTGGAAGATGCAGGGTTCGGCCTGCCGGAACCGATTTATCGCCTGCGCTTCGACCCACGGACCACGCCGCTGCCGTTCAGCAATATCGCAGAAGGGCAGGCAGCGAATACGCCTTCATCGACCACGCAAGAGCAGCCTTCCGGGCCGGAGAGTACCAAGGCATCACGCACGCCGAGGCGCAAGTCTGCTTCCTCGCTGGAAGAAGAAGACATGCGGCCGGCGGACGATATTGCCGATATGGTGGAGGCTGAGCGCGCTTCTGGCGGTGACGGGGAAAACGATTTGCTCGATTCCGCGCGGCCGGTGGAATAATTCGCGGCTCTTACAGCCGGAATTATCAGGCTCAGCCTTCGGTCTTCTCTCGTTCCACAGCTTCGAGCACGATCTGGCGCGCTTCGGCGGCATCGCCCCATTTGCCGATGCGAACCCACTTCTCCTTCTCCAGATCCTTGTAGTGCGTGAAGAAGTGTTCGATCTGCTGGAAGATGATGCTGGGCAGATCCTTCGTCTCACCGACATCCGAATAATACGGGAAGGTTGTGTCCACCGGCACGCAGATCAGCTTCTCGTCGCCGCCATGCTCGTCTTCCAGATTGAGCACGCCGATCGGGCGGGCACGCACGACGCAGCCAGCGATAAACGGGCTTCGCGCGATAACCAACGCATCCAGCGGATCGCCGTCGGGCGACAGGGTGTGCGGCACAAAACCGTAATTGGCGGGGTAACGCATAGGCGTGTGCAGGATACGGTCGACGAACAGCGCGCCCGATGCCTTGTCGAATTCGTATTTCACAGGCTCGCCGCCGGTGGGCACTTCGATAATGACATTGAGTTCTTCCGGCACATTTTCGCCGGTAGGGATTAGGTCGATACGCATGTAATATTTCTCGCTTGTCGCTGCTGACGCGTTTGCCACCCTCTAGCGCGAGGGGCCTGTCACGCAACCGTGAAACTGCTGCAGCGCAGCAATATTGCGGCAGGCGGCCCTCTGGCCTAAGTGGCCGGTCATGCCCAAAACACCACAAGCCATACGCGGAACGCAGGACATTTTCGGCCCCGATGCGGAGTCCTTCGCTTTTGTCGTCGAGACGTTCGAGCGGGTGCGCAAGCTTTACCGTTTCCGCCGCATCGAAATGCCGGTGTTTGAAAAGACCGATGTGTTCGCTCGCTCGCTGGGCGAAACCACCGATGTCGTGTCGAAGGAAATGTATTCCTTCGATGATCGCGGCGGGGAATCACTGACCTTGCGCCCTGAATTTACTGCTGGAATTGCCCGCGCGTTCCTGACCAATGGCTGGCAGCAGCACGTTCCGCTGAAGGTGGGCACCCACGGCCCGCTGTTTCGCTACGAGCGGCCGCAGAAAGGCCGCTATCGCCAGTTCCACCAGCTGGATGCTGAAATCATCGGGGCAGGCGAACCGCAGGCCGATGTGGAATTGCTGGCAATGGCCGACCAGCTGCTGCGCGAGCTGGGGATCGCCACTGGTCCCGGGGGCGTGACCCTGCATCTCAATACGCTGGGAGACGGGACCAGTCGCGAAGCATGGCGTTCGGCGCTGATCGAGCATTTCCGCGCTGTGAAAGGCGACCTCAGCGACGATTCGCAGGAACGGCTGGAGAAGAACCCCTTGCGCATTCTGGACAGCAAGGACCGCCGCGACCGCCCATTCGTGGCCGGTGCGCCGAAGATCGACGCATTCCTGTCCGAGGATGCGCTGCGCTTCTTTGATGATGTGAAATCCGGACTCGATGCAGCCGATGTGAAGTGGAAGCGCGCCGACAGCCTTGTGCGCGGGCTCGACTATTACCGCCACACAGCGTTTGAATTCATTCCCGACGAAGGCAGCGCCGCAGCCGATGCACTGGGTAGCCAGAGCACCATCCTTGGCGGAGGGCGCTATGATGGCCTGATGGAAAGCCTTAGTGGAACAGCGACGCCTGCGGTCGGCTGGGCGGCTGGGATCGAGCGGTTGGCGATGTTGGTGGGGGAGAAGTCACCAGAAGCAGGCGTGGCAATTTTGCCTGAAAGCGATGAGCTTGAGGCGAAAGCCAGTGCGACTGCGGCATTGCTCAGGCGGGGAGGTGTGAACTGCTGGACTGCGTTTAAACAGAACCCCAAAAAGCGGGGAATCAAGGCGCGAACCGACGGAGTTAATGCAGCGCTTTACGTTCGGGCGACTGACGATCCAGACGGAGAATTTAAACTCACCAACGTCTCGGATACAGCTGGGGAAGTGAGTATCTCCGAGCGTGTGATATCCATCTTAGGCGAGGACCGCTTCGGCGGTTAGATGCGCTTTGTCGCACCGCGCCTGGTCCGCTGCCCAGCTTTCCATTGCGTGACAGCGCAGCAGACAAGACAGCGAAGAAATCACTTCCCTACACGCTACGCCTGCCCTTAAACCGGCAGCACCGATCCTGTTGGATTGGCCTCGTTTTACGCCCGATGTGTCAACTTGCTTCCGCAATCTATTTTCAATCAAACCAATAGCTTGAGCCCATTGCCAAGGGTGACACAGTGTCAAATGTGTCAAGCTTGTAGGATTTTTCCATCGTGACCATTCCCGACGAACGCCTGCGCCATCTGAGCGACCGCTTTGCGGAACTGGAAGCGCGTATGGCGTCCGGCCAGCTGGAAGGCGATGCGTTTGTGCAGGCCAGCCGCGATTATGCGGAACTGGAGCCGGTGGCGAACACGGCGGCGCAGGTGCAGGCGATGCGGGCCGAAGCGGCCGAGCTGGAAGACATGCTTTCAGATCCGGAAATGAAGGCAATGGCCGAGGAAGATCTGGCGCTACTGAGGGTGAAGCTGCCCGAGGCGGAGCGCTCTCTCGCCATCGCCATGCTGCCACGCGATTCTGCCGATGCGCGGCCTGCGATGCTGGAAATCCGCGCTGGCACCGGCGGTGACGAAGCGGCTTTGTTCGCAGGCGATCTGTACCGGATGTATGAAAAATATGCTGCCGAACAAGGCTGGAAGGTGGAGCCTGTCAGCATGAGCGCCAGCGAAGTCGGCGGCTTCAAGGAAATAGTCGCCAATGTGCGCGGCACCGGCGTTTTTGCGAAACTGAAATTCGAAAGCGGGGTTCACCGCGTGCAGCGCGTACCGGTGACCGAAAGCGGCGGACGCATCCATACCAGCGCAGCCACAGTGGCAGTGCTGCCCGAACCGGACGAGGTGGACGTCCATATCGACCCGACCGAACTGAAGATCGACACCTACCGCGCCAGCGGGGCGGGCGGCCAGCACGTGAACACCACCGACAGCGCGATCCGCATCACCCACTTGCCCACGAACACGGTTGTCACCTGTCAGGACGGGCGTAGCCAGCACAAGAACAAGGAAAAGGCGATGCAGGTCCTGCGCGCCCGCCTGTACGAGGCCCAGCGCGAGGAAGCGCAAGGGGCAGAGGCCGAAGCGCGCAAGGCGATGGTCGGCAGCGGCGACCGTTCGGAACGCATCCGCACCTACAATTTCCCGCAAGGCCGTGTGACCGATCATCGCATCGGTCTGACGCTGCACAAACTGCCCGAAATCCTTGCTGGAACGGGTATTGGCGAATTGCTCGATGCTTTGATTGCCGAGGACGAAGCCAAGCGGCTCGCCACTCTGGCCGAATAGGGCGGGCTGATGGACATAATGTCAGTCGCGCAGGCCATTCGGGCGGGTGCGGAACGGCTGGCCCATGCCGGCGGAACCCCTTCCGATACGCCGCGCATGGACGCCGAATGGCTGATGGCAGAGGCATTGGGCTGCGATCGCAGTACGATGCTGCTATCGCGCATGAATACCCCGGTGCCGCCCCGGTTCGAGGGGCTGGTAGAGCGGCGGGTGTCGGGCGAACCGCTGGCCTATGTTCTGGGCCAGCAATCGTTTTTCGGGCGCGACTTCGTGGTTTCTTCCGATGTCCTGATCCCGCGTGCCGACAGCGAGGCGGTAGTCGCCGCCGCGCTCCAGTTGCTGCCCGCCAATGCGCGCATTCTGGACTGCGGGACAGGGTCAGGCGCGCTGCTGCTGACACTGCTGAGCGAGGCTGACAGCGCGACCGGCATCGGTATCGACAGTTCCCCCGCCGCGCTCGATATCGCCAGCACGAATATCGACAGGCACGCCCTGAACGGGAGGGCGGAACTGCGGCTGGCCGACTGGACGAAAGATGGATGGGCCAGCACTCTGGGGCAGTTTGACATGGTGATCGCCAATCCGCCCTATGTCGAAACGGGAGCGGTACTGGATGCAAGCGTGCGCGATTACGAACCGCACGGCGCGCTGTTTGCCGGCAGTGACGGGCTGGATGATTACCGCATTCTGATCCCGCATTTGCCGGCTCTGGTTCAACCTGGCGGTGTCGCAGTGCTTGAAATCGGCTGGAAGCAGGCAGATGCGGTGGAGGATCTTTGCAGTGCAATTGGCGCGTCCTGTGAACTGGTCCGCGATCTGGCGCAAAGGCCGCGGGGAATGGTTTTGCGCTTTGGGCTTGGCAAAGGCGCGAGGGTTGGCTAGATTGTAGTCAAGATCGGCGATGAGCGTTACTTTGCTCCCGCGGTCTTGATCCAACATTTGCAGCGAATTCGTGGCACCGGTGGTGCTGTGTATTCAGGTCAGATGTAGGGCCGCGTTTCCAGGCCATTCAGGCGGGCGCGGCAAGGGGCTTTGCGGGTGCGCCCCGAACGGTAGCGCCCGATAATAAGGAAGAGTATTCCTTGAACAATCAACGTAATAACAATAACCGTCGTCGTAGTCGTAACAACAGCCGCAATCAGGGCGGTGGCAATCCTAATGCGATGAACCGCATTGATAGCCGCTCTCGCGGTAATGCGCCTCAATTGCTCGATAAGTACAAGAAGCTTGCGCAGGACGCCCACCATCATGGCGACCGTGTGCAGCAGGAATATTATCTGCAGTTTGCGGACCATTATTTCCGCGTGATCGCCGACAACAAGGCCCGTCAGGACGAACAGCGCGCGAAGCGTAACGGTGATCGCGACAATGAGCGTGGTCAGGCGAACGACGATAGTGATGGAAACGATAACGGCGAAGATACGCGCCGGCCCCGTCGCAACAGCCGCCAGCGTAGCGATAATCGCGATGATAGTCGTGGAAACGACAATCGGCGCAGCAATGGTCGCGACGACCATGACAATGATCGCGGCGATACCAGCGCGGATCGTGACCGGGATCAGGATGACGACAATCGCCGTGACGATAATCGCTCCGATAGCCGCAGCGACAAGGACAGTGATCGGGATGATGCCCCGGAACAGCCTGTCAAACCTGCACCGCGCGCCCGCAAGCCCCGGGCGAAACCGGCTGCGAAGAAATCCGATGCAAGTGGAGAAATCGACGCGGCGGTCCTGCCCCCGTCCATTTCCAGCGAACCCGCCGAGGAAAAGCCCAAGCGGGCTCCGCGTCGCCGCAAGCCGAAGGCGGATGAAAGCGGCGGTGACACGTTGAGCGTCGCCAGCTGACAAGCCGATGATCGGGCGCGGCGGCTTTTCAGGCGCAGATATGCTCCTTCGCTGGCCGCGCCTGACCGCGCTGCTTGCCGGAGCGATCGGGGCGACCGGCTATGTTCCTCTTGGCCTATGGCCGCTCACGATCGCCAGCTTGGCTGTGCTGGTATGGCTGGTTTGGCAAGCGAAGGGCTGGAAAAGCGCTGCGATGCGGGGATGGCTGTTCGGCCTCGCACATCTGACGCTGGCCAATAACTGGATCGCCACGGCCTTTACCCACCAGAGCGAAATGCCCGCTCTGCTTGGCTGGATCGCCGTTCCGCTATTGTGCGCCTATCTGGCCGTCTATCCGGCACTGGCCGCTGCTCTGGCCCATAATGTCACAGCCCGGACCAGGGGTGGATTGGCCGCTTTTACCGGGCTGTTCGCTGCGTTCTGGATCGTCACCGAATGGCTGCGCGGCTGGGCCTTTACTGGCTATCCGTGGCCTCCGCTCGGCCTTGCGTTGCTCGGCCCGTTCGATCGGCCCGGCTGGGCCGCCGTTCTCCCCTTTACCGGCACCTACGCCTTGTCGGGGGTCGCCGTTCTGTTTGCAGGCGGTATTCTGTTGGCTGCCATCCACCGGCGCTGGGTTCCACTGGCGGCCGGTGTCGCCATCATTGTCGCAGGCACCTTCATACCGGTGGGTGAACCGCGCGAAGGCACTCTGCGCTACACGTTGGTCCAGCCGAATATCGAGCAGGCCGACCTGATCGATCCGCGCCAATACGAACCGTCTTTCCTCACTCTTGCAGGATTGAGCGTGCGTGGAAATACAGCCGAGCCGCGCCTTGTTACGTGGCCTGAATCCGGCTTGCCCGATTATCTGCGTCCCGGTTATCCTGCACGCTATTACGCCGCGACAACGGCCCGGTCGGACCCTGATTTCGCGCGGCAGCGGATTGCGCAGGTGATCGGGCAGAACAGCCTTCTGCTGACCGGCGCAACCGAGCTGGAAATCGAGCAAGGCCGCGCCATCGGGGCATACAACACTGTCACGGCACTGGATGATGGCGGCACCATCGTCGATACCTACAGCAAGGCGCATCTGGTCCCTTATGGCGAGTATCTGGCTCTGCGCTGGCTGCTCGAGCCGCTGGGCGCATCGCGGCTGGTGGCAGGTACTCTGGACTTCATCCCCGGGCCCGGCCCGCGCACTCTCGACCTGGGAGCATATGGGCGCGCAGGAGTGCAGATTTGTTACGAGATCGTGTTTTCGGGCCAGGTCGTCGATGCGGCGAATCGCCCTGACTATATCTTTAATCCGTCGAACGATGGCTGGTTCGGCAGCTGGGGCCCGCCGCAGCATCTGGCACAGGCGCGGCTCCGCGCTATCGAAGAGGGGTTGCCCGTGCTGCGGTCCACCACCACCGGTATCAGTGCGGTGATCGATGCGCGCGGCGTAGTGCGGCAATCGCTGGGTGCAGGGGTGCAGGACCGGCTGGAGGGGTTTGTCCCGCCAGCGCACCCCTCGACCCCGTTTGCCCGGCTTGGCAACTGGCTGCCGCTGGGCTGGGCTTTGCTGCTTCTGGTCGTCTCGCTTGTTGCCACGCGCCGTCGCCATCGCTAAGCCGCCAGACCAGACATAAAGCTTTCTTTATATCGAGGCAAAACTACCCATGCGCAGCAATTATCTCTTCACGTCCGAAAGTGTTTCCGAAGGTCACCCCGACAAGGTTTCCGACCAGATATCCGACGCTATCGTTGATCTGATGCTGGCCAAGGATTCCCAGTCGCGTGTCGCCTGCGAAACCATGACGACGACGCAGCGCGTTATCCTCTCCGGTGAAATCCGCTGTGCCCCGATGTATGATGCACACAATACGGACTGGGCGGAAAACGGCGGTTGGGCTCCCGGCGCGAAAGAGGAAATCGAGCAGGCCGTGCGCCGCACAGTGCGCGAAATCGGTTACGAGCAGGATGGGTTCCACTGGAAGACGCTGACTTTCGAAAACCACCTTCACGGCCAGTCGTCCGAAATTGCGCAGGGCGTCGATGCCAGCGGTAACAAGGATGAAGGCGCAGGGGACCAGGGCATCATGTTCGGTTTTGCCTGCGACGAAACGCCCGATTTGATGCCGGCCACGCTCGATTACAGTCACAAGATTCTCGAACAGCTTGCCGCCGACCGCAAAAGCGGTACCGCCCCATTTCTGGAGCCTGATGCGAAAAGCCAGCTTTCGCTACGGTACAAGGATGGCAAACCGGTGGAATGCACTGCGGTGGTCGTCTCGACCCAGCACGGCAAGGGCTATGACGAGGGCGAGAAAGAAGCCGAGCTAAAGAGCTATGTAAAAGATGTCGTCTCCGGCATCCTGCCCGAAGGCTGGCTGCGCGAAACCACCCAGTGGCATATCAATCCGACCGGCGCGTTTGAAATTGGCGGCCCCGACGGCGATGCCGGCCTGACCGGACGCAAGATTATCGTCGACACCTATGGCGGCGCAGCACCCCACGGCGGCGGCGCGTTTTCAGGTAAGGACCCGACAAAGGTCGATCGTTCGGCAGCGTATATTACCCGCTATCTGGCTAAGAACATCGTGGCCGCCGGCCTCGCGACGCGCTGCACGATCCAGCTGGCCTATGCTATCGGCGTGTCGAAGCCACTGTCGCTCTATGTCGACACGCATGGCACCGGGACCGTTTCGGAGGAGAAGCTGGAAACGGCGATCAACAGCATCGAAAAGCTGGGCGGTCTGACACCGCGCGGCATTCGCATGCATCTGGGCCTGAACAAGCCAATCTACCGGAAAAGCGCTGCCTATGGCCATTTCGGCCGCACCGCCGATGGCGAGCATTTCCCTTGGGAGCGCACCGATCTGGTGGACGATCTGAAAGCAGCTGTGGCTGGTTAAATGAAGAAAGGGCGGCCTGTGAAGACCGCCCTTCGCTTTCTCTTGGTCTTCCACCGTAAGACATTCAGACGTTTTGCGCGCCCATATCTTCGCGCAGCCAGCCTCCGACCTTGCGCCCAAATTTGGCAACAGCATTCATGTTGAAGAAGTGCATGAGGCCAAGGACCACGACCACCAGTCCAATCTTGCTCGACAGAAAGCGGATTGCATCTGCGGTGTTAGCCGGAGCGTCGCCGAACCGCAGCGTCAGCAGAATCCATCCCAGATTGACGAGATAAAATCCGACCACCAAAAGATGGTTGGTCGATCGCGCCAGCGTATCGTCATGTCCGAAGCACTCTTTCAAAAATACGATCCCATTCTTCGAAAGCGTGCGAGCGACCCAGATCGTAAGCCCGACACTGACTGCGAGATAGATGATATAAGCAGGAACGAGATACATTTTAAACTCCTGTCATTTCTGAAATAAGAGAAATAGGTAGGTGAAATTCAAGATCAGCAGTGTGGCACTCCCTGATATTATTGGATTAGATTGGGGATTTGCCGCCACCAGGGATCAGCCGCGCAACGCGGCTTCCCAGCTTCATCAGCGTGACGAGCGTGGACTTGGGGAGGCGCCGGACATCCGCATACCATCCCGCCAGATTGTCGATAAAATCGTGCATCCGGCCGATCCGTTCGTGCACGTGATTCGGCACATCTGGGCGGCCTTTCAGGCTTTCTGCCAATTCGCCAAGTAAATGAATGGTCGGATCGATTTCCCGCTTTTTCCGCTCAGCAGTGATCTTCATGAGCATGTCCCACAGATCAGCGTCGGCTATGAAATGATCGCGCCTGTCGCCCTCGACGTGGACCCGCCTGACGATCTGGTAGGATTGCAATTCTTTCAGGCCGTTCGACACATTGGAACGCGCAAGGCCCAATGCCTCGCAAATCTCCTCAGCGTGCCGCGGCTGTCTGGACAAATACAACAGAGCATGGACCTGAGCGACAGAACGATTGACGCCCCACTGGCTGCCCATTTCACCCCAATGAAGGATGAAAGCGCGTACTTCGGAGATGTCCATTATGTCGGCCACAACTCGAACCTTTCTCAATTTCTGAAATTACAGAAACAACAGAGAGTGTCAAGTCGCTCGCGTGCTTGGGCATTAGTCAGGCGGTGTGTCTGACCCCAGCAAAGGCGAGGCCCGGTCCAGCGCCAGCTCTGCAGCTGAAAATGCGATCGGGCTGCGCACTCCGGGGATACCGTCCAGTTCTACCTTCATCCCTCTCGCCTCGACCTGCCTGTCCGCAAACACTTTATCGATCGGGTTGATCGGCCCGGCGGGGATGCCGGCGGCGGCGCAGGCTTCCAGTAAGTCCGCCAATGTACGGCCTGCGGTGGCCTCTGCAATAATGGTATCCAGCGCGGTCCGGTTGGCCAGACGGCCCTCGTTCACAGCAAAGCGGGCATCGCTCAGCAAATCATCACGCCCCAACACAGTCAGCAATTTGCGGAACAGTCCGTCGTTGGCCGGTGCCAGCACGATCTGGCCGTCGCTGGTCGGAAACACTCCATAAGCGCTGACCTGCGCGTGCTCGTTACCCATGCGAGGCGGGTTCTCGCCGGTAGCAAACAGATGCATCGCCTGACTGGCCAGCAGGCCGACAGAGCAGTCCAGCAGTGCCATATCGACATGCTGGCCTTTGCCCTGCATCGGCCCGGCGCGGTCACGCATCGCCAGAGCCGACTGGATGCCGATCACCGAATATAGCCCGCAAGTCAGGTCGGATATGGAGATACCCATCTTCATTGGCTGGCCATCCGGTTCCCCCGTGAGCGCCATGAACCCGCTCATGCCCTGAATGACGAAATCATATCCTGCTTCATGCGCCCGCGGCCCGGTTTGCCCGAAGCCGGTGATTGAGCAATAGACGAGGCCCGGATTGGCCGCAGACAAGGATGAATAATCAAGGCCGAACTTTGCCAATGTGCCGGTTTTGAAATTCTCGATCACTACATCCGCATCGGCGGCCAGCGCTTTGACCCTTTTCAGATCCTCTGTATCCCTGAAATCGGCGACTACACTGCGTTTACCGCGATTGCAGGCGTGATAGTAGGCCGCCTCCCGCACAGTTTCGCCATCCGGTCCTTCGCGCTCGATCCATGGCGGACCCCACAGGCGTGTGCCATCGCCTTCAGGGCTTTCCACCTTGATGACATCGGCGCCGAGATCGGCGAGCGTCTGCCCGACCCAGGGCCCGGCGAGAACTCGCGCCAGTTCCAGCACTTTCAGCCCCGCATGAGGAGCGTCGGGGTTGCGTGGATGATCCAGCCACATGCCGCTCAGCCCTGTTCCAGTAGACCTGAAAGTCCCTCGACTGCAGCCAGAAATTCCTCGCGGAAATCCATCACGACCTGTCTGCTGGAACGGACATCTTCGACCAGCCCTACCCCCTGTCCGACAAAATAGCTGACCAGATCGCGGGCCTCTTCGTTACCTGCTGCCGCTGCCCGTTCGACGCGTGCAAACGCAGGTTCGGAAACCATGCCCATCAACGGCATTGGCAGGGTGCCCGGACCTTCTGCGGCCTCCCATGCTTCATGCCATGCGGTTTTAAGCTGACGCGCAGGTTTGCCCGTACGGCTGCGTGATCGAACAGTGTCGCGGCTGCGCGCAGCGACCATTTTATCGCGGAAGGTTTCGGATGTTTCGGCCTCCGGCGTCGCGAGCCAGACAGATCCGGTCCACGCGCCTTGAGCGCCCGCCGCCATCATTCCGGCCATTTGACCGCCGGTCATAATACCGCCGGCCGCCAGAACGGGAATGTCGTATCCGGCCTGGCCAAGGGCACGAGTGACTTCGGGGATGAGGACCAGGGTGGAAACTTCGCCGCAATGCCCGCCAGCTTCGCCGCCTTGTGCCACGATAATGTCGACACCGGCTTCGGCCTGCCGGATTGCATGCTCTTTGGCCCCGACAAGCGCAGCGACCGGGACGCCGCGCGCCTTCCCCTCGGCAATCATTGAGGCCGGGGCGATGCCCAAAGCATTGGCAATCAGTTTGATCGGGTGACGGAACGCTACCTCCATCAACGCCAAGCCGTTTTCCGGTGTAATTCCCATCCGTTCGTGCAGGATCGGCATCTGAGCTTCAGGCGCGATGCCGTATTGTCCCAGCACTTCGTTGGCGAAGGTTTGATAGGATGGATCAATCGCCTGAGCGCGGGTCTTGTTATCGGCAAGGTTTGCCACACTGGGATCGATCACTTCGGGGACCAATACATCGACGCCGTAGGGCGCGCCATCGACATGAGCATCAATCCACGCCAGTTCCTCCTCCAGCGCATCGGGGCTGAAGCGGGTCGCCCCAAGCACGCCAAATCCGCCTGCCTTGCTGACAGCGGCCACCACATCACGGCAATGGGAGAAAGCGAAAAGTGGAAAATTCGCGCCGGTCATTTCGCAAATGCGGTTCATCGCCATAATCGTAATCCTATCCTTAGCTAGTATAGTGTGCAGTTGTTTTCGCCGCGATTTGTTCTGCTGTCACACCAGGTGCCGTCTCGATAAGTTTGAACGGGCTGGAATGGTCAGGCCTGCGGAAAACACCCAGGTTCGAGATGACCATATCGACAACATTTGCGCCGGTAAGCGGCAGACTGCATTCCGGAATGAATTTCGGGCTGCCGTCCTTTGCATTGTGGTCCATAACCACGATGATCTTCTTCACGCCTGCGACCAGATCCATCGCGCCGCCCATTCCCTTGATCATTTTGCCGGGGATCATCCAATTGGCAATATCACCATTTTCGGCGACTTCCATCGCGCCTAGCACGGTCAGATCGATATGGCCGCCGCGGATCATGGAGAAGCTGGTTGCGCTGTCGAAATAGACGCTGTGCTCCAGCTCGCTGATGGTCTGCTTGCCCGCGTTGATCAGGTCGGGGTCTTCCTCACCAGCGTAAGGAAACGGACCGATGCCCAGCATGCCGTTTTCGCTCTGCAGTGTCACCTGCATGCCGTCAGGGATATGATTGGCGACCAGTGTGGGAATGCCGATGCCCAGATTGACATAGTACCCGTCCTGCAGTTCCTGCGCGGCGCGGGCGGCCATCTGGTCACGGGTCCAGCCGGGAGTGGTATCGGACATGTCGAAGTCGCTTTCAGTCGAGAGGGGTGGGAGCCGGAAACGAGTGTGTTCCAATCAGGCGTTCCAGCGTCACGGCATCGTTTGGAATGCGCAGGTAGTTATGGAGTTCGCCAAAATCGGAGCGCTCGTTACCCGAAAAGGCAACAACGCAATTCGCCGCTGCAGAAACGCGGCGCAGACTCATTGCACCGTGGCTTCCTTGCCAGTGTTTGTAGTGGAGGATACCGGCGCGCACAGAGTGGGCTTATCTGCGCACGCGGCCATCCCTATCCTGATCGAATTCATGCTGCTTCCTTTTCCCGGACCGTGCGGAACTCGATTTTCTTGTCATACGGCGCGCCAACTATCATCCGCTGGACGAAGACGCCCGGCAGGTGGATGCAATCGGGATCGAGCGATCCGGCAGGGACGATTTCCTCCACCTCCACCACGCAGACTTTGCCGCAAGTGGCAGCAGGTTGGTTGAAGTTGCGAGCGGTTTTGCGGAACACGACATTGCCGGTTTCGTCTGCCTTCCAGGCCTTAACGATAGCGAGGTCGGCAAATATGCCTTCTTCCAGCAAATAGTCTTCCCCGCCAAAGTTCTTGACTTCCTTGCCTTCGGCGACCTGTGTGCCAACACCCGTTTTGGTGTAGAAGCCGGGAATACCCGCGCCGCCTGCCCGCATCCGTTCGGCCAGCGTGCCTTGGGGGCAAAATTCGACTTCCATTTCGCCAGCGAGAAACTGCCGCTCGAATTCCTTGTTCTCGCCCACATAGGATGCGATCATCTTCGCAACCTGTTTCGTGCGCAGCAGCTTGCCGATACCTTCGTTGTCGATGCCTGCATTGTTACTGGCGAAAGTCAGACCGGTCACTCCACTGTCGCGGATGGCGTCCAGCAATCTCTCGGGAATTCCACACAGGCCAAAGCCCCCGCTGGCGACCAGCATATCGTTGCGAAGGAGCCCGTCGAGGGCGGCTGCGGCGTCAGGGTAAAGCTTGTTCATGAAGTCTCCAATGCGGAGCGTCGGTGTTAGAATGTGCGCCCGTTTCTGTCACCCCTCTGGAAACAAGGAGGTGCATCTGGCGAAAGCCTGTGTTGCATTTTACGCAACGCACCTTGATCCTTTCGCACTTGCACAAAATCTTGCTGCACTGCACATAGGGCGTGCCTTTACAGGCATCCTCTCCCAAACTTATCCAGCCCGGCAGGTCATCCTGCCGGGCTTTTTTTATGCTCGGTCTCATCGGGGATTGCCGGTCGGTAGACCGAATTGCTGGCCTCATCCATTTGAAAGCTCGGACGCTCGCTCTTAGCTAGGCGTTTGATACGCAGATAAACAGCCAAAGGATGACATATGGCCGACGACGAAACAGCAACCGAAGAAAAGCAGGCAAGACTGCAGGTTGCAGCGGCGCGGCAGGAGGAAAGCGGACAGGGCATCGCCCGAATGCCGCGCTCAGCCTTCCAGTTGCTCGGCATCACCGAAGGCGATGTGGTGGAGATCACTGGCAAGCGAACCACTGTCGCCGTCGCAATGGCTACATATGATGAAGACCAGTCGCTCGATGTCGTTCGCCTGGATGGCTTGCAGCGCGGCAATGCCGAAGCTGGGTCGGGCGAGCATGTTGTAATCCGTGCTGCTCAATCGCGCCCTGCGACACGCGTAGTGTTTGCCCCGGCAAATCGAGAGATGCGTCTTCAGGGCCCAACGCAGGCTTTGCAGCGCAACTTCTTCCGTAAACCTCTGCTGGCTGGCGATCTGGTGGCCACGACTGGCCAGCAGCCGGTGCAGAATATGCCGCCCGAAGTGCGCCGGATGTTCAATGCGCCTGCTTATGCTCTCACCCAGATTCGTCTGTCGGTTGTCAGCACTACTCCCAAAGGCATCGTCCATATCGACGAGAATACAGAGGTCGAGTTGCGTGCGGAATTCGAGGCACCGAGGGATGCCCGCGCCGTGGTGAACTATGACGATGTCGGCGGAATCGACGATACCATCCAGCAATTGCGCGAAATGGTGGAACTGCCCCTGCGCTATCCCGAACTGTTTACCCGGTTAGGCGTAGATCCGCCAAAGGGCGTCTTGCTGCACGGTCCGCCGGGAACCGGCAAGACGCGGCTGGCGCAGGCTGTGGCCAATGAATCGGATGCCGATTTCTCTATCATCAATGGCCCTGAGATCATGGGTTCGGGCTACGGCGAGAGCGAGAAGCGGCTGCGCGAAGTGTTCGAGAAAGCATCGAAGAACGCGCCTGCGATCATCTTCATCGACGAAATCGATTCGATTGCGCCCAAACGGGACCAAGTGGCAGGCGAGGCGGAAAAGCGTCTGGTAGCCCAATTGCTGACCCTGATGGACGGGTTGGAATCGCGCGCCAACGTGGTCGTGATTGCTGCCACCAATCGGCCCGATGCAATAGACGAAGCGCTGCGCCGTCCGGGCCGGTTTGATCGTGAAATCGTGATCGGCGTACCGGACGAGAAAGGTCGCCGCGAAATATTGGCGATCCACACACGCGGTATGCCGTTGGGAGACCGGGTGGAGCTGAATGAACTTGCGCGGATGACCTACGGCTTTGTCGGCGCCGACATTGCTGCGCTGGCACGCGAGGCGGCCATCGATGCGGTACGCCGTATAATGCCGCGGCTCGATCTGGACGAGCGGACGGTTCCGCCCGAAGTTCTGGAAGATCTGTGCGTCACGCGCGAGGATTTTCTGTCGGCCCTCAAGCGCATCCAGCCAAGCGCAATGCGCGAGGTGATGGTGCAGGTGCCGCAGGTCGGTTGGGACGATATCGGCGGAGTCGATGACTCTATCGAGAAGCTGAAAGAGGGTATCGAACTGCCCATCAAGAACCAGGAGGCTTTTCGTCGTCTGGGTATCCGTCCGGCAAAGGGCTTCCTGCTATATGGTCCACCCGGTACCGGCAAAACCCTGCTGGCCAAGGCTGTCGCAAAAGAAGCCGAAGCGAACTTCATTTCGATGAAGAGCAGCGACCTGTTGTCCAAATGGTATGGCGAAAGCGAACAGCAGATTGCAAAGATGTTCCAGCGTGCCCGCGCCGTTGCGCCTTGCGTCATTTTCATCGACGAAATCGATTCGCTTGTCCCTGCGCGGGGATCTTCCGGTATGGAGCCGCAGGTAACGGGCCGAGTGGTCAATACGGTGCTCGCTGAAATGGACGGTCTTGAAGAATTGCAATCCGTGGTAGTCATAGGTGCTACCAACCGTCCCACGCTGGTCGATCCGGCGTTGCTACGCCCGGGCCGGTTCGACGAGTTGGTCTATGTCGGCACGCCCGACAAACAGGGCCGCGAGCAGATATTGGGCATCCACACATCCGAAATGCCGCTGGCAGAGGATGTGATACTGGCCGATGTGGCAAAGAAGACCGACAGGTTTACCGGCGCTGACCTGGAAGATGTCGTTCGCCGCGCCGGTTTGAATGCACTCGCCCGCGCCGGTGCGGACGTTAGCGAAGTAACGGCAGCCGACTTTACCGAAGCGTTGAAAGATAGCCGCGCGACGGTGACCAGCAAAATGGAAGCGGAATACAAAAAAATGCGTGGCGAACTGAAGAAGCGCGCTGCCGAAGCGATGCCAATCGGTTTTCTACATGATGGCATGGTAGAAAGTACCCGTGATAGCAAACATAGCGGCGAGCAAAAGATCGCTGCATCGGATGATCGTTGATATCATGAACGCCGCTTAGGTCGTTGAGGTATTAAAAGGACTATCAGTTGGGGCCGGCGGGCTCTCCTGCCTTGGGGTGGCCGCCGGGTGTTTCCAGCCGGTGCCGGATCAAAGCATCAGGCAGGTTCTCCTGCAACCAGGTTATCATGTGTTCACGCACTGAGCAGCGAAGGTTCCATAGATCGCCGATAGTTACTGATGAAACGCTCAACCGCAGTTCAATGCTCTCCGGATAGGCTTCGGTCATCAACAGGGCCATGTTGCGCCCGTCGAAAAGAGGATGGGTCTGCACGAAACGCTCGAACTCGGCCCGGATAGGCGCAACCGGTGTCGCCGGATCGAGATGCAGCATCACAGGTCCGGTCAACGCCTCGCTCGTGCGTGACCAGTTTTCGAAGCTCTCCTCAAGAAAGCGCGACGTAGGCACGATCGTGACACGCTCGTCCCAGCTACGCACTGTGATGAAGCTCATCTTGATTTCTTCCACGCGGCCAACTTCGCCGTTTATTTTCACCATGTCGCCTAGCCGAAGCGGTTCGGTGATCGCCATCTGGAGCCCCGCGATCAGCGATTTAAGCGCAGGCTGGGCTGCCGCACCGATAGCTAGCGCGGCCAAACCAGCGGAAGCGAGAAGACCGGTGCCAACATCGCGCACAACCGGAAATCCGAGCAGTATAATGCCCAGCGTCAGGAATATGATAACCGAGCTGACTGTGCGCGAAATGAGCTGAATGCGGGTCTTCCGGCTGCGTGCTGCGACTGAATCGATCCGCTCTTCAGTCCGCTTTTCAAGCCCGGCAGCGAAGCCTCGAACAATACCAAAAAGAAGGTAGCCGAACACGGCAGGAACCACGAAAGCGTCGATTGCGGCCCAGAATGCATGAATATTCTGATCGACCTGCGCTGCGAGCGAGAGTGCCATTTCGACCGCCAAAAACTTGAGAGGCAGCCGCAGCTTAGCCAGCGCGACGGAATCCGCTTCCGTATCCGACCAACGTGCAAGCCAGCGCAATGCTGCCATCAACACGCCATAAAGAATCAGTGCGACGAGGATCGCAATCCCTGCAATCAGGGCAGAACGCACCGCCTCATCCCATGTGATGGCCCAGTTCGGCAGTTCGACGAGATCTTTCATGGCTCGCCCCGTAAAGTGGCGGCGAATGGCTTACAAGCAAAGTGCACGGTCAGTGCGCTGCATCCCAGCTTCCGCCTGTGCCAATCTCGATTCCCAGCGGAACGCTCAACTCAACAGATGGAAGGGCTGCCTCTGCCATGACTCGCTCGATAACTGGAGAAGCCGCCGCTACGTCGCCGGGGGGAAGCTCGAACACCAGCTCATCATGGACCTGCAACAGCATCCTGACATCGGGTAAGCCTGCATCGCGCAGAGCCGGAAGCATCCGCACCATAGCCCGTTTGATAATGTCTGCGCTTGTGCCCTGAATGGGGGCATTGATGGCGGCGCGTTCACTGCCCTGACGTTCGGCCTGGTTCTTGGATGTGATACGGGGGAACCACGTTTTACGCCCGAACAGCGTTTCGGAATATCCCTGCGCCCGAACCGTCTCCAGCGTCTCTGCGATATAGTGCTGAATTCCGGGGAAGCGTTCGAAATAGCGGTCGATCATGGCCTGTGCCTCGTCGGGTTCCACACCCAGGCGGCCAGCCAGACCCCAACGGCTGATGCCGTACAGAATTGCGAAGTTAATTGTCTTCGCCTGCGCGCGGGTATCGCGGCTTACCTCGCCATACATTTCCTGCGCCGTGCGATTATGGATATCCTCACCCTTGGCAAAAGCATCCTTCAGCGCGTCGACATCGGCCATGTGTGCTGCCAATCGCAGCTCGATCTGGCTGTAGTCTGCGGCCAACAGGACATTACCATTTTCCGGGACAAACGCCTCGCGGATTTGCCGGCCGATGGGGGTGCGAATAGGAATGTTCTGCAAGTTAGGATCGGTGCTCGACAGCCGTCCGGTCTGTGCTCCGACGAGGCTATAGCTGGTGTGGACGCGGCCCGTTGCCGGGTTGATCGCTGCCTGCAGCGCTTCTGTATAGGTGGATCGGAGCTTCGACAGCTGGCGCCACTCCAGAACCTTTTGCGCAATGTCGGCACCGCTTGCATCCAGTTTTTCGAGGATCGCCTGATCGGTCGAATACTGACCGCTCTTGCCCTTGCGACCGCCTTTGTAGCCCATCTTGTCGAACAGAATTTCGCCCAGCTGTTTGGGGCTACCGACAGAGAATTCCTCGCCGGCAATGGCATGAATTTCCTTCTCCAGCCGTGCTGTCTCGGAGGCAAATTCCTCCGACAGTTTGGCCAGCCGTGCGCGATCGACCTTAATGCCTTCCCGTTCCATTCCGGCAACCACCGGAACCAGCGGGCGGTCCACCCGCTCGTAAATCCGGGTTCCACCTTCGATTGCGAGACGCGGTTTCAGAAGTTGATGAAGCCGCCATGTCACATCAGCATCCTCGGCGGCATATTCCGTCGCCCGTTCCAGAGTGACTTCGCCGAAGGGGATCTGTTTTTTACCGGTTCCACACACGTCTTTGAACGATAGCGGGCTGTGGCCGAGATGGCGTACGCTCAGCTCGTCCATTCCGTGCCCGCCGCCAATGCCAGTCTCCCCGCGGCCGGCATCCAGCGCAAAGCTGATGACCATCGTATCGTCGACTGGAGAGACGTGGATATCATGGCGGGCAAGCACATTCAGGTCGTATTTGATGTTCTGACCAATTTTCAGAACATTATCGCTTTCCAGCAGTGGTTTCAGCGCAGCCAATGCATCTGGTAGTGCCATTTGCTCGGGCTTGTCATCGAACATATCGTTGCCACCATGCGCGAGCGGGATGTAGCAGGCTTCGTTCGGGCCAGTTGCGAGGCTGACCCCGACCAAATCGGCTTGCATCGCATCCAGTGCGCTCGTTTCGGTGTCCACTGCAATTTTCCGGGCAGCGAAGCAGCGGGCAATCCAGTGCTCCAGTCGTTCCATCGTCTGAACCGTTTCATAGGCGCTCCTGTCGATGGCAGGGAAATCGGGTAGTGCCTGTCTGTCGCCTGCGGCAGCGGTGCCAGCACCCGGTTTTTCTGCTTTTGCCGGGTTCAACTCGTTCTTGCGATCCGGACTCCCGCTGCCAGCATCCAGTCGGCGCAGCAGGCTAGTGAATCCATGCAGGGTCAGGAAATCTGCCAGAGGTTCGGGCGGAACGCCATCAAGCTTCATATCATCCAGCGGAATGGGCAGTTCGCAGTCTTCTTTCAATGTCACAAGAATGCGGCTGAGTTCCGCATCCGAGCGGTGCTCCAGAAGGCGCTCTTTTAGCTTGCTCTTCTTCATCCCCTCTGCCGCGTCTAGCGCGCCGGTGAGCGTTCCATGCTCCTGAATCAGCTTAGTCGCAGTTTTCGGCCCGACGCCAAAAATGCCGGGTATATTGTCCGCCGTATCGCCCATCAGAGCGAGCACGTCGCCAACCAGCTCCGGGCCGACACCGAATTTTTCCTCGACCTCCTCCACTCCGATGCGCGCACTTTTCATCGTGTCGAGCATGTCGATGGCGCCCACCCCATCGCCGCCGGTGCCGACCAGTTGCATCAGATCCTTGTCCGAGGACACAATGGTGACATCATATCCCTCCGCCGCAGCGGCCCGGGCGTAGCTGGCGATGACATCATCGGCTTCCACGTCTGGTTCTTCGATGCATGGCAGAGAAAATGCTCTGGTCGCATCGCGGATCAGCGGAAACTGTGGCACCAGATCCTCCGGAGGATCGGGCCGGTTCGCTTTATACTGGTCATAAATTTCATTGCGGAACGATTGGCTCGACTTGTCGAGGATGACAGCGAGGTGTGTCGGGCCGTCGGCCTTGTCCAAGTCCTCAGCCAATTTCCACAACATAGTGGTATAGCCATAGACGGCCCCCACCGGCGTTCCTTCCGGATTGGTCAGCGGCGGAAGCCGGTGATACGCACGAAAGATATAGGCGGATCCATCCACAAGATAGAGATGCTGTTTTTTGGCCATTCCGCCTGCTAGCAGCGTGCGGACCGCAGGTCAGCCGCGATATGAAGCATGTTAGCCGAAAACTTGAAAGTGGCGGAAACCCGGCAGCATTGTGCCAATTATGGCGAAAGTTAGGCCAAATGTGGCGAAAAGACTTGCGTTGCCACAAAGCCGCCACTATTTAGAGCGTAGAAGCCACCCATGTGGGGGAGGTTTCGTCGGCCAGCCCAACTCGGCAGGACGACTACCCACTCGATTGAGTAAGGAATTGAATATTATGCGTAAAATCGCTCTTATCTCCGCTGCGGCAGCTGCTGCTCTGACCCTCGCTGCTTGCTCGGAAGGCACTCAGGACGCTGCTGAAGCAACTGCTGACGGCGCGATGGCCGACACCGAAGCCAACATGGACGCCACCGGCGACGCAATGGCTGAAGGCGCTGCCGATCTCGAAGCGGGTGCCGAAAACATGGCTTCCGACGTAGAAGCCGGTGCTGAAGAAGCTGCTGTCGAAGCAGAAGCCGCCATGGAAGGCGAAAGCGAAGCTGAAGCAGCTACTGACTAAGCGCTTTCGGTTAGCGAAAAAGGAAGGGCGGTACCGCAAGGTGCCGCCCTTTTTTATGTATTAGGTGAAGGGGCGAACCGGGGCGATCAGCCGCCCGGATACTGCGCGCCGGCGTAATTGCGCCCGCTATTGGCGATCATGCCGTCATACAGCGCGCGCGCAATGGCAGCGATTTTACGCTCGCGCTTCAGTTTCGCCCCCTGTCCGGTCACATAAATCGCCACAGCAATAGACTGGCCGTTCGGGCCGCGAATAATTCCAATATCGCTGGACGTGTTGTTTAGGGATCCGGTTTTATGAAGCACCTGTGCGCCTGCCGGCATCAGCGCGGGGATACGCCGTTTGCCAGTACGGGTTCGGCTCATCGAAGACAGGATAACCTGGCGGCTAGTGGCCGAGAGAACCTGACCGTTGTTCAGTGCCGCCAGCATCCGCACGATATCGCGCGGGTTGGCACTGTCGCGCATATCGATATAATTGGCCGGATCATATTCGCCGTCATCGCGCACCAAAGTGGCAATGTCCCGGTCGAGACTGAAATTCGCGAACCCGTTACGCCGTGCCCAGTCGTTTACCGCGCGCGGCCCACCCACAACATGCAGCAGCGCATCCGTCGCAGCATTAGAGGACCGGGTGATCATTATCTCGATCAGTTCACGGGCAGGCAGATAGTTTCCGCGCCGCACCGGAGCTGTCGGAGAGCTGTATTTCGCTGATCGCAATGGAATCAGCAGCGGGAATTCACTCGATAGGCTCCAGCGCCCCTGTTCGACCCCTTCCATAAAGGTCGCAGCAACGGCAATCTTACTGGTGGAAGCCATTGGAAAGCGCTGGTCTGCCAGCACCATGATTTCCGCACCGGTCCTTAGATCCACGGCAGCCACACCAATCCGCCCGCTGGACCCATCAGCCAACTGGGCAATGCGTCGCTCCAGCGCTGTCTCATAGACAGCACTGAAGCTCTGCGGAGTGCGTACTTCGGTACCGAGCATACGGTCGAATGCCGACTCCAGATTGGTTGACTGCGCGGCGGCTGGTTGTGCTGTGATGCCTGCAAATGCGGCAAGGGAGGCTGCGATGGCAAGAAGGGCGCGTTTCATAAGTTCCATATGTAGCGATTGTATGATTGGTGAATGCTTAACGCGCCTTTGGCCCATCAAAGGCAAGGCCCGCCATATGGAAGGAGCCCATCAGATGCGACGAACGTTTCCTTACATACGACGGGCCGAGTTTACCCGCTCACATGTTGAAGCGGTCAGCTCTTCGCAAGGGTTTCCGCAATGCTCTCAAGCGGTTCGCCGGTCAGGGTCTTGTCGACTTCTCCAACAATCCTTTTTTCCAGTTCGGAATGATAATGCCGACGCATCTCACCCAGCGTTTTAGGATCGGCCACGACGACCAATTCCTCAATCTCGCCCGCTACGGCTCTAGCATTCAGCCATTCTGCCACTGCGGCACCATGTGCCAGCTCTTCCAATTGGGTACTGCCGGTCCGCTGACCACCGTCGTCCTGATGTTTTACACCTGCACTGAAATTCGTGGCGTCGAGTTTCGGGTCTGTCAGTTTCTCCAGCTTGGGCTCAAATATCTTGCCGATATTGCGGGTCAGGATGAAGCGTTCTCCATCGACGATGGAGACGTGGGCGTTGTGAGGTATCTTCATAAGTGTTTCTCTCCTTCTGCCATTACCCAACGGGCGACCTCGCAAATTGTTGCGTTGAATCGATAAGGACATAATGTGAGGCAGGGGGTGCGATGGCTTTAGTAGCGAACGATTTGGAAGCCGGGCTGGTTCTAGCGTTGGAACGCGCAGGAATTGTCCGGCCAACAGGACTGCTTCGTCTCACGGGCGGGGCGACAATGGAAAGCTGGCGCTTCACTGCCGGTGGCACCGATTATATCCTGCGCCGCGCGCCCAGTTTCAAATTTCTGGCCGAGCGCCCCTTCAGCCATAATAGCGAAGCCGCTGTGATATGTACTGCCCATGCGAACGGAGTGACGGCACCGGAGGTTGTGGCGAAGCTTGAGCCGGAGGACGGCATCGGCAGCGGATTTGTAATGAAAGCACTTCCGGGCACTCCTGATCCCAGATCTATTCTGGCGATGGACGAGCCGGACCGGCTGCTCGCCGAATGCGCCGGTCAACTGGCGCGCATCCATAATCTTCCCGTTTCCGGCCTGCCAGCGGATTTACCGCGTTTGGACCCGGCAAAAGGCGTGGCGAAATTCTGCGACCAGTTCGATGAGGCAGGGGGCGACCGGCCAATTATTGCGTTGGGCCTGCGCTGGCTTCAGGACCACATTCCCGAACCAGTCGAACCGGTGCTCAATCATGGTGATTACCGTCTGGGCAACCTGCTGGTAGAAAATAGCCGGTTGACGGGTGTGCTGGATTGGGAACTGGCGCATTTGAGCGACTGGCACGAGGATCTGGCCTTTGGATGCATGACCGTGTGGCGCTTTGCCCGGATAGACCGTCCTGCCCTCGGGCTGGGCGCGCAGGAGGATTATTTCGATGCCTATCGGGTAAATGGCGGGAGACCGGTGGACCCCGGGCGGTTCCGGTTCTGGCTCATCTATCGCACTGTCTGGTGGGCACTGGGTTGCCTGCGGATGGGTGCGCAATGGCGCAGCGGGGCGGACCGCAGCCTGGAGCGTGCGGTTATCTCTCGCCGGACGAGTGAACAGGAACTGGATCTGCTGATGCTGCTGGAGGAAGAAGCACCGCAGGCTGAGCGCGAGACGCCATTACCGTCTGTGTTGGCGCAGGCAGATGAAGTTGGTCACGCAACCATCAGCGAACTGGCAACCGCGATTTCCGAATGGCTCGTCAATGTGAAGCCGCAAATGGAAGGCCACGACCGGTTCCAGCATGCGGTTGCCCGCAATGCCTTGGGTCTGATTGCTCGCGAAGCTTCCGGCGTGATGATGCAGTTTGACCGTGCGCTTTCGGACCGGCTGCTGGACGGGCGGGCTACGCTTGTCGAACCCGGGCTGCTCGCCGCATTGCGTCGCCGCGCTCTGGATGCGGTTGCCACCGATATGCCAAAATACCCATCGCTAGCTGCTGCCCGCGCCAAGTGGACCGGAGAACCCTGATGGACTTCACGATACCCCCCGCGCTTGAAGAATATTACGCCGTATTGGAGCGCTTCATAGAGAGCGAGATCGAGCCGCTTCAGCATCAGGGCGATAACAACCGGTTCTTCGATCACCGGCGCGAGGATGCGCGAACCGATTGGGACCGCAATGGACTGCCAAACGAAGAGTGGGAGCAATTGTTGAGGCAGGCCAGAACACTGGCCGACGAAGCTGGCCATTGGCGCTTCACCGCGCCGGAAAAATATGGCGGGCAGGATGGCTCGAACCTGTGGATGGCGGTGATCCGCGATCGCTTTGCCCAACGCGGGCTGGGGCTCCATAACGACCTGCAGAACGAACACAGCATCGTGGGCAACTTCCCGTTTGTCGCGATGTATGAGAATTTCGGGACGCAGGCGCAGCAGGACGAATTCATACTTGGCGGGTTCGATGGATCACGCCGTGTCGCATTCGGTCTGACCGAGCCGGATCACGGTTCCGATGCGACCCACATGGACACCGTTGCTGTACCGGAAGTGCGCGGTGGCAAGCGCGGTTGGCGGATCGATGGCTCCAAGATGTGGATTACCGGCATGCACGCCGCCACCCATGTGGCTTTGTTTGCCCGCACCGATGGCGAGGATGGCAATGCGCGGGGCATCACCTGTTTTCTGGTGCCCAATCCCACCGAAGGATTGGAAATCGACGAATTTATCTGGACCTTCAACATGCCCACCGATCATGCTCGGTTTTATTTGAAGGGTGTATGGGTGCCCGAAGACGCCATTCTTGGCGAGGAAGGAAAAGGCCTCGCGCTGGCGCAGAGCTTCGTTCACCAGAACCGCATCCGGCAGGCTGCGGGAAGTCTGGGCGCGGCGCAATACTGCGTCGAGGAAAGCGTGAAATACGCCCGCCACCGCAAGCCGTTTGGCGAGGAGCTTGCCCGCAATCAGGCGGTCCAGTTCCCGCTGGTGGAACTGGCGACGCAGTGCGAAATGCTTCGCCTGTTGATCTACAAGACCGCGTGGGAAATGGACAATATGGATCACAAGGCAGTGGAGCAGGAGCTGTCCGACAAGGTGTCCATGTGCAATTACTGGGCGAACCGGCTGGTCTGCGAAGCGGCCGACCGGGCGATGCAGGTTCACGGCGGTATCGGCTATTCCCGGCAGAAACCGTTCGAGCATATCTTCCGCCATCACCGCCGCTACCGGATTACGGAGGGCGCGGAAGAAATCCAGATGCGCAAAGTGGCCGCGTATCTGTTCGGCTATCTGGGGCCGCGCCGCGAAACGCTTGGTAAAATATAAGGCGGGCCGGAATGCTGCCTTGACCCGGCAGACGCAAATGGGCTTTTTCAAAGCGCACAATTTCTCAGGGGATACCAACCATGTCGTCGACTTTCTTTCGCACTTCGACCGCCGCACTCATGTTGGGCGCTTCGGCGATAGCTACGGCTCAATCCGCGCCGATCGTTATGCCGGGCGCGCCCGGAGAAACGCCGCGCATTCTGACTGCGGCAGAAGCAACGGAATTGTCCAATACGAGCTATTCCCCAGCGGATGTCGTATTCATGCAAGGCATGATCGTCCATCACCGCCAGGCGGTTGTAATGTCCGAACTGGCTCCAGACCGGTCCTCCAATGATGCGGTCAACAAGATTGCCGAGCGTATCTTCGCTTCGCAGATGGATGAGATTTCCTTCATGTCAGATTGGCTGACCAACCGGGATGAAGAGGTTGCACTGCCTGTCATGGCCGCGATGGGTTCGGAGATAGCTGACCATTCGATGCACAGTGGCCACATCATGCAGGGAATGGCCACACCTGCACAAATGGCCGCGCTGGCTGCGGCGAGCGGTACAGAGTTTGACCGGCAATTTCTGACCTTGATGATCGAGCATCACAAGGGTGCGCTGAAAATGGTCAAGGATCTGACCGAGGCCCCCGGCAGCGCATATGATCCCGTCATGTTCGAATTCACCAACGACGTGGTGAAGGACCAGACCGATGAAATCGACCGAATGAACGCCATTCTGGCTTCGCTGTCCGCCGATCCACGCGCCAATCTGGCAGCGGGTTTCCGCGATGCAGGCGAAGCGATTTCCGGCCTGCGTCTGGTGACTGCCATGCCTAAACCGGCAGGCTTCTTCGACCCCGCAAACCCCGCGCAGTTGCAGCCTAAAAAACCCGATAAGGATGATGAGGACACCGAAGAAGTTTCCGAACCCACCGACAGCGCAGATGCTGAAGACGAAGAAGAGAAGCCTCAATTTGGTGAACGCGGTTCGCTTCTGAGTTTCGCCAATACCGACATGGCATTCTCTGGCGATATGCTGGTGGCGGGCAGTTATCACGGGTTCAATATGTACCGTCTGGGCGAGGATGGCGTGCCCGGTCTGATCAGCTCCGTCGTGTGCCCAGGCGGGCAAGGCGATGTGTCGATTGTCGGCGATCTGTTGGTGATGAGCGTGCAAGACAGCCGCGCGAGGCTCGATTGCGGGCTTCAGGGCGTGACCGGCAAGGTCAGTGAAGAGCGTTTTCGCGGCATTCGCATTTTCGATATTTCCGACGCGACACGCCCCCGTCAGGTCGGTCTGGTCCAGACTTGCCGCGGCAGCCACACTCATTCCATCGTCAGCGCGGATGCAGACCGCATCGTCCTGTACAATTCGGGAACGTCCTATGTGCGCGATAACGAGGAACTGGCCGGCTGCTTCAATACGGCGGGCGACCAAACTGCCCTATTCAGTATTGATGTGATCGAAATTCCGGTCGCCAATCCGGCGGCGGCCCGCGTGGTCGATAGCCCGCGTGTATTCGCCGATCAGGGCACCGGTAACATTGCGGCACTTTGGCGCGGCGGTGATCATGGCGAGGGCACGCAGGAAACCAATATCACGAACCACTGCCACGATATCACGGTCTTCCCGGCCAAGAATATCGCGGCTGGCGCATGTTCGGGCAACGGCATAGTGCTCGACATTACCGATCCGATGGCGCCCAAGCGGGTAACCGACGTAACGGACAAGGGTTTTGCCTACTGGCATTCCGCCACCTTCAACAATGATGGCACAAAAGTGCTGTTTACTGATGAATGGGGCGGTGGTGGCCGGGCGCGCTGTCAGGCGGGAGATCCACTGAACTGGGGCGCCAATGCGATCTACGATCTGGACGGCGACGGTCTGGAGTTTCGCAGCACTTACAAGCTGCCTGCACCGCAGGGCGACAAGGAAAACTGTGTCGCGCATAATGGCTCGATCATCCCCGTGCCGGGCCGCGATATCTTTGTGCAGGCTTGGTATCAGGGTGGCATCAGCGTGATCGATTTCACAGATAGCGCGAACCCAGTGGAGATTGCCTTTTTCGACCGGGGGCCGGTGGACAAGGACCAGCTGGTCACCGGTGGTTACTGGAGCGCCTACTGGTACAATGGTCGCATCTACGGCACCGAGATCACACGCGGGCTGGACGTTTTCGCGCTTGAGCCGAGCGAGTTTCTGACTGCCGAAGAGATCGCCGCAGCCGAAGCGGCACAGTACGAAGGCAATCTGTTTAACCCGCAAACTCAAACGCAGGTTACATGGCCTGACGATGTCACGGCCGCTGCAGAGGCGAGCCGTAAGGGCGGGTAATAAAGATACGCCCCGGCGAAGCCTGAGGCTTGCCGGGGCGCTTTTCAGTGAATTCTATCAGGCGATGGGATCAGCCGCCCTGTTGAGTGGCGATCCAGTTATCGACCTGCTTCTCCAGAATGGTCAACGGCACACTGCCGCCGCCAAGCACAGTGTCGTGGAAGCCGCGAATGTCGAAATCATCGCCCAGTTCGGCTTCCGCTTTGGCGCGCAGCTCCTGAATTTTGAGCATGCCGATCTTGTAGCTGGTCGCCTGTCCCGGCATCACCAGATAGCGCATAACTTCGGATCGCACGGCGGTTTCGGGAATGGGTGAATTGGCGAGGAAATAGGCCACCGCCTTTTCCTGATCCCAGCCTTTTGCATGCAGGCCTGTATCCACCACCAGACGGATCGCGCGCCACATCTCTGTCGTCAGGCGGCCGAAATCGGAATACGGATCATCATACGCGCCCATCTCTTTCGCCAGCAGCTCTGAATACAGTGCCCAACCTTCACCGAAGGCGGAAATGAAATTGCCCTGACTGCGGAACTTGGGCAGACTTTCCAGCTCTTGCGAGATCGACACCTGCATGTGGTGGCCCGGATTGCCTTCGTGATAGGCGATCACCTCCAGTGTTGTGATCGGCATTGCTCGCATGTCGGACAGATGGGCGTAATAGGTGCCGGGTCGGCTGCCGTCAGGCGTTCCGGCGCGGTAATGCTGCGCTGCGCCGGGCTGTTCGCGGAAAGGTTCGACCCGCTTAACCACCAGATCCGCCTTTGGCAGAGTGCCAAAATAATCCGGCAGTTGCTGGTTGATGAAGGCCAGATGGCCTTGTGCCGCATCGATATAGTCTTGAGCGCCCTTGTCGTCCTGTGAGAAGTAGAACCGGTCATCTTCACGCAGGAAAGAGAAGAAAGCCTGCAGGTCGCCGTCAAAGCCTACGCTGTTCTTGATCGCTTCCATCTCGCCGCGAAGGCGGGAAACTTCGCTCAAGCCGATATTGTGGATCTCGTCTGCGGTAAGATCGGTGGTGGTCATCTGGCCCAGGCGATAGCTGTAGAACGCAGCTCCATTGGGCAAGGTCGAGGCACCCTGCGCTTGGACGCTGGTGTTCATGATATCGATTTCGAACCAGTCGATGATCCGCTCATAGGCGGGGGCGAGCGTATCTGTCAGCGCAGTGCGTACTTCCTCGCGCAATGCGTCGGACCGGGCCTGATCGATGATGCCGTCTTCTACCAGAGCAGCCAGTTTGGTATTCGTGGCAGACCACAAGGCGCTTTCCTCGCCGCTCTGCTTGGCATCATAGAACGGGATGCCTGTGGTAATCTTGCGCGACTGGTCGATTACGCCTTCATAGGCGAAGCGGGGAGGGCGCACACCGCCAGCGGCATTGGCCTGCGCCTGCATCAGCGACTGGTCCAGCGCCCGTGCGGTTTCACGCAGACGGGAAATATAGGCCACCATGTCCGCCTCGGTCGCAACCTCGTGCTGGCTGATCAGGAAGGTCGGGTAGAACGATTGTGTTCCGTTGAACTGGTGCAGAACATAACGGTTGCCGCGAAACGGGACGCCGGCTTCCATGCTTTGCAGATTGTACAGCCACATGTCCCACGAGATCCTGCCTTCGGGTGTCAGGTTGTGGCGGTTGAAATTGGCCTGCATTTCCCCAGCAGCCGCACGCATCCAGGCAAGATACCGGTCTTCCGCTGCCAGACTCGCATCGTCGATCTTGCCGTAATCGGTCTTGCGGCCGAGATAAGTCTGCTGGATCGGGCTGAATGCCAGCGATTCCTCGAATTTCGCGTCGAACCATGCGTTCAGCCGCTCCGTTTCGGTTTCGGCATTGACCGGCGCGGCAGCTTCCACCGGAGCGACAGGCGCGGTAGGAGTGACCGTGGCGCAGGCACCCAACAGGGCGATAAACGGAAGAGTGGCAAACGCGGATTTCATGAAAAACGGCCCCTGAGAATATGTGATCGCCGCAGTGTGGCATGCAAAGTCATATTTTCAAGCGCGCACAAAAAAGGCCCGGCAGGATCGCTCCCGCCGGGCCTCGTTCGATGTACGTCCGGTTGGACGGGACTGGTGGCTTAGAAGCCGCCCATTCCGCCCATGCCGCCCATTCCACCCATATCGGGCATGCCGCCACCGCCGGCTGGCTTGTCTTCCGGAATTTCCGAAATCGCCGCTTCGGTGGTGATCAGCAGGCCAGCTACGGATGCCGCATCCTGCAATGCCACACGGACGACCTTGGTCGGATCAATCACACCAGCATTCACGAGGTTTTCGTAAACATCGGTGGCCGCGTTGAAGCCCTGTGTTTCGTCACCTTCACGAAGAAGGTTGCCTGAAACCACGGCGCCATCATGACCGGCATTGGCCGCAATCTGGCGCACTGGAGCGATAATGGCCTGACGCACGATGTCGATACCGCGTGTCTGGTCGTCATTTTCGCCCTTCACACCGTCGAGAGCCTTGGAAGCGTACAGCAGAGCCGTACCGCCGCCGGGGACGATGCCTTCTTCGACGGCTGCGCGGGTTGCGTGCAGCGCATCGTCGACGCGGTCCTTGCGTTCTTTCACTTCGACTTCCGAAGCGCCGCCGACCTTGATCACTGCAACGCCGCCAGCCAGTTTGGCCAGACGTTCCTGCAGCTTTTCCTTGTCGTAATCGGACGTGGTGTTGTCGATCTGCGTGCGGATTTCACCGACGCGGGCCTTGATGTCATCTTCCGAACCGGCACCGTCGACAATCGTGGTGTTGTCCTTGTCGATGGTGACGCGCTTGGCTTCGCCGAGCATGCCCAGAGTGACGTTTTCAAGCTTGATACCGAGGTCCTCGGAAATCATCTCGCCCTTGGTCAGGATCGCGATGTCCTGCAGCATGGCCTTGCGGCGATCGCCGAAGCCCGGTGCCTTGACCGCAGCAACCTTCAGGCCGCCGCGCAGCTTGTTGACCACGAGGGTCGCGAGCGCTTCGCCTTCGATGTCTTCTGCGATAATCAGCAGCGGACGGCCCGACTGGACAGCCGCTTCGAGAATCGGAAGCATTGCCTGCAGATTGCTGAGCTTCTTTTCGAAGATCAGGATGTAGGGATTGTCCAGCTCGACAGTCATTTTGTCGGGGTTGGTGATGAAGTAAGGTGACAGGTACCCACGGTCGAACTGCATGCCTTCGACAACATCGAGTTCGAACTCGAGGCCCTTGGCTTCTTCGACGGTGATTACGCCTTCCTTGCCAACCTTTTCCATGGCTTCGGCAATTTTCTCGCCGACTTCCTTGTCGCCATTGGCAGAGATCACGCCAACCTGGGCGATTTCGGCTGTACCGGCTACGTCCTTGGAGCGGTTCTGCAGATCGGAAACAACCTTGTGAACGGCCAGATCGATACCGCGCTTCAGGTCCATCGGGTTCATGCCCGCTGCAACGGACTTCATGCCTTCGCGAACGATGGCCTGGCCCAGAACGGTTGCAGTGGTCGTGCCGTCACCGGCGAGGTCGTTGGTCTTGGACGCAACTTCCTTGAGCATCTGCGCGCCCATGTTTTCATACTTGTCTTTGAGCTCGATTTCCTTGGCGACGGTAACGCCGTCCTTGGTGATGCGCGGTGCGCCGAAGCTCTTGTCGATCACGACGTTGCGGCCCTTGGGGCCCAGCGTCACTTTAACGGCGTTAGCGAGCGTATCTACGCCTTTGAGGATGCCTTCGCGGGCATCGCGGCCGAACTTTACGTCCTTGGCTGCCATATTGGTTTCTCCTGAAAGAAGGTGTTAGTTGATGAAGTACATACAGATCACAGGGATCAGGCGACGAGGATCAGGAAGTGATCCCCATGATGTCGCTTTCCTTCATGATCAGCAGGTCTTCGCCATCGAGCTTGACTTCTGTGCCGGACCATTTGCCGAACAGGACGCGGTCGCCTGCCTTTACGTCGAGCGGTGTGACTGTGCCGTCTTCGGCCTTGGCACCGGTTCCGACGGAGACGATCTCGCCTTCGCTGGGCTTTTCCTGTGCGCTGTCGGGAATGATAATGCCGCCGGCGGTCTTGGCGTCGGCTTCGATGCGACGGACCAGTACGCGGTCGTGCAGCGGACGAAATGCCATAATGTGACCTCTTGAATTAGAGTGAATGAAAAACGCGCTGGCACTGTCAGGGTGAGAGTGCCAGCGAGAGCGCAAATGGTGATGCGCGTTCGACGAGTCAACGGGCGCATAGCGAAAAATTTTCGCACTGATCGTTCAGCCGTGCGCTATGCTGGCCAGCCCGAGAACGCATTGTTATGGGCCTGCGCCGAAACACTGTCGCACATACCCGGAGCCCGACTGAAATGACTGTTGAACAACCGATAGCGGCGCTGACCATTCCGGAGCAGATCTGGATGTGGCTGCGAGTAAACATGGTAGAGATTGCCGGTGCGTTCGCGGTGCTGGTGATCGGCTTGATCATAGCCAGCCTGCTTTCGCGCTGGGTGGAGCGGGCGCTGACACGGTCCCCGCGTTTCGATCCCACGATTACGCAGTTCCTTTCGAACATCGTCAAATATGCTCTCTGGGCTCTGGTTCTTGTCACGGTGCTGGCACAGTTCGGAGTGGAGACGACAAGTATCCTGGCCGCGATGGGCGGCCTTGCGCTGGCGGTCGGGCTGGCGCTGCAGGGCACGCTCAGCAATGTGGCTTCGGGCGTGATGATTCTGGTGCAGAAACCCTTCAAGGTGGGGGAAGCGATCAATGTCGGTGATATTACTGCCGTCGTTCAGGCGATCGGCCTGTTCACTACCGAGCTCAAGCAGTTCGACGGTCTGTACGTGATGATCCCGAATTCCGAACTGTGGAACAAGCCGATCGTCAATTACCACCGCCATCCGGTGCGGCGGTTCGAACTGGTCGTTGGCATCGGGTACAAGGACAGCATGGAGAAGGCGCGCACGGTGCTTCTCGAACTGGCTGCTTCCGATGAGCGGGTACTGCCCGATCCGGCACCGGCCGCCTATGTCAATTCGCTCGACGATAGTTCTGTCGGGATCGGGCTGCGCGTCTGGTGCGCCACGTCCGACTATATGGGTCTGTCATGGGATCTGACGGAGGCGGCCAAGGCGCGCTTCGACGATGCCGGTCTGACCATTCCGTTCCCGCAGCGCGAGGTGTGGCAGAAGGCGGAGTAAGTACAGAAGCGGTATTACAGGCGGGTGGTCAGCATGAGCTGTTCGCGCCGGTACCACCGCCAGCCGAGCAGTATTGCGGCGACGAGCAAGCCCACAGCCAGACCGGTCCATACGCCTTTACCTGCCAACGGTGTTGCAAAACCCAGCACCAGCGCGGTGCCGATGCCGGGCACCCAATAGGCGAAAATCGCAATCCACATCGGAATGCGCGTGTCCTGCAATCCGCGCAAAGCTCCGGCAGCCACAGCCTGTATCCCGTCGAACAGCTGGAACGCAGCGGCTATCGCGAGGAAGGGGAGGGCAAAGCCGACCAGCGCGGCATTGGCCGGGTCCCACGGATCGATATAAATTGCCAGCAGCGGCTTGGGGATCAGGATCATCGCCGTCGCGGTCACAGCCATGAAGCCTGTACCCATAGCGATCCCGACCCAGCCTGCCCGGCCCATGCCGACGGGATCGCGCGCTCCGTAGAAATAGCCCACCCGTATGGTCGTCGCCTGTCCGATGCCAAACGGCACCTGAAAGGCCAGCGCGGCGATTTGCAATGCAACCGTATGCGCCGCCAACTGGGTCGCGCCGATATTGCCCATCAGGAAGGCAGCGGCGCCGAAAATGCCGGCCTCTGCGGTGATGGTCAGCGCGATGGGGGTGCCGATACGCACGATCTGCCACAGCCGCGCCCAGTCGGGTGACCACCAGCGACCGAATATCCGGTAACGATGCATCCGCTTGTCCAGCCGGATCGCCACGACATAAGCCGCCAGCGTGGCCAGCGAGGTGATGATGGTTGCCACCGCCGCGCCGCGCAGGCCAAGCTGCGGCGCACCCAGCTCACCAAAGATAAAGGCATAATTGGCCAGCGCGTTCACTCCGATGCCGCCAGCGGTAATCGCGGTGGCAAAAATCGGGCGGCCCAGTGCCGAGACAAAATTACGCAGCACATTGCCAAGCAGCATCGGCACCATCGACCAGATAATCAGCGTGTTGTAACTGACCGCCAGAGAGATAATTGCAGGTTCCTGTCCGGTGGCCCGCATGATCGGGCCAAGCATCAGGCACACTCCCATTCCGAAAATGCCGCTGCCCACAGCCAGCCATAATCCCATGCGGGTGGAGCGGCGCACGGCGCGCAGCGCAGGCCCGCGTTCCCCCAGCTCAGCCGAAATTACCGCAGATACTGCTCCTGTCAGGCCCGACAGCGCCCACAGAACCAGCCCGAACAGGGCGACGGCCAGCGCCGATGCCGCCAGCTGCGCCTCCCCCAATCGCGCGATGAAGATCACGTCGATCGCATAGGTCAGCATCTGCAGCAGGTTGGCCAGCGCCAGCGGCCAGCTCAGCCGGAAGGTCGCGCCGATTTCCGCGCGCCAGCCATCGCCGCTGCTGAGCGGGGGCACGGGGATTGGCGGAGGGATCATGGACCGGTGGCGGGACTAGGCGTGCAGGTGTATCGTGGGCAATCGAAAACCGCCGCCGAAAACCGCCGCGAGTGCAGGTTTGCAGCATTAAGCTCCAGTTGTGCCGGGAGGCTCTAGAAGCCGGGAGAAAGTTTCGTGTTGTACGAGATTTATCCTGTGAAGGCTTGTTCCATGCGATTTTATGCTTCGGTTTTCGGCGCTCTGGTGTTTGCCGTACCGGCTCAGGCGGAGGAGGTTTACGGCGGTGTGTACGCCCATGCCGTGGACACACCCTTCACCTTCGATACGGGCGAGGGCGGGGTATCGGTGCAGGCGGGCGTGAGGTTCGAGCCTGTAGAGGCCCTGTCGATTATCGGTTCGCCCCAGCCTTACATCTTCGCTTCCGCCAATCTGGACGGCGACACCAATTTCGCCGGCGCAGGCCTCAGCTGGAAAGTCGATCTCGGGCCGGTCTATATCCGCCCCGGTGTGGGGCTGGTGATCCACGACGCGCCCAGCGTGCGAGTCGATCCCGTCACCCGCATCCGCACTGATCTGGGCAGCCGCGTGCTGTTCGAACCCGAGATTGCGATAGGCGCGCGGGTGTCGCAGCGCGTCTCGGTAGAAGCCAGCTGGGTTCACATCAGCAATGCGCAGATATTCGACAGCGATCAGAACCCGGGGATCGATACGATCGGGGTGCGGGTGAATTTGGCGCTTTAACGCAAGGACCTAGTTTTCCGCATTCTCGTCGATGAAAGCACGCACCACCCGTTTAAATTCCTCCGGTGCAGTCAGCATCACAAAGTGCGGGGCTCCCTCAACCGAAACCAGTTCAATGTCGCCCGCCGTTGCCAGAGCTGCGACATGCTCTTGCGCGCCATGATAGGGCGTTTTGGGATCAAGCGTTCCTTGCAGAACCATCGTCGGCGGAATATTCTTCGCGGACACCCCGAAACTTTGGTCAGTCTCGTAAGTCGGGAACCCGCCCGATAGCAGCAGCGATGGCAAGGGACTGGTGAAGAGTTGCTCTTCCGCCTCGCTCTTTATGATCTCCGCTGTCAGGGCGGGACGGGCATTGTTCTCCGACCGACTGATCAGACTTACCAAGGGTATGGAGGAGCCACTCTGCGGATAAGGATCGAGACTGGGCGCCATGTTTGCCAACCTGTCCATCGCGTGGTCCAGCCAGGCCGGATCGCCGCTCTGCAGGCCCGCAATTACGTTCGGAATCAGAGAGCGTGTTTCTGAAAAGTCGAGCAATGCCGACAGCCGGTATTTCAGGTTAGGACCGGCCAATTCCTCTATATCTTCCCGCTCCAGCAACTGGCGCAGGGCGTGCTCTGACCCGGCATCGAAATACCGGCGGCAATCCGGGCGCTCATCGCAATCGCGCAGCACTTTGCGTCCCACACTGTCCGTGACTTTCGACCGGTGACTCAGATCCAGTGTAGTATTCGATTCCAGGGGAACTAGGGAATCGAGGATAAGGCCGTCGAGATCGGCCTGCATTTCGAGAGTGAGCATCCGCAGAGCCAACTGCGTGCCATAGGAAACGCTGTAGAGATACGTCGGCACGCCTGTATCGAAGCGGGTAATCAGCTGGTTCAGATCATGCGCGGCGTTCGAAATACTAAAGGCCTTCGTTCGTTCGGCCTTTGCGTTCAAAGTACCGAAACAGGTAGACCACTCTTCGCCCACCAGCGCGCTTCCCCCAGCGCTCGAAGGGTTTTCTTCTTCCGGGCACAGGCGCGACGAAAAACCAGTACCGCGATGGTCGGGAACGATGATGTCGAACCCCGCAGCAGTTTCCCGTACCGTTTGGATGAGAGGGTAAAACGAAGCGCCGGATTCTCCCGGGCCTCCGGCGACCAGCCACAGCTGGCCCTTCACCTCGGATTGTGCGGGGAACTTCCTTGCAAAAAGCTGGACCGTTCCAGAACCGGGCCGGGCGTGATCGAGAGGTGCTTCGATTGTCGCGCACCGGGTTCCTTCCAACGAGGGATGAGAGCTGGAATCCTCACATTTGAAAAACGCATCAACCCCGCCTTCCTGAGCAATTGCAGGAGTTGGCATCGAGGAAAACGCAATCATGAAGAACGCGAAAATGCGGATGTTCAAAGCCACGGTCCTGTTCAGAAAAGTTGGAAACTGCTGGAGGGGCTAATTGGAGGTTTCTTCCGATTCAACCCTTGGAACACGGCAGAAACCGAAAGCTTATCTTTCTACCGTCCGCGCAACGGAAAAGGGGCGGCATCCTTGCGAACGCCACCCCTCCCTTCTGCGGGCGCTTCAAGACACCCACAAAACTTGTCGGCCCGAAGGCCTGAGCTGATTTACTTGAGCTCGACGGTACCGCCGGCTGCTTCGATCTTGCCCTTGATTTCTTCGGCTTCCGCCTTGTTGACGCCTTCCTTGACGGGCTTCGGAGCGCCTTCGACGAGAGCCTTGGCTTCGCCCAGACCCAGACCGGTGATGGCGCGGACTTCCTTGATGACCTGGATCTTCTTGCCACCGTCGCCGGTGAGAACCACGTCGAATTCGTCCTTTTCTTCAGCTGCGGCTTCGCCGCCACCGGCTGCGGGCGCTGCGGCCACGGCTGCGGCGGCAGAAACGCCCCATTCGTCTTCGAGAGCGGTTGCCAGTTCGGCAGCTTCGAGGACAGTCAGTTTGCTCAGTTCTTCAACCAGCTTGGCAATATCGGCCATAATGTATCACTCCAAATTTTTGGCGGGGCGTGGCGCTTGGCCGGAAAACCCCAATTGAATGCGTGCGTTTGCGAATGCGTGCCTTAAGCCGCGTCTTTGGCGCCGTAGGCACCGAATACACGGGCGAGCTTGGCTGCGGGGGCGTTGACGACCTGAGCAACTTTCGTTGCGGGTGCGTTGACGAGTCCCACCAGCTTTGCGCGCAGCTCGTCGAGACTGGGCAGTGCGGCAAGCGCCCTGATCCCTGTTTCGTCGAGCACCTGTCCACCCATGCTGCCGCCGACGATTTCGAGCTTGTCGTTCGTCTTGGCGAAATCCACCGCAGCTTTCGCTGCCGCGACCGGATCTTCGGAATAACCGAGGGCGGTCGGACCCGTGAGCATGTCTTCCATGCCCGCATACGGGGTGTCTTTCAGGGCGAGACTGGCAAGGCGGTTCTTCGCAACCTTGTAGGACGCACCGGCTTCACGCATTTTCGAGCGCAGATCGGTGGATTGCTCCACCGTCAGGCCCAGATTGCGGGTCACAACGACCACGCCAACCTCTTTGAAAACTGCGTTGAGCTGGGCGACCGCTTCGGTTTTCTGCGAACGATCCATGCCATACTCCTTCACTAATGATCGGACGGGATGGCTCCTGTACGACCGGCTACGTTTGTCCAAGCGAAGCCGGGGCTCCGCTCGGGCGAGTCCGTTTGTCGAAGGGAAGGAGGTGGTGTGCCCGATGGGAAGCACCAAAACGCTGGGCAAAGCCGGCGCGATAAATCTCGTTTCCCATCTCGGCTGGAAATTAAGAAGGGCGGATACCCTTCACCAACTGTCTCGGACGGATGACCGGCTGACGCAAAAAGGCCCGCCGGTTAAGGCGGGCCTCTAAAGACATGCTCCTCTGAGTCAAGAGGGCACCTGCGTAACGGAATTTACATACCGTCTGCGCGGTCTTCCATAGCGTCGGCCTTCTGTTCCAGCTCTTCCGCTCTCTGTTCGGCCGCGGCGGCGTCGGCGGGCATTCCCTGCTCTTCTGCGACATCCGCGCGCTCTTCAACCAGATCGGCCTGCGCTTCGACCATTCCCGATTCAGCGTCGAGGACTTCGCCCTGCGCTTCCACTATATCGTCCTGTTCTTCGGCGATCTCTTCTTGCGGACCGTCACAGGCTGCAATGGCGAACAAAGCGGGAAGTGCGGCGGCCGTAATAATCTTTTTCATCTCTATAGTCCTTTATAATTCCGGTTTAGGGTACACAACCTGATCGGTGTCGATAAGGTTCCCGGCAGCTCCGCCTTCTCCCATGTCGCAGCTTTTGCCTCAACCTTTGACAAAATGGCTTCCGAACCCTAATTGAAGCTGCACGCAGGCTTCGAGCACGGCTGATCCAAACGCGGGGATTGTCCAGGGAAGGAAGCTGCGTACGCCAAAATCGCGACGTTTGAGACGAAAGCTGCACCTTCCGGGCCTGTTAAAGGCCGCGCGAATCACTGCGGCCTTTTGCTGCGTCTGGCGATAATGGTTTTCCCGTGACGACACATATTTTTACCAAGGCCGGCGGGATATCCCTGCCGTCCGGGACGAGAGAAGGCGAAACTCCCTCATGGCGAGCACTCCAGCAAAGACCGGGGCCAAGCGTCCTACCCGCAAACAGACGGGTACCGCGAAAAAGCGTATCCGCAAGATTTTCGGCGACATCCACGAAGTTGTGCAGATGCCGAACCTGATTGAGGTGCAGCGCGAGAGCTACGAGCAGTTCCTGCGCTCCAACAAGGCGGAGGATTATGTCTCCGGTCTCGAAAAGACGCTGCGCAGTGTGTTCCCGATCCGCGATTTCGCCGGCACTGCCGAGCTTGATTTCGTGGATTACGAACTCGAACCGCCGAAATACGATACCACCGAATGCCGCCAGCGCGGGATCACCTACGCTGCGCCGATGCGCGTAACGCTGCGTCTGATCGTATTCGAGGTGGATCAGGAAACCGAAACCCGCTCCGTGCTCGATATTAAGGAGCAGGAAGTTTACATGGGCGACATGCCGCTCATGACCGGCAACGGCACCTTCATCATCAATGGCACCGAACGTGTGATCGTTTCGCAGATGCACCGTTCGCCCGGTGTGCTGTTCGATCATGACCGCGGCAAAACGCATTCCTCGGGCAAGCTGCTGTTTGCTGCCCGCGTCATTCCGTATCGCGGCTCGTGGCTCGACTTCGAATTCGATGCCAAGGATGTCGTGAACGTCCGAATCGACCGTAAGCGCAAGCTGCCCGTTACCAGCCTGCTGTTCGCGCTGGGGCTGGATAGCGAAGGCATCCTGCATCACTTCTACGACACGATGACGTGGGACCGTGCGAAAGACGGCTGGAAAATTCCGTTCGACGCCGAGAGCTGGCGCAATATCAAGCCGGGCTTTGCGCTGATCGATGCCAAAACCGGTGAAGAGATTTTCGCCGCCAACCAGAAGATCAGCCCCCGCGCCGCCAATAAGGCCGCGAAGGATGGCCTGACGACGCTGCTGCTGCCGACCGAAGAAGTCATCGGCCGCTACGCCGCGCGCGACATGATCGATGAAAGCACTGGCCGCATCTACGTGGAAGCGGGCGACGAGATTTCGGTCGAGCATCTCGAAGCGCTGGACGGCGCCGGGATCGACACTCTCGATCTGCTCGATATCGATGAAATCAACACCGGTCCCTGGATCCGCAACACGCTTCAGGTCGACAAGGCCGAGAACCGCGATGAGGGTCTGGAAGCCATCTACAAGGTGATGCGTCCGGGCGAGCCGCCGACCAAGGAAACCGCCGAAGCTCTGTTCGAAGGCCTGTTCTTCGATGCCGAGCGTTACGACCTGTCGGCTGTTGGCCGCGTGAAGCTGAATATGCGTCTGGAACTGGACGCGGAAGACACCGTGACCACCCTGCGCAAGGAAGACATCCTGGCCGTGGTCAAGGAAATGGTCGACCTGAAAGACGGCAAGGGCGACGTCGACGATATCGACAACCTCGGCAACCGCCGTGTGCGTTCGGTGGGCGAGCTGCTGGAAAACCAGTACCGCGTTGGCCTGCTGCGCATGGAGCGCGCCGTTAAGGAGCGTATGTCATCGGTCGATGTTTCGACCGTCATGCCCAACGATCTGATCAATGCGAAGCCCGCCGTGGCTGCCGTGCGTGAATTCTTTGGTTCTTCGCAATTGTCGCAGTTCATGGATCAGACCAACCCGCTGTCCGAAGTGACGCATAAACGCCGTGTATCGGCGCTTGGGCCCGGTGGTCTGACGCGTGAGCGTGCTGGCTTCGAAGTCCGCGACGTTCACCCGACGCACTATGGCCGCATCTGCCCGATTGAAACGCCGGAAGGCCCGAATATCGGCCTGATCAACAGTCTCGCCTCGTTCAGCCGCGTCAATAAATACGGCTTCATCGAAACGCCTTATCGTCAGGTAAGGGACGGCAAGGTCACGACCGATGTTGTCTATCTGTCCGCTATGGAAGAGCAGAAGCACACGGTGGCTCAGGCCTCCGCTTCGCTGACCGACGATGGCGCGTTTGTCGAAGAGCTGATTTCGGCCCGCCAGAACGGCGACAACCTGATGGCTCCGCGTGAAACCATCACGCTGATGGACGTTTCGCCCAAGCAGCTGGTCTCGGTCGCTGCATCGCTTATTCCATTCCTGGAAAACGATGACGCCAACCGCGCCCTGATGGGATCGAACATGCAACGTCAGGCCGTGCCGCTGGTAAAGGCCGAAGCGCCTTTCGTCGGCACCGGCATGGAAGAAACCGTGGCCCGCGACAGCGGCGCTGCGATTACGGCAACGCGCGGCGGTATCGTCGATCAGGTCGATGCGACCCGTATCGTGATCCGTGCGCAGGGCGACGTGGAACCCGGCCAGTCCGGCGTTGATATCTACACCCTGCAGAAATTCCAGCGGTCGAACCAGAACACCTGCATCAACCAGCGTCCGCTGGTGAAGGTGAACGACGTGATCGAAGTGGGCGACATTATCGCCGACGGGCCGTCGACCGATCTGGGTGAACTGGCACTGGGCAAAAACAGCCTCGTCGCCTTCATGCCCTGGAACGGCTATAACTACGAAGACAGTATCCTGATTTCCGAACGCATCGTGAAAGACGACGTGTTCACCTCGATCCATATCGAGGAATTCGAGGTCATGGCCCGCGATACGAAGCTTGGGCCCGAGGATATCACGCGCGACATACCCAATGTCGGCGAGGATGCCCTGCGCAACCTCGACGAAGCGGGCATCGTCTATATCGGTGCAGAAGTGCATCCGGGCGATATTCTGGCGGGCAAGATCACGCCCAAGGGTGAAAGCCCGATGACGCCGGAAGAAAAGCTGCTGCGTGCGATCTTCGGTGAAAAGGCCAGCGACGTGCGCGACACCTCGCTCCGTCTGCCCCCCGGCGTTGCCGGTACGGTGGTCGAAGTGCGTGTCTTCAACCGCCACGGTATCGAAATCGACGATCGTACCCGTGCCATCCAGAACGAGGAAATCGAACGCCTCAAGAAGGATAGCGAGGACGAGCGCGCCATTCTGAATCGTGCGACCTACAACCGCCTTGGCGAAATGCTGATGGGCCAGACCGCTTCTGCCACGCCGAAGGGCCTGAAGAAGGGTGCGGTCATCGATCAGGACCTGCTGAACAGTGTTGAGCGTCACGAATGGTTCAAGTTCGCAGTGGCCGAAGACGGACGCCAGACGCAGATCGAAGCGGTGAAGTCGCAGTATGACGATGCCGTCAAACTGATCGACGACAAGTTCGCGGACCGTAAGGAAAAGCTGGAGCGTGGCGACGAGCTGGCTCCGGGTGTTTTGAAGATGGTCAAGGTCTTCGTCGCGGTGAAGCGCAAGCTGCAGCCGGGCGACAAGATGGCCGGCCGTCACGGCAACAAGGGTGTGATTTCGCGCATTCTGCCACAGGAAGACATGCCGTTCCTCGAGGATGGTACGCCGGTCGACATCGTGTTGAACCCGCTGGGCGTGCCTTCGCGCATGAATGTCGGACAGATTTTCGAAACGCATCTCGGCATGGCTGCCCGTGGACTGGGGCAGCAGATTACAGGTGCTCTCGAAGAGTGGAAACTGGCCAATCCCGACGCCAAGAAAGACTACGCCAAGGCGAGCCCGCCGGACGCCGTGGTCGAGCGGCTGAAGGAAGCGTATGGCGAAGACTATCACGCCGAAATCGAGAAGCGCAGCACTGAGGAAGTGGTGGAGCTGGCTGGCTATCTGAAGGACGGTGTCCCGATGGGTACGCCGGTGTTCGATGGCGCGCGTGAAAACGATGTGACCGAGTATCTGAAGCTGGCAGACCTGCCGGGTTCGGGCCAAGTCACGCTGTTCGATGGCCGTACCGGCGATGCTTTCGACCGTCAGGTGACCGTTGGTTACATCTACATGCTGAAACTGCACCACCTTGTGGACGACAAGATTCACGCCCGTTCGATCGGACCCTACAGCCTCGTCACCCAGCAGCCGCTGGGCGGTAAGGCGCAGTTCGGCGGACAGCGCTTTGGTGAGATGGAGGTCTGGGCGCTCCAGGCCTACGGCGCGGCGTACACGCTGCAGGAAATGCTCACCGTGAAGTCCGATGACGTGATCGGCCGGACCAAGGTTTACGAAGCGATCGTCAAGGGTGACGACACCTTCGAAGCCGGCATTCCGGAAAGCTTCAACGTGCTGGTGAAGGAAATGCGCAGCCTCGGCCTCAATGTCGAACTCTCCTCGCTGTCCGATGGCACCGAGGACGACGACGGCATGAAGATCGCGGCTCAATGACGGCGGGCCGGGGGCAAGGACTGAGTTCTTCACCCGGCCTGGCCCATTCGCTGACCCAATTTCTCCCCCTCAAGGGAACGACAAAATGAACGAACTGACCAAATTCACCAACCAGCTTGCCAAGCCGGAAACCTTCGACCAGATCCAGATCGGGATCGCGTCGCCAGAGCGTATCCGCAGCTGGTCCTTCGGCGAGATCAAGAAGCCGGAAACCATCAACTACCGGACCTTCAAGCCGGAGCGTGACGGACTGTTCTGCGCGCGTATTTTCGGGCCCGTGAAGGATTACGAGTGCCTCTGCGGCAAGTACAAACGCATGAAATACAAGGGCGTCGTCTGCGAAAAATGCGGCGTCGAAGTGACCGTGACCAAGGTCCGCCGCGAGCGGATGGGCCACATCGAACTGGCTGCGCCGGTCGCGCATATCTGGTTCCTGAAGTCGCTGCCCTCGCGCATCGGCCTGCTGCTCGACATGCAGCTGAAACAGCTGGAACGCGTGCTCTATTTCGAGAGCTACATCGTGGTGGAGCCGGGCCTGACGCCGCTGGAGAAATTCCAGCTGATGACGGAAGACGAACTGCTCGAAGCGCAGGATGAATATGGCGAAGACGCGTTCTCTGCCGGTATCGGCGCGGAAGCGGTCAAGATCATGCTCATGGAGCTCGACCTCGAGCAGGAGCGCGACGATCTGATGGAAGAGCTGGCGACGACCAAGTCGAAGCTGAAGCCTGCCAAGATCATCAAGCGTCTCAAGGTCGTCGAAAGTTTCATCGATTCAGGCAACCGCCCGGAATGGATGATCCTGGAAGTCGTGCCCGTGATCCCGCCAGAGCTGCGCCCGCTGGTGCCGCTGGATGGTGGCCGTTTCGCGACGTCCGATCTCAACGATCTCTATCGCCGCGTCATCAACCGTAACAACCGTCTGAAGCGCCTGATCGAACTGCGAGCGCCCGACATCATCGTGCGCAACGAGAAGCGCATGTTGCAGGAAGCTGTCGACGCATTGTTCGACAATGGCCGCCGTGGCCGCGTGATTACTGGCGCCAACAAGCGTCCGCTGAAATCGCTGTCCGACATGCTCAAGGGCAAGCAGGGCCGCTTCCGCCAGAACCTTCTGGGTAAGCGCGTCGACTATTCCGGTCGTTCGGTCATCGTGACCGGTCCGGAATTGAAACTGCACCAGTGCGGCCTGCCCAAGAAGATGGCGCTCGAACTGTTCAAGCCGTTCATCTACGCGCGTCTGGATGCCAAGGGTCTGTCCATGACCTTGAAGCAGGCCAAGAAATGGGTCGAGAAGGAGCGCAAAGAAGTCTGGGACATTCTGGATGAAGTCATCCGCGAACATCCCGTGATGCTCAACCGCGCGCCAACGCTTCACCGTCTTGGCATTCAGGCGTTCGAGCCCGTGCTGATCGAGGGTAAGGCCATCCAGCTCCACCCGCTCGTCTGCTCGGCCTTCAACGCCGACTTCGATGGTGACCAAATGGCTGTTCACGTTCCACTGAGCCTCGAGGCGCAGTTGGAAGCGCGCGTGCTGATGATGAGCACGAACAACATCCTCAGCCCCGCCAACGGCAAGCCGATCATCGTTCCGTCGCAGGATATGGTGCTGGGCATCTATTACCTGTCCATGGAGCGCCAGGAGCAGAAGCCCGAATTCGTCGAGGACGAAAACGGCGAGAAGATCGAAAAGCTTCCCCGTTTCTCGGACATGGCCGAAGTGCATCAGGCATTGGAGACCAAGGCCGTCACCCTGCACACCAAGATCATCACCCGCGTCCCGCAGGCCAATGAAAAGGGCAAGATCGAGATGAAGCGATTCATCACGACGCCCGGCCGTATGCTGATCGGCGAATGTATGCCGAAGAACCACAAGGTTCCCTTCGACATCGTCAACCGTCTGCTGACCAAGAAAGACGTCGGCGACGTGATCGACGAAGTCTATCGCCACACCGGCCAGAAGGACACGGTGCTGTTCGCCGATGCCATCATGGGTCTTGGCTTCAGCTACGCGTTCAAGGCCGGCATTTCCTTCGGCAAGGACGATATGATCATCCCCGACAGCAAAGTCGGTATGATCGAGACAGCCAAGAACGAAGTTGCTGATTACGAACAGCAATATCAGGATGGCCTGATCACGCAGCAGGAAAAATACAACAAGGTGATCGACGCCTGGAGCCGTACCGGTGATCAGGTGGCGGACGCCATGATGGACAAGATTAAGTCCCAGCCGATCGACAAGGATGGCAAGGAAGCGCAGATCAACTCGATCTACATGATGAGCCATTCCGGTGCGCGTGGTTCCCCGGCCCAGATGAAGCAGCTGGCCGGTATGCGCGGTCTGATGGCGAAACCTTCGGGCGAGATCATCGAAACGCCGATCATCAGTAACTTCAAGGAAGGCCTGACCGTCCTTGAATACTTCAACTCCACCCACGGTGCCCGCAAGGGTCTCGCGGATACGGCTTTGAAGACGGCCAACTCGGGTTACCTGACGCGCCGTCTGGTCGACGTGTCGCAGGATTGCACCATCGTGGTCGAGAACTGCAAGACCGAGAACGCGCTGGAAATGCGCGCTATCGTTCAGGGTGGTTCGGTTATCGCATCGCTGGGCGAACGTATTCTGGGCCGCACCGTGGCCGAGGATATCGTCAACGCGGCAACCGACGAAGTGATCGTGAAGAAGGGTACACTGGTGGACGAACCGATGGTGAAAGCCATCGAGGAAGCCGAAGTGCAGGTTGCCAAGATCCGTTCACCGCTGGTCTGCGAAGCCGATCAGGGCGTATGCGGCACATGCTATGGCCGTGACCTTGCCCGTGGTACTCCGGTCAACATCGGTGAAGCTGTCGGCGTTATCGCTGCCCAGTCGATCGGTGAGCCGGGCACCCAGCTGACGATGCGGACGTTCCACATCGGTGGCGCAGCGCAGCTGAACGAAACCAGCCATATCGAGTCCATTTCCGACGGTAAGCTTGTCTATCGCGACATGCCGACCATCGTGGACAAGAAGGGCCGTATTCTGTCGCTCGCCCGTAACGGTGAAATTGCCGTTATCGATGCCGAGGGTCGTGAGCGTGAAATCCACAAGCTGCCCTATGGTACGGTGCTGACGAACAAGGATGGTGCGAAGATCAAGGAAGGCGACCGGTTGGCAGAATGGGATCCGTTCACCCTGCCAATCATCACCGAACAATCGGGCACCGTGAAGTTCCAGGATTTGCTCGACGGTACGACGATGGAAGAACGGGTCGACGATGCAACGGGCATTGCCCAGCGTGTTGTGACCGAAAACCGTGCGACGGGCCGCAAGAAGAAAGAAGACCTGCGCCCACGTCTTACGCTGCTGGGTGAAGGCCAGAGCGCCGATGCCGACGAAACCGAAGCACAGCGTTATATGCTGGCCCCGGGTACGTCGCTGTCGGTCGATGATGGCCAGCAGGTCGAGGCTGGCGACATCCTTGCCCGTGCATCGCGTGAAGCTGCTAAGACGCGCGACATCACCGGCGGTCTGCCGCGTGTTGCCGAGCTGTTCGAAGCCCGCATCCCCAAGGATGTGTCGGTCATTGCCAAGATTTCGGGCAAGATCGAATTCGTTCGGGAATACAAGGCGAAGCGCAAGATCGCCATCGTTCCCGAGGAAGGGGATCCGGTAGAGTACCTGATCGCGAAGACGAAAGTCATCGACGTTCAGGAAGGCGATTTCGTGAAGAAGGGCGATACGCTGGTTTCGGGCAGCCCGAACCCGCACGACATTCTGGAAGTCATGGGTGTGGAAGCTCTGGCTGAATATCTCGTCGACGAGATTCAGGAAGTCTATCGTCTGCAGGGCGTGAAGATCAACGACAAGCACATCGAGGTGATCGTTCGCCAGATGCTGCAGAAGGTTGAAATCACGTTCGGCGGCGACACCACCCTGTTGCCGGGCGAGCAGGTCGATCTGGAGGAAATGCAGGAAGCCAATGCCAAGCTGACGCGCAGCAAGAAGCCCGCCACCGGCGTGCCGATCCTGCTGGGCATCACCAAGGCATCGCTCCAGACGCGTTCCTTCATCTCGGCTGCGTCCTTCCAGGAAACGACCCGCGTTCTTACCCAGGCTTCGGTTGAAGGTAAGAAGGATACGCTGATCGGCCTGAAGGAAAACGTGATCGTTGGCCGTCTCATCCCCGCCGGTACCGGTGCGGCGATGAACCGCGTCCGCGTCACCGCCTCCAGCCGCGATGCTGCGCTTCGGACCCAGTGGAAGAAGCAGCAGGATGCGCTGGTTGCAGCCGAAGAAGCCGACCGCGCCGCGAAAGAAGCAGCGATCATTGCTGCCGATTCCGCGGAAGAACAGCACGAAGCTGAACTGGCTGTAGACCGGTCCGATACCGCTGGCAGCGGAGCAACCTTCGCACCGATGGAAAGCACAAGCGAGGGCTCGGATAGCGATGCAGGCGAATATCTGCGCGATGATCAGGCCGAGGCGCCCGAAGCCATCGTAAAGAAAGAGCAAACGGAAGATGCTCCGGCTGAGAATGCGGCTCCCGAAGCCGATGCCGATGGCAAATCCAAGGATGACGACGCCGAGTAAGCGTATCGTTTCCTGAAAGACTAGGCCCCGTCGGAGCAATCCGGCGGGGCCTTTTCTTTGGCGCTACTTTCTCCGGCGCTACGGGGCCTAGAGCGAATTATGAGGCATCACTCGTTGCTGCCGCTCTGTCACATTCACGTCGCTGTGAGCATGCTGTTGCCGCGTCTCGTGCGCGCTACGGGTTCAAATTCGGGTCTGTCTTAGGTTGGTCTAAAACGATCCATTGGAGCCTTGTCGCTGCCTTGTGCGTTGACAGTGCATGAAACACGCCCAGCTCTTCGTATTCGCCGCTTTCGCTCTCACGGCCTGTTCGGCCAATCCCGATGACGGGAAGGATCGCATTTACGCTGATGAAATACTGCAGGACGATGAGGCGCAGGACACGGACAAAGCGCCGGAAACACTTGCCGGTGCGTGGCGCGTCGCCGGTATCGATGGCGAAGCCCTCAATTTGCCAACAGCCCTGACCTTGCAGGCAGGTTCGCAAATTCTTCGTTGGGACCCTGCTTGCGCTGATGTCATGTACGAGTATTCCATCGACGGCAGCCGGTTTCGCGCCGATCGAATACGCTATTCGATGGACGAGAATTCTGACCCATCGCTGGTGATGCCGCCGCCCTGCGCAATCGCCTTGCCACCAGGCATGGATATTGCGTTGGCAGCTTTGGCTGCTGCGGATACGATAGAGCGGACGGAAACAAACGGTGTCCGCCTGTCGGGTAATGGCCGGTCGGTCACGCTCTTCTCGCAATAGCGTGCAACCTACGCTAATCGGCGCAAATGACCACGATCACGCGCTTCGCCCCGTCCCCTACGGGCCGCCTTCATGTTGGCAATATCCGCACCGCGCTGCACAACTGGTTCCTTGCGCGCAAAAGCGGCGGGAAGTTCATGCTGCGGATCGACGACACCGATGCCGCGCGCAGTAAAGAGGAATTTGTCGATGCCATCCGCGCCGATCTGGCCTGGCTGGGGTTGCATCCTGATGGGGAGGAACGACAGTCGGACCGGCTGGAGCTGTATGATGCAGCGTTCGAGCGGCTGAAGGCAGCGGGCCGGGCCTATCCCGCCTATGAAACGTCGCAGGAACTGGAGCTGAAGCGCAAGGTGCAGCTGGGGCGCGGATTGCCGCCCACCTATGATCGCGGCGCATTGGCGCTGAGTGACGAAGAGCGCGCCGCCAAGGAAGCGGAAGGCATTGCCCCGCACTGGCGCTTCAAGCTGGATCACGAAGGCCCTATAGCGTGGGAAGATGGTGTGCGCGGCTCGGTGAAATTCGACCCCGCGCAGCTGTCCGATCCGGTAATCCGCCGGGCTGATGGTAGCTGGCTTTATATGCTTCCCAGTGCAGTCGACGATATCGAGATGGGCGTCACCGATGTGCTGCGCGGCGAGGACCATGTGTCCAACACCGCCGTGCAGGTGCAGATGTTCGAAGCGCTGGGCGCATCACCTCCGCAGTTTGCACATGAGGCCTTGCTGATGGGCAAGGAAGGCAAGCTTTCCAAACGTCTTGGCTCGCTGGGCTGCGATGCTTTTCGTGAACGCGGTCTTGAGCCAGAGGCGCTGATCGCGCTGCTGGCCCGGCTGGGAACGTCGCAGCCGGTGGAAGCGATTTCTGACCGTCAGGCTCTGGTGGAAGGGTTCGATCTTTCGACATTTGGCCGTGCTCCGGCCAAATTCGACGATACCGAGCTGGACCGTCTGAATGCGGCGATTGTCCACCAGTTGGACTATGCCGATGTTTCTGCGCGCTTGCCAGCTGGCATGGAAGAGGCGGGATGGCACGCGGTGCGGCCAAACCTCACCACTGTGGGAGAGGTCGATGATTGGTGGAAGCTGGTCACCGGCCCGGTAGAGCAGCCTGAGTTTACAGACGAAGACCGCGCATATCTTGCTCTGGCGGATGAGGCTCTGGCCTTGGCATTTGCGGCTGGGGCCGACCCGTGGGGCGCACTGACCGCCACGCTGAAGGAAGCAACGGGGCGCAAGGGCAAGACATTGTTTCTGCCGCTGCGCCAAGCGTTCACCGGTATGAACCACGGCCCGGACATGGGCGAGTTGCTACCGTTGATTGGAGAGGATGAAGCGCGAGCACGGTTGGCCAGCGCCGCTGCCGCATAAGGCGGATTATCCGTCCAGCACTATCTGTGCCACTTCTTCGATACTGCCGACGACCAGCAGCGGACTGCCACCGACCATGCCCACAATGGTCTGGCCGTTCTCGCCTGTGCGAAGCCATGCGATATTGCTCGCAACGACCAGATAGTCGCCACCGCGGGATTTGAGATTGACGAATTTCATTGGATGTTCCTGACGGACCATCTCTACGCCTACAGGTGCGCTTTAAGTGTTAACGGGCATGATTTGGCGGCCGGTTGCGGCCTCGGCTAAGTCTCACGTTTCTCCAGCTCGTCACCACTCAGTGTCACGATGTGCAGCAGATTGGTGCTGCCCGGTGTGCCGAAGGGGACGCCGGCCAGAGCAATCAGCTTGTCGCCCGAGTTTGCAAATCCATGCCGAAGGGCCATGCGTTTGCCCTTGGCAATCATCTCTTCAAAACTGCCAATATCCCGGGTCATCACCGCGTGCGCGCCCCATAGCAAGGCAAGGCGGCGTGCTGTTTTCAAACGCGGGGTGAGCACCAGCATCGGCACGCTTGGCCGCTCACGCGCTACGCGGCGCGCTGTACTGCCGCTGCCTGTAAATACGGTGACTGCTGCAATCGGTACGGTGTCGGCGATGGTCATGCAGGCGTGGCTCAGCGCGTCGGCAGTGGTCGGATCGGGCGGTGTATCAAGGAAGCGGACACGGCCAAGATAAGCGGGATCGCTTTCCACTTTGCCAGCAATACGGTGCATGATCGTAACGGCTTCCTCCGGCCAATCGCCTGCTGCTGTTTCCGCGCTCAGCATAACGGCGTCGGCCCCGTCATAGACTGCGTTGGCGACATCGGAGACTTCAGCGCGGGTCGGGCTGGGGCTCTCGATCATGCTTTCCAGCATCTGGGTGGCGACGATCACCGGCTTGCCCGCTGTGCGCGTCTTGCCCACGATCTGCTTCTGCAGCGGCGGCACGTCTTCGGGGTCTAGTTCTACCCCGAGGTCACCTCGCGCGACCATAATGCCGTCGGACAGTTCGATAATCTCGTCCAAGCGGCGGACTGCCATCGGTTTTTCGATCTTGGCGCACAAGGCCGGTTTCTGATCGCCGTATCCGCCCATCAATCGCCGCGCCTCGGCCAGATCGTCGGGCCGCTGAACGAAGGATAGTCCGATCCAGTCTGCCCCTTGCTCCACGGCGAAGGCCAAGTCCTTGCGGTCTTTAGAAGTCAGCGCGGGAATGGGAATTTCGACATCGGGCACATTTACGCCCTTGCGGTCCGAAATCACTCCGCCGACTTCGGCCGAGCAGAGGATTTCCTGATCGCTTGCCCGGATCACCCGCAGGCGGATTTTACCGTCATTGATCAGCAGGCGTTGCCCCTTCTCCATCAGGCCGAAGAGTTCGGGATGGGGCAGGCAGACACGGGTCTCGTCGCCGGGCTGCGGGTCGCGGTCGAGCGTAAAGTGGCCCGAATGGCGGATCACCGCCTTGCCGTCCTTGAACGTGCCCACCCTTAATTTCGGCCCCTGCAAATCGCAGAAGACCGCGATGGGGCGGTGAAACTCCTTCTCCAGAGCGCGGATCGCTGCAATCGTCTCGGCGTGCTGAGCGTGTTCTCCGTGGCTCATATTTACCCGGAAGGCATCGACCCCTGCACGGAACAGGCGGCGGAGCATGTCCGGGCTGTTGCTGGCCGGACCGGTAGTGGCCAGTATCTTGACCTTCCTGCCACGGGGGTCGAGTTTGGCGGTGGAATTTTCGGGCATGTCGCGTTTGTCCATAATGTGCGGCTATGGCAGCGACATATTTCAACTCAAGGACGAATGCATATGGATATGAATACTAACGATTCCCTGGATCAATTGGACGATGCCGTGGCAGCGGCAGCTTTCCGCCGTCTGGTCCGCCATTTGCAGCACCGGCACGACGCGCAGAATATCGATCTTATGGGGCTGTCTGGTTTTTGCCGGAATTGTCTGGCCGACTGGATCAGGGATGCCGGATATGATGGCGACAAGGCGCAGGCGCGCGAACTGATTCACGGTATGCCACAGGACGAATGGAAGGCGACCCGCCAGACGCCTGCCACGGATGAGCAACTGGCGCGGATGAAGGATAGCGTTGCAAAAAACGGGTAGGATAACTGGCAGGATTGATCCGCAACCGGTTCACCCGCTCCGACAGGCTCGCTACAGCGCGGCCAACCGATTCCTTTCCCAATATGCCGGAGCTAAAAACATGGCCGATACCGATGCCAATTCCACAGACGATCGCCTGCGTCTTTTGATTGAGCGGATCGAGCGTCTCGAAGAAGAGAAAAAGGGCATCGCCGACGATATTCGCGACGTTTACGCCGAGGCGAAGGCCGTTGGTTACGACCCCAAGATCATGCGCCAGATCGTGCGTCTGCGCAAAATGAAGCCGGATGATCGCAGCGAGCAGGATATGCTGCTCGACACCTACAAAAACGCGCTGGGTATGGTCTGACCGGTCAGACTTCGGGCCGGCTCGAGCAGTGCTCAGCCGGCAGGGAGCCCCGTCTGCGCCATCAGCAGCACCAGAGCGACGGCCGTACCATTATGCATCATGTGCAGCAGTATCGCTGCCCATAATCCGTATTGCACACGGGCATAGCCGAACAGGGTACCTGCCACGAATTGCGGAATGACGAGCGGCAGCAGGATATACAGCGCGCCATCCTGATAATTGGTCAGGTGCACCGCTCCGAAAACCAGTGCTACCAGCCAGAAAATGACCGGAAAACCGCTTGTGAACCAAGGCATTGGCCCTCGTCTGCGCCAGCGCCACAGGGCTGCTCCGGCCAGTGCCAGCAGCAACGCGGTAAGCGCGCCCAACCCGGCAGTCGCGGCTGCCCCATCGGCATAGACTGCCGCAGGCGCGAGGAAAATTGCCGCTGCGCCAAGTGCACTGGCCACAATATGCCCCGGCCTGCCCGACAGCCAGCTGCGGAACGCCAGCTCTTCCATGAATGGAGCGCCCAAAACGACGAATGCGATGAAGCCGGGTGCCAGCTCCATTTCATTGAGCGTATTGGTCGGAAGTTCAAATCCCGCCGCCACAACCGCCATAGCGATGATGCCCAGCACGCTCATCGCAGCGAAATCTACACCGTACAGACGCAGGACACCGCGCAGGCTCTCCATACCGATCCCTGTGGCACGTATTGGCGCGACCGGGCGGCGCAGGAAGGCGCGCAGCGGCAACCGGCCAGCCTCTGGCAGATTGTCCGCCACAGCGTTCTCCATAGGGGGCTCGCGCAAATCGGGCGCAGTCGGGGTTGAGGGATGCGGGGTCATGCGGCTATTGGCATCGGCCTAGACTTTTCCTCTTACGAATTGGTGCACATATCCGATGGCAGGCCATTCCAAGTTTAAAAACATCATGCACCGCAAAGGTGCGCAGGACAAGAAACGGTCCAACCTGTTTTCCAAGCTGAGCCGCGAGATCACCGTGGCCGCGAAAATGGGCACGCCCGACCCCGACATGAACCCGCGTCTGCGTCTGGCGGTTAACACCGCCAAGGGGCAATCCATGCCCAAGGACAATATCCAGCGCGCAATCGACAAGGCCACTGCTGGCGACGACGAGAATTACGAAGAGGTTCGCTACGAAGGCTATGGCCCCGGCGGCAGCGCCATCATCGTCGAGGCGTTGACCGACAATCGGAACCGCACCGCCACCAGCGTCCGCACCGCGTTCAGCAAGCATGGCGGCAATCTGGGTACGGAAGGCAGCGTGGCCCACGGATTCGAACGGCTCGGCTATATCGAATACGCCGCCGATGCAGGCACCGAGGACAAGGTTCTGGAAGCCGCGATGGAAGCGGGCGCAGAGGATATTGCCTCAACCGAAGACGGCCACGAAATCTGGACCGCGTTCGATGATTTGCATCAGGTCGCGACCGATCTGGAAAAGACGCTGGGCGAAGCCAAGGAAGTGAAGCTGGCATGGAAGCCGAACATCACTGTCGACATGGACGAGAAAGGCGCAAGCACCCTGCTTAAACTGATCGATGTTCTGGACGATGACGATGACGTGCAGACCGTTTGGGGCAATTACGATATTTCTGACGAGGTGATGGAGAAGCTGGAGGACTGAGGGGTCTTAGATGACCCTGATACTTGGTCTTGACCCCTCTCTCACCTGTACTGGCTGGGGCATTATCCGGGTCGAGGGTTCGCGCCTGATCCACATTGCCAATGGCCAGATTGCCACACCGGCAAAGGCTCCGATGGCAAAGCGGCTGGCGTTGCTCCAGCGCGGCGTTGCGCAGGCCATTGCCGATCATGCGCCAGACCGCGCGGCGGCGGAAGAAGTATTCGCCAACAAGAACGCCCAGTCGACGCTGAAACTGGCGCAGGCCCGCGGCGCGGTGTTGGCCGCTTGCGGAATGGCGGATCTGAGCGTCAACGAACATGCCGCCCGGTTGGTCAAAAAGGCGGTTGTCGGAACGGGCGCGGCAGAAAAGACGCAGGTACAGGCGATGCTCAAAATCCTGCTGCCGGGGGTAGAAATCGCTGGAGCCGACGCGGCCGATGCGTTGGCAGTAGCGATTGCGGACGCGCATCTTTCAAGGGGCTGAGCGATGTATCTGGTCGTCTTCCGCAATCGCAAACGGGCCGATGTCGACACCAATGCATATCTCGCCGATGCAGCCCGCATGGAAGCGATGGCGGCGGCGCAGCCGGGGTATCTGTCCTTCAAGTCCTACGTCGCGGATGACGGTGAGGTGGTGGCGGTTTCCGAATGGGAAAACAGGGCGTCGGCCAAGGCGTGGCGTGCAGAGGTGTCCCACGCGCAGATCCAGGCCCGCGGGCGACGCGAGTATTACGAGAATTACACCGTAATGACCTGCGAGAACCCGGAGACACATCATTTTCCGTAAGGCCACTTCGTTTTGGCTCTGTCCTACTTTCATCACACTGGTCTAAAGCACTTTTTCAGCCTCGCACGGCTCGCCTTTCAACGGCGCGTCCATTCCGGATTTCAAACAGGAAGCCCGCAGTCTTATGACCATCCAACTTTACGGCATTCCCAATTGCGACACTGTAAAAAAAGCTCGCAAATGGTGTGATAAAAACAGCGTCGAATACACTTTCCACGATTACAAGAAGGAAGGTGTGGATGCCTCCAATCTGGAACGCTGGGCCGATAGCGTGAGTTGGGAAGCCCTTCTGAACCGCCGCGGTACGACGTTCCGCAAGTTGGATAATGCGGACAAGGCCGACATGACCCGCGAAAAAGCGATAGGGCTAATGCTGGAGCACCCGAGCATGATCAAGCGCCCGGTGGCTGAGCATTCCGATGGCGCGCGGGTGCTGGTTGGCTTTGCAGATAGTGAATGGGAGAATGCGTTTTGCTGAAACTGCTTGGCTTTGCGGCTCTCGCCCTCGCGCCTCTGCCCGTTCTTGCGCAAGAGCCGCTCATCATCGCCCATCGCGGTGCGAGCGGGGACCGGCCCGAACATACTTTGGCGGCGTATGAAATGGCGATCGATCAAGGAGCGGATTATATCGAGCCCGATCTGGTCGCGACAAAGGATCTGGTTCTGGTTGCGCGGCATGAGAACGACATTTCAGGCACCACCGATGTCGCCAACCGCGACGAGTTTCGTGACCGCCGCCGTAGCAAGACGGTGGACGGCGAACTGGTGTCCGGCTGGTTCGTGGAGGATTTCACGCTAGCCGAACTGCACACCCTGCGTGCCAAAGAACGTTTGCCCGCGATCCGCCCTGCCAATGCACGTTTCGACGGCCTGTATCAGGTTCCAACCTTCGAGGATATCGTAAGGCTGGTGCGCGCCAAAGAGGCTGAAACAGGTCGGCGCATCGGGCTCTATCCGGAAATCAAGCATCCGACCTTCCTGTTGCAGGATACAGGTATCGATATGGTCGATCTGCTGGTGGCTGCACTGCGCAAGGCAAATATGGACGATGCCGATGCGATGGTGTTCGTGCAAAGTTTTGAAGTCGGAGCCCTGCAGCGGCTGGACCGGATGATCGACGTTCCGCTGATCCAGCTGGTGAAGGGCGAGAGTGGCCCGGTGGATGAACCGGGCGTGTTATATGCTGATATGCTGTCCATCAGCGGGCTGGCAGCCATTGCGGGCTATGCGGACGGGATCGGAGCACCTTTGGATCTTCTGTTTGGCCCTGCAGGCAGCGCCCAGCCGCTGATCCGACACGCGAAAGATGCGGGCCTACTGGTGCATGCCTGGACGGTTCGCAAGGAAAACGCCTTCCTGCCAAGGCAGTTGCGCGGACAAGGCGGCCCTGCCCAGACAGGGTGCGATGCATCGTTGTACAGGACCATTTCCGGCGCAGGGATCGACGGCGTCTTTACCGATGATCCGGGCAGGATGGCCGCGCCTGATCCGAAGTCGAATCCCGCCTGTATGGCTGGCGGCTAGGCGCGCTGAACGCTGAGTATGTAATTCAGCGATAGGTCGCCCGATACGTGCAGCCCCTTGCCCGGGCGCCAGGCAATGCCCTGCAAATCGGAAACCTTCAGGCCCAGCGGGGTGAGAGTCGCTTCCAGCTCGTCCGGCGTGATGAAATCGCCCCAGTGATGCGTCCCGCGCGGGATGGCCCCTGTCGTTTCGGCCGCGCCGACCAGCAGCAGGCGACTGGCCGCCGTGCGGTTGGGGGTGGAGAGAATCATCAGCCCATCGGGCGCCAGCCTGCATGCCAGTTCGCGCAGAAAGGCAGGCTTGTCCGCCACGTGTTCAAGCACTTCCAGCGAGGTGACCAGATCGAATTGCCCCAGTTTTGCCTCACCCAGCTCTCCGGCGCGGTAATCGATGGCAAGGCCCGAACCCTCGGCGTGGGCGCGTGCTGCCGCAACGTTTTCAGCTGCTGCGTCAAGGCCGGTAACCGCTGCGCCCATCCGCGCCAGAGGCTCGCACAGCAGGCCAGCGCCGCATCCGACATCCAGCACGGTCTTGCCCTCCAGCGGCTTGGGATCCCGAACATCGGCGCCCCAATGCCTATCGATTGCCGATCTGACAAAGCCCAGCCGCACGGGGTTGAGCTTGTGCAGCATGGCCGACGAACCTCTCGCATCCCACCAATCCGCCGCCAGCGCGCCGAAATGCGCGGCTTCGCCTGGGCGGATCGTTTGGCTGCCTGTAGATTTGCTTGGGGCTTCAATTGTTGCATCAGTCATCCCCCCTTCGTAACAGCGCCCGTGAAAGCCGACCAGCAGGAGATTTGCTCAGCACATGGCGCGCATCGTGATGAAATTTGGCGGCACGTCGATGGCCGGGACAGAGCGCATTCGCCGTGTGGCGCAGATCGTGTGCCGTCAGGCCGCGCCCAAACCCGATGGAACGCGCGATGAAGTGGTCGTGGTCGTCTCGGCGATGGCCGGAGAGACAGACCGGCTGGTGAACTTCGCGCGGGAGGCTCATGCACTGTATGATCCCGCCGAATACGACGTGGTCGTCGCCAGCGGAGAGCAGGTTACTTCCGGCCTGCTTGCAATGACCCTGCAATCGATGGGATGTCAGGCGCGCAGCTGGCTGGGCTGGCAATTGCCTCTGCGAACCGTAGAATCCCATGCCAAGGCGCGGGTGGAACAGATTGCCCCCGAAGCGCTCCTTGCCTCGCTGGCGGAAGGCTCCATCGCCGTCGTCCCCGGGTTTCAGGGCGTATCGGAGGCAGGCCGTATCACCACGATGGGCCGCGGCGGGTCCGATACCAGCGCGGTGGCCATCGCCGCCGCAGTTCAGGCCGACCGGTGCGATATCTACACCGATGTCGACGGCGTTTATACCACCGATCCCCGCATCGTGTCCCGCGCCCGCAAGCTGAAGGCGGTGACGTATGAGGAGATGCTGGAGCTCGCATCCGTCGGCGCGAAGGTTTTGCAGACCCGCAGCGTGGGCCTTGCGATGAAGGAGCAGGTCCGCGTCCAGGTCCTCTCCAGTTTTACCGACGAAACATCACCGCCCGCAGACGATCTGCCCGGCACGCTGATCGTATCAGACACCGAAATGGATGCGATCCTCGAAAGGAACGACATGGAACGCCAGCACGTCACCGGCATCGCGCATGACAAGAACGAGGCCAAGATTATCCTGACCCGCGTGCCGGACAAGCCCGGCGCCGTGGCCGAGATATTCGAACCGCTGGCCGCCGCGTCGATCAATGTCGACATGATCATCCAGAACGTGGGCCGCGACAAGGGGGAGACCGACGTCACCTTCACCATCCCCCAGACCGACCTGCCCCGGGCGCAGGCCCTGCTGGACGACCGGCGCGAGGCCATCGGCTTTGGCCGCATCATCACCGACAGCCACATTGCGAAAATCAGCGTGGTGGGCGTGGGGATGAAGAGCCATGCGGGCGTTGCCAGCACCATGTTCCGCAGCATGAGCGACCGGGGCATCAACATTCAGGCCATCAGCACGTCGGAAATCAAGGTCAGCGTGATGATCGACGAAGATGAAACGGAACTCGCCGTCCGCCTGCTCCACACCGCCTACGGACTGGATGCACCCGAAGACTGATGTTGGATTTGCTTGACACTTTTGACACCCTGTCAAGCAACGAAGCCTAGTATTTTCCCTTAAAATCAGATCTTTGCGAAAAATCGCCAGCTTGACACATTGCCGCCAATTCGCGCGATAACCGCTACGGTCCGCGCACACACGCCATTGGGCAATTCCACACGATTCGGATTGGTTCAGAGCAACGCTAACGAGTGCGGAGCGTGTAGGAAAATCATTTGCTTGGCGGCGATTCCGGTGTCGGTTAGAACAGCCACGCAATAGGGGAAGCGCCGCGTGACTGCCGATGATCTGATCAAAAAATGGACCGGCACAGCAGGCGGCGCGGAAACCTCCAATTTCCAATCCTTCGTTACCGATCTTTGTGAGGTTCTGGAGTTCGATCGCCCCGGCGTTGCGGAGAAAGGCAAGCTAGGCGCCTACGAATACGAGGCCAGCGTCCCCGGTGGTTCTTTCCGGTCGATCAAAGGCACTGGCGCGATTGATCTCTACAAACGCAGCCACTTCATTATGGAGGCCAAGCAAAGCTACCTGAAGCCCGATCAGGCCCCACTCGATCTTGGCGACAGGCCGCAGGCCCCCTCTGGCGCGCGCTATGATCTGATGATGCGCGATGCGTGGCTGCAGGCGCGTAATTACGCTCGCAACCTGCCATCGAACGAACCGGTATCGCCGTTTCTGATTGTGTGCGACGTGGGCCGCGCGTTTGAAATTTATGTCGATCCGGCGGGTAATGGCCGCGATTACGATTTCTTCCCTGACCGGCAGAACTACCGGATCGAGCTGCCCGATCTCGCCAGCGAAGACGAAGTCGCACAGACCGGAAAGAACGCGCTGGACCTGCTGCGCGCCATCTGGACCGACCCGAAAAGTGTCGATCCCCGGTTTCAGTCCGCCCGCGTTACCCGCGCGGTCGCGTCCAATCTGGCCGAGGTCAGCAAATATCTGGAAGAAGGCATCCGCGTCCGCACATCGGATTTCCGGCAGCGCAATATCGAGATCGAGGAATCCAGCCTGTTCCTGATGCGCGTGCTGTTCTGCATGTTTGCCGAGGATATCGGGCTGCTACCCCGCCGCGGTTTCGAGGAATTCCTGAAAGAAGCCGAAGGCAATGATGGCTATTTCGCCAACGGCCTGCGTGATTTGTTCGAGAAGATGAACAATGCGGACCCGGCCAATCGCTTCTCTATGGCGCTGAAAACCGACGTCCGGTATTTCAACGGCGGCCTGTTCGAAGACAGCAAGACCTATCCGCTCGGCGGGTTTTTGGTCCACAATCTGTACGAGGCCGCGCGGCAGAACTGGCGTAGGGTCGAACCGGCCATTTTCGGCACCCTGCTGGAACAGGCGCTGGACAAGGACGAGCGTGCCAAGCTGGGCGCACATTACACCCCGCGCCCCTATGTGGACCGGCTGGTGCGCGCGACCATCATGGATGTGCTGGAGCCGGAATGGGAAGCGTTGCAGCAAACCCATGCCGAGGACGAGGCCACGTTGCTGACAGCCGCGCTGGCCTTCCATGATCGGCTGGCCAGCGTCCGCGTACTGGACCCGGCCTGCGGCACCGGCAATTTCCTGTATGTGGCGATGGAACTGCTCCAGAAACTGGAAAGCCGGGTGATCGACATGGTCCAGAAACTGGGCGGGGAGGCAAAACCGCGCGTCGGTCCGCAGCAGTTTTACGGGCTGGAACTGAACCCGCGCGCGGCCAAGATTGCCGAGCTGGTGCTGTGGATCGGCTGGCTGCGCAACCGGCTACAGGATGATCCCGACGCTGTGCCGGAACCTGTTTTGCAGCGCAGCGCAAACCTGAATATGGGGCGGCGCGGGCGTTATGATGCGATCCTTCGGCTGACCGAGACGGGGCAGCCAGATTATAAAAACCCGGTGCTGGCCGACTGGCCGGAGGTGGAATTTATCATCGGCAATCCGCCCTTTATCGGTGGGAAGGATTTGCGCGAAAAACTGGGCGGGGATTATGCAGAAGCGATGTGGGCGGCCAATCCGCGCGTGCCCAAATCATCCGATTTCGTGATGCAATGGTGGGACCGCGCGGCGCATACTCTGGTGGCGAAAGACAGTCCGCTGATCCGCTTCGGCTTCGTCACCACCAATTCCATCACGCAGGAATTTTCCCGCCGGGTGATTGCGAACTATCTCCTCCCCTCCTCTTCAGAGGAGGAGCCGGGGGTGGTGGAGAAAGCAGCGGTAGGGGAGAAAGCGGGCGAAGCACCTGGCCAGCACCGCCCCCCGACCCCCTCCTCTAAAGAGGATGGGGAGAACGCCCTCTCGCTCATCATGGCGATCCCCGATCATCCCTGGACGAAGGCGACCAGGGACGCCGCCGCCGTGCGCATCGCCATGACCGTGGCGGGGCGCGGGGCGCAGGCAGGCACCTTGCGCGAAGTGACCGGCGAAGCGGCGCTGGATACGGACAATCCGGCCATTGCACTGGCGCGCGTGGCGGGGCGCATCAATGCGAATTTGACGGTGGGGGCGAGTGCTAGCGAGGCCACACCGCTGCTTGCCAATCATGGCCTTGGTTATCGCGGCGTCCAGCTTATCGGCTCCGGCTTCATCGTGACCGATAAGCAGGCCAAGGATTTGGGATTAGGCACGCGGGACGGGCTGGATCAGCACATACGGCCCTACCGCAATGGGCGTGACCTTTTACAGCATCCGCGCGATGTCATGGTGATCGATTTGCTCGGATTGGAGGAACGCGAGGTGCGCCAGCGGTTTCCCGAGGTTTATGAGTATTTGCTCCGAGAGGTGAAGCCGGACCGGGACAAGAATCGACGCGACAGCTACAAAAGGAACTGGTGGATTTTCGGAGAGCCGCGTGTGGAGCTACGGCCCGCAATGAAAGGCATTACTAGATTTATTGGTTCGGCGGAAATATCGAAGCATCGAGTTTTCCAATTTATCGATGGATCAATAATTCCCGATAACCGGATTGTTGTCCTTGCACACGAGAATGCGTTTTGCCTCGGGGTAGTTCAATCACGTACTCACGTGGAGTGGGCGTTGAGGACTGGCGGAACCTTGGAAGATAGGCCTAGCTATTCGAAATCCAAAGTCTTCGACCCCTTCCCCTTCCCCGACGCCACCGATGCTCAACGCGCCACCATCGCCGAGCTTGCCGAAGAACTCGACGAAACCCGCAAGCTCGCGATTGCCGAAACCGACAAGCTCACCATGACCGAGCTCTACAATCTGCGCGAGAAGCTGCGGGCCAGTGCGTCGGGAGGCGAGCCGCTGTCGGACAAGGACCAGCGCCGCGCCACCGCCGCGCGGGCGGGGATCGTAAATCGGCTCCACGAACAGCTCGATTCAGCAGTGGCCGATGCCTATGGCTGGGGGGCGGATCACGCCGCCGGAACGCTCGGGCCCAGCGAAATCGTCGCGCGGCTGGTGGCTTTGAACCACAAACGCGCCGCAGAGGAAGCGGAGGGCCACATCCGCTGGCTGCGCCCCGATTATCAAATCCCTCGGTTTGCGCCGGAGAAGGACTGATGCTTGCCCCCCGCGCCCTCACACCCTAACCGGTCCTGCATGACAACCTATTCCAAAACCCACGCGCTGATGCAGCGCGGCATCGATTTTCTTGGCTGCGAGCATGCCGTTCTGTGCGGCGCGATGTCGTGGGTTTCCGAACGGGGTCTGGTTTCGGCCATTTCCAATGCGGGCGGCTTTGGCGTGATTGCCTGCGGGGCGATGACGCCCGAATTGCTCGATACAGAGATTACCGAGACGCGCGCACGAACGGACAAGCCGTTTGGCGTCAACCTCATCACCATGCACCCGCAGTTGATGGATCTGATCGGCGTGTGCGCCAAACACGGTGTCAGCCATGTGGTGCTGGCAGGCGGCATCCCGCCCAAGGGATCGGTCGAGAAAATCAAGGAGGGCGGGGCCAAGGTCATCGTTTTTGCCCCCACTCTGGCACTGGCGAAGAAGCTGCTGCGCTCTGGCGGCGATGCCCTGGTGATCGAGGGGATGGAGGCGGGCGGCCATATCGGCCCTGTCTCCACCAGCGTGCTGGCGCAGGAATTCCTGCCGGTGCTGGCCGAGGATCATCTGGTGTTCGTCGCAGGCGGCATCGGGCGGGGAGAGGCGATTGCAGGCTATCTGGAAATGGGCGCGGTCGGCGTGCAGCTGGGCACGCGCTTTGCCTGCGCCACCGAAAGCATCGCGCACGAGAATTTCAAGAAAGCGTTCTTCCGCGCCAATGCCCGCGATGCGGTGGCATCCGTTCAGGTCGATCCGCGCCTGCCGGTCATTCCCGTGCGCGCTTTGAAGAACAAGGGCACCGAGGAATTCACTGCCAAGCAGCGCGAAGTGGCCGGGCTGGTCGATACAGACGGCCTCGCCATGATGGAGGCGCAGTTGCAGATCGAACATTACTGGGCAGGTGCGCTGCGCCGCGCAGTGGTGGATGGCGATGTGGAGAACGGATCGCTGATGGCCGGGCAATCGGTCGGCATGGTGAAGGCGGAAGAGCCGGTGGCCGACATCATGGCCGAACTGATGAACCAATGCGAAACGGCTCTGGGCGCACGGGGGTAGGGCGATGATTGCCCCCGGCAGCGGTGCGCTCGTCCTGACATTATCCTGCGCCGACCGGCCCGGGATCACTGCCAGAGTGACCTCTTTCCTGTTTGAAAATGGCGGCAATGTGCTGGAGGCCCAGCAATTCAACGATTGTGAGAACGACCGGTTTTTCATGCGGGTCGAATTCGATCCGAAGGGCTCCTCCACACCAGATCTGCGCGCCCGCTTTGCCGGTGTGGCGGGCGATTTCGGGATGGACTGGAAGCTGGCATCCCGGGACCGGCCCCGCCGGGTGCTGATCATGGTCAGCAAGTTCGATCATTGTCTGGCCGACCTGATCTATCGCTGGCGGATCGGGGAACTGGCGATCGATCCTGTGGCGATCGTTTCAAACCATCCCCACGCCGTGATCGGGGCGACGGATACCGGCGACATCCCGTTTCATCACCTGCCCGTTACCCGCGAAACCCGGGCGGCCCAGGAGGCAGAAGTTCGGCGCATCGCAGATGATACGGATGCGGAACTGGTGGTGCTGGCGCGTTATATGCAGATATTGTCGGACGAACAGGCGGCGCATTTCAGCGGGCGCTGCATCAACATCCATCACTCTTTCCTGCCCGGTTTCAAGGGCGCGAAACCTTATCATCAGGCCCATGCCCGCGGGGTAAAGATGATCGGGGCGACTGCGCATTACGTGACCACCGATCTCGACGAAGGGCCGATTATCCATCAGGCCGTGGAGCCGATCACCCATGCCGACCTGCCCGCCGCGCTGGTCCGCAAGGGCCGCGATATCGAACGGCGCGTTCTGGCAGAGGCAGTGCGCCTGCATGTCGAGGAACGGGTGGTGATGAACGGTGGCCGCACGGTGGTCTTTTGATACGGTGATGAAGGAAAGCATTCGATGAACGGCAAGACCGCCAGACCCAGAAAAACCGTATGGTCACGCGCGCGGGCGATGGCTGAAATGGCCCCGCCCGAGCGCAACCGCTACGTGGATTTCCTGCGCGGGCTGTCCATTCTGGCGGTGGTGGTCGGGCACTGGCTGGTGGCTGCGCCGTATGTGGACGGTGCCGGAGACGTCGTCGGCGGAAACCTGCTGGGCATCATCCCGTGGACGCAGTGGCTGACATGGGTGTTTCAGGTGATGCCGCTGTTCTTTCTGGTGGGCGGGTTTTCCAACGGGGTCAGCTGGTCATCCAACCGGCGCGAGGGGCAGACATATTCGCACTGGTTCAGCAGCCGGTTCCGGCGGCTGATTTATCCGGTGCTGCCGCTGTTCGCAATCTGGACCGCAATTGCGATGTTCGGCACGCTGGCGGGGATAGAGCGGGGCATCGTGGCGATGGCAGCGCAGCTTGCGCTGATCCCGGTGTGGTTCCTGTCGGTGTACATCATGGTCACGGCGGTCGTGCCGCTCTCCCACGCGGCGTGGCGGCGATATGGCATGGGCTCTGTCGCGGCGCTGATCGCGTGTGCGGTGGCCGTCGATGCGGCGACATATCTGCTGGACGTGCCCTATATCAAATATACCAATTTCGCCTTCATCTGGGTGGCGATCCATCAGCTCGGCTATGCCTGGGGCGAAGGCAGGTTCGCCAATCCCGCCCGCGCGCTGGCAATGGCTGCGGCCGGGCTGGCCGCGCTGTTGCTGCTGGTGTTTGCCGGCCCGTATCCGGTGGCGATGATCGGCGTGCCGGGCAACACCATCACCAATTCCATGCCGCCCACCATCGCCCTGCTGGCACTGGGTATCGCGCAGGCAGGCATTGCACTGGCGCTGGAGCCGCAGGCGCGCCGGATGCTGGACAATATGCGCATCTGGACCGGTGTGGTGCTGATCAACGGGATGATCATGAGCGTCTATCTGTGGCATCTCACCGCTTTCGTGCTGGTTCTGGTGGCAGCATGGCTGCTGGGCGGCGTGGGGCTGGGGGTGGAACCGGGCGGGGCCGCATGGTGGCTCACCCGGCCTGTCTGGTTCGCGCTGTATATCGCGCTTACCCTGCCGCTGGTGATGCTGTTCGCACGGTATGAACAGGCGGGCGCCAATCCGAAGGCTGCGGGTAAAGGGGATGTGCCGCACTGGCGGCTGTTGCTGGGCTTGATCCTCGCCTGCATTGGTCTGGGCGCGACCGCCGTGCTCAGCATTGCGACCCCCAATGGCGTTCTCGGCGTGCGGTTCTGGATCGTTATCCTGCCGTTTATCGGCGGGGCGCTGGTCCGGTTCGGCACGCTGTATGACTGGACTGCAAAACGCACATAACAGAATGAAATTACAGGAGAGAAAGCGATGACCACCAATTCCAAAGGCCCCGATCTTTCAGGACGTGTTGCGCTGGTCACAGGCGCTTCCTCCGGCTTCGGAGAGCGGTTTGCGAGGGTGCTCGCGGCGCATGGTGCGGCGGTCGTGCTGGCTGCGCGCCGGGTCGACCGGCTGGAGGCATTGGCGGACGAAATCCGCGAGAGCGGCGGCAAGGCATTGCCTGTAGAAATGGATGCAACCGATGCAGAGGCGCTGGTGGCGGCTGTGGAGGCAGGCGAGCAGGCGTTCGGCACGGTCGATATTCTGGTCAACAATGCCGGCATTCCCGATGCCCAGCGCGCCCATAAGATGAGCCTGGAACTGACTGACCGCGTGCTCGGCGTGAACCTGCGCGCGCCGTGGGTGCTGTCCTGCGAGGTGGCCCGGCGGCTGATCGCGGCGAAGAAACCGGGGCGGATCGTCAATATCTCCAGCACCGCGCATTACCGCTATGATGGCGGCGGCGCGGCGCTGTATGCGGTGACCAAAACCGCCATTGCCCGCATGACCGAGACGCTGAGCGTCGAATGGGCCTACGCCCATATCAACGTCAACGCGATTGCGCCGGGAATGTTCGTGACAGAGATGACCGACGGTATGTTCGAACGCATTGGCGATCCGCGCCCGGGGCTTGCCCGCCAGCGCGTGCCGGAACCCGACGGGCTGGACACATCGCTACTGTATCTGGTCGATCCCGCCAGCGAATGCGTGACCGGCGCAGTGATTAAGGTGGATGACGGGCAGAGCGCGCGGATGGTTTTGAAGTAGGGGAATACCAAGTATCGTCGAGCGGCTGGACCATGTAAACATCATCACCGACAAGTTGGCCGAAACCGCGCGCTTCTATGCCGACTGCTCGATTTGGAAGAACGCGACGGACCGCAGCCGCTAAAGCCGGAGCAAGTGCGCTGGATGGTTGATGCGAGCGGCATCGCTGTGCTGCATCTCAATTCGGTCGACTGCCCCCGCGCCTATGACCGCGAAGCGGTGCGGTGCGGGGGACCGGCGCGATCAACAACATCGTCCTGCGCTGCGGCGAGTTCGACATCGTAAGGGTCCCGCTGGACAGACGCGGGGCGGAGTACACAGTCAACGATCTGAGCGGGATCGGGCTGTGGCAGATTTTCACCGCCGACCCGAACAATGTACTGCTGGAGCTGAACTTCTTTGAGGCTGGTCGGCGTTGGGCTGAGGTACGAGTAGCTAACCGGTATTGCCTTTAGTCCATCTTACGCAGCGGTTTGATTGATTGAAAACCTCGTGTCTTTTTAAATGCCATCGTGTGTACGAAATTGGCCATGGAGTCCGAAGGATCGAGATTTGCCAAATTCAGCCCTTCGTAGGTCGGTCGAACGAAAAAAACCGAAAGTATCGGTGTTTTCGACAGGTGGCCGGTCGATGAGTCAAGCATTGTCGTGCAAGCGGTGACATGACAATCGTTGACCGGGAGAACTCCAAAAATATCACCTGCAAGCCTTAGGGCCACGCTGCAGACGTAGTCTTGATAGAGCTCGTTAAACTCACCTTTTGGCATCTTAGTTTCTGAAAGCTTGCCGCTTGCTAACTGCTTGCGTCGAAACCTTGGGACAATAGCCTCTGCGTCCCCAACATGTCCAATGACGTGTATTTTACTATCTTCAATATGAAAGGTTACCGTCTTTCCGAGTAGATCTTCGGCGCCCGAATATAGCTCAGTAAGAACATCGCGATAGGCGGTTGCGTCCCCATCCAAGACCCTGCTTGCAAGGTCGCGGTCAGATTGAAATTCAGTTAATTTTCTCTGAAATTCATCTTCTTCGACAGCATATGAGCGGCTGTCTTTTAGTCGGGCTTCGACCAGCTGGTTCTCCAAACTTTCTCTGCGCTTGTCACTCCCCCCGCTTAGGAAGTCCCAAAATCTCGGCATGAAATCGCTAAGTGCAGCCTGCGCCGCGAGTTCTTGCTCAACAGACTTTTGGGGAGCCAATGGCTCTGCACGGTTACGAAGTGACATCCAATCAATGTCGTCAGCTCGGTTTGCGTGGACATTTACGATGTTCCGTAAATGCGCCTTCCAAGCTCTAACGGCATCCCAAGCAGCGTCGGCTTCTTGGGCCTTGTGTTCCGTTTTCCTGCGTCGCTCAGCGTCGCGTTCTGCTGCGCGCATGGCTGCAGAAACTGATCGAACGGTGCCTTTCCAACCCAAGTGCTTATCCCCTCACTCCATCGCTTTATCCTCGTTTGCACGCTTGATCACGTATTCGCGGATCGCGTCCATTTCGTCTTTGGTCAGGCTGGCCTTGAAGCTGGCCATGCCGTTATCCTGCAAGATGCCATCATGAACCACGCTGAGCCATGCGCCCTTGTTGCCCAGCGTGCCTGAGCGGCGAAGGTCGGGCAGGACGGTGCTGCCAACCGCGCCCGGTGCGTGGCACACGGAGCAATAGCGGCCGTATTTTGCCTTACCCAGCGCGATCACTTCGGGTGTGGCCCGAGATGGCGGCGGGTCGAGCGGGATGTCGGCCAGTGCGGGCGGTGGGGGCAATTCGCCCTCCGCGCCCAGTTTGAACACCAGCAGGCGCGATACATTGCGGACCGGGGCCTTGTTGGCAATCAAGCCGCCATCGACGGTGAGCGCATAGGCACCGCCCCAACCGGCCAGCACTGCGACATATTGTTCGCCGTCCACGGTGTAGGTGACGGGCGGGGCAACGATGCCGGTTTGCGCGGCGAAGCTCCATAACTCGGTGCCATCTGCGGCATTGAACGCCTTCAGGTCGCTGCCTGCGGTGCCCTGAAAGACAAGGCCGCCCGCTGTCGCCAGCAATCCGCCATTCCACGGGCCGGGATGTTCCACAGTCCAGCGGGCTTTCTTGGCCACCGGATCCCACGCAATCAGCATGCCGCGCAATGATCCGGCCACTTGCTTGCGGAAGCCCAGATCCGGCGGCAGATCGCTAGCGCCCAGATCGAAGCCGATGTTGAAACCGCGCGCGCGGTCAGGCTTCCAGTTCTCCTGCGGGGAATACACCATCCCTGCTTCGAAAGCCGGTATGTAAACCAGGTTCTCGCCCGGGTGATAGGCCATCGGATGCCAGTTATGGCCGCCCAGCGCGCCCGGTGTGACCGTTGCTGGCTGGCCGGTCTTGTCGATCCGCGTTTCGGGGTTTTCGATCGGGCGGCCCGTTTCGGGGTCGATACCGGTCGCCCAGTTCACGGTTACATAGGGATCGCCGCTGATAAATTCGCCCGTCGCGCGGTCGAGCACGTAGAAGAAGCCGTTCTTGGGCGCCTGCATCAGCACCTGCCGTTCGCGTCCGTCGATTTCCATATCCGCCAGCATGATGTGTTGCGTGGCGGTAAAATCCCATGTTTCGCCCGGCGTGGTCTGGTAATGCCAGACATATTCGCCGGTGGAGGGCCGGATGGCGACGATACTGGAGAGGTAGAGGTTGTCACCTTCGCCTTTGCCGTCTTCGCCGGGGCTGCGATAGGCACGGTTCCACGGGGAGCCATTGCCGACGCCGATATACATCAGGTCCAGATCGGCGTCATACGCCATCGCGTCCCATACGGTGCCGCCGCCGCCAATGCCGTCTTCACCGGCCAGCGTGTCGCCGCTCCATGTTTTGGCCGCGTCCTGCAGATAAGCGTCGGAGTCTTCGCCCTCGGTTCCATCGGGCACGGTGTAGAAGCGCCAGACTTCTTCACCATCCACTGCATCATAGGCCGCGACATAGCCGCGCACGCCAAATTCTGCGCCGCCATTGCCGATGATGACTTTGCCATCGATGACGCGCGGTGCGCCGGTAATGGTGTAGCTCTTGGTCTGGTCGACCGTGACGGTTTCCCAGATCACATCGCCGGTGTCACGATCCAGAGCGATCAGACGTCCGTCCAGCGTGCCCAGAAATAGCCGGTCACCCCATGCCGCCATACCGCGGTTCACCACGTCGCAGCATGCCTTCACGGCGGTTTCGCCGGGCACTTCGGGGTCGAAGCTCCACAGCGGCTCGCCGGTGGCGGCGTCATACGCTTTCACCTTGCTCCACGCGGTGGTCAGATACATCTTGCCGTCCATCACCAGCGGCGTGGCTTCCTGGCCGCGCGCAGTGTCCATATCGGCGGACCATTCCAGACCCAGCTTGCCGACATTTTCGGTGCTGATCTGGGCGAGGGGGGAGAAGCGCTGTTCTTCGTAATTGCGGCCGTAGGAAATCCAGTTGGCCCCGTCGGCCTGCGCATTCAGCAGGCGGGCGCCGTCGATCCCGCCATTGGCAGCAGGATCATAGCTCTCGCCGCATGATCCCAGCGAGAGGGCCATCAGACCGGCTACAAGCGCAGTGCGCGCAAATTTTCTCATATGTTTTTCCCTCTCCCACTCCGTATAAATGGAGCCAGCACCTTTTAGGTCGCTTTATGAAACCCTTTCTGCCGTGTGATACGCCACTTGTCCATCACCACATTCGGTCGACCTTGTGCGGCGCTGGGGAAAGGCTAGGTTCCGGTCATCAAAAAAGGATACCCAGCACATGTGCGATGAAAACGATCTGTCTGCTCTTCCTAAGCCCAATCCCCATTGGCAGCTGACGCGCAGGCAATTCGGGGCAGGCACAGGAGCTTTCGCCTTGGCCGCCTGCACCGGAATGGCGAGCGAGGAGCAAGACGCTCCCACGGCCAGCGGCCTTGTCGAAAACACGGTTGTAATAGACACGCCCGATGGCGATGCGGATGCGTTCTTCGTTCACCCTGCAAGCGGTCGGTACCCGGCAGTTATTTTTTGGCCCGACATTGCGGGCCTGCGCGAAGCGAAGCGGATCATGGCGCGGCGGCTGGCGAGCGAAGGTTATGCCGTGATAGTGGTCAATCCGTATTACCGCGATGTGGCGGGCGAACAGTTTGCCGATTTCCCGGCCTTCCGCGCAAACGGGGGTTTCGAGAAAGTCGGCCCGTGGCGCGACAAGCTGTCGAGCGAAGCCGTGATGCGCGATGCCGGTGCCTTGGCCGGGTGGCTGGATGGGCAGGAGGCCGTGGACACGGCGCGCGGTATCGGCAGCCAGGGGTACTGCATGGGCGGACCATTCACGGTGTACAGTGCAGCCTCGGTGCCTGCCCGCGTGAAGGCTGCGGCCAGTTTTCATGGCGGAGGCCTTGTGCGCGATGACGAACAGAGCCCGCACCGCCTGCTGACGGGAACGCCGGATACAGGATACCTCTTCGCCATCGCGCAGAACGATGACGAGAAAGCGCCGGGAGACAAGGTGGCTCTGCGTCAGGCCGCGGCTGCGGCGGGCGTTGCTGCCGAGGTCGAGGTCTATGCCGGCGATCATGGATGGTGCGTGCTTGACAGCCCTGCATACCACAAGGAAGCGGCAGAACGCGCATGGGGCCGCCTGCTGGCACTGTATTCCGCCAATCTGTAATTCCTGCCCTGCACCTCATCCGCTTGGCGGTTCGCCCCCGCTAGGCTAGGCTTACGATCAAGGAGTTATTGCGTATGGAAATTCTGCTCGGACTGGTCGTCTTTGTCCTGATCGTCTTCATCCTGCTGGGCGTGCGCGTGGTGCGTCAGGGCTTTGTTTATACGATCGAACGGCTGGGCAAATTCACCCTCGCCGCCAATCCCGGTCTGCACCTGATCATACCCTTCGTCGACCGCGTGGGGCACAAGATCAACATGATGGAGCAGGTGCTGGATATTCCGGGTCAGGAAATAATCACCGCCGATAACGCGATGGTCGGCGTGGATGCAGTTGTGTTCTTTCAAGTGCTGGACGCAGCGAAGGCGGCCTACGAAGTTTCTGGCCTGCAAAACGCGATCATGGCGCTGACCACCACGAACCTGCGCACCGTAATGGGCAGCATGGATCTGGATGAAACACTGTCCAAGCGGGACGAGATCAACGCCCGCCTGCTCAGCGTGGTGGACCATGCGACGTCTCCGTGGGGAATCAAGATCACACGCGTGGAGATCAAGGATATCCGTCCGCCGCTCGATATCAGCGAAGCGATGGCCCGCCAGATGAAGGCAGAGCGTCTGAAGCGTGCCGAAATCCTGGAAGCGGAAGGCGACCGTGCCTCCAATATCCTGCGCGCAGAAGGCGACAAGCAATCTGCCATTCTGAAGGCCGAGGGCAAGCGCGAAGCGGCCTTCCGCGATGCCGAGGCGCGCGAGCGTGAAGCCGAAGCCGAGGCCAAAGCAACGCAGCTGGTTTCCGATGCCATCGCCACATCGGGCAGCCAGGCGATCAATTATTTCGTTGCGCAGGAATACACGAAAGCCGTGGGCAAATTTGCCGACAGCCCCAATGCCAAGACAATCCTGTTTCCGGTGGAAGCGACCCAGCTGATCGGCTCTCTCGGTGGTATCGGAGAGCTTGTGAAGGACGCAGTGGGCGAAGGTCTGATCAATTCTTCAGCCAATGCCAGCGGCACTCCGATCCCGAAAGACCGGACGAAAGCAAGCGCTCCCCGCTCTGGCGACGGGCGTTAGAGCGGCCCCATGCTTGACGGCATCGAACCGCAATGGATCTGGGTTGCGCTGGGGCTGATACTGGCGGCAGCGGAGATGCTGGTGCCGGGCGTGTTTCTGATCTGGCTGGCCGTGGCGGCACTGGCCACGGGACTATTGACCTTCGTTTTCGATCTGGGCCCGGTTATGCAGGTCGTCCAGTTCGTGACTGTGGCGCTCATTTCCGTATTCAGTGCAAAACGTATCTTGCGCGACCGGCCCATCGTCAGTTCCGATCCGCTGCTCAACCAGCGCGGAGGGCGGTTGATCGGGCAGACTGCCGTGGTGTCGCAGCATTTCGAAGGCGGTACGGGCCGCATCCATGTGGGTGATAGCGATTGGCTGGCGCGTGGTTTCGACGTCGCCTTGGGCGATGTGGCCGTTGGCGAACGTGTGCGCATCACCGGCAATGATGGAGCGATTTTGCTGGTGGAGCCGCTGCAGCAGGTTCTGCCGGACGATACCTGATACAGCCCTTGAAGGGTCTGCCTACATCTTTCCCGCACTGGCCAGTTTATCGGAAAACCGGCCATGCTTCCGGTAATGCGTCATCCAGCGGTCCAGATACAGATCGAGCGGCGCAGGCTCTATCCCGAACGCCTTGAACCCCTGATAATCGCCCGAAACCCGGCTTCCCTGCTTCAACAGCGTCCATTGGTCGCTGCCCATCGGTGTGCCGGGCAGCGCGGCGAACGCGCCCGACAGCGCATCGGGCATAGGCAGGAACGTTCGCTTGCGGCGCTGCGCATCGGCAATTTTCCGGTTGATTTCCATCATGGAAAGCGCGTCCGGCCCTCCCAGCTCGTAAGTTTTGCCGCCATGCTTGCCGGGGTTCTCCGCCGCCAGCACAACAGCCTCCGCGCAGTCGTCGACATGAACCAATTGCAGCTTCGCTTCCGGACCGAAGACGGGCAGCACCGGCATCATCTGAATGAGGCCGGCGAACATATTCAGGAAATTGTCGTCCTGCCCGAAAATGATCGACGGGCGGATCACGGTCGCCTTGGGAAATGCTTCCCGCACCAGTTGTTCGCCCAGAGCCTTTGCCTGCGCATATTCCGCACTGCTTTCGCTGTCCGCGCCAATGGCGCTCACTTGCACCATCGCGCTGCAACCTTCGGCGGTCGCGGCGGCGGCAATCGTGCCTGCCGCTTCGCCCATCAGGCGCATCAGATTACCCTCGAACGAACCGACCAGGTTGATCACAACGTCCGCACCCTGAACACAGGCCTGCACGCTGCGTTCGTCCAGAATATTGCACCGGGCGAACTGCAGCTGGCCCAGATTGGCAAGCGGCTTCAGCGTATAAGCCTGCTCTGGGTGACGGCTGGCCACCCGAAGCCGCGCGCCGCGCTCCAGCAGGGCCTGCGCAACATGCGTACCGAAGAAACCGCTGCCACCGAAGAGAGTGACAAGCTTGCCGGAAAGGGAAGAGCGAACGGGCATTATGCGTGGTCCTGAAAACGGTGTCTGCAAAGTGAATTTGAAGTGCGTGCGCTCTGCCTCAACCGCTCGCGCAGGGCAACTGTTCCGGTAATAGCCGGGGGCAACCCATTCCACCAGCCACACCATCCACCGCGCGATTGCAACAACCGTTGTTGACAGCCCGCCAGCCCCTTCGCTAGTGGCCCCCACTTACCGGCGACCCGGTGGCCCGATAGCCAAATGGATTCGCCCGTATGCCCAGATGGCGGAATTGGTAGACGCGCATGCTTCAGGTGCATGTATTCGCAAGGATGTGGAGGTTCGAGTCCTCTTCTGGGCACCATTAACTCATTCCAAAGCATCCCAAAAAGGTCGACAAAACGGCAGATTTCTGCCATTTTCGAGCCTCACCTATCCCGGAATGTGTCAGGCGATTTCAGGCAATCCGGGGCCATGAGGTGCCATAGATAGGGCGATATGGCCCCGACCAGAATCTGATGGCCCCATGACCCCTCAGCGCCCTCGTCGGTCCCCTCCAGGAATTGCTGAGGAGATTCGATCATGGCGCTTACAGACCTAAAAATCCGGAACATCCGTCCGACCGATAAAGTGACCCAGTTCACGGACGATCGCGGCCTCTATGTAGAGGTGCATCCGAACGGCTCAAAACTGTGGCGCTACAAATATCGTTATATGGGAAAGCAGAAGCGGCTGGCGCTTGGCCGCTATCCCGACGTCGGTCTCGCGGAAGCGCGGAAGCGGCGCGATGAAGCGCGAAGCAAGTTGGACGCGGGCGCTGATCCACTTGCCGAGCGGAAACGCGAAAAGCTCGTCGCTGCGTTCAGCGCGGCGAACAGCTTTGCAGAGATAGCCAGAGAGTACATCGACAAGCGGGTCGCTGAGGGGCAATCGGAAGCGACGACTCAAAAAGCCAACTGGCTTCTTGAACAGCTCAAGCCGATCTGGACTTTTCCGGTTGCCGATATCAAGCCTGTCGACCTCTTGGCCGCGCTGAAGCGCATCGAGGCGCAGGGGAAACATGAGACGGCGCGGCGTTGCCGGTCTTTTGCCGGACGGGTCTTCCGCTATGCCGTTGCCACCGGGCGCGGCGAGACCGATCCGAGCTCAATCCTGCGCGGCGCGCTTATCGTACCGAAGGTTAAGCATCACGCGGCAATTCTTGATCCCGGGCAGATGGGCGAGCTTCTGCGCGCGATAGACGCCTATACGGGACACGCGATCACCCGCCTTGCCATGCAGGTTTCGCCCCACGCCATGGCACGGCCTGGCGAGTTGCGGATGGCGGAATGGTCGGAATTCGAACTCGACAACGCGGTTTGGAAAATCCCCGCCGAGCGTATGAAGATGCGCCGCCCTCACCAAGTCCCGCTGTCCCGGCAGGTACTGGCATATCTGAAAGAGCTTTTTGCTCTCACTGGTCCCGACGGTTTTGTTTTTCCGGCCTTCCATACCTCGAGGCGGCCAATGAGCAAGAACACCGTCAATCAGGCGTTCCGCCGAATGGGTTACGCAGCGGGAGAAGTGACGGCGCACGGGTTGCGGACCACCGCGTCGACGTTTCTGAACGAAAGCGGCAAATGGTCACCGGGCGCGATTGAAAGGTCGCTTGCCCATGCCGATGCAAACAGCGTTCGCGCGATCTACAATCGAAGCCGCTATTGGGACGAGCGCGTAGCCATGCACCAATGGTGGAGCGATCATCTCGACATGCTTCGCGACGGCGCGGCCATTTTGCCCATCAGCAGATCGGCATGATCAGGGCCGCACGGTCGGGCTGCCCCGGCCTAGTCGAAGTCAAACTCGTTCCGGGCATTGGCGACCCGATAGGCAGGCGGATCGGCAACCCAGCGGTTGATCTCCGCTTCACTCCAGCCAGCGCCGTGAACGCTGATCGGTATTTGCGGCGGGAACGTCCCTTCGGCGATCTTGCGATAGACAGTCGAGCGCGACAGTCCGGTGCGATGAAGGACGGTTTTGAGGCGGATGATACGGTCTGGTTCTGGCATGTTCGTAATTCCATTGCTTGGCGGTTGATGACACTCCCTGCGATGAAATTGACCGCTTCCCTCCGCGAGAAAAGAGTTTCTCCGGTGCAGCGAATTGCAGCGCAGAGAAAGCGGCGTGCGGCGGCCAACATTGTATAGTGTCACTTGACGCCGAACAGATGAATAGATAGGAACAGCTATGCGAATCAGGAACGTGATCCACAAGGGATTGCGACGCTTCATCGAGAATGACGACGCCAGCGGGTTGCAGCCCGCCGTAGTCACCAAGGTGCGGCGCATCGTTTCCTTCCTCCAAGATATGGAGCGTGAGAACGAGCTGCGCACCGTGCCTAGCTGGAAAGCACACATGCTGACCGGCGGTCGCAAAGGAACGTGGAGCCTGTTCGTCACGAAGAATTGGCGGATGACATTCCGCATCGACCGGGAAGAGATCGAGATCATCGACCTCGATTATGAAGATTACCACTAGGAGGTGGCCATGAGCGCAATCGCAGGCATCCGCATGAAGAACCCCGCGCATCCGGGCGGCTTCGTGAAGTCGGAGATTATCGAGCCGCTTGGGCTTTCGGTGACTGCGGCGGCTCAGGTGCTAGGTGTCACGCGCGCGACACTATCGACCTTGCTCAACGAGCATTCGCAGCTTTCGTCCGAAATGGCTCTGCGGATCGAGAAGGCGTTCGGCGTATCGATGGATACGCTGATGCGGATGCAGAACAGTTACGATATCGCGCAGGCGAGGAAGCGCGAAGGGGAAATCAACGTAGCGCCGTATAAGGGGCTTCGCGACGACGCCCGGCGGTCCGCTGCACTCTGAGCGCCGCGTTGTCCTCTACAGAACGCACAACCACCCATTCCACGTGCGTTTGGAAGAGCTCTCTCGTCGACTCTGGGCACCCGCTCAGCAGGGAGCCCAGCGGGAAACCAAATGGTTCTATGAGCGCGCACGAGGCCAGTACGCTGACGCTCAGTCCAAGCTGACCGCCGGTGAACAGAAGCGATTCAAGGCCGAGAACCCGAAATCCCAGATGTTTACCAAAACCGATTTGGCCAAGTTCGAGAACACATGGGACGAGCATCCGCGCTGGGTAAATCTCGGTGCTCAGAAGAACTTCGCCAAATACGCCCATCGCATCGGCAAGGAGTGGGAGAAGGGTCCTGATGGCTTCAATGAATTTTATTTCCGCCGCGCAGTCGCAAGCGGGATAATTTTTCGGGCGGTGGAAAAGCTTGTTTCCTCGCAACAATGGTACAACGGCGGCTATCGCGCCAACATAGTTGCCTACACTATTGCTGTGCTAAGCGAGATTACGAAGCGTCAGAATCAGAGCTTGGACTTCCAGCGGATATGGAATGCGCAGCGAATCAACAAAACCTTGGAACAGGTTCTGAGTATCGTTGCCAAAGCCGTGAATGATGACATTACCAAACCTGCACAGGGCATCTCGAACATCTCGGAATGGTGCAAAAAAGATGCCTGCTGGACCCGTATCCAGGCTCAGATTGACAGGATTGAACCCGAGCTGCCCGATGAGTTCTGGGACGAACTTGTCTCTGCCGATGAAGCGGCGATCGAGGCGAAGTCAGCCAAGAAAACCCAGAAGATTGACAACGGCATCGACGCGCAACGCAAGGTTATCGGCATCCCGGCATCAGACTGGCGGAGAATCGAGGAGTTGCTTGCGGTGCGACGCCTGTTAACCCCCAAAGAGATGGGCATTCTGAAAATTGCGACGCAGATGCCTTCAAAGATCCCGACCGAAAAGCAGTGCGCTGTTTTGCTGGACACAATTGAGAAGGCGCGGGCAGAAGGTATGTCCCTTCCTTGACCGGCTGCCTACATCAGACAGCAGCACTCCACATATCCTCGAAGCGGATCGTCCTGCCGTCAATTTCAAACGAGTAAGGGAGAGGTTTTCGCATCTCGATGCGGCTCTGTTCTGCAAAAATTCTGCTGTGAATCTCTGAGAGAACCCGCTCAGAAGGACCAACCTCGTAGCGCAGGCGAACAAACTGGTTCCAGTTGCAGGCTGCTATATTCTCGTTGGTCAAAGCGTATCCGTAGCTTTTGAAACGCGCACCGGACCTTCCGACTGCGAACATCATCACCCGGCTGGGGACAGCTCCGTTGGGGAGCTTCAGCTTGAGGGCTCGGCAGAGCTCAGTCTCGCCGAATTCTTCAATCCAATCCTCCACCTGGTCCGCCCACAAGCTGACGCGCTCAACAAAGTTCTTCGCCTTGCTCCTGATAGCTCTGAGCCGGTTCGAGGCGAGATCCTGCCATTTGAGCTGAAACAGACCGAGTTCGCCAGTCGTCATATCCAGCACTGCGGCATCTATGTCGGTGACGAGCTGGCCGTCTCTCTTTAGTCGCGTGGGAAGCTCTACAACCTGATACCGGCTGCCTTCAAAAAGAGCGTAAAGATCCGCAGTCATCCATTGTTCTCTCGGTTGCCTTATCGACTGAGCCGTCGCGGGATTGCGGCATTCATTGAGCATTCTGATTGCAGTAAAGGGGTTGCGGAAGATGCTGCTGACGGGAGCAAGCCAGTAGCCTTCGGAGATTTCCAGTAGCATCGGCATGAGGGGTGTAGGTTCAGCACCGAAATATGCGGCGTCATCGCGTGTCACCACGATTGCGCGCAGGGCTGCTTCGACCCTCCCAGCATCGATCCCGGTGAAAGAGGAGATTGATTCGACGAGTTCATCCGGCTTTTTCCAGATTGTCAGGCTCATACAGTAATTGATGCTCGAGAGGCGTTTGTTTCCAACACCGACAATCCAGATGTGCTTCAGATAAAAGCTGGCAAGCATCATCACCACGGCGGCAACGTCTGCCCCGTTCAGTTGATTTCCTTGGACGTCTGGATGAATCCCGGCTTCAGCCCGCCATTCCAGAGCTTTCGGGCCGACAAGTTCGATAAAGTGCGCATCGAGCCTTGGATCGGCGTCGTAGCCAATCATGGTTCCGCAGCCTGTCTCAAACGGGAAGACAAGAGATGCGGCAAGCTCATCAACTTCGTCAGGGGCGAGCCTCCCGACGGTCGTTGTTTCTTCGGTACCGCTCAAAGCTTTTTCGAGCGCTTCGGCTTCCAGCTGGTCAAGAAAATGATCACTGTCCTCGCCGACCGTGAACTTAAGGCTGATTCCACTTTCGGTTTCGCTTCCTGCTAGGAAACCGTGGAACGACATATCTGCAGCCTTTTGAAGGACCGCATACTGGCCGAAGGCATGGAGAATGGATCGAGCATGCGAGCGGGTAGTGGACGTGCTTTCCTGAATCGGAATCCCGCAGATCTTTGGCAGCCTCGGCAATACATAATGCACAAGGGGGGTCCAGCCTCGGCACATTACGTCGAAGGCTGGATAGGGGAGATGGTGGCTTTCGCCCTCGCTGGAGCCCATCAGGACATTTTCATAGTCGATAACCCGGGCGGCCTCGATCAGGATTGCTGTGCAGAGCATGTCGTCGAAGTCGTCCAGCCGATTGCGGATGGCAGCAAGATGTGATGACGCCAATTTGGAGAGAGTTTCACTGAGAATGTTGGCTGGTATTGTCATCAGGTTGGCAATTAAGCACCGATGAAGATTCATGGCCATAGCTGCCCTGCGGGCAACCCGCTCTATCCGCTGCGCGGACCGGGCCTGTAGTCCCGGCCCATCCGGGTGACGATCGGGAGCAGGGGAGTTGATGAGCGGGAATGTTCGAGGACGCGCTCGGTCCCGCGCTTTGCGCTCCTGCGGGCGCGGCTTCCTTGAACTGACCCGCAGGCGCTCTCGCCTCTCTTCTTGCCGGGCGAGCGCCGGTCGCGCGCTCGATTGCGTCAGCGGCGCTGCATCTGCGATGCAACAGCCTTGCCGCGCACTCGGCTTACCGACACATCGCCCGCCTGCGTCGCGCCGTGCGAGGGCGCCGTTTTCGTGAGCCGCTGACGCGGCTCGCGGCAGCGCCTGACGGCACAGCATTTGCGTTGAGGGAACGCCAAGGGCTTTGCCCTCTCGTTCCCAAACCGGAAATAGACACCCCCTTGTGGCGGGCGTTACCCGCTGGCCCGCGCCAAGGGCGTCGATTCCGGTTTTCCCTCCCCCACCCATCCTCGCCGGAAGGCAGAGCCGCATGCCGCAGGCAGTGCGGCTTTCAGCCGGAGGGAAGAGGGACATGACGGACTTTCTGTTGCTGTATCGGGCGTGCGGAGCGGAGACGCGCGACGACTATCTGCGTTCGCTGGCGCATGACAACGGTCTGCCGCTGGAATGTGTGCGCACCATCGCCGACCGGCTTGGCGAGCACGAGGATTTCGGAGCGCTGGTGCTGATCTGCGAAGATCGCGGAGCGCGGTAGCCATAGCTGCCCGCGCATTGATTTCAGCAGCCGAAAATCAAGCGGATTGAGCGGCGCTCTCGAGTTTAGAAATCCGCTCGAAGCAGACTTCGTGAACGACGCGGCCCAGTTCCTCGACCTGCTCGCCGAGCCACTCCAGCTCTTCCTTGGTGATACGGTAATGCTTCGAATAGCGTACTTTCACATAGGCCTCTTTGAGCTGTTCGAAGCACGCGCGGTCGCGCTTCGTTTCGCGCGGCCAGACATAGGTCAGGCGCGGGTCGATGCGCTCAGCCTGGGTGCGCAGGAAACCGAGGTTGTGCACGTGCGGCGTGTAGAAGGTGCAGACGAGCAAGACGGTATGGTAGAGACGCTCGCAAGCTTGGTGCAGGTCGAAAGCGGCCTTCTTTAGGTCACCATCGTCGACCGCATGGCTGTATCCGCGCATAAAGCTCTGAGCGCTCGGCAACCAATCCTCGAAATACTCCTTCGCCATCGCCAGCGCCTGCTTCGGTGTTTTTGGCTTTGGCGTGTGCAGTTCGGTGTCGTCGGACTGGTAGAGCGCCACTCCGTCATTCTTGACGTCCATAAAGAAGTAACGCCCGTGCGCGAGACTATCGTTCACTTCCTGCAGGGTGTGCACGATGAAGTTGACCGGTGTCTTGAGCGTACCCGTGACGCCGTATTCGCGCATCAGCCGGTCATCGAGCTTGGCCCAGTATTTGACCCTGTCGGTCAGCCGCTGGTCGTTGACGATGATAAGCAGATCGTAATCCGACTGATAGCCCTTCGCGGTATGCGGTTCGTCGACCTAGGTGCCGCGCGCATAGCTGCCATAAAGGATGACCTTCAGAATTCTTCTGGCCTTTTTCCACTCATGCTTTGCGAGCGCAAAAGCGTCGTCGAACTCCTCGAAGATCAACTGCACCACGCGCTCCAGCTCGCGCTGTTTCTGTGGTGGGAGATGGTCGAGATCGCTTCGCATTTGTTTCAGCCTAGCAAAGCCGGACTCGACCTGCACCCTGTATTCGCGTCATTCTTGATTGAACGCGCGGCCACCGCGCCGCCGCCACAAGGTCAGTGCCTGTTCGCGCTCTTCGCCCTGAAGTTTGGCGGCGACCGCGAGAAACGCACCGAGCAGGACCGCACGGTCATCATCGGTCAGTTCGATCAGCCCTGCCTTTTTCACCAATCCGCCCAGTTCGATCAGTTGGCGCGTTCGTTCGCGTCGTTTCATGGCCCAGGCTCTCGTGTCGGTGCGGCGCTGGCTGGCTTCAACGCGCAGTATCGCTGTCCGGGCCTTTCGCGCCGCCTTGATTGTTGCCCTTAGGTCGGTTGCTCGTAGTCCGCGTCTTTCCCTGAAAGAATGCCTGGCCCTTCGTCGCCCAACCCTCCCGCTTCTGAGGCTCGTTCGTGGTCGCGATCGTGACGAGTGCGCCGGTCAGTTCTTCGATGCTGAGCGTGTCGGCACCGGTCGCAATTACCAACTCGCCAAACTGCTGCACCTTGCGGGTCTTGAGCTGTGCTGCCTTCTCGTTGAGGGCCTTGAGCTCGGCGTCGAAATCTCTGGGTTTGCGCATGATTGTCTCCGTCATTGTGTGATGGGACCATCCTAAAGCGGGGCGCGTCCGAATGCTGCAATGTTGCCGGGACGGGCTGACACGCGCCGGTCCCGAACAGGATTTTATCATGTGAGGGCGCGCTTATACGTCATGCCGACGTCGCTTGTTTGCAGTAACTGGATTGCCGCCATGGCGATCTACCATTTCTCGGCAAAAGTCATTTCCCGCAGCGCCGGATCGAGCGCGGTTGCCTCCGCCGCCTACCGGTCCGCCGAGCGGCTCCACAATGACCGGCTGGATCGTTCGCACGACTTCACCAACAAGGCTGGCGTCGTCCATTCCGAAGTGATGCTGCCCGACAATGCGCCCGAACGGCTGGGCGACCGCTCGACCCTGTGGAACGAGGTCGAGGCGACCGAACTACGCAAGGACGCGCAGCTCTCGCGCGAGATCGAATTCGCTATTCCGCGCGAGTTGGACCAGCAACAGGGCATCGAACTGGCCCGCGATTTTGTCCAGACCGAGTTTGTTGAACGCGGGATGATCGCCGACCTCAACGTGCATTGGGACATCGGAGCCGACGGCCTCGCCAAACCGCATGCCCATGTCATGCTCACCATGCGCGAGGTAGGTGAAGACGGCTTCGGTTCGAAGGTCCGCGACTGGAACCGTTCCGAGCTGATCAGCACATGGCGCGAGCGCTGGGCCGATCATGTGAACGAGCAGCTGGCATCGCTCGATATTGATGCGCGGATCGATCATCGCAGTCTGGAGGCGCAGGGGATCGACCTAGAGCCTCAGACCAAGATCGGTGCGCCCTCGCTGCGCATGGGGCCGGAAGCGGACCGGCTGATTGAGCATCATGCTATCGCCCGCGAGAATGGCGAGCGGATCATCGCCAATCCCGACATTGCCCTCGACGCAATCACTAAAGGCCAGGCGACATTTACGCGCCGCGATCTTGCTAAGTTCGTGCATCGCCATTCGGATGGAAAGGACCAGTTCGATCGCGCGTTGAACGCGGTGAAGTCATCGCCTAATCTGGTCGCGTTGGGCAAAGATGGTCGCGGGAACGAACGCTTTACGTCGCGCGACATGATCAAAGCGGAAGCGCGATTGGAACGCGCTTCCGCTTTGATCGCCGAACGCCAGCGGCACCGCGCACACGAGCAGGCGCGCAAACGCGCGCTCGCCGCCGCCGAGAAGCGAGGCCTTGTTCTTTCAGGGGAGCAGCGCGCGGCCTTCGAGCATGCTACCGCTGGAAAGGATCTTGGCGTTGTCGTCGGCTATGCCGGGACAGGTAAGAGCGCGATGTTGGGCGTTACGCGAGAGGCGTGGGACGATGCGGGCCTGTCGGTGCGCGGCGCGGCGCTTTCCGGCATAGCTGCCGAGAATCTTGAAGACGGATCGGGTATCGCATCGCGCACGATCGCCAGTCTTGAGCATCAGTGGGCGCGAGAGCGCGACCTGCTGTCCGCGAGCGACGTGCTCGTTATAGACGAAGCCGGGATGATCGGTTCGCGCCAGATGGAGCGTGTTCTGTCTGCCGTCAGCGAAGCCGGAGCGAAGGTTGTTCTGGTCGGTGATCCGCAGCAGTTGCAGGCCATCGAAGCGGGTGCGGCGTTCCGGTCGATCGCCGAGCGACACGGTCATGTCGAGATCACCGAGATCAGACGGCAGCAGATTGACTGGCAGCGCAATGCCACTAGGCATCTGGCGACCGGACGCACCGCCGATGCAGTTGACGCCTATAGCGGGAATGGCATGGTTCATGTTGCCGAGACGCGCGACGCTGCGCGTGAGGAACTGATTGAGAGCTGGAACCGCGAACGCGCCACCGATCCCGAGCACTCGCGGATGATTCTGACGCACACCAATGATGAGGTGCGCGCGCTCAATGTCCTGGCGCGCGGCAAGCTGCGCGAGGGCGGCGCGCTTGGCCCGGACGTGTCCATGACCGCCGAGCGGGGCACACGAGACTTTGCAACCGGTGACCGGTTGATGTTCCTGCGCAACGATCGCGGGCTTGGCGTTAATAACGGAAGTCTCGGGACGGTGAGTTCGGTCAGCGCGCAGCGCATGGCCGTGCTGCTCGACGATGGTCGCAGCGTCACTTTCGACACCAAGAGCTATGCGCATATCGACCACGGTTACGCCGCGACCATCCACAAGTCGCAAGGCGTGACCGTGAACCGCGCGCACGTTCTGGCCACGCCGGGATTGGATCAGCACAGCAGCTACGTCGCGCTGTCGCGTCACCGCGAATCCGTCTCGCTGCATTATGGCAGGGATGATTTCGCGGATGCCGGGAAGCTCGCCCGCGTTCTGTCGCGGGAGCGCGCCAAGGACATGGCTGGTGACTATGCGAGCGAGGGACTGGAGCGACGCTTTGCCGAGCGGCGCGGAATTGGCTTCCGCAAGCGGGTTGCCGAGATCGTCCGCAAGGTACCCGAAAAGGTTCGCGACTTGATTGACGGGATGCGGATGCCGCAAGAGACAGCGGCGGAAGCAGATCGCCAGATCAGGGCGCAGGCAGCTGTTCGGCGTCACGCCCGGGCGGTCAGCAATCTGTTCCTTGGCACAGGAGAACGGTGCACCACTTGATCATCCTTTCGAGCAGGGCCGCTATTCGCCGATGGCGAAGGAATTAGCAGCAGCGCGCGACGTGTTGAACGCCTTTGGCGAAAACTATTCTCGTGACATCGAGCGTGCCTACCTCGCAGACCGACCGCTTGCGCATGAAGCTGCGAACGGTCAGGTGCGTCCCGCCATTCTGGCGATGAAGGCTGAGCAAGGAATTCGGGAAATTGGGCAGGAACGCGCCAGTCAGTTTGTCGCCCGCTGGCAAAAACTCGGGCGAGAGACCAAGCAGAACTACGAACGCGGGGATATGGGCAGCTACCATGCAACCCGGTCCCGGATAACAGACATGGCCAAAAGCCTTCAACGCGATCCCCAGCTTGAATCGCTCTTGGCCAATCGCAAGAACGAGCTAGGTATCGGCACCATCAGTGGTCGCTCGCTTGGCAGCGAGTTGGCGTTTCGTCATGGTCTCGACTTGGGCCGAGGGCGAGGATTGGGGATTTGATAGGTGTACATCACCAATCGGGAAATCTGCCGGTCAGGAATGCGCCTTAATTACGGTCAATCGCGGCGTCGTACCTAGTGTCGCCTGATCGCTGCCGTCAACGACCATAGGCGAACTTAGCAGTATAGCTATCGATTAGGTTTGCTTCCTCGTCTTCGAATTCGTCAGGCTCTTCAGGTAGCTCCTCGCTTGAAAACACCGTGAGAGTGTACCCATAACTGCCAAGCCCCAGGACCTCCTCATCAAGGACAATCTTTGGTGGTCCATCAAACCAGTCTGCTAGTGTGGTTTCGCCTATACGGCGTTTGGCACCTTCGATATTGGTTTTTTCCGAATTGAAATGTCGGGTCGTGGAATCGGGCAACAGATCACCTTTGCGGGGAAAGGCGCGGGGCTTCAGTTGTTTGAAGCCGTCTGAAAGAAACCCATAACAGATCTGGTTCTCACGGCTCATCACAACGGCCATGGGGTAAGGGCTGCATTCTGCAGCCCTAATTGCAGAGGCAGTTAACGAACACTCGGATAATTCGGAAAGTTCCTCGACTCCCTCTAGGCCTATTTGGCCATCTCCGAGTGCCTGCCGGACCAAGTGCCCAGGCAAAAGCAGGCCGGAGGAGAAATGATCGGCTTCGATTTCGATCGCCTTATTGCCTTGAGAGAAGCCTGCCTTAGAAGCATGCAACGGCCCGGTCTTCAGTATCTCCTCTGGGTGGCCTTCGAGAAAATAGTGACCCAATTCATGGCCGACAGTGAAGCGTTGAAAGCCGGGGTTACTAATGTTGGTCGCATAGAAAATGCCGACGTCTTCGCCATTGAATATGATGCCACCGCTCACACCTATTTGGTCGGCTTTCTTCGCCTGAACCAAGATATCCTCATCTTCAGCGATTCTAAATGGGTCAATTGGGAAACGCAGGAAGCCACATTCCTTCGCCTTGCGCTCACCGCACTTGCGTGCCCACTCTGCTCGCGTTGGCCTCACGGGTCAGACCGCTCTCTTCGCTCGCGCATCATATCGATCATGAGTTGGATTTGATCACGGTCCGCGCTGGAAAGGTCGTTTTCACCCCGGAACGCTGTTGTTGCGCCTTCCATGCTTGAGGTTCTGCCAAGCAAATAGTCCGAGCTCACGTTGAGCGCCTTCGCTAACGCTCGAACATTCGCGAACGAAGGCTTGCGTCGACCTCGTTCGAAATGTCCGATCGCAGCAGCTTGGAGGCCAGCTCTTTTCGCAAGTTCGGCCTGATTCATGTCGCGCTTATCCCGCGCGGCGGTGAGCCGCTCACCGAAATCGTTTTCGTTTGATATCATCATTGCCCTACGTTTAATATTGCTGTATACCTACGGAATAGTAGTTCAAATCCGTCGCAAATGCGGCGTTTATTTTTGCTCTATCGCCCTACGTTTGCGTAGGAAAATGTACGACGAATCGCAATCGCGGTCAATAAGGAAGGAGGTGAGTGAAATGGCGGGCAAAAAGGGCAATTCCGAAGTGACAAGCAAGAAGGCGGCTTCCGCGGCATCAAAAGTGCTGCGTAATCCCAGTTCAAGCAAGGCTGCAAAAACAGCAGCAGCTTCGGCGCTGACGCAGCGTCCGAACAAGAAGTGACTACGAGCGGGGCAGCAATGTCCCGCTCACGACATCAAGAACCGACCAACAGATAGGAATAAATTATGGCAAAGCGTTATGTTCGCCAGACTGGCAAGGACAAGGATGGCGATATCACTCGCCTGTGCAACAGCGGGCATGATTGGTCACCCCGCTCGAAGACCAATGCAATTAGCGATATCGATTCGGGTACGCACGAGTATTGGGTTAACTGGGCTAATAGCCCAGAAACCAAGATCCACGTCGTCAATGGCACCAACAGCAAGTATCTACGTACTGATCGGGACAATACCAGTAAGAACAACTTGGATGATTTGCCGGATTGCTGAGTTATGTGAGCGCCGCGTCTTCAACGCGGCGCTTCTCGCCAACAACAGCGGCCAGTCTCCAATCGGCCAGACAAGCCAATCTGCTTCGCGCCCCAAAATCAGACAATTTCGATGGTGTCTGCTCACCTGATCGAAGAATGTCTGGTCATCGTGCGGGAATGAAATAGGGTGAATGTCTGCGCTGCATGGAAAGCGAAAGTCGTGCACCTCCGGAAGCTGCGGCCATTCTGGCTTGATCGAACAATAATATTACCGTCGGACCGGGTGGGGTAGATGAGCGCGAAGACCCAGATCATTGGAAAAATCGACCGTAAAACTAGGATCTACCGCATCTTCAGGAGGGATTATTTCTTCAACCTGTTCAGTGACGGGGACAATGTGCTGGTCCGACCGAAAATATGGGAAGACCCATTTGAAAACGTGTTCCTAAACGCGGAAGTTAGGACCGCCAACGGTGAGAAGGGCCGGTTTGGATTCCACGATGACGTGTACGGCCAGTGCTGGACATCGCATGCGGCGTCGGACGCGATGTGGAGAATCTACTCCGAAAAAAAGGATGCGATCCGGGTCAGAACAACGGTCGGCCAGTTGCTCGACAGTCTATGCGCTGCGAATGGCGACTGGGCGCATACAACCTGCTTTATCGGCAAGGTCGTTTACATGAGCGATAAAAACCTAAGCGCGTTTGCCGGGACCATCTTCAGGGACGGTATAACGCCCCACGCGGTCGCTCGCTCATTGCTGGTCAAGCGCAATGCCTACAAGCACGAAAACGAGGTTCGGCTGATTTTCATCGAGCCCGGTAACAATAAGCACCTGAATGGTCTTTACAGACACGGAATCGATCCAAGCGCTCTGTTCGACCAGGCGATGGCCGACCCGCGCCTACCCTACGAGAAATTTCTCCGGCTCAAGAAGCAAATCGTCAAGCGAACTGGCCTGACCGAAAAGCAGGTCAAACGCTCTTTACTCTACAGGCAGCCCGCGAGCTTCGTCGTCGAGATTCCGTAGGGAGCGTCAAAAGAGCGCTAGCATGCTGTATCACCAAGTAAATTGGGACCATAGGGGTTGCCGAGAGACGATTCGAAATGTAATGAAACTGTGTGGTTTGAATAGAGATTGAGAAACGAACCTCTACTACCAGTTATTTTAGTGCCAGTGATTGTGCCATATAAATAAACCACATTTTCATTGAATAGTAATTACAATTATTTAACTTGTACTATTGATTCCTCTTCTTGCACCATTTGTTTGTTCTTGTTCTCCCAGATAATCTATAAAACCCGCAGAAATCCTAGGGATTTGGCCCATCGGTAGTTCCGAATTGTCCCGTTTATTCTCGGGGGTTCCAGCCATTTTTACAAATGCCTCTAACCAAAACTCGGCTCCGCGCCCTCAAGACGAAAGACAAGCTTTGCAAGGTCGCTGACCAACGAGGCCCCTACATCGAAGTAACGCCAGCAGGCAGTAAGCTGTGGCGTTTCCGATACCGGCTCGGCATGACTAAGAAGAAACTCGCGATCGATACTAATGTTCGAGCTGCATTGCAGCGGCTTAGGACCGCGGCCCTTATCGGAGTGGCGGTACTCTTCCCCCGCTTCGAACATTGGGTCGAAACGGTTCCACCTGCTATTGACCGGTCCGCAGCCAATTTCGTAGCTGCGCGTGAAACAGCATCTTGATTTTTCGTAAGCTTAGCGGAAAGCGCGCATAAGTTAGCATTGTCTTCCGGACAGCTGCGGGAGTTGAATTGAAACCTGGCAATAGTTCGGCCAGTTTCTTACTGCTGGGGATGGGCCCGGTCCTAGTCAACCGGTGCCAATATTCAATCAGCTCCGTTTAGTCTGACATGACCCAACTCGGCGTGAGTTCCGGCAGCACGTAAAACCCGCAATGTGTTCCCGGACCATATTTTTTCCAGATCCTGTCTTGTATAGCCTGCTTTTAAAAGCGCGTCTGTAATTCTGGGGAGCGCTGCGACATCCTCCATGCCGACAACACCGCCGCCACCATCCCAGTCCAGACCGATGCCGACATGGTCTGGTCCGACGACCTTCAATGCGTGCAGCAAATGAGCCATAAAATCGTCAAAATCCGGCACATCCTCGGCTGGATAAAGGCGGTCGATTTCGTTCCATCTATCAAGAAATTCTTTGTAGCTTTCGCGTGTCATTTTTCCGTCGCCACGACTGCCAAATAATGCACCCAGCGCCTTCATCCTCTCGGGATTTTTTTCGGTTTCCCGCAAATAGCTACCGAAAGAGTTGATCTGAATAACTCCGCCCTTTGCTGCCAGCGCCCGTAAGCGATCATCATCTACATTGCGCGGATGGTCATAGATCGCCTTACAGCCCGAATGCGACAGGATGATCGGACTGGTCGAAAGTTCGAGAATGTCATCGAGCACAGCATCGGAACTGTGCGAAGCGTCCGCAACAATTCCCAGCCGGTTCATTTCCGCAAGCAGGTCTTTACCTAGCGGGCTCAGGCCTCCCCATTGCTCCCCCTTCGGATCGGTGGAGCTGTCTGCAAATTGATTATTGGCGAAATGGGCAAATCCGACCAGCCTTACGCCCATGTCATGAAACAATGTTATCAAGCTGACATCTTCGCCCAGCGGATAGGCGTTTTCGATGCTCATATACACGATCCGCTTGCTATCGGCGGCAATGGCGGCTGCATCCTTTGTTTGCGTGGCAAGGGCGAAATGGGCAGGATCAGCTGCAACCATTTCACGAATGCTTAGGCCGCGCATAATCGCAAAATCCCGCGCTTTTTGATAATGCGCTGTGTCCAGCGGTCCTTGCGGCGTATAAATCGCCCAAAAGCCACCATCCAACCCGCCATTTTCCATACGCGGTAGATCAACCTGACTGTGATCGCGATGGACATCGTGTTCATCAGTGATTTGCCAGTCCGGCCTGTCAAGCGATGCAGGCGTATCGAGATGTGCATCAAGAGTAATCAGGCTTTCATGGAGCGCCCGGGTTTCCGGGGGCATCTCAGCCCCCGGCGCTGCTGCTGCAGCTTGCGTCGAAAATATGGCCAGTACAACGCAGATGGCCAGGTTATATCTCATAGGATCAAAACTCCACGCTCAAAGTACCCTGTACCGTTCGCGGCGCCAGCGGACGATATACCGCAAAATTGGTGCCGATAGGTAGGACAAAAGACAGCACGTCCTTGTCAAAGATATTGTCGACATTCAGCCGGAACCGTAACCCTTTGAGCGGCCCAAGCGAAAAGCCGTCTCCAACATCAACATAAGCGGAAAAGACGACATAATCGTCAGTTTTCAAGGCATCGGTATTTTGCAGATCAGCAAATCGGCTGCTGGTATATTTGCCGGAGAGGTTGGCAATCAACCATGGGGCGGGTTCAACCGTGACCCCGCCCGAGACAATCCATTTGGCACTGTCGGGAAGATAATTTCCGTCCAAACTGACCGTTGGCAGATCATCCTGGAACTTCGCGATGTTGTAGGTGACGTTGGCGTTAAAATAGGCCAGTCCGTCCAGGAAATACGGACGATAGGACCCCGTAAATTCTGCACCATAGGCGTCAACCCCGCCAACATTCTGGTAAAAGCTTTCGGTTCGCCCGCCTGATCCCGGCAGGATACCCGAGATCGACTGAATCCGGTTATCAAAGCTGGTATAATAGGCTGCAAGCGCGCCGAAAAATTCCGGCTGGTTAGTGCGGATACCAATCTCGTAATTTTGGGCTGTCTCCGCGTCAGGTGCCGGAACTGCCGGAATGGTTGCCACCGAGTAGATGTCGTCCAATCCTTTTGGTAATGCCATTGTTTCAGCATAGGAGGCGAAAATCTGGGTTCGCCCGTCAATTTTGTAGAGAAGGCCCGCGGTTGGTAGGAACCCATCCTTATAATGGGCTGTGTTATACTGCGGCCCATAACCGGGCACACCAACGCCGCCCTCCACCAGGTAATAGTCGTTATAATCGCGAAAGCCGCTCTGCGAATAATCGAGGATCAGCGCCTTAATCCCGAGATCGACCACCAGGTTGTCGTCGAATAAAGAGATCGAATCGCGCAGGAACAGCTGGGTTGTATCGCGCTGGGAATCATAGTCGCGGCGGAAATAGGATATCTCGTCGAGCAGGGGGTCCCCTGCGGGATTGCCCCCGGTGAGATTGGTACGCCGCTGTCCGCGGTGATATTTGTCGAGTTCGGCCCAGATACCCGCCTGGATGCTATGCGCGCCAATTTCAGCGCTGAGTTTGGTGACGATGCCATAGCGATCGCCGTCCACGGTCGACAGGCCGTAAGCAACGCCCTTGGGCGCGGTGACAGGCAATCCAGCCTCTAGCTGACGGTCATAGCGGCCTCGAACGCTGTCGTAGTTTTCGGGTGAAACGCCATAGCCGCTCTTGTCTTCCCAATAGAGCGTCGTTTCTGCAGAAAAATTGTCAGCAATGCTGGCATGGAACGTCAGGCCGAAGAGCTGATCCTTGCGCGCATTGATCGCCAGACGATAGGTGCTGGCATATGCAGGGTTTGAATAATCAATCCCCGGGGTGGTCGGCATAAGGCCGGGCGTTGTTGGGTCAGGAAGTTCATAATAGCCGATGTCACGGCCAGTATTGCCTTCACGGTCAGGTATGGTCGATTGGTATTGGCCCAGTGTCAGAAACGGCGAGTCATAGTCGAAAAAGTCATTTCTGACATATTTAAACCGCGCCCAGCTATCGCCGCCGAGATCAGCATAAATTTGTCCTTCCCAATGCTCTCGGTCGACCGATCCGTCACCGCGCCACAAATCACTGTCCAGCTTCGTGCGGCTGACATAGGCCCTAAACGGACCGACTTCTCCTGTGTTAATGCGAACAAAAGTGCGTTTGAGGTCATCCTCGCCAAATGTCTGCGACACAAACAGGCCGAGTTCGTCCTCCGGTTCGATAGACAAATATTGGACAATCGGACCAAGCGACGAATAGCTGGGCAGACTAACACCGCCCGCGCCGGGCGAAGCTTCGACAGCAGCAAGGTTTTCGTTGTCGACATATCGAAAGACGGGGCTGCCACCAAAGGCGTCAGAGCGGCCGGTTGGAATACCATCAACGACGAAGCCGATCTGATCGAGATTGAAGGCCCGAGCCTGCACACTATTGCCAAATTCATAAAGACCCAATGCGCCATCTGTCTGGACATTGAACCCCGGAAGGGCTTCCAGCATCTTCAGCCCAGAAACCCCTGATGGCGCAGACAAAAGCGCCTCGCGGGTGACAGCAACAGTATTGGTGACTTCATCTGTACCGATCGATTGATCGGCTTTCGAAACACGGCGTCCCGTAACAACAATTGCGATGTTGTCTTCTTCAGCGGCCTGCGTTTCGGCTTCCTGCGCATGAAGCGGCGTAGCACCAAGAGCTAGAAACATGCCTAAAGCGGCCCCGCTCGCGCTTAAGGCTGTAGTAGAATGGAAAGAAGTAATCGTAGAGTATGACATGGAAAAGGCCCCTGTTTTTGACGACCGTATTCGGTCTGGATATGTTTTTGAACTTGGCGCGGAGTTTACCCGCCCAACCTCTCCCAAGTGCGTGGCTTATTTTTTACGTGCCAAATAATTGAGTTAAAGCAGTGTTGTAGCGCTCTACATCCTCAATCTTTCCGGTGCTTACGCGCGACCAGCTCTTCCACTGGTCACCATATGAACCCCGGATCATGATGTCGCGCTGCGCCATTTGTGCCTGCACGGTGTCCGCATCGGGAACCTTGACGTAAAGGAAGTTGGTTTGCGATGGTAAAACCTCCATTCCCAGTCCGTCGAGCGTATCCATTATACTGCTGCGCGCTTCGACGATCCGGTTTTTCGAATAGCGGGTGAAACCGGTATCATTAAGGGAAGCAATGGCAGCGGCCAGGCCAGACATATTACCGCCAAAGCTCATCAAATAGCCGCGAATTTTCTCTGCATTCTCGGGCGAGGTTATCGCATAACCAACGCGCATTCCCGCCATGCCGTAAATTTTCGAGAAGGTACGGCAGACGATGATGTCATGCCCTTCCTTCACCAAATCTACGACCGAACTATATTCAGGCTTGTCAGTCAGCTCATTATAGGCCTCGTCGACCAGAATGGTCGCATCGCCAGAAGACTTGCGGATAAAGCCGCGCAAATCATCACCATCCAGAACCATGCCGGTCGGGTTGTTGGGATTGCAGATATGGACCAATCCGATTTCCGGACTAAGCGCCGCCGTCATCGCATCAAGATCAATTCCCATGTCATCGGCGAGCGGCACACGGACGACATCGGCGCCCTTCTTCGCTCCATAATTAACGGTCGTGTCCCAGAAAAGTTCGGGACATAATATCGCACCTTTATCGGCCCAAGCCAGCGCGACAGAGCACAGCACCTCCGTAGAACCTGAGCTTACAACAACATTCTCAGTTCCCACGCCGTGACGTTCGGCAATCATTTCGGTTAATGTCTTCAGGCCAACATCGGCATAATAACATCCCTTGGATGCCGTATCGTAGATTGCCTTAATGGCGCTAGGCGCAGGGCCATAAGGGTTTTCGTTCCTCGATAGTAACGCAATCCCCGGAGCGGGACCGAATAACGGCTTTTTAGCTTCGGCCACTTTCGCAATAGCAGCACTGTCGCTCATCATAAGCGCCGCGCCAACGCTGGCTGCGCCCAATAGTGATCGTCTGTCTAGTTCCAAGGTCATGATAAGGGTACTCCATTTAAATAAGCGGCTGCAGGGAAAGAGCATTCCGGATCATCAAAATGCCTACGAATATCAGGTAGATGCCAAAAACGCGCTTCAATATGGCCTGATCTAATCGATGCGCGACTGCCACGCCCAACGGCGCGGTTATGATCGAGGTTGAGGATATCGCGATAGCCGCTGGAATATTGACATATCCCAAGGATCCGAATGGCAATCCGGGCTGACCCCAGCCTATAATCATAAAACCGATCATACCCGGGATAGCGATAACGCAGCCAAAGCCGGCCGCCGTCGCAATGGCGTTGTGAATAGTGCGTCCGCATAAGGTCATCACGATGGTGACAATTGTCCCACCACCGATCCCTAGCATTGCGGAAAAAGCCCCGACCGATCCCGCGATCGCAACCCGTAAGCCACCTCTTGGCATTTGGTCGCCAACCGTTTTTCCGGATAGGAAAGGAAACAGGAAATGCATCGCCATAATGATGACTCCGACCCCAAAAATTAAGGCCAGAACTGTGCCGGGAATGCGGGCGGCAATCACGATCCCGATGCCGACACCCATAACAATCCACGGGCTCCAGACTTTGATCGTTTCAAAGTCAACCGCCCCCCGGCGGGCATGGGCGAAGACAGAACGCAATGACGTGATGATGATCGTAGCAAGCGATGTGGCGATTGCGACATGTGCCAGTTCAGAAGCGTCTCCACCCAGTAGCGGCAGAGTGGCAATCAGTGCAGGGACGACAACAAAGCCGCCGCCTATTCCAAATAAACCTGCAGCAAATCCTGCAAGCAAGCCAGCGGTCAATAAAGCGATGATAGGCCAGACGTAGCCGATAGTACCGCCCACCCTATAAAGTCCGCAATGTTTGTGACTTTAAGGTAAAGCCGGGGTGTGCACCGACAAGGGAATTTCTGCTCATAAGATCCTCTTGATTTAAGGGGATCCTCTCCACGGCATCGATTTCTTGGTTCCTGAACCTAACCCGACATTTTGTTAATGCAACAGCAAATCCGGATTCCGACGGCAATGGACGTTGAGAGTTTGACTGAGACCGACGCGACCCAGCTTTTCCTCACCGGCGACCGGAGCCGAGTCGCATCGTTGCGCGAGAGCGCGGTTGAAGCAATCGGCTGTGTAGCGGAGCCCATCGGGCTTAGTAGCAAAGCAGGCCATTAAAAGGGGAGGTTTTGCTGCAGTGCAAAAAACTATTGCCACGCCGCCTGACATTTGGCACATCTTGTTTCCATAAGGCCTTTTTTGAAAGGAAAATGCAAAGGTTACTGCGATTGCGAAATCACATTGCGATGCGGTATCAAGGGGTCACATGGCGGCGGCTGAATGCAGCCCGTCGGGAGAGGCATGGGGAGAGGAGACTTACCACAGACAGGGGGTCTTCCATGTATTACTATCGTACCGTTTCCGTGCTGGCCTTGGCCAGCGGACTATTCGCACCCACCGCAGCCTTCGCCCAGGCTGTCGACACAGACGATCCGATCCAGCCTGCAGAGGCGATCATAGTTACCGGGTCCAGGGGGTTGGAGCGCACAGTCGCTGATTCCCCTGTGCCGGTCGATGTCTTTTCCGAAGAAGCGATCAACTCGGTGTCCTTTACCGATACCAACGATGTCCTGAAGACACTCGTCCCGTCATACACAGTATCGCGGCAGCCGATCTCCGACGGCTCGAGTTTTATCCGGCCCGCTTCGATGCGTGGCCTGCCGACCGACAAGACTTTGGTGTTGGTCAATTCCAAACGCCGTCATCGCGCCGCTTTGGTGACGATTGGCGGATCGGGCACGCAAGGTCCCGATATCGCCACGATTCCCACAATCAGCCTCGCCTCGGTCGAGGTGCTGCGTGACGGCGCGGGCGCGCAATACGGGTCCGACGCTATCGCGGGGGTCATCAATTTCCTGCTCAAGGACGATCCGCATGGCATCGATCTGGAAGCGGAAATCGGAGAATTCTACGAGGGCGACGGCTTCGAATACAAATTTGCCGGCAACATCGGCCTACCCTTGGGAGACATGGGTTTCATCAATTTGTCGGCTGAATATTCAGACGCGGACTCGACTAACCGGGCCCAACAATATTGCGAAAGCTTCTTTTGCGTAACCGAATATGCGGCGCTGCCAGGCAATGAAGATTACGCCGCCGCGGTCGAGGGAATTGACACGATCCAGCCTTGGGGCCGGCCTAGCGGGGAAGCGGTGCGCACCTTTGTCAACGCAGGCTATAAATTTTCCGAGGCTGCTGAAGTCTACGCCTTCGGCAATTATTCGTGGAGCACATCCACAAGCAATTTCTTCTATCGCTATCCCGCCAATGGCACGATCGAGGACCTGCGGCTGGAAGACGGTTCGATCTACAATCCCGGCGAACGTTTTCCCGGAGGCTTCACACCACTGTTTAGCGGAGATGTCGAAGATTATTCTGCGCTGGGCGGCATCCGCGGGGATATTTCGAGCGCATTCTCTTACGATTTCTCGTTACGATATGGCCGAAGCGAAATCTCCTACCTCTTGGAGAATACGATCAACCCCTCCCTCGGGCCGGAATCGCCAACCAGTTTCAAACCAGGCGATCTTATCAACGATGAACTGCAGTTTCAGGCTGATTTCATGCTCACCCACGATGTCGGGCTGGCCAGCGAAATTGCCCTGGCCTTTGGCGGGACGTATTTCGAGGAAGGCTATGAAACAGTCGAGGGTGAACTCGCCTCTTACCAGGCAGGACCGTTTGGTTCGCCCGATCCGTTTGGTTTCTGCAACACTGACGGAACACCAACGCTTGCTGGCTCGTCTTTGCCATCCTCTGCCGGGCTCAATTGCGCCGACCCTGCCGATCCGGTCTATCAGGTGGTTGGCGTAGGCTCCAACGGCTTTCCCGGATATTCTCCTGAATTTTCCGGTAACTATAACCGCGATAGTTACAGCTTTTACGGCAACATCGGTGCCGATGTGACCGATAGGCTATTTCTTGAAGGCGCCCTGAGGTTCGAGAATTACTCGGACTTTGATTCTCAGCTCATCTACAAGGTGGCAGGTCGGTTTGAGATACTTGACGGTCTGGGTATCCGTGCTTCGCACGGTACTGGGTTTCGCGCGCCTACACCTGGCCAACAGGGCACCACCAATGTTTCCACTCGAATCCCCAACGGGTTCCCCGTCGCCACCGGCCTCTTTCCGGCCAGCAGCGCTATCGCCGCCGCGCTGGGCGCTGTGCCGCTGGAACCGGAAACATCGACCAATTGGACCGCAGGCATCAGCGGCGCGTTCGGCGGTTTAACTTATTCGATCGACTATTATCGCATCGAACTGGAAGATCGGTTGCAGGCTCGATCCACCATCACCGTGGTCGACGATTGCATTCCCTCGACACCGGAAATCGATTCCGAATGCATCGGCTTCCGCGGCAGGATGATCGATGCCGGGGTTTCCGGGGCCCAATCCATAGGCGGTGTGTTCTATTTTCAGAACCTGTTCGACACGGTCACCCAAGGCGTCGACATCGTGCTGTCTTACTCCCAGCCATGGAGCGGGGGCACCAGCGGGCTCGTAGCGGCGATCAATTACAATGAGACCGAGTTCGACGGCGATGTACCCGCCCAGTTCAATGCTGAGGACCAGTCTGATTTTCTCAATGCGGAACCGAACTGGCGCGCAGTCTTCACAGCCACGCACGAGACCGGACCGTTCAATTTCCTCGCCCGTGCCAATTATTACGGGCCCTATTCCAACTCCGACGGTGCGGGCGGCCCGCTGATCTCTCAGGATTTCGACTCCGAATTGTTGATCGACGTGGAGGCCAGCTACACTTGGCGCGACACGCTGACCTTATCGATCGGCGCTCGCAACGTCTTCGACAATTATCCGGAGTCGGGCGAGTTCGAGGTTTGCTGCGGCCGGATCTATCGTTCGGACTCGATCGTCGACTGGCAGGGTGGCTATTATTATGCTCGTCTGCGCGCCAGCTTCTAATCCTCGCGGTCCGTCCCCGCTTTCCGGGATCGATCCGGAAGGCGATGGCGCGTCCCGATCATTCACTCTGCACCTAGCCATCATGGCGGACGCCGCGGCGATTGCAGAATTGATCGATGCCTCGCTTACCGCACTACTCGCCGAACTGCTGACGCCTGCACAGATTGCGCACAGTCGTACCTTTATGGCGCTCGACAGGCAGCTGATCGAGGACCGGACCTATTCCCTCGTCACTGACCAGTCTTGCCGGATCGTGGGCTGTGGCGGCTGGAGCTTCCGCGCCACGCTTTCCGGGGGCGATCACAGCGCGGGACGTGATGACATACGGCTCGATCCCCAGAGTGATTCAGCGCGCATCAGGGCGATGTACACCCGCCCCGGCTTTGCCCGACACGGAATCGGGCGAATGATACTGGAAGAATCCGAAAAAGCAGCCGCGAGGGCGGGGTTCGGCGCAGCAATATTGCACGCGACCCTGGGTGGAGAGCCTCTCTACCGCGCGTGCGTATACCACGAAATCTCACGCAGCCTCGATAGCGGCGTTCCGATTGTGATTATGGGAAAGGATCTCACTTGCCTCTAACCATATCGTTTTCACCACAAGCTTCGGGCCATGCCTGATGGAGCTGATTATCGAATGGGCGTGGATCATCGCCCTCATGCTCGGTGCAGGTTTGCTGGCAGGATTTGCCGCTGGCCTGTTCGGGATCGGCGGCGGTTTCGTGGTGGTTCCGGCGTTATATGTTCTTCTGCCGCTGATCGGGACCCGAGCCGAGCAACTGTCTCACGTTGCGGTCGGCACTTCGCTGGCGACCATCATCGTTACCTCGCTCCGGTCGATGCAGAGCCATGCCCGACGCGGCGCAGTGGACTTCGTGATCCTGAAATCATGGGCTCCCTGGATCGTGGTAGGTTCGCTTGCCGGCGTGCTGCTCGCATCACGAGCGAGCAGTGCTGGTCTGGCGATCATATTCGGCATCGGAGTACTGATGATGGCAGTCCATTTCCTCTACCCTGTGTTGAGGTCGGTTCAGCTGGGTACAGAAATGCCGGGCGGGGCGGGGCGATCGGCGCTGGCGACAGGCCTGGGGGCCTTCTCCTCGCTGCTGGGCATCGGTGGCGGGACCATCGCGATCATCGTCATGACGCTATACGGACGCGACATTCACCGCGCCATAGGGACAGCATCGGGGGTCGGGGTGATCATTGCTCTGCCCGGCACGTTGGGATTCATGGCCATCGGTTGGGGAGCATCGGGGCTGCCGCCGTTGTCGCTCGGCTATGTCAACCTGCTGGGGGCCTGCGCCATCGTTATCACATCCTACGTCTCGGCGCCGTGGGGCGTCGCCTTGGCGCATCATCTCAGCCCCAAATGGCTGCAACGCGTCTTCGGCTTTTATCTGGTGTTCGTGGGACTGTTGATGATCCGCAACGGACTGGCCGTCTGACCGATATCGCAATTCAGAAGGGACATACCAATCCAACTAGTACTGTGGTCTCGACGGAAGCTGATCACATTCTCGAATGAGACTTGACGCAGTTTCGGGCCGATCTGGGGGTACGTTCGGCGGCGATCCTTGCCCTATGTCCGTTGCCATCACATTTGGCACAAGCTTGAGTTTGGCCTAGCGGAGCATTTGCCTCGTCTTATTAGTTTATTTTAGGCGTCTAGCTTGCAGCGTTGCAGGCACCGACGTTTGAGGTTTATCGTTTGATCCTTTCTCTGCGTTTGATCCTTTCTCTGCGTTTGATAATGCGGTGGCACTGCCGAAGTAGGCATCGGCAGGTGTGACGTTGTCGAGCCCCTCATGGTAGCGATGGCGGTTGTAATGCTCGAAGATTGCTTTGATCTGGTTTTCTAGATCGCCAGGCAGGAAGTGGTTGTCCTACAACACGCGTTTCTTCAGCGCTTGGTGCCAGCGTTCGATCTTGTCCAGGGTATGGGGATGGAACGGAGCGCCGCGAACGTGGCTCATACACTTCGCTTCGATGTAGTCCGCCAGTTTACCCGCGATGTAGCTGAGGCCGTTGTCGCTGAGCAGGCGCGGGTTCATGCAGCACATTGGCGCGCTCGCAGCTTGAGGCTTCCAGTGCCATATCCAGCATCTCGGTCACATCCTCAGCGCGCATCGGCGAACACAATTTCCAGGCGATCATGTAGCGCGAGTAATCATCCAGCACGGTCAATACTCAGCCGAACATGTTCTCGACCTTATTGCGCTGGCGATAGAGAGTTCGATCGTGCGCGATCTGGATCTTTCGATTGGCCTTTGAAGGGTCACAGGCGGCAATGCCACGATTGGCCAGAGCGGCGCGGAACCAGTCGGCATCATAGCCCTTATCGCTGAGCAGCGCCTTGGCCTTAAGGAGCGCGTCGAGCATCAGCGCCGCGCCCTTGGAATCGCTTACTGGCCTTCGCTTAGCAGCAAGACCAGTGGCCGCCCTTGGCCGTCGCAGACGGCATGAAGCTTGGAGTTCAAGCCGCCTTTGGTGCGTCCGATACGTCTGGCAAGCGCACTTTTTTTAACAGGCTGGCAAATGTCCGGTAAGCCTTGAGATGGGTCGCATCGATCATCAACTGGTCCTGCTTTCCACCCTTGGCAGCCAGCGCGGCAAAGATCTTGTTGAACACGCCCAGCCGACTCCAGCGGATGAACCAATTGTAGATCGTCTTGTGCGGCCCATACTCGCGCGGTGCATCGCGCTAATGAAGGTCATTGCGGATCAAGAAGATAATCCCGTCGACGGTCCGTCGATCATCGACCCACGGCTAGCGGGAAATACGGCTGGATCCGGCGCTTCTAAGCCTCCAACAACCAAATCAGATCACTTATGTCACCTACTCAGGTTTGCCGCTGAACCAGATTATAGAGTTCTTGGGCATCCCTCTGATGGGCCCTGAGCCTAACGGATGATTGCTGAAGCAGCGTTCTTAAGAAGAGGATTGTAGAAACTGTGAGTTACCTCCAAGAGACTTCAAACCAATGAATTAGCATTGGTAAGAGAGCCTTTTTGTAGGACTTTCTATGTAACCCCGAGAATTTAATGAGATAGATCAAAGCATTATATTCCCGGTGCGATGCTTCTTCTGCACCGCCGACTTGTCTCTGGACACCCCCCGCACTCCCTCGATTGCGTTCTGTCTCATGAAAGCGGGCTTTAAGAGAGCAAAAATTTAAAAATGCTTGCCGGAAAACCCCGGTTGATGGTATCAAATACTCTACATGGGTAGAGGTGTAAAATCAGCCGAAAGAGTGCTGGAGCTTCTTGAGTATTTGTCTGACACCGGAACGGCAGGTGTCCGTCTCAAAGATGTTCAACAGGCCCTCAACTGGCCACAATCGAGTTGTTCAATGCTGATCAACCGATTGGTGGAGCTCGGCTATTTGCGGACGTTGCCGCAGGAAAGAAGATTTGTTCCCACGCTGCGGTTCGCTTTAATGGGTTCCAATTATCTGGCGCAGGGCCAGCACCTCAAGGACTTGCTGAGCCGTTTCGAAGAATTATGCGAAACAGCGGGCAATCTGTGTTTCATCGCCCAGCGGAACGGACCCAGCCTCCAGTATATTGCCTTCAAGCAGTTGGGAACTGGCGAGGAGCCAGCTCCGCGTGTAGGTCTGATGCGCCCTCTGGCACTTGCGGCTTCTGGCAGAGTGCTGCTTTCTTTCATGCCCGAGGCGGAAGTCCTCGGTATTCTTCATCGCAACAATGCCGAAGCACCTAGCAGACATTGTCTGATAGCCCCCGGTTCGCTGATGTCGGATCTGGAAATGATCCGTAGCGAAGGGATCGCTGAAAGCGATCCGCAATTTACGCCGGGGCTGGTCGGTTTTGCCACTTGGCTGACAGACAAAGACACACAAATGGCCTATGCAATTGGCGTCGCGGTCCCCACCCGCAGTAGCAAACGCCATCGAGATCGCGCAGTTCACGCGCTTTCCCAGATCAATCAGGGCTGTGCCCTTCTGAATACAGCGCACCATTCAATCGATCAATAAGGCCCGGGTCTGAAATCAATCCCGCTAGCGGAGTGTGCCAAACCCCAAGTTTCCGGAGAAACAAATGCACACAGGATTGAACTCTGTTTCGTTGGCTCGGGGAGCGCAGATGCGCAACCGTATTGGTCTCTCCCCTCTCACCAATCGGCAGAGCAATGCCGATGGCACAGCGTCACAGGATGATCTGCACTGGCTGGCTATGCGGGCTGAAGGCGGGTTCGGCATGGTTATGACCTGCGGCACATTCGTGAACGAGGAGGGACGAGGATTTGCGGGGCAGCTGGGTGCGTCTCATGACCGGCATATCGAAGGTTTGAGCAAGCTGGCCGGTGCCATCGGTGCAGGCGGCGCGCTTGCGATCCTTCAATTGCAGCATGCCGGACGGCGGTCTCCAAGCGATCTCATCGGCGGGCTGCCCGTCGCCCCGGTGCCTGGCGGGGAAAGCGGTGTCAGGGTGCTGTCCAGTGGGGAGGTTGAACGAACGATTGATGCCTATGTCGCCGCTGCGCGGCGTGCCGAGGCAGCAGGGTTCGACGGGGTAGAGATACATTCGGCTCATGGCTATCTGGCCTGCGAATTTCTCAGCCTTGAAAACAATCGGGAGGACGGTTGGGGCGGATCGTTCGATGATCGTCGCAGGTTCCTGGATACTATCATCGAGGGCGTAAGAGCTGCGACTGCCCAGAATTTCCAGGTTGGTGTGCGATTATCGCCGGAGCGGCACAATCTGGACACGGGCGAGGCTCTTGTCCTTGCAGAAACGCTGATGCAATCGGGCGATATTGATTTCCTTGATATGTCGCTCTGGGACAGCTTCTCATCTCCGGCTGATCCGCGGTATTCCGACACCCCTCTGATTGACCTGTTCGGCGCGCTTCCAAAGGGTGAATGCCGCCTGGGGGTCGCGGGGAAGATTGAATCGTCTACAGATGTGAGAAACTGCCTTGAACGCGGCGCCGATTTCGTTCTGCTAGGGCGAGGGGGTATTCTCCATCACGATTGGCCCAGGAAGCTCGAACTGGATGGACAGTTCACGACTAGGTCGCTGCCTGTATCGTGCAACTATCTTCGCTCCGAAGGATTGGGACAGGCGTTCATTGACTATCTGCAAGGTTTTCCCGGAATGATCGAGGAATAACCTAGCCGCGCCTTGCAAACCCTTCGCCCGATCGTTCGATGAACCAAGGTTGGGATGACGCCTGCGATACCTTAGCTGATCGGTTTGTCAGGAAGCGTCCGCCAAGCCATCGCGAAGCAGGCCGCTGAGAAGAAAACGAGTCCGGTCGTGCTCACCATTGCCCATCGTAGAGCCTCGTCCGACCCCATATAGCTGGCTAGAAAATCACTCAGGCCGCCCAGAACAACAGGGCCAAACCCAAGGCCAATACCGTTCATCACCATCAGGAAAACCGACACTGCTGTCGCTCTGGAACGAGGCGCTATGAGGCTATGGATGGTAGCGAATACAGGACCGTACCACATGCTTTTGAGAAGCGCGGCAAACGCGAACAAGCCCAGTGCCGCCGGCACACTGGGTACGATCAATGCGCAGAGCGTGAGCGGCGTCCCGATCGCCGTGGCCAATGTTGGCACCATCATGTAATCTTTGAACCTTTTGACTGCCAAACGATCTGCCAGCCGCCCGCCCAATGCTGTGCCCAGTGCTCCTGATATCCCGATTGCGAGGCCCAGCGCCAATCCAAGAAAAGCCAGAGGGCCGCCCATGTTTGTCTGTACCGCTAGCATGTCGAGTTCGGCAGAATGATTACGTAGGAAAAAAGAGGCATAAAAGGTCGCGTGGCCATAGCCCGCCATGGCCAAAATCGACGCGCCAATTGTAATCCACACAAAGCTGCGCAACGCCCAAAGTTCCTTGAGCACGACCAACAGCGAGGGGACTTTTGCAAGCGCAGTATCGCTGTCCGAGGCACCTTCCGCCGACGGCATCTTCAAAACCGCAATCGAGCGCGGATCACGCACGAAAAACAGCAGCACCATTGCTAAGACCAAACCGGGGATGCCTACAAGGAAGAATGCTGATCTCCAGTCGAAATGATGTGCAATGATACCGCCGGCTGCCAGCCCTAGAAGCGATCCGATCGGCAACCCCATTGAGAAAACCGCTAACGCGGTCGCACGCTGTTTTTGTGGTGTAATGTCGGAAATCAGTGAATGGGCTGTCGGTACGCAACCTGATTCTGCAGTGCCGACACCGACCCTAGCTACAAGCAACTGGACAAAGCTGGTCGCCAGCCCCGACATAGCGGTGAAACCGCTCCATATCGTGACGATGCACGACAGGATATAAACGCGATTCCAGCGTTCAGCGAGACGTGCCAGTGGAACCCCGCCCAAAGTATAGAACAGCGCAAAAGCTGGCCCGGCTAGCACCCCCAATTGCCAATCAGCCAAAGCCAGATCGTCCTTGATAGGCTCTGCCAAGATGTTGACGATCTGACGATCAATGAACGCCAGCGCGTAGATCGCGGTCAACAAGATCAAAGTGAAACGCTGCTTCGTTTTGGCGATTGGCAGGGTTGAATGCGTGGACGATGCAGAGTTGGTTTTTTCCATTTGTGATTACCGCTCCTGCTGGATCGGCTGGCATGCCGAGGGAGTTTTGTTGTTCATCGAAGACAGCTGGAGCAAAATAGTGCTCTTGTCTTGGTCCATGAACAAAAAATCACATATGTGATAAATGCAAGTTAAGCCCTCTTACTGCTTTCGTTTGTTCGTTCGTATTGCAATATGAATTATGCAAACAACGCAATAAATAAAAAGTCTGAACTAAGACCTGTACGACACACCTTGATATTAAGGCATTGCAGGCCTGACTACACTCTCGGGCTATAAATTGGAGGAGCGCATGGCGAATAATCCTAATGAAATTTTTAACCGTGTTGGGCCTGGGACCCCGATGGGAAATCTGTTCCGCCGGTTTTGGATGCCTGCCCTCCTTTCGGCACAGGTGGACGAGGCAGACGGAGCCCCCGTGCGGCTGCGCATTTTGAGTGAGAATCTAGTCGCCTTCAGGGATTCCAACGGTAAGGTCGGGGTTATCGATGCTTTCTGCCGGCATCGGCAAGCCCCCCTGTTTTTCGGCCGCAACGAAGAATGCGGTCTGCGCTGCGTTTATCATGGCTGGAAGTGGAACGTTGACGGTGATTGCGTTGACATGCCGAACCTCCAGCCTCCGGCGAATTACGAGGAACTAAAAGAAAAGGCTCGTATCAAGAGTTATCCGACCTGTGAAAAAGGCGGGATCATATGGGTTTATATGGGCCCGGAAGACAAGCAGCCGCCCATGCCAGATTTTGAATGGCTCAACGTGCCCGAAGATCATGTGATGGTGGCGAGCTGGATACATCATTCCAACTTCCACCTACCGATGGAAGGGGAAATCGATACTTCGCATATCAGCTTCCTACACAGCGCCCAGCCCGATTCCAACTCGGTGGTCGGAAACTCATTGGCAATGGCGGACGACGGTGCGCCGGAGATCACGTTGAACGAAACCAAATACGGCTACATCTATGGTTCGAGACGCAATGCAGATGGCGAATATTACTGGCGCGTAACCCAATGGATGCTTCCAATGTGGAGTGCGATCCCCGGTGCAATGGGCGATTTCATCGGAAATGGCCGAGGCTGGGTGCCGATTGATGACCACACCACAATGGCGTTTTGCTACCTGTATCGCCCCGACCGCCCGTTGTCGGATGAAGAACAGGCTTTCTCAAAAAGCGGGGCAGCTTTCCCCCCGCGCACCGAATACCGGCCGGTGGAACTGCGTGATGGCTATGTCATCGATGCCTACGACACTATCGCCAATAAAAGTAATGATTTCCTGATCGATCGGGAAATGCAGAAGACCAAGAACTACACCGGTGTGTGGGGCATTAGCGAGCAGGATCGTACGCTGATCGAATCTATGCCGTGGGCCGACCGAAGTGAACCGGGCATTCTCGACACCTCGGAAGAGCTGCTGGTGAAGTCCGATTATCCCATCATCAAGGCCCGGCGCATACTGATAAACTTGGCGCGTGACCTCGAGAAAGGGATCGAACCGGCACCGGCTCATGCGGGTGGCTGCGGGGTGCGTGCGATTAGCATCAAGTCCCCCATCGCCGACTTTGAAGAGCTGATGGAGAAACACGGAGAGCTGGGTCAGGCCACGGTCAAGCCCTAATTTCCGACGCCCATCATGGCAGCGAAGCGCAGCATCAAAAGCGGCGCTTGCGCGAAGCTTGCTCTTTAATTGCGGAGAGAACCCAGCGTTCAGCAGAACAAGTTGGTGAGAGATGAATAAGACCAAAAATCCCAAGCAGGTACAGATCGGCATCGTCGGCCTTGGCATGGCTGGGTCGATCATGATTCCCGTCATTGAGGCCCACCCAGAAGTGGTGCTGGCTGGTGCTGCTGAGCCAAGTGAAGAGTTCCGCCACCGCTTTGCGAAAGACTTCGAATGCCCGGTCACCGAAACCCTCGAGGAACTGGTGCGGCTCCCTGAGCTGGATGCGGTCTACATCGCAACACCGCACCAGATGCACTGCGATCACGTGCTGATGGCGGCGCGCCATGGCAAACATGTGATTGTTGAGAAGCCGATGGCGCTGAAGGCTGAGGATTGCGAGGAGATGATCCGGGCCTGCGAGGAAGCCGCAGTCGCAATCGTCGTCGGCCACACTCACGGCTTCGGTGCACCGGTGGCTGCGATCCGGGAAATGGTCGCAAGCGGCAGGTTTGGCGCACTGCGGATGCTCCAGTCATTTAACTACACCAACTTCCTGTATCGGCCACGGCGACCGGAGGAGTTGGACAGTAATCTGGGTGGCGGCATCCTGTTTAACCAAGTCCCGCACCAGATCGAGATCATCCGAACTATCGCTGGGGGTGACAAAGTCACCAGTGTAACTGCCGTTACCGGGAAATACGATACCGACCGCAACACCGAAGGGGCCGTAATGGCCATGCTCGATCTGTCAGGGGGCGCGTCGGCGACGATCGTCTATAGCGGCTACGACCACTTCGACAGCGATGAATTCCATGGTTGGATTGGGGAAGGTGGGAACACGAAGGAACCGGCTCAGGGGCAGACTCGCGCCCAATTGGCACAGATGCGCGAGCAATCCGACGAGGCCGATATGCGCAACCAGCTGTTTGGCTATGGCAGCAAGTTGTGGCCGCAGATTCAGGCAATGGCCCGGGCAACCGATCATCCGCATTTTGGCACGCTGATCGTTAGCTGTGAAGGCGGTGATCTTCGCAGTGCGCCGGGTGGAATCGCGATCTATTCGGATTCTGGCCCTGAATTTGAAGAGCTCCCCCAGGCGCGGGCCGGTGGCGGTCGGGCCGAGGTGCTGGACGAACTGTGTGATGCAGTCCTGCGCGGCAAACAGCCATTCCACGACGGCTATTTCGGGCGTGACACGCTTGAAGTCTGTCTTGGGATACAGCGGGCAGCGCAGTCCGGTAAACAAATATCACTGGACGCTAAGTTCGGCGCAAATCGGCAAACAGGAAGGTTGGCCCATGTATAACGACGTAAAGGTTCTCGATATTCACGGCCACGTGTCAGCTCCGATGCATGGCACACCGACGTTGGCGCTTATGCTGGCGTCCAACACGCCATTGAGCGTCGATCCGCGCGAGGCCATCGTTCCCCGCCTTGGCCTGTCTGAGGAGGCGTGGGATGAATCGGTTACACAGCATGTAACTTTGCTTGACGAATACAACATCGATGCACAGCTTATCGGCCCGCGCCCATTCTTGATGTTGGGCTGGATGAACCAGCACCTTCTTCCGCAGTGGACGCGTTTTGTTAACAACTCGATCTCCAAACAGGTCTCTATGGCACCGACCCGTTTCGTCGGTGCTGCGCAACTTCCGCAGAATGCTGATGCAGATGATCTGTCGCAATGTATTCCCGAACTCGAGCGATGTGTAAACGAACTCGAATTCAAGGCGGTTTACCTAAGCCCCGATCCGACAGGCGATCGCCGATCTCCTGGCATGGACAAGCCTTATTGGTTTCCGGTCTACAAGAAATGCGAAGAATTGGGCATTCCAATTGTTGTGCATGGAACCAATTGCATGGATCCGCGCCTCGATATCATTCCTCACAATTATCAGGTTAGTTTTGTTTGGGAGCAGTATCTGGCGACCCAATTGTTCAGTCACGGAGATGTATTTGAACGCTTTCCGGGTTTGAAGGTTTTGATCTGTCACTGCGGCGGTGCGCTCGACCGCTTCGTAAAGACCGATTACCACCTTTCACAGAAGGATCTGTCGAAGAATCTGTTCTTCGACACCAACGCACCGGAACTGAACTTTCTGGAGGCCGCGATCAAGCAGCGGACGCCGAAGCAAATATGTTTTGGCACAGAGGCACCGGGCTCCGGCGCATCTGTCAGGCCTGAAACTGGTAGACCTGGTGATGATCTGGTTCCCGTCATTGGAAAGTTCGATTTCCTCACCGAAGACGAGAAGATCGGCATTTTTAACAAGAACCCGGCGCATGTTTGTCCGGGCCTTGGAAAGCTGGGCTGTTGACCCGTCGAGGCCCATCTAACGGCGAACGACTGGCTGATGTGCTGATCAAACGCGCAAAGGCTTTGTCTTCGGCAACGATGCACGAGGCTGCGGGACGCACTGGTGCCCTGCCTGCCGGTATCCGTGCGCTGGACCGGACAATGCACTGCGCTGGCAGGGCGTTGCCGGTCCGCTGCCCTCGCGGGGATAATTTGTGGATCCATTACGCGCTGGAGGCAGCTGAGCCCGACGATGTTCTGGTGATCGATGCTGGCAACAGTGGAGAGTACGGTTACTGGGGCGAAATCATGGCCACAATGGCTATCGCCCGAAAACTGGCAGGCATAGTCATTTCGGGCGGGGTGCGTGACAGTTTGAGGCTCATCGAACTGGGTCTTCCGACGTTCTCCGGCTCTGTCTCGATCCTAGGTACGGGCAAGGACCAATCGCTCGATGGGGCGCTGGGCGAACCCGTACGGGTGGGCGAAACTGTAGTGCGTCGGGGTGATTTGGTGATTGGCGATGCCGACGGCGTGGCGGTTTTTCCGGCTTCCGCAGCCGCCAGCCTGATCGACGCCTCTGAAGAGCGCGATGCCAAAGAAGTGGCGATAATTGAGCAGCTTCAGCGCGGGGCGAGCACACTGGAAGTCTACAAGTTTGAATGAGCCAGCTGGCGCAGGTCCGGAAGCGGAATGACGTGCGTCGAACGAGGTTGAATTGGGGAGGCAGTTAATGGCAGAAATAGTCTTGGGCATCGGCACCTCACACAGCCCGTTACTTACCGTGCCGGGCGGCGATTGGCACAATCGCGCAGCCGCTGACAAGCAGAACCCCCAACTGACTTTGGCTGACGGTCGTGCGTTGTCTTATGACGAATTGGTTGCCGAGCGCGGCGAGAATTACGCCGAAGAAGCTACACCTGAAAATTTCGTCGAACTGTCCGAAAACAGCCAGGCTGAACTTAATGCGTTGAAGCAAGCGATTGCGGAGGCACGGCCTGATGTCGTGGTGATCGTTGGGGACGATCAGGCAGAACTCTACAGTCCCGGCAACACGCCGGCCCTAGGTATCTTCTGGGGCGAAACGATCACCATGCATAACTACCCGACTGAACAGTTGCCGCCGTGGATGAAATCGATGGCCGAAGGCTATGCTATGGACGCGCAACACAAGTTTCCAGGACATCCAAAGCTGGCGCTGGATATCATCGAAGGGATGATGGAGCGGGGCGTCGATCTCGCCGTTTGCAAGGACGTACCTGACCCGGCGAAAGCCGGGTTTGGCCATGCGTTCGGGTTCCCGGTCAGACGGCTGTTCGGGGAAAATGAGATTCCGATTATCCCCCTCATGCTGAACACCTATTTTCCTCCCAACATCCTTTCGGCTGATCGCTGTTTCGATATCGGTAAAATGCTGCGCGAGGCAATCGAAGCAAGCGATACTCAACTAAGGGTCGCTGTTCTGGCTTCCGGTGGACTCAGCCATTTTGTCGTCGAGGAAGAGCTTGATCAGACGGTGATGGACGGACTGGCCGACCCTGAAGGCAAGAACCTGCGTTCGATCCCGCGTAAGGCATTGCGGGAAGGATCTTCAGAAATCCTCAACTGGGTCGTTACGGCCGGGGCGGTCTCTCACCTTCCCCTGGATTCAGCAAAATACATCCCGGTGCGTCGCACTGCTGCCGGGACAGGTATCGGGCTCGCTTTTGCGGTGTGGAGATAAACCAATGACCAGAAAGAGCATCAATGTCGAAGGGTTCAGCCATGGCGGTTTGCCGATACCGGCAGCCTCACGGGTTGGGCCTTTGCTAATGACGGGCGGCATTCATGGCCTAGACCTCGAAGCCGGTGAACATGGCGAAGCTGCCGAACAGATTGGCCGCATGTTTGCGAACCTCGAAAAGATACTGAAGGCCGGCGGGTGCGGGCTCGAAGCAGTCGTCCGGATGACCGTTTACGTTAAAACGCCTGAGATCCGACAGGCAATTAACGACGAATGGCTGAAGGCTTTTCCCGATGAAGCATCGCGACCGGCGCGCCATACGCAAAATAACGACCACTTGCCTGGGCCTATGCTCGTCCAGTGTGATGCCACAGCCTATGTCGAGGGATAGGTGGCAATGACCGATTCAAATTCCATCGCTACCCGATTGCGTGCACTGGATACGCCAACCCTATCGGATGCGCTCGACAAGCTGGGCCTGCCCGGTGCAGTTTTCGGCATCGGCCCGTTGACGGTCGTTCAGCCAGTGATCGGTCGCGCAATTACAGTCAAACTTGGCGCGCCGCTTGCGGGTTTGCCGAAACGTCATTTGGGCGCCGGGGCCATCATGGCTGCAAGAGAAGGCGATGTGATCGTCGTTGAACACCGCGGTCGGACGGATGTTTCGGGATGGGGCGGGCTGCTTTCGCGTGGCGCATTGGCAAAAGGCGTTTCGGGAGTTCTGGTCGACGGTGCATTTCGCGACATCGACGAGGCCCGGGAGTTGGGTTTGCCGATCTACGGTCGGGCAGCCGTCCCGGTGACGGCCAGAGGGCGGGTTGCCGAGCATGATTTCAACACCGCCATCACTTTCGCCGGAGTAGCGGTGGATCCGGACGACTTCGTGATCGCGGATGGCAGCGGGATCGTCTTCATCAAAAATGAAAAAGCGGATCGTGTCCTTGACGCAGCGGAAGAAATTTTCGCGCGCGAACAACTTATGGCCGAGGCGATCGATGCTGGAACCCCGATCGGTGAGGTGCTGGGCGCCGATTACGAAGATATGCTGAAAGGTAAGTGATATCAGTATGAGTACGACAGATCGCGCCAAGAGACTGATGGAAGCCGGAACCACCGCGATTTCTGATGCGCTGGACCGGCTGGGTATCGATGGTCAAGCTTTGGATATTATGCCGGTCGTCCGGTCGATGAAATTCGCCGGTCCGGCCTTTACCATCCGGATGCTTCCGGTGGGGACCACACAAGGATCCGTGGGCGATTACATCGACGATGTTGAACCTGGCCAAGTGGTGGTGATCGACAATGATGGCCGAATGGATGCCACCGTTTGGGGAGACATTCTTACTTGGGTCGCGAGCGAGCGTGGCATTGCCGGCACGGTCATTGATGGGGTCTGCCGCGATTCCGATCGCTGCGTGGAGTTGAAATACCCCGTTTTTGCCAGAGGCAACACAATGCGCACGGGTAAGGATCGCGTCACCGCTGATGCCTACAACGTTTCCGTTCAGATCGCAGAAGTACGCGTGGAGCCTGGCGATTGGCTCGCCGGAGACGCTGATGGCGTGGTTTCGATACCGGCCGACAAGGTCGACGACGTTTTGCGCCTGGCCGAGGAAATCGAGGAGGCCGAGAGTGCCATCAGGGCGAAGGTGAAGGACGGTATGCGGCTGGACCAGGCACGAGAAAAGCTTGGATACCATTCGTTGCAAACAAAACAAGAAACCAACTGATAAATTGGTGAAAAATTGGGAAGGGGAATATTATGAAGAGGTTCACAAGCAAATCGATTTTTCTGGGGGGCTTAGTCTCGATGTCGGCCCCAGTGCTTGCGCAGGAAGCGCCGCAAGGACGCGATGAGGAATCCCGCGCTGGCTCCACCGAGATCGTGGTGACTGCGCGCAAGCAGAACGAAACCGTTCTTGATGCTCCCGCCAGCATAACCGTCCTGACATCCGAAAACCTGGCCGCCAAGAATATCACCAAGGCCAATGAACTGAGCGGGATCGTACCGGGCCTTGTCCAGACGAATGGTAACGGCAGCCTTCCGGCAACGACTTTCCGCGGGCTCGGGACGAACTCATCAGTTCCGAGTGCTGAACCATCTGTCGCGTATTTCGTAGACGGGGTCTATTACAGTCACCTGCGCGACTATACTTCACCGGTCTACGATCTTAGTCATGTCGAGCTTATCAAGGGTACTCAGTCCACCTTGTTGGGCAAGAATACGAGTGTGGGCGCGATCAGTTTGGTCACCAATCGACCGACAGACTTCTTAGAAGGTTCTATACAGTACACACATAGTTTCGAGATGAATGGCAACCGGTTGGAAGGCTTCCTGAATGTGCCCGTGTCAGACCGATTACAGGTCCGTGCGTCCTTTTTTGCCAATGATGAAGAGGGGATGGTGTACAATTTGTTCCGTGACAGGAATGAACCGGATCTGCGTGATATATCGGGCAGGCTGGCCGTCGCCTGGCAACCTAGCGATACCGTCGATATCGTGCTGCGTTACCAACATGATGATCGTGACCAGCTTGGGTTTCAATGGGAACTGTTACAGGATCCCTTGGGTATCGTATCTGGTTGGGCGGGGAGCTTTGGTCAGGTGCTTAACACAGTTCCTGATCGACAGAACAATACCGGGTCAACCGCCCTTGGCGTCGCCAACGCAGGACCTGAACAGTTCGAAAAGCAGAATACTGATCGCGTAAATGTGCATGCGGAAATCGAACTCGGGGATCACGTCCTGACGATGCAGACCGCTTATCACGACTGGCAGGCCCCCCGTTATACAGACTTGGATCAGACTGCAGCATACCTGTTTGGGGTTGAAGAAGACGAGTTTACCAAATCATTCACGCACGAAGTGAGGATCAGTTCGCTTGGCGGGGAGCGTTTGGATTATCTGGCCGGTCTTTTCTATTATTGGAACAAATGGGGCAACGGCTACAAGGTAGGCGGCCCGATTAGCAACACTGTGGGTTTTCCGATAACCGGAATAGCCGACACCACGCTGCGGCAGAAAACGGAAGCTTATTCGGCGTTCGCTTCAGCAAGCTACGAGGTGTTTGACAATTTCTACGTCGATATCGGCGGCAGGTTTACGCACGAACGCAAAAGAGGTTCGATGGAGCGTGATGCCAATGGCATCATTGAAGTGATCAGTCTGCCGAGTTTGCCGTTCACTAGGCTCGAACCTCTGAACAACGATTCCTTCGATTACTCTGCTGGTATCCGTTACGAACCCAGTCCGGATCTTTTGCTCTACGCGACGTATTCGCGCGGCAGCAAAAGCGGTGGCTATCAGGATTCGGTTGCAGTGCCCGAACTCGCTGCATATTCCTCGGAAACGGCATTTACGACCGAAATTGGCGCTAAGTGGACGATTGACGGAGGTTTCTTGGCGCTCGCATTGTTCAACACGAAGGTCGAAGACTTCCAGAACAATTACACCGCTTCGATCGGCGGAATTACCCGGAGCCTGATCGGTAATACCGATATTCGCTCTCGCGGCTTTGAGGCTACTGGTTCTTACGGTTTGGCACCTGGCCTACGGGTGGATGGAAGCCTGATTTACGCGGATGGCGAATACCTGGATGACTTCCCGGGCGATGGGTCGGTTGCACTTGAAGGGCATCCGTTGACGCGGAACCCAAAATGGACGGGCCAGATTGACCTGAACTACGAAGGACAACTTACCGACGATGTCGAACTGTTCGGTTCGGCGACATTCGATTTTGCAAGCGAGGCAGTGCTGCAGTCACTTGTGACACAAGCAATTGCGCCGAAGATGGAGGCACACGAAACTCTCAATAGCCGGCTGGGCTTGCGGTTCATGGACGGTTTCGAAGTGGCGGTGATCGGCACCAACCTTACCAATGAAAAATACGTGACTTTCGCCACCGGCATCAGTGCTAGTGGGGGGGCTTACGCCGGATCGGTTAACCGTGGCAGGGTCATCGCATTGCAAGTGGGATATTCCTTCTGACAAAACAGGGGGCCGGTCGCGATTGCGTGACCTGCCCCGTGCTCACAATACCTCCTAAATGCAGCTCTTTAGAACAAGCAGACAGTGGACGAGGTAAGGCTCAATTTCGACGAGGAGCCGAGAGGCAAGACACTCGATCTTGCTGCGATCCTATCCTCACTGACCGGCGGCAGCTATGTCTATTACTGCGGAACACACCACCGCGATGTGATCCTCAGCCAGAAGAAGCAGAATGCGAACAACAAGATGTATTTGCTGTTCGAGCTCCAAGAGGACCGCCTAGTCCTTGATTGCCGCTTAGTGCTCAACGGGGCCAACTTGGCTAGCTGCTTGCGGAACATGGAACACACGAACCGGCTATCTTGTCGCCCGCACTGGCGCTTTCGTATGGGGTTACGAAGATTCGCCTCAATTGCAACGTCTTCGACGGATTAGAGCTTATGTCGACGAAGGCTCCTGCTCGCGTTCGAGAATGCGGTTCAATGAGAATGAGCACAGGGCAATTCTGAGCGCGTCACTCGTGGAAAGGTAAGTCAGCATGTCGCTGACGCGCGCGGGTGGGTTAGAGGGCACGTTATAGGCCTCGATGTTCAACCGAACCATGCTCGGAGGTGCGCCTACAAGTCGTTTGCCCGCGAGTATGAAATAGACGACGAAACAGTTGGATAACGCAAGATTCGTTCCAGGAAAAAACGCATATTGTGGGGGTACATTCAGTTCAATCACAGAGAATTTGAGCAGCAGCGGATTAAATACTACTAGCCGAACGTTTGTTTCATAAGATCCGGTTGATTGCCGGAGCGAGTATGAGGAGAACTGACATGAAAACCATATCTGCCAAAATCGCCGTTGCCGTTCTGGCCATGGGGGCGTCCATCGCACCCGCTATAGCGGGTAACGTACTCTACGAGGAGCAATGGGCGCGCCAACAGGAAACGCAGATATTTACCGCGCCGATCGCCGGAATTAAGAACGACTTCTGGTTCGATTATCGCGGCAACATCCTTGAAGCGCAGGAAGAACTGGCCAGCGATCTTCGCCGCGCTAGTGACCTGGAAGACACCCGAGATGCATGGGAAGAATATGGAGACGAGCTGATTGATGAGCGCAGACACTATGCCAAAGAGATGGCAGAGCGTGGCTACCGGTTGTGGAGTGTGACCGTCGAGTAAGCGCTAGCGCACAGTATCATACAACTACGAAAAGGGCTGGAGAAATCCAGCCCTTTTCATATGCAAAGTTAGGAAGTACTTTGCGATTTTCGCGAGATATTATTGGTCGCGTATCCACCCGGATTTACGCGCCGCCTCTTCTTCTTCTGCATCAAGCGCGCCGCCTGCAGCCATTTCCTGCGCTTCGGCCATAATCTCTGACGTACCTGCCTGGCGGAACTCGGTTCCACTCGCTGTACTACCATCGCCTAAGGTCTCGATGCGCCACCCGTTATTGTCATGGCAGGCAATGCCGTCTGCATCTTTGCTGGTGTAGGCCCGGCAGAATTCGCCACTGTTGTTCTGGAAAGAGAGCAATATGCGAGTATCAGCAGCAGCGTCCTGCTGCACAACAAGCTGCGTCTCCAGTGCGCTGGCGAGCTGCGTTCCGGCATAGCCTTCACCTGGTAGATCAGAACCGCCGCGCGGCAGAAACACCGCCACGGCGAGGCTCGCTGCTGCCAACGCCGGGCCCGCCACCCAGCTCCAACGAGGCAGACGGCGCTTTTTCCCCCTTTGCGTCTTCTCGGTAGCGAAATCGACGACTTCAGCCTCTTTCTGAGAGAGCATGTTAACCAGCCTGTCGGGCACCGGCTGCTCGGCAATCGGCGCAAAGTGCTGCCCAAGGCGATCCTTCAGCGCCTGATGGGCGGCAAGCTGCGCTTGCAAAGAGGCATCTGTCTCAACCGACGCTTTAATAAAGAGCGCACGCGCACCCGTAATCTCTCCATCGGCCCAAGATACTAGTTCTTCGGGAGTAATCCTAATATCGTTCATACCGTATCCTCGAGCAGCGCCACCAACGCGTCACGCCCACGAACCAGTCGGGAATTGAGCGTGCCTACTGGGCAGCCGACAATTCCAGCGGCTTCCTTGTAGGCATAGCCTTCCACCATCACGAGCAGCACAGCTTCGCGCTGGTCCTCCGGCAATTTTTGCATTGCGCGATCAACGTGTGACAGCTCCACTGTAGCTTCTTGCGCGCCGTCGCTGCCCACACTTATGCCTGCTTCTTCTGCTACGAAGGTCTGACTGTGGCGGCTGCGGGAACGTGTCTCATCAATCCATAAATTTCGCATGATCCGGTACATCCAACTATCGAGTCGCGTACCATCTTCCCACTTGTCGCGGGAATACAGTGCGCGCTCAATCGTCATTTGGCAAAGATCGTCACCGTCGGCAGTTTGACCTGTCAGACCGGCGGCGAAGCGTCGCAGCCGGGGAAGTAGGTCCAGCACCTGATTTTCAAACGATGAGTTCAAACTGCCTTTGCCTTATGTGGATTAAACGGTTGCCGGTGTACGTTTCATCCATGCTTAATCGAAAATAATGCAAGAGACATCATATGCGAAGCCGTTGTTCCCTGATTGCTGCACTTTCCGCATTGTCGTTCACGATGCCTGCCAGTGCGCAAGTTGGCGTGGGCGGTATGCAAGTGGGTGTGCCGGGAGCGCAAGCCCTCCCCGAAAGGGTTCTCGACCCTGTGCTGGAGCGAACCGGTCGGTTTACCGACAGGATCACACGCGAGGTTCATAAGCTGGCTGAGGAGCGTGCCCGCCAGATCAACCGATTGGTGCGCCGTAATCGCGATTTTATTGAACGCGACGCACGCGGCGAACCGTCGCGGCGCGGTGAATTGCTGGTGATGGACGCTGATCCTGCCACCATCGCCTTGGCCGAAACGCAGGGCTTTTCTGTGATTGGACGCCAGGTTTTGGACGGGCTAGATTTTGCCGTTGTGCGTTTCTCTGTCCCGCAAGGTGCTGACCTTGATGATGCTGAAAGAGAGCTAATTGAACTTCTTCCTGAAGCGGTCGTCTCTGCCGATAACCTCTATTTCCAGTCAGGCGGATCAGCCTCCTCGGTGCTGATGTCAAATGAACAGGTTCGTCCGCAACGCTCTAACGCAGCAGCGGTTGGCATGATCGACGGGGCGCCTGGTAGCGCAGTGCCTGTAATCGCCATGCGCGGGTTTGCTAGCGGAGGAGGTGAGCCGAGCAATCATGGAAGCGCCGTGGCCAGTCTGTTGCGCAATACGGGTACAACCCGGATCTATGCCGCCGATGTCTACGGGACAGATCGCGGAGGCGGAAATGCTTCTGCCATTGCCCGCGCGCTAGGTTGGCTTGCGCAGCAAGGCGTACGAATCATCACGATAAGCCTTGTTGGCCCAAATAACCCCATCCTGTCCCGCGCTATTGCTCAAGTGCAATCACGCGGTGTTGTTGTCGTAGCTGCGGTGGGAAATGATGGTCCCGCCGCACCACCAGCCTATCCCGCGTCCTACGCAGGCGTGGTTGCTGTGACGGCGGTTGATCGGCGTGAGCGTGTATTGATAGAGGCGGGCCGCGCTTTGCATCTCGACTATGCAGCACCGGGAGCCGACATTTTCGGCCTTGATGCGCGTGGGCGCAATCAGCGCCTGCGCGGCACATCCTATGCGACGCCGCTTGTCGCGTCGCGGATCGCGCAAGCCCTTGGTGGTTCACGCGATTGGCGCAGCACTCTTGATGCCGAAGCAACTGACCTCGGCGCACGGGGAGTAGACGATACGTATGGCCGCGGGCTCGTTTGCCGGAGGTGCGGCGCTCGGCGCTGAACCCAAAATCAAACAATTTGCGGTTCGATGGATTAAAGCCCTCATGCCGACCGTTTTCCTCATGCAAGCCGGAAAGACCACATCGTCCGGCCAGATGATGAAAGGAAAATGACCATGAAAATAACTTTTGCCCTCACCTCAGCTATCGCCATCGCAATGACTACAACTCCTGCCGCCGCACAGGTGTTTGGCGGAAGCGGCACTATACTCGGTGGAGCAGGCGGTTCGCTCGACAGCACAATTGGCGGGATCGACCGTACCGTCAACAGTACGACGCGCGGCACACTCGAAACCCGCGGATCAACCGACGGCAACACTCGTATCGATCGCCGCAAAGGCCGGGTCGAAGTTGATCGCCGAGCCGATGCATCCTTTACCGGCAATGCCGACCAATTGCTGACAAGCCCACTCGTCCAGAGCAATGCTCAGGCTAGCGGCTCGGGCAGTGCTTCCGGCAACAGCTCGGCCAGTGCGCAGCTGATCGGTACTGATGCCGTAACCAATACTGCTGGACAGCTACGCAGCAGGGCAACCGACGCTGCAGGCGCAACACGCTCCGCTGCAGGAAGAGCAGTCGGCTCTGCGCGCTCAACTGCTAGCGGTGCTGCTGGACAGGCCCTCGGCGCTGCCAATGTTGCAGGTGCGCTTACTGGGAATGGTTCCGCCATGGGATCAGCGGACGGTTCTGCCACAGGCAGCGCGATGCCCAACATGCTGGCAGTCGCAGGCAGCGGCGCGTCGCAAGTCGAAGGTAGCTTCGGAATTGCGCCTGGCATGGATGTGCTGGCGCCCAGTGGCGCGCGCATTGGCCAAGTTCGCGAGATTGTTGCCGATCAGCGTGGCCAGGTCCAGCAAGTGCTGGTGAGTAATGGCGGCGCCAAACGCTTGGTGTCAGCCGGTGAATTTAGCAGTGAAGGCAACGCGTTGGTGATGGGTGGCGCAGGAAGTAGCGGCTCTACGCGTTCCGCACAAAAACCAGCGTCCCAGACTAATGAAGGTGTCGCACCATAATCAAGGTTACTCGGTGAACCGGGGCCTGTCACTTCATGACTATCAGCTCTGCGTTCACCGTAGGCTCCCGCATCTGCGAAAAGAGATGCGGGAGTTTCTTCATCGGTTCCGCCGCGTTTCACATATTTGTCTTGTCGACGGCGAACAAACTACACGGGAACGCGTCATAGTCAGGATTGAGAGTGTTCCGGATGCGCAAATCTCGATCTGTGCGGGCGCGAAGCGTAGCAATGAAGTAAGGACCGACCACTTCTATCGCACTTCGCTCAGCTATTTCTACGCCATTGGCAATTGCACCGGATATCAAAACACCTTCAACAGCAAAGCCCTGCTGCGTTGGAGTCGTTCCAAATCAGGCTGTAACGCGCCCTCATTTAAACGGTCGATGCCTTGTTAGTGTTGGACACGAAAGTACCTATGAACTTTGCTTTGTCCTCAACCCTGGAATTAACTATCGAATTGTTCTTCCCAATCGCGCTGCCAATAAGCATGAGCGTCGGCCCTTCGCCCAACGCAGTCCGGGCAGCGATCGGGAGGAGGCCAAGGCTGGTTCGAAAAACGCTCTGTTCGGGCAGGCTAGCGTTCTCGACCAGCGCAACCGGTGTGTTTGCCGGCAATCCTGCTGAGATGAGCCCGCTGGCAGTTTCCTTGGCGGAGGATTTGCCCATGTAGATTGCGAGGGTGGCCTGCGGATCGGCCAGGGCCTCCCAATCCAGTGCCAAGGTCTTCCCTTTTTTTGTGTGGGCAGTGACGAACGTCAATCGTCGCGCTTCGCCGCGCAGGGTGAGCGACTGGCCAAGGCTCGCCGCTGCCGCGCTTGCAGCGGTGATGCCGGGGCAAATATTGACCTGGATGCCCGCATTGCAACAAGCCATGATCTCTTCATTGGCGCGGCCGAAGATCGATGGGTCGCCGCCCTTCAGCCGAACAACGCGCTCACCATCCAAGGCTGCCTCTACCAGCAGCGCATCAATGCTTTTCTGGTCTTTTGAGTGCCGTCCAGCCCGCTTTCCAACGCTCACCAGCCGAATGTGATCTGGAACCAGATCGAGTACACCTTTCCCGACGAGCGCATCAAAAAAAATGACGCTGGCGGCCTTCATCAGCTTTTCGGCCTTGCGGGTTAGCAGATCGGGATTTCCCGGCCCCGCGCCGACCAGCCAGACTTCACCAGATGCGATCATACCACAGTCTCCTTTTCGGAACTGGCTGGTTGGCTCAGCAATTGCGCCAGAATCGGGCGGCAAGAACCGCAATTGGTCCCCGCACGAGTTGTTTCGCAAAGTTTCGCCAGAGTTCCCGCGCCATCATCAATGGCAGTGCGTAAAGTCTTTTCGCTTACATCGTGGCAAACGCAGACCAGCTTGCCATTATCTGCCTGCGGCGTTGCCGGTCGGCCGGCCAGCAATTCCTCCGTTCTCGCATCAGGCGCAGCGAACTGCCTTTCGATCCAGGCGCGTTCGGGCAGGTGGCCGCTGCGGGTGACATACAGTGCGCCAGCCAGTCCGCCATCCGCCGCTGCTACCGTGATACGGATCATGCCGCGTGCCCGGTCGGTCACTTCAAGCCGGGTTCCGGCCGGAAGCAACGCATCCAGATCGATCGTGCCATCGCCTGCAAGTTCGATCAGCCATCCCCCGGCGATTTTCGCACTTGCCCAATAATTGCAATCGGGCCGTATCTGCGTTTGCGAAAGAAGGAAGCCTCGCCAATCGGCGTGGTATGGTTCGACTGTAATTGCCGTATTCTTAAAGCCGGGTTGACCCGAAACGGGGTCTGCGGCTGGATGCACGATCATACCGGTACGCCCGCCACCCGAAGTCTGATCGGTGAAATGTATGGGCGCAAAAACACTGCCCTGTTCTTGCGCATCGCTGATCGAGACGCGAAACACGCTTTCGCCGTGGACTGACCGAACTGTCGCGAGCCCGCCATCGGCAAGGCCAAGGCGTTCGGCATCTTCGGCACAAATCTCCAGCAAGGGTTCGCGTCGGTGCTGGGAAAGGCTTTTGCTAAGACCGGTGCGTGTCATGGTGTGCCACTGGTCCCGATAGCGCCCGGTGTTGAGCGTCAGCTGGGTGCGATCCTTCAGGGCCGGTTCGACGCTGATAATACACGCACGACGATTTTCTGTCGGGAAGCCGTGAGTGAAGGGATGGTGGCCGCCCCATTGAAACGGCTCCATAGTGTCATATTCGGTGTCGCTGCAGTCTTGCATATTCGTCAGGTCAAGAATTTTGCCAGCGTCTGCTGCAAGCTGCGTCATCCCGGCATATTCGCGAAAAACACCGGCTGCATTGTTATAGTCAAAACTGGCACTGTGACCCAGCCGGCCTGCTACATCGCAGACGATGCGCCAATCGGCTCGAGCTTCTCCCGGTGCAGCGAAGAGCGCCCGCTGGCGCGAAATCACGCGCTCCGAATTGGTTACGGTCCCATCCTTTTCGCCCCACGCCAGTGCGGGAAGGCGAATATGGGCAAAGCTGCCCGTATCGGTATCGGCCATCACGTCCGAGACGACGACAGTGGGGCATTTCGCCAAGGCTTCCCGCACGAAGCCGGCGTCGGGCATGGAAACTGCCGGATTGGTGGCCATCACCCAGAGAAACTTGATGCGGCCATCGTGAACCGCGCGGAACAGGTCCACTGCTTTCAGACCCGGGCCTGAGCATAGATCGGGTGCCTGCCAGAACGCACCTACGTCTGTGCGCTCCTTTTCCGAAAACCCAAGGTGACCTGTCTCTTATACACATCTGACGCTGCCGACGATCTACTCTGTGTAGATC
>CAJXSN010000008.1 GCA_913060895.1 uncultured Sphingomonadaceae bacterium
CCGTCTCGTGGGCTCGGAGATGTGTATAAGAGACAGCCCCAAAACACATCAGGCGACTCCTTTGGAAAAGGGCGAATGTACGCTGAGAGCATAAATGGTGATGCCGGACATAATTCGGCAGACAACCCGGAAGACGGGGATCGCTCGGGCCTGTGGCGCGCGGCCATGCTTTCGCGCACGCAGATCACGCCGCTCGAAGGGCCGTACCGTATCCGCCGGGCGGGCACCGTTGGTGCCAGAATGGATGCATGGGCCGTGGATATGTCAGCGCGTCTCGGCCAGCTGGATCTGGCGCCGAGTCTGGCCGAGAATATCGGCAGTAGCCGCTGGTGGCGCGGACTGGGCACGATGCTGGCGTTGGGCGCAGCAGCGATTTCCTTCTGGCCCGACTTTGCTCCTCTTGAGGCTGCACCGGCAATGTTCGTCGACGATGCGGTGCAGGATGAATTTCGCAGTCAGTCTATCATGCCGCTCGCCCTGGGCAGCGACAGCGGCCGCCGCATGGGCGCAACGCAGGCTGTGCGCAAACTGGCCGCCGCGCCGGAACGCCCGCGGGTGCAACTGGTAGCGACCCTCGCCAAAGGCGACAGTTTTCAGCGCATGTTGCAGCGCGCAGGCGTCGGCAACTCCGACGCCGCCCGCGTGGCCGAACTGGTCGGCAACGCGATTTCTACCAGCGATATCGAGCCGGGAACGCAGCTCGATATCACTTTGGGCCGGCGTTCTGACGCCAGTCAGGCGCGCCCGCTGGAATCGCTTAAATTCCGGGCCCGGTTCGATCTCGCCCTCGCGATTGAGCGCGGGGTATCGGGCCTTTCGCTTATTCGCAAACCGATCGCCATCGACGAGACGCCGCTGCGTATTCGCGGAACGGTGGGCAACAGCCTTTACCGCTCCGCTCGCGCGGCGGGGGCTCCGCCCAGTGCGGTGCAAGCCTATCTGAAGGCATTGGGCGGTCATATGGATATCGACCGCTCTGTCCGCTCTACCGATACGTTCGACATGATTGTATCCTATCGCCGGGCCGAGACGGGGGAGAGGCAGGCCGGGCAGCTGATCTATGCGGGCGTCGACCGAGGCGGTAAATCGACCACGCAGATGATGCGCTGGGGCGACAAAGGCAAATTTTACGAAGCATCGGGTGTTGGTGAAACGCGCACCGGTCTGGTCAGGCCTGTCCCTGGCGCCGTCAGCTCGAATTACGGAATGCGCCGTCACCCGATCCTGGGATATCGCCGGATGCACTCCGGCCAGGATTACCGCGCCGGTTACGGCACACCGATTCGCGCCGTCACCGACGGCCGCGTTGCCTATGCCGGGCGCAAGGGCGGCTATGGCAATTTCGTACGTCTGAATCACGCCGGCGGATTGGGTACGGGGTATGCCCATATGAGCCGGATCGCCGTTCGCAGCGGAGCTTCTGTCCAGCGGGGACAGGTGATCGGCTATGTCGGGTCGACCGGACTGAGCACCGGACCGCATCTGCATTATGAAATGTATCGCGGCTCACGCAAGATCGATCCGGCATCGGTGACCTATGTCACCCGCTCCGAGATTTCCGGCGACGAACTGCGCCGTTTCCGCAACCAACTTGCAGCTATCAAAACCGTGGAGGCCGGTGCTGCACTAACCGATATCACCCCCAGCGGGCCGCAAGAGGTCGAAGTGCGGCGCGAGATCGACAAGCTGGAGGCACCGGCTGCGACGGGCACAGCGCCTATCGCAGACTGATTGCGAATTGCCCGGCTTTCGTGCCAAAGCTGGCATCATGACCGCCTCCTACCCCGCAACCCGCCTCCGCCGCACCCGCGCCACTGCGTGGAGCCGCTCCATGCACCGCGAAACGGTGCTGACCAGTGCCGACTTGATCTGGCCATTATTCGTTATCGAGGGGAAGGGCGCGGAAGAGCCCATCGGCAGCCTGCCGGGCGTGTCGCGCTGGTCGGTGGACGGGATAGTCGCCCGGGCAAAAGAAGCGGTGGAGATGGGCATTCCGTGTATCGCTCTGTTTCCCAATACTCCCGATGGCAAACGCAGCGATGCCGGGGCAGAGGCATACAATCCTGACAATCTGATGTGCCGTACAATTCGCGCCGTCCGCGATGCGGTTGGCAATGATCTGGGCATTCTTACCGATGTCGCACTCGATCCCTATACCACGCACGGGCAGGACGGGCTGGTCGATGCATCCGGCTATGTCGTGAATGACGATACGGTCGCCGTGCTGGTCGATCAGGCGGTGGCGCAGGCAGATGCGGGAGCGGATATCGTTGCCCCGTCCGATATGATGGACGGCCGTGTCCACGCCATTCGCATGGCGCTGGAAATGAATGGCCACCCCAACGTGCAGATCATGGCTTACTCGGCCAAATTCGCATCTGCGTTTTACGGCCCGTTTCGTGACGCCGTTGGCTCCGGGGATCGGTTGAAGGGCGATAAGAAAAGCTATCAGATGGACCCGGCCAATGGCGAAGAAGCAATGCGCGAGATTGCCCTCGACATTGCCGAAGGCGCCGACAGCGTGATGGTCAAGCCGGGCCTCGCATATCTGGACATTATCGCGCAGGCGAAGGCACGCTTCGATGTACCTGTATTCGCCTATCAGGTGAGCGGCGAATACGCCCTGATCGAAGCCGGCGTTGCGGCGGGGGTGGGCGAACGCGAGCCGTTGCTGATGGAAAAACTGGTCGCCTTCAAACGCGCCGGATGCACCGGTGTGCTGACCTATCACGCTCCCTTTGCCGCACGGCTTCTCAATGGCTGAATTTCGCCACGAGACGGAGCGCCTGATCCTGCGCGACTGGCGTGACGAGGATTGGGAGCCGTTCTGGCGGCATCTCAACACTCCCAATGTGACGCGGTTTCTGGGCGGGTTGGCCAGCGCCGAATACCGCCAGCGAACGCAAGACCGCCTGATGCAATACCAGCGTGATTTGGGACACACTTTCTGGGCAGTCGAACGGCACCAGGATGGCGGCCATCTGTCTGGCGAAATCCTCGGCTTCTGTGGCTTGAAGCGTTGCAACGAACCCAATGGCCCGGTCGGAGATTTCGAAGCCGGCTGGCGCCTGCGCGAAGATGCGTGGGGCAAGGGCTATGCCAAGGAAGCGGCACGCGCCTCGCTCGATCTTGCTTTCCAGCGCTTCGACGCACCACACGCGATAGCTCTGACTGTCGACGCCAATGCGCCAAGTTGGGGGCTGATGGAAGCTCTCGGCATGGAGCGCAGGCCGGAGATGGATTTCGAGGATTCAGCCTCATGGGCCAAAGGTGAAACGCTGATTGTTTACCGCCTGACGCGCGCCCAGTGGGAGGCGCAGCGCAGCGCTGGCGACGATGCCTGATATCATTGCCGAAACCGATCGTCTGGTCCTGCGAACTATCGACGAAAACGATGTTCACAAGCATGACCGTCTGCTCAATTCACCTGCGATCATGGCCCATATCGGCGGTGTCATGGAACGCCACGAGATAGAGGCACGCCACGCCAAGGGCATGGCGCTCTATGCCCGGGAAGGGTTCAGCTTCCTGTTTCTGATCGAAAAGGCCACCGGAGAAATGGTGGGTTATTGCGGAATAAAGAAGGTCGATAATCCACTGGCCGGAAATCAGGGCGACCACGAAATCGGCTGGAAAGTGCGCGAGGACCGCTGGCGCATGGGCTATGCCGAGGAAGCGATGCGGGCGGTGCTGAACTGGGCATTTGGCCGGATCGGCGCACCGTATGTTGTGGCGCTGACCAGCCGTGCGAATGTGGGAAGCTGGAAGCTGATGCAAAAGCTCGGCATGGTGCGCCGGAAGGATCTGGATTTTGACGATCCGGATTATCGAGACAAGGACAATCCGACGATTCAGTATTCGCTGAGCAAAGAGCAATGGGAGAATTCGCAGTGACCACCAGACCAAGCGTGAACATCATTCCGATCCACGGAAAGTCGCCCCACATCCACGACAGCGTCTTTATCGCGCCGGGGTGCACGATTATCGGCGATGTCGAGATCGGGGCGGACAGTTCCATCTGGTACAATTGTGTGCTGCGAGCCGATGTCAGCCGGATCGTGATCGGCCAGCGGACCAACGTGCAGGACGGCAGCGTGCTGCATTGCGACCCCGCCCGGCCGGGCGATCCCGATGGCTCGCCGCTGATTATCGGAGACGATGTGCTGATCGGGCATATGGTGATGGCTCATGGGTGCATCATCGAGGATCGCGGATTTATGGGGCTGGGCTCTATCGCGATGAACAAGGCACGTATCGGCAGCGATGCCATGCTGGCAGCGGGAGCGATGCTGACCGAAGGAAAGGTGATGGAGCCGCGCATGCTGTGGGGTGGGCGTCCGGCAAAGCCGATGAAAGAGCTGACCGACGCAGCCATTGCCGGAATGCGGATGGGTGTGGCGCATTATAAAGAAAATGCAAAAGCACACACTGCTGCGGTTGGTGATGCGGGCTTAGAAGGCTGACGCCAAGACAGCGCCAGTTGCGCGGCGCAAGTTTCGAGGTGAATGTGCTCTACCAGCACGGACAAGTCGGTTCGGCGTTGCGCTCGTAACGAAGAGATATCAGTCTCGTATCAAAGATTTCAGCGCCTCGATCCGGTCCGCTTCGTGTACCGGCTTATCCCACCGCACCCGGTGAATGCGCGGAAATCGCATGGCGAGGCCTGACTTATGGCGTTTGCTTTCATGTACGCTGTCGAAGGCCACTTCAAAGACCAAGCTTTTGTCAGTTTCGCGCACCGGGCCGAAGCGGTTTACGGTTTTGCTGCGCACATGCTTATCCAGTTTCTTCAGTTCTTCATCGGTGAAGCCGGAATACGCCTTGCCCACTGGTAGCAATTCCGCGCCTGCGTCGGGATCTCCGTTCCAGCAACCGAAGGTGTAGTCGGAGAAAAAGCTGGAGCGTTTGCCACTGCCGCGCTGGGCATACATCAGAACACAGTCGATCAGCAGAGGATCGCGCTTCCATTTGTACCACAGGCCGGTTTTGCGGCCCGCGATATAGGCACTGTCGCGGCGCTTCAGCATCAGTCCCTCGATCGCATCATCACGGGTGCCTTCCCGGATTTCAGCCAGCGCCTCGAAGTCGTCGGCTTTTACGATATTGGAAATATCGAAATGGCTGGCTGGCAGGCGAGGCACGAAGGATTCCAGTTTTTTGCGCCTTTCCTCCCACGGCAATGTGCGTACATCCTCGCCTTCGATCAACAGCGCATCATACAGGCGTACGAAGGCCGGACTTTCAGACAGCATCTTCTTACTCACCGTCTTGCGCCCGAGCCGCTGTTGCAAGGCATTGAAACTGGCAGCGCCGCCCTGCTTGCCGGGCCCGGCCTCTCCGCCCTGTACATTGCCGCGCACAAGCAGCTCTCCGTCAAGCACCGCAGGAATCGTAAGCGCGCCCAGCATTTCGGGGAATGTCGCGGAAATATCATCGCCGCTACGCGAATAAACTCGCGTTTCGCCGCCAGCGTGAACCAGCTGCACACGAATCCCGTCCCACTTCCACTCCGCTGCATAGTCCGCCATGTCGACGGCTGTTTCTTCCAGCGGATGCGCCAGCATGAAGGGACGAAATGTCGGCAAATTGGCGATATCCGGCGGTGCCTCTCCATCCGCAGCCCAGGCAAACAGTTCTTCGTAAGGAGGGGAGAGGCCGTGCCAATACTCTTCAACGTCTTCGACCGGCACGTCGAAGCTTTGCGCAAAGGCCACTTTGCCCAGCCGGCTGGACACGCCGATCCGCATAGCTCCGGTGGCCAGTTTCAACAGTGCAAAGCGGCCGGGCGCATCCAGCCGGTCGAGAAGCGCAGGCAATTCCACAGGCGCGGTTTTGCGCGTCATTGCGCTCAGGATGGCGACCGCTTCGCTTACCGATGGCGGTGCTTCCACATCTCCGCTGGCCCCTATCTGGCCGGTTTCCCATAACAGGCTGGCCGTTTCTGCCGTATCGCCGACAAAGTCCCGGCTGAGCGACCACAGCACAGGGTCGATCCGCTCTTTCATGATGGTGCGGATGGTAGAGGATTTGACGGCAGGAAAATCCATCCCGTCGGTTAAAGCAGCCAGCGCCCACCCGCGATCCGGATCGGCGGTAGTGCGCAGATACTCAGCAATCAGTCGCAATTTCTCATTACGGCTGCGAGTGTAGATCAGTGCGTCGATAAGGGCGGCGAAGTCTTCCACGCCTACTCGTCCTCATCCTCGCGCCCGACCAAGGCCAAAGCGCGGGCGCGGCGCTGATGCAGCTGGTTCCAGCGTAGCAGAGCTTCCTCGCGGCCGTGAGTGATCCATGTCTCCTGCGGGTTCACTTCCTCGATAGTGCGGGTCAGCTCGTTCCAGTCGGCATGGTCGGATATGACCAGCGGCAACTCCACATTGCGTTGGCGCGCGCGCTGGCGGACATGCATCCACCCACTGGCGAAGGCCGTGATGGGATCAGGCAGGCGGCGGCTCCACCGGTCGTTAAGCGCGGAAGGCGGCGCAATCACAATGTGGCCCCGCATTTCATCCTTCGGCGTATCCGACACCAGCCGCAATTCGCCCAGCTCGATGCCGTGTTCTTCATACAGGCGGCACATTTTCTCCATCGCGCCATGCAGATAGATCGGCTGAGCGTGACCCGCCCTGCGCAGTTCCGCGATTACCCGCTGCGCCTTGCCTAGGGCATAAGCACCGACCAGAACGCAGCGATCTGGATAAGCGGCGAGGCGCTCCATTAACTTTGCCATCTCACCCTCTATCGGCGGGTGGGTGAACAGCGGCAGCCCGAAGGTCGCTTCGGTGATCAGGATATCGCAAGGGGTCACTTCAAAGGGCGGGCATGTCGGATCGGCGCGGCGCTTGTAATCGCCGGTGCAGATTACGCGTTCGCCTGCGTGCTCCAGCAATATCTGCGCGCTGCCCAGAACATGGCCGGCGGGGATATAGGTTGCATCGACATTGCCCGGAAGACGTATGGTCTCCGAATATTGCACCGGAGTGGTCTCACCGCCCGAGGGGCCTTCGCCCGTCTGATAGCGCAGCTTCATTATTGCGAGCGTTTCGGGTGTGGCGACAGTTGCGCCGTGCCCACCGCGTGCATGGTCCGCATGGCCATGAGTGACCAACGCCCGATCGACCGCCTTGCCGGGATCGACCCAAGCATCGGCTGGCACCACATGGATGCCCCACGGCTCTGACCGTATCCATGAAAAGGGTGCGCTCATAGATACTTCAAGCAAAAGGGGCGCGAACCGTTCCCGGATCGCGCCCCTTCCCGAATGTCAGACAGGATCAGCTTTCGCCACTATCCTTTGTGTCCAGTTTATTACCACTGGTCCCGGCATCGGGTTTTTTCGCGGCCGGTTTCTTTTTCCGGGCTGGCGCTTTCCGCTTTGCTTTAGGCGGGGCGGGGGTCAGCTCGAAGGTGGGTTTGCCATCCTTGATGCTGACCTGCACCTCGCCGCCATCGGCCAGTTTGCCGAACAGCAGTTCTTCGGCCAGCGGCTGCTTGATCTTCTCCTGAATCAAACGGCCCATAGGGCGCGCACCGAACAGGCGATCATAGCCTTTCTCGCCCAGCCATTCGCGCGCAGGCCCGTCGAACTGTATGTCGACATTCTGTTCGGCCAGTTGCAATTCAAGCTGAAGGATAAACTTGTCGACCACGCGGGCGATAGTGTCTTTGCCCAGATACCCGAACGGCACAATCGCATCGAGCCGATTGCGAAATTCCGGCGTGAACATGCGTTTGACCGCTTCCTCGCTCGCGTCTTCTTTCGACACATCACCGAAACCGATGCCCTGGCTGGCCATATCAGCCGCGCCGGCATTGGTCGTCATAATCAGCACGACATTGCGGAAATCGACTGTCTTGCCGTGGTGGTCGGTCAGACGGCCATTATCCATCACCTGCAGCAGGATGTTGAACAGATCCGGATGGGCCTTCTCGATTTCATCCAGCAGCAATACGCAATGCGGGTTCTGGTCGATCGCATCGGTCAACTGGCCGCCCTGATCATAGCCGACATAGCCCGGAGGAGCGCCGATGAGGCGGCTGACGCTGTGGCGTTCCATATATTCGGACATATCGAAACGTTTCAGTTCGATACCCATGATGCTGGCCAGCTGTCGCGCGACTTCGGTTTTGCCCACGCCTGTGGGACCGCTGAACAGGAAGCTGCCGATTGGCTTGTCCGGATCACGCAGACCGGCACGGCTCAGCTTCATCGCTGTCGACAGTTTGCGCACAGCCGGGTCCTGCCCGAAGACGACATGCTTCAGATCGCGTTCGAGGTTTTCGAGCGCCTTCTTGTCATCTTTGCTGACCGATTTGGGCGGGATGCGGGCCATCGTAGCGATGACCTGCTCGATCTCGCGCGCAGTGATCTTCTTTTTCCGTCGACTGGGGGCAACCAGCATCTGCATCGCGCCAACCTCGTCGACCACGTCGATTGCCTTGTCCGGCAGTTTGCGGTCATTGATATAACGAGCCGACAGTTCGACGGCGGTTTTCAGTGCGTCGGGCGTGTATTTCACATTGTGATGCTCCTCGAAGGCGCTCTTGAGGCCCTTGAGAATCTTGATCGTGTCCTCGACAGTCGGCTCGTTCACGTCGATTTTCTGGAACCGGCGCAGCAGCGCGCGGTCCTTCTCGAAATGATTGCGAAATTCCTTGTAGGTGGTGGAACCGATGCAGCGGATCGAACCGCCGGACAGCGCCGGTTTGAGGAGGTTGGATGCATCCATAGCCCCGCCGCTGGTGGCTCCGGCGCCGATCACCGTATGAATCTCGTCGATGAACAGGATCGCCTCGGGCATTTTCTCCAATTCGGAAACAACCTGTTTCAGTCGTTCTTCGAAATCGCCGCGATAGCGGGTGCCGGCCAGCAATGCGCCCATGTCGAGTGAATAGATAACGGCATTTTCCAACACCTCGGGCACGTCTTTTTCGATGATCTTGCGCGCCAGCCCTTCGGCAATCGCGGTCTTGCCGACGCCGGGATCCCCCACATAGAGCGGGTTGTTCTTGCTGCGGCGGCAAAGAATCTGGACAGTCCGATCCACTTCTGGCCCGCGGCCGATCAGCGGGTCGATCTTGCCCTTCTGGGCTTTGGTATTGAGGTTCACCGTAAACTGGTCGAGCGCGGTTTCTTTCTTGCCTTTGCCGTCTGTTTTCTCGTCAGTATCGCCATCTGCTGCGTCCGGCGCGTTACTGCCTTCGATTTGTTTTCCACCCTTGCCGATGCCGTGGCTGATAAAACTGACTGCATCCAGCCGGCTCATATCCTGTTGTTGCAGGAAATAGACTGCGTAGGAATCGCGTTCAGAAAATAGCGCAACCAGAACGTTTGCACCGGTCACGGTGTCTTTTGCGGCAGACTGCACATGGAGTATCGCGCGCTGGATCACCCGCTGGAAACCGGCGGTGGGTTGCGGATCAGCCGCTTCGTCTGTTTGCAGCGACTGGTACTCCTGATCGAGATAGGTCTGCACAACATCGCCCAGCTCGCCCATTTCCACACCGCAGGCGGCCATCACCTCGGCGGCATCGTCATCGCCGACCAGCGCGAGCAGGAGATGCTCCAGCGTGGCATATTCGTGACGGCGCTCGGAAGCGAAAGCGAGAGCGTTGTGGAGGGTCTTTTCGAGGTTTGAAGCGAAGCTTGGCATGAAGAAAGTTTGAACCTTTAGGGTTAACGTGGGGTTACTCGTCCATCAGCGGCAATCTGGGCGCGGTTTGACAAGCGACTTACATGGAACATGGGGCGTGTTCGCGCAGAGTCCAAGTGGACCAAAAGTCGATAGTGGCGTCCCAGACCCGTCAACTGGCGGGTTTCGGGCTGAACAGCGCGTCTGCTGCTGTACGGTGCTGATCGGCGCGGGTACGGTGCTGTTCTACCCGTGCAAGTTCCAACTGGAGAAGGCGTATGCGGTCCGACAATTCGTCCTGCGAGTACGGGCCGAGGTCTTCGGCCACCAGCTTGCTGGCAGCATCGCCCTTGGGGCGCGGGCGGTCATCCTCTTCCATCGGCCACTCCTGATTCCACTGAATGTCGCAAGAGGCATAGCTTGCTGTCAATGGGGCATGTCTCTAATCACCCGCGATAAACGTGATTTTCAAGGCAGGGGCCACCGACATGACTATTCCGGAGCAAATGCGCGCGATCGATTTCGACGCACCGGGCGGGCCCGAAGTGCAGGCAATTGCCACAGTCGATACCCCGCGCCCCGCAGCCGGGCAGGTGCTGATCCGCGTCGCCCACGCCGGGGTCAACCGGCCCGATTGCATCCAACGCGCAGGGCAATATCCGGCCCCTCCCGGCGCATCTCCCATACTGGGGCTGGAAGTGGCGGGTGACGTCGTGGCGCTGGGCGAAGGCGTTGAAAATATTGCCATTGGTGACCGGGTTGCCGCTCTGACGCCGGGCGGAGGTTATGCCGAATACTGCACTGCACCTGCGGGGCACTGCCTGCCTGTTCCTGCTGAACTGCCTATGGCGCAAGCCGCCGCTTTACCGGAAACCATGTTTACAGTGTGGCACAATGTCTTCCAGCGCGGCTGCGCAAAACCGGGTGAGACATTGTTGGTCCACGGCGGCACCAGCGGCATCGGCACGATGGCAATCATGCTTGCCAAGGCGTTTGGCATGAAAGCCATAGTCACTTGCGGCAGCGCTGAAAAATGCGCTGCGGCCCTCGAAATCGGTGCGGATCATGCGATTAATTACAAAAAACAGGACTTCGTCGAGGAGGTGAAGACCATTACCGACGGCAAGGGCGTGGAAATCGTCCTCGACATGGTATCGGGTGATTATGTCCCGCGCAATCTGAAGGCGCTGGGGGAAAGCGGCCGACATGTAACCATCGCTGTGCTGGGCGGAATGAAGGCCGAGCTCAACATGGCCTATATCATGAGCCGCCGCCTTGTTCTGACCGGATCGACGCTGCGTCCGCGCTCCGACAGGTTCAAGAACGCACTCTGCAGCGAAATCGCCGAACATGCGTGGCCGTTGGTGGCCAATGGTACGATCCGCCCTGTGATGGACAGGCACTTTCCATTGGAAGAAGCCGCTGCTGCCCACGCGCGAATGGAAGCGGGCGATCACATCGGCAAAATCGTGCTGGATGTTGCAGCTTTTTAGCGCAGTGGCTGTAACGGCATTGTCGTGCAAGTTTTTGAACTGTCATCGATCTGTGCATCGGCTGTAACAAAACAGCGCTAGTCCTGTGGTGGGGTCCCCTTCGTTTGGGGATCAGGATGACAAGGAACACGCCATGCTGCGTGAAGCACCCGACCAACTAATCGGCCAACCGTCAGAACCCATCACTGGCCTTGCAGGTATCGCGGACGACCTGCCTGTCGAGCCTTCGGTTCCGGAAAAGGCGCATGGACAACGACGGCGGTTTCGCACAATCTGGATCAGCGATGTGCATCTAGGAACAAAGGGTTGCAATGCCGAACTTCTGATCGACTTTCTCGATAACACCGACAGCGAGACCATGTATCTGGTCGGCGATATCATTGATGGATGGCGCCTGAAAAAGAAAATCTTTTGGCCGCCTGAACACAACGATATCGTCTGGCGCATTCTTAAGCGTGCGAGGCGTGGCACCCGGATCGTCTACATCCCCGGCAATCATGATGAAATGATCAGGCCGTTTTCAGGCATGAATTTCGGCGGGGTCGAAATTACCCGCGCCGCATTTCATGACACCGTTGACGGGCGGCGGTTGATGGTGTTGCACGGCGATGAATTCGATACCGTTATGCTAGCCCATCGATGGCTCGCCCTGGTCGGTGATACCGCATATCATCTGGCAATGGCTCTCAACCATTGGGTCAATCGGGCGCGCCAGGAATTGGGCTTGCCCTATTGGTCGTTGAGCAAGGCGGCCAAGCATAAGGTCAAGAACGCAGTCGAGTTTATTTCTAAATACGAGGAGGTCGTTGCGCGCGCTGCAGCCGAGCGCGGGGTAGACGGTGTCGTTTGCGGCCATATCCACACCGCCGAGTTTCGCACTTTCACCTATGATGGGCGCGCGGTGGAATACTGGAACGATGGAGACTGGGTGGAGGGATGCAACGCCCTGATCGAACACTTCGATGGCCGGATGGAAATCCTTCACTGGGCGGATGAAGTAGCGTCGAGAAAGGAGCCGCCAATAACCAAAGCGGCCTGCGATGCGGAACTGATCGTCGGATGAACGCGCCGCACGGATATCTCGGCGGTTTGGCTCCGGTGGAGGAGGGGCATTCTATCCAGTCTCTCGCGATAGTATCCGATGCCTGGCATCCGCAGGTGAACGGAGTGGTTCGCACGCTTTCGACAACTTGCGATATATTGCGCGCACGCGGCATCCGCACGACCGTGCTCTCGCCTGAAGGGCATCGCTCGCTCCCCTGCCCGACCTATCCTGAAATACGCTTTGCACTGAAACGGCCTGGAGAAACGGGTAGGGCCCTAGCTCAAGACGCGCCCGATGCCATTCACATCGCCACAGAGGGGCCACTGGGCCTTGCTGCCCGCAAATACTGTCTTGCCCAGAATATCCCTTTTACGACCGCGTATCATACCCAGTTCCCTTCTTACGCTGCCCGTCGCACGCATCTGCCCGCTGCTACGTTCTGGCCTTATATTCGCTGGTTTCACCGTCCATCGAAAGCCGTGATGGTTGCAACTTTCAGCATTCGGGAAGAGTTGCGTGCGCAGGGAATAGGCCGGCTGCATCACTGGAGTCGCGGGGTCGATCTTGCCTGCTTCTCTCCTGATGCTCCGCCGCCACCTGAATTTGACGGCCTGCCGCGCCCGATTCAGCTCTATGTCGGGCGAATCGCGGTAGAGAAAAATATTGAGGCATTTCTCAAGACCGACCACGAAGGCAGCAGGGTAGTGGTCGGCGACGGCCCGGCCCGGGCCCGGCTGCAAGCGCGCTATTCCGATGCACATTTCCTAGGTCGAAGAACCGGTCGTGCATTGGCAGGGTGCTATGCTGCTGCCGATGTCTTTGTCTTCCCCAGCCGTACCGACACATTCGGACTGGTCATCATAGAAGCACTGGCCTGCGGTACGCCTGTAGCCGCATTTCCGGTGGCTGGCCCGGCGGACATCGTGACCAACAGAGTTGGCGCCCTGTCTCCCGATCTGAAGCGTGCTATGGCAGCGGCGTTGACTGCCAATCGGAATGATTGTGTTGCTCATGCGGCTCGCTACAGATGGAGCGCAGCCACCGACCAGTTCCTCGCCGGATTACGCCCCTTAGCTTCAAAGGGTGCGGATCAAGGGGGTGCGGTGGCTTAGTCGGGGCATGTGAAAGTTGGTCTGCGTAAGGGTTCTTGCCCTGAAGCTCCGAAAAGCTTAGGTGATAGATCAAGAGGCCGCTCCGAAAGGGGCGGCCCTTCTATTTTAGGGAAACTTCAATGTCCGACCAACCCAAACCGCTGATGCCTCATGCGACTGCCACCTGGCTGATCGACAATTCGGGCCTCGCCTTTGAACAAATCGCGGAATTCTGCGGGCTGCACATCCTTGAGGTGCAGGCGATGGCGGACGATCTGGCGGGCAGCAAATATACCGGCCGCGATCCGCTGCATTCGGGCGAACTGACGCAGGAAGAAATCGCCAAGGGCGAAAAGGACAGCGAGTATTCGCTGGTCATGCAAAAAGCCCCGGTCGAGGTCACCCGCACGAAGGGCCCGCGTTATACGCCTGTGTCCAAGCGGCAGGACAAGCCCGACGGTATTGCGTGGATTTTGAAGAGCCATCCCGAAGTGTCCGATGCACAGATTTCCAAGCTTATCGGCACCACGCGCAACACCATTGGCGCGATTCGCGAGCGGAGCCACTGGAACATCCAGAATATCCAGCCCAAGGATCCGGTGACGCTGGGCCTTTGCTCGCAGCGTGAATTGGATGCGGTGGTGGCGAAGGCTGCCAAAAAGGCCGGTCTGGAAGAAGATGCCGAGGCTATGGCTGCCAGCAACACCAGCGACCGTGAGAAGCTGATCGAAGAACTGCGCGCCGAGCGCGAGGCCAATACCAAGGCTGCTGCCGAGGCCGTGCAGGAAGCGGAAGCTGCCGAATGGCTCGCCAACAAACGGGCCGGGGAAGAGGCGGGCGACACCCCTGCATAAGTCTATAGCCAGGCCAGCATAGCCAACTGGCATAAGTTCGGTGAGAGGCAGGCTGCGCCGTATTTCGTCTTGCGCGAAACGGCGTGGTTCGCCATTCGAGCTTACATGGATGTAAGTAAGCTGCCGAACCACCATCCCCTTGGCTGGGATGAACAATTCGAACCTACCACGTTGCCAGAGATGTTTGCGGCGACGACGGCAAAGCAGCTTTCCGCCCCGCTGCTGCATTTCATGGGCCGCACTTACAGCTATTCCGAATTGTATTCCGATGCCGTCCGCTTCGCTGCCGGTCTGCACGAACGCGGCATCGAGCGGGGTGACAGAATCGGGCTGTTCCTGCCGAATGTTCCGATCTACGTCGCTGCGTATTACGGCGCGATGATGGCTGGCGCGGTGGTGGTAAACTTTTCACCGCTCTACTCGGTCGATGAACTTTCACAGCAGGTCGCCGACAGCGGGACCCGCGCACTGGTGACGGTCGACGTACCGGAACTGTACCAAACGGCGGCAAAAGTGCTGGAAGCCTCCGAACTGGAAACGCTGGTGGTGGGCCGACTGGCCGATATGCTGCCCGCACCGAAACGCCTTGGTATGAAGCTGTTTGCCCGCAGCAAGATCGCCGATGTTGCTTACGGACCAAATGTTTGGCGCTGGAACGATCTGCTGGTCGATGCGAACTGGACTTGGTGGCTCGACCAATATGATACTGCGCCAATCGAGCCGAGCGACCTTGCTCTGCTGCAATATACCGGCGGCACGACTGGCCCCCCCAAGGGCGCAATGCTGACCCATGCCAACCTGTCGTTGAATGCGCTGCAGGTTGCGGCAATCAATCCGTTCGGCAACCCTGAAAACGAAGTGTTCATGGGCGCGCTGCCCATGTTTCATGTGTTCGCCAATACCGCACTGCTCAATCACGCAGTGGCCAGCAGCGGGGCCATAGCCATCGTTCCCCGGTTCGAGGCGAAGCAGGTTTTGGCCACGATCGAGAAATATGGCTGCACAGGGTTCCCCGGTGTGCCGACGATGTTTCAGGCGCTGCTGGACCATCCCGACATTGCGAAGACAGATCTTTCTTCGCTCAAAGTCTGCATCTCCGGCGGTGCGCCGCTGCCCGCACCTTTACGCGAGGAGTGGGAAAATCGCACTGGCACGCGGATGGTCGAAGGCTACGGCCTAACCGAAAGCAGCGGCGTGGTTTCGGTCAATCCCTATGCCGGTACGCGAAAGCCGGGCACTATCGGCCAGGTTGTTGCCGGGACAGAAATCCTGCTGCTCGACAAGGAGGACCCTGCGGTTATCGCGCCCGATGGGGAACCGGGCGAACTGGCGATCCACGGCCCGCAGATCATGTCTGGATACTGGAACCGGCCGGAAGCCGCCGAGGACGTATTTGTGCAGCATAACGGCAAGCAGTGGCTTCGCACAGGCGATGTCGCAACTCTGGACGAAGACGGGTTCCTGCAGATCGTCGACCGGATCAAGGATATGATCGCGGTAGGCGGTTTCAAAGTCTTCCCGAGTCAGGTGGAAGATATCCTGCTTGAAAACGAAGCTGTAAAAGAGGCGCTCGTGATTGGTGTACCCGATCCCTACAAAGGCGAAGTGCCGCGCGCTTACATTACACTGCGGGAGGATGCCGCAGCGAAAGGCAGAGAGCTGGCCGAATGGCTCAACAGCCGCGTCGGGAAGCACGAGCGCGTGGACGAAATCGTAATCCGCGACGAACTGCCCAAAACGATGATCGGCAAACTCGACCGCAAGGCTTTGCGTGCCGAGGTTCTGGATTAAGTAAGCTGGGTTGGAACTGGTAGGACAAATTTCCAACCAGCATTCCCCGCCAGTGCCGTTAGCTGGCGATAGAAAGCTGCGGATCTTCTATGTCGCCGTCGGTCTTTGTGCCTGAGCCTGCTTTTGATGCCAACGGGGACTGGGGCTTTGCATTGCCGCTGCCACGAGGGGCGAAACGGCCATCGACCTGTGCACCCTGTTCGATGGTCAGCGCATCGTAATGCACATCGCCCTGGATCGAAGCAGAGCGCAAGATCACCAGTTCACGCACATCGATGGAACCATCGACCTCGCCCGCGAGCCGTGCGCTTTCTGCCTTGATCCCGCCCTTGATAGAGCTTCCTTCGCCCTGAACCAGCGAGGCACAGGAGATATCGCCATTGATCGTGCCATCGACGTGCAGTTCGGTGGTGGCGGTTACATCACCGGTAATCGATACGTCTGTGCCGATGACAGAGAAGCTGCCGGAGCTGTTCGATTTACCCATCGGTGCGGGCCTTGGTGCCGGTGCTGGATGATCGTCTTGCTTCTTTGAGAACATCGGGGGCTGCCTCCAGAAAGGGACGCGGATTGACCGCGCGTCCATTGATACGAACTTCGAAATGCAGGTGAGGCCCGGTGGACCGGCCGGTACTGCCGATGGCGCCAATCGTACTGCCAGCGGAAATTGCCTGCCCAACTCTGGCATTGAAGCGGGACATATGGGCGTAGCGGGTCATCAGGCCATTGCCGTGCTGAATTTCTACCGTTTTACCGTAGCCGCCCTTGTAACCGACGAAGCTGATAGTTCCCTTGGCCGCAGCATAGATCGGGCTGCCCGATGGGCCGCGGAAATCGAGGCCGGAGTGCATCGCACCGGCGCCGGTGAACGGATCGCGGCGATAGCCGTAGCTGGAAGTAACCGAAGCGATATTGGCCGGCGCCACTTGCGGAATACCCTGCAAACCGCGCTCCAGCGCGCCCATCCTCGCCAGGCTGAGACCGAGACGCTCGAAACGCGGATCGATTGCGCCGTTCTTACCGAACTTTTCCAGCGGACCACCCATTGCCGCGCGCTCGGCGCCCGAGAGCATGGAGGCCGGGTTCAATCCCAGTTTACGGATTGCCTGCTCGGCCCGGCTTGCGCGGCGGTCGGCATACAGGGTCAAGCGCTCCACAAAGGCCAGTTGACGGGCTTCCAATTTGGCCAATGCCTTGGCCTCAGGCAGCGCGGCGCTGACTTTCGAAACTGTTTCAGCCGTTGCGCTGCTGGAATCGGATACGGTCTCGCCTGCTTTCGCATCGCTTGGCAATCCGTCCACCATGTCTTCGATAAAGGCTTGGCGGCGCTCGAGATCGCTAGCAACCGACCCGAGATCATCGCGGTAGGCATCGACGCGCTCTGATGCAGTGGCGACCTGTGCTTCGCGTTCCAGCAGCGACATGCGGTCGGCGGCGGCGCGATATTGCATCCAGCTCATCACACCCATGCTGATGGCCCAGACGAGCAGCGCGAGGACAACACCTCCGGCAACCGTCTTTTGCAGCCGCGAAGACACCTTGATGAAGCGCACACTTCCCTGCGAACGCATGAAAAACTCACGCTCAGGGAAAAGGTTCTCCAACCGGCGGGCCAACCCGCCGTTTTTGATTCCTGAAAGCAAAACGACCCCATGTCTTCTTTTTGATAGACTTGGCAGGGTAGGTAGCGTGCGCACCCGTCAGGGTCGAATCGTAAGCTCGATTCAGGGGGCGAGCCGAGAGAGTCGCGCGGCGAGGCGTTGAATCGTTCGAAAAATTCGCTGCTTTTTTTGGGAACCGACCGGGAATCTCCACGTTTTGCGCGCTTCCGGGGCAGTATATCCGTTCGCAACCCTGCGTACCGCCAATGACAGTCTGCGGCTGGGTTGTTAGGTCAGCCGGATGGAAAGCTTCCCCCCTCCCTCAGAAGTGCTGCTCGTCACATCTACCATCGATGAACAGGCGCCGCATTGATGCCATTGAAGACAGGACTGCTCGGCGGCAGCTTCAACCCGGCGCATGGCGGGCATCGGCGCATATCGCTGTTCGCGATGGAGGCGCTGGGGCTGGACGAGGTATGGTGGCTGGTGTCGCCCGGCAACCCGCTGAAACCGAAGCGGGGCATGGCCTCTTTGCAGGCCCGCTACCGCAGTGCCGTTACAATGGCTCGCCGCGCTCCGATCCGGGTGACTGCAATCGAGCGGGAGCTGGGCACGCGTTATACCGTGGATACGCTGCGCGGCATTACGCGGCGTTATTCCAAACGGGATTTTATCTGGCTGATGGGATCCGACAATCTGGCCGGTTTTCACCGCTGGAAGTCGTGGCGCCAGATCGCCCGCACCATGCCGATTGCGACAATCGCGCGGCCCGGCTATGATGCCGCTGCTGTTGCCAGTCCCGCAATGGCTTGGCTCAGGCCCCACAAGGTGTCGCCAGAGCTTTTCAGAACAAGGGGCGATTGGAGTGCACCGGCACTGATAATGATGCGTTTCGACCCAGACCCGCGCTCGGCCACGGTAATTCGCCGCGCCGATCCGGACTGGGCGCGTGCCATAGGCAAGGCCCCGCTGCGCGATCAGGTAACGCACCGGTCCATCCCGGCTACGGCGTCGCCGGAGGCTACCCGTATATGATTCGCATTTTCCAATGGCCCTTCCCATCTATTTCGAATGACAGAGGTATTCATCCCGCCGATGACACAGGCGCCAACCACTCCCCATTCCGCAACCGGAACCGAAACAATGTCTGTTGAACCAGTAACCGGCGAAGGTCTGCCGAACGCCGAGCCCGGCTCAGTTCACGAGCTTGTATTGAAGCAGCTCGACGACGATCAGGCGCAGGAACTGGTTTCGATACCACTTGCCGGGAAAAGCTCGATTGCCGATCACATGATTATCGCATCGGGCCGCTCCACCCGGCAGGTTGCCTCGATGGCGCAAAAACTGGCCGAGACGATCAAGCAGGCCGGATTTGGCCCAGTACGGCTGGAGGGTCTGCCCGCAGCCGACTGGGTACTGGTCGATGCAGGCGATATCGTGGTCCACCTGTTCCGCCCCGAGGTGCGCAGCTTCTACAATCTTGAACGTATGTGGGCCTTTGGCGATTCTCCTCCTGCGGGTGCAGGCAGCGCGTAGATTGTTTTGGCTCTGAATGCCTGGGAGCCCTGCCTCGAAGGTCTTTTGCCGCGCAGGCTCGCACAGGCACCTTATCTGATTAGGAGCCTTCGGATTCGCCGGTTGTGAACCGGGATACTGGCAGGAGTTCATCTTATCCTCCTTCATATTATCGCTCGCGGAAAAATCGCGCGGTCGCCCGAAGCAGATCTGGTTGGGCGGTACGAGAAGCGAATTTCCTGGCCAGTCAAACTGACAGAACTGCCCGAAACCGGCGGACGCATTCCTGAACCGCAGACGCCATACCGAACTGTCTTGCTGGATGAGCGGGGCAGGGATCTTTCTTCGGAGAAGCTGGCTACATTGCTGGGGCAATGGCGCGATGATGGTATGCGTGAAACGCGGTTTTTGCTGGGCGCAGCAGACGGGCATTCGGCGCAGGACCGCGAGCAGGCCGACCTGCTTCTGGCATTCGGGACGGCGACATGGCCGCATTTGCTGGCCCGCGCGATGTTGATGGAACAGCTCTACCGTTCCACTGCGATCCTTGCAGGCCACCCCTATCATCGGGCAGGCTAGAAGCATGACGCCGCGCGCGAAGTTCCTGTCTGTCCTTGCTCTCTGCGGATTCGCGCTGACAGCCATTGCTTTCGCTCCGGGCACGGCGCAGCGGGACAGCGCATTCGACGATCCGAAAGCCACCCGGGCCGCCATGCGCCGGGCCGAGGCCGAGGCAGCACGGGCCGCCCAGCGTGGAGAGCGGCTGGAGGAAGAGGCAGGCAAGGCCACCGCCGAGGCGGAAAAAACCGCTCAGGCGGGTGCTGCTCTTGCTGCCCGTATCCAGCAGGCGGAAGCCAGCATTGCATCCGCAGAAGCGCGGCTGAGCCTGATTGCGAAGGAGCGTGCGGGTCTCGATCGGCAACTGGCAGAGCGGCGCGAGCCATTGGTGCGCCTGACGGCGGCCCTGCAGAATTTTGCCCGCCGCCCGCTGGCCCTGTCGGCTTTGCGCCCGGGATCTCTGCGTGAAACTGTTTATCTCAGCGCGCTGCTCGATTCGACCGTCCCACAAGTGCGCCAGCGAACCGCTGCCCTGCGCAGTTCGATCGATCGCGGGAAGGCGCTGGCACGCGAAGCCGATCAGGCGATTGCTTCCTTGCGCGAGCAGGAAGAAACATTGGCGGCGAGACAGACGGAATTGGCAGCGCTGGAAAGCCGCCAGCGCATTGTTTCGCGGCAGGCAAGCGGAGCCGCCGCGAGGGAAAGCGAACGCGCTCTGGCATTGTCGGAAGAAGCGCGGGACCTGTCGGGGCTGGTACGGCAACTGTCTTCAAACGCCGAATTACGCGAAGAACTCGCGGCATTGCCCGGACCGGTTATCCGCCCCGGCAGGGGCAATGGAGATGTCCCGCTACCTTCGGGCCCCGGTGCGGTACCATCCGCCACTGCGAGTGCCCAGTCCCGGCTTGCGCCGGTCAATCTCCAATTGCCGGTCGCGGGCCGCACTGTCACAGGCTTCGGGTCCTTCACACCTGCCGGCACACGTTCGGAAGGGGTCACGATCGCGCCTCGCGGAGGCGCTCAGGTGATTGCCCCGGCGGCCGGACGTGTGGCCTTCTCCGGGCCCTATCGCGGATTCGGGCGGATCGTTATCATCGAACATGGCGGTGGCTGGACCAGTCTGGTTACCGGTCTCGCACGGGATGATGTGGAAGTGGGCGAGGAATTGGTTGCAGGCGCGCCGCTGGGCGTTGCAGGTACCGAAAACCCCGAGGTGACACTGGAATTGCGCCGGGGGAACAAGCCGGTCAACCCGCTCGACTTCATTGGCAATCGCTAGATTATTGTATCGCATATTTCCGTGTTGCGACGCAGTCTAAGACAGGTGCTCTGCGACAATGGCCCAAATCCTCATCTTCCGTTCACTCCTGATGCGCGATAGTAACGTTGTCTGTTGGAGAATTTACCGATGAAGTTTGCCCCACTTGTCCGCTCCGCCGCGCTTGTCACTGCCGTAGCAATGATTCCGGCAACAACCGCCGGCTTCGCCCAGGTCGACGGCCGTGCAGGCCCTGAGTTTGCAAAGCTTTTTGCGACCTATCAGCAGATCAAGGCAGCATACGTCGATGAAGTGGACAACGAAAAACTGGTGCGCGGCGCGATCGACGGCATGCTGGGCAGCCTTGATCCGCACTCCGCGTATCTCGATGGCAGCGATCTCCAGCGGCTGGAAACGCTGATCGACGGGAATTACTCCGGTCTCGGGCTGTCGGTCATTATGGATGACGGTGCAGTAAAAGTTATCAGTCCGTTTCGTGGCAGCCCGGCAGAGGAATCCGGTGTGAAAGCGGGCGATTTCATCACCCATCTCGACGGTACGCTGATCTATGGCGGCGATCTGGACGATGCCGTGCAGCAAATGCGCGGGGTTGCGGGTACCAATATCACGCTCACCCTGTTTCGCCCCGGCCGGGACGAGCCGTTCGACGTGACAGTAACGCGCGGCGTGATCGAGCTGGAGCCGGTCACGCATGAATTGCAGGCCGGAAATATCGGCGTCATCAGCGTGAACGAGTTTTCCCGGGATGTCGGCGCGGATGTTTACGCCGCATGGGATGCCATCAAGAAAGAAGCCGCCGGACCGGTGAACGGACTGGTGCTTGATCTTCGTTCTAATCCCGGCGGTTCGCTGGATGAAGCTGTCGCACTGTCTGACCTGTTTCTGGACAGCGGCGCAATCGTTTCGCAGCGTGGACGGGAAAGCCGCGAGAACCTGCTTTATAAATCGGAAACGGTTTTCCGTGGCGATATGGCGGCCGGTGTTCCGGTCGTGGTATTGATCGACGCGGGCTCTGCTTCGGCCAGCGAAATCGTCGCAGGTGCATTGCAGGATCACCGCCGTGCGCTAGTGATGGGCGAGCGCAGTTTCGGCAAGGGCAGTGTCCAGTCGCTGTTGCCACTGGGTTCCGATGCCGCGCTGAAGCTGACCACCGCGCGCTATTACACGCCGTCGGGCCATTCGGTGCAGGAGGGCGGGATCAAACCCGATATCCGCGTACCGCAATTGTCCGATCCCGACCTTGCCCGCCGTATGAAGTACCAGATGCGTGAATCGGATCTGCGAGGCCATCTGGTTAACGAACTGGGCCTGAAGGATGAAGAGCTGGAGAACGACAAGACGATCGATCCGCGTTTCATCAAAACAGCAGAGGAACTGGAGGAACAAGGCATTGAGGATTACCAGTTGCACTATGCGCTGCAAACCCTGCGCCGCACCACGCCCAGTTCCATCGCCCTGCGCAAGTGACCCCGTAGCATGAGCGAAACACCCAATGTGCGGCTGGCACGGCAACTGGCGTTAGCCGTACCCGCACTGCTGTTGGCAGGTGCCTATGTCGGACAATATGCCTTCGGGCTATTCCCATGCGAAATGTGCTGGTGGCAGCGCTGGCCGTATTTCGTGGCCATTGCACTGGGACTGGGCGCGAGCTTCATCGGTCCATCCCGTATCTGGACGGCTTTTGCAGGTCTGGCGATCCTGACATCCGGTCTGATCGGGCTGTTCCATGCCGGCGTCGAATACGGATGGTGGGAAGGCATCACCGGCTGCGCGACCACGGTACTAGCAGGCGATGATGTACTGGAATCGATCATGAATGCGCCGATTGTCCGCTGCGATCAGGCACCATGGGACCTTTTAGGCGTTTCTCTGGCAGGATGGAATTTCTTGATATCGGCAGCAGCGGCAGGTGTAATCCTGTGGCTGATCGGCCGTAAGGATGTGCATGTAATATGACGCAGGACGAAATCAAACGTATGATTCGGGTCGATCAGGCCGGTGAATTCGGCGCGACCCGTATTTACGAAGGTCAATTGGCGGTGATGGGTGATCGCGGTCCGCATTCGGGCGAGATACGCGCAATGGCCCGTCAGGAAGAGGTCCACCGGGCCGAATTCGATGCGCTGATGGCGGAGCGCGGAGTCCGCCCGACCGCCCTGCAGCCTTTTTGGCACGCGGCGGGCTATGCTCTTGGCGCGGCGACGGCATTGATGGGTCCGGAAGCGGCTATGGCCTGCACCGCCGCAGTGGAAGAAGAAATCGACAAGCATTATTCCGAGCAGCTGGACAGGCTGGAGGAAACCGGTGCCGACCCCGAACTGGCGAACATGATAGAACGCTTCCGCGAGGACGAGCGGGACCATCTGGATGCGGCGCTGGCGGCTGGCGCGGAAAAGGCGCCCGGTTATCCGGTCCTCTCCGGTATCATCCGCATGGGTTGCAAGGCGGCGATCCGCATCAGCCAGCGGGTCTGACCGATCTGCAGAGCAGGAACCAATATCAGTTGCGGAGCGCTGGAATTGGGTAGCTTCAGACGGCATTCACGCGAATGACCGCAAAAATACGTTCAATCCGGCATAAAGCCCGTGAAAGGTAAACCCATGACAACCCGCCATATCGCCCTCTCCCTTGCCGCCGCCACAATGGCAATTGCCGCACCTTCCGCCGCGCAGGACAGCGCCGGAGACAGGGTCAATATGGTCATCGTTTATGGCGATGATGAAGTTCAGCCCGCCACCAATGCGGACGAGATTGTCGTTGTCGCGCGCCTTCCCGAAAGCGAGCGGTTCCGTATTCCTGAAACTCTGCGATTCAGTGACGACCCATCCAACTCCGCGTGGGCGGAAAGGGTCGAGGCATTCGAATTCGTCGGCGATTTTGGCACTTTGTCGTGCTCGCCAACGGGCGCTGCCGGATATACGGGCTGCACCCAGGAACTGATCGATGTCGCTTACGGCGAGAAGCGGGAGGCATCCGGAGTGCGCTTTGCCCAGTTGATTGCCGAAGCTCGCGCCGCGCGTCTGTCAACTATCGATGAAGATGCCGCGATCCGACAGGGTGAAGTCGAAGCGATAGAGCGCGAGTATCTCGAGCGGCTTGAGCGTGAACGCGATGCACCTGTGGGCGACGAAGAGGTGGACGGCGCGCCTCCGCAGCTGGTCGAACCCCTGGCAGTTCCGCCCGCTATTGACGAAAACTGAGGTTTTTGCAGGCTAGCTAGGCTCGCTTTAACTTTCTATGGTTAATCGCGGGCGAATGAGCACGCATTCCGGCACGCCCCGCATCATCCTGACCGTTTTCGGCACACGTCCCGAAGCTATTAAGCTTTTCCCGCTGGTTCATGCGCTGGAGAGCGATAACCGTTTTGACAGCCGTGTGTTGGTGACGGGCCAGCACCGCGGGATGCTGGATCAGGTGCTGGATATTGCCGGCGTTACCCCGCATCACGACCTCGACATCATGCAGCCCAACCAGACGCTGGATGCGCTGACCGCGCGCCTGCTGACTGGAATTGGCGAAGTGATGGACGAAGTCCGGCCCGACTGGGTTGTGGTGCAGGGCGACACCGCCACTGCCATGTGCGGCGCGCTGGCAGCCTATTACCGCAAGGTCCCCGTTTGTCATGTCGAGGCAGGCCTGCGCAGCGGCGATCTCTATCACCCGTGGCCCGAAGAGGTGAACCGCAAGGTTATCGGAAGTTTTGCCGCGCTGCATTGCGCGCCGACCGAAGTTTCGCAGGCGGCTCTGCTACGCGAAAACATCGATCCGGCCATCGTCCATGTAACGGGCAATACTGTAATCGACGCATTGCACTGGATTACAAGAAAGGTAGAGGCCGAGCCGAATCTGGCGAGCGGTCTGGCCGACATCGAAGCACGATTCGCAGGTAAGCGGATCATCGGTATGACCAGTCACCGGCGCGAGAATTTCGGGGACGGAATGCGGGCTATTGCAGATGCGGTAAAACGCATTGCAGCGCGCGACGATGTCGCAATCATTTTTCCTGTGCACCTCAATCCCAATGTCCGCACGGTTATGAACGAAGAACTAGCGGGGCTGGACAATGTCGCGCTGCTCGAACCGCTGGATTACCCGCATTTCGCCCGTCTGCTGGATATCTCCACACTGATGCTGACCGACAGCGGCGGTGTGCAGGAAGAGGCACCCGCGTTGGGCAAGCCGGTGCTGGTGATGCGGGAGACGACAGAAAGGCCGGAGGGCGTAGATGCGGGCACGGCAAAGCTGGTCGGAACCGATGCGGACATGATTGTCGCGGAAGTGACGCGTTTGCTGGACGATCCGGCGGCCTATGCCGCGATGGCGCAGGCCCATAATCCGTTCGGCGACGGACATTCGGCCCAGCGCATCGCGGATCTTCTCGCGGAGGATTGACTTAGCGAGTGCTTCGGCGCGGCAACAATAGCGCCAGTGTTACCGCAATCTTTACTCTGCCCTGCCAAGACTGACGGCCAGAAAGTCAATTGCAGGAAGCACCGCACAATCATGATCGGCGAAAACAAACCGGATGTCTGCGTCTTCGGCCTGGGCTATATCGGCCTGCCCACGGCAGCTGTCATTGCCAGCAGTGGCTGCCCGGTGACCGGCATCGACATTACACAAAGCGTGGTAGACACGATCAATCGCGGTGAAATCCATATCGAGGAAGTCGATCTGGATGGCCTGGTACGCAGCGCGGTCCAGCGCGGTACGTTGAAAGCCAGCACGCAGGTGCAGCCTGCCGATGTGTTCGTAATCGCGGTCCCCACCCCCTTTGCAAAAGACGGCAACCATACGCCCGACACCAGCTATGTGATGAACGCGGCAACCGAAGTTGCCGGTGTGCTGAAGGCTGGTGACACCATCATTCTGGAATCGACCTGTCCAGTTGGCACCACAGTAGCGATGCGCGACTTGATTGCAGGCCTGCGCCCCGATCTGGTGATGCCCGGTCTGGGTGAACGCCCGGATGTTTCGATTGCCTATTGCCCGGAGCGCGTATTGCCGGGAAAAATCCTCGAAGAGCTGATCCGCAATGACCGCTCTATCGGCGGCATCACGCCGCGCTGCGCGCGCAAGGCGCTGGCATTCTACAAGCGCTTCGTGCGCGGCGAATGCGTAACGACCGATGCGGCAAGTGCGGAAATGACCAAGCTGGTCGAAAACGCATTCCGCGACACCAACATTGCCTTTGCCAATGAATTGAGCATGATTGCCGACGCGCAGGGACTGGATGTTTGGGAAGTGATCCGGCTGGCCAATCGTCATCCGCGGGTCAACATCCTTCAGCCCGGTCCAGGCGTGGGCGGGCATTGCATTGCGGTGGACCCGTGGTTCATCGTCCACGGTGCGCCGGAACAGGCAAAAATGATCCGGCAGGCGCGCGAAGTAAACGACGCGAAAATGCATCATGTCCTCGCCAAGGCGAAGGCACTGATCGAGGACAATCCAGGCGCACAGATCGGCTGCCTCGGCCTCGCATTCAAAGCCAATATCGATGATTTCCGTGAAAGTCCTGCGCGTTATGTCGCCGCCAGTCTGGCGCGCGAATTTGGAGAGCGCGTGAGCGTGGTCGAGCCTTACGCAGCGGATTTGCCGATGGAATTTGACGGTTCTGGGGCCAGACTGGTCGACATCGATACCGCACTGGAAACTTGCGGCGTGCTTATCGTGCTGGTCGATCACGATGTGTTCAAGGTTATTCCGCACGAAGAACGCAGCGCTGCTGTGGTCTATGACACACGCGGAATCTGGCCCGATGCCCAGACGAAACATGCGGTTCCGGGGTTGCGTCTGGCGAGCTGAAGGGCCTGCTGGGCCTCAGACCTCGTGGTAGGCCCGGTACCACTTCACGAATTCGGGCACCCCAACCTCGACACTGGTGACCGGCGCGTAACCCAGATCATGCTGGATCGCGTCGATATCAGCGTAGGTTTTGTGTACATCGCCAGGCTGCATCGGCAGCATTTCCATCTGCGCTTTCCGGCCAATGGCATCTTCCAGTACCGTGATTACATCCATCAGCTTTTCCGACCGGTGATTGCCGATATTGTAAAGCGCGTGCGGCTTGGTGCTTCCACCTGCTTTGGCCGCATTATCATCGGCGGGCGGGGCGTCTACACAGGCGACTACGCCCGAAACAATATCGTCGATGTAGGTAAAGTCACGGTACATATCGCCATTGTTGAATACCGGAATGGGTATTCCGGCCAGGATTTTCTGCGTGAACATCCACAGCATCATATCCGGGCGGCCCCACGGACCGTACACAGTAAAGAAGCGGAGACCCGTCAGCGGAATACGGTAGAGATGGGCGTAGGTCTCGCTCATCAACTCGTCCGCTTTCTTGGTTGCGGCGTAGAGCGATACAGGATGATCCGCGCGGTCTTCGACTGAGAACGGTAGCTTTGTATTGCCGCCATAAACGCTGGACGAGCTCGCATAGACCATCGGGATATCCCGTGCCCGCGCCACCTCCAGCATATTTACATGGCCGACCAGATTGGATTGCACATAGGCGTGCGGATTCTCGATCGAATACCGCACCCCGGCCTGCGCACCCAGATGCACGACCCGTTCGAATATCTCGCCCTCCAGGGCGGCTGTCAGCGCCGCGTTATCTGCGAAATCGACCTGCTTGAATACGAAGCGGGTGCGTTCCAGTTGCGCCAAGCGGTCTTTCTTTAGCGAGACCTGATAATAGTCGTTGAGGTTGTCGATCCCCAGCACACTGTCGCCGCGCGCGATGAGCCGCGCTGCCAATGCTGCACCGATAAATCCGGCTGCACCTGTAATCAGAACCCGCATAAAACCTCGTTTCAGTAAGAGCCGATCAGTTAGCAGCCAGGTACAAACACGCGCTTAATCCTGCGTCAGGTCGTCGTCATATCCGGGGCGTCTTCCTGCTTCATGCCGACAGTGTGATAGCCAGCATCGACATGGTGAACCTCGCCGGTCACTCCCGATGACAGGTCGGAGACCAGATACAGCCCTGCCCCGCCGACATCGTCGATAGTGACATTGCGGCGCAGCGGTGCGTTGTATTCGTTCCATTTCAGGATGTAGCGGAAATCGCCGATGCCGCTGGCCGCCAGTGTTTTGATCGGCCCTGCGCTGATCGCGTTCACGCGGATATTATCCGGCCCCAGATCATTGGCAAGATAGCGCACACTGGCTTCCAATGCTGCCTTGGCCACGCCCATGACATTGTAATGCGGGATAACTTTTTCCGCTCCGTAATAGCTCAGCGTTACGATGCTACCGCCGCCGCCATTTTCTGTTTTTGCAGGCATCATTTTGGCTGCACGCTGGGCCACTGCGACAAGCGAATAGGCGGAAATGTTCATCGTCGTCAGAAAATTGTCGAGGCTGGTGTCGACATATTTGCCGCGCAGTTCGTTCTTGTCCGAATATCCGATGGCGTGAATTACGAAATCGAGGCTGTCCCAGCGAGCGGCAAGCGTCTCGAACGCGCTATCAAGCGAATCCATGTCGGAAACGTCGCATTCGAAAGTGAAGTCGCTGCCCAGCTTTTCCGCCAGCGGTTTCACCCGCTTGCCCAGCGCTTCACCCTGATAGGAAAATGCCAGCTCCGCTCCGTGATCGGCCAATTGCTTCGCGATCCCCCATGCGAGAGATTTGTCGTTGGCGAGGCCCATAATCAGCCCGCGTTTGCCCTGCATTAGACCTGTCATTCCGCACCTTCTCTTGTGGCAAGCGCGGCGCGCCTGCGGTTATCGGCCTGCCCGATGATATCTTCTTCCTCGGGCGTTTCGGCAAGCGCCGCATTCAATTCCGCGCCGACCACTATTCCTAGGCCGACCAGCCAGAAAAAGAAAAGCGTGATCATCATTCCCGCCAGAGAGCCGTAGGTAAGGTCGTAGGAGAAGAACTGTCGCAGTACGATCGGCAGCGCAATTGTGACCCCGACCCACCAGACCGTGACGGCCAATGCGCCCGGCCATTTGGGATAGCGGCGATTGCGGTAATCGCTGGGCGTCAGGGTGTAGAACAGCATATACATCGAACCGAACAGCCCAAGTGCCGGAATGAACCGCGCCAGCGCCAGGCTGGCCAGAACATCGGTCAGCAAAGGGAAGTAGGCATCGATAACCTGCTGTGCTGCGCCGATAATCACTTGCGCGAGCAGAGACAGCATCAGCATGATCACTGCACCGATGATGACCCCGGTGGATAGCAGGCGGTATTGCCAGAACGCCTTGGTCGTTTCCGTGCCATAGGCCCGGCGCAGCATGTCGCGGATCGTCTCGACCAGGCTGCTGACAGTCCACAGACCCACCAGCCCGCCGACCCATAGAAGCCAGCCGGAACGCTGTTCGATGACATTGCGGGCCACCGGCTCGATCACGTCGGCGACCACTGGCGGCAGGGCTAGAATAACTGCATTGATGGTCGCTGCCCGCTCGCTATCCTCGCCGATAACGGAGAAGATCGCGGCACCGGTGATAAAGAACGGGAAAATTGCCAACATCGAGAGATAGGCGAGATTGCCGGCATGAATGAAGCCGTCATTGAACGTGCCGACAGCCACTCGCTTGACGATTTCGAATACGCGGGTTCCGGGGCCAACTCTTGATGAAACATTGTCCGACACACGTCCCCGCAAGTTGCGGGCTTCCTGACGGCGTTCTTCAGGTGTCAGGGTGCGTCTTACGCGTGTCGCCGGATTCGGCAGGCGTCTGTTCAATTCGCCAGGCATCATCGGGCGCCCATCCGGTTCAGGTACCCAGATGCTTGCGCGGATTACTTTTGTCGGCCCAGTCGCCCAGCGCGCTTTCGAGTGAAGATATATCCTCAGGCAGCGTTATCCGCAATGTCACGAGTTGATCGCCTCGCCCGCCACTTTTCTTGGAAAACCCTTTTCCTTTCAAGCGCATCACAGTGCCGCCAGAGAGGCCAGGCTTGACTGTCAGCATAACGGGGCCATCCACGGTCGGCACTTTGACCTTCGCGCCCTTGACAGCTTCGTCCACGCTGATCGGCAGATCGAGGCGAACATCGTCGCCCTCTCGCTCGTAAAAGGCGTGACTGTCGACCGAGACGGTCACCAGTCCGTCACCGGCGCCGCCCGCACCTTGCTGACCCTTGCCCTTCAGCCGCATCTGTGTGCCATCTTCGACACCGGCGGGCAGCTTCAAATCGATCGTCTTGCCGTCCGATAGGGTGATCCGCTGGTCGGCTCTGGTCGCTGCATCCACGAATGGAACGCGCAGCCGGTAAGCGATGTCTGCACCCTTTTGTGGCGGAGGCGGGCCGCGTCTGCCGAAGGGGGAGCCTGCGCCTCCTGCCGGACCCCCGGCATGCCGCGCGCCACCGCCGAACAGGCCTTCGAAAATATCACCCAGATCGGCCTCGCCGCCGCCAAAGTTCTGAAAATCTTCTGCGCGAAAGCCGCCTTGCTGGCCCCGTCGGCCACCCCCCATGCCTCCGCCGTAACCTCCACCACCCATTCCGCCGAACGGATTGGTCGGGTTGCCGTCGCCATCGATCTCGCCACGGTCGAACTGGGCGCGTTTGTCCTTGTCCGACAACAGGTCATAGGCCTGCGTCACTTTGCCGAATCTGTCGGCAGCGGCGGGATTGTCCCTGTTGGTGTCGGGATGCAGCTCTTTGGCGAGCTTGCGATAAGCGCTCTTGATGTCCTTTTCGGACGCGGTTCGGGAAACGCCCAGCGCAGCGTACGGATCAGCCATGCCTAGCAGCTAGGGTCAGGGCCATCGGCATGCAAGCGTGCATCTGAGTTCGGCAACTTTCCTATAGCACACGGTTCGCCTAAGAGCGCAGTATGAGAAGGGCTGCTGAACCAGTGTTGCCCGTAATTCAACAGAAGGCCTGCCGGGCCATGCGCACCTTGCATGTCCCGCGGTTTTTTATTTTTTAGACCGTCTCCAAAGTGCTCTGGAAATTCAGGAAAATATGACAAAGTCTGAACATTCGCAGGATACGCACAGCGCCATTCCCGTTACCGATCCTTTTGCCCTGTTCGATATCTGGATGGCAGCGGCGGAGGAGAGCGAGCCCAACGATGCCAATGCGATGGCTCTGGCGACGGCATCACCCGAGGGCGCGCCGTCGGTGCGAATGGTGCTGCTGAAGGGGCACGGACCGCAGGAAACATCCCCGCTTGGCGGTTTCACTTTCTATACCAATACGGAAAGCCGGAAGGGTCTGGAGATCATGGCCAACCGTCAGGCATCCCTGCTGTTTCATTGGAAAAGCCTTCGGCGCCAGATCCGCATCGACGGCCCGTTGGCACAGGTTTCTGAGGAAACGGCCACGGCCTACTTCCATTCGCGCAGCCGGACATCGCAATTGGGCGCAGTTGCATCCGACCAATCGCGGCCCATGCCGGACCGTGCGACATTTCTGGAGCGGTTCGCGGCTGTCGAAGCGGAATTCGAAGGCCGCGAAGTGGAGCGACCCACCCATTGGACCGGTTTTACCGTGGCGCCGCAGCGAATCGAGTTCTGGCAGGATCGTCCCGGCCGCCTGCATGACCGCCGCGTTTTCACGCGAACCGGGCCGGACGCTGCCGGACACTGGGCCGACACGCTGCTATATCCGTGACGCAATCCGGTAGCCGCCTGGCGAAAAGCGCCGCCTATGCCAGCATCACCGTGGCCGCAGTGCTTGTCACACTCAAGCTATGGGCTTCGGCGCGCACCGGATCGGTCTCCATGCTTGGCAGCCTGGCTGACAGTGCGCTGGATCTGGTTGCCAGCCTCGTGACCCTGTTCGGGGTAATCTACGCCGCGATACCGGCCGACCGCGAGCACCGCTTCGGACACGGCAAGGCGGAAGCCATTGCCGCCATAGTACAAGTCGTACTGATTGCGCTCAGCGCTTTCGGGCTGGTGGTGCGCAGTGTGCAGCAATGGCTGGGCAATGCGCCGGTCGGCGGCGCCGTGGAGGGGGTCGGGGTATCGCTGGTTGCGATTGCGCTCACCTTCGCCCTGCTGGTGTGGCAACGTTATGTGCTGTCCCGCAGCGGCTCCGTCGCGATCCGCACCGACCATGTGCATTACAAAAGCGATCTTTTCCTGAACCTTGCCGTCATTGCGGCTCTGGTTCTGCATACGCAGGTCGGAATTTCAGGTGCCGATCCATTCTTCGGTCTGGCCATCGCCGTGTGGCTGGGGTGGAGTGCATGGGGCGCATCGCAGGAAGCCGTCGATCACCTGATGGACCGCGAATGGGCGGAAGAGAAACGCCGCGCTTTCGTGGAGCGGGCGGCACGGCACCCCGAGCTTTCCAATTTGCACGATCTGCGCACGCGGACATCGGGCAATCAGGATTTCGTCCAGTTCCATGTCGATCTGCCTGGCACCATGACAGTGCTAGCAGCGCATGAGATTATCGACCGGGTGGAAGAAGATTTGCTTGCCGCATTTCCCGGTACTGAATTGCTGATCCATATCGACCCGGAGGGCCATGTGGACGAACCGGACAATCCGTTGGCCGAAACTGACGAATTTGAAGAATTGGAGGATCCCGCACAGTGAGCCTTGCCACCACCCGCATTCCCTATTGGCACGTAGACGCCTTTGCCAGCCAACCGTTTACCGGCAATCAAGCCGCAGTAATGCAGCTGGAAAGCTGGCTCTCCGACGATGTCCTGCAGGCTATCGGAGAAGAGAACAATTTCGCCGAAACTGCCTTTGTCGTGCGCGATGATACGGGCGCTGCGGACTGGGAATTGCGCTGGTTTACACCGGCGTGCGAGATTCGGCTGTGTGGCCACGCGACCCTGGCTTCGGGCCATGTCCTGCTGGGCCGGGCCAAACGGGAGACGCGCGCTGGCGACTGCGTGACGTTTCGTACGCGCGAAGCCGGTATCCTCGAGGTGGCCCGCTCAGGTGATGGCTATGAAGTGGGCTTGCCCGCCATTTCGACGGAGCAGAGCGATTGGCCGGAGGCGGTCGAGCATTTGGGGGCCACCCCCACCGAAGTCTGGCGCCACCCCGATCGTTACAATGTCTTCCTGTTTGAGAATGAAGCGCAAGTGCGCGCTCTTACGCCAAACATGCGGGGTCTTGGCGCTTTGGGTGATGATCAGTTTGCCTGCACCGCGCCGGGCGATTCTACAGATGTAGTGAGCCGCGTGTTCGTGCCGGGTGCCGGAGTGGACGAAGATAGTGTGACCGGCTCTGCCCATGCGGTCCTCACTCCGTTCTGGGCCGTAAAGCTGGGGCGGGAAAGCTTTACTGCGCATCAGGCATCGCAGCGCGGCGGCGAGCTGGTGTGCAGGCTGGAACGGAAGGCCGACGGTGATCGGGCATGGCTTGGCGGCCAGTGTGTGACCGTGGTCGAGGGACGCTTTTACGTTTCGGGGTAAAGCTCCACGATATCGAACAGTTCGGCGATTAAAGCCGAGCGTTCCGCTTCATCGGAATGGCCAAGTCGCACCAAGGTCAGTTTCTGGGCGGGGGAAACCATCACATATTGGCCCATGTGACCAATGGCAGAGAACAGCGTGTCCGGTCCGCGATCGGCCAATTTTTCATCGCGGTCGATTCCAGAAGCGCGATTGAGCCAGGTCTGTCCACCGTAAAATTCCGATGCGGGGCTGGGCGAAGTCATAAACTTTATCCAGCTGCGCGGGATCAGTTGCGATCCGCGGTAGGAGCCTTCGTTGCGCAGGAAATCACCGAACCGTGCCCAGTCGCGCGCGGTGCCATGAATCAGGCTGCCGCCGATCAGCGTGCCTGCGGCATCGAATTCGGGGACCATCGATTCCATACCCAGCGGCCTGAACAGCCGTGCCTGCAGAAATTCGGCCACGGCCTTTCGGCGGGTTTCGGGATCGTCGCTGCCTTCTGTCAAAACGCGTGCAGCAATGTCTGCCAGTATGACAGTCGTGTTGCTCGAATATTCGAACTTGCGTCCCGGTTCCGCCTCCAGCGGCTGCACGGTGGCGAAGTCGGCCATGTCGTCGCGGCCATCGAGGAAAAGCATCCGTACTTCAGCCGATTCGTAAGGGGGGGTGCCAGCCTCGGTATGGCGCAGCCCGGACCGCATCTGGAGCAATTGGCGCAAAGTGATCTCGCCGCGGGTGTCGCCGGGGCGCCGCCAACGGGGAATCGGCGGGCTGTCATCCAGCTCCAGCTTACCGTCTGCCACCAGCATCCCGATCATCACTGCAGTCACCGTTTTGGCCATCGACCAGCTGACAAAACGCGTATCGGCATCGTAGCCTTCACCATACCGCTCGGCTGCAATTGTCCCGCCATGCATAAGCACGGCTGCCCGCGTTTCGCCCACGGCTTCGTTGGTGAACACTTCGTCGAACTGGCGAGCGAGCTGGTCGGTAGGCGCGCCGGGATTCTCGGCAATGGCGGCCAGAGCCGCTTCGGTCAGTGCAGGGGGCTCCGCAGGTTCGCTATCGCACCCCGCCAACAACAGGGCTGCAAAGCCTGCAAAGGCGGCTGGAAAGCGGACCGGCGAGGCGATAGGGGGGCGGTAGCGTATCGGCATGATGCGCGTCGCACTCGCACGATGGAATTGACCCTGCAATGGCAAAACCGGCTTCCCGGACCGCATCCCGCCCCTCTTCCCCGGCGCGGCACCGCGGCAGACGCTGGCCGTGGGCCCTGTTGCTCCTCGCCGTCACCATCGGGGGTTTGGTATACGCCTTCCGCGTGCCGATCACCGGTTATGGCGATGCCGGCACAGCCTATTCGGCGCGGGTGGCGTGTTCGTGCCGCTTTGTCGCAGGACGAGATCTGGATGATTGCGGGAAAGACCAGCTGACCGGCATGGAACTGGTAATGCTGAGCGAGGACATGGAAGAGCGAAGCGTGACCGCGACGTTTCCGCTGGTGTCGAGAGATACAGCCCGCCTGAAGGATGGCTATGGCTGCGTGCTGGACCGGTGGGAGGGTTAGTCCGGTGGTAACGCTAAGATTACCTGCTCAATTGGAGAATTTTTAACGGGCACATCAGAGTGCCGGCATAAAGCATGTGCCACCCCGCTGATGGTGCGCGACCGATGCGCGGATCGACCATTGGTGCGCCCGATGATGTCCAGCAGTACCGCTATGGCTGCAGGAGTAATGCGCCCGTTTTGTTACGCGGAGGCTTCATCCCGCATTGGTCGTCGTATCGATCCAGCCTCCGCCGACAACGCGCTCTCCGGCATAGATCACTGCTGCCTGTCCGGGTGCAACGCCCAGTTCCGGCGTATCGAAGCGCATCGTCACAGATGCCCCGTCGCCCAGCGAACCTTCAAGAGTGACCGGAACAGGTTTCGACAAGGACCGCACCTTCGCAGTCAGGGGCGCATCTGGCAGGGGGCCTATGCGGTTTGTCTCGATCAGCCTGGCTTCGGCAATCGCCAGCATCCGCTTCGGGCCCACGCGAACCTGCGCAGTGGGTGCATCGATGCCCACCACATAGAGCGGTTCGGGCTGGCCGCCGATATCAAGGCCGCGCCGCTGGCCGACGGTGTAATGGACCACGCCGGGATGTTCTCCCAGCGTTTCTCCAGTCGATGCATGAACAATCGCGCCCTTGCGTCCGCCTTCGGGCCGCATTTTCTTGACGATTTTGGCGTAATCACCGTCGGGTACGAAACAGATGTCCTGACTGTCTGGCTTCGCCGCGTTGCGTAGGTCCGCCCCCTCGGCCAGCTCGCGCACCTGGGTCTTGGGCAGGCCGCCCAAGGGGAAGCGCAGGAAATCGAGCTGCTCCTGCGTGGTCGCGTAAAGAAAATAGGACTGGTCGCGCGCCGGATCGACGGCACGGTGCAATTCCGATCCGCCAGAACCCCTTTCGCGGCGGACGTAATGACCGGTGGCAAGGCAATCGGCCCCAAGCTCGCGCGCCATGCGCAGCAGATCGGTAAATTTGGGCCCCATATTGCAGCGAATGCATGGCACCGGCGTTTTTCCTGTGAGGTAATCGTCAGCGAACTGCTCGACCACCTCTTCACGAAAGGCGCTTTCGTGATCGAATACGTAATGGGCGATACCCAGACGGTCGGCCACGGCTCTGGCGTCGGCAATATCGTCGCCCGCGCAGCAGGCACCCTTGCGCCCGGTTGCCGCACCGTAATCATACAGCTGCAATGTTATGCCGATTACTTCCGCTCCGCTCTGCGCTGCCAGCGCAGCAACAACGGACGAGTCGACGCCGCCCGACATCGCCACGACTATCCGCCGGTTTGCCATAGGCCCGGACAGGTCGAACAGGTCGGCAGCCTTGGCCGCAGGAAGGGTCAGTGCATTGGGCATGGTGCTTATATAGGCCGTGAAACAGGTTTGCGCAAAGTCTGCGAAAAAGCTGGAGACACCCGGTTCTCCGCCAGAAATGTACAAAGCAGTCGATAGTCCTAACCAGCGGTAACTCCAGCCTTTACCTGATGTTGACCATCACGCCTTATTGGCAGGGTCATGTTCGAAAATCCCGATTCTTTCAAAGACGCCGTCGACCATGCCGGTGGCACCACGGAAGGCCTGCAATTGCGGGCATTTTCGTGGTCGGAGTTGTCCGCGCGTCTTGCGGCGGCCCGCGATGCGCGTGTCATTCTGCAGAAAGCTGGAAGCCGCGATGGCGGAAGCTTTCTGAGCGCCGCCAGCAGGGCACCGGATCATCGCGTCCAGCTGCCTCCGCCAGATGAAGGCTCGATTAACCTTGTTGGTTTATTGGACAGCAAAGCTACCCCGGCATTGTGTGCCGACGCCGCAAGCGACGCGGCGCATGTCGACCGAGAGACACTATGATCGAAAATCAAAAAATCAGGCCGGCAGAAGTCATCGGCCCCCTCGGTGAAGCGCTTACTCTGGCGGATCTTCCGTCCCCCAAGACAAAGCGCTGGGTCGTGCGGCGCAAGGCGGAAGTGGTTGCCGCTGTAAACGGCGGTCTGCTGACGCTGGATGAAGTGCTGGAACGCTACAATCTGACGCTGGAGGAATTCGCGTCGTGGCAGCGTTCGGTGGATCGCTCGGGAATGCAGGGCCTGCGGGTGACGCGGATTCAGCATTACCGCGATCTTTACGAACGCCAGCTGAAATACTAACCGGCTAGGCAACCCCCTGCTAAAGTCCTAAGCTCTTTTCGGCCGCAAACGGGTTTCCGGGGAACGGCCTGCGTTACGGCACGTTTGAAAGCCGACCGTAGAGACAACAGGAGGATTGGGTTATGGGTTGGATTATTGCAATTATCGTAGGCGGCGTTGCCGGTTGGCTGGCAAGTCTGGTTATGAACCGCGATGCGTCCATGGGAATTTTCTGGAACATCGTAGTAGGCATTATCGGTTCGGTGATCGGTAACGTGATTGCGGGATTCTTTGGTATTGGCGGTTCCATTCAGGAATTCAGCATCACCGGCCTTATTATTGCCGTTGTGGGTGCCATCGTACTCCTCGGCATTGTAAACGTTGTTCAGCGTGGCCGTGTACGTTAAAACGCCGTAGCTTTCGGTACAGTTAAAAGGGTCGCCTAATCGGGCGGCCCTTTTTATTTGCTTGTCGAACGTATATCTTGCCGCCCGTCTCCCCGATTAAGCCGTTGGTAGAAGCGCCGATTGCCAATCCTGCGCAGGGCAGAGTATAGGATTGCGTGGGGTGATTTACCCGTCTAATACACTTGGGAAAGCAGCGGCAGGCCCTTTATGAATTATCAGCCCAACTCGATACGCAGTGAAACCGCCCCCCGCATCGACGGGGCACCCATCGGGCTGGATGGCGAGCCGATAGAGACCAAATCCCGTTCGATCTGGTTGTGGCTGGGCATTGCCGGGCTGCTGGCGGCGATCATCGCTGCGGCCTATTTCTTCGCTTCCAGTGGCGAGGCGGCGGCCACACCTGCGGCCGACCGGGATGATCAGGCGCCGACAATTTCCGTTATCACTCCCGGGCGCGGCACGATCGCAGGCGAGATTACGGCCACCGGCACACTGGCCGCACGGCGCGATGTGCCCGTAGGTGTGGTTGGTGAAGGGGGCCGCGTGGTCGCGGTATCAGCCGAGCAGGGCCAGTGGGTCAAGGCCGGTCAGGTGCTCGTGTCTGTCGACCGTTCCGTTCAGAACCAGCAGGCGCGCGCACAATCGGCCCAGATCGATGTTGCACGTTCCGATGCGCAATTGGCGCAAAGCAATCTGGATCGTGCGCTGCAACTGGTCGATCGGGGCTTTATTTCGAAAGCCGATGTCGACCGGCTGACTGCAACCCGTGACGCGGCGCGCGCGCGCGTGAATGTCGCTCAGGCGCAATTGTCCGAACTGCAGGCCCGTAATGCGCGGCTGAACATCGTATCGCCAGTTTCCGGCCTTGTTCTGGAACGTACTGTAGAGCCGGGGCAGACGGTCAGCGCAGGTTCGCCCCCGCTGTTCCGGATTGCACGCGGTGGTGAAATGGAATTGCTCGCCCGGGTCGGCGAAGCTGATCTGGCCAGTCTGTCGACCGGTGTCAGCGCGGCGGTCGTTCCGGCTGGCACGGAGAAGGTGTTTACCGGACAGATCTGGCAACTGGCCCCGACAATCGATCAGCAAAGCCGGCAGGGAACGGCGCGCATTGCCTTGCCCTATGCAGCAGAGCTTCGGCCCGGCGGATTTGCCACGGCAACGTTCCAGAGTGGCACGATCGTAGCGCCGATGCTGCCGGAATCGGCAATTCTGTCCGATGACGAGGGCAGCTTCGTGTATGTAATCGACAAGGACAACAAGGCCGTGCGCCGCAGTGTGAAGACCGGTATCGTCACCGCATCAGGCATTGCGATCAGTGAAGGCATCGATGGCAGCGAGCGGATCGTAATGCGGGCGGGCGGCTTCCTGACAGAAGGTGAAACCGTCGCGCCTCAGTTGATCAAGAATTAGTCGCGGAAACGGGCGGGTAAACACATGAACTTCCAGAACATTTCGGCCTGGTCGATCCGCAACCCGGTGATTCCGCTGGTGTTTTTTACCGCGCTCCTGTTTGCCGGCATACTCAGCTTTGCGCGGATGGATGTCGTCAACAATCCCGATGTCGAATTTCCGGCAGTCAATATTAACATTCTGCAGCCCGGTGCCGCCCCGACAGAGATCGAGAACCAGATCACGCAGCGGATCGAAAGCGCCGTGCGATCGATCAATGGCGTCAGTTCGATTTCGTCCAGTGCACGCGAAGGCAGTTCCAGCACCACGGTCGAGTTTGAAATCGGTACTGACGTCAACGACGCTGTCGCCGAGGTTAAGAATGCGGTCGATACCGTGCGGGGCAGCCTGCCCGACGGCATTCTGGAGCCGCGGGTCAACAAAATCGAAATCTCTGGTGGGTTCCTAGGCATTTACGCCGTGGAAGCCGACGACATGACAATCGAGCAGCTGAGCTGGTTTATCGACGATTCAGTGGCCAAGCGCCTGTTGTCGATTGAAGGCATGGCCGAAGTTGGCCGGTTCGGCGGCGTGGACCGTGAAATCGAAGTCATTCTCAATCCGCAGAAGATGCAGGCGCTGGGTGTCACGGCCAGCCAGATCAATCAGGTTCTACGGCTCGATAATATCGATGCAGCAGGCGGAATGGCAGAGGTGGGCGGAACCCGTCAGTCCGTCCGCGTGCTCGGCAACGATGCCAGTGCATTCGAATTATCGCAGCGCCAGTTGCGTGTGGCGGGCGGACAGACGATCAAGCTGGCCGATGTCGCCACCGTGCGCGACGGGTTTGGCGAACGCACATCGATCAGCAAGGTGCAGAACAAAGAAGTCGTCAATTTCTACATGTCCCGGGCCAAGGGCGCATCGGATGTAACCGCCTTCGACGCTGCGCTGGAAATCATCGACGAAATACAGGCGGAAAATCCGGGTGTGAATTTCATCCCGCTGTTCAACACGGTAAAATACACCGAAAGCCAGTATAGCAGCTCCATCGCCGCGATGATCGAAGGCGCAATCCTCGCCGTGGTTGTGGTGTTCTTCTTTCTGCGCGACTGGCGCGCGACGATAATTTCGTCAATTGCGATCCCGCTCTCCGCTATACCGACCTTCTGGTTCATGGACCTGCTGGGGTTCAACCTGAACTTTCTGTCGTTGCTGGCGCTGGGACTGGTTGCGGGTGTTCTGGTCGATGATGCCATAGTCGAGATCGAGAACATCGTCAGACATATGAGGATGGGCAAAACCGCCTATCAGGCCAGCATCGATGCTGCCGACGAGATCGGCTTGCCGGTGGTCGCCACATCCATGTGCATCGTGGCCGTCTTCTTGCCGGTTGGTCTGATGCCCGGCATCTCCGGGCAATTCTTCAAAAACTTCGGCATCACCATCGTGATCGCCGTTCTGATGAGTCTGGCGGTAGCGCGCGCAATCACGCCTATGCTGGCGGCTTATTTCATGGAATCCAAGGGCACCGCCGCCCATGGCGAAGGCAAGTGGATGGACCGCTATATGAGCGTTCTGCGCTGGACACTCGATCGTGGTAACATGAACGCCTTGCGCGCCAATATCGAAGGACCGCGCAGCCGGTTTCTTTATATTCTGGGCGGGTCTCTGCTGTTGCTGGCCATGATCGGCCTTCCAGCCGTCATCGTTTACTCGGTGTGGGACATGGTGAGCCAGCTGGAAATTCCCGCGACAATTGCCGGTATGGTCGCGACTGATACAACGGAAGGCATCGGCTTTGCCTTTGCCCGGATAATAGAACTGTCGATGCTGGCCATCGTGATGATGATCGGTTTTGTGTCCGTTCTCGTTCTGCTCGCCATACCTCGGTTTTTCACGAGAATTATCGGCGGCCGGATACAGTCGTCGTGGATCTGGCTGGAATCGCGGTTCTACGATCACCGCGTATGGATGTTGGGCGTAGGCTACTTCGCTTTCCTGCTTACGATCCTGTTGTTCTGGAGTACGCCGCAGCAATTCCAGCCTACAATCAACGACGATAACAGTCAGGTCAGCATCGAAATGGTGCCTGGCACCACATTGGAAGCGACCGAGCGTGTGACAGCGCGGATTTCTGCCCTTCTATACGAACAGCCGGAGGTCGAGCGCGCGCTTCAGCGGGTGGACGAAGGTAGTGCACGTATTTACATCACGTTGACCGAAGACCGCGAGAAAACCTCCATCCAATTCGAGCGTGATCTGGCTGCCGAGCTGGCGCGGATCCCCGACGCACGCGTCAGGTTCCAGTCCCAGTCCGGCGGTTTTGGTTCGGGTCGGGATATTACGGTAATGCTGGCAGGCTCCGATCCCGTATTGCTTGAAGACACCGCCGCCACTGTGGTCGAACAGATGAAAGGCCTCGATACGGTCGTCGCCCCGCGCATCAACGCGGACATCAACCGGCCCGAGATCATCATCACCCCGCGGGCCGATATCGCTGCGGAACTGGGCGTCACCACGGCTGCGCTCAGCCAGACGATCCGCATTGCGACTATGGGCGAGATCGAACAGAACGCGGCGAAATTTTCACTGTCCGACCGGCAAATCCCCATCCGCGTGAAACTGCCGCAAAGCAGCCGGGAGAGCTTGGACACCATTGCTAAATTGCCTGTCCAGACGGCAACCGGCGGTTCCGTACCGTTGGAACGGGTAGCCGCGATCAGCTTTGGTTCTGGGCCGACTACGATCCAGCGCTATAACCAGAACCGCCGTGTTCTGGTGGGCGCTGACCTTGCTCCGAATATCGTCAAGGGTACCGCGCAGGAACAGATCGATGCGCTCCCGGTGCTTCAGGAACTGCCGCAAGGCGTGATCCGCGATGTTGTTGGCGAAGATCAATGGCAGGCCGAGCTGGCTTTGAACTTCGTCATTGCACTGGTCGCGGGCGTTCTGCTGGTCTTCGCTGTACTGGTCCTTCTGTATAAGCGTCTTATGAGCCCGCTGGTAAATATGTGCTCGCTCGCGCTGGCACCGCTGGGCGGTATCTTCCTGGTATGGGTGGTCGGCCAGCCGGTTTCGATGCCGGTTATGATCGGTATCCTTATGTTGTTGGGCATTGTGTCGAAAAACTCGATCCTGCTGATCGATTTCGCGATCGAGGAAATGCAGACCGGCCGCCGCAAGCTGGAAGCAATCGTCGATGCTGGGCATAAACGTGCGCAGCCAATCGTCATGACTACCGTGGCCATGACAGCGGGCATGGTGCCCACGGCGCTGTCACTGGGCGGCGATGGCGCATGGCGCGCACCGATGGGCACCGTGGTGATTGGCGGACTGCTCCTGTCGACCGTGCTGACCCTGCTGATCGTCCCTGCCGGCTTCAGTCTGGCAGATGGGCTGGAGCGCCGCATCGGACCGTGGATGCGCGGCAAGTTCCTGACCTACAAGCCGGGTGACAACCACACGGATATCGAAGACCCTAAACATTCGGGACCTGTGCCCGCAGAGTGAAGGATGTGGACACTTTAGCGCCGGGCACGGCAGGGTCTGCGGCCGACCCTGCGCGCGCGATGCGGCTGACTGCGACCTTGATGCTCGTGCTGATGGGGGCGATCTTCATCGCGTCCAAACAGGTGCTGGATCTGCATCCGGCATGGGGCTTCATGAATGCCTTTGCCGAGGCCGCGATGGTGGGCGGGCTGGCTGACTGGTTTGCGGTAACCGCCCTGTTCCGCCATCCATTGGGCCTGCCGATCCCGCACACAGCGATCATTCCCAACAATAAAAACCGCATTGCCGATACAATGGCAGATTTTCTGCGGACCAACTTCCTCACTCCTGCAGTGGTTGCCCGGCGCATGCAGGGGATGAATGTTGCGGGGGCGGCCGGTGATTTCCTGATCGACCCCGAACCTGTCGCGCAAGATGGAACCCGGTCGCGGATTACCGGCGGTGCAGCAGAACTGCTGGCCGAAGTTCTCGAATCGCTCGACCCCAACAGGCTGGGTACGCAGGTTCGAAGTGGATTGGCGACACAGTTCGCGAAGATCGATGTCGCGCCGCTCGTCGGGCGGATGCTGGAAAATGCGATCGCCGATGCGCGCCACCTCCCCTTGATGGATGGCGTGATCCGTTGGGCCGGACTTACGCTGGAAGACAATGAGGATACCGTTCGCACGATAATCAGCCAGCGGGCCAATGCCGTGCTGCGCTGGACCGGACTGGACGAACGTATCGCGGGATCGGTGCTGGACGGCCTATACCGCCTGCTGGCCGAAGTGCTTGTCGACCCGGACCATCCGCTGCGCGAAAAAATACAGGAAGGTATGGAGAAGCTGGCGCAGGATCTGCAGCACGATCCTGCGACGCGGGAACGGGTTGAGGACATGAAGCGCGATCTGCTTCAGAACCCTGCGATCGCTGAATGGTGGATGGGCGTGTGGGAGCGCATCCGCATGTCCCTTATTCGCCGCGCCCGCGACCCGGATAGCGCCCTGGGTGGTGATATGCGTAAGGGCCTGAAGGAACTGGGCGATGCTCTGCATCAGGATGCGCGGCTGCAGATGCAGGTCAATCGCTTTGCCCGGCGCACGGCCGTCGGCGTTGCCACGCGCTACGGACAGCAGATTGTCCAACTGGTGTCCGAAACCGTAAAACGATGGGATGCTACCACCGTTACGGACCGTGTCGAAGGTGCCGTTGGACGCGACCTCCAATTTATCCGTATCAACGGCACATTGGTGGGCGGGCTGGTCGGCCTTACGATACACACGCTCGACGTCGTCTTATAGCGGCGCATTTTACCATTAGATTGTAGCAATAAAGCAGGCGATTTTCCGTTTAGGGGATGATGTACCGAATTCTATTCGTCGAATACATGCGCACGGGTTTCCCCGATGCATCCCGTGCCGGTTCGAACTTCGCTTCCCGAAGGATGATATTGCAGGCGGCATCGGCAAAATTTTCCGCTTTCGTCAGTTCCAGCTGCGTACAGCTCGCGATCTGCCCGTGTTCATCGATAATCGTACGAACGTGTATAGTCGCCATCTCTCCCCGCCTAAGCGCCTTGGACGGGTAAGTGCGCTGGATCCGCCGCGCGACATGCTCGATATTCGTTATTTCCGGATTTGCCACAACCGAGGCCACCGCCTCAGGATCTAGGCCCCAGCTTCTCACCAGGTCGGCAGTGCATGTGGTCAAGCCCTCGAGTGCTTTAGCCAATGGGCCTGTATTGAGCCGGACAACACGATTTCTATGCGCAAATTCAATCCACTCAATGTTCGCACCGCTTTCTGCGAGCGGAACATCTATAGGGTGAACAATACGCTCGTATGCTGACGCTTCGTCCGAGGTGGGCTTGTCGGCAGCCGATAACCCGCCGTGAACAGGAGAAATGCTACCAAAAATCAGAGCTGATTTTATCTCGCCCAGAGTGCCTTCATGGAAACGGCGCTCGAACGCTTCGTAACCGGGGCCCATTTGCAAAGTGGCATGTCTGTCGTCATTGACCCACCTCAAGGTGTCTCCAGCTATGATAAGCTCGAAGTGATCAGATGGACTGACCTGCTCCATTATAAGCACCGTTGGGGAATCATCATCCCCAAATGTGCGCAACAATCGACACCTATCCTCCCCGTAATTGAGGTTCCAGGCCGACGAAGGCGAAAGAACGGATGCTTCTTGCGCAGTTGCGACGTGCAGACCTGTCACGGGGACAGAAGCCATCGCTGCAAAACCGACAGCTAAGCGAACTACTTGAAGCATAGACACAAAAACCCCCGACATTTGGATTCGTTTTAACGAACCGAAATGCCGGGGTCAATTATCTCGTATTATCAGGCTATTATTGTCAGAGCTTGCCGGTTAGTTCCGGAACCGCATTGAACAGATCGGCAACCAGCCCGATGTCGGCCACCTGAAAAATCGGTGCGTCTTCATCCTTGTTGATCGCGATGATCGTCTTGGAATCCTTCATACCGGCCAAGTGCTGGATTGCGCCGGAAATGCCGATGGCAAAATAGACTTCCGGGGCAACGATCTTGCCGGTTTGGCCGACTTGATAATCATTGGGGACATAGCCCGCATCGACGGCCGCGCGGCTTGCACCGATACCCGCGCCCAACTTGTCCGCAAGCGGCGTGATGATTTCCTCGAAGGTTTCTGCATCCTTCAGGGCGCGGCCACCGGATACGATAACCTTGGCGCTGGTCAGCTCGGGTCGATCGCTTTTAGCGATTTCTTCGCCGACGAAGCTGGATGTGCCCGCATCACCGGGGCCGGAAACAGTCTCTACCGTGCCGGAGCCCCCTTCGGGTGCAGCCTTGTCGAAGGCTGTCCCACGCACTGTAATGACCAATTTGTCTTCGGTGCTTTCCACCGTGGCAATGGCATTACCGGCATAGATCGGGCGGGTGAAGGTCTTGTCCCCTTCAACCGACAGAATGTCTGAAATCTGCATCACATCGAGCAGCGCAGCAACGCGTGGCGCGATATTCTTGCCGTTGGTGGTGGCCGGCGCAAGAAACGCGTCGTGATGGCCCATTAGATCGGCCGCCAGTGGCGCGACGTTCTCGGCCAGTTGGTTTGCATAAGCCGCATCGTCAGCCAGATGGACCTTGCCCACGCCGTCGATCTTGGCAGCTTCGTCTGCCACTGCTGCGCAGCCCGATCCTGCTACCAGCAGATGCACTTCGCCCAGTTTGGATGCAGCGGTAACCACTGCGAGAGTTGCGTCTTTCACCGACGCGTTATCATGTTCGACCAGTACGAGAGTTTTCATCGTGTCAGTCCTTCCTTGTGAATAGCGTGGGTGTAATCAGGCGATGCCCATAGCCTTGATCTTGGCGACCAGAGCATCGACGTCTTCGACCTTTTCGCCGGCCTGTCGCACAGGCGGCTCGGAAACATTGGTGGTCTTCAGGCGGGGCGCAATATCCACACCGTAATCGGCAGGTGTTTTGGTATCGAGGGGCTTTTTCTTCGCCTTCATGATGTTCGGCAATGAAGCATAGCGTGGTTCGTTGAGCCGCAGATCGGTGGTGACAATGGCCGGCATCGTCAGTTTGACCGTCTGCAGGCCGCCGTCGATCTCGCGCTTCACGGTAACGCTCTCACCGTCGACTTCGATAGCGTTGGCGAACGTGCCTTGAGGACGTTTCATCAGAGCCGCCATCATCTGGCCTGTCTGGTTGCTGTCGTCAGAAATCGACTGCTTGCCCAGCATCACGATGCCCGGTGTTTCCTCGTCGGCGATCGCTTTCAGGATTTTCGCAACGGCCAGTGGTTCAACGTCTTCATCGGTCTCTACCAAAATCGCCCGGTCTGCACCCATGGCGAGCGCGGTGCGCAGCGTTTCCTGCGCCTTCGCGGGACCAACGGACACGGCGATAATTTCTTCCGCCTTGCCCGCTTCCTTGATTCGGATTGCCTCTTCGACAGCGATTTCGTCGAACGGGTTCATGCTCATCTTAACGTTGGCAAGATCAACACCGGAGCCATCCGCTTTCACGCGGGGCTTCACATTGTAATCGATGACCCGTTTCACGGGCACGAGAATCTTCATGGGATTTCCTTCCTTGCGGATGTCTTAGGGGATATTTCGTTTACCCTAGCGCATCTGGTCGCATGATCTCTTGATTATGCAATGATGCACCGGTGTTAGTGTTCCATTTACGTTTACGTCAAGGGCAGTCAAAAGCCTTCCGTTCCCGCCTCTTAAAGCCGTAGCGGAAGGCGCGCTTTTTCCACTACGGCTGAGGATTTGAGAAGCGAATCAGGCTGCTTGCTTCACCTCGGCGACAATTTTCTTGGCCGCATCGCCCAGATCGTCGGCGCTGACGATCGGCAGACCGGAAGTTTCAAGGATTTCCTTGCCCTTCGCTACGTTGGTTCCTTCCAGGCGGACGACCAATGGCACCGACAGATTCACTTCCTTCGCTGCTGCAACAATACCGTCGGCGATGATGTCGCACTTCATGATGCCGCCAAAGATGTTGACCAGAATGCCTTCGACAGCCGGGTCTTTCAGGATGATCTTGAAGGCAGCCGTCACCTTTTCCTTGGTCGCGCCGCCGCCAACATCCAGGAAGTTGGCCGGGAACGCGCCGTTCAGCTTGATAATGTCCATCGTCGCCATAGCTAGGCCTGCGCCGTTGACCATGCAGCCGATGTTGCCGTCCAGTTTGATATAGGCAAGGTCGTATTCGCTTGCTTCGACTTCGGCCGGGTCTTCCTCGGTCTCGTCGCGCATCGCTTCTACGTCCTTGTGACGGTAAAGCGCATTGCCATCGAAACTCATCTTGGTGTCGAGCACCAGCAGCTGGCCGTCTTTCGTTTCAACCAGCGGATTGATCTCGAGCATTTCAGTGTCGAGATCCATGAACGCTGTATAAAGCTTGGCGCACAGCTTCTGGCACGCCTTGTTCAGATCGCCTTCCAGCTTCAGAGCGAAAGCTGCAGCGCGGCCGTGGTGGGGCATGAAGCCCTGTGCTGGATCGATAGTGATGGTCGTGATCTTCTCGGGCGTATTGTGCGCCACGTCCTCGATATCCATGCCGCCTTCGGTGGAGACAACCATGGCAACACGGCCTGTGGCACGGTCGACCAGCATAGCGAGGTAATATTCCTGCTCGATATCAACGCCGTCGGTCACATACAGGCGGTTGACCTGCTTGCCCTCGTCACCAGTCTGGATAGTGACCAGAGTGTTGCCCAACATGTCGCGGGCATCCGACTCCACGTCTTCGATGCTTTTTGCCAGACGCACCCCGCCTTTTGCATCGGGGCCCAATTCCGTAAACTTCCCCTTGCCCCGGCCACCGGCATGAATTTGCGACTTCACGACATATAGCGGTCCGGGCAGTTTCTTTGCAGCTTCTACAGCTTCCTCGACGCTCATCGCGGAGTGACCTGCAGGGATGCCAATGTCGTATTTCGCCAACAGTTCTTTGGCCTGATATTCATGAATGTTCATGGGGGCGTATCCTCGTGAAAATGTACTTCTTGGGGAAGGGGGACTTTGGCGTGCAGCCTTTGCATGGATAAGCCGCCTTGAAAAGTGCCTCTGGTCTGTCCAATACTTTAAGCACGCAAACATGATCGATCACGACCGCTTTGTTGCGATCGTCCGCGAGGCGGGCGCTATCGCCCATTCACATTGGCCCGGCAGCGGCCATGATCTCCAGTCTTGGGAAAAAAAGCCTGGCGACCCGGTTTGTGAGGCCGATTTGGCAGTCGACAAATTCTTGCGCCGCGAATTGTCGGCTTTGCTGCCGTCTGCAGGCTGGCTGTCGGAAGAAACGATCGACGGACCGGAGCGTATGGACAACCGGCTGATCTGGCTGGTGGATCCTGTCGATGGCACGCGTGATTTTATTCGCGGGCACACTGGATGGGCCGTTTCGGTCGCCTTGATCAGCGAAGGACGCCCCTTGATGGGAATGCTCAGCGCGCCAGCACGAGGTGAGGAGTGGCTCGCCGTTGCGGGACGGGGAGCGTGGCGCAATGGAAAAGTGCTCATCGCATCCAAGTGCACAGATTTGTCGGGCGCGCGCATTCCCGCCGATTCGCTGATGAAGGAGGATCAGCTGATGCTCACGGTAGAAAAACCCAATTCCATCGCTTTGCGCGTCGCAATGGTGGCGGCGGACGAAGCGGATGTGATCGCCACGCTGCGCTGGGGCTTTGAATGGGATCTGGGTGCGGCGGCCCTGATTGCGCGGGAGTCTGGTGCTGCCGTCAGCGACGCGTTCGGCCATCCGTTTGGGTATAACAAGCGCGATCCGCGCAGTTTCGGTCTGATCGCCAGCGCGCCGGGTATTCACGCCCAAACCATCGAACATCTGGCCGTGCGGGCCAATATACTGGCTGCCAAACCACGAGATTGACGGGCGTACCGGCGGTCTTCTCAAATGCCACCCACTAAAACAAAGGGGCCCGCATCGCTGCGAACCCCTTTGGTCGTTATGAGTTTCAAGGCTTAGTTGTTCTGCGCCTGAGCCACTTCTTCCTGGGTGATCGGGGTGATCTTGATTTCTACCCGGCGGTTTTGCGCACGGCCTTCCGGGGTATCGTTCGAACCCTTGGAATAGCGTGGATCTTCGCCGTAACCCTGCGTTGCCATACGCGAACGCGCGACACCGCGGGCGACCAGATAGTCTGCAACTGCATTGGCGCGGCGCTGGGACAGCTGAAGGTTATACGAATCCGAACCCGTCGAATCGGTGAAGCCGTAAACATCGATCAGGCTGTTGGGGTATTTGATCAGGCTGTTGGCGATAACATCCAGCGTTCCCTGAAAGGCGGGCGTGATGGTGGACGAATCGACAGCAAAAGTGACACCATCGGGCAGGTTGACCAGAATGGCTTCGCCGTCACCGATTTCGGTAACGTCGACACCGGAACCGGCAGTCATTTCGTCCAGTTCCTTGATCTGGTCATCGAACTGCTTGCCGATAACGGCCCCCGCACTACCGCCGATGCCGGCACCGATAATACGCGCGGTGGACCCGCCGATTACGTCGCCCAGCAGGTAGCCGGCTGCGCCGCCAAACACTGAACCGATTGCGGTGCGTGAAATCTTCTGTTCGCCGGTATTGGGATCGGTCACGCAGGCGGAAAGACCCATCAGCGAAGTCGCGGCAAGCGCCGAGACGAGAATGCGAGATTTTGTCATTAAAGTTTCCCCAAATAGTGCCCGTTACGGGCTTTCGGGCGGTAATCGCCCAAATGTGGACGGGCATGCACTTTGCACACCCAACGTCATACCAACCTTGTACTGTGGTTCCTGTTCCCACCATGAATACCGGCTGTGTGCGTGTCGCAGGCTGGCGCGGGCGCTCTTTTGTGCTAGCGCGGCGGCACTGTGACACCCTTTCCCTGGCCCGACCTGCTCATTATCGCAGGACTGATTTTCATTAACGGCATCTTTGCGATGTCGGAGCTGGCGATTGTTTCGGCCAAGGTGACGACGCTGCGCGGTAAAGCGGACAAGGGTAGCGGCGGTGCGGCTATGGCGCTTTCGCTGGCCGCCGATCCGGGCAAGTTCCTGTCGACCGTGCAGATCGGCATCACGCTGGTCGGCATAATCGCCGGTGCGTATTCCGGTGCCAGTCTGGGCGGGCCGGTGGGTGAAAGGTTGGTGCATTTGGGCCTTCCCCAGGAATATGCGGAACAGGCCGGGTTTGCTCTGGTGATTGCATTGACCACATATTTCAGCCTGGTGATCGGGGAATTGGTGCCGAAACAGTTGGCCCTGCGCGCTGCTGAACCGATTGCCGTGGTTATGGCGCGCCCGATGCGCTGGATTGCCATCATTGCGGCTCCGATCGTGTGGGTGCTCGATACATCTTCCGGCCTGCTCATCCGGCTGCTGGGTATTCGCCCCGGCGGACAGGCCAGCGTAACTGCAGAAGAACTGCATATGCTGTTTGCCGATGCGACCAAGACCGGTGTTCTGGAAGAAGAGCAAAGCGCGATCCTGACCGGAGTGGTTCGGCTGGCCGATCGGCCTGTGCGCGAAATGATGACTCCGCGTACCGACCTCGACTGGCTGGATATCGACGATGACGAGGCAGCTATCTCGGCGAAAATTGCGGCCAGCCCGCATTCTTTGCTGCCTGTCGCGCAGGGAACGGCGGACAGGGTTTTGGGTGTGGTGAAGGTGCGCGAAGTTCTTGCAGCGCAGGTCTCTGGTCTGCCGGTCGATCTGTTTGCCTTATCGCGCAAGCCGGAAATCGTACCCGACCAGCTCGATGCACTGGATGCGCTGCGTGTGTTGCAACAGGCCGATATCGCAATGGCTATGGTGCATGATGAATACGGACATCTGGACGGTATCGTCACGCCGGTCGATTTACTGACCGCTATTGTCGGACAGTTCGCCAGTGATGTGGATCAGGGTGATATTCCGGAAATCGTCGAGCGCGGCGATGGATCGTTGCTGGTGTCGGGCGCCTTGCCTGCCGATGCGCTGGCCGACCGAACTGGCATCGAATATGACGAAACCCGCGAGTTTGCGACGGTTGCAGGCTTTGCTTTGGCCGTGTTGAAGCATCTGCCGTTGGAAGGCGAGACCTTCACAGTGCAGGGCTGGTCTTTCGAAATCGTCGATATGGACGGGCGCAAGATCGACAAATTGCTTGTCAGCGAACTGGCCGATCCGGCCGATTAACCCTGCCCGGTGAGGGGCAAATAAACTCGCTGTGCTTACGGACTGTTAACCATATTGCGCGAAACCGGCCTTCCACACGAGGGGGGCCGAAATATCATGGCACTTGCGCAGAACGCTTCACTGACCATCGCCGAAATGCGGGAATTCGCCAGCTTCACTGCCGGTGAACAACGCTATATCCGTCGCAGTCTGGATGTTGGGCTGGGGCGGTGCGACGCATTTAAAATCTGGGCCCGCGATGCGGCAGAGAATGCCGCCATCCGCCGCCAATATGTCGCCTATCAGGAATTGAAGCGCCTGCGCGAAGACCTGCCCGCGAATGGCGAAGACGAACGCATCGACAGTTTTATCGGTACGCTGACCCGCGTGGCCGCTTTCGATCTGTCGCAAGAACGGCTCGACGGGTTTTCATCCTTCCGTTTCTTGTACGAACGCCTGTTGGGTGCGACCGCCCGCCCGTGGTTGCCCAGCGCCTTTGTCGGCGCCGCAGCCCTGCCGCACATTCCGCCGCAGCGACGCAGGATGCTGCTGCAATCCCTGAGCGAAGCCGCCGCCACCGCACCCGGCTGGTCCGACGCACAGCCGAATTTCTTTCCGGAATATGTCGAGGCTGAGGCGGCTTAATTCCAACGGCCCTGAACATGATTGCTGATCATCCGCAGGTCGAATTTGAACCACATGCATGGCTAGGCCAGGTTTTGGATCATTTCGCGCGTGCGGAGCAGGCTCTGAGGAGAGAGGGACACCTCTCCTTCACTCGGCACCTTCCGGGGGACTCAAACGATGTGACGCCGAATCGAATCTAGACGAACCAAGAGCAAAAAGAACTCCTCCGCCACGTTGCTAACGATAACGGGTCGATTTTTCGGCCATGTCGTTACCATCGAAGGGGACGAGAAAATTCTAGCGAGACTTCGTATCGCCTAACCCCGATACAGCCCGTTCAGCCGTTCCTGATACCGCTCGCGGATTTTGTGGCGGCGGATTTTCAAGCTGGGGGTCATTTCTTCGTTTTCGATCCCGAAGGGCTCATCGGCGAAGGTGAACTGGCGGACCTTCTCGGTCACCGACAATTCCTTGTTCACCCGGTCCACCGCGGCGCGTACGGCGGTTTTGAACTCCGGCAGGCTTTGCAGCTCGCTGCAATCGAATTTCTTGCCCTGCGCGCTGCACCATTCCAACTGCCATTCGGCGTCGGGCACAATCAGGCCGACAACATAGGGGCGCTTGTCCCCGCTCACCATCGCCTGCCCGATTTCGGGCTGCAAGGTCAGCATTCCCTCTATCTTCTGGGGCGCGACATTGTCGCCCTTGTCATTGACGATCATGTCTTTCTTGCGGTCGGTAATCTTGATCCGGCCTTTGTCGTCGATGTGGCCGATATCCCCTGTATGCAGCCAGCCATCCTTGATCGTGCGACTGGTTTCGGCATCATTCTGCCAGTACCCCTGCATCACCAGTTCGCCGCGGCAGAGGATCTCCCCGTCTTCGGCAATCTTTACCTCCACGCCGCGCATTGGCGGGCCGACTGTGTCCATCGCAATACCCGCAGCGGGACGATTGCAACTGATTACAGGGCCGCTTTCGGTCTGGCCGTAACCCTGCAGCATGGTCAGCCCCATCGAATCGAAGAAAATTCCGACTTCGGGATTGAGCGGCGCGCCGCCCGATACCATTGCTTTCATACGCCCACCGAAACGCTCGCGGATTTTGGGGCGCAGGGTGCGCTCCAGAATGAAATCCATAGGCCGGTCGAGCAGTTTGCGGTTACCATCGGCCTTGCGCTCCCCGATCTCCAGCGCGCGGTCCATCATGTAGTTGGCCGCGCCGCCCTGCTTGGCCACCTGCTTCATAATGCGCGTACGGAGCACTTCGAACAGGCGGGGCACGACCACCATGATGGTTGGCTGAGTTTCTTCAATATTGCTGGCGAGCTTCTCCAGCCCTTCCGCATAATAAATCTGCGCGCCGACGCCGATGGGCAGAAACTGGCCGCCCGAATGTTCGTAAGCATGGCTGAGCGGCAGGAAGGAAAGAAATCGTTCGTCCTCGTCTAACCCGAAATCGTCGCACAAAATTTCGGCGGCACCCATGACATTGCACAGGATCGCGCCGTGGTGTTGCTTTACACCGCGCGGTGCGCCGCCAGTTCCACTGGTGTAGATAATGCAAGCGGTGGTCTCGCGGGTGATGGTTCTAAGGCGCTCTGTGACAGCGACGCGTGCCGAGGCGGCATCGCCCTCGACCAGCACTGCCCATTTATGGAGCTCCAGATTGCCGCCCTGATAGGACGGTACACCGTCGATCGGGATGATATAGTCGGCAATGCCGGTGCGGAAAATTGCCGGGACCAGCGGGGCGGACATCTTCTCGTTTGAAACGATGACGGCCCGCGCGCCGGAATTGTCCAGAATGTGGACGTGATCACGCTCTGTATTGGTGGTGTAGGCCGGAACCGTGATGCAGCCTGCGGCCATGATTGCCAGATCGGCTATGCACCATTCGGGCCGGTTTTCCGAAACCAGCATTACCCGGTCGCCATCCGTCAGGCCGATGCTGCGCAGGTTTTCCGCCAGAATGCAGACCTCGTCTGCCACTTCGCGCCAGCTGCGTGTGACCCACACACCGTCTTTTTTTGCGCCGAGGAACGGTTTGTCGCCGTTTTCATCGGCCCGCTTCAGGAAAAGTTCGACGAGGTTTCCCGTCTGTTCGATATCACTCAGCTGCAAGCTTACGCTCCTCCTGGTCCCAAACACATACGCTTTTTTAACGCTCTGCTTTGCACTAGGCTCCCGTCTGCCGGGCGGCAAGCGATGCTATTCCGCCCCTGACAGGCGAAGTACAGAATCAAGGCGCGGGTCGTACGCTGCGTTCCAGCCATTCCGGGTGCGCAGGGCGCCATTGGTGCGATAAAGAAAATCGCTGGTGACGATATCGGTGTGGCCCATCGCGTTGAGCTGCGGGATCGCAGCTTCAAGCCAGCTGGCTTCTTCCACGATAACCCGCTCGCCAAAGCCCATGATCATGGGCTGGGCCAGCGCCTCTTCCAATGTCAGCCCGAAATCAATCACACCCATGATTGCGCGTGCCGTCTGGATGGGGATTGTCGGCCCGCCTGCAGCGCCCACGGCCATGAAGGGCCTGCCTTCAGGGTCATACACCACCGTTGGCGACATGGAACTGCGCGGACGTTTGTTTCCCTGCACCCGGTTCGCCACCGGCACGCCGCCGCGTTCCGGAAGAAAGCTGAAATCGGTCAGTTCGTTATTGAGATAAAACCCGCCATACATCAGGCCCGATCCGAAGGCCCCTTCAATGGTGGAGGTGTAGCTGACCATCGTTCCGTCCGCGCCGATGGTCACGAAATGGGTCGTGCCGCTTTCGGGATAATGCTCGCCCATAGCGCGTGCCTGCGGAGCGCGGGGCGGGGTGCCCGGGACGAATCCTTCGCTGCGCCTGCCCGCGTCCAGCATGACGGAACGGCCGGACAGATAGGCCTCGTCGATCAGGCCTTCGACCGGCACATCGACGAAATCGGCATCACCGGTGTAAAGTTCACGGTCGGTATAGGCGAGGCGCTGGGATTCAAGAAACAGATGCCATGCAGTCAGCGAGCGTGGGCCCATTGCGGCTATATCGAACCGTTCCAGCTGTTTGAGCATTTGCAATACGGCGATGCCGCCCGATGACGGCGGACCCATCCCGCATATCCTGTAGCCGCGATAGCTTCCGCAAACGGCGCTGCGCACAGCGGGTTCGTAAGCGGAAATGTCGGCAGCGGTCATCCCCGCCGAACGCGGCGTATCGGCAGCAATATGTGCTGCCAGACCGGCAGCGAAATCTCCGCTATAAAACGCTCCCGGTCCTTCTGCGGCCAGCTTTTCCAATGTCGCTGCCAATTCAGGCTGGCGTATGGTTGTGCCTGCCGCCCTGGGCGTGCCGTCCGCTTCGTAGAAAGTTGCGCCTGCTTTGGGATCGTACCCTGCACGGTCCAGCCGCCCTTCCAGAACCGTGACAAGGCGTGGATTGACCACGAAGCCATCGCGCGCCAGCCGGATGGCAGGGGCCACCAGCGTTGCCCAGTCAAGCTTGCCATGCCGGTCATGCGCAAGCTTCGCCAACGCGACATTGCCGGGTACGCCCACACTCAGCCCGCTGATCGTGGCTTCTTTCTTCGGCAGGGGCGCGCCGCTTTCGTCCAGAAACCAGTCCGGCATGGCAGCGGAAGGCGCTTTTTCGCGCCCGTCATAGGCGATTACCTGTCCATCCGGTGTGCCGCGCACCAGAAAGCCGCCGCCGCCGATACCCGAGCTCTGCGGTTCGACCACGGTCAATGCCAGCATGATGGCAATCGCCGCATCAGTCGCAGTGCCGCCAGCCGCAAGGATTTCCTCTCCGGCAGCGGTCGCGCGGAAATCGGCAGTGGCCACGGTTCCTGCAAAAACCGGGCTTTCGGCCCCATCCTGCAACTGTTCCAGTGCCTCTGCCTGTCCTTCGGATGGCAGCAATACGGGCAATTGCCGGGATGAAGGCGTGCTCGTGGTGGCGCAGGCGGCCAATGCCAGGGCAGTACACAGGGCGAAGCTGGCGCGAATAATCATTTGTCTATTGCTATTGCGTTCCGATCGCTTCGGCAATGGTGGAGATATTGTCGCGCTGCATCAGCTGCTTCAGCCCGTGCGTGATCGTGCGCGCCAGACCCGGCCCACGATAGACCATTGCGCTGTAAAGCTGAACCAGACTGGCACCTGCCCTGATCCGCTCCCATGCGTCCTCTGCCGTGGCAATGCCGCCCACTCCGATGAGCGGAATGTTCCCGCCCGTAGCGGTGCGGAAATGGCGCAGCCTTTGCAGCGCCAGGTCTTTCAGAGGCGCGCCCGACAGACCGCCAGCCTCGTTTCGGTGCGCAGACAGCAATTCCCCGCGTGAGAGTGTAGTGTTGGAAACAACCAGAGCCGCCAGCCGGGATTCCAGCGCGATACGGGCAATCGCGTCGATATCGGCAGGCTCCAGATCCGGGGCGACTTTCAGGAACACGGGCGGGGGCGCTCCTTTGCCCGCTTTCGGGGCAGCATTATCCAGCGCGCCGAATACGGCATCGATCAGCCCGGTCAGTGCACCTTCATCCTGCAGGCCGCGCAGGCCGGGCGTATTGGGGCTGGATATGTTGATGGTCAGGTAATCACCCAGGGGCGCCATTAGACGGGCCATTGTTGCATAATCGGCCACCCGGTCCACCGAATCCTTGTTTGCACCCACATTGATGCCGACGATTCCCCGCCTGCCGCTGCGCGCCCGCAAACGCGCCGCTACTGCTTCCCCGCCGCCATTGTTGAAGCCCATCCGGTTGATAACGGCCCTATCCTCGGCCAGCCGGAACAGGCGCGGTTTCGGGTTGCCTGCCTGCGGTAGCGGGGTGACCGATCCTATCTCGACATGGCCAAAACCCAGACCCAGCAACGGGTCGGGCACTTCAGCATCCTTGTCATATCCTGCCGCTACGCCCAGCGGATTGGGGAAGTGCAGGCCTGCCACATCGCACGCGAGCGAGGCGTCTGTGTGAAGCGGCGCGCGCAGCGGGGCCTTGCGCAATGCAGCAACCGACAGGCGGTGGGCTTTCTCCGGATCGAGCCTGAACAAAGCGGGGCGAAGGAGATCGAACAGCATATCTCGAGCCTATGGCGCAGCGGCAAACCGGTGTCGAGCGAGCCGGAGTATGTGCTTAGCGGGGCCGGTCGGACGGTGTGTCGTTTCCATACAATCAATTTTCGTTGCGAATCAGTAGCTGACTGTTGCGACCCGAAGGGCTCTTAGGCAGCAATGCGAGAGTTCTTTCCTTTCAGGGCGGCCTGCCAGAGCTTACGCTCTGCCGGCCGCCCTTTTTTTCTCGAAACTCCCTGTATCGGCTTCGGTTTACCCGCAATTGCCTCTGGTATCGTTGGCTTTGTTGCTGCATCAGCCGCTCCGAGGGAAAAAACGGGAGGATGCGATGAAAGCGATCTGGGCAATCGGCGTGGCGAGTATGGCTCTGGCGGGGTGCGCCACAGTGGAGGACACGCAGCCGCGTTTGGCGGCATCCTCCATATCGCCAGACCGGACCGCCAGCGTGGACTCCAGCTCCATCGCAGAGGCCGAGGATATCGGCACTTTGTTCGAAGCCTATGATGCGGCCACGCTGGAACTCTCTCCGCTTTCGAAAGCTTATCGCGGTATCCGCGACGAGGATTACGGCAGCTGGGACGATTTCTCCGAAGCATCGGATCGCCAGTCGTTTGAACTGTTGCAGTTCACCGCCGAGCAGATGCGCGGTAAATTCGATGTCGATGCTCTGCCCGCCCAGGATGCGCTATCCTATCGACTGTTCGAAGCTGTCGAGAAGCGCAGGGCCTCGCTGTTTCCGTTCAGAGATTACGGTTACGTGTTTGATCAGATGAATGGCGCGCAGAGCCAGTTGCCGGCCTTTCTGATTAATATTCACCAAGTGAACGACGTCAGCGATGCGCGCGATTATATCAGGCGGATCGAAGGGCTTGGCCCCGGTATGGACGAGCTGGTCTTTCAGTCGCGGGAGCGCGCCGGGAACGGTGTAATGCCGCCCGATTGGGTGTACCCGTATGTCATTTCGGACATTGAGAACCTGCTGTCTGCCGGACTGGACAACGCCATTCTCGAAGATTTCGAGGAGAAAGTCGGCGAGCTGGACATCGACGCTGCGGCGAAAGCTGGGCTGATTGCGGATTCCATCGCCGTATGGGAAACCTCGGCCCAGCCTGCCTATGAAGGGCTGCTGGTTGAAATGAAGCGGCAGCAGTCCATCGCGCCAACCGATGATGGTATCTGGCGCTTCCCGGAAGGCGCGGCCTATTACAAGGCGCTGCTCGCCAATTACACCACCACCGATCTGACGCCGGACCAGATTCACCAGATCGGGCTGGATAATGTCGCCCGCATCCACGGGGAAATGCGCACGATTATGGCGCAGGTCGGCTTCGAGGGGACTTTGCAGGAGTTCTTTCAATTCACCCGCACGGACGACCGTTTTTTCTACACCGACCGTGATGCGTATCTTGCAGATGCGCAGGAAAAAATCGACGCGCTGGCTGAAAGAATGCCTGAATATTTCGGAATGTTGCCGGCCGATCCGCTGACGATCAAGCCGGTCGAAGCGTTCCGCGAAAAGAGCGCGGGCAAGGCATTTTACCAGCGCCCTGCACCCGATGGATCGCGCCCCGGCACCTATTACGTGAACCTGTATAATCTTCGCGATATGTCGAAGAACGAACTGGAAGCGCTGGCCTATCATGAAGGGCTTCCGGGCCACCATTTGCAGCTCTCGATTCAGGTGCAACTGGACGATGTCCCGCCGTTCCGCCGGTTTGGCGGAGTGACCGCCTATTCCGAAGGCTGGGGGCTGTATTCCGAAGAGCTGGGCAAGGATATGGGTTTCTATACCGATCCGTATTCCGACTTCGGCCGGCTGGGAATGGAACTGTGGCGCGCTTGCCGTTTGGTGGTCGATACCGGCCTGCATCACAAGCGTTGGACGCGCGAAGAAGCGATCGAGTATCTGACCGAAAACACTCCCAATCCCGACGGGGATATCCGCAAGGCGATAGAGCGATACATCGTCTATCCGGGTCAGGCGACGGCGTATATGATCGGCAAGTTGAAGATTATGGAACTGCGCAGCAATGCGCGCGCGGAACTGGGCGACAGGTTCGATATTCGCGCTTTCCATGACACGATCCTGACCACCGGCCCGGTGCCATTGTCGATCATGGAAGAAAACGTTGAAGCGTGGATCGCTTCGGTTAAGGCTGGCGAAGCTGGTTAGGGGCTGATTGTTACGAGCGTTTCGGTGGCTGCAGAACCTCCTTTTGAATTCGGTTTCGCAGATATGCCTGCGTCTCTGAAAGGCTACGTCAACGCCTTTTATACCTTCCGGTGCGGCGCGGATGGGCTGGATGACGTTATGCCCTCCTACTCCCCGCAACTGATGATGTTTGCGAACGGTTCGGTCACGATGGACTTTTCCTCCGGCATACAGGGTCCGGTCAGCGGGGCGTTTCTGGTGACCCAGCTGGAAGAAGCAGTGCCTTTCCATGTGCTGGGGCCCGCGCAGATGATCGGGGTTTCGCTCAATATGCGCGGATGGGCCGCTCTGACAGGCCTGCCGGTGAACGAGACTAGCAACCGCGCAATGGCCGCCAGTCAGGCGATGTCCCCGTTTGCATCATCCCGCCTGGATGAATTGGTAGGGGCCATGCGCGGCGGCGGGAAGGACGGTGCCGAAATCGCAGCGGCAATGGGCGATACCCTGGCACAAGCTCTCCGGCCATTGATGCCCGAACATGACCGGTTTATCATCCAGATGCTGGAGTGGCTCGGCGCATCTTTCAGCCCTTCGCTGGACGATCTGCATCAAACGCTGGCCATGTCCCATCGGACGATCCAGCGGCTTTCCAACAAGTATTTCGGCCGCCCTCCCATAACACTTGCGAAACGATACCGGGCCATTCGTGCGGCGACGTTTCTGTCATCGCCCGATCTGCTTGCCGAGCTGGAGCAGGAGATCCTCGATGCGTATTACGATCAGGCGCATCTGATCCGCGATCTGCGCCGGTATACAGGCCGAACGCCCACCCGGCTTGGCAAACTGGCGGGTGCATCGCTGGGCGAGAGGACGCTGGATGTCGAAGGGTATGGCAATGGCGCGCTGTTCACAGGGCTCGTCGCGGCGGAAATGGCCAATGGCTAAGCGACTCAACTGCTAACGACTCGCAACTATCGGTTTTGCGTTGAAACCGGCTTCTTGTGACCATATGTGAAATCGGAACAATTTGGTCCGATTAGATGTGCGCCCCTTGAGATGAGATTAAGCAACCTTGCCGATTACGCTGTTGTCACGATGTGCGCCGCTGCGCATCATTGCGGCTTTTCACGTGTAACGGCCGGAGTGCTTGCGGCGGAAACCGGGCTGCCTGTCCCGACTGTACAGAAAGTGGTCAGCAAGCTGGCCGGTGCAGGCCTGCTGAACTCCTCTCGCGGCTCGGGCGGCGGCCTGCAACTGGCGCGGCCAGCGGCGGCCATATCGGTTGCCGATATCGTCGAGGCGGTGGAGGGGCCGATCGCGCTGACTGCCTGTCTCGACGGGGCCGATTGCGCGGTGGATCACAGCTGCTCGGTCAAGGCGCACTGGCCGGTAATCAATGATGCGCTGCGTGGGGCGCTGGCGGATATCCCGCTGTCCCGGCTGGCGCAGAAACCTTCAACGAACGCACCCTTGGCGCACAATACTATGGCGCAGGAAGAAATGGCATGACCGACAATCTAGACCTTCAGGAACAGCCGCTTCAGGATCAGGACGCGCACGACGCTGCGGCAAAAGCAGCCGAATACGAACATGGCTGGTCGTCCGATATCGAGCAGGAGTTCGCGCCCAAGGGTCTGAACGAGGATACGGTACGGTTCATTTCCGCCAAGAAGGGTGAGCCGGAATGGATGCTCGACTGGCGGCTGAAAGCATTCCGCCTGTGGCAGGATATGGAAGAGCCGGACTGGGCCAAGCTCGGCTATCCAAAGATCGATTATCAGGATGCCTATTACTACGCCGAACCGAAGGAGAAGCCGAAGCTGGATTCGCTCGACGATCTCGATCCGGAGATCAAGCGGGTGTATGACAAGCTGGGCATCCCGATTGCGGAGCAGGAAGTTCTGGCCGGTGTCGAGGGCGCACGCAAGGTCGCCGTGGATGCCGTGTTCGACAGTGTCAGCGTCGCCACCACCTTTCGTGCCGAGCTGGAAAAGGCAGGCGTCATCTTCCGCAGCATTTCCGAGGCGTTGAAGGAATATCCCGATCTGGTGAAGCAGTGGCTGGGCAAGGTCGTGCCGCAGCGCGACAATTACTTCGCCTGCCTCAACGCGGCGGTCTTCTCCGACGGCACGTTCGTTTATATCCCGGAGGGCGTGCGCTGCCCGATGGAGCTCTCCACCTATTTCCGCATCAATGCCGAAAACACCGGCCAGTTCGAACGCACGCTGATCGTGGCAGAGAAGGGCAGCTATGTGTCCTATCTCGAAGGCTGCACCGCGCCGATGCGCGATGAAAACCAGCTTCACGCCGCCGTGGTAGAGCTGATCGCGATGGAAGATGCGGAGATCAAATACTCCACCGTCCAGAACTGGTATCCCGGTGATGCCGAGGGCAAGGGCGGCATCTACAATTTCGTGACCAAGCGCGGCCTGTGTCAGGGCGCACGGTCGAAAATTAGCTGGACGCAGGTCGAAACCGGCAGCGCGGTGACGTGGAAATACCCGTCCTGCGTGCTGAACGGCGAAGACAGCGTGGGCGAATTTTACTCGGTCGCGGTGACCAATAATTACCAGCAGGCCGACACCGGCACGAAGATGATCCACAACGCGAAGGGCACGCGCAGTACGATCATCTCCAAGGGCATCAGCGCCGGCCACAGCGACAACACCTATCGCGGCCTCGTCCGCGTGGGCGCGCAAGCCGACAATGTGCGCAATTTCACCCAGTGTGACAGCCTGCTGCTGGGCGACCAGTCGGGCGCGCACACCGTGCCCTATATCGAAGTGAAGAATCCCACCGCCCAGATCGAGCACGAAGCCACCACCAGTAAGATCAGCGATGATCAGATGTTCTACGCGCAGCAACGCGGGCTGGACGAGGAAGAGGCCGTGGCGCTGATCGTCAACGGCTTTGCCAAGGACGTGATGAAGCAGTTGCCAATGGAATTTGCCGTCGAGGCGCAGAAGCTGCTGGCGATCTCGCTTGAGGGGAGTGTGGGGTGAATACACTCCTTGCCATCGCATCGGGCGCAATCTTTCTTGTGGGGGCATTCTTTGCTTGGCGCATCCGCCGCGCCTTACTCACCCGAGTGACGTGGGCCACTAGTCATCCGAATATTAGATATCAGCGTGGTGCCGAGCGACTCCTTTACTGGACTATGATCGGACTCGATGCGGCAACTTCTCTTATTTGTTTTGGGTTCGCACTTTTCATCGCTCTTTTCTTACTGTTCCCGGAGTGCTCGGCTAACCCGATTATCCAAAATGTGCTGGCCTGCTGATGACTGACAAAAAAACCCTCAAACTCCCCGATCCGTCGGACGATGACGCACCGCCAGCGATCAAGAAAAAGGGTCGCGGGTGGGAGATTTCCGACAAGCGGCTCGACGCGCTGCATGATCGTGCGCGCGAGATGCGGCGGCATTCGTCTGAGGCGCATAAGGCGCTGGCGGCGAAGTTCACCGGCGCCGATCTGGGTCGCTACACTTTTACCCGTCATGCGGTGGTCGGCAGCGCGATTGTCGACTTCAATTGCCACAATTTGGGCATGGCGATCTGCATCGACGAGCCGGACCAGAACGATGTGCTGGCGAAACGCCGCGACAAGAGCCTGGAGACGGTGGGCATCCGCGTCATGCGGATCAAGGCCGAGGATATCCTGAACGATATGGATGCCGTGCTGGAGCGCGTCACCGCAGGAATGCGGATGCGGATCGGCGACAAGCGGCAGGCCCGCTACGAACACAATGCTAACAATCCGCGCCAGACCAAGCCGCGCTATGACCGCGACGGCAATGGCCCTGCGCGCAACACACGAGATCAATAATGCTGAAAATCGAAAACCTCTCCGCCACCATCGCGGACAAACAAATCCTCAATGGCCTGACGCTGGAAGTCGCTGCGGGCGAGATCCATGCCATCATGGGCCCCAATGGCGCGGGAAAGTCCACATTGTCTTACGTGCTGGGCGGGCGTCCGGGTTACGAAGTCACTGGCGGCAGCGTCGAGTTCATGGGCAAGGATCTGCTGGATATGGAACCGCATGAGCGGGCCGCGGCAGGCCTGTTCCTCGGCTTCCAATACCCGGTCGAAATCCCCGGCGTGTCCAATGTCCAGTTCCTGCGCGAAGCCCTGAATGCCCAGCGCACTGCGCGCGGCGAAGACCCGCTGTCGGGCGGCGAATTTCTGAAGCTGGCGAAGGAAAAGGCCGCGCTGCTGGGCATGGACATGGAAATGCTCAAGCGGAACGTGAATGTCGGCTTCTCCGGCGGCGAGAAGAAGCGCGCCGAGATGGTCCAGATGGGCATCCTCGGCCCGCAATTTGCTGTACTGGACGAAACGGACAGCGGCCTCGACATCGATGCCCTGCGCGTTGTGGGGGACGGGATCAATGCCATCATGCGTGACCCCGCGCGCGGCGTGTTGCTGATTACGCACTACCAGCGCCTGCTCGACACGGTGAAACCGGACAAGGTCAGCATTCTGGCTGCCGGGCGCATTGTGCAGACCGGCGGCGCGGACCTCGCCATGCGGCTGGAGGCCGAGGGTTACGACGCTGTCATGGCGGCGGCATGACCCAGGACATTACTCTCCCCACCCGCAAGGACGAGGCATGGCGCTATTCGGACACCGATGCGCTGGCCGGCATGGATCTGGGCACGTTCGACGACTGGCGCGATATCGATGTCGCGGCGGGCGAGACCTACCGCGATTTTCTGACCATCGGTGACAGTGAAGCGGTGGAATTGCGCCGCATCCGCGTAAAGGTTGGCGAGAACGCCCGATGCGAGCTGTTCGGCGTGATTACGGGCGGGCAGCTGGGCCGAATTGAGATCGTCGTAATGCTGGCAAAGGGCGCGCATTTCGAGATGGGCGGCGTGACCTTGGGCGGGCGTGACACAACCCGCGAATTCGTCACCCGGGTGGTGCATGAGGAGCCCGAGGCGACCAGCAACCAGACCGTTCGCAGTGTCCATTGGGGGCAGGGTACGGGCAATTTCCTCGGCCGGATCGACGTGGTGCGCGATGCGCAGAAAACCGATGCGGCGCAAAGCTTCAAGGGGTTGCTGCTGGAAAAGGGCGCGAGTGTTAATTCCGTGCCCCAGCTGGAAATCTATGCCGACGATGTGAAGTGCGCGCATGGCGCGACCGTGGGCCAACTCGATGAAACCGCACGGTTTTATATGGCGGCACGCGGCCTGCCGCCTGAGCTATCGCGAAAGCTGCTGGTGCAGGCGTTTCTGGGCGATGCCTTCGTATCGCTGGATGACGAGGAAGAGCGCGAGCGGTTGATGGGTATCGCACTGGCCAAGCTGGACGCTCACCTATGAACGATATGACCCCTCCCGGCAGTCTATCCGGAGTGCGGGCCGATTTCCCCGGCTTGCTGACGCCACAAGGCGAGCGGTGGCATTATCTCGATACCGCTGCCACTGCGCAGAAACCGCAGGCAGTCATCGACGCGATGAGCAATGCCCTGGGCCGCGATTATGCGACTGTGCATCGCGGCGTGTATGCCCGCTCTGCCAACATGACGCGCGCTTACGAGGCTGCGCGCGAGCGGGTGGCGACATTTTTGGGCGCACAATCTGCAAATGAAATTGTTTTCGTGCGCGGGGCGACCGAGGGGATCAATCTGGTCGCGCAAAGCTGGGGCGGTGCCAATTTGCAGGCAGGCGACAGGATCATGCTCAGCCAGCTGGAGCATCATTCCAACATCGTGCCGTGGCAGCTGATCGCGCAGAAAACGGGCGCGGAAATCGATGTCTGCCCGATTACCGATGACGGTCTCATCGATTTGGATTGGCTGGAGGAAAACCTAACCACGCGTCACAAGATGGTCGCTCTGGCGCATGTATCTAATGTACTTGGCTCCATCCTCGACGCGAAGCGCGCAGCGAAAGCAGCCCATGCGGTGGGCGCGAAGCTGCTTCTGGATGGCTGCCAGAGCGCCCCGCGAATGCGGCTGGCAATGGAGGAACTGGATTGCGATTTTTTCGTCTTTTCCGCTCATAAACTCTACGGCCCGACCGGCATTGGCGTGGTGTGGGCGCGCGAAGAACTGCTGAATGCCATGCCCCCCTATCAGGGCGGCGGCGCGATGATCGACCGGGTGACTTTCGAGAAATCCACCTACGCACCCGCACCCCAGCGGTTCGAGGCTGGCACACCGATGATCGCGGAGGCGGTCGCTCTTCATGCGGCGATCGATTATACGCAGAACGTCGCAGGCGAAGCCGGGATGGAGGGTCTGTTTGCTCACGAATCCTGGCTCGCGGCGAAGGCCCGCGAAGAAATGGGCCGGATGAACTCCATCCGCCTGTTGGGGCCGGAGAAATCGGCGGGGATCGTCTCTTTCGTAATGGAGGGGGTGCATCCGCATGATCTGGGCACCATATTGGATGAAGAGAATGTCGCGATCAGAGCCGGGCATCACTGCTGCCAGCCATTGATGGACCATCTGGGAGTGCCCGCAACAGCGCGAGCCAGTTTCGGCCTGTATAGCGACGAAAGCGATATCGAGGCGTTGATGCGCGGTATCGAAAGAACCCAGAGGATTTTCGGATGAACAAGCCCACCGAGGAAAAGGATTTTGTCGCGGCCCCCGCGCCCAACGAGCAGGTACTGAACACTGTACCGCCCAAACCGCCACGCGCGCGGGTAGAGGATGCGGCCGAAGAAAGCCCCCGCGACACGATGGAGCGCAAGCGCGATTATCTGGAGGGGTTCCTTCAGAAAAAGCCCGAGCAGGCAGGAGCTGGCGGTACAGGGGGTGAACTGCAGGAAGCGGTCGTCGCTGCCATGAAGGAAATCTACGATCCGGAAATTCCGGTCAATATCTATGATCTCGGTCTCATCTACGGGGTAGAGGTTGATGACGAGAGCGACGTTATCGTCACCATGACGCTTACCACGCCCAACTGCCCGGTGGCCGAAACGATGCCCGGCGAAGTCGAACTGCGCGCAGCCAGCGTCCCCGGCATTCGTGATGCAGAGGTCAATCTGGTGTTCGATCCGCCGTGGAGCCCGGCCAATATGTCCGATGAAGCCCGCCTTGAACTGGGGATGCTGTGATGACCGAAGCAAGCACAACCACCACACTGCGTGAACGCCCCGCTGCAGTTATCCTGACCGAAGGCGCCGAAGCGCGGGTCGCTGATCTGATGACGAAAGCGCCCGACGATGCGATCGGGGTTAAACTGTCGACGCCGCGCCGCGGCTGCTCCGGTTTGGCCTATTCGGTCGATTACGTGACTGAGGAGGTGGCGTTCGATGAAAAGATCGAAACTCCCGGCGGCACATTTTATATCGACAGCGCCAGCGTACTGTATCTGATCGGCAGCACGATGGATTGGGTGGAAGATGATTTTACTGCCGGTTTCGTGTTCGAAAACCCCAATGCGAAAGGGGCGTGCGGCTGCGGTGAAAGCTTCATGGTCTGATCAAAGACTGCCGAATTTAATCATCTGTAAACACTTGGCGAAACTATTCAGCCAGAGTGGCGTTGGGCCGGTATGAAACTGCTTGCACCCTTCGCTCTGGCGCTCACTTGTTTTGCGTCTCCTGCTGTTTTGGCGCAAAGCTTACCAGTCGTGGATACGCCGCCAACTGCCAATGAAAAGCGGAGGAACCTGGCCAAGGGGCCCAGAGCAAAATCTCTCACGAGATCGCGTGGCATCTCGTCGGGAATGGCTACGGCCCGAATTCTGCGCGGCGTGCATGTCCGTTTGCGGGACGGAGCCCGGAAGGCCAAATCACACCGCGTCTTTCAACGCAGGACCAACAGCAGCGGCGTTCCGGTTTACGAATTTCAGTGATGGGCAGCGTCGCGGGTCGTTAGTCTGCGTCGCTCGCGATCCGGTCTAGCAATTGCCGCTCTAGCGGATCGATTTCCCCGTCGGCTTCGATCATAGCATCGAGCCATTCGGTTTCCTCGCAAGTCAACATTTCGCCCGCAGCGGCTTGTGCGGCATAGTCAGGGCCAGCTTGTTCGGCCTTTTTTCGTCCGAACACCTTTCCGAAATGGTTGCGGGCGTGTGGCAATTCGCGCGCCATTGCGCCCATGAAGCGACCGACGCTTGCGCGGTTGTCGGCAATGAACGCTTCCAGTTCTTTGATGCGGCCATGGCTTAATTGCGCATTATGAAGCGCGAAGCATTTTAGATAATTGGCCACTCCATCAACGAATAGCGGCGCCCATTCCAAGGCATTGGCCTTGTCCAGAGTGGCATCTTTAATTCGGAACAGCATTTCCGCGTCATGGCGGCTGACGGCAGCAGGGCCGTGGCCTCCGCTTGCAAAGATAACCCGGCGCAGCAGGCGGCATTCTGCTGTGCTGACATGGTCAGCCGACAATTGGCCGCCGCAGCGGGTCGGCCCGGTGCCGTGCAGCACAGCGTTCTGGATCTGATGCAGTGTATATGCCTTGAGTGCTTCGGGCACATTGTGCGCCCGCTCGATCACCCGGACCATCAGTTCCAGTTCGGCCATGGTTTCGAGGCGACCATCGGCGTCCAGTTGCGCGATAAGCCAGTTGGCTTCGTCCGCATCGCACATTTGTTTTGGTTCAGTGCCGTTGAGAACGAACTCGGTCAGAGCCTCGACGAAGAAATCGATCCATTCACGGTCGGGATTGTCGATCTGGCGGTTGATCGCAAAGATCGCCTCGGCTTCTTCGCGGCTGATCAGACCGTCGCCCCAGCCCAGTTGGCGCAGCGACAGGATTTCGTCCGGCGAGACATGACGATCCGTTGCAACAGCGCGGGCCAGTTCTGAAAATTGCATACTCATGCGAAGGAAACCCCCTGTGATTTGTCACAGCCTTCGCAAAACATCCTTAAAACAGCGTTACCTCTGACGTTTACTGCCCTTTCAGAGCGTTTACGCAGGCAGCCCGGTCGACGTCCAACGCATCCGACACACGCCGTGCATCGACATAAGTTGCCGTAGGTGTCGCGCCTTGGCGGAGAGGATAGAGATATATATCAAGCACACATGCTTCACCGGCGAATTGCAGTTTTCGCGCATCTCCCTCGGCCACATCGAGGCGAGGCGCGCCGAATTGCGCCTGCAGACCTGCAGCTGACTGACCGATCACACTTTCGAGACCAGCGACATTCATCACCCGCGGCGGAATAAAGCTGCCCGCTGGTGTGCGGGGTGCAGGCCTGGTGCGGGGCACCGGCACACTGACACGCGGTGACGGGTTGCCAGGCTGGACGACAGACGGACCGGAACTGCCTTGTTGACCAGAAGGCACGGTGGCGCAGCCGGCGGCAGCGAGCGGCATCAGGCAGATGGCGAGTATTTTACGCATTGTCGGTCTCTCGTCTCTGGCCGGACTGTACCAGATGGGTGGCGGCTGCTGCCCCGATTACAGGTGCAAGCAGGTTTACGAAAGGGATAGAGAGCAGCGCAGCAATCGCCCCGCCCAATAAAAACCGCGTTCCACCGCCAATCGGCGCTGCGTCGTCGCGGCTGTTCCGGTGCCGCGCCCATGCCAGCTCTTGCAGATCGAGGCCCAGCAGCCACGCATTAACGGCCCAGAATAGTGCCACCGTACCGATACCCGTAAACAGCAGGATCAGGGCAAGCGGAAGGAACAGCAGATTGACGCCCAGCGCACGGAGGGCGGAACGTAGCCCGCCCGACAGGCTTTCACGGAACGTCAGTGTGCGAGCCTTTTGTGCGGCTTTGGGATAATAGCGTATTTCTACTGCGTGGATGATGTCCTCGGCAAAGAACTGGATCACTGCCAGCGCAACGATACGAAACAACAGCCAGCCGATGATCATAATGGCGACCAGCGTCAGCAGCACTGTTGCCCCCTGAACGGCCGTCCATCCGGTGGCGGCCATGGCTATCTCCAGCAGGAAGTACACGGCGATACCTAGCGCGGCAAACACAGCCATTGTCGCCGCTGCGCTTTTGACCAGTACGCGCAGGATTGCCGGATCGGGCAATTGCCGCACGGCGCGGGCAAGGGATGCCGGGAGCGAAACCATCCCCCGGGGGCATCGTGGGCAGGGGGCGCAATGTCAATTGCAGGCATGGCGGCCCTTGGCCTGACGCGCGCCGGACGCTAGGCGCAGATTCAGCACAAACCCTATCCAGCAAGCAAGTGGAAAGCCGCCTCATGACCGATCCCAAATTCGATGTTGTCGCCATCGGCAACGCCATCGTCGATATTCTTGCGCCGTGCGAGAACGAGACGATCGAGCAGCTGGGTCTGGCTCGTGGGGGTATGTCGCTGGTCGATGCGGGCGGGGCGGACAAATTGTACGAAGCGATGGGCCCGGCGACTGAAAAATCGGGCGGTAGCGCGGCCAACACGCTGGCGGGACTGGCCAGTCTAGGCACGAAATGCGCTTTTATCGGGCAGGTGGCGGACGACCAGTTCGGACAGGTGTTCGCGCACGATATCCGCTCTGCCGGAATTGCGTTCGATACCCCAGCCCGAGAGGAAGAGCCGCCGACAGGCCGCTGTCTGATTTTTGTGACCCCCGACGGGGAGCGGACGATGAACACCTTTCTAGGAGCTGGCCAGTTCCTGCCCGCTGCTGCGATCGACGAGAAACTTATTGCCGATGGCGCAATTCTATATCTCGAAGGGTACCTGTGGGATCCTGAAGAGCCGCGCAAGGCGATGCGCCGGGCAATCGATGTGGCTCGCAGCGCTGGCCGCAAGATTGCCTTCACTGCATCCGAAAGCTTCGTGATCGATCGCCACGGCGACGATTTCCGCAGTATGATCGAGGACGGCGTGATCGACATTCTGTTCGTCAATGAAAGCGAGTTGGCGACGCTAACGGGCAAGGATGATTTCGAAGACGGGCTGGCTGCTCTGTCGGGCAAACTCCCCGTGCTGGTCGCGACCAAGGGGGAGCATGGCGCCGTCGCCATCGCTAATGGGGAGCGCGCCGAAGTGGCCGCAGAGCCGGTCGCCAAGGTTGTCGACACCACCGGAGCAGGCGACCAGTTCGCCGCTGGTTTCCTGTCCGGCCACGCCAAAGGCCTGCCACTGGAAACCTGCCTGAAACGTGGCGCGGTCGCAGCGGCCGAAGTCATCAGCCACATCGGCCCGCGTCCGGAAGTAGACATGCAGGCACTGATGGATGAAAAGCTGGGCTGATTTTCGCGAGGCTGCGCAAGAACACAAGGTTGAGACAGCGCAGCCCCATTAAATCGTTTAATCTACCTGTACTTGAACGACTTAAGTTATACGATACGGGTGACACATCAGAGAAAACGCTCGCTGATGCGGCAGGCCGACAGCTGCAAAAGCCATGCCGAGCGCTAACGAACATAGCCCTAACGAGGGTTCTTCTGGCCGATCCTAGGCAGGCATCAGGAAAATCTGATGGTTGAAGGCCCTTTAATTAGGCCAAACAACGTCGGACAGTGAACAGGTGCATTGCAGCAGTTCTTTAAGCATCGAAAATCTCATCTGCGCTACGGCGTCTCTCTAACCACTTCGCGCCAGCCAATATCCCGCCTGCAGAAGCCGCTCTCGAATTTGATTGCGTCGACGGCCTGATATGCCATCGCTTTTGCCTCCGTCACATTCGCGCCCGTTGCGGTGACATTCAGTACGCGGCCTCCGTTCGCCACCAGTGACGCGCCATTCAGCTTCGTCCCTGCGTGGAAGACTTTGGTGCCGTTCGCCTCCGCCTCGCCCAGCTCGATGGTACCACCCTTTTCCGGGGTTGCGGGATAGCCCTTCGCCGCCATAACCACAGTCAGCGCGGTCTTGTTCGACAACTTGGCCTCGCTCCATTCGCCAAGCGAACCATTGGCGCAAGCCAGCAGCAATTCGCCCAGATCCGCCTCCAGTCGCATCATCAGCACCTGACATTCGGGATCGCCAAAACGCGCGTTGTATTCGATCAGTTTCGGGCCATCAGATGTCAGCATCAGCCCGGCATAGAGCACACCGGAATAGGGCATTCCTTCTTCCCGCAGCGTGTCGACGGTGGGGCGGATGGTTTCTTCCATCACCTGCTCTTGCAAAGCCCCAGTCAGGACGGGCGCGGGGGAGTATGCGCCCATACCGCCAGTGTTGGGGCCAGTGTCGCCTTCGCCCACCCGTTTGTGATCCTGCGCGGTGCCGATGGGCAGGATAGCGGTGCCGTCCGTCAGCGCGAAGAAACTGACTTCCTCGCCCTCCATGAATTCCTCGATCACCACTTCGGCACCGGCTTGCCCGAAGCGTCCGCCGAACATATCGCGCAATGTCACCAGAGCAGCTTCGCGGGTTTCCGAAATCACCACGCCCTTGCCCGCCGCCAGCCCGTCGGCTTTCAGCACAAAAGGCGGTTTGAAGTTAGCCAGAGCATCGCGCGCTTCCTCGAAAGAGCGTGCGCGGACATATCCGGCGGTGGGGATGCCGGCGCGCTCGCACAAATCCTTGGTAAAACCCTTGCTGCCTTCCAGCTGCGCGGCGGCTTTGCCAGGCCCGAACATGGCTATGCCCTCGGCGCGCAGATCATCGCCAAGTCCTGCGACCAGCGGCACTTCAGGGCCGACGACAACCAGTCCGATGGTCTTTTCCTGACAAAACGCAATCACTGCCGCATGGTCGCTAGTGTCTAGAGTTACGCACAAAGCATGGTCGGCGATCCCTGGATTTCCGGGAGCAGCGTAGAAATTGCCGCCATCAGACGTTAGCAAGCGGGACTCCGCCAGTTTCCACGCCAGCGCATGTTCGCGCCCGCCCGAGCCGATCAGAAGGATATTCATGGCAAGTCCCTACGATGATAAAGATGAAAACGCACTCGTAGCGAAGGGCCGCAGCGGCGACAACGCCGAGCCTGTGGGCGTCTCCGAGCTTTCCGCCATGCTTAAACGCACGGTGGAGGACCGGTTCGGCTTCGTTCGGCTTCGCGGGGAATTATCGGGCGTAAAACGCGCGGCATCCGGGCACATGTACCTCGCGCTGAAAGACGACAAAGCGGTAATCGACGGGGTGATGTGGAAAGGCAATGCGGGCCGTATTCCCTTCCATCCGGAAGACGGGCTGGAAGTAGTCGCGAGCGGGAAGCTGACAACCTATCCGGGCCGCTCCAAATATCAGATCGTGATCGATCGGATGGAGCTGGCGGGCGAGGGCGCACTGCTGGCTTTGCTGGAAAAAACGCGTTTACGGCTGGAGGCGGAGGGGTTGTTTGCTGCAGGCCGTAAACGCGCGCTGCCGTATCTTCCACGCACCATAGGTGTGGTGACATCGCCGACGGGTGCAGTGATTCGCGACATCCTCCACCGATTGGCCGACCGGTTCCCGACCCATGTGATCGTGTGGCCGGTGTTGGTGCAGGGCCCCGGTGCAGCGGATCAGGTGACGGCGGCAATTCGCGGTTTTGGCGCTATTGAGCCGGGCGGCGCAATAGCGCGGCCCGACCTACTGATCGTGGCGCGCGGGGGTGGTTCGATCGAGGATTTGTGGAGCTTCAACGAAGAAAGCGTGGTGCGGGCTATCGCTGAATCACCGATCCCGGTGATCAGCGCAGTGGGACACGAAACCGATACGACACTGGCCGACTACGCCGCCGATCAGCGTGCGCCCACGCCTACCGCAGCGGCGGAGATAGCGGTGCCGGTACGGGCCGATCTGGCGGCGGCTCTGGCCGATTTCGGAGCGCGGCAGCAGCGCAGCATCCTGCGCCCTGTGGCATTGGGGCGGGAACGGCTGGAGGCGCGGGTGCAGCGAATGCCTTCGCTCGATGTGTTGCTGCAACCGCAGGCACAGAAGCTCGACGATATGACCGAGCGCTTACGGCGCGGGCTGGATAGCCAAGCCAGAGCCGGGCGTGAACGGCTGGGCAAGGCGCAGCTGACACCTTCCATGCTGACCCGCACGCACCGTGATGCCGTGCGCAATCTGGCGGCTGTCAGGCTGACGCCCGTCCTCGCCCGTCAAAAACTGGCCCGCCAGCAAGAGCGGCTCGATGCAATGGCCCGTCTGCACATTTCGCTCGACCCGCGCGCTCCGCTGGAACGCGGCTATGCGCTGGTGCATGATGGCGCGGGCAATCTGATGCGGCGCAAGGATCAGGCCAAGGCTGCCGATGCGCTCTCAATTCAGTTTACAGACGGGGTATTGGAGGTAGGCACAGGCCAAACTTCACTCACCGCGCCGCCAGCCGCGCGCAAGCCGGCCCGCCGTGCGAAGCCGGTGGAAGGAAACGAAGCGCAGCAGGGTTTGTTTGATTGAGCGCGCCCTGAAATAAGTGCTAAAGGTATCTCCATGTTGATGTCCTCAGGCGACCAGCTCGCTACACTTCGTTACGAATCTAGTTCTTTCCGGGTCATGAAGGCTGGGCGCCATGTCGCCTGTGCTGTGTCGGGAGAACTGATTGCCTTGGAAGATTTGCGCTATTGGAGTGCGGAGCATCAGGAAGCTTACGCCAACGCCGAGTTCGCCACCCAGCGTCTGCTGAGGGGTGCATGATGCGTCTTGCCATAATCGCATCGGCCAGCTTGCTGGTTATTGGATGCAGCATGGCGACGGGCGAGGGCGATCTGGGTGAGCGGACCGAGACGGTCCAGCCGATTGTGCAGTCTGCACCACCTCCCGCACCGGCCCCAACTCCTGCACCGGCATCCACTCTTAAACCGTTACAGGGCCCATCGACCTTCGTGTTCGATGGAGAACTGACGCAGGGCGGCTGGGTGCGGGGCCAAGCACCCGGCGGCACACGCACGGCCATGCTGGAAGAAACCGAGCTGGTGCTGGACGAGGAAGGCCGGTTTTTCGCTGCTTTCGACCGCGATGCGGCAGCAACGACGGAATTGGCGGCTACTCTTGCAAATGGGCGCAGGATCGTCAGTCCGCTCAATATCAGTTCGCGCGACTGGCAGATAGAGCGTGTCAATGTTGCCAAGCGCGGCGGTGGTACCAGCGAAGCATGGTGGGCCAAGCGCGAGCCGGAATGGAATGCGATCCAGGCGGCACGAAAGAAGAAAACCGCAGCGACAGGCTGGAGCCAGAATTTCATCTGGCCGGTTACTGGACGTATCTCAGGCCGGTTCGGCCGGCAGCGGATCTATCGCGGGGAGCCGGGCAGTTATCATTCAGGCATAGACATCGCGCCCGGCAACGGCGTGCCCTTTGTCGCTCCGGCAGATGGAGTGGTGGTGCTGGCCCGCAACGGGTTCAGCCTTGAAGGGAACCTGATCATCATCGATCACGGGGCGGGCCTCAACAGCGCTTTTCTCCATTCCTCGCGGATAGTTATCGAGGAAGGTCAGAGCGTAAAGCAGGGGCAGCATATCGGCAATGTCGGCAGTTCGGGCCGCGCCACCGGCCCGCATCTGCACTGGAGCCTGAAATGGCGCGATGCACGGCTGGACCCGCTGCTGTTTACCGGTCCGATGAACTGAAGCGGAGGATCGGCGCCGCCCGCAAGAGGCGCCGGGTGGGTTTTCTGTATCTCATGACAAGTGTATCGAACGCTGCCACTTCATTGACGTTGCACCTGTGCGGCCATCGCCTATGGCATTTTGGTGAATCGCAATTCTGTCAAACGACTGATCCCTCTTGCACTGGTCGCGTTGGCTCTGGCCCCCGGCACATGGGTGCGTAGCCCGCGTCCGGCCGCCATTCTGGATGCCGGTCTGGTGGCCACACGCATTCCGCTAGAACAGAAACGCGTGGGTGCGCTGGAACTGCGCGGGGCGTGGACGCTGGACAGCCGCCATTCGCTGTTCGGCGGATATTCCGGGTTGGTAGCGCTGCCGAACGGGCAATTGCTGTCCGCCAGTGACAAGGGTGCCGCGCTGCGGATCAGCCTGAAAGACGGCGAACCGGTGTCGGGCGAGATGACCTCGTTTGGCGGGCAGGATCCGCTGGACGACAAGATCAGCCTCGATCTGGAGGCGCTGACAATCGATTCCGCCACAGCGCAGGTTTGGGCAGCCTATGAGTTTCTCAATACAATTGTTCGTTATGATGATCCCACAGCGGGCGATATCAGCACCGATCAGGGTACAAGCGCTTCGCCGCCTAAAATGAGCGACTGGCTTTCCAATAAAGGCCCCGAAGCGTTGGTGCGACTAAAGGGCGGGCGGTTTATCGTGCTGGCCGAGGGGACTGGCCCCTGGGACAGGCAGAACCACAACGGCCTGCTGTTCGATGGCGATCCGGTGGAAGGGCCGAGGGCGACCGGCTTCAACTTCCACGCGCCGGGCGATTACCGGCCCACCGATATGGCCGCGCTGCCCGACGGGCGTGTGCTGATCCTCGTGCGGACCTACACGCTGGGTCTGCCGCCAACTTTCCTTGCGCGCATACTGGTGGCCGACCCGGCGGATATCGATCCCGATGGCGTCTGGTGCGGGCGGGAGATTGCCCGGTTCGAGCCGCCGTTACCGACCGACAATTTCGAAGGGCTGGCCGTGGCGGGCGACAACTTTCCCGTCACGCTATGGATGATCTCGGACGACAATACGGCGAAATTCCAGAACACGCTGCTGATGAAGATGGAGTGGGACGGGAAAATGCCGGGCGAATGAGACGGCAAACTTGTGGCGCACACAGAAAAAGGCGCGCAGAAACTCTACGCGCCTTCTGAACTGATAGAAGCCGGAAGCCTTGCCGTGCGGCGTGGCAGGCGACTTACGCTACTTCGGCAGCAGCCTTCTTGAGCTCACGCTTCACGCGCTGGGCGCGGGTGCTGAGCTTTTCGTTCTTGGTCTTCAGCAGCCAGTTGTCCAGCCCGCCATTGTGCTCGACCGAACGCAGACCGTGGGTCGAAACGCGGAACTTGAAACCACGCTCCAGCTTTTCGCTCAGCAGCGTAACGTTCTGCAGGTTGGGCAGAAACACCCGCTTGGTGCGGTTGTTCGCGTGGCTGACATTGTTGCCGGTCAGACGACCTTTGCCGGTCAGTTCGCAGATGCGCGCCATGATAAAGTCTCTTTGCAAAATTGGTAAGCGGCCCGTTCGGTTGGACGAGAAGGCCGGGAAAGGCGCGCGATTAGCTTGGCATTGCCGAATCGTCAACCGATTGCTTGCGTATCCGGTATTGGCGCGGCTAGCGCGTGCCCATGACTAAATGGCCCATTCCGCCCGCAATGCAAGCGGCCTTGGCGCAAGCGCGGCTGGCGGCAGAGGCTGGCGAAGTGCCGGTGGGCGCGGTGGTGGTGCAGGATGGCAATGTAATTGCACGGGCGCACAACGCACCCCGCACGCTCAACGATCCCACCGCCCACGCCGAACTCCTCGCGATTCGCCGCGCGGCGCAGGCGCTGGGGCAGGAACGGCTGGAGGGCTGCGACCTGTATGTAACGCTGGAGCCTTGCGCGATGTGCGCCGGAGCCATCGCCCATGCTCGCATCGCGCGGCTGTACTACGCCGCGAGCGATCCCAAAGGCGGGGGGGTGGAGCATGGAGCGCGGGTGTTCGAGCAAGCCCAGACGCACTACGCACCGGAAGTGTATTCGGGCATGGGTGAGGGGGAAGCGGCTGAGTTGCTAAGAAGCTTTTTCGGGCTGCGCCGGAGCAACTAGGCTACCAATCGAAAAGTCATCAGAAATTTCAACACAATAATACTCGCCAGCTATCACCGTAAGGCTAGGATCGCTCTTGTAGGGTAGAATAGTTTCTTCACACGCGTTTTGATTGTTGGGCAGGCCATGAAAGGTAGCGAGCCAGTCAGGGCCAGCCACGCCAAATTTCACAAGCGCGAATGCGCGAGAATAATCTGGCGGCTTCTGCTTGAATGCTCCCTCAAGGCTAAGCAGATATTCTCCATAAGTGAGGCTTTCTGAGGCGCTATTTTGCGACTTCAGCCCGGTTGTTTCATTTTCTGAACAAGCAGCCAATGAAGCCACGGTAAGGATCAGGGCTATTGTTCGCATCTAATTTCCTCGTGGTGCCTTCCGACAAGCCATGCGGGTTTGACTAATCATCACATTCCTCGCCAAATCTTCGCCTTCACGCCGTCTCTTGGACCAAACGTCCGGCTTCGGCATTCCTTCGGGCGGAAGCGCTTATTGTAGCAGAGGCGCAGTTCTTCCAGCCAGCCGCGGCGGTTGAGTTTGACGCCGACCATCTGCGGCTCCCAGCCCTTGTTCGCGCTGGCGAAGGCTTCGCGGATGCGGCCCACGGTTAAGTCATCCTCGCGCGAAATTCGGTCGAAATCGGGCCAGCGATAGCTGTTCCACAGGATGTTGGTGACTTTGAAATAGGTCGCGGGCTTTCGCGTCATGCAGCTGCCGTGTTTGGCCCATTGCCGCGCGGCGAGGCTGGCGGACGGCATCATGCAAAAATTGCGCTTTACCGTGGCGGGGGCGGGCCGCTGCGCCGTGGGGCAATATTGCGGCCAAGTGCTGCGCCCCTCCGGCCAGAGGCCGTGAACGATAAAGCCAAAGCGCCCATTGCGGCCCGAACACTGGCTGGCATGGCCCCCGCTGCGCTGCCGCGTGCGGCAGAACTCCGGGCTCCAGCTGAGCGCCATGGTATAACCGGTGACCGGCACTTGCCGCGTACGCGCGTCTTGTTTTGCCGTGGGCACGCTGATCCGGGCGGGCGCTTGGCACTGATAGGCTTGGGCGTTGGCAGCGACAGGAAGCCCAGCGCCGACCAACCCGGCAAGCGCAAGAAACGGTCCGCGCCCAGCGGACCGCAAGGCCGACTGGCCGCCGGCCGGTAGGCCGCCCCCTCGGAGGCATCGGCGAAGCCGGTTGGCCGCGAGAGAAAACAAGCTCCTCACAATACTGCGAAATCCAACCCGATATCAGCCGCAGGCGCACTCTGGGTCAGCCGACCGACGCTCACAAAATCCACTCCAGTCGCGGCCTTGCCGTGGATCGTATCCAGATTGATCCCTCCGCTGGCTTCTGTCGGCACACGCCCGGCCACTAGTGCTACCGCCTTGCGCAAGGCTGGCGGCTCCATATTGTCGAGCAGCAGGCGCGTGGCCCCTGCCTTCAGTGCCGGTTCGATCTGGTCGATCCGGTCGACCTCGCAGATGATGTCCACCACGCCTGCATCGCGCGCGCGGCGCACCGCTTCGCCCACATTGCCCGCGACGGCGATATGGTTGTCCTTGATCATTGCGGCGTCCCACAGGCCCATCCGGTGATTGTTGCCGCCGCCCATGCGCACGGCATATTTTTCAAGATGACGCAGGCCGGGAATGGTCTTGCGTGTGTCAAGCAATGTGCAGTCGGGATTGCCCCCCCCTGCCTGCATAGCGGTCACATACTCGCGCACCATGGTGGCAATGCCGGTCAGGTGCTGCACGGTGTTCAGTGCGCTCCGCTCTGCCGTCAGCAGGGCGCGGGCATTGCCCTCCAGCCGCATCAGATCGGTGCCGGGGGCCACCTGAGCGCCTTCCTCTGCCAATATTTCTACGCGAACATCCGGATCTAGCGCACGGAAAAACGCCTCGGCTACAGGGAGGCCCGCAATCGAGCAGGCATCACGGCTATCCATCACGCCAGAGAAGCGCGCATCGACAGGGATCATACTTGTTGCAGTTACGTCGGTTCCGCCCCCAGGCAGGCCGATGCCTAGATCCTCGTCCAGAGTCCTCTGGACAAACGCGGAAAGGTCGAAGCCAATAATATGGAAATCAGTCATCCTTTCCATCTTGCGAAACATGCTCTTCTTGTCGAGTCGCCAGTAGGCGTGTTGCCACGGTTCGGGATGCGGCATCCGCAAGTGTATGCGAATCAAGGGCCGTCAAAAACGCGATTACGGCTTCGTTGAGCATCTGGGTAAGCCCGCAATTTGGGGATAATACACAGGTGCCACATTCAGCCGGCTGAAGGGTCGGTTCAGTAATCCGGGCAATATCGCCCAAGGTGATCGCTTCAGCGGGCTTGCCAAGCCGAAACCCCCCACTGCGCCCGCGTACCGTGGTCAGCAATCCGGCTTGTGCAAGCCTGCTCACCACTTTCATTACGTGATTTCGGGAGATCGCGTGGGCCTCCGCTACTTGCGGGATAGAGAGCAGCATTTCAGGCTGCAATGCTGACTGCATCAGGATGCGCATCGCGTAATCAGTGTGCCGGGTCAGTCTGATTTTACGTCTCCATAATAAAAGATGCAAAAAGATTGCATATTTAGAGTTTAGCTTATAGGTGCGTTTTGTCTGCATCTTTAAGGGAATTCATGATGGCTGCTCCACTTTCCGCTCAAACGGTCGCTACTGTTAAGGCTACTGCTCCTTCACTGCGCCAACACGGTGAAGCTATCACAACGCGTATGTACGAGCGGCTGTTCGTCAACGCGGACATAAAAGCAATGTTCGATCAGGCTGCACAGAAATCAGGGGAGCAGCCCAAGCGGCTAGCCGCTGCGATTCTGGCTTACGCAGAAAATGTCGATAAACTTCAGGCACTCGAAGGACCAGTCCATCGTATAGCTGCACGTCACGTGGAAACAGGCGTCAAACCCGAGCATTACCCCTATGTTGCCGAGGCTTTGCTTCCGGCTATTCGCGACGTGTTGGGTGAAGCCGCGACCGATGAAGTGTTGGAGGCATGGGGCAAGGCCTACTGGTTTCTCGCAGATATCCTGATTGGTCAAGAACGCGAAATGTACGCGGCGCCCTCATGACGCAAACTAGTGTACGAACCGGGCCACCACATCCCTGTAGCTCCGGCTTACTTTCACCTCCGCCCCTGAATCCAGCACCAGAAAGCATTCGCCGTTCGTATGCGGTTTGACCTGCCGTACCTGATCCAGATTGACGATTTTCGAACGGTGGACACGCTGAAATTTGCGCGGGTCGAGGCGGCGCTCCAGATCCTTCATGGTTTCGCGCAGCACCAGTGAATTATCGCCGGTAGAGATAATCATGTAATCGCCCGCCGCTTCGATATGTTCGATCGAGCTTACTTCCACGCGAAAGATCTGGCCGCGATCTTTTACGTTGATCAGTTTTTCGAACCGGTCGGCGCTTTCGCCTTCGTCGCTTTCCATGTCGTGTGCAGCATCGGGCGCGACTTCGGCCAGAACGGTTTTAAGTTTCTCCGCTTCCTCGCTGCTCCTCTTCTCTGTCAGGCGTACGCGCACACGCTCCAGAGTGTCTGCCAGCTTGTCCTCGTCCACCGGCTTCATCAGATAATTGACGGCATTGGCTTCGAACGCGCGTATCGCGTGTTCCTGATAGGCGGTGACGAAAACGAACAGCGGGGGTTCGATTTCCATCACGCCTTTCACTACAGAAAATCCGTCGAAACCGGGCATCTGAATGTCGAGGAAGACAAGGTCGGGCTTATCCGTTTTGATCGCACGGATTGCTTCGCGCCCGTTGGCGCAGGTACCGATAATTTCTACATCGTCGAATTTCTGGAGCCGCAGTTGCAGCCCCTGAATGGCGAGCTTCTCATCGTCGACGAGGATGGTACGTATGGCCATGAATTATCTTCCGGTTGCGCGGGGGATCGCGGTTGGTTGGACGGGGGGCTGAACGGGCGAAGCCGGAGAGGGTTTCCCGGCCGCGGAAAGGCCGACGGATGTACGGGCAGGAGCAGATACCGGTGCCGCGCCCGCTACAGGCCTTAGCGCTGGCTGGGCAGAGGACGAAACCTGTTCCTCCACCTCATATGGGATTTCGATCAGGATGGAGAACCCGCCTTCGGGCGGAGAATGGATTTCGAACAGATGCTCGTCTCCATATGCCTGGCTGAGCCGGTCACGGATGTTGGGCAGGCCGACGCCGGTGGATACCGTGCCGCCCGTACCGGATAATTCGCGAGTCGATGGGCCGTCGGTTTGTTTGCCCTGCAGGCCCGGACCCGTATCGCTGATGATCAGTCGCAGCCGATCTGCCGCGCGATTGGCTCGCAGGGTGATTTTTGCCCCTTCTTCTTGCGGACCGACAGCGTATTTGATCGCGTTTTCGACCAACGGTTGTAACAGCATGGCCGGCAGACAGGCTGTGGCAGCCTCGTCCTCGATAACGAACTCGGTCCGCAGCCGGTCTTCGAACCGCATCCGTTCGATATCCAGATAAAGTTTGATAGTCGCGACTTCCTGCTCCACCGTTACCTTGCCGCCCGGATTGGTAATCAATGTATGGCGCAGGAAACTCGACAGGCGGGTCAGCATGGCATTGGCCGGGTCGGTTTGTTTCAGTAGCACTAAGGTGCTGATGGAATTCAATGTATTGAACAGGAAATGCGGGTTTAGCTGGTATCGTAGCATAGCCAGCTGTGCGGCCGTGGCCTGTGCTTCCAGACGTTCCAGCTGGTCTGCCTGTTGTTCTACCTGAAGGAAGAAATTGATCGCGTAATACAGCGCCGACCACGCCCCCAGCAGTGTCAGTGGATAGATTGAATACCCGATAAACAGTGTGGCAAATCCGGAGTTTTCCGGACGGGTTAGATCAATAACCCATGTCTGAACGAAGGCGAACACCACCACGGCTATGGTCAACACAGCGGCGGTGGAGACCCACGTTACAACCGGCTTCTGGCCCAGCAACTGACGATAGATGGTCGAAAGGATCAGGCTGATCGACAGGCCGGTAATCGCCTCGATCAGAATGACCGCAAAAAACGACAATTCCTGCCCGCCGGCAAAGCCGGAGACGCCGCGCAGCAGGAATGCGCCTCCCCAGCCTGCAAATTGCAGGTTCCAGAAGGCACGGTTCTTGTTCTCGAAGAACCGCGTGGGTCGGAAGGGCAGTACCGCCATAGATGCCGGTTATAGCGCACTTGCGGCGCCAAGTCAGACAGGTTTTGCGCGTTCGCCCCGTCTGTGGCACTTTGTATCCCTGCAAGGAGAGTGGTGATGGGTGTTGAAGAGAGAAAAATCGAAGCGGAAACAGCGCACACAATGGCCGAGCACGGGGCGGCCCGTGCAGCTTTTACCGAGATGAAACAGAGCACGAAGGAAGACTGGGAGATTATCGGCGGCGAATACCGCGCTTTTGCCAGGGAGCTGCCCGACCGTGTGCTGGACCATCTTCGCCTACTGGACGGTGACTTTGGAGGATTTCCGGTCGACCGGCTGGAGCATTCGCTGCAAACCGCGACTCGCGCCCATCGTGACGGACGCAGCGAACCTTATGTGGTGATGGCGCTGCTGCACGATATCGGCGACACGCTGGGCAGTTATAACCACCCCGAAGTCGCGGCCTCTATTCTCAAGCCGTTTATCAGCGAGGAATTGCACTGGATTTGCCAGAATCACGGTGCGTTCCAAGGCTATTATTATTTTCACTATCTGGGCATGGACCAGAATGCGCGTGACGCGTTCAAGGACCACAAACATTACGAGGCGTGCCGCGAGTTTTGCGAGAAATACGACCAGTCCGCATTCGATCCTGAGTACAAGAGCGAATCGCTGGAGTTTTTCGAGCCGATGGTACGCCGCGTGATGGCCCGCCCGCTGGCCTCGGCGTACAATACTGCGATGGAGGACGCCTAAAAATGTCCAAGCATAACTGAACTAGGGCTTTTGCGTTTCCACTTCGCGCCGGAAAAGGGTCTTCCAGTCGGCTGTGCCGTCCGCTTCCAAATGGGCGCGGACCAGTGCAGCCTCTGCTGCAATCATCTCCGCACGTTCGTCCCATCCATCGTGCGTGCGCTTGCGCAGCAGCCAGCCGCCGCTGTGATCGGGGCCCCAGGTCTGCATAAATCGTAACGCAGCTTCCGGCTCGAATCCGGCATTTGCGAGCAGCCAAGGGGCGAGCCGGTCGGCTTCGCGTTCCGTCGCGCGAACCAGCTTGCGCCCACGACCCTGTGCATCCAGCAGGGCACGGTGGCCAAGCACATTATGCGCCAGTTCATGCGCCATTACGGCCGCCAGTTCGGGGTCGTCATAGGCGAGACCGGGAAATTTGTTTCCGATCACAACCCGCTCGCCATCGGCCACAGCGCGTTTGCCGATCCCGCCGACTTCGAACCGTGTGGCGCAGGCGGGTGTGCCCTTCAACTCTACCGTGCGTCCGTTCTGCAGGCCCAGCGTCACAGATCCGTCTTTGTCCAGGGACTGATCGAGCAGAGCGTTGAGCTCGGTCATCCGCGACCATTTGCGCTTTTCCTCGAACGGTATGTCCGAAATTGCCGTGTCTTCGATAGAAGCTATGGTCATGTCCGGTGTCAGCACGCCGACTGCAGGAGACCCGGGTACGACCACCTGCACCGCAATGTCGCCTGTCAGCCCCAGCGCGCTGCGCAGGCGGCCGTCCTCTTCGTAAACTGCAATGTCGTGCAGCATCAGGCCAAGGCTGGGACGGGTGACGGAGCAATAAGGGGCGTTGCCCGCCGCGAGTGTGTAGCCAAGTCGCTGGATGCGGGCATCCTTGGCGCGCAGTTCGGAAAAGTCATCGGGCAGGTCAGCCGTGCCGGACGTAGTATTGCCCAGGGCAGCCACGTTGGCGAGTGCGGCCACAGCCAGGGTGGAAACAAGGGCATGCAGCCGCATTAAGCGCCGTCCAGTGAGGTCTTTTCCAGCGCCACGGCCAGCTTTTCCTGCCCCACTGCACCTTCGAAAGTCTGTCCACCAGCCACCCAGCTGGGGGTTCCGCCAAAGCCGAGTTGCTGCGCAATAGCCTGGTTATTGGCCAGTTCCACGCTGACATCCTGTCCGGCGGCATCGGAGCGGGCGCGCTCCATATCGAGGCCCGCCATCTCGCCTGCGCGGATAATGGCTGCATTATCGCGGCTGTCCTGTTCGAACAGGGCTTTATGGAATGCAGCAAACTTGCCCTGTTTGGCCGCAGCCAAGGCCATACGGGCGGGCATTTCGCTGCCTTCGAAGATCGGCCATTCGCGTACCACGACGCGCACTTCGGGGTCGGCAGCAATCAGCGCGGCGACATGGCCGGTGCTGAGACGGCAATACCCGCAATTATAGTCGGAAAATTCTACCAGCGTTTTGGAGCCTTCCGGGTTGCCCAGAACTGCGCCGGCGAAGGGTTGCGAGACGGCGTCCCCCACGCTGGCCAGCCGTTTTTCGGAGTCCTGCTGTTGCAACGCTTCGGCCATTTGCGGCAGGATATCGGGATTTTCCAGCAGGTAGGAACGGGTCTGCCCCTCGCCCATGCTGGTCATCCCGTACAAAGCTGCTCCCCCGAAGCCCGCCAGTAAAGCTACTGCGCCCGACAGCGCCACTGTCCCCAACCGTCCTGTCATCAAATCAGCTTTCGTCTCTGATGCGTTCCATCGCGGCGCGGGCCTGCAGGGTGATGTCCTGTGCGCGCAGCCAGTCAGCGGTTCCCTCTGGCAGGCTGGCCTCGGCGGACAATGCGCTCTGCAGGGCGCGGCCATAATCGCGATTAAGCACCTGTTGCTCTGCGGTGGCCAGCTGTGCCCGCGGCACATCGCCCTGCGCGGCATAGGTTTTGCCCAACTGGTACCACGCGAAGGGATTAAGCCTGTCGCGCGAGACAGCGGCTCGCAACACATTTTCGGCTTCGGGCAGATTGCTTTCGTCTTCGGTAGCGATCAGCGCATGGCCGAAAATGGAGGCAATCAGAGGCTGCGAATTGGTCAGCTCGGTTGCCTTGCGAAGCGGGGGGAGCGCTTCCTGCGCTCGGCCCGATTCGAGCAGGACCTGACCTTTCAGTTCAAGAAAATAGGGGTCTTCCGGGTCCAAAGCCAGCAGCGCATCGACTTCGGCCAGCGCCATGTCCATGCGCGAATCCTTATGATAGGCATAGGCTCTGGCATAATGTGCAGCGACATCTGTGCGGCTTTCGGGGAAGTTCGACAAGGTGCGGTTCGGCTCTGCCAGATAGCCTGACAGCTTGGCCTTGATCCGCATGAAACGCGCCTGCAACTGCGGATCGTCAGGCGTGTCCCAGGCCGGATCGGCGGTGTACACTTCGCGCAGACGAGCGATGCGATCACCGGACAGGGGGTGCGTGCGGCTGAACCCGGCCTCATCATCCTGACTGCGGCCGTAGCGGAACTCCTGATTCTGCAACTTGCCGAAGAATGTCAGCGAACCGCGGCCCGAAATCCCTGCATCCGAAAGGAATTGAGCGCCTGCCGCGTCGGCGCTGGATTCCTGCACGCGGGTAAAGGCAAGGAATTTGCCCAGCGCGGCACGCTGGCCCGCCATCACGGCGCCCATCGCGGCATCGCCTGCGCCAGCAGCAGCAGCGGCAACTGCGATAAGCAAGGACAGGATGGAAACGCCGGTGGCTCCTTTGGCTCCCTCATCGAAGCGGGTGATGTGCCCACCGGTGATGTGGCCGATTTCATGGGCGATCACGCCCTGTACTTCGTTGGCTGTGTCGGCTGCGTCGATCAGGCCGGAATGCAGATACACAACCTGCCCGCCGGCAACAAAAGCGTTGATCGCCGGATCATTGACCAGCACGATATCGACATTGCCCGGCTCAAGCCCGGATGCCTCGACCAGCGGTGCGGCCATATCGCGCAGCAGCGCTTCTGTTTCGGCATCGCGCAGGATGGATTGCGCGAACAGGGGCTGGGTAGTGAAGGCAATCAGTGCGCAAAGCGCGACGATATTGGCTAGGATGCGCATGGGAGCCAGTTTACTCGTTTTCGGGCTGAATGACGGCTGAAGGGAGGCCTGATTTTTCGTTCGGTGTAGCCTGTCCTGCTCCGATGACCGCATCCAGAAACTCGGCAATCTCTCGTTTGACCCTGCCGTTCTGTTCGAAGGGGCGAGCCAGTGCCATCACGATGGGGATATGGCCCATACCCGGGATGGTGGAGGTGCGGATCCGGCTGTCTGGCATGCCCGCCTGCACCAGAGCGGAGGCCAGAGCGGGGACATTGCGTGGGCGGACCGTGGTGTCTTCATCACCGGTCATCAGAAGCATGGGCGGCGCATCGGCGCGCGCGAACAAGATCGGCTGGGTGCTTTCCAGCGGATGGGCATGGCTGAACGCGGCCTTGGTCGAATCGCTGTCCAGCGGCAGGAAATCATACGGACCGGCAATGCCGACGACACCGTCGATCGTGTCTTTTCCCAGACCCTCTGCCGCCAGCCACTGCGGGTCCAGCGCCAGCATCACGGCGTTATAGGCCCCGGCGGAGTGACCGGTCACCGCGATGCGCGACGGATCGCCGCCATAGTCTGCGATATTGTCGTTCACCCAGCGCAGCGCCGCTGCTCCGTCCTGCAGCATGCCGGGAAACTTGCCGTCATCGCCTAGTCTGTATCCAGCCAGCACCAAGACATAGCCCAGCGGCGCAAAGTTGCGCGCGACATAGGCGTAGGGTTCGGGATCGCCGCTGCGCCAGCTGCCGCCGTGTATGAATACCATGACTGGCAGTTTGGCATGGGCAGGTATACCGGCCGCACGGTGAACGAACAAACGCTGTTGCGAATGTTCGCCGAACGCCACCGGACCTGCCACCAGTTCGGCATTGGCACGAGTAAACAGCGCATCGGCGCGGTTCAGCGTCTGGACTGACTGGGCAGTGATCGCCAGGTACCATGCACCCGCGCCCAGTGCCGCAAGGATCAATGCTGCAACAATCCAGTTCATCCGGCGATTCCTTTTCCCGTTTTTCCGGATTTCAGCCTGCATCGTTTTGCTTCTCGACGTTTCGCTTTTCGATAGTTTCTACGATCCGCGATGTGTCCCCTGCAGAGGAAAGCCCCGCCGCTTTGAGGAAGTCCTGCCCGATTTCATAAGTGTCGCCCAGCCATAAGGGAACACCGGCCCGCTCGATTGCCGCTTTTGCGGCGCGCTCCTCTGGCTGGGTAGCGCGCCCGACCGTTCGGATAAACACTGCTGCAATGCGACCGGGATGCTGTTCCACGATTTCGCCAAAGGCCAGTAGATCGCCCTGTGAATCGTCCCCGATCAGGGCAAAACGCAGGTCGGGATAGATTGCCAGAATATGACGGATGGCGTCTGTCTTGTGCGAGCCGTGGCTGCCCGAGCCGAATGTATCACGGTTCAGTCCCCAATCGCGCAGGAACAGAGGGCCTAGCGGCATGGTATGCAATCGCTGGAAGGCGGTCAGATAGCTGTAGAGGTTCCACGGGCTGGAGGAGACATAGAAAAACGGCCGATGCGTCGCCGGTATCCGGTCGCCTGTGTGGGTATCGCTCTTGCGCAAGACTTCCCCGCCGCCGAGCGAGGAGTAGAACACATCGGCGCCAGGAACGGCTATCCGCTCTTCCGGCATTTGCTGCAAGACCCGTCGCCAATTGCGCGCGACGCTGCGCAATCCGCCTGTAATGCCGGTTTCGATGATTGTGTCATCGATGTCGGATATCACTGCCAGACCGGTGTCGCGGCCGGGGGCCAGAACATGGCCGTCGACGAAATGCCCGCGGCCATCATCGTTCCAGTGCAAGGCGACCACTTCCCAGGTGGTCTGTTCCGGTAGGGGGCGTGCCCCGTCCAGAGCGACAGCGAAGCGAACATAGCCTTCTTTGTCGCTTTGCGCAGAGCAGATCTGTCTGCCTGTACCAGGGTGGTCGATTTCCAGTCGCACTTCCAGCCCTGCGACTTCGTGGGATGTGAATTGCGCGATCATGGTGCGCATGGCCTGCCAGCGGCCGCCCTTGGTAAAACTGGCTTTGCCAGAGCGCAGGGCCCGCGCCGTTAAAAACAGTCTGTCGGCAGTACGATAGCCGTAAAATGGTTGCACACGGACAGGGGCGGTGGGAAAAAACGGCATTTCGCACGCGCTAGCGCGTTAGGCGTCGACGGGATAGCCCGGTAAGAAATACTGTTTCGCCGTGCGCCGAAATGCCTGGCTGGGAGGTGTTCGGGAGGCGTGCGGATTTTAGCCGATCAGCTTGCGCGCGACCTGTTCGGTCAGTTTCACATCGTCTTCCACTTCGCCCACCAATACAATGCTTCCATCGGGCAGACGGCGGATCATTACGACACCAAATTCGGAGCCTTCGCTGGCAATATCATCAAGCGGGGCATGATCTATGGCGCGCAGTTTTGCCGCCAGTGCCTCGCGGATTTCGCCCGGATCGGCCACCGGTTTGCCCGCTTCTTCGCGGCGCAGGCGGCGTTCGGCCTGAACAACACCCTTCAGCCCGCCGTCGGCGGCGGAAAGGTACGGGCCAAGCGATCCGCGATCCAGCTCCAGTCTGTGTGCATGAGACAGGACGGCGGCATATTCGGTCAGGCGGGTTTTGTCGTAATCGGAACCAAACACCAGTTTGATGACCGGCGTCATCGGTGCGCGGTCCTGAACGGACAGGCCATTGTCATTGACCAGTTCGGCAAAATCTTCCGGCGCTTCTTCGGCAGCAAGACTGACATCATAGGCGCGACCGACGGCGGCATAAAGCGCCGTGCGGCTGCGGTCCTCGCTGGTGCGTGCGGTCTGGGCCAGTTCCCGCGCTGCGGCGAGACAATCATACAGCCCTTGCGGATCGTTATCGCCATCGCCGGCGGTGATTGGCAGTTCGTCAGCCTGATAAGCATCCAAATCGCGCGGATCGTGTCGCGCTTCAGTGCTGGGTACGTCGATCATATCGGCGCCGAGTTCGGGGGCCATCTCTGTGCTAGCCGTATCTTCGCCATAACCGGACGGGATGGCCGGTGCAGCAGAGGCATCTGTGTCGGCATCAATGTCCGGCACGGCGTCAAGGTCTGGCAGCAGAGAGCCGAAGGACCGCTTCTTTGTGCGTTCACCCTTGGGCTTGATCAGGCTTGAAAGCGGGGTCGACCAATCGTCCGGGTTATCGCTGTCGGATGCCGCGTCCATGTCTGTCGTGTCGTCGGCATATTCGCCATCGGCAAAGCGATCTTCGTCCGAACCGCCGGACAGCAGGCGCGCGGCCATGCTATCCGAGGCAGAGCCGGGTAAGGGTGCAGAGCCGCCGGTATCGGGTGTATAGGAGGTTTCTTCGCCGAAGCTGGGCATCGGCATGCCGGAAAGCGAAGCGTCGGCCGGATTGCTTTCGTCCGGAGCGGGTTCGTTGCCCGGGCCATCGGCCCAGTCGGCAATGGGATCGTCGCTGTGATCGTGTGCGGAATCGCTTTCTTCGACATCCTTCGTAGCGGAATCGTCTAGTGCGGTGTCGATTTCGAGCAGCAGGGCATCGGTTGTGATCTGATCGGCCACTTCCTTCCAGTTGATAACACCGTAAATGAAATCGATGGTGTCATCATCGCTGGAAAATGGCAGCAAAATACCACGATACAGCACGGTCGCGCCGCGCTGGTTCACAAATTCCGCTTCGAAACCTATCGGAGCCTTGTTGGCCAGAATTTGCATATAATGGTCGGTAATGCGGCTTAGTAACGAGCGGCCGGGCACATCGCTCAGGGTCTCGATTTCGCCCGAAGCGTCACATTCGCCTGCCAGGCTTTCGCCGAGAAACGGCACGGCAGGGTTTTCGATACCGGAGGTGAAATCAAGCAGTACGCTGTAAGGGCCGAAATCGCCGAGTGTTTCGGGCTCCAGATCCTCGATACAGGGCAGGCTGCGGTCCTGCAGCATACTGGCCCAGAAATTATAGGCGCGCACCTGCATGCGCCGTTCGTCCTGGCCGACGGGCGACGGGGGCGGCTGGATATCCATGCCGTCATCCTGCTCGTCCTGGCCGAAATCGTCGGCGTCGGTGTCATCATCCCAACCGGATAATCCGAATTTGCCGCGCAGCGTGTCCATGCTTCCTATGCCCCTGGCTTTAAACCTTATCGGCCCGTTTCCGGTACCTTGGTCACTACCAATGGCGGGGCATGGTAAACATACCGTTAAACCTGCTGCATACCAGCGGCAGAAATACCGATGTTTTTACAGCCGGTTCAGAACAGATAGCGCATGCGAATGGTCTGGTGCACATCGGTATCGGCCACGCGGAACGCGGCAGAGGAGAAGCTGGGAGGGCCCATTCGCAATTTTGCATCCCGGGAAAAGCCGAAGCCTTCCTTGGGCATCATCATCAGCGCTCGGTCCGCTTTGCCATTGCCGTTCTCGTCATGCAGCAGGGCGATCGCATAGGTGCCCTGCGGCACATTGCGGAATGTAATGCTGACTCCGTCGTGCGCAGAGGCGCTGGCTTCAAACGCGCGCGTATTGTCTTCACAGTCCGGAAAGTGTTTTTTGCTCGAAGTCAGGCAGGCAAGGATATTGCCTTTGGCACTGCGCAATTGCGTGACGTCGACCATAACATCATGCACTTGCGGGGCAGCATTGCCGCCCAGCATTACAGATATGACGCCGCAGGCTACGAAGCCTTTTGCCGCCGATACGCGTCGGCCAATCCCCCGTCCGTTCCGCATAATCTGTCCCATCCTCTGAAATAAAGCCCGTAATTGCACCGGTATTTTTCATGATGCAGTTGATGATGGCTGGCTGTTATCAGCCAACCTCCTACTCTTGAATGAACAAGGGCGCGGGGAAATATCTCCCATCCCATGTGATTGGTCACGCCCATAACGGTCATAATCCCCAGAACCACGCCCAGCATGGCGACATGGACAGGGATCAGGAACACCAGGGCAGGGATCACTACCGCGCCGAGCAGCGCCTCGACCGGATGAAAACTCATAGCGGCCCAGGCGGTCGGCGGTCGACTGGCGTGATGCACTGCATGGGCGATTTTAAACGGACGGGGCGCATGCATCCAGCGGTGGGTCCAGTAAAACCATGTGTCGTGAGCCAGCAGATACAGCAAGACGGAAACAGGCAGATACCACAGCGGATAGTCGCTCCATCCGGTATAGATGCGTGTCCAGCCCTGCGCTTGCCAGCCCCAGGCGATGACGCCTGCCGGAACGCCATACAACGCAGCCGAGGCCAGCGACCATGCAATTTCCCGCCGTACCTGCGGGTGTAGTCCGGTATGGTAGCCGGGGCGCACGCGGCTGGTCAGCCAGGCAAAAACCCCGCTGGTCGCCAAATACCGGCCTACGACAATCAGCGTCATGGCAAAGGCCGACCATGCGATGGCGGCCCACGGTGTCGCAAGCAAATCAGGCATGATGGATCCGGCAGGCATAATGTGGGGCACTCTAACGCCGCATGCTCAAGCCGCAATCGCTAACAGGCTGCTACTCCACGCCGCCCCACGGCGAACACTCACTATCGGCAGCCACCGTCATCCGGCGCATGGCCGTTCTGGCGAGCCGCTCCACTTCCGCCTTGCGCCGTGCCGCGGCCAGCGGATGGGTGGGGGCAGGACGCAGGATTTCGGCGTCATAGGCATCGGCCACGATTATGCCGCAAAAATCGGGGCGAAAGGCCTCCCCTTCCAACGGCGCGCGATCAATCTCGGGCGAAACAGCCCAATAGAACCGGTCGCAATGTTCCAGATAATCGGGCCATTTGGCATCACCCAGCAGATCGGCGCGGCTAACCTTTATTTCGACGATAATCACCCGGCCCTTCGCATCGATCCCCATAAGATCAGCCCGCCGTCCGCCCTTCAGCGGCATTTCGGACAGGCACCATATGCCATTGCGGGCAAACATCCGCGATATGCCGCGCGTAACTTGGCCCGCCGTGGAGGTACCGGGCGCCGTAATGGCACCATCCTGCGGGTGGCCATAATGATCGATAAGAAATGATTCTGCCATGCCCTCATCTGGAACAGACAGTGAACTTCGTCAAGGCTTGCCGGAGTGTACTGTTGCTTCGTCTAACCGACGGCGCGCCGCGGACCGTGAGTGCTATACTGCGGCATTAACGCAAGCAGCGCAGTCCGGGCATGTTGATATTCCTGCCATAGCGTCAGTGCGGGTGCGGCCGCATCTTGCCCTCGTGCGCGGACGGCCAGCAACGCAGTCAGACCCGGGCGCATCATGGCGCCGATATCGGCAATGCTCTCCTCGGCCAGTTCCAGCGGAAGGCCGCCAACGTCTCGAATGATTGCGGGAAAATTGCGGATTTCCGGGCTGACGTGTTCGCGCGCAAGCCCCGCCATCGTCGCGACAGCTGCAGCGGCATCCTGCAGGGCAGCCCACTCGACGCTCATAGAAGACGCTCGTGCGCGGCTAGAAGTATTTTCAGGACGACTGATATTCATACTTAAAAGCTTAGCGCAAATCCGCTTGCCAAAACGCTAATGCGGGCCATTTCTCAAACAGCGGGCGAACGTTTAAGTGTGGCGCTGGCCGCAGTGCTTTGCTAATGGCCCGCCCTTGTGCACAGGCACCCGTAGCTCAGCTGGATAGAGCGCTGCCCTCCGAAGGCAGGCGTAAGTCAAGTGGATTTGTTGTGAGTGCTGGAAATGTTGATTGAAACCAAGCAGTTGGGGAAGATTGATGGAGGCATGAAAATCGCTCTTTGGGCCACGGAAGCACCACGGAAGCAAATTTGAAGGAGGTTGTAGAGTACGAACGGCGACAATCGGTATGGCTCCTTAGCCAGAACGTTTGACGAAGTTCGATTGGTGGATTCGTTATTGACCTTGATCAGTCTCGACCGCTATTTGAATATCGATGCACCCGTAGCTCAGCTGGATAGAGTGACGGCCTCCGAAGCCGTAGGTCACAGGTTCGAATCCTGTCGGGTGCGCCACCTTTTTTAGGGTTGGCTTTAAGGGTTGAGCCAGGGCTCCCCGTTTGATTTTCTCATTTAGGTTAGGCCTCGGCGGCGCTCAGGCTCACGCGACCGGTCCCCTCGATTAGGTACGGCTTTCACGTGCGAAGAGTTTCTGCAGCCTGTAATTGCCTTGGGTATGCCTGCACACCCCACCGTTGACGAGTGTCGCCTAATGGGGATAATAACTAAACGGATCGCACAGATACCCCCATATAGTTCTTATACCTATTTGCAAGTGGAGGTGAGAAGGCAATGCCAGAGGCCGCTACGGCGCTAAAATGGGGGGTGGAGCAGAGGCTCGAGTTCATCGAGTTCCGTCTTTACTGGGAAGGCGGGGTAAATCGCTCCGACATCATCGAAGCATTCGGTGTGTCAGTGCCGCAAGCCTCCAAAGATTTGACACTTTACCAAGAGCGGGCGCCTGAGAACGCAATCTACGACAAGAGTGCGAAGCGCTATGTCGCAAGCGATCAATTTCAGCCCTGCTTTCTCAGACCTGACGCGGGGCTGTACCTCAGTCAGCTGCGTTCAGTCGCTGAGGGCATTTTGGCGCCTAATGAAGCGTGGTTTTCGCGCATACCGTCCTTTGCCGGGCCGCCGGTGCCGGTTCGAAGTGTCAACAATGACACGTTGCGCGATATGCTTGCGGCAATCCGTGAGAACCAAGCGATCGAGGTTAAATATCAATCACTGTCCAGCGATATTCTTCGCTGGCGATGGATCACACCGCACGCGATCGGGTTTGATGGCTTTCGATGGCACGTCCGCGCGTTCTGTGAGGCGGATCGGGCGTTCAAGGACTTTTTATTGTCGCGGGTCATTGGGAGGAGATCGTTTCGGCCTAGCGAAGTCTCGCCCAAGGACGATGCGGACTGGAATGAAATCATCACTTTGGAAATCGCGCCGCACCCTGGCCTTTCCGAAAGCCAGAAACGTGTAGTCGCATTGGATTATGGCATGCGGGAAGGCCACGCCCAGATTCAAGTTCGAAAGGCACTCCGCTATTACGCGCTCAGGCGATTAGGGCTCGACACGCCGCCGGAAGCCCGGCGCCCGCAAGATCAACAAATTGTACTATTGCGGGAGGAGGTGCTCGGTGAAGATAATCGATAACAACTCGCTGCTGCTCGGCGATGACCTCAAGGCAACACTAACGCGCGGTTCGCGCGTGAAAATCGCTGCATCCTGCTTTTCGATCTATGCTTTTGAGGCTCTCAAATCAGAGCTCTCTAGGGTGGAAAGCCTGCAATTCATCTTTACGTCTCCAACCTTTGTAGCTGCCGATGCAATGGACCGGCTGCGCAAGGAGCAGCGTGAGTTTTTCATACCAAAGGCTGGGCGCGAAAGCAGCCTTTACGGCACCGAGTTTGAAATCAAGCTTCGCAACAAACTGACTCAACGCGCCGTAGCGCGGGAGTGTGCGGAGTGGATAAGGAAAAAAGCTCGATTCAAATCCAACACGACAACTGCGCCGATGCAGTCCTTCGCCCATGTAGACACGGGAGACGAAGCCGTCGCTTATATGCCGGTTGGTGGGTTTACTGCTGTTGACCTTGGTTATCAAAAAGGTAACGCCATATCGAATTTCGTGACTCGGATGGATGAGCCGGTCCATGCCGAGGTCTATCTTCAGCTGTTCAATCAGATTTGGAACGACGCCGAGAAGCTGAAGGATGTCACAGACTCGATTTGTGAGCATATCGAGTCTGTATACCAAGAAAATTCGCCTGAGCGCGTCTATTTCGCCATGCTCTATAATATCTTTCGGGAGTTCCTAGAAGATATTGGCGAGGACGTTTTGCCAAATGATCTAACTGGTTATCAGGATAGCGTCGTCTGGAATAAATTATTCAACTACCAGAAAGATGCCGCAACCGGCATCATCAATAAGCTCGAGACATACAACGGTTGCATCTTGGCCGACTCCGTGGGGCTCGGTAAAACCTTCACCGCGCTGGCGGTGGTCAAGTATTATGAGCTGCGAAACCGCTCGGTCCTGGTGCTTTGCCCCAAGAAGCTCGCGGATAACTGGCGCAACTACAACACCAACCTCACAACCAACATTTTTGCGCGGGATCGGTTCAACTACGACGTTCTCTGCCACACCGATCTGTCGCGGACGTCGGGGGAGTCGTTTGGCATACCTTTGAGCCGGATAAATTGGGGAAATTACGATCTCGTCGTGATCGATGAATCCCACAATTTCCGTAACAATGACGTCTTCAAAGATCGAGAAACCCGATATCAGAAGCTGATGAACAAGGTCATTCGCGCAGGCGTGAAGACCAAAGTTCTGATGCTCTCCGCGACCCCGGTGAATAACCGCTTCAACGACCTACGCAATCAGCTCGCGCTTGCCTATGAGGGCCAATCGGATGCCCTCAGCAAAAGCCTGAAATCTGACACGAGCATCGAAGAAATCTTCCGGCGTGCCCAGAAGGCCTTCAACGAATGGACCGCTCTCCCGCCGGAAGAGCGAACCGCAGCGTCGATCCTGAAAGCCCTGGATTTTGACTTTTTCGAATTGCTCGATGCCGTGACCATCGCACGGTCGCGCAAGCATATCGAAACCTTCTACGACACGAAGGACATCGGCAAATTCCCCCAGCGGCGCAAACCGCTCTCGTTCCACTGCCCAATCACGCAGCGATTAGACGTAATTGGGCTGAATGATATCTTCACGCAGTTGTCCGTTCTCAAGCTCGCGGTTTATGCACCTATTAGCTACATCCTGCCGAGCCGCCTACGGAAGTACGAGGACATCTACGATACGCAGGTCGAAGGCGGCCGCGGCAAACTGCGACAGGCTGATCGCGAGCGCAGCCTTCAGGCGCTGATGACCACCAACTTGTTGAAGCGTCTGGAAAGCTCGGTCGCTGCGTTCCGGCTGACGCTCCGGGCCTTGGTAGGCAATATATCCCGCACGCTCGACGCCATAGCAGAGTGCGAGAAAACCGGACGCGGTGAAAACGTCAGTGATCAGCTTGGCGAGATCAGCGATTTCGATCCCGAAGATGACGACCTGAGCGGACTGGATGAGTTCACCGTCGGTAAGAAGGTTCAGATCAGCCTTGGCGACATGGACTTGCCGTCGTGGAAGCACGACCTCGCGGCCGATTTGGTTCTGATCGACGGCCTAATCGCTTCCATGGACATGGTGGCACCCGAAGACGATGCCAAGCTTCAGCACCTGCTTTCCATTCTGAAACAAAAAATCGCAGAGCCCCTGAATCCGGGCAACCGTAAGGTCATCATTTTCACGGCCTTCGCCGACACGGCCAATTATCTGTTCGAGAATCTGGCGCCGGTTGCTCAGGGGCTCGGCCTGCATGTGGGGCAGGTGACTGGATCAGGTGCGCCGAAAACAACGCTCAAGAAGTCCTATGACTTCCAAAGCGTGCTGACTCTGTTCTCGCCGCGCTCGAAGGAAAAGGCCATCGTCCTGCCGAATGAGCCGGCAGAGCTGGACATCCTCATTGGCACCGATTGCATCTCTGAGGGTCAGAACCTTCAGGACTGCGACTTCCTGATCAACTACGACATTCACTGGAATCCGGTGCGCATCATCCAGCGGTTTGGCCGGATCGACCGGATAGGCTCCCCCAATAGCCAGATCCAGTTGGTAAACTATTGGCCCGATATTTCGCTCGACGAATACATCAACCTCAAGGAGCGAGTCGAAAACCGGATGGTGATCGCCGACGTCACCGCCACTGGCGACGATAACGTGCTGACGTCCAAATCGAGCGACATCGCCTACCGCAAAGAACAACTGAGGCGGATGCAGGAGGAGGTGATCGAGCTTGAGGACGTGAAGGCCGGTATTTCGATCACCGATCTCGGTCTGAACGACTTTCGGATGGACCTGCTCAACTACGTCAAGGAACACGGTGAGCTCGACAACGTCCCGTTCGGCATGCATGCCGTCGTGCCGGCTCAGCCGGAGCTTGGCCTGCAGCCCGGCGTCATCTTCGCGCTGAAGAACATCCACGACAGCGTGAACGTCAACCAGCAGAACCGGCTGCACCCATTCTATCTGGTCTACATCGACGACGACGGTCAGATCGTCGCCGACCATACCGAGGTCAAGCGCCTGCTCGACCTGATCCGATCCAGCTGCAAGGGGCGCATCGAGCCCATCCGCGACGTCTGCCGCACCTTCAACGAGCGTACCGAGGACGGACGCGCGATGGGGCGTTATTCCGACCTGCTCTCCAGCGCGATCCGCACCATGATCGAGGTGAAGAAAGAGAAGGACATCGACAGCCTGTTTAGCGGCGGACGGACGACGGCGCTGACCCATACCATCAAGGGACTGGACGATTTTGAGCTGATCTCCTTCCTGGTCATTGAAGGGGGCGGGTCATGACCCTTTACGACTGGCCCCGTGCCTCCGCCTTCGGCCGCGTGATCCCCAAAAACAAGATCTACGACCACACCGGGGCGAACACCGCTTTGAAAGACATCTTCGTGCGTGAGGTGGATCAGATCACCTGGTCGCACAAGCTGGCGCCCGAGACGGTCAATCTGGCGGCGACCAAGCAGGTGGCGGAAATTCAGGTGTTTCGCATTGCCGCGCGCACCGCGACGCTGGAGCGCGACGTGCTGCGGGCCATCGACAAGGCCATCCCCTTTCCGCTGATCTTCGAAGTAGTCCATGCTTGCCGCGTCCGGCTGGCGGCGGCCTATAAAAGACCGAGCGAGGCCGACAGCGCGCGCTGGGTGGTGGGCGACTATTTCGAAGGGGACTGGCTTCCCGAGGACGCGCCGCGCGCGCCACTTCCGGTGGCACTGAACATGGGTGCGCTCTATGAGCGGCTGCTTGAGCCACTGGTGGCGGGGCAGACGGCCCGGCTGGTTCCCGGCATGGGGGAGGCGCCGCCGGCGGCGTTCGCCTATGCCACGGACAGCCCCGTGTCGCTGGAAGTGCGCATCGCGCAGGCCGAGGCGATCAAGTTGCAGGCGCGCGAGGTCGAGCGGATCAAGGCGCGGCTGGGGCGCGAGAAGCAATTCAACAAGCGCGTGGCGATCAATGCCGAACTGCGCGCGGCAAAGCAGGAACTGGAGCGGCTGACAGCGGGAAACCGCGGCGCCCGCATGATGGACGTTTGAGAGGAAGAGCATGGACAAGCTGAAGATGCACAGCCCCGACCTGAGCCAGGACAATATCGCGAAGATCCGCGACCTGTTCCCCGGCTGTGTGACGGAGGCGCGCGACGAGGAGACGGGGGTGGTGCGTCTGGCGGTGGACTTCGATCAGCTGCGCCAGGAGTTGAGTAATCACATCGTGGAGGGGCCGCAGGAGCGGTATCGGCTGGACTGGCCGGGTAAGCGGGAGTCGTTGGTTGCGGCGAACACCCCCGTCTCGAACACATTGCGCCCTTCACGCGAGGAAAGCGTAGACTTCGACACCGCTAAGAACCTGTTCATTGAAGGCGACAATCTTGAGACGCTGAAACTGCTACAGGAAACCTATCTTGGCCAGGTCAAGGTGATCTATATCGACCCGCCCTATAATACGGGGAAGGACTTCATCTACCGAGACAACTTTACCGCCAAAAAAGAGCAGTTCGAAATCGAATCTGGCGAAAAATCCACTGAGGGCGGTCGTCTGGTCGCAAACCCGGATACGCGTGGGCGATACCACTCGGATTGGATGTCGATGATATACGCGCGACTGACAATCGCCAAACGGCTTCTGAAGGACGATGGGATCATCCTTGTCAGTATTGACGACTATGAGCAGGCCGCACTCCGCAAGCTCATGGATCAGGTCTTCGGCGAAACAAATTTCGTGGCGCAACTGGTTTGGGAAAAGGGCCGAAAGAATGATGCCAAGTTCTTTTCCGTAGGCCATGAGTACATGCTGGTCTTCGCGAAGAATCTGACGCGGTTGCGAGAAAAGCAGGAAATTTGGCGAGAAGAAAAGCCCGGTGCGCGCGACATCTGGGAAGAATTTCAGAGATTGCGCGGTCTCCACGGCGAGGATTTCAAGGCTATCGAGGCGGACCTGTCGCAATGGTACTCCGACTTACCCAAGCATCATCCCGCCAAGAAATGGTCGAGATACAAGCGCGTGGACCAGAATGGCCCGTGGCGTGACCGGGACATTTCGTGGCCGGGTGGTGACGGACCACGTTATGACGTGATCCATCCAAAGACAGGGCAGCCATGCGAAGTGCCTGAGCGTGGTTGGATATACGCAAACTCTGAAGAAATGCAGAGGCAGATCAAGCTCGGCCTTGTTGAATTCCGCGAGGACCATAGCCAGCCGCCCTTCAGGAAGGCGCATATTCGGCCGATTCCTGAGGAAGCCGACAGCAATCAGGTCGACTCGAACGATATTGACGATGACACTGATGACGAAACCGATTTCGCGACGCAGGTCCGGGGTTCGTATTTCTACAAGCAGTCTCAAGTGTCCGTGAAATACCTCCGCAAGCTTATGGGGGCGAAGGTCTTCACGAACCCCAAGGATCATGATGAGCTTGCGAAGCTGATCGAGTACGTGACACCGCATGACCGTTCCGCGCTTGTCATGGACTTTTTTGCAGGTTCGGCCAGCACAGCTGAGGCTGTTTTCAAGGCGAATGCCACCTATGGCACCAACCACCGTTTCATAATGGTTCAGCTTCCCGAGGATTTGCAGGAGGCGGAAGCCTCGACAACGGGCACGGCAAAGAAGACTGTTCAAGCAGCAATCAAACTCATGAAGAAGAACGGCAGACCGTTAGTTTTGTCCGAAGTTTCTAAAGAGCGCGTGAGGCAGGCAGGGGCCGCTGCTATTGCCGAAACGTGCGATCCGGGCTGGAACCGCGATGTCGGCTTCAGGGTGCTCAAGGTAGATACCTCGAACATGAAGGACGTCTACTACCGCCCCGACGAGCTAGAGCAGTCCGACCTGCTCGACATGGTCGACAACGTGAAGGAGGGCCGCACGGCCGAAGACCTGCTGTTCCAGGTGCTGGTTGATTGGGGCGTGGACCTGACCCTACCGATCCGCCGCGAGACAGTGCAGGGCAAGACGGTGTTCTTCGTCGACGACAACGCTCTTGTCGCCTGCTTTGAGCGCGGCATCACCGAGGATCTGGTGAAGGAGCTGGCGGGCTTTGATCCCCTGCGCGTCGTCTTCCGCGACAACGGCTTCGTCTCGGACGCGGTGAAGATCAACGTCGAACAGATCTTCCGCCAGCTCTCACCCACAACCGACGTCAAGTCGATCTGAGGCCGGCCATGAAGCTCAAGTTCAAGGTCCAGCCCTATCAGACCAATGCCGTCAACGACGTGGTCGACTGCTTCGCCGGCCAGCCCATGTCCACTGGGCTGAGCTACCGCATCGACCCTGGCGTCATAAAGAAAAACCAGCAAATCCGGCCGGAGGCCGAATATGAAGGCTTCAAGAACGCCGACCTCGCACTGACTGAGGCGCAGATCCTGGAGAATATCCAAAAGATCCAGCGGCGGGAAAATCTACCCCCCTCACAATCGCTGACCGATTTCACGACCGTCGACAACAAGAGGGCCCGCGTTCCGGTCAAGGCAACCTACAAGAAGGACGCTCTGGCCGCGACGCGCTTTCACCTCGATGTCGAGATGGAGACCGGCACGGGCAAAACCTATTGCTACATCAAATCCATTTTCGAGATGAACAAGCGCTATGGCTGGTCGAAGTTCATCATCATGGTGCCGTCGATCGCCATCCGCGAAGGGGTCTACAAGTCGTTGCAGATCACGGCGGACCACTTCACCGAAAGCTACGGCAAGAAAGCGCGGTTCTTCATCTATAACTCCAAGCGTCTGCACGAGCTGGAGAGCTTTTCGTCAGATGCCGGGATCAACGTGATGGTGATGAACATCCAAGCGTTCGCGGCGCGTGGTGCCGACAACCGTCGCATCTACGAGGAGTTGGACGACTTCCAGTCGCGCAGGCCTATCGACGTGATCGCCTCGAACCGGCCGATTCTGATCCTGGATGAACCGCAGAAGATGGAAGGCGCGGCGACCATGGAGGCGCTACCGAAGTTCAAGCCGCTGTTCATCCTGCGTTATTCGGCGACCCACCGAACACGGCATAACCGCGTTCACCGTCTGGACGCCCTCGATGCCTACAACCAGAAACTGGTCAAGAAGATCGCCGTGCGCGGCATCCAGACCCGCGGCCTGGCCGGCACCAACGCCTACCTCTACCTAGAAGGAATCGACATCTCGAAGAAGGCCCCGGTGGCGCGCATCGAGTTAGAGGTGAAGCTGAAATCAGGCGAGATCAAGCGCCAACTGCGCCGCCTTGAGTTCCGCGACGACCTGTTCGTCGAGTCGGGCGATCTGGACCAGTACAGCGGCTTCACCATCAACCAGATTGATGCCGTCAACGATACAGTCGAGTTCACGAATGGCGTCGTGCTACAGGCCGGTGAGGCCAACGGCGACGTTTCAGAACGTGACATCCGCCGCATCCAGATCCGCGAGACAATCAAGGCGCATCTGGATAAGGAAAAGCAGCTGTTCGCACAGGGTATCAAGGTCCTGTCGCTGTTCTTCATCGACGAGGTGGTGAAGTACCGCGACTATGATCAGGCCGACACAAACGGTGAGTACGCGCGAGTTTTCGAGGAAGAGTACGAACTGCTGAAGGTTGAATACCTGTCGGAGATCGCAATCGATAACGAGGCATACCGGAAGTACCTTGCCGGGATCGATCCGGCCAAGACCCACAACGGCTATTTCTCGATCGACAAGAAGACGAACCGGTTGAAGGATCCGGCCGTCGGCGCACGGTCGGTCGATTCCGATGACGTTGACGCCTACGACCTGATCCTGAAGGACAAGGAACGCCTACTGTCCTTCGCCGAGCCTACTCGGTTCATCTTCTCTCACTCGGCGCTGCGCGAGGGGTGGGATAACCCGAACGTCTTCGTCATGTGCATGCTCAAGCACAGTGACAACACCATTTCCCGTCGCCAGGAAGTTGGGCGCGGCCTTCGGCTGAGCGTTGACCAGCATGGAGACCGGATGGACCATCCCGCCGTCGTGCACGACATCAACGTGCTGACGGTGGTGGCGAGCGAGAGCTACAAGGACTTTGTTGCCGGCCTGCAAAAGGAGATCGCGGAAACCCTTTCTTCGCGCCCTCGGCAAGCGACCGAGGACTACTTCACGGGCAAGACGATCACTACCGAGCATGGGCCCGTCGAGGTGACGACGGCTATCGCCAAGCAGATTTATCGCTATCTGGTGAAGAACGATTACACCGACGATGCCGACCAGATCGCCGATGTCTATCATGCGGCGAAAAGTGCTGGGACATTGGCAGAGCTACCCGAGGAGCTGAGACCCCACGCTGATCAGATATTCCAGCTCATCGATGGTGTCTTCAGCGATTCTCAGCTTCCGGACATCGGTGATGGCCGTAAGCCCAAGACCAACCCGCTCAATGCAAATTTCGAGAAGAAGGAATTTCAGGAGCTTTGGAAGCGGATCAATCGCAAGGCGGTCTATAGGGTTGAATTCGATTCAACGGAGTTGATCTGTAAATGCGTCAGCGCGCTGGACAGCCAGTTGCGGGTGACCCCCTTGCAGTACACCGTTCAGGTTGGCGTACAGAACGACGGATTGACCGACGACCAGCTTCGCGGCGGAGATGGCTTTACCGTCACAAGCACGACAACCCAGCGAGGGGATTCGATCCACTCTCTGGTGAAGTACGATCTTGTTGGAAAGCTTGCAGAAAATTCCCAACTGACACGAGACACGGCCGCGACCATTCTTGGCCAGATCGAGGCTGTGGTTTTCGGACAGTTCAAGAGCAACCCCGAGCATTTCATATCGGAGGCTTCGCGTATCATTGCCGAACAGAAGGCCGCCATGGTTATCGAGCGTCTGACCTATGACGAAGTCGATGAGAGATACGATGTTGACATCTTCACCGCCAATCAGACCGGGCAGGATTTTTCGCGCGCCACCGCAAAGCTCAAGAACCATGTCTATGATTACGCGATCACGGATTCGGATGTGGAACGGGAGTTCGTTAAAGAACTGGATACGAGCAGTGAGGTCGTCGTCTACGCCAAGCTGCCACGCGGTTTCCTGATCCCAACGCCCGTTGGGGATTACAACCCTGATTGGGCGATATCCTTTAAGGTTGGCAGCGTGCGGCATGTCTATTTCATCGCGGAGACCAAAGGGACGATGTCTTCCATGAAGTTGCGTGAGATTGAAAAGACGAAGATAGATTGTGCCCGAAAGTTCTTCGATGAAATCGGGCAACAAGTTCCAGAAGATAAAGTCAAATACGACGTCGTCACCGGCTACGATAAGCTAATGGATATTGTCGGTCGGGCAGCAGGATGACGCGGGGGTAGTTCGATTTCCTTTACCGTCGTAATTTCATCGGTGGCCTACTCGTCTGGGCCACCGAATCGACGAACACCACTCATCTGGCCGATGGCGCTTTGGCGGTAGGCATCGTTAAATTGCTGTTCGATGGACAACAGCACGTACCGCCAAACCCTACTTCCGCCCGGCCGGTCCCGCCATCACCCTGGCCAAGCTCAACAGCCGGCGACATGCTGGATTATCGTTTTGTGCGGACCAGACCATGCTGAATGGCAAAACCTCACCCGCTAGTGTCCGATAGGTGATCCCCGGAAACTGCGCGCCGGTCGTCGCTTCGCTTGTTAGGGTAAGCCCGTGGCCGACCGCAACCAGCGACAGGATGTTGTCTCTCCCGACCTGTTGGGTCTGGATATCCACTTTGCGGCCGAGACCCGCAAGTCGAGCGACAAGATATTCGTGAATCTCCAGCCCCGGCGCACCGTCGCTCACGATGAACCGTTCCGATTCCAAATCGGCCCAGCCGAGGCCGGGCTTATCTGCCAAGGGATGATCGTCAGGTAACACCAGAAAGACTTTCTCGCACCACAGGTGCTCGGCTTCACAACCATCCCAAGCCGGCATGCCCGTTATGAATGCGACATCGAGATTGAGATTGCGAACCGCAGCAACGTGTTCAGGCGGACTGCCATCGATGATGTCGACCTGCACCTTCGGGTGACGCTCCCCGAAAGCACGCAGCAGATCGAACAAAAATCCTGACGCGAGGGACGAGAATATCCCTACTTTGATCAGCCCTTGCTCCGCCCGGCCGACCGCTGCCACCTTGGTCACCCCGATGTCGATCTGGCGAAGAGCATGGCGGGCATTGCGCAGGAACTCCCGCCCGGCAACGGTCAATCGCACCCCGCCGGCATGGCGTACGAATAGCGACGCCCCCAGTTCATCTTCAAGATCACGGATCCGCCGGCTGATCGAAGACTCCTGGACGGCAAGCGCCGCAGCAGCCTTGCGGAAGCTCCCATAATCGACGGCGGTAACAAAGTATCGCAACTGGTGCAGCCGAACCGCAGACTTGCTGCCATTCCCGGCAACAATGTTCGTGACGGCATGGTCAGGCGATGCCTGATTGTTCCGGGTCGCAGGCATGGCGTATCACCCTGAACCGTGTTCGGTTTCGGGCGAATACTCTGCCACCATCGGCGCAAAAAGCGGTTTGCGCGCCACACCTTCGATGCACGCGCCACGATGCTTGAATCCGCGCGCGCTCATCGCCTCTCCGCACAATATCAAACTTAACGGCGTTCAATTACCGGAATGCTGCTTCTTGACATCCGCCCCGTCAACGAAAAAAGTAAATGACGTTTAGTTTTCACGATCAGTTGCGGCAGGATGTCCATGGCTCGCCCCCGGAAGGAGCAAGAACTTGATATTGCTCGTCGCGCCGTCGACGAAACCATCCGGCTGCTCGCGGAGCGCGGCGACCTCGACGTACCGCTGACCGCGGTTGCGCATGCCATAGGCTGCACCGCGCCAGCACTTTACGGCCACTTTCATGACAAGAGCGCCTTGCTGCGCGCGGTTCGGGACGAGGGTTTCAACAGGCTCTACAGAGAAAAACTAGTCGTCTTCGAGCAGATGCGCGGCGATCCATTCGGCTATTTGCGGAATGGCAGCTATGCCTATGTCCGCTTTGCCCTGGAGAACCCCACCCTATACCGGCTGATGTTCACACCGCCGCCGAGGCTCGGCGTCAGCGATGACCCATGGTCGAGCGAAGCCGGAAGTCAGCTATTGAATCTATTGCTGACGGGACTTCGTTGTTCTCAGGACAAGGGCTTTTTGCCTGACATGGATCTCAGCCGCTACAGCTTCATGTTCTGGTCAACGGTACACGGCGCGGTGAGCCTCACCCTTCAGAACCGGGAAATGGATCAGTCCGCCAAATGGGGCACGGCGCGAGAGGCCGTCGACACGCTCATGGAAATCATCGCGGCGACGTGTCCTGACAGGCCTCCCGCATCATGAGCGGGCTCTTCTGGCGCTGGCAAAGCCCCGATCCGTGGCGATAAACCGCTCCAGCATCGGCACGATCAGCCTGACGGGATCGGTGGCAGACTGCCCGGTCTCCCGGGCCAGCACCTCGGCATAGGCAGCGAGATCCCGATGGAGCGGCGCCGGCAATTCCAGCGTGAGTTTGACAGGTTTGTCCTCAATGATGGGTCCAAGTTTTAGCTTTGCCATGGTCAGTTCCTGTAGGGTTCGAGCACAAGATCGCGGGTGACGATGACCCTGACCGGGAAGCCCGGCCGGATGGTGAGTGTCGGGGCAACCTGCAACTGGCGCTGGACGATCTGTTGTCCGGCCTGGTTGATCGTATCTTGCGCCCCGTCGCGGATGGCGCGGATCAACCGGTCGTCGTCATCGGTCGCCAGCTCGGTGCCAATGCCGAGCAGCGTGGACAGCCCTGCCGCCTTCATCAGATCCCACCAGTGATAATCGACACCATCCTCCAGTCCGGCATAGCCGGAAGCGTCCGCGCCCGGTTGGCGCTCCAGAACGATGGAACGGCCATTGGGCAAGATCAGACGGTTCCAGACCAGCAGCACGCGGCGCTGTCCGAAGGTGACGCCCGCATCATACTGGCCGATGATGCGCGTGCCCTGCGGGATCAGGAGCAGCGAGCCGGTCGGGCTGTCATAGACATTCTCCGTGACCTGCGCTGTGATTTGCCCCGGCAGATCGGAGCGGATGCCGGTCATCATCGCCGCCGGGATCACGGCTCCGGCCTGAAGAATGTAGGGCGACGCAGGCGCCATGATGCGATCCAAGGCAACGGTCTGTCGATCCACCGGACCATTCAGGAAAGCCGTGTGCCTGTCCTGCGCTGCGGGTTGGCTGCCAAGGTCAAGACCTGTGAGGCCAGAGATTGCGGAACTGGGTGTCGCTGCCGTTCTCTGCCCTGACTGGAAGAAGACTGTACTCAGACGCGCGGCTTCCTCTTCAGCGAGGCGCCGCTCTTCAGCAGGGTCGCGGGCGGGCGTCGCAATAGCGGGCGGTGCGACGGGCTGTCCCCTGTTCTGGGCGTCAAGGATGGGCCCGCCAAGATCGCCCGGTAATGCCGGTCCCAGGACCGGGCCAGTATAATCGCGCGGCAGGCCGGACAGGCCGTCGGCCGTGGGGCGGTTCTCGGTCGAATAGAGTTCTTCGCTTTCACCGCTCCTGTCGCGGGTCTGGAGCGCATAGATCAGCGCGCCGCCGATCCCAAGCAACGCGACAGCTGCGACACCGGCAAGCATCTTGCGCGACAGGCGGGTGACACGCGGTGTTTCAGCGCGCAGGCGCATCGGAGCGGCATTCGTGGTGGTTTCCTCGCTCATGAAGGCGACTCCCCGGTGTTCGCGGGCTGTGCGGCCTGTCCTTGTTCGATGCGGACAATCCTGACGGTCTGCTGACGATTGCCGCTGCCCAGGCGCAGCTCGGCCGCGCCGAACAGGCGGTCCACGATCAGGATGTTCTGGTGGATACGGGAATTGACGATCTGAGGCTCGCCATCTGAACCCAGGACGAAAATCGGCGGCATCTCGCCCTGCACGATGCCACGCGGGAAGACGACATAGATGCGGCGGCCATCGTCGAAGACGGAGATGGGCCGCCACGGCGGGCTGTCGCCAGTAAGGCCGTAGCGGTAGTTGCGCGCGGCCTCGGCCGGGATGATCGGTGCTGCCGGAACGGTCTGGCGCTGACTTGCGGGGCGCGCCGGATAAGCCCAGGCAACAGACGGCATATAGAGCGCCTCGCGGGCGCGCAGTTCGATCATGTACGTGCGCCGGTCGGTCGTGACGACGAGATTGGTCGAGATGTCCTGCCGCGATGGCTTGACGAGGATGTGGACGCGGCGGTTCACGCCGCTGCCGCTTTCGGTATCCCCGATAATCCAGCGAGCAGTATCGCCCGCCGCGATCGGCCCCGCGCCGGTCAGGCTCTCGCCCGGCTCCAGGGCGATATTGGTGATCTGCCCCGGCGCGGCATAGACCTGATAAAGTGCGCCTTCCGACCAGGGGTAGATCTGGATGGCGTTATAGTAGCCTTCGCGACGCGGCTCGACGCGAGCGGCGGCATTCGCGTTCTCGACGCGGCCTGCCGGCGTGCCTGCTGCGGTTCCGCCGCGCGCGACCGTCCATGCCGGCGGCGTGTGCAATGGCCGGGGCCGGTCATCGGTAACAGCAGCCTGCACGGTCGGCAGCGCAGGAACATCGGCATCGTAGCTGAATTGCGGCGTCCGGTTGGTGGCGCAGCCCGCCAGCATAGTGGCCGAGAGCAAAGCCGCAAAGACAGGTTTACGGAAAACCGGGAAACCGGAATTGCGGGGAAACGTGCGGGTCATTGGCTCATCTCCCGCGACCATGAGATTGCATTGACGTAGATGCCGAGCGGATTGGCGCGCAAGCGCTCGGCATTGCGCGGCGTCTGGATCACGATGGTAAGGATCGCGGTCCAGCGCTCGGTCGTGGAAAGCTGCCCGTTCTCGTAATGGCGCTCGGTCCAGGCGACGCGGAAACTGTCGTTCGATGCCCGGATGACGCTGGAGACTTCGACCGCTACAGCCACGCGACCGACCTTCGTGAACGGGTCGTTGGCGCGGGCATAGTCGTTGAGCGCGGCGGCGCCCCGGTCCGTGGTGAACTCATAGGCGCGCAGCCAGTTCTGACGCACGATGATGGCGTCGGCCGGGATCGAGCGCGTCTGCTCGATGAAGCGGCCCAGATGGAAGGCGATCTGCGGATCTGTCGGGCGATAATCGGCCGTCGCTGCGGCAACGGTCTGCGCCTGGCCGAGATTATCAACCTGCACCACCCAGGGCACGACAGTCCCGCGTGCCGATTGCCAGACAAGCGCGGCGGCGAAGCCCGCAGACAGGATCAACGAGCCGAAGGCCATGTAGCGCCAGTTCTTCGCCTGCACGCGCGCCGAGCCAATGCGCTCGTCCCAGACTTGCGCGGCCTTCTGGTAAGGGGTCTCGGGTTCGGGCGATTTGCCGTAATGGGTCGATGGGCGTCTGAAGATGTTCATGAGCGGTCGCTTTCGGACATGTTGACGGAAGAGCCGCCGCCGTGGCTGTCGCCGGAGCGGACGGCATGGGCGGCCATGGTGGTGCCTTGATTGAGGGCCTGACGGCGATGCATCTGCTGCGCCCATGCAGGCGGACCTCCCGCTGGAGCGGCAGGCGCTGCGGAAGCGGCGGCACTCGCACCGCCAATACTTCCCTGCGTGGACGATCCACCGGTGACGCCAAGCCCGGCGCGGGCACCATCGGAGAAGCTGCCTTTGACGCTTTCCGCTGCTTTCGACACGGCACGCTTCAGCGGCGACGCGGCAGCCGATCCGGCTGTACGGGCGACACCGCCCAGACCGGAGCCGACACCTGCTGCACCGGACTGGCCAAGGGAACCGACACTATAGGCGGCGCTTGCCGCACCTGCAGCGGCAGCACCCCCACGGACAGCAGTGGCACCACCGGAGAGTGCCGCAGTTCCCCCCTTCGCGGCCATACCTGCGGCAGCGCCACCCGCTAGCACCATGCCGCCAGCGGCAAGGCCGGTTCCGACGGCAGCACCTGCACCAAGCTGCGGGCCGCCGGATACGAGACCCGACGCAATGCCGGGGCCGAAAATGCCGAGGCCGAGAAGAGAAAGTGCTGCCAGCACGATGGCCATGGCGTCGTCGATGGTGGGCGTCGCGCCGCCGAAGCCTGCCGTGAACTGCGAAAACAGCGTCGAGCCGATGCCGATGATGACAGCGAGCACCAGCACTTTGATGCCGGATGAGACGACGTTGCCCAGCACGCGTTCAGCCATGAAGGCGGTCTTGCCGAACAGGCCGAAGGGTATGAGGACGAAGCCGGCCAGCGTCGTCAGCTTGAACTCGATCAGGGTGACGAAGAGCTGCACGGCAAGGAGGAAGAATGCGAGCAGCACCAGCACCCAGGCGAACATCAGGCAGGCGATCTGGATGAAGTTCTCGAAGAAGGACCAGTAGCCCATCATGTCGGAGATGGATTCGAGCAGCGGGCGACCGGCATCGAGACCGGTCTGCGCCACCTTGCCGGGCCGCAGCAGATCGGCGGAGGAAAAGCTGGTCCCCGATCCCTTCAGGCCGAGACCGGCGAAGCTGTCGAAGATGATCTGCGCGAGATTGTTCCAGTTGCCGATCAGATAGGCGAAGACACCGACAAACAGCGTCTTCTTGACCAGCCGGGCGATAATGTCGTCATCCGCACCCCAGGACCAGAAGAGCGCGGCCAGCGTGACGTCGATGACGATCAGGGTCGTGGCGATGAAAGCGACTTCACCGCCGAGTAGGCCGAAGCCGCTATCGATATAGCTGGTGAATACGCTCAGGAAATTGTCGATGACGCCGGTGCCGCCCATGGTTCACTGTCCCCCGTTCTGATGCGGGGCGGCGGGCACCGGCGTCCGGCCGAGGAACCGATCACGGTTCTCGGCCCAGGTGGCGAGGCAACCGGGATCGTTCACGGCAGCCTCACCAAGCTGCTGGCAGCGGCGCAGGCTCTGGCGCAGCGGATCGGCAGAAGGTTGAAGCGCGGGAGCCGGACGGGTTTGCGCCGGTTCGTCCTCGCGGGTCATCTCGATCACCGTGGCGGTAATCGCAATGGCAACGAATATGATCGCCCCGATCCGGGCCAGCAGCTTGCCGTCCATGTCAAGCCCCTTCTGTTGGGTCAGTTGTTGCCGTTGCCGAACATCCGGGCATTGCCGGGCTGGTAGCCCGATCCCGGTGTCAGAAAGCGTTCACGCTGAATGCGGCCCTGTTCGGCAGCGGTCGCACGCTCGGCCTCGATCAGCGCTTCCGAGCGGCCATTGGCCGACATCAGCGCGACCAGGTCGGAAAGCTGCTGTGATTGCAGGGCCAGAAGCTGATTGCCCGCCTGTGTGGCCTGCAATGCACCCGTGGCGTTCTGGCTCTGACCGACAATGGCAGACATCTCGGTGCGGTTGGTGTCGATATTGCCGACGACACCGGCCTGTACGCGCATGGCGTCCTGCAAGCCGCCGACCGTATTCTGCCAGCGGGACCGCGCATCAGCGACGAGCTGGGTATCGGTAGCGGACAGGGAGATACTGCCGTATTTCTGCTGAAACGCTTGGTCGATGTTCTGGACGTCGAAGGCGATGTTCTGCGCCTGGCTCAGAAGCTGCTGCGTGCGCTGGACATTCTGCTGCAAGGTTTGGAGCGAGCTATAGGGCAGGCTCGCCAGATTGCGGGCCTGATTGATGAGCATGGTCGCCTCATTCTGGAGGCTCTGAATCTGGTTGTTGATCTGCTCCAGTGTGCGCGCGGCCGTGAGGACGTTTTCGGCGTAATTGGATGGATCGAAGACGATGCGGCCGAAGCCGAATTGTGCATGGGCCGGACTCGCCAGCATCGGCGAAAGCGCGACGGGCACGGCGAGCGCGACAGCCAGTGCGGACGTACCGACGAGACGGCGAACGGGAATGCGGATCATGGCAGGATCTCCTCCTCATGGGGGCGGTGTGACTGGGAATGATCTGGCGCGGCCGGAACAGCGGGTTCGGTCAGCTCAATGAAATTGGCGAGGTTCGGGATCAGCTCTGCGGCCCAATCGGCGCCGCGATGGCGCAGCCAGGCGGCAAGGAAGCCGTCACGCCCATGCTCAGCCATGAGGTTTGCAATCAGGGTCTGGTCTGATTTGGCGGAAGCGGCGCAGAGCGCGAGGCCAACCTCGCTGAGACCCAGCTCAAACAGCCGATTGCCGCGCCGCGACTGGCAATAATAGTCCCGCTTGGGCGTCGCCCGTGCAAGGATTTCGATTTGCCGGTCATTGAGGCCGAAGCGGCGATAGATGGCGGTGATCTGGGGCTCAATGGCGCGCTCGTTCGGCAACAAAAGCCGAGTCGGGCAGCTTTCGATGATGGCGGGTGCGATGTTGCTGCCGTCAATGTCGCTGAGCGACTGCGTGGCGAAGATGACGGAAGCGTTCTTCTTCCTGAGCGTCTTCAGCCATTCGCGAAGCTGATTGGCGAAGCCTTCATCATCCAGCGCCAGCCAGCCTTCATCGATGATGAGCAGTGTCGGTCGTCCGTCAAGCCGGTCGCCGATACGGTGGAACAGATAGGCCAGCACTGCAGGCGCAGCGCCAGTGCCCACAAGCCCCTCGATTTCAAAAGCTTGAACATCAGCTGATCCTAGATGCTCAGCCTCGGCATCGAGCAGCCGGCCATAGGCACCGCCAACACAGTAAGGGCGCAACGCCTGTTTGAGGTCGTTGGATTGGAGCAGCACCGCAAGGCCAGTGATGGTGCGCTCCCCGATCGGCGCAGACGCCAAGGAGTTCAGTGCAGTCCAGATATGTTCCTTGACGTCGGGCGTGAGTGTAATGCCTTCACGCATGAGGATTGCCCCGATCCAGTCGGCGGCCCAAGCACGCTCATAGGTGTCGTCGATGCGCGCCAGCGGTTGGAGGGAGACGGACGCTTCGTCTCCTTCCGTCAGCCCGCCGCCCAGGTCGTGCCAGTCCCCGCCCATGGCAAGCGCAGACGCTCTGATCGAGCCACCGAAATCGAAGGCGAAGATCTGGGAGCGTTCGTAGCGGCGGAACTGCAGCGCCATCAGCGCCAGCAGCACGGATTTGCCCGCGCCGGTAGGGCCGACAACGAGGGTATGGCCGACATCGCCGATATGAAGGGAAAGCCGGAACGGCGTCGAACCCTCAGTCTTGCCGTAAAGCAAGGGAGGCGCTTCGAGATGTTCGTTCCGTCCCGGCCCCGCCCACACGGCCGATAGCGGGATCATGTGGACAAGGTTGAGTGTCGAGACCGGCGGCTGCCGGACGTTCGCGTAGGCGTGTCCGGGCAAGGAGCCGAGCCAGGCATCAACAGCATTGACGGTTTCCGGCATGGCCATGAAGTCGCGCCCCTGGATGATCTTCTCAACCAGCCGCAGCTTCTCGTCGGCTATGCGCGGATCGGCATCCCAGACGGTGACGGTCGCCGTCACATAGGCCATGCCGGCCATGTCGGCGCCAAGTTCCTGCAGGGCCATGTCAGCGTCGAGCGCCTTGTTCGACGCATCCGTGTCGACGAGCGCCGATTGCTCGTTGGTCATCACCTCTTTCAGGATCGCGGCTATGGATTTGCGCTTGGCGAACCATTGGCGACGGATCTTGGTCAGAAGCTTCGTGGCGTCCGTCTTGTCCATCAGGATCGCGCGGGTGGACCAGCGGTAGGGAAAGGCCAGCCGGTTCATCTCGTCGAGCAGGCCGGGCGTTGTCGCGGTCGGAAAGCCGGTGATGGTCAGGACCCGCAGATGCTGATCACCAAGGCGCGGCTCCAGCCCGCCGATCAGCGGCTGATCGGCCAGCAGCGCGTCGAGGTGCATCGGCACCTCCGGCACGCGCACGCGGTGGCGGTTCGTGGAAATCGTGGAATGGAGATAGGTCAGCGTCGCTGCGTCATCGATCCAGTGGCATTCGGGCATGAAGCCGTCGAGCAGCGCCAGCACGCGGTCGGTGCGGTCAATGAAGCCGCGCATCACCTCCCATGGATTGACGCCGGATTGCTCGCGGCCCTCATAGAGCCAGGTCTCGGCACGGGCGGCATCCTCGGCAGGCGGCAGCCAGAGGAAGGTCAGAAAACAGCCGGACACAAAATGCATACCGGCTTCCTCAAAGGCAGCCTTGCGTTCGGCATCGACCAGCGCGGAAGCCGCATCGGGAAACGTGCTGTCAGGATAGGTCGCGGCTTCGGAACGCTGTGCCTCGACGAAGATCGACCAGCCAGAGCCGAGACGGCGCACGGCATTGTTAATCCGACTGGCAACTGCGACCAATTCGGCTGCGACGGCGGAATCGAGATCAGGCCCCCGGAATTTAGCGGTGCGCTGAAAACTGCCGTCCTTGTTCAGCACAACACCGGAGCCGACCAGAGCGGCCCAGGGCAGGAAATCCGCGAGACGGGTGGCGGTGCGTCGATATTCGGTGAGATTCATCATGGCTGCGCCCTCACACCGAAAGATGACCGGGGATGCGCAGATGCCTGCGCCCGACCTCGACGAAGAGCGGATCGCGTTTCGCCGCCCAGACCGCGAGGAAATGCCCGACCGCCCAGATCGCGAGGCCGACCAGCCAGAGACGCAGGCCGAGACCCACGGCTCCGGCTAGTGTGCCATTGATGATGGCGATGGAGCGCGGTGCGCCGCCGAGTAGAATATGCTCGGTCAACGCCCGGTGGACCGGGACGGAAAATCCCGGCACTGCGTCGAGTTGCTCAAAGCCGACCGCCATCAGACGAGCGCCCCGCCGCCGAACGAGAAAAACGACAGGAAGAAGCTCGACGCCGCGAAGGCGATGGATAGACCGAATACGATCTGGATCAGCTTGCGGAAGCCGCCGCCTGTATCGCCGAAGGCCAGTGCAAGACCGGTGGAGATAATGACGATGACGGCGATGATCTTGGCAACCGGCCCTTCGATCGACTGAAGGATGCTTTGGAGCGGCGCTTCCCACGGCATGGACGAACCTGAAGCGTGCGCGGCCGGGGCGAGGATCAGGCTGATGGAAACGGCGGTAACGGCTGTTGCCATGAAGCGGTAGCCGCGCGAAATCGTGCGGATCATGAAGGATCTCCTTTCGGGGTGGTTGCGGGGGCAATGGCGTAGTCGCCGTCGGGGCCGAGCCCATCGACGCGGGCGAGTTCAACCAGACGGCGGGAAGATCCTCGTCCGGCGAGGACGGCAACAAGGTTGATTGTCTCGGCGATCAGGGCGCGCGGCACCGTGATCACGGCCTCCTGGATGAGCTGTTCGAGACGGCGCAGCGCGCCGATGCCGGAACCGGCATGGATAGTACCGATCCCCCCGGGATGCCCAGTGCCCCAGGCTTTAAGCAGGTCGAGGGCTTCGGGGCCGCGCACTTCGCCGATGGGGATGCGGTCGGGGCGCAGGCGCAGCGAGGAACGGACCAGATCGGAAAGCGTCGCCACGCCATCTTTCGTCCGCATGGCGACAAGGTTCGGCGCGGCGCATTGCAGTTCGCGTGTGTCCTCAATGATGACGACGCGATCTGTGGTCTTCGCCACCTCGGCCAGCAGCGCATTGGTCAGTGTGGTCTTGCCGGTCGAGGTGCCGCCCGCGACAAGGATATTGGCCCGGGTGGCGACATTCAGGCGCAGCACCTCGGCCTGAAGGCTGGTCATGATTCCGGCTGTCACATAGTTGTCGAGCGTGAAGACGGCGACGGCAGGCTTGCGGATGGCAAAGGTTGGAGCAGCGACCACCGGCGGCAACAGTCCTTCGAACCGTTCGCCGGTCTCGGGCAGTTCGGCCGAGACACGCGGGCTACGCGCATGAACCTCGACGCCGACATGATGGGCGACCAGCCGGACGATCCGCTCACCATCGGCGACGGACAATCTCTCCCCCGTATCGGCCAGACCTTCGGAGAGCCGGTCCACCCAGATGCGGCCATCCGGGTTCAGCATCACCTCGACCACGCTGGGATCTTCCAGAAACCGCGCAATGGACGTCCCGAGCGCGGTGCGCAGCATTCGCGCGCCGCGGGCAAGCGTTTCGGGTTTGTGATGTGCTGCGGTCATGGCGTCCCCGTTCATGACGGGGCACGCAAAGACGGACCCCGGATCGGGGTCGATTAAAAGAGCCTGATTATGGGCAGTTTCAACAGGTGTTTACGCACGTGCGGGTATCGGCGGCTGACGGCGGCAAATCGGATGGCTATGTTTTCAGCAGGTAGATTCCTGCTCAACAGCTTTCAGACTGAGGATTGGCGCAAGCATGAGCACAAAGCTCAACCACGGACACGCGTTTAGCCAAACCCTCGTTCCCGGGCTATCCGTCGCTTCCCACGGTTTTACGTTGCTTAGGTGTCCGCTCCTATCCGGTCGATGATCCGGCCATCGAACGCCAGAAGCTTATGGTCAACGTTCGCGACGAAGTTTTTGACGCTAGCCAAGTCTTCGCTCGTGGCAATCAGGATCTGCGCCCCTGATGACGCGATGCGTCCAGCTTGGGAGAGGAGCCCGGCGACGCTGGCCGGCGCCGCCTCCTGCTGACGCGGTTCATCGAAGACGACGAGACCAGGATGATTGGTATCTCGGTTCCTCGCAACGTCCAGAAGCCCAAGCTGATATGCCCACTTCAGTCGGATGCTATCACTGGCTGACAACTCGAACCCGATCTCGAACCCCTCCTTTTCCGGCCGATACGTGTCCTTCGAGACCGTCAGGTCCGCTGGTGAGAATGTGTTGAACCCGTATTTGACCAGCTGTTTCCGGATCGAGGCCTCGAGAACCTCAATCTTTTCGACATCGCCCGAACTGAGGCGTTCGGATGGGAGTAGCTTGCTTTCAGCCTGCAGGCTGGCCCAGTTCTCAACCTGATCGACCAAACCGTTGATCTGCTCGGCAAAGCGCGCGTCAATGTCTCTCAGGTGGTTGAGCCGCTGCTCAGTCCTTAGGCGCTCTTCGATAAAAGATGCGGACGCGGCATGCGACGGCGCAATCAGATCCGCTCTGAGCGCTCGCAACCGCGCGGTTTGCTTACGCAGATCCTCACCCGTCGTGACGAGGTCGAGGTCGAAATCGCGGATGATCGCGACAGATCGATCCGTGAGGCGCTTGAACGCCTTTCTCTGAGCATCAATATACTCGATGTTGTCCTCAAGGGACATGACGGTATCGAGTGTCCCTTGGGGCAGCAGCGCGTCATCGATCGACTGCTCGCAGGTAGGACAATGGTTCGGATCCAACTCACGGGCGATCATAGAGCCGAACTTCTGCAGTTTCAGTGCGTCCTTGTTTTTCTTCAGGTCCTCTTCGAGTTGGATAACGCGCTGTACAGTGGACGCCTGCTGGACAAGCTCGGTTTGACGAGCGCGGAAAATTGTCGTCCGCTCAGCGTTGATCATCTGGATCTCACTGGCAAGCTGATCGGCCTCCGCCGCCGCACCTTCCGCCACGGTCTCGACCGCCGGGATAGATTGCTCCTCCAGAACAGCGAGGTCGGCGGCCAGTTCGGTGACCCGGTTCGCGAGTCGGCGCCACCCTCCAGCCTCGGAGACCTCCAAATAGGCGTTTCTGACATCCGCCTCCATCGCGGCAGGAGCGCCCGGGAGTGCAGCGACGCGAAGCCCTGATGCAGATGCCAGCGCGCCGATGGCGTCGATGGTCTTCGTCCACTCCGTGCGGGCCGATGCCGCCCGGAGTTCGATATCCTGACGCCGCAGCTCGTTCTCGTGGGTATCGAGGTCCATCAGGAATTCGACGGCACGCCTGTGGACTTCCCGAACCCGGAACTGGGTCGGTATCGCACCGGGGATGGTTGTCCAGCCAACCTTTTGCTCGACGAAGAACAGCGGAAAAATCGTCTCGACGTACAGCAGGCAGTCCTTGCCATCGTACCGCTTCACGGTCGGAAGATCCCAATCCATAAAGCGAGCGAGCTTCCGGTGGAAACCTGCCTCACGCTGAGCGGCACCGGGATCGATGACGAAATAGTCGCGGCGCTCGTATTCGCCCGGCCCCTTGGATAGCTCGGGACCCTCGATTACGGATACGAGCTTATTGTTGGTCTCGGAGATAACGTTGCGGTGCACTGTCATGTATTCGCCTCGGGCGTTTACAATCTCCACCGCCACGTAAGATTCTAGGACATTGGCTTGGACTCCGGTGGTCGGATCCTCGAGATACTGACGCATCGCAAAGGAAAGCGGAATCTCACGCTTCGGGCTCAACATCTGTTCCAACCCGAGAGCGTATAAGAACGCGTGCAGCAGCGTCGACTTGCCCGAGGTGTTCGGAGCGTGAAGGATCGTGAGACCGGATCCCAGTGGGGCGTCGGTCCCATACAAGCCTGCGCTCGTCTGCACCCTGAGCCGGATGTGGCTGATCTTGAGCGACATCAGATCGATTCCATCTTCATAATCTTCTCGACCACTTGTTCCGTCATGAACTTGCCAACCTCGTCGAGGAAGGCTGTCTCATCCGCCAGCAAACCTTCCTTGCGGATCGTCTTGGCTGCTGCTTTGCCCTCGTCACTCAACGCCAGCGCCTTACCATCGCGCACCTCGACAAGGCCATTTGCTTTGGCGAATGCGGCAGCACGATTGACCCAAGGTTCTATCCGGATCGCCAGAGCGATAGAATTACGCTTTCTCGCTAGCACCTCGCGCGTCGTGTCACGCAAAACGCCCGTGCGGCTGACATGGGCTAGAAAGTGCACCTTCTGGACCGAACATCGCTGCCCGCGCGCCGATGCTAGGACCATGATGAGCAGCGACTGCCCCCATCTTACACGAAGGTCGCCCGGGATAGGTTCCGGACGTGCCGTCACTGTGAAATCGCCTGTCAGGACAGATCGGAATGTCTTGAGATCAGCCATTTCAGTCGAGCTTCAACGGGCAGCGCATCAGCCAGTCACTCACGGAACCGAAGGCTATGGTTTCAGCTGTCCCTTGATCCAAGTTCGGCACCGACGCGAGAATGCTCGACTTCAGCGCGTCGATCTCAGTCTCGAGCCGATCACCGCCGGCTCGCGAACCGAGCCTGAGCCTCCGCAGCCTTTCCGCGATTAGCCGGGTGACCTGCTCAAATGCCTCCGGAGCCATATTTCGAAGCTGCGACACCGCGTTCTGCGATTCCATACAAATGCGAAGCGCATCATCGACGGCGTCGTCTAGTTCGCCGGCGTCGTCGAACCTTCGTTCAAGCTTGCGGCGGAGATTATCGGTCAAATTTTGGTTACTGTCGGCCATCTCGGCAACCTCTTCCTTGGTAGGCAAGGTTACTTGTGGACGGATGCGATTTCGGAGTTGAACACGTCGATCCCATGACACTAGGTCAAAGTCATCCTTGTCATGTATTAGAATCTGGAAACCTGGGTCGACATAGGCAAGGTTTTTGGCGATTACCTCTGTGGTCTTTTTGAGCGCATGCTGAACGACCTCCCTGCTGTCGTGGGTCGGCACCGCCAAGATCCACCGCTTGATCTTATACGCCGCGAACATCGCTACAGCGCCTTTCGAAGTGTCGCAAAACTTCCCAATATCCGTGGTGATCTTCGACTTCTGCTTAACCGCTCGCTCGGACACACTGATAGGTTCCTCAACTGCGTAGCACTGGAACACCACCGACTTGTTTAGGCAGAAGTAGTCGAGCCCGCAGTCGCCTTTGTGCTTCGCAGGAACCTTTTGGACGTTCTCGTGCCCGTATTAATCCTGGAGCAGCCGAAGGACATGCGCCTCCCACTCATTTCCGTCCCATGCCTCTATGTCCACGATCACCCGCGCTAGTTCCCATCACCCGTTGGGTCCAACTCGATCTACGACAGTGCGCAGGCGCCAAAAATGCAGATCGAAGCCCCCCTCAAGGCACTGTAGTGCGAATTTATTCTTTGGCAAACTGGATGTTTTTTCGCCGAAGGATCATTCTCTCAACGATTTATGTATATTCGCAACTCAGTCCCGACCCGATGAAAATATTCACTAGTTGACGCCGCCCCTAACGGCCCACTTTTTCGCTTTCGACCAAAACTCCGCCTGTTAATCTTGCCGGTCCCGGCCGACCATCGGTCGCTTTCAGGATCGAGGAGCCGCGCCAACTCAGATTCAAGCAGACGAAGCACTAGTCACCTTCGTCTCCCAGCTGTCCGCCGGGCATCTCGCGCGAGATTTCCTTCAGGAATCTATCGCCAGTAGCAAGTCGCTTGCCGAGGGTCTGCATAAAGCCTTCGAACCGTTCATTACCCTTGATCCGCGCCGACTGTTTGCCGCTGTCTGGCAGCGGCGGCGTGATGGTCAGCCAAAACTGGACGAACAGCGAAAGCGTTTCGCCGAGGATGGCGACATCTTCGTCGAGTATGTCGAACTGGCGACCAAGCTTGTCGAGACGGCGCGACATGGCGGCTTCCAGCCGTTCGGTCGTGTCACCAGACAGAAAGGACGCCACCGCGGCCTCGATCACTGCGGATTTGGAAACATTGCGGCGGAGCGCCAGGGCTTCGACCTGCTTCAGCAGATCGGGCGCGAAATAGACGTTCATACGGGTGCGAGTGGCCATGGCTGTCTCCCCTCTCAAAGCTCGATGCCGTCGTTGGGGTCGAGTGACGCCTGCCGCGCCACCATGCGCATCCGCTGACGCATGGCTTGGGCCTTGCCGGCATCGACGTCTGGCTCATCATCGAAGATGTCGAACTCCTGCGATGGGGATGGCGGTGGCGGAACGATTTCCTCGTGTTCGGGCAGTTCCGGCTCACGGCGGATACCGGCATTGGCGGGATCGCCATCGACCTCGCTCACGCTAGGCCCATTGGCGGCGGTTGCTGGTACGATAAGGCTCGTCCAGTCGTCTGACGGTGACGCGGTGATCTTCGTCAGCTGCTTACGCAGATCTGGCGGCGGCAACACCCGTTCCTGAAAGCGCGTGTCGGCGTAATAGCGCGCCTTGGCGGCGCGGATCGGCGGCACACCCGCCACCATGACAATCTCATCGGTGGGCGGTAGCTGCATGATTTCGCCCGGCGTCAGCAGCGGGCGAGCCGTTTCCTGTCGCGAGACCATGAGGTGCCCGAGCCAGGGCGCAAGTCTATGACCGGCATAGTTGGTGGAATCGCGCATTTCGGTGGCCGTGCCGAGCGCATCGCTGATCCGTTTGGCAGTGCGTTCATCGTTTGCGGCAAAGGCAACGCGCACATGGCAGTTGTCGAGAATGGCGTTGTTCTGACCATAGGCGCGCTCGATCTGGTTGAGCGATTGCGCGATCAGGAACGCTTTCAGTCCATAGCCGGCCATGAAAGCCAGCGCCGATTCAAAGAAATCCAACCGTCCGAGCGCCGGAAACTCGTCCAACATCAACAGGAGGCGATGCCGTTTGCCGGCAGTTTCCAGTTCCTCGGTCAGCCGCCGCCCAACCTGGTTGAGGATCAGACGGATCAGTGGCTTGGTGCGGTTGATGTCGGATGGCGGTACGACGAGATAGAGGCTGACAGGGTCTTTCGCCCCGACCAGATCGGCGATGCACCAGTCACAACGTTCTGTCACGCGGGCCACGACCGGATCTCGGTATAGACCGAGAAAAGACATGGCGGTCGACAGCACGCCGGATCGTTCGTTTTCGCTCTTGTTGAGCAGCTCGCGCGCCGACGAGGCGATAACGGGATGCACCCCGGCTTCGCCCAGATGCGGCGTATCCATCATGGCGCGCAAGGTCGCCTCGACCGGGCGGCGCGGATCGGACAGGAAGCTCGCCACACCCGCCAGCGTCTTGTCCTTCTCGGCATAAAGGACATGCAGGATCGCGCCGACCAGCAGCGAATGGCTGGTTTTTTCCCAGTGGTTGCGTTTGTCGAGACTGCCTTCGGGATCGACCAGAATATCCGCAATGTTCTGCACATCACGCACTTCCCATTCGCCCCGCCGGACTTCCAGCAATGGGTTGTAAGCTGCGGAAAGGACGTTGGTCGGATCGAAGATCAGCACCCGGCCGTGACGCGAGCGAAAGCCCGCCGTCAGGTTCCAGTTCTCGCCTTTGATATCATGGACGATGCAGCTCCCTGGCCAGGTCAGCAGTGTCGGCACGACGAGACCGACACCCTTGCCCGATCGGGTGGGAGCGAAGCAAAGAACATGCTCAGGTCCGTCATGACGCAGATAGTCTTTGCTGTGGCGGCCCAGCACGACCCCATCGGGGCCGAGTAGCCCCGCCGCATGGATTTCCTTATCCTCGGCCCACCGGGCGGAACCATAGGTCGCGACGTTGCGCGCCTCGCGCGCCCGGATGATCGACATGAGCAAGGCGGCGGCGATGGCCATGACCGCGCCGGATGTGGCGATAATCGCACCCTCGGTGAAAATCCCAGGGGCATAGGCATCAAAGGAAAACCACCACCATAAGAAGGCTGGAGGATAGTAGACAGGCCATCCCATGACATCGAACCACGGGTTGCCGAGCTGGGGTTGAAAACCGAGGCGGAACGCTACCCATTCGGTTGCGGCCCAGACCGTCACCAGGACGATGGTGAACACGACAATGAGCGGGCCCCAGAGGATTCGGCCTCCACGCATAAAAACTCCGATCGACAAGAGAGACGAAGCCGATCAGAGAATAGGCAATTCGCGGGAAGCAACAGGAAAGGTCGAGCCGAAGCGGTGTCGGATACCATCGGCGGCTAATCGGATGGGTCAGTTCAAGGGCGGTTTCCTCTCCGGCGGAACCAGAGCAATTTGCACAGCCCGAAGGCCAGCCAAGGATTAGACCCCCAATCCTCGCTGCCGCCCTAACTGCCAAGATACCGATTGCCCCTGCACGACGCCCATCACCTCCCGGCCAAGCTGGCGGTCGATGACGGGCCGCCATGGCACAAGCGTGAACTCATGACTCTTCTCGACCACTGCAAATTTGCCGCTGGATAGCTGCGCGGTCCCCGTGAACTTGCCGCTGACATTCTCGCCATCGGCAGCCACGCGGAACGGCAACCCCTTGCCCTCGGCCATTTCAGCGCCAACCCGCGCTACGTCCCGTTCGCGCAGATTGGCAAGCAGGTTTCGCCGATAGAGGATGCGGCCTTCGCGGCTTCGGGTGGCGTCGCCTTGTTCGATGTGATGTTCACGGCGCTGATCCATCGCCTCGCGCACCTGCTGTCCGAACCCTGCTGGTGCAAGATCCGAGGCATCCGGCGTCACCAGCCGCCGATCAAGCCAGGTCGCGCCATCGGCACCAATCTGCTTTTCCAGCTCAACCGTCGAGACGACACGGATGTTTGCTTGCCGGTTGCGACCGGCATCATAGGTCGCGGCCCGGCTCTCAAAGTCCTCGGGGATGCGCCATCGGTCGGCGTCGATCCGCTCGACGATCCCGGCGCGGCGCAGCGCCTCCAGCCGCCGGACATGGGAATCCACATAGCCTTCATAATCCCCGCCCGGCACGCGCCCCTCGAACCTGGCCTGTTCGAGATGACGGCTCGGCCGATAGAGGCCGTCTTCGACGATGGTCGATATAGTTCGATCTGATGGACGCCCTACCGTATCGGCGGGACCGACCTCGATAATGCTGCCGATCCGGGCGTCCTCGACGCGCGTGGGGTCGATGCCGGGAACATGATGCGTGCGCCCGTCGATCCCGTCCACCACCAGGGTCAGGTTCTCGCCCATCTCGTCAGTGAGATATTTGTCAACGACGCGACCTGTGATCGGGACCGTTGGGGCTGCATCGTGGAGCTGGAAGGTCATCGGGTCACGCTCCAGCCCATCAGCCTTCAGCGCCTTGTGCATGTTGCGGATGATGTCGCCGCGCTCGCCCAGTTCGCGCAGCGCCGATTCCATCTTCGCATTGAGCTCCCAGACGCCGGGCGCGTGTTCGGTGGCAAGCCCCATCTTCTCCAGTCTGGCGAGACGGCGCAGGCGTAGGGTCCGGTTGAACTGACGGCGGGGATCGTCGGGCTCAAAGCCCAGGTCGAGCAATCGGTCGTCTGCCTCCGCCGTCATCGCCCGATCGATGCGGGTGAAACGGTCCTGGTCGATCTCCGCCGACAGCTTGCGGGACTGCTCGATCTCGGTGACGGGGCCAAGCTCCAGCGTGGTCAACTCGCTCGCCCGCTCGCGGATACCGTTGGCGAGATAATCGCCATTGATGACGAGATCGTCGCCTTTGTCGTCACGGCCATTGACGATGACATGCACATGGGGCTGGCCAGTGTTGTAGTGATTGACCGCCACCCAATCGAGCCGGGTGCCAAGGTCGGCCTCGATGCTCTTCATCAGATCGCGGGTGTGTTCGCTCAGATCGGTGAGATCCACGCCATCTTCGGGCGAGACGATGAACCGGAACTGGTGGCGATCATCCTTGCCGCGATCAAGGAAAGCCTCGCCATCGGCGCGATCGTCATTCGCGGAATAGAGCTGACCGCGCTCGCCATCACGCGATGTCCCATCCCTCTGGATATAGCGTAGATGGGCGGCGGCTTTACCGTTCTTCCCGGCCTGCTGGACATAGCGAGTTTTGACGACAACGCGGCGCACTCCCACCGTGCTGTGACGCCATCCACCCGACAGGCTGCGGGCGCGGACAAAGACCGCGCCGCGCCCCCGTTTGATACCGGGCCCACCGGCACCTCCTGACGCCTTCCCACTCTTTCCGGCCTTGCCGGTGCCGGGGCGGGAAGAATATCTGGAATGGGCGTCGCCCTGCTGGCGGGCGAGCTTTTTCGCCTGCGTCAGAAAGCTCTTGGCCTTGCCCGCCTTCGGCGTGTCGGATCGGATGCGGCCGGGCTTCGGGCGGAAGCGGTTCTCATCATCGGCGCTCATGGCCGCAATCCGGGACCGTTTTGCTGAAAATCGGTCATTACACCGCCGTAGTGCCGGTCAAAACCCAGCAAAGACAAGGGATTGCGAACAATCGCGGCACGCGATGCCCAAAACCGTGGTGCCGCCTGCGGCCCCGCTAACCAGTGTGCAGACAACAAGAATTTCCCGAACTGGCCCGGTGGAGTGCCATGTTCTTTTATCTTGCCCTCCGCCCTTCCTTCCCTTTTTGCCCTTCCTGCCGGGAATGCTGCCAGGCGCAAATCGGCCTGACTGAACACCGGAACCGGACCGAAAGAGCGCGGGAACGCCATGCTCATGGCGCATCCCGATCGCTCGCGCGGGCCACGAAAATGTTGCCGCCCTGCGGTTCCGCATCAACAGGATCGCGCACCGGAACGGATGCGCGGGCATCGCGGGGCGGCTGGCTGGCCGCAGCCCCATTGCTGCGGAATTGCATGACGAACAGCGGAGCCACACGCCAGTCCGGTGGTGGCGGCGGCACGCTTGTCGGCGCATCGGGCGCAGCCGCGCCGCCGAAAAGCGGTGCAAGCGTGGCTATATAGGCCCGCGTCTCGGCGGGCAGAACGCGGCCTGTCGCGAGATGCTCGTCATAGCGACCGGGACCAGCATTGTAGGCGGCAAGCATCGCCGCCGCATTGCCGTAGCGGTCCCACATCTCACGCAGATAAGCTGTCCCCGCAAAGATGTTGTCACGAGGATCATAAGGATCACGGCCGAGACCATAGCGGATGCGCAAGCTCGTCCATGTACCGGGCATCACCTGCATCAATCCCATCGCGCCCGCCGCCGATACGGCGCGCACATCACCCGCGCTTTCCACGCGTAGAACAGCGCCAATCCAGTGCTCTGGAATGCCGAAGCGCTGTGACGCTTCGGCAATGAACCCAGCATGCGGATGCGCAGAAACAGGCGCAGGTTTCGGCGTCACCTGAGCAGCCGCGTGCGTCCCGCCGCTGCCAAGTGACAGCAAGGCCGTGAAGAGAAGAAGGGCAGGGGATCGCATGATCTCAGTCCCGATCTTCGCGTTGGCGCGGACGGGTCCAGTGCAGTGACCAGGACGTGCCCGCATCACCGTCACGGAACAGGTTGGCGCGGATCGGTTGCGGCAAGGCGGGATCGTCGAGCAGCACCGAAAGATATTTGCCGGCCTTCTCGCCGGTGCGTGTCCAGGCTGCGCCAACCTCCGGACCATCGGCATCGCCGTAATGAATGCGATAGGCTGGCGCGTTTTCGGCATCCGAATGCTCCGCAGGAACAATGATGAGTTCGCGGGAGAGCGTGAGGGTATGAATGCGCCCGGTAAAGCCGGTTTCATCGCGCGTGAACTGTCCGATCTGTGGCATGACAAGTCTCCTGTGGTTGATGTTTAGGGGTGGTTTCAGTGCGTGGCCGGGCGCCATTGGTAGCGGCCATCGCCTTCCCCATCGGTCCAGAGCGGCAGCGCCCGGCCAATGATGGAACTGGCGGGAACAGGTCCGAAGTAACGGCCATCCAGGCTGTCACGGACTTGCCCATTCATGAGGAAGAGTTCGCCGTCGCGGATGATGCGGCAGCCCTGCCAGACCGGCAGATCGCGGCCCAGACGGTCGCGCTCCAGCGCGTCGCCCATTTCCACGTTATCGACGGTGATGGTCGCGCCTCTGCGGCAGACGCGTTGTCCCGGCAGACCGAGAACGCGCTTCAGGAGCGGCACACCGCGACCGATATAGCCGCGCTCGACCATGAACTGCTCCAGCGATTCGGGCGGCATGAGGGCGACCAGTTCGGGCACTTCGAGCGCATTGGCGGGTTCAACGGTGTAGAAACCTATGGGCGCGCTGGCTGTGGCGTTCCAGATCAACCGGGTCGGCAGATCGGCGACGGATGTGGCGATAAGACTGGCAGCGGCCAGCGACGCCGCCGCGAAGATATGGCGGCGGCTCATGGCGCGATCCTCCGGCGGCCGATCCACGCGGCATGCCGCTCTGCGGTGTAGGGATTTGGTTCCTGACCGGCGCTCAGACGGTTATGGACGTGCCGCCAGTAATCCGGCGATGCGTCAGCGGGATCGACGCTAAGTGCCTCCACGGCGTCGATCACGGCCAGCGCCCGCTGTACCTTTGGCCAGCCATTGATCCGCAACAGGATCTCGCCGCCGGGGCGAACGAAGGGAACTGTCTGGAATGGTTCGCCGCGTCCGATGGCGCGCAGGATGTCGAGACGCGAAACGATGGTGCCGTAGTCGTTGGAGGCCCAACGAACGAAAGCGAAGATGCTCTCGGGTGCGAAACCGACGATGCTGCGACGGCGGTCGATGATCTGCTCAAAGCTCTTGCGGCCGAAACGTATCCAGTGCTCGACCTTCAGCTTCTGGAAGGTCAGATCGACCAATGTGGTTAAGGGCGCTGGCCCGTCCGGGAGCGGACGGCCATGCGCATGGCATGCCATCTTTGCGGTCATGGTCGATCTCCTTCGGAGGGTGGAAACTCGCGATCGAGCAGTTCGCGGAGCATGACGGCGACGGTGTTACCGCGCCGGAAGGCGGCGACCTTGATGCGCCCACGCAGTTCGGGGGTGATGTCGATGGTCAGGCGGGCGGTGAATGCCGCGCCGGCACCTTTGCCGGTTGGCGGCGCATCCGCTGCCCGGATCCAGCTATCGGGATCGCCCGGACGTGATGCAAAACGGACCTTGGCGGGAGGACGTGTCATGCCCGTGCCCTCCCGATCCCGAGGCCGTCGATCTCGGCCGCAAGCGCCGCCATCTCGTGCATGGCGCGCTCCCCGCTATCGGTCTCGGAAACGAGCCGTCCAGTTTGCGCGCTCTCAGCGAAAGCGACGCGCTGGCCGATAGTGGTGGCAAGCAAGGGCGGATCGTGATCGGCCATGGTCTCGGCTGTCTCACGGGCGATAACGGTGCGCGCGGCGCAGCGATTGAGGACAAAGCGTGCGGCCAGCTGGGGCCGATAGATCCGCGCCTCCGTCACCAGCGCCAGCATCTCTGCCGAAGCCCAGCCGTCGAGAGGTGATGGCTGGACCGGGATCAACACCAGATCGGCGGCGAGCAGGGCGGAGCGCATGAGGCCGGCGACGCGGGGCGACCCGTCGATGACGACGACATCAGCGCCACGCGCCAACTCCGGTGCTTCCCGGTGCAATGTGTCGCGGGCCAGGCCGATAACGCTGAACAGCCTTGGCAGCCCTTCATGGCTGCGCCGCTGCGACCAGTCGAGCGCAGAGCCTTGCGGATCGGCGTCGATCAGGATGACGCGTTGCCCCTTCGCGGCCCAGGCTCCGGCGAGATGCAGCGCCAGCGTGGTCTTGCCCACGCCGCCCTTCTGATTGAGGAGCGCGAGGATCATCGCCGCCCTCCCGGTTTGCCGAGAGGAAATTCAGACGTGTTTTTTGGCGCGGGTGATCCTTGCTCTGCGGGCGTCAGCTTGCCTTTGCGTGCGCCCACTCTGAGGGCAGCACTAGCCTGCGCGATGAGCTTTTCCACATCGCGCCGTCGCTCTTCAAAGTTAGATTCTGTGTTAGACTCTAAGTTAAGGGCGCGATTTCCGCTTTTATTACCGTAGGGTAAGGGCTGTTTGGGTTCCCGATAGCACGAGCCTCCGGTTCCTGATGGCACGATAGTGCGGGTTCCCGTTAGCACGAGACTATCCACAGGTTTTCCACAGGCGGGAACAGGCTCGAAAGCGAGCAACATCCGGCCTCCGGTTTCGACCTCGGCGAACAGGGTGTAACCGGGCAGCGGCTGGCGGCGGATAATGTCGCGCAGCTCGAACGCGAAGCGCTTGAACGGCGACAGACTTCCCGATTTCTGGTGCAGGTGGCGGAAGTCGAACCGCCAGCCGTTTTTCTGTCGCCCGCCATGCTTGCGCACGAGACGATAAAGCCAGCGGTCGAGCCCGCCGGTCAGATTGAAATAAGCCCGATCGATGGTGAGGATCAGCGCTTCATCCAGGACAGCACTGTAGAACCAGTCAGGAACAATCATCTCGATGCCGTCCGAGCGACCATTGGCATCGGTCCGCTCCCGCCATTCATTGATCCAGGAAAAGCGATGCCGCCTTCCGTTGGCGGGCTGGCGGATCGAGGTTGCGACCGTGGTCGATTGCAGCCGGTCGAGCGCTGCCTTCAGCCGCTGATAGTCCCGCTGCGAGGTTCCGCGCCCTGTGAATGTGAGGATCTCATATGGCGTTGCTGCCATTAGGCGCGACGTGCGCAGGCCTGCATCGCGCGCCTCGACAATCTGGCTGGCGGCCCAGATCAGAATATCGGCGTCCCAGATCGTCGCCATGCCGTGGTCGGGAACAGCTTCGACGCGGATCGAGACATTGCCCGCGGCAAAATCAATCGGGCGGATGCGGTGTGATTTTGAAAGGGAGAAGAAGGGGTAAGCCATGAGATCCTGTGCGTCTCGTGGCGCGAATTCACCGGGAAGCGCCCGAAATAGATCGAGTTGTCCGCGTTCCGAGCCGGATCGGTGCTGAGGTGCCATGAGGAGACTGCAGCCGCGTTCAGCGCGTAACGCGTTTGGGCGCGGTGAACGGTGTCACCGGCAGAGGTTTTGCCGGGAGAACCTGTCCACGCGGATCGGACGTGGAGGTAACCGCTCCCCGCGCGACCCAGGCCGCCAGATCCTCGACCGAATAGACGACGCGGCCGCCGAGCTTGTGATAGGCAGGTCCCGTTCCGTAAGTCCTGTGCTTTTCCAGCGTGCGGGCCGACAGGCTGAGGAAGTCGGCGGCTTCCTTGGTGCGCAGGTAGCGTGGCGGCAAGGCGGCGAGATCGGGTCGCATGGGGCGGGCCTCCGTGGTTGTGCAGGATGCCGCTGACGATCAGCGGCGTGTCATGCGCACGGTGGCGAAGAAGCGCTGGCATGGGGGATGAGGAAGATTGAAGGGGTGAAATCCTCACCCCATCTGCCGTTGGCGTCAGGGTTTGCGGCGATGGCGCAAGAGGTCGCGATAGCCGCCATCGATGAGCGCGGCGGCGGACCGGACAAGGGCAATGACAGAGGCACGCAAGGCCGATGTCTTCCACGGCTCGGCCCGAACGCGGTCCTCGCCGTAGATCGCGAGGGCAATCTCGCGATAGCTGGCCTGATCGGCGTTGCCGTCTGCGGCTTGCATCACCAGGCGGAAGCGCCGGCGCTGATACAGCGTCATCCTTGGATCGCGGCGCGCCGGTTTCGCGGCCAGCGTGTGCCAGAGCCTGAGAACGGCTTCGAGCCGGTCCGGCAGATCGTCGTCAAGCGGCAGGATGATCGCGGGCTGCGCATCAGGGCTGGTATCAGCCAGGATCAGATATTGGCCGTCCCCATCGCGGCATGCGCCATATGCCCCCTCTGGACCGCTGATGACATCAACAGGATCGACGGATAATGCGGCCGGTGAAGGAGTCAGAAAATCCGGGGTAGCCCCGAGCATCAGCACGGCCGGATTGGCAAGAGGCGACCAGACGACCGGTTGGTCGAGCGCGGAATGTTGGGGGTCTGCCGGGAAATCGTAACCCCCAGCGACGCTGGACATCATCCGAAAGGGGAAGATGTCCGGCATCTTGCGTTACCAGATAATCGAAGCTGGCTTGATAGGCAGTGTTACGGCGTAAGCATTCCCACGCGACGCCCTCAACGGGCAGCGCATCGTAGAATTCATATTGGCTCTGGTCTCGCCAGCGGGACGTATCCGGCTTCATGGCTCCGCTCCTGGTTGAAATTGCACAGGTGGAGCGTGAAAAGATTGCGGCGTTCCTACACGGAAGGAAGCCAGATAGGCGGCATAGAGTGATGCCCACAGGGCATCACTTTGGCGTCAACGCCAAGGTCAGTCGCGATCCGTCGGACGACGGAGCAGCTGGCGATAGCCGCTCTGCGTCATCCAGCGCGCCCGTGCCAGATGGCTGTCATGGACTTGCCTGGCGCGCTCGGGCTCTTGAACAGGGTCGATACCGAACAGCACATTAACGGCTTCGGTCCACTCGGCGCCATCGTCGTCGGCATCGAGTAGCCGCATATAAAGCTTGATATGCGCGCGATCATATTCGGTGAGCTCATTGCTGATGGGCGCAATGTCGTCGAAGGAGGAGGCTGCGGATGTCATGTCGAGGATCTCAGCAAGACACAGGCCGCCGCGGCAGATCGATGATGGTGCCTGCGCCAATCAACCGCCGTGGATATGTCGGTGTCTCTTCTCGTCTTGGCCATGAACCAACAACACTCCTTGCCCGCGATCCGTGGACAAGAGAACAATCCCTGCTGCTTCAAGCGCCCGGCGCACCTGATCCCGCGTTGCCTCATACACCTCGAGCCGGTTCTCGGACTCAAGGCGCTTCAGGGCAGTCAGTGATATTCGGGCCTTGTCAGCGAGCGTCTCCTGCGTCCAACCCAGTAACGCGCGTGCGGCCCGCGACTGTCGAGCGGTGATCATGCATGATCACCTCCCATCGCGACCGGCGCGCATTCCAGAACTACGGCTATTTTAGTCGCTCTTGCTCAATTCGCCACATGAATTCGCCGAATATGGCCAGAAGCTTATTTGCGCAGGGCAAAAGGAAGCCAGCCTGATTCGTTTGCATGCGGCACTTTCTTGGCGTCGGCGCTGATCAGACGCCGAATGATCCCTAAACGCTACGTTGATTATGACAATGATATGTTTAGGCATCATGGCCTTGGCGTTCATCATGGAATATGATACGCATTCAGATCAATGTTACAGAAATGATCCGCAAAGGCATCACATGAACATGGAAGCAGAAGCTTTGGGAGCGATCGGCGACCATTTTCGCCGCGCCCGACTGGCCGCCAGACTGACCCAGGAGCAGGTGGCCAATCTGGCCGGCATATCGCGCCCACGCTACCGCGATGTTGAAACCGGGTCGGCGGCAGCGCGCACCACGACCTTGATCAATATTGCCCGCGCGCTCGGTCTGGAAATGATGCTGGTTCCTCAGGCGATGGTGCCTGCCATCGAAGCGCTACTGCACCCAGAGACCGAGGATGATCGCCCCGCCTACAGCCCGCAACCGGAGAGCGACGATGATAGCCGCCCGCACCGCTGAAGCCATCCCGTCACTGGACGTGTTCCTGAACGATGTGCGGGCTGTCTCTTATACACATCTGACGCTGCCGACGATCTACTCTGTGTAGAT
>CAJXSN010000009.1 GCA_913060895.1 uncultured Sphingomonadaceae bacterium
GTCTCGTGGGCTCGGAGATGTGTATAAGAGACAGGATTTTGAGTGATTGATACCATCAAATCCCTCGGCCGACCGCCTTTCGCCAACTATGATCTAGTAGTATATTTTGGCGGTGGGCTTTTTGCGCTGCCATTTTTATATAGATACTTTATCCATCCACTTGGTATTCCGATGCCAAGTTTCCTGCTTGATGCTGCGCCTCAGGTCACTCTCGAAATTGTTCGGGCGTTAGCAATTTTGATGGCGGTGTATGTTCTCGGCCATCTGATAGCTTATCTTGCTAGCCAACTAATCGAGAAAGCCGTCGATCGGTTTCTCGGTAAAATGAGCACTGCCATTATTATCTCAATGAAAAGCAGCAGGGCTGAACGGGATGAAGAGCTCCGGAAGATGTTCTTCGCTCGTGCCAAAAGGATAAAGAAAGAAAATGCCGTCTTCCCATCATTTGTGCGCGCGGCTTTTCACCTCCCATGCGCTTTCCATTATGCAATAGTCTACTGGGCGGGATTGTTCGGATATTTGGATACTCGAATTCCACCGAAGGCGTTCGAATTAGTAAAATCAAAATATGAGAAATTTGTCGTTCCGGATGATACAATTCGAACTGACACCAAATGGTACAAGTCGTTAGAATACTACGTTATAAATAACGTGCCCGATGCCGTCCCTCGAATGTACAATTACCTAGTTATGGCTGGGTTGTTCCGCAGCCTGAGCTTTATATTTCTTACCTCTTCATGGTTCGTACTGATATATATTCTTGTGTATCAGAAATGGGGAACTTGGCCGCTTGGTTTAACCGAGCGCGGAACGGGTGAAGGAGCAGGGTTGTTCGAATGGTTGTCGTTAACTTCACTTTCGGTTTTTTCCCTCGTTTCGTATCTTAAGTTTCAACGGCGCTACACCGAAGAAGCCATAATGGCATTGGCCTTTTACGAAGCCCAATAAAACGAATTGTCGCGCTCTCGCTATACTCATGATCTCCATCGCCCCCTCGGAGCAGCATAGCTGTCCACTCGCCGCTCCGGCACTTCCTGCCAAGTGACGTTCACCGCCCATATGGTCGGGAAGAACCACAACGTACCGCTCAGCCCACCCCACTGCGACTAGCGAGCAAGCTCGCAAGTCTCGCTGCCCCTCCCGCGGGCGGGAGGGGGGAAGAGGGGCGCTTTGTCGATGGTTTGCGTGTTCCCCTACCGCTTGCGGGAGGGGTTAGGGGTGGGCCTTGGCTTGGTGTAGGTTTTTTTGCGGGTGCGGCGATGCTTGTTGCGTTGCGCTTGCGCCCACCCTGCTGCGACCAGGCGGCTTGGCCGCTAAGTCTCGCCTCCTTCCTGCACGCGGGAGGAATTTACTAGCCTCTTAGCTCTGTGACCTTCTCGCGGATGGACACGGCAACGCCTTCCGCATTTTGCAACACGTCTGCATTGGTGAAGTGGAGGACGGTGTAGCCATTGTCTTGAAGCGCCGCGTCCCGCGCCATGTCCCGCTGCGGTGCGATGTCGTGGCTGTGGCCGTCCAGCTCGATCACCAGTTTCAGCTCTCGGCACAGGAAATCGGCGAACCATGGGCCGACCGGCATCTGGCGGCTGAATTTCACGCCTAGGGCAGAGCGGGCGAGATACGGCCAGAGGGCGCGTTCTGCCGGGGTTGCTTGATTGCGGAGTTCTTTGGCACGTTTGGTGTTGCGCTCTTTCCAGTTGGGCATCTGTTGGTTTTGCCCACCCCCGGCCCCTCCCGCAAGCGGGAGGGGAGAAGTAGGGGGCTTTGGATTCCGGCGTTCGCGTGTGGGAGGGGCGAAGTTGCAGCGTTCCCTAGCGCCTGAGCACGTCTCCCGCCCGCTTGCGGGAGGGGTTAGGGGTGGGTTCTTTACCGCTGGCGTTGATGGGTCACGGTAGAGACGGGCGCGCCAAGATTAGATGAGTTCTTTATTTGGACCCTGCGGGCGGGGCGCATCCGCGCCCCTTGCTGCCTCGCATAAGCTCGGGCGGGCGGTCGCCATTGCGGCGCTGCGCGCCGGATCTCTCTAACACCAGTTGCGCTGGTACCCTTCCCATTCGTGGGCGAGTCCTTCTTCCACTAGTGTGTTGCCTACCCTGCGGCCATTGACGCGCACTTCGCGTAAGGCGCGGTCATAGACGTCGGTGTCTCGGTCCCCGGTTTTGTGCACGGTGACTGCGCCGGAATTGAGCAGGGTGGTGAGCCGCACTGTGGCGCGCTGGCCTAGGCGGCGCTCGGCTTCGCAGCCCGGATTGCCGATCTCGGGTGTATTGAAATCGGCCATTCGGATTTTGATGCCGTTCGCCCAGATCGTGTCACCGTCCACTACGCAGGTGATGCGCTGACCATCACCGCAGCGCGCGAAGCTGCCCGTGATGCGTGTTCCGGGGGCGGCGCCTTCCACAAACGTTGCTGCCGAACCGCTCCGCCCGCCGCCATCCCAGAAGAATACGGCGCTGAATGCACCGAGAAATACGGCGACGACGATCAGAATGAAGCCAATGGGCGAGCGTTGCTGCTGCAGCGGACGCCGGAAAGGAACTATTCGTGTCATTGCCCCTCGTTAGGGCGCGGGCTCCTACCTGCCGGTTAAAGATCCTCTATTTGCAACCCGCCATAAGCCGTGTCGGGGGGTCCCGCTCGCGGCGAAGAGCGCCAAGACATTGTGGGGGCTTATCAAAAGCTAACGGAACAAGATGCTGGGCCAACCGCTCTATTGTTCAGCCGGACGTTTTTGCCGGTGCAATAACTGGGGAAAATCTATGGCCGAAATACCGGTAGAGAAAAAATCGTCGGGCATGGCCTGGCTTTGGTGGCTGTTGCTGCTGGCTGGCGTCGCAGCGCTGCTGTGGGCGATATTCGACAATGACGACGATACGCCCGATGTTCTGGATGACGATGCCGAGACCGAAATGGTCGCACCGGATGTCGACGGCATGGCCGCCGATCTCGAAACAAACGGGGCAATCGATGATGCACAGGCCGGCACCATCGTAACGCTGGCCGCACTCGGCACACTGGGCGACAAGATCGGCCAGACCGTCAATCTGGATGAAGTTGCTGTCAATCGCGTGATCGGGGACATGAGCTTTACTGTTGGCGAAGGCGCCAATGAAACGCTGATCCGGTTCGACGAAGTGCAGACCCCCGATACTGCGAAGGAAGGCCTGATCGACGTAAATCCGGGCTCCACAGTATCGCTAGCAGGCAGGGTCGAAAGCCTTGATGTGTCGGATCTGCCGCAGACAGTGCAGGATGATCTGAAGGGTGGCAACGATGCCTATATCTTCGCCGAGCGCGTCAACGTAAAAAATGGAGGAGTAAACCCGCGATGAAAAATGATGACAGGTTTGAAAAACTCGATTCCCTTTCCGACTGGCAATTGGTCAACGAGGAACAGGATATTCGAGGTTACCCCGTACGTTCGCTGACTGGCGACGAGTATGGCAAAATCGCGGATATGCTGGTCGACAAGGATAACGAGCACGTTCTTGCCGTACGGATGGAAGATGGGCGTCTGGTCGGGGTGGAACACCTCGATATTCAAGACGAACACGTAATCTACCGTGATGCCAGTGCGGCATCAACGGTTGATTACCGCAAGGTCCGCCGTCGCAGCTGACCGGGTCTGTCCATAACGGACGGCCAGATATTTGTTAGGGAGCGTGCCGGAAGGTGCGCTCCCTTTCGTTTGTGCGATATCGCTGTCCTGCACGCGGCAAATTCACATCATCCTTTCCGGGGAATCTCTATCCGCTTCGCCCGCCAGCATTACGGCAAGGAGCAGCCACAGGTGCAGCGCGCTCGATATGCCGCCCGGCGACGCTTGCACTATCAGCTTGGGTCAAATCTGGGTGAGGGCAAGAGCGTCCGCTCAGGACCCCGCAGTTTCGAAGCCCCACGGCGCAGGCGGTGCAGCAACTTCGTGGGTCAGGTCGAATTCTACGCGGAACAGCCGGTCCTTTGGCGCACCGCTCTCCACGGTTCGGCGCAATTGATAGGTGAACTGCGCGTCCGCCGCGTCCACCGGTTCGACACTGACGGTCCAGACATTGGTGACAGATGCATCAAGCCCCTCGGCGCGGAACATCGCGATGCTTTCGGCATCGACGGGGAAGGTCTGTACATCTGCGGCGCCCACCTCTGCCGTGTCGCCCCCGTACATGGTCACGGCATCGCGCTCGCCGTCTTCGTGCCGGTGGTCATGCTTGAGGCGCAAGCCGCCATCTGTGCGGGTGAAGATCCAGGTGCGGCTGCGATCCCACTCCGCGTCCGACTGGCGAATGTGAAAGGGAACCGAAATCTGTGTGTCGGAGCATTCGCGCACATGCATCACCATCTCGGCCCCCGCCATATCGGCATCGGCGGCGTCATCGCTTACCAGCCGCCCTTCATACGCCTTGCCGCAATGGGTGGTCAGCGCTGCAAAGAATGCGTCCTGCGCAGAGGCGGCGCTTTCCTCAACCTCGGGCGCGTTGTGCTGGCAGGCAGCGAGCGATATTGCAGCGGGGAGGGCGATCATGGGGATGCGGGACAATGGCATGCTCCAGCTTGTGGCAAAAACCGCGTATCACCGCAAACCCGGCGCGGCTTTCCTATACCCGTTCCATCCGCTAGGCGCTTGCCAACCAAAATAGACGGGCGCAGGAGCGCGTAACAATGCCGAATTCGACCGCAGACCGCGACACGCTGGCCAAGACTCAGGTCCTGATCGAGGCGCTGCCCTATTTCCAGCGCTATGCCGGGCGCACTTTTGTAGTAAAATACGGCGGACACGCGATGGGCGATGCCAAGGCGGCGCGCGAATTTGCCGAAGACATCGTTCTGTTGAAGGCTGTCGGCATCAACCCGGTGGTGGTTCATGGCGGCGGCCCGCAAATCGGCGATATGCTGAAGCGGCTGGGGGTAGAGAGCACCTTTGTAGATGGCTTGCGCGTGACGGATCAGGCGACGGCTGAAATTGCGGAAATGGTTTTATCGGGCGCGATCAATAAACAGTTGGTTGGCTGGATTGCTTCTGCCGGCGGCAAAGCTATGGGCGTATCGGGCAAGGATGGCGGACTGGTTACCGCGACCAAACTGGAGCGCACGACGCGTGATCCGGGTAGCCAGATCGAACAGGTGATCGATCTGGGTTTCGTGGGGGAACCGACCCATGTCGATACTACCATCCTGCAAACCGCCAGTGCGGCAGGTATGATACCGGTGGTTGCGCCGATCGGCCGGGGTGAGGACGGACAGACATACAATATCAATGCCGATACGATGGCGGGCGCGATTGCCTCTGCTCTGGGAGCGGCGCGGCTGCTGCTGCTGACCGACGTGCCGGGCGTTCTGGACAATGATGGCAAGCTGCTGACCGATCTTCGGCCCGCCGATATCGCTACGCTACGCGAAAACGGAACAATTTCTGGCGGAATGATTCCCAAGCTGGAAACCTGCACCGCGGCGGTAGAGGCGGGATGCGAAGCGGCAGTTGTTCTTGATGGACGGGTGCCCCATGCGATGCTGCTGGAATTCTTTACGTCACGCGGGGCCGGTACGCTCATCAGCGCCGAAGCTGCATCAGGTTAAGCCCTTGCTTTCGCGTTCAGGCGTATTAGTTTGATCATACACCTCTCAAAGACCTGCCCGAAAGGCACATAATGTCGAACCTGCTTTTTACCCTGATCCAGATTGTCGACCTGCTTACATCGGTCCTGATCACCCTGATCATTGTGCAATTCGTGATCGGATTGCTGTTTGCATTCAATGTGATCAATCAGTCGAACGAGTTCATGGCCAGCGTCTATCGCTCCATCAATGCCCTGCTCGAACCGGTGCTGGCGCCGATCCGGCGGGTTATTCCCAGTGCAGGCACGATCGATTTCTCGCCCTTGGTGCTGATCATCATCCTGCAAATCTTCACCATCATCCTCACCAGCGTTGCGCGGTCCGTTGTATGACGGCCACGATTATCGACGGCAAAGCCTTCGCGGCGAATCTACGAGAGCGGATCGGCGCAATGGCCGCTGACTTCGAGCGGCAGGCGGGCCGCAAGGCGGGCCTCGCTGTTGTGCTGGTAGGCGACGATGCGGCCAGTCAGGTCTATGTCCGCTCTAAGGGCAAGGCGACGCTGGCCGCCAATATGGAAAGCTTCACTCACCTGTTGCCCGGCGACACTACGCAGGACGATTTGCTGGCAATGGTCGACACCTTGAATGCCAATCCGAAAGTGGATGGCATTCTGGTGCAGCTGCCTTTGCCCGCACATCTGGATGAGCAGGCTGTGGTGGACCGGATCCTGCCAAGCAAGGATGTCGACGGATTGACTCCGGTTAGCACAGGCCAGTTGGCGTTGGGCCTGCCGGGTCTCGTTCCGTGCACGCCGCTGGGCAGTCTGATGCTGCTGAAGGATCAATTGGGCGACCTGTCCGGCATGGATGCCGTGGTAATCGGCCGCTCCATTCTGGTGGGCAAGCCTATGGCGCAATTGCTGCTGGATGCGAATGCCACAGTTACGATTGCGCACAGCCGAACAAAGAACCTGCCCGAAGTGGTTTCGCGGGCCGACATAGTCGTTGCCGCGGTGGGTAGGCCTGAAATGGTAAAGGCCGAATGGCTGAAAGACGGCGCAACCGTGATTGATGTCGGGATCAACCGCCTTGCGCCGGAAGGCGGTGCCGAGAAGGGCCGTCTGGTCGGCGATGTCGACTTTGCAGGGGCGAGTGAACGGGCAGGGGCCATTACGCCAGTGCCGGGCGGCGTTGGGCCGATGACCATTGCTGTGCTGCTGCGCAATACGTTGGTTGCGGCCCATCGCAATGCCGGGTTGTCCCCGCCTGAAAGTTTATAGGAAAGCGCATGATGCATTTACGGCAGACGGCAATCATCGTCGCACTGGCCCTTGCTGTCGGTGCATGTGCCAGCTCGCGCGGTCCGTCTCGCGCCGTGCTCAAACAGATTGACCAGTATCTCGAGAATGCGCCCGGCAAAGCGCAGCCTAGCAAGATTGTTGCGACAGAAGCTTCGTTCGAGCAAATGGCGGTTCGTGAAGGGCAATGGTCCGCATTCAGAGAATTTTCCTCGCCGGATGCAATTATCCATCTGCCTTCCGGACCAACGGACGCCGCAGCATGGCTTTCGGGACGGCGCGATCCCGCAGAGACAATTCGCTGGAACGTACGCGGCGTGTGGATCAGCTGCGATGCGCGTCTGGCGATCAGCCGCGGTCGACTGGAAGAGGCTGACGGCAAGGTCGGCACCTTCGTTACGGTCTGGCGGCTGCAGGAAAGTGGCGACTATCGCTGGATTTACAGCACCAGCGCGCCCGATAATCCCCAGCCGGAACCGTTGCCGGAAGACACTCGGACCGGGGATGTCATCGTGGTCGAGGGACTGGATAGGGTGCAGGGCCGCGTAGCCGATTGCGCGCGGGCAGGCACTGCTGCGCCTCCTGCGCCGGAGCTTGCTACATTGGCAGGGGCTGTGTCCGGGGCAGGAGCGGTTTCCGGCCAGGCCGCGTCTCCCGATGGCACACTGCGGTGGCGATGGGTCCACAGGGCCGATGATACGCGCCGCGTGGTTGCAAGTTACCTGGCAGATGGGCAATGGCGCATGGCAATTGATCAGCCGATTCCCGGCCGGATCACGCCGTCATCCGATTAAGGCCTTCGACGTAAACTTATGCTCGAACTCTTCATCTCTGCTTTCGTCACTCTATTCGTTGTGATCGATCCGCCGGGCTGCGCACCGATTTATGCCGGTCTGACCAAAGCGGCGCTGCCTGCGCAGGCGCGCAGTATGGCAATGCGCGCTTGTGCCATCGCAGCGGTCATCCTCGTCGGCTTTGCCTTGTTCGGAGAGCAATTGCTGGCTGCATTGCATATCGAGCTCGACAGCTTCCGGATTGCCGGGGGCTTCATGCTGTTCTGGATTGCCTTCGAAATGGTGTTCGAGAAACGCACCGAACGGCGTGAGCAGCGTGCCGACAAGGTGCGCGCAACCACGCCAGAAGTAGAAGACGTTTCCGTATTCCCGATGGCCATGCCAATGCTGGCTGGGCCCGGAGCGATTGCAGCCATCATGTTGCTGACCAACGAGGCCCAGGGCACCGAACAGACGCTGGCTGTTTTGGGCGCGTTGGCATCCGTGCTGCTGCTGACCATGCTTGCGCTGATGGCAGCAGGCCCATTGATGCGAGTGTTCGGCGACAAGGTAGAAGCAGTGATCACGCGGCTGCTCGGCGTTCTTCTGGCGGCACTTGCAGCGCAATATGTGATCGATGGTCTGCGCGGCAGCTTCATGGCCTGACGCGCAGAGGTGCGGTTCTTATTGAAGCGTAACCTTGTCGTCTTCCCCGTCGGTTCGGCCAAAGAAATACATAAGCTGGATCAGCAGCTCGCACCGCGCAGCAAGGTCCGGAGCTTCGAGCAAAGCCTGCTTTGATGCGGGGTCAAATGGAGCGATCTGGGATACGCCGTTGATTAGCGACTGGTCGTCCAGTCGCTCTACGTTGCCCCAGTCCACGCTATAGCCTTGTGCATCTGCAAACCGGCGTGCTTCTCGCTCAAAACCGGCGCGTTCTACACTCGCGAGCACTTCGTCGCCATCATCGGCAATAGGTTCGGCTTCGACTTGGCGGAACGCTGTATCAACCTGCCTTTCTTCGATGAGACGGAACCGCGTCTCGCCGGTCAAAATCAGGTTGTAACGTCCGTCTTCCATTGCCTCGATCTGCTCGATTTTCCCGATGCAGCCGACATTGTAGAGCGGCGATCCCTCGACCGGTTGCTTCGGCTGGATCATCCCGATCCGCCGGTCACGCACCAGCGAATCACCGATCAGCGCACGGTATCGCGGCTCAAAGATATGCAATGGCAGTTGCAGCCCAGGAAACAGAACGGCACCGGGCAGGGGGAATATCGAAAGACGCATGGGGGTGCTGTGCCTTACCCGAACAAGATTTTGGACAGGCGACGGCGCGTGGCGACCACCCAGTCATCTTCCAACCCGATGGCCTCGAAGATTTGCAGCAGCTTCGTACGCGCCGCGCCCTCGTTCCATTCGCGGTCGTTTTCGATCATCGCCAGCAGTGTATCGGCAGCCGTATCGCGATCGCCGGCAGCATAGGCGGCCTCGGCAAACGCGAATTGGGCATCCATGTCGGCGGGTCGCTCGACGGCGGCAGCACGCAGGGCAGCGAGTTCGCCCTCGTCCACCTGCGTACCGGCCAGTTCGAGCGCGCTATTTGCCTGCTGGACCAGAGGGTCGGCGGCGAGTTCGGGGTTCAGAGCCTCCAAATGTGCGCGAGCGGCATCAGTCTGACCGCCAGCCACCAGAGAGCGGATCAGGCCGGCATGGGCAGCAGCGTTATCAGGCGCCATCTCGACGACCTGAGAAAATACGCCAGCAGCACGTTCCGCATCCCCGTCCGCCAGCACCTGCTCGGCCATAGTCAGGAACTGGTCCAGGTCGGGTTTGGGCGCTTCCCCCTGCGTACCCGTTTCGCCAATCGGGATTTGCGAGAGAATCTGGTCCAGTGCTTCTTTCAACTGGCTCTCGGTGCGTGCAGGCGTCAGGTCGGCAACCGGCTGGCCTTGAAACATGGCATAGACAGTAGGGATCGACTTGATCTGGAACTGGCCGGCAATAAACTGGTCTTCATCCACATTGATCTTTTCAAGGATCACACCCTTATCGGCATATTCGGCGGCGATCTTCTCCAGCGTCGGGGTCAGCGCTTTGCATGGGCCGCACCATTCGGCCCAGAAATCGACGATTACCAGTTTCGTCATGGACGGCTCGACGACCTGTGTCCGGAAGCGGTCGACCGCCTTCTGTTCGTCGAGATTAAGACCGGTGCTTGCCAATGTATCGTCCCCTGATGGTGTTTACTGCGTCGCGGAACCGCGAAGTCTCTGGTTCGCTGACCTATGTGGCGCATTTTGTTTCGATGTGAAGGGGCGTGCTCGACTTTGGCGGGCGCGGGCCTGCCATTGGTCAGCAGAACTACAGGGCAGGCGCATTTAGGACTTGCCGCTATACACCGCCCCTGCTAACCGCGCGCTTCCCCACCGATACGGACCTGAAGGAACGGCATTGGTGAGCGTCTAGTGAGCGGGCGTAGCTCAGGGGTAGAGCACAACCTTGCCAAGGTTGGGGTCGGGCGTTCGAATCGCCTCGCCCGCTCCATTTTTCTTTCGAAAATTGAACCGCTTAAGCGGATCGCAAGTTGGCGGATCCTGCTTCCCCGGTCTGTCGGTTACTCCGGGGAAGCACGGGGGAAGCACAATTCGGAGTTTCGTGGCGCACTCTGGCGTTTGCATTGCGGCATTCTGAACCACCCGATTCCAAGGTGCAAGGGTTGGCTTGGCGTATGCCCAGCTTGGAGTGCGGTCGGTGAAAGTATCCAATCTAATTGCCCACTTCGCTTGTCATTTGAAGCGGCGGAATTGGGGCCGGTGCACGAACCCGCTTCGCGGGAGGGGTGCTGGCGGCGCGGGTGACGCCAGAGCAAGAAGGTAGCGAGTAGATCGAACAAGGCCGACCATTCCGGCTCCTTCAACCGAGGAGTCGAGAGATGAACGATCTTGTACCTGTTTCGCCCATCAGCCCGCTGCGCCAGCGGCTGATCGAGGATATGACCATGCGCCGGTTCAGCCCGGAGACGCAGCGCAACTATCTGCGCGATGTCGGGCGGTTCGCGACCTGGCTGGGGCGCTCGCCCCACACCGCGACCTCCGAGGATATCCGCCGCTTCCAGCTCGAACAGCAGGAAGCCGGCGTTCCGGCGCCGACCATGAACAGCATTGTCGCGGCGCTGCGGTTCTTCTTCACCCACACCCTCGACCGGCCCGGGCTTGCCCGCAAGCTGGTCCGCACCGCTCATGCTCGCAAGATCCCGGTTGTGCTGACCCAGCCCGAGGTGAAGCGGCTCCTCGACGCCACGACCTGCCTCAAGCACCAGGCCGCGCTGTCGGTGGCCTACGGTGCGGGGCTGCGGGTCGGCGAGGTCTCGGCGCTCAAGGTGCGCGATATCGACAGCAAGCGCATGCTGCTCAGGATCGAACGCGGCAAGGGTGGACGCTATCGCAACGCCATGCTGCCCGAAGGTCTGCTTGTGCTGCTGCGGGAGTGGTGGCGCGCGGGGCGGCAACAGGGTGTGCTTCATGCCGATGGCTGGCTCTTCCCAGGTCAGAACGCGACGGTGCCGATCAGCACCCGCCAGCTCTACCGGGTCGTCGTTCAAGCGGCAGAGGCAGCCGATATCGCCAAGCGGGTCGGACCGCACACCCTACGGCACAGTTTTGCGACGCATCTGCTCGAGGACGGCGTCGATATCCGCGTTATCCAGGCACTGCTCGGCCATGCCAAGCTCAACACCACGGCCTTCTACACCAAGGTGGCAACGAAGACGATGCGGGCAGTTGTCAGCCCGCTCGACCGACTGGCCTTGGCGGCACCGGATAACGAGGTGCCGAGCGGCTGAGAGCCGGTGCGCACCTCGCTCGAGGTTGCCGACGTCTTCCGTGCTGCCGGACCTGCTTATCGGGCCGCCCATGCCGGGCACCTGAGCCTGCATCAGCTCAAGGTCATGTCGGCGATCGAGCACTGTCGCACCGCCGCGCTGGGCGGGCACGTCGAGGCCTGCACCGACTGCGGCCATTGGCGGATCGCCTACAACTCCTGCCGCAACCGCCACTGCCCCAAGTGCCAGGGCGCCGCCGCGCGGACCTGGCTCGCCGCGCGCGAGGCCGACCTGCTGCCGGTCGGCTATTTCCACCTCGTGTTCACGCTGCCCGCCGAGATCGCCGCCATCGCGTTCCACAACAAGGCTCTGCTCTACGACCTGCTGTTCAAGACCGCCTCGCAGACCATGCTGACCATCGCTGCCGATCCCAAGCATCTGGGTGCGCGCATCGGCATCACCGCCGTGCTCCACACCTGGGGCTCGGCCATGACCCATCATCCGCACATCCACATGATCGTGCCGGGCGGCGGTATCGCGCTGGACGGGGACCGATGGATATCGTCCCGCCCGGCCTTCCTCCTGCCGGTGCGCGTGCTGGGTGCACTCTTCCGCCGTCTGTTCCTGACCCGGCTGCTGGCGCTTCACGATGCCGGCAAGCTCGCCTTCTTCGGTAAGCTGGCGGAGTTGGCCGACCGCCGTGCGTTGCTGCGCCATCTGTCACCGGTGAGGAAGAAGCGCTGGGTGGTATATGCCAAGCCGCCGTTCGCCGGGCCCGAGGCCGTGCTCGCCTATCTCTCGCGCTACACCCACCGGGTCGCGATCTCGAACAGTCGGCTCATCTCCTTCGACGAGGATGGCGTAACGTTCCGCTACAAGGATTATCGTCGCTCTGCCCCAGACCGGCAGCAGATCATGACGCTCGGCGCCGACGAGTTCATCCGCCGCTTCCTGCTGCACTGCCTGCCTCGTGGCTTCCACCGCATCCGCCACTATGGCCTCCTCGCCGGAAGCACTCGCAAGGCCCGTCTCGAACGCGCCCGCCAGCTGCTCGCGGTCGCACCGCCTGCCGTCGATGAGGCGCCCGTCGAACCGCCCGATCCCCACCCGCCATGCCCTTGCTGCGGCGGGCACATGGTCATCATCGAGACCTTCCAGCGCTGCCATCCGCCACGCGGTCCGCCGAGCGCAGCCGCTCCATCCGGGCAACCTGCGCCGTGACCCGGCTCGGCATGACACTGTTCCACCCCGCCGCAGCCACGCTTCCGGCGGCGATGACGTCCGCATATTACCCGCCCAAAAGCAGTAGTCGCATCACCAAAATCGGACGAACCGGCGTCCTACGGCTGCTTTGTCATCGCAAAATCGGACCGGCTGCTATCGGACCCTTCCGCTTATCGGCACCGTCAGCAGCCGTCGGGATCAGCGCAAAGTCGAAATCCCCATAGCGCACCGCGTGCGGCCCGCGGGTTCGGGCACCGTCGACTTTCCGACGCCTCGCGGCGTCCGAAACTCTAAACGAAAGCGGAAAGTCTCATATTTGAGGTTGCAAGGCCAAAGCGGACATTTCGTTGTGGAGATGTCAGCTTGGCATGCATGCGATTTAATCAGTCCAGCTATCCCATAAGCACAATCAAGCCGCATCTTGCTTTCGCCAGCCATCGATCATTCGATTTTTCTTCAGCAAATCGGCGACCCAGTGCGCAGAATACGTTGGAACGGTCACCCGTCGCCCTGTCGTAAAGGTCAGCGTCCCTGACGTTTTCAAGCGGCCATCCTTCGTCCAGCGTAGACGTTCTTGGTTGGAAATCTCCAGCGCCATGCAGATCTCTTTCGGTGTCAGCGCACGAGTGGCGATTGCGTCGAGAATGTCAGCGCTTTCTTCCAGATGCCTTGCGATGCCGTCCTTGCCCTCAGCATTGTCGGAGGAAATCATTATAGTGTTCTCGCCCCAACGGACACGCTCTTGCCGGCTCAGATGCTTTCGTAGCGCTGAGCGTGCCTCTTTCCGGCGCAACCTGAGACTCGGAATACGCGCCAGCAACGCCTCCAAATCTAACGTGGCGGTATGATTGCGCTCACACCAGACGATAGCCGAAAGAAGCCTTTCGCGGCTCATGAGATGCTTCATCGTCCAGTCCCCCAAGACCTGCGCGTTCCTTTGCCAGCTAGGCCAACCATGGTTAGAACCGGCCTCATGCCAACTATTAGCCCTGATGGCACGCAATCGCCGTGCCGGAGTATTTGTAAGCTGTCGGCAGATGATGAGGTCTGCATGGGCTGTGGCCGGACGCTGGATGAGATCGCGCGTTGGTCCGGTATGGCGTGCGACGAGAAACGTTCCGTAAACCGGGCGGCAGCGCGGCGACTAGACGAGGGCTTCACCTGATGGCTTCCGTTCACCTCGTCCTCGGGGGCGCTCGTTCGGGCAAAAGCCGGCACGCTCTTGCGGCAGGCAGTCGATTGCAGGGACCGCACATATTCATCGCCACCGCTCAGGCTTATGATTCCGAAATGACAGAGCGAATTCAAAAGCATCGCGAAGAGCGTGACGAGCATTGGCGGACGGTCGAGTCACCAATCGAACTTGCGCATACGATCGCTTCGCTAAATGAGGGAACGATACTTATCGACTGCTGCACTTTGTGGCTGTCGAACGTGATGCTAGCGGAGCGGGACATCTCCAGCGAAACCGCTGCTCTGATCGACAGCATCACATGCGCAACAGCGGATATCGTGCTTGTCAGTAACGAGGTCGGGTCGGGGATCGTCCCCGAGACAAAGCTCGGCCGAGACTTCCGCGATGAGCAGGGAAGACTGAACCAGCGGCTCGCCGAAATCGCCGACACGGTCGAGCTTGTGGTCGCCGGGATACCGTTGCGGCTCAAGGGTTGAGGGCTTCCGCAAGTCGATCAAACTGCGCAGTATCGGCCGGAAGCCCTATGCGCAGGTGATGATCGTCCCCCGCAAATCGCCGAACGGCGATGCCATGGCGGGCCAGCTTTCGCCATAGAGCAGGTGCATCGGATGCCTGGACGAACCGGAAAAGATCGGTTCCGCCGCGATCATTCAGGCCCGCCGACGCGATCAATGTCCGCAGCTCGTGCATCCGCAGCGCCAAATGTTTGCGGGTTGCCGCCTGCCATTCAACATTTGCATAGGCTGATTTGCCGATAGCCAAGGCCGGTCCGGAAACATCCCAGCCGCCGAGCCTTTCCCCAATTTCGCGCAGAACATCGGGTGGAGCTAGCACCGCACCCAGCCGGAGCCCTGCCAGGCCGTAGAATTTGCCGAAGGATCGCAGCACCATCAGCGCCCGCCTCCCGGCAAACGGAGCGACGCTTTTCGATGGATCGAGATCGGCATAGGCCTCGTCCACGATCAGCCAGCCGCCGCGCTTCGCGAGTCGGGCCCGCGCGTGTTCGATCCGCTCGACAGGCCAGCAATGCCCATCGGGATTATTGGGATTCACGAGCACCACGACATCGGCCTTTTCGACCAGCTCCAGCGGATCCAGCCTTTTTACGACGCTTGCGCCGTCAGATCGCCAGCTTTGCGCGTGATCGGCATAGCTTGGAGCGCGAACCGCCACCGTTTTCGCCCGCAGGATCGACGGCAGTTGGCGGATGGCGACCTCGGTTCCCGCAACCGCGCGGCAGTAGGCAGGATCGCATCCGAACGCACCAGCCATGGCGCTCTCGCAGCTCGCGCGGGCTATCTCGCCCGGCAGCCGTGTCCATGCATCGGTCGGCATCTGGGGCAACGGATAGGCAGCCGGATTGATACCGGTGGACAGGTCGATCCATGGCAGGGGCGCATCGGGAAATGCCCGCGCCATCGCATCGATCCGCCCACCATGGCCGGAAACGAGATCGGGATCGCTCATAGCAAGTGAGCCCATCCAAGCGCAGCTAAAAGCAGAGCGGCGGCAACGACGACCCGCTGATAAAGAGCCAGCGCACGGCGAATATCGGCCGCGTCCGGGTCGCCTGCTTCGGCGTTGAGCCATGGCTCTTCGCTCGTCGCCGCGCCATAGGCTCGTGGGCCAGAAAGCCTGATGCCAAGGGCCCCTGCCATCGCCGACTCCGGCCATCCTGCATTGGGAGAACGGTGCTTGCGGGCGTCGCGAGACATCACCTTTATGGCCCGACCCGAACCAGCACAGAATGTGAATAGGGTCCCCGTCAAACGTGCGGGGATAAGGTTGGCGAGGTCATCCAGCCTGGCGGCGACCTTGCCAAAAGCTTCATATCGCGCATTGCGATGGCCGATCATCGAATCGAGCGTGTTGATCGCCTTGTAGGCAAACAGGCCCGGCAATCCCAAAAGCGCCCCCCAGAACAAGGGCGCGGTGACGCCATCGGAGGTGTTCTCTGCAAGGCTCTCGATAGCAGCTCGAGCGATGGCGGCCTCGTCAAGCTCAGCAGTCTCGCGACCAACGATGCGGCTGAGCGTGCACCGTGCCGCATCGATCCCCGCGCCCTCGAAGGCGCTGGCCACGTCCGCGACGTGATCGTGCAGCGAACGTGCGGCAATCAGGCTGGAGGCAAGAAGAGCCATCAGCACGAAACCTACCCACCCATCAGCCAGGACCAGCTGGATCGCCAGTCCAAGCAGGGCTGCAAGCGCCACCAGAAACAGTATTACGAGACCGCCCATCGCGACCCGCGCGGACCTGCTCCATGCTTCTCGATTGCCCAGACACTCCGCCCGCTCGACCAGCCAGCCGAACCAGCGCACCGGATGCCCGATCCGTCTGTCCAGCGCGTCCGGCCAGCCGAGCAGGGCTTCTACCGCCAGCCCTGCGAGCATGATCCAAGCGGCCATCACCGCGCCAGCGCCAACAGAGCATCCACGTCGAGGGCCGCCCCAAGCCCGTCGGCAAGCTCGTCCAGCGCACTTTCGACACTGTCTTCGTAGTCGAGCGTGCTGCTCCGACCGCTGCACAATCGCTCGAGCCAGCGAGAACGAAACGCATCGCTCGCGAACACGCCGTGGAGATAAGTGCCGATCAGGCGGCCACCTCCCGCGATCGCGCCATCGCAGCTGCCATCCTCGAGCTCGCAGAATGGTCTACTCAGCGCAGGGCCAAGCGAACGACCGGTGTGGATCTCGTATCCTGTCACGTGGTCGCCATGGGCGATCGTGGTTCCGCTCATGGGGCGAACCACTTTCTCGAGGGTCATCATCGTCGTCATATCGAATAGGCCAAGACCGTCCGCCGATCCTGCCAATCCATCTGCCGCGTCGGCGTCTTCGATCCGCTTGCCCAGCATCTGAAACCCGCCGCACAAGCCGACAATGTGCGCTCCCGTGCGCCAGGCGGCGACGATGTCATGGTGCCACCCTTGGTTCCGCAGCATCGCGAGGTCGGCCAAGGTAGACTTGGTGCCCGCGAGAATAATCGCATCCGCCTCTCGCGGAATTGGCTGGCCGGGGGGAATGAAACGGACTTCCACATCCGGCTCGGCGCGCAGCGGATCGAGATCGTCGAAGTTGCTGATCCGCGACAGCATCGGCACGGCAATAAGAATGGCACCGCTTTTCAGTCTGGCTTGGTGCAGCACGACAGCGTCTTCTGCGGGCAGCCGCGCGGCACATTGCAGCCATGGCACGATGCCGAAGCAGCGCCAGCCGCTACGGTCTTCGATGAAGCGCACGCCATCTGTAAAAAGGGTCTGATCACCCCGAAAGCGATTGATGACGAAGCCTGCGATCATCTCGGCATCATCTGCCTCGATGACGGTTCGGGTGCCCACAAGCGATGCGATGACCCCGCCACGATCGATATCGCCGACCAGCACTACGGGAACGTCGGCAGCGCGCGCGAAGCCCATATTGGCGATGTCGCCCTTGCGCAGGTTCACCTCGGCCGGGCTCCCCGCGCCCTCGATTATGACGAGGTCGTGCGCCGATTTCAGGCGGTCGAATGCCTCGATCACCGAGGGAAGCAGGCTTCCCCGATTGGCCATATAGGCCGCCGCTTCCTCGCTGCGCAGGGCTTTCCCATTAAGCACGACTTGCGCACGCCGATCGCCTTCAGGCTTGAGGAGCACGGGATTCATATCAGTCGATGGATCGAGGCCTGCTGCTCTTGCCTGCAAGGCCTGCGCCCGACCGATCTCGCCGCCACCGGGGCAGGCTGCGGCATTGTTCGACATATTCTGCGGCTTGAACGGAGCGACCCCGATCCCCCGGCGCGCTGCGATCCGGCATAGCCCGGCAACCAGCAGCGACTTGCCGACATCCGATCCGGTGCCCTGAAGCATGATCGCGCGCCCGGTCATGCTACGTTATGCAGGGCCGGAGATTTCGAGCCGGGTATGCGCGCCGTCGCTCAGAACCTGAGCGTCGATGCCAAAGACATCGCGCAATCGTGTGGCTGTGAAGGTCTCCTGCGGCGTGCCGTTTGCGACAATTCGGCCTTCGTGCATCCAGAGAACCTTGGAGGCGTAGCGCAGCGCGAGGTCGAGATCATGAATGACCGTCAGGACACTGCGTCCAGCGCGCGTCATGTCGGCGAACAGCTGCATGGTCTGATGCTGGTAGCGCGGATCGAGTGCGGCGACGGGTTCGTCCGCCACAACCAGTGGAGTTTCCGCTGCAAGCGCCCGGGCCAAATGCACGCGCGACAATTCGCCGCCCGAGAGCGTGTCCGCAGCGCGTTCCTCGAAGCCGTCCAACTGGCATACTCGGATCGCGCGCTCCACCGCCTCGCTGTCTTCCTGCGACAAGCGACCAAGGGCAGCGCCATATGCGAACCGCCCGAGCGAAACGACATCGCGAACCGGCTGAGGCCAAACGAGCGGACGCGCTTGCGGCAGATACGCAACGCGGCGAGCGCGCGCTACCGGCGAAAGCATTTCCACCGCCGTTCCATTGATCGAAGAGCGTCCCGCGTCCTTTTCCAACAGGCCTAGCGCAAGACGCAGGAGGGTCGTTTTGCCCGACCCGTTTGGCCCTATGAGCGCGGTCAGCTCGCCCGCGCCGAGAGCAAACGCGGCGTCGGCGATCAGAACCCTGCCGTCGACCGAATAGCCGAGGCCTTCTGCCTCCAGCAGCGTCATGCCAGCCTCCTGCGCGCGGCGATCCATATGAATACTGGGGCGCCCAGCAATGAGGCGACGACGCCGAGCTTCAGCTCGCTATCGGTCGGCAGCACGCGCACGCCGATATCGGCGAACACGAGGATCAGCCCGCCGAGCAGGGCGGAGGGCACCAGTAGCCGCGCGGGATCGTAGCGAAGGAAGGGCCGCACAAGATGCGGTGCGACGATTCCGACGAAGCCGATTGCTCCGGCCAGCGCGACTGCGGCGCCCGTTGCCAGCCCCGCGCCGACAATCACCGCCAGCCGTTGCCGCTGGAGATCCAGCCCCATTCCTTCGGCCGCCTCGTCGCCAAGGGCAAGCGCGGATAGGCCGCGACGGGAGGCCAGCAGAATCGCGACCCCGATCGCCATGAATGGCAGAGCAAATAGCAGGTCGTCGAAGCTGCGATTGTCCACCGTCCCCAACATCCAGTTGACCATGTCCGCGAGGCTGAAGGGGTTGGGAGCAAGGTTCATCAGCAAGGCCATGATTGCCGCCGAGAAACTCGAAAGACCGACGCCGATCAGAATTAACGTAACGACGGAACGCGTGCGGATGGCGGCGAGCGCCACCAGTAGCGTAGCGATCAGCGCGCCAGCTACTGCCGCCAGCGGCAGCACCAGCGGGCCTGCGGTTGCCAGACCGAAATAAAGCACGAAGGTCGCGAATAGTGCGGCGGTGGCCGACACGCCGAGGATACCCGGCTCGGCCAACGGATTTCGCAAGAGGCCCTGCAAGGCCGCGCCGCTCATGCCCAGCGCCGCTCCAACGAAACCTGCGGCGAGGGCGCGCGGCAGGCGGATTTGCCAGACGACCAGTTGATCGCCCTGGCTCGACTGGAATGCGAGAGCGCCCAGCACCCGGTCAAGCGGCAAGGGCACCGATCCCAATGCGACCGAGAGGACCAGTGCGCCCACAAGGCTTGCCAGCAATATCGCCACTACCCGGTTCATTGCGCGCCTTCCTTCCCTTCTGCGAGCGCCTCTACCGCATCGATCAGGAACCAGCCCCCGCATGAGGTCCAGGCCCCTTCCAGCGGCACGACTGGCAATTCGCGCAATTGTGCCCGCGCCACCGGATGACGCGCCGCGCTCCAGTTATCGACGTGGTTGGTCTTGCTTTCGAAAAAGGCTGCCGCGATCACGTCGGGCCGGTCATAGGCGAGCCGTTCCAGTGGCAGTGGGTTCCAACCCGGTCGATTCTGAAAATTTCGCAGGCCCGCCGCGACAAACAGTTCATGCACCAGAGTGCCTTCGCCCGCGGTTACGCCTGCCGGGGTCATGTAAAGAACTTCGCGTTGAGGACCGGACCTCTCTGCAAGTGCCTTCAATCGCCGATCCATATCGGCAACGAGCTTTTCGGCCTCATCCGGTTTGCCAAGTTCGGTGCCCACCCGCAGCACCTCATCCCGCACTTCGGCAATCGATTGGGGGAAGCCGATCTGCACGACCGGGACTCCCGGCTCCTTCATGAAATCGGCGATATCGTGCCCGCCACCGTAAGTTCGCACCACCAGATCGGGTTGCAGTGCCAGCACATCTGCCGTGCGCGGACGGACCGTGGGGATCCCTTCGGCCGCCGCCCGCATGTAGGAAAAGCGTTTTCCCGCATCGGGCGACAGCGCAAGGATATCCTCGCGGTCCGCGAACTTCAGGACATACTGGTCGGCGCAGTAGTCGAGGCTGACGATGCGTCGCGGCGCGTCCGCTCCCCGCTCCGCCACCTGCGCACAGGCCGAGAGGAGGCACGCCAGCGCCGCGAGGGTCGTCCGAACCATCGATTACATCCGGTAGCGCACGCCGCCGAACACCGCACGACCAGGTTGGCCGTAGCGGAAGATCGTTTCATACTGCTCGTCGAACAGGTTCTCGATCCGACCGAAAATTTCGATCTGCTCGGTAATGCCAAAGCTCGCCCGAATATCGGTCACCACATAGCCATCGAGGCGGGTGGTGTTGGTGGCATTGTCGAAGCTGTCGCCCGCCACGAACACGGTGGCACCGATGCCGATGCCGTTCTCCATGCGGTAGTCCGCGACCAGACTGATCGTATCCTCCGCACGTCGTGGCAGGCGATTGCCGTTCACATCGTTTCGGGCGTCGATGGTGGTGTAGTTAAGCGCGACGTCGAAGCCATCGGTCGGACGCAGCGCCAGACCGAATTCCCAGCCATCGGCACTTGCGAGTGCGATATTGTCGTATGTGCCGAACGGGCGTGGATTGGCCGGATCCTGACACGCCGGGATCGGATTGCCGGTGCAGCCGACAAACGCGATCAGATTAGTCGCGTCGCGTTCGAAATAAGTGACGCCTACCTCGGCCCGTCCACCGAGGAAATTGTGCGTTATACCGACGTCCCAGTTTTCCGATTCCTCGGGCTCGAGATCGGTATTTCCGAAGTCGCTGAACAATTGGAACAGCGCAGGCGCTTTGAAACCTTCGCCATAACTGCCGCGCAGCACGGTATCGCCGCCGTTGGGCGAATAGGCACCGCTGGCAGCGAAGGTTGTATTATCACCGTAGGTTTCGTGATCGTCGTAGCGAACGCCACCAGTCAGCGAGAGCCCGTCCAACGGCGTCAAATTGAGCTGGCCGTAGACCGAGTTGATCCACACATCATCGCCAATCGCGGGCGCACCGAAACTCGAGCTGAGATACTCCGATTCCTCGCGCTCTGCGCCGAAAACGAGCTCGGCTATGTCGGCTGCGTCGAATACGCCCTGATATTCGTAGCGAAGGTTCTCACCGAAAGCGTCGAAGGTTTCGGAGTTGGTATCGAAGCTGAAATTCCGTCGGTCGATCCTGGTGTATGCAATCCCCAGCCGGTTGCGGAAACGTCCATCCAGGAAGTTGGCATTGATCCCACCATAGCCGACCAAATCGTCGCGGTAGGAAACCTCGTTGGTATCGCCCAAGCCCGTCGCCGTGAAGCCATCGATTTCGGTCTCGCTGTCGGCATAGAAACCGCGCAGATCGATCGAGAAATTCTCGCCCAGCGCGATATCAAACTTGGCGTTTGCGCCAAGGCTTTCGAACCCGTCCGGCTCGGTTCCACCGCGCGCCTCGCTGAATGCGGAGATGCCATCAGTGCGATAGTAATTGCCGCCAACACTCACCCCGACAGGGCCGAACTTGCCAGAAACGTTGCCGACGAGTTCCGCAGTGTCGCGCTCACCATATTCGGCACGCGCGAACACGCCGAGGTCCTCGGTCGGCTCGCGGGTAATCAGGTTCACCACTCCGCCGATCGCTTGGCTGCCGTAGAGCACGCTTTGCGACCCACGCACCACTTCGACCCGCGCGATGTTGCCGGTGAGGGCAGGGCCGAAGTTGAAGCCGCCACCGGTCGAGGACGGGTCGTTGAGCTTTACCCCGTCGATCAGGACGACGGTCTGGTCGCTTTCTGCGCCGCGGATTGAAACGCTCGTGCTGGTGCCGATCCCGCCATTGCGGTTGAATGTAACGCCGGGAACCGTGCGCAGAATATCGAGAACCTCGCTCGGCTGACGGTTCACGATCTCCTCTTCCTCGATCACGGTGACCGATTCACCGACCTGGCTGATCGCACGTTCGGTGCGGTTGGCAGTGACAACGATCGTTTGGGAGTTCACTTCCTCGTCTTCGGGAAGATCGACCGACTGAGCGAACGCGCCGGTCGAACACAGAGCCACGGCCGATGCCGCGACGGACACATAGAATGCGGTTTTCATTGAAATATCCAAAGCCAGCCCACGCGGAGGCTCCGGTGCCCGCATGGTAAACTCGACAGATGGCCCGCCGCCGCTCGAAATGAGCCGCGACACCGGAAACCGGCCTGGCTGTCGTTACTTCGGAAAAAGAATTTTCCTGTCCCACTGGGCTGGACCCGGCCCCGGACGAACGACGCGACGGCAGGTCTCCTGGCTTGCCGATCAACGTCTTCGAACCGTCTTCCCGGCGCCACCCACTGCAGGGCTTAGCCAGTGACATGCTGGTTCGGGACTCCTGGCTCACAGTTGCGGGCACAGCGCCGGTATCTCACCGGCTTCCCTCTTAGCTCCAGGCGATTTATCACCTGCAGCACCGTCTGATCGCGCCAATGCGCGGCATAAACGCCGCTGTCAATCCTTGCAGACTAGAAGTCGATCCCCTGCTGGGCACGAATGCCAGCGCGATAGGCATGCTTGGTCTCGGTCATCTCGGTGACGGTGTCGGCATAGTCGATCAATTCGGGCTTCGCATCGCGCCCGGTCAATATCACTCGCGTATCGCCCCGGCGTTCAAGGGCATCGATGACGGCTTGGGGCGTGAGGTAGTCGTAGCGCAGCGCAATAATGATCTCGTCGAGCACAACCAGCGCGTAGTCACCATTCGCAATCAGTTCGCCCGCCTTTGCGAGCGCCTTCTCGGCAGCCTCGATATCGCGATCCTTGTCCTGTGTATCCCAAGTGAAACCATCGCCCATAACGTGCCAGTCAACCAAATCCGGGAAGCGCGCGAAAAACTGCTTTTCGCCCGTCTTCCATTTCCCTTTGATGAACTGCACTACGGCGACCTTCTGGCCCCACCCAAGCGCACGAGCGATGACGCCGAAGGCAGAGCTCGACTTGCCCTTGCCGTCGCCGGTGTGGACCAGCACCAGGCCGCGCTCCGGATCTTTTAGCTCGCGCCGCCGCTTGGACTGGGCAACCTGCAGTTCCTTCATCCTCGCTGCATGCGTTTCTCTGTCGGTATCGCTCATAGTGCCTCTTTCGGTTCGACGGTCAGGAACTGGCCGAAGCCAAGTTGGATTTCAAACGGGTTTGCACGGCCCAGAACAGCGCTGGCACATCGAACGACGCCGAGATGCGTGACGGCGAGGATATCGGCATCGCAACTCGCCGCATCGCGTAGATAGGCCCGCACCCGCTCGGTCATCTGCGCCACATTCTCACCGCCATGTGGTCGCGCCCCTTCGACATCTTCTGCCCACGCATCGATTTCACCACGCGGAATGGCGTCCCAAGCCTGCATTTCCCAGTTCCCGAAATCGATCTCCATCAGTCTCGGGTCGGCGTGGATGGGAAGGTCGAAATGCGCGGACAGCTGCTCAGCCAGCGCATTGCATCGGGTCAGCGGACTGCTGTCGATCCGTGCGAAGCGGTCGGGCAATGCGGTCACGAGTGAGCGGAGGCTTCCCTCGCCAAGGGCTCGAGCGGGAACATCCGACCGGCCGTAGCATATTCCCGCAGCGATCTCGGGCTGGCCGTGGCGCAGCAGGATCAGAGCCATGCGATCAAGCCTAGGTAGAAGCCGACTTCGCTGATCTGCTGCACAGCGCCAAGGCAATCGCCCGTATAGCCACCCAGCTTGCGCTCGAAGACCAGCCGCGTCAAACCATGGCCGACACACAGACTAACCAGGCCGCACAGCACGGCGCTGGGCCCAAGAACGGTCGCGCCGATTGCGACCGCGGCAATCCCGGTGAGTGTCGCCAGCACCAGCGGAGCTGCTCCGATCCCCTTGGCAACCGGTTTCGCGATCCCGTCGGCGCGTGCATAGCGACTGGTCGCAATCACGATCACTGCCGACAGGCGCGAGGCTCCGTGCGCCACGGGCAGAGCGGCAAGGGCGAGCATGAAGGGCAATTGGGATAGCGCAGCGATTTTGAGCAGCAGGATGAGGAACAGCGCCGCCGCTCCGAACGTTCCGAGCCGGCTGTCGCGCATGATCTCCATCATCCGCTCGGCTGTCGGCGCGCCAAGCCCATCGAACAGGTCGGCCAGCCCATCTTCATGGAAGGCTCCTGTCGCCAGCAGCGTGGCTGCGGTCCCGAAGATTGCAGCGACGAAAGCGCCGCCGATTGTCCAGCCAAGTGCGAAGCCAGCCGCTCCGATGGCGCCGATTGCAAGTCCGACAAGCGGATAAAAGCCGGGTGCGGCCTCGAAATCGCGCTCGTCCAGCTTGGCTGTGGGCAATGGAATCCGCGTGAGAAACACCCACGCGGCAAGCAATGCGAAGAAGGGGCGTTTCATGAAGCCGGAGTAGCGCCGGAAACCCCGGCTTGCGAAAAACTCGCCATTCCGAACAGCGATAGCGCAGCGCGGATCATCGGCACGGCAAGCAATGCACCGGTGCCCTCGCCCAATCGCATGTCCAGATCGAACAAGGGCTCGGCTTCCAACCAATCGAGCAACGCCCGATGTCCGTGCTCGGCCGAGCGATGCGCGTAGACGAAAGCCTTTTCGCAGTCCGGCTCGATCGCCCTTGCAAGCGCGGCGGCAGCGGTGGCGATAAACCCGTCGACGACCACCAGCTTGTCCGATGTCCCGGCACCGATCATCGCGCCCGCCATGGTGCCGATCTCGAAACCGCCGACCTCGGCGAGCGCCTCGATTGGCGCGAGCTCTCCGGTGCGCGCCGCCGCGCGTTCGAGTATCTCTCTCTTATTGGAGAGACCGGTATCGTCGAGACCCGTGCCGCGTCCGACCAACTCGGCGACCGAAATGAAACTCAGCTTGTGCGCCAGCAGGGCCGCTGCGGAAGTGTTGGCAATACCCATCTCGCCAAAACAAACTATCTTGCTCCCGATGCCGCTCGCAAAATGTCGTCCTTGCGTGATTGCCTTGCTCGCCACCTCTGGACTCATCGCAGGCCCCGTAGAGCTGTCGGACGTGCTTCGTCCGAGTGCCATGTCGATCAGTCCATCACGTTGCGCTGGCAAATGCATGATCCCACAATCGACGACAGTGACCGGTATGCCGAACTGCGCTGCGATGGCATTCGCCGCAGCCCCGCCTGCAAGAAAGTTGGCAACCATTTGGCCTGTAACTTCCTGCGGGAATGCCGAAACACCCTGTGCCGCGATGCCATGATCGGCAGCAAAGATGGTCAGCGATGCCGAGGCATTCTCGGGATTAATGTCGCCTATGATCGCCGCAGACTGAACGGCGAGGCTTTCAAGCCGCCCCATTGATCCGGTTGGCTTAGTCTTATCGTCAATCAGACGCTGAAGGTCGGCTCGGGTCATATTCTGCGCGTCTAGCGAATGCAGAATGACTTTGGAACGGCGTGAACTGGGCATACGCACCGAGCGCTTAACGATCATCCAATGGCGGGGGCAGGGCCATCCTACGAGCGCCAAGCTTCTCGCCATTGTGACGTGCCGAGCGAACCGCAGCTTTCAAGTCGAGACGCCTACGATGTGAATGACTGAATTGGGGCGCGAAGCGGACATTGCTCCTGTGCACTAGAAGCGCCGCGAAAGTTCCACGACCACGCTGGCTGCCAATGCATCTTCGGCTTTCTCGCGTCGCTCCCGAACCGTCGATACCAGCTGACGCTTCGAGTGGCTTGGCATCTTGACGATTGCAGCGAGCACGATGGCTTTCATGAGATCGTGATGCATGGTCATTGCACAGCTTCTGCAGTCGGCTCATCTGAATTCTTCCGCCGTCTCTCAACCAGCGATCGGAGACTGGCAGTCAGCACCAGCGTCGAACTGCCCAGCTTGATGATCTCGATCTCACGTTTACCGATGAGCACATAGAGCGTGCTGCGCCCGATCCCGAGATAGCGGCAGGCCTCGGGGACACGCATCACGATCGGTTCTATTGTCTGGCGCTGTCGTTGCTCGCGAAGATGCTCTGTCGTGCCTGCGGATGGCATGCCGGTCGGTCCTTTCATTCATTTGGGTGATGACGGACCGACCTGGGGGATCATGGAGGGGAGCAGACCGGCCCGCCATCGACACCGAGTATCGCTCGATCATGGGTTGCCACGCCACATGACGTTTCTACGCTGGGGCCGCCTTTGATGCGCTGCCGTCCAAGGACATGATCAATGAAAATCCTATCGCATGCGCCGATATCTGTTTGGACGGACATGGGTACGCATGCTGACGCATATCAGGCTCGAAAGACATCTGAGTACGCAATGCGCCGTCGCTGACTGAGTTGAAAACACACGTCTTTGTTAGGAGAGCGCCGGTCGGCTTACTTAAGTGCCGTCGCATATTGCTCAGCAAAACCAACCACCTGCACCCCGACCGACGGCGGTGCTTTTATCTCGCCCTAGATTCTTCCTTTCAAATCAGACGCTTGCGGACAAATACCCCGAGCTTCTCACGCCTGCAAGCGGATTGCATCGCGACTGCATCCGGCGCGGCCAGCGACCTGCAGTGATAGCGGTGCGAGTGTGCCTCTGATCTGCAACCAAACCGCAAATTTTCTGCAGCGGCAGTACCTAAGAGCGTCGCCAAATGATCCCACGCCATGGCAGCAAAACAACGCGATCATCGCACACCAACGGCCAGATATTCGGATTGCGAGCGCACACGGGATGCTCGACGATTGGTTGCAGCCACGATCGTGGGCGGCTTTAGGGGCAATAGTCTTGACGCTTTAATGTCGTGGATGGGGCGGTCAGCGGACTATGCTAATCGGGCGTTGCTTGCACCCATATGCGGGGAACCTGATACTTTGCGGCCCACTGTTTTGCAGCGTCGAGCGCCGACTCTAAGCTCAGATCGCTCTTCGGCAGCGAGGCGTAAAACACACCCTCACCTGACGCTTTGAAGCCGTAGCCGCTGCCGAAAAATCGATCATCATCGCTAGCTTCGACGACAAGCCACGCATCCTCGTCAGCCATTTCCGGCATTTGCTCGCCGGGCTTCAGGTAGATGTATTCGACCATCGAAAAGCTATCCTCACGTTTACATAGATAACCGTGATGTCGTCGCTAGAGCAAAGGCTGCTCTTGGCAATGTCCCCGCTCGGCCATGCCGGCAAGAATGGGGTGGATAGCCGTCCATCAGGCCAGACTGGTTTGGAGTTCTTTTCGTAGTATCTGAACCAGTTGTGCGGCCGGCATTTCGCGGATTAGCGGTGCGCCCTGGCCGGCCCATTGTGCACCAAAGCCGTCGTCGCCCTTCGCCCTAGCTCTTGTGTGAAGGATTTTCCCGGCATCATAGGCAATCGGATAATCAGGCGGCAGCCGTCCACCAAGCTGATCTGACAGCGCCGTGAAGCGGTTCGCAAGCGCACGCGCTGGGCGGCCGGAGATGAGTGACGTCAGCGTCGTGTGATACGCGCCCGGACCTCTCAGGGCCGTGCGGTAACCTTCGTCTGCTGCGGACTCCGGGCACGCTATGAATGCCGTGCCGAGTTGCGCCGCGACTGCACCGAGATTGAGCGCAGCAGCGATGCCGGCGCCATCCATTATCCCTCCGGCAGCGATGATTGGAAGTCCTGTTTCCCGGACTAGTAACCGGGTGAGCACAAAGGTTCCAAGTGCATCGTCGGGCGAGGTCGGATCGAATATTCCGCGATGGCCGCCAGCTTCGATGCCTTGCGCGACGATCGCGTCGATGCCTGCCGCTTTTATCGCCCGTGCCTCCTCAAGGCTGGTGGCGGTTGCCATCAAAAAGACACCACGTGCGTGCAGTGCCGAAATGGCATCAGCCGAGGGCAAGCCGAAGTGGAAGCTGACGACGGGCGGCGCCACTTCCAACAGCATCGCCAGCATGTCAGGATCGTCGGCGAAGCTCTTGTAGATCGTGCGCAGCGTCGTCGGTGGTTTGGCGTCGAACTCGGCAAACACCGGCGCAAGCGATGCGAGCCACGCCGCCTCGCGACCGGGATCCGCCTTGGCCCTGCAGTGGACAAACAGGTTTACATTGAAGGCCCGGGCCGTGTGGCTGCGTAGCTCCTGAATCATCGCCCGTGCACCGGCCGCATCAGTCGCGCCCACTCCAATTGATCCAAGTCCTCCTGCTTCGGAAACTGAAGCTGCTAACAAGGGCGTCGAGATGCCTGCCATCGGTGCCTGGATCAAAGGCACCGTGAGTTGAAACTGATCGATAAAGGACATAGGCGCTCAGCATCCAAAGTTAAACCATCACCCGGTTATGCACCCATCAGGACCTCATGTGAACGGCGGTAAATGGGTCGCAAACCGACAGGCTGCTTTCGGCTTAGAAAAGGCGAAAGCGGAGACAACAAGTCCTCGCTCGATCACCGAATCTGGTCAGGCTTGGCCTTCGCTTCGGCCTTTAGCTTCGAGATGCGTTCCGAGCACACTTCGTGCACGACGCGGCCAAGCTCTTCAACCTGCGCGCCGAGCCATTCAAGCTCTTCCTTGGTGACGCGATAGTGCTTCGAATAGCGCGCTTTGACATAGGCGTCCTTGAGCTTTTCGAACCGGGTGCGATCGCGCTTGGTTTCGCGGGGCCAGACATAGGTGAGACGCGGGTCGATCCGCTCGGCCTGCGTGCGCAAAAAGGCCAAGTTGTGATTATGCGGCGTATAAAAAGTGCAGACCAGAAGCACGCAGTGGTAAAGTCGCTCTGCTGTCTGGTGCATCAAGAATGCCGCGAGTTTGAGGTCTCCGTCTCGTACTGCGTAACCAGCATTGCGCTTAAATCCCATCGCTGTCGGCAGCCACTCGTCAAAATACTCCTGCGCCATGGCGAGCGCCTGCACCGGTGTCTTGGGCTTAGGCGTATGAAGCTCAGTCTCATCGAACTGGTAAAGCGCAACACCGTCCTCCTTCACGTCCATGAAGAAATACCGCCCGTGGGCGAGCCCGTCGTTCACCTCCTGCAGGGTATGGACGATGAAGTTGACTGGAGTCTTGAGCGTACCGGTAACGCCATATTCGCGCATCAACCGGTCATCTAGCTTCGCCCAGTATTTGACTCTGTCGGTGAGCCGCTTGTCGTTGACGATGATCAGCAGATCGAAGTCGGAGCGGTAGCCCTTCGCGGTGTGGGGCTCATCGACCCACGTGCCGCGCGCATAGCTACCGTAAAGGATCACCTTGAGGATGCGCCCCGCCTTCTTCCACTCATGCTTGGCGAGGGCAAAGGCGTCATCAAACTCCTCGAAGATAAGCTGCACCACGCGCTCAAGTTCGCGCTGCTTTTGCGGGGGCAAATGATCAAGGTCGGTCTTCATCGTCTAATCTCTAGCAAGCAGCCGCGAAGCTTGCACCTGCCGAGTGCACAGGCGCGCGGCGACGGCGCACCCCAAAGCGCTAAGGAGCCGCGCGCTGATATGCTGCGCGTTAGCAACAATCCGACAAGGATTGTCGTTAGCATAGTTAAGAGGCGCTGGAGCCCAGCATTTCTGCGGGTTTGAGGCCTGTTTTGGTTCCTAATAGTCCGAGCTGTGAGTTCCTGATAGTCCGTGTCCCCCGGTTCCTGATAGTCCGAACAGACCACAGGCTTATCCACAAGGCCCATCCCCATTTCTGGAGACAGGCCTTGATTTGGAGCGGCGACAAGCACGAGCTACCGCAGTCTCTCAATCTGGCTTCAGGGCAGACCTAGACAAGTAGGCATCATGCCACAGCACGCAACGCTGCCAGTGTGCGCGCTTGCTTGATCTCCCGCACGCTCCGCAACTCGCCACCGTCCAATAGTCGAGCAATCTCTCCCGCCACTTGATCCGCCGCGATGACGAGCGCGGTATCCAGGTGCACATAGCGCTGGGTTACGCCGCGCGGGGCATGACCGAGCAGGCCCGAGATGGTCAGTTCACTGAATCCTTGTGCCGCTGCCATGCTTGCAAAGCTGTGGCGCAGGGTGTGCGGTGTCACGCTGTCCAGACCCGCGCGCGCGCAGACCCGGCCCAGCACCCGAACGACGCCTATGAAATGCCCATCGCCCCAATCCGCCGGGAAGATGAAGGGCGAATGGCTGGACAATGCCTGAGCCTCCAGCACATGCATTGCTGAGTCTCCCGCCACGCGGATTTGCGGACCGGACTTTGTATCCGGAAAACGGACGAGATTGTCGTCGGGCTGTACCCATTCCTTGCGCATTGCCAGCACTTCCATGCGGCGAAAACCGGTGAGAAGCATGACGCGGATTGCAGCAAGGCCGGTCGGGTGCTCGCCCTCGCTTTCCATCTGCGTCATCACCTTGCCAAGGTGACGGATTTCGCCAGCGCTCAGATATCGCTTCGCCTTCTGCGAGGCCATGATGCGCACGCCTTTTGCCGGACTAGCCTCAATAATGCCGAGGCGGCGGGCGTGATTGAGTAAAGCGCGAAGCGTGCTGATGGCGCGGGCAGCAACGCCTGCGCCGCCAGCCGTTTGCCCACCTCGGGATCTGCGCCTCGCTTGGGCAGTCCGACCAGCCGCAATATCACCTTGCAAGCGTTCAATATCTGCCAATTTCAATTGGCTGACCACGCGATTGCCTATCAGCGGCTTAATGTGGAGTTCAATGCGGCTTCGATCACCTGCGATTGATGACGCTTTAATAGGGCGGCGGTTGCGTCCGATCAGCCGACCGGCTTCGGCCTCGGCAAGATACCAATCGCAAACTGCTGCGATTGTCAGCCCCGTGCGGACCGAGTGTCGTTCGGCAGACGGGTCGGCCCCGTCGATCACGGCGGCGAGTTTCTTTTGGGCGAGGTTGCGGGCTTGCTCGACAGTCAGGACTCCATATTGGCCTATGACGCAGCGACGGGTCCTCGCCTCTTGGTTCCGATACTGGATGATAAAGGTTTTGGTGCCGCTTGGTTTTGCGCGAACGCCAAAACCGCGCAGTTCGTTGTCCCAAAGGAAGGCGTCACGCTCTGGGTTGGATTTAAGCGCCTCGACGGTGCGTTTAGTTAATCTGGTCATGCGATTTGTCCGTGATTTGAGTTGTCATTCCTTTCGAAGTTGCTCCTGCGCTCCGGTGGCCCACGCGCTTGATATTTGCTTCCCCACGCAGGTGCAGCATGACCGGGGAAGCAGGGGGGAAGCAGTAGGAGGGAAACCACCGGAAATCGCAGCGTACCAATGGCGACTCGGTGTGATAAACAAGCAATTGATGTTGCGTGGAATATAGTAGATTTTACTGAAAACGGAGACGATAGCGAAAATACCAATTGGCAGTTGCCAAGGTTGGGGTCGGGCGTTCGAATCGCCTCGCCCGCTCCATTTTTCATTTCATACGAGAACACTTCCCCTTTCAGGGGCCTAGCCTGTCGGTCATCGGCAAGTTTCGGCTGTTCGTCGCCTGTTGTCCAGAAACGGGTTGCAACTACAGCAATCGACGTTAATGGGCGTGTTATGTTGTATCATGATAACCGCTCGCCCCTTCGTATTGGATGCTCTTTAATCGCTTGCGCCGTCGCACTCGCGCCCGCCACAGCTCTGGCACAGAATGCGCCTGCCGCTGATCAGGAGGCAGAAGATGATCTGCACAATCGGGGGATTGGACCCGATGGCGAGATTATCGTCACTGTACCTGGTCTTAAACAGCTGGATGTCCTCTCCGGAACATCGGTTGTCGAGGGCCGGGAACTGCAGCGTGAGATGGACGGTCAGATAGGCGAAATTCTTGCCAAACAGCCGGGCGTCTCAGCCACCAGCTTCTCTCCCGGTGCCTCTCGCCCGATTCTGCGCGGGTTCGGTGGGGAACGGGTGCGCGTTCTGGTCGACGGGATCGGTGTAACGGACGTGTCCAATACATCTGCCGATCACGCCGTTTCCATCAGCCCGCTGACGGCGGAGCGAATTGAGATCCTGCGCGGCCCTGCTGCGCTGCTCTATGGCAGCCAGGCAATTGGCGGCGCAGTCAATGTCATCGACAAGCGGATCCCCACACGCCGCGTCAACGAACCCTTGCATTTCGACCTTCTGACCGAAGTAGATAGCGCCCGTGATCTGCGGTCGGGCGCGGCATCGGTTGATGTTCCGCTGGGCCCCAATGCGGTATTCCACGCCGACGGGTCCTATCGCCATACCAACGATCTGGAAGTTGCCGACTTTACCGCCTCTCCGCTGCTGCGGGCCGATCTGCTTGCCGATGCGGCAGAGGAAGCAGAAGAAGGAGAGTTCGAAGAAGCTGAAGAACTGCGTGAGGCAGCCGAACAGCGCGGTGTTCTGCTTAACAGTGCAACAGAGACATGGTCGGTCAATGCAGGTGCAACCCTGTTTGCGGGTGACAGCAATTTCGGCCTGGCATTCGGTTACTACGACACGCGCTACGGTGTGCCCGGCCGTCCCGGCACTGGCCACCATCATGGCGAAGAAGAGGAAGAGCACGAGGGCGAAGAGCACGAAGAACATGATGGTGAGGAGCATGAGGGAGAGGCAGAGCTCGTCTCCATTGATCTTGAGCAATTCCGCGCCGATTTGCGCGGCGACGTCGCGCTGGGTGATGGTTTCTTCGAAACGCTGCGTACGCGTGTCGGATACAGCAATTATGAACATATCGAATTCGAGGGTGATGAAGTTGGCACGAAATTCAATGTCGAAGGCATAGAAGCCCGTGCCGAGCTGGTGCAGAAGGATGCTGGCGGCTTGAGAGGCTCTTTCGGGTTCCAATATACATTCCGCGATTTCGAAGCGGTCGGAGCAGAAGCTTTCGTCGCACCGAACCGGACAGAGCAAATTGCCGTCTTTGCATTGCAGGAACTCGATCTCGGGAAATTCCAGCTCGAAGGAGCGGGACGGTACGAGAGCGTGTCAACCAAATCGTCACCACTGAATGTGGAACGTGATTTTGACCTTTTCTCCGGTGCGGCGTCACTCGTATTCGAACCGGTCGAAGATGGGATGCGCTTCGGCATCACCGGATCCCGGTCGGAGCGCGCTCCGGGTGCGGAGGAATTGTTTGCCGGCGGACCGCATATCGCCACGCAGCAGTTCGAAATCGGAGACATCAACCTGCAAACCGAATCCGCGTGGGGGATCGAAGGTTTCGTTCGCGGAAAGGTCGGTCCGGCCACGGTTGGTTTTTCGATCTACAAAAACTGGTTTGATAACTTCATCTATCTTCAGGATACGGGGCTGGAAGAAGATGATCTGCCTGTATTCCAGTTTTTGCAGAGCGATGCGGACTATTTCGGTATTGAAGGCGAAGTCCAGTTCCCGCTGATTTCGAGCGATAGCTATTCACTGACAGCTGACCTCCGAGCCAGTTACATTGAAGCGGAGTTGAACGACGGAACCAACATTCCCCGTATCCCTCCGCTTAGCCTGCTGGGTGCATTGGAAAGCGAATTCGGTATATTCGACACTCGCTTCGAAGTGCAGTATTTCGGTGAGCAGACTGACATCGCGCCATTCGAAACGCCAACCGACGATTTCACGCTGGTCAACGCTTCGGTCGGGTTCAACCCGTTTGCCGGTAATGGTTCGATCCGCCTGGTGGGGGAGGTCGAGAATATCTTCGACGTCGATGGCCGACGTCACGCCAGCTTCACGAAGGATTTCGTCCCGCTCGCCGGACGCAATTTCAAGCTGACGGCCAGTCTGAGCTTCTGATTGTGCAGGTATGGGCGAGCTTCGCATGCGAGGCTCGCCCAAAACCATCGCTGTGGATCAGCGCGTCGTTTCAGCCTGTGCGTAAACCATCAGCAACCCGCCAGCGATGGCGAGGTTCTTGGTGGCCAGACCCAGCTGTTGCGCATCCGCCAGATTATTATGGAAAAACACTATCGTTAGGAGTGTGAACACGGTCATTACCGGAGCGATGATCCGCGGCCATAAACCAAATGCAAGCGCCAACCCGCCAAATATCTCGAGTAACGCCGTTGGTAGAGCCAGAAAGGCCGGCAAGACACTGGAGCCCACGATATACTCCTGAATATCACCAAGCCTGAGGAGCTTACTGACACCAGCAAGAACGAAGAGGGCGGCCAGCATGACGCGCCCTGCAATAACGGCGATCTTCACCCTCATCGGATTGTCTCCTGCGTTCAGCCTTCGAGCGCGAATGTAATTTCAGCCCGTTTTTCCAGACGCTTGACCAAATCTTCGCCGAGGAACGAACCGGGAGTGCCGATGCCGCCATCCGCCTTGCTATCCAGTAAAGCCATTCCGGTTTCACCTAGCATCCGGCTGGTGGAGCCGTAGCCCGGATCGTAGCGGCCTTTCACGCCGTATTTGATGGTTTCACCATCTGCCATGATACCAGTGAACAATATGTCGTAATGGCCGTTTTCCCGCTCTTCCGGTGTGGGGCCTTCGCCGGGCTTGGGCGGTTTGGCGCCAAAGGGGTTTTTCAGCACTTCAGCTGCGGCATTAGCAGCTTTTTCGCCAATCTCGCCTGCGCTGGTAAGCATCATTTCGTCATATTTGAAATCTTCGCCGTAAGGATGCCCGCGCAGGAAATTGGTCCGGTGTACATTCTTTGTGTTGATAGTCGCCATGATAAACGGTGCGGCCCATTTTCCCGCATCCTTGTCATATTCCGGAATAAGTCCTGCGGGCTGGCTAGGTCCTTCAAATCCCGGCGTCAGGCCGAAAGGGCTTTGCAGAATCGGGATCAGGCTGGGCTTCTTCGCCACAGCTTTCATCGTAGCAGTCAGACTGGCAGCGGTTCCACCGGAAAACGTGCCTTGCATGGCGCGAACGCGGCCTTTGACCCTGGGTGCAGGCTTGCCGAACTTCGTTTTGGCTTCCTGTTGCAGCATCAACACGCCGAGATCGAATGGAATGGAATCAAACCCGCTGGAGAAACAGATGCGTGCGCCGCTGGCCTTGGCGGCTTCATGATGCTTGTCGATCTGCTCGCGCATCCAGCCTGGTTCGCCGCACAAATCGGCATAGTCGGTGCCGGTTGCAACGCAGGCATCGACCAGTGCATCACCGTATAACTGGTACGGGCCGACGGTAGTCAGCACAACTTTGGTGCGCTCGCACATGGCTACCAGAGTGGCGGTGTCGTCCGCATCTGCAACGACTAGCGGAGTGCTGGCAGGCGCTCCGATTTCGTCGCGCACGGCCTCCATCTTGTCCATGCTACGGCCCGCCATCGCCCATCTGGGCGCGCCGGATTTGTCACCGTATTCGCGCACGAAATGCTCTACCACTAAACGCCCGGTATAGCCGGTTGCACCGTAGATGATGATGTCAAACTCGGGCTTGCTTTTGTCGGTCATTGAACTCTCCTTTGCGCAAGCTTTTGCTGCGCATGGCACTGAGAGTCAAAGACGTTAGGGCATGGGGAGTTAGATTGCGGATGGAGGAATGCGTGGTAAAACACCGGTTTGGCTGGATATGGCCAGCAAGGTGCCGTCCTGCGCAAAGTGGCGCGCACCGCCCGAGGCGGTCCCGCGCTCGAATGCCGCCAGCTCGGTTACCGAAAGGATCCATCCGGCAGGGGCAGGTTTGAAAAACCGCAAGGTGGCGTCCAGACTGGAGCCGGTGCGGGTTCTGGGATGCGCGCCAAGGAAGAAATCGGACAGCACGGCCAGCCAGCCGGCGTCATTGACAAAGCCTGCGACCGAGCGAGTCCAAACGGCCTCAATACCCCGATCATCGTCTTCAAGCGCCGGTCGCCGTTCGATCTGACCAATCAGATTGTCTTCCCGCCCGTTGGCGTCGAAAAGTTTGGGCTCCAGAGCACCGGGTAGGGGCACATCGGGCATTACGGCAAAAGTCTGCGGCTCCGACGGCTCACGACCGCCGAGGGCTGCGGACACTCTCTGGACCAACCGTCCGTTCGAGTGAATGTCTGCCTGCCACTGCCCGATGGAGCGGCCCCCACCATATTGTTCGCATGAGATTACCAACTCCTCGGCGTGGTGTGTGGGGGCGAGGAACTGGATGGTCGACCATAGCAGGCTCTGCCCGCTGGCCAGTTCCAGAGCGTCGATCGCTGCGGCCAATGCTATGCCGCCCATAACATGGGGGGCACCCTCCGGACCGACCGTGGCAGGCATGGTCACGGGCAGAACAAACTCGCCTTCCCGTGTTCCGGGAACTACGCGCCAGAAAGGTGTCTTGGCTAGCATACGTTCTTCAGAGCCGAGGCAGCGTCACGCCGCGCTGTCCCATATATTTGCCCGCACGGTCGGCATAGGTGACCTCGGGACGTTCATTGCCCTTCAGAAACAGGAACTGGCAGGCGCCTTCATTGGCGTAAATCTTGGCAGGCAACGGAGTGGTGTTGGAAAATTCCAGCGTCACATGCCCTTCCCAGCCCGGCTCCAGCGGGGTGACATTCACGATGATCCCGCACCGGGCATAGGTGCTCTTGCCCAGACAAATGACCAGCACATCTTCCGGTATGCGGAAATATTCCACTGTACGGGCCAGTGCGAAAGAATTGGGCGGAATGATGCAGACATCCGTTTCACGGTCGACCAGCGAATTGCTGTCGAAATTCTTCGGGTCCACGACTGCGCTGTCGACATTGGTGAAAATCTTGAACTCGGGCGCAACCCGCGCATCATAGCCGTAGCTGGACAGGCCATAGGAAATGCAGCCGTCACGGCGCTGTGCTTCCTCGAAAGGTTCGATCATCCCGTGCTTGCGTGCGGCACTGCGGATCCATTTGTCTGAAAGAATCGCCATGCTGCGACTTTGCGCGATTGCTTGAGGTGCGGCAAGCGGTGCCCGGCAGTTATACCGGAGCTGGTTCGTGCACCATCAGAAAGGCTTGGCACCCAGCGACGGATTAAGCGTACCGATATAGTTCAGCCATTTTTTGGGCCGACGCAGCATATTCTGCGGGTAGCTGACTTTCAGCCCGGCAATCTTCGCTATTTCCCCCACGAAATGGATACAGTTGCGCTTGTCCAGATCATAATATTTGCCCGGAGCATTGCGCCAACGGCTGACCAAACTTTTCATCTCAGAATACTCGGCATCGCTCAGCGTGACGGAGAAATGCCGGTTGGTCTTGCCAATATATTTGCGCTCTTCGACCAGAATGTCGTGCTCGACCGGGCCGGTCAGGATAGCCGGAGTGGTCCGCTTGGCCGTGAAACCGAAATTTTCGTCCACCGTCTCGCCACTGTCCAGAGTGCCTTCGAGCACCACGAATGTGTGCGGATACCGCCCGAAAAACACCGATCCGTTAAAGGAATGGAAGTGCATTTTTACTTCGGCATAGGCGGCGTTCGACCATGCGAGGGCGAACAATGCGAGCAGCAGTTTTGCGTAACGGGTCATGCGCGGCGTCATAACCCGTTAGCGTCTGAAGCTGAACTGAATTTCATGCGCGCAGCTCCTGCTCTCAGCCATTCAGCAGGCTGGCATTGCCGCCCGCTGCGGTGGTGTCGATGGTGACCACCCGTTCGTTGGCGAAGCGGGCGACATAATGCGGCCCGCCTGCCTTGGGCCCCGTTCCAGACAATCCTTCGCCGCCGAAAGGCTGGCTTTCCACCACCGCACCGATCTGGTTGCGATTGACATAAAAATTGCCGACCTGCGCTCGGCTTTCCACGAAGCGGGCAATGCTTTCGATGCGGCTGTGCAGACCCAGCGTCAGACCGAAACCGGTGGCATTGATATCATCCACCACCTTGCCCAGTTCTCCGCCGGCAAAACGTACCACATGCAGAACCGGACCGAAGTTTTCACGCTTGAGGTCAAGAATTGAACCCATTTCGATAATCGCCGGAGCAACGAAGCATCCACACGACGCGCTGCGCGGTAATTTGCGGCGCCATACTGTGCGGCCCGCTTTCTTGCGGCGGGCGACGTGGCGTTCGAGGGCTGCCTTGGCATCGGGGTCGATGACGGGGCCGACATCGGTTGCCAGATCGGCAGGGTCGCCGATCTGCAGCGCTTCGAATGCACCGCGAATCATATGCAGCATCTCGTCATAGACGTCGTCCTGAATATACAGGACGCGCAGGGCGCTGCAGCGTTGGCCGGCGCTTTGGAAGGCGCTGGCGACAACATCACGCGTAACTTGTTCGGGCAGCGCGCTGCTGTCGACAATCATTGCATTCTGCCCTCCGGTTTCGGCAATGAATGTTGCGATTGGCCCCTCACGTGCGGCCAGAGAGCGGTTGATGGCTTGCGCGGTTACTGTCGAGCCTGTGAAGGCCACACCGGCAATGCGCGGATCGGATGTTATCATCTGGCCGACGTCGCCTGCACCGGGCAGCAATTGGAACACTTCTTCCGGTATGCCCGCCTCATGGCATAGCTTGGTTGCCAGCGCGGCAACTAGCGGGGTTTGTTCGGCTGGTTTGGCGATGACGGTATTGCCTGCTGCCAATGCGGCGGCGGCCGGGCCAATGAAAATGGCCAGCGGGAAATTCCACGGACTGATCGTTGCGAACACGCCGCGGCCGGCCATGGTCATCCGGTTTTCTTCGCCGGTAGGGCCAGGCAGGGCAAGAGGGTGGCTGAACATCCGCCGTGCTTCGCCTGCGTAGTAGCGCAGAAAGTCGACCGCCTCGCGCAGTTCCAGCACTGCATCGAGCAGTGTCTTGCCCGCTTCGCGGCGGCACAGGCTGAGGAGTTCGTCGCTGTGCGTTTCGAATGCATCGGCCGCGGCTTCCAGCAGCAATGCGCGGCGTTCTCCGCCCAATGCATTCCAGCCAGGCTGGACCAGCAGAGCGCGGTCGATGGCGGCACGCACTTCGTCCGGGGTGGCATCGCGCCGGTGGCCGACTTCGTGATCGAGATCCTGCGGCGCATTTATCGGCGCGGTTTCGCCTTCTTCGGGTAGGGGGAAAGTTGGCCCCGCGTCCCAGTGCTGGTCTGCGATGGCGTCCAGCCGCTGCATCAGCGGTTCCTGCACGAGTGGATCGCTCAGATCGATGCCTGCGCTGTTTAGCCGGTTCGGGAAGATATCGGCCGGCAAACGGATCGTAGGGTTCCGCTTGGGCTCCATTGCGGCAAGCTCTGCCACCGGGTCGCCTGCTAGTTCGATTGCAGGAATTTCTGCGTCGGCCATCCGGTTGACGAAGCTGCTGTTGGCTCCGTTTTCCAGCAGGCGTCGCACCAGATAGGCCAGCAAATCCTTGTGACTGCCAACGGGCGCGTAAATCCGTACTGGCGTAGGGTTGTTGCCCTCCATCTTGGCAAGCGCTGAATACAGTTCCTCGCCCATGCCGTGCAGACGCTGAAATTCAAATTGGCTTTGGTTCGCCGCTGCCAGGGTCTTGATCGCCGCGATCGTATAGGCGTTATGCGTGGCAAAAGCTGGGTAGATCGACTCACCGCCATCCAGCAGGATTTTCGCGCAAGCTAGGTAGGAGACATCGGTAGCGGTCTTGCGGGTAAAGACCGGAAAATCATCATAGCCGCCGGCCTGGCTCAGCTTGATCTCAGTGTCCCAATAGGCGCCCTTGACCAGCCGGACCATAAGCCGCCGGTCATATCGCCGGGCCAGACGGACCACCCAGTCGCACAAGGGCGCACCGCGCTTCTGATAAGCTTGCACGGCCAGACCGAAGCCTTCCCATTGCCCACCACCTTCAACATCGTCATCCAGCTGGAACAGGCTGTCGTCGCTTACCAGCTCTTCTATAATATCGAGCGAGAGTTCCAGCCGTTCGGCTTCCTCTGCATCGATGGTGAAATGGATGTTCGCGGTGCGCGCCTTTTCGGCAAGTTCGCGCAGCATCGGGACGAGCTCGGCCTTGGCCTGCTTGGCATGGAGAAAATCATATTTGGGATGGAGAGCCGACAACTTGACCGAGATACCCGGACTGCGAGCAACGCCTGCACCGCTTTCGCGCGCCAGCCGTTCGATCGCGCGCTCATAGGCATCGCGGTAGCGGGCCGCATGGGGGTAGGTCATGGCCGCTTCGCCAAGCATATCGAAACTGTGCGACAGGCCCTTCGCGCGTTCCGGCTTCGCCCGGTCCAGTGCCTCGTCGATGGTGCGGCCAAAAACGAATTGTCCGCCCATGATCTTCATGGCTTGAAGAGTGGCTTTGCGGATCACCGGCTCGCCCACCCGGCCGATAGTGCGGCGCAGTTTCGCGCCCATGCCTCTCTGCGTTTCGACCGGCTTTTCCAGCACTTCACCGGTCAGCATCAGGGAGAATGTTGCGGCATTGACAAAGGTAGAGCTGCTTTCGCCCAGATGCTCCGCCCAGTCGATATCGCCCAGTTTGTCACGGATAAGAGCATCGGCAGTGTCGTGATCGGGCACACGCAGCAGCGCCTCGGCCAGACACATCAGTGCGATGCCTTCTTCTGTATCCAGCCCGAACTGGTGCAGAAATGCGTCCAGTCCGCTGGCCTTGCGTGCACGGGCATCTTCGACCAACTTTTCCGCAACAGCGCTGGCATCACCATGTTGCTGGCTGATGGCCCGCGATTGCGCGATGCGTTCGAGGGTGCATGCCTCCTCTTCCATGCGATAGGCGGCGCGCAGTTTGGTGCGGTCGAGCGAGGCTTTGCGAGTGGTCATATTCATAGATTCCGCCGTTGGACCTCAACGCCTCCGTTATCAAGCATAGTGGACACAGCCGGACCCTCAAGCCACGTCCGGCTCCGTTACATAAGGAGAGGATACCGGATACGAACAAGCTGATGTATCGCGAGCTTTCTTTCGGGCCTGACCAACCGGTATAGAATGCAAACAGTGATCCAAAGTCTCTACCATGAAGATGGACGATACGGCCTGGCGCTGCCTAGATCTCAAGCGCGGCGGCAGTGACGGGACCGACCCAGCCGTCGACCGCCAATCCGCGCGTCCGCTGGAAAGCGCGCACTGCTGCCGCAGTGCGAGGGCCGAAAACACCATCGATGCTGACACCTAACCGTTCCTGCAAGCGGCGAACTGCCGTACCGCGGCTTCCTTCTCGCAAAAAGCTTTGGCCGGAACGGAGGCGCCACGCGGAAGCCAGCCGATCATCATAGCGATGCTTGCGGAAAGCAGGACCGTTGTACCCGAGCGCAAACCGCGCCCAGTCATGATTGCGCAAGTGACGGTCCAGTTTTTGAGATTTGAGAAACGCCACGAACGCGGCGAGGTGCCGGTCCTCACCTTCGATCATCGCCGCTACGAACGTTTCGACATCGGTAAAACCGCAAGCAACGAAATTATCGCTCATAATCTGGAATGCACCCCAACTGGCAGAACACAGGGCAGCTTCGCGGTCCAAAGCTGCGGCGCGCTCCAGTCGCAGATATTGCGCGCTACCACGGCCATATCCGCCCCAGCGGCTATGGCTGATGTCGGGGGCGGTATGATCGAACCGACCGTCTGTCAGCCGGTGGAAATAATGTCGTTCGAACAGGATACGCGGCCGATTGGCACTATCGAAACCGCCTTTGCTTTCGATCTCGATAACGGCGTGGATCGCTGCTTCGTCGCAGCCCAAAATACGGGCGGCCTTAATGATGGCACCGGGGGACATGGGGGTTGCCGGGCCGGTGAAGGGGGAATGCGATGGCATCGAAATGCTCCGTATGCTGGATGGCTGCTTCGTTCAGAAAAGCAGGCGAATCCAACACACCGGACCCGCTTCAGGGTCTGACAGGCCCCCGCCGTGTAGGAAAATGGTTTGGCGTTGGGTTTTGTTAATTCTCTGGCCGTGCCTATAGCTGCGTGCATGAGTTCAGGCGCAGGTAAATCGGGTGGAGCATGGCGGTTCGCGATTGATCGCGGAGGTACGTTTACCGATGTTGTAGCGACGACGCCCGATGGCATAATGGTCACTGACAAGCTGCTGTCCGAAGATACCGCCCGCTACAGCGATGCCGCAAGCGAGGCAGTGCGCCGAATGATGCATGAGTATGGAGACGGGCCGGTCGCGGAGCTCAGGATCGGCACGACGGTGGCTACCAATGCGCTGCTGGAGCGGAAGGGCGAACGAACGGCGCTGGCGATCACGCGCGGTTTTGCCGATGCGCTACGGATCGGCACACAGGCGCGGCCTGAAATTTTTGCGCGTCACATCGTTTTGCCCGAACAATTGCCGGAAAGGGTGATCGAGATTGCCGAGCGTGTGGCGGCGGATGGCGAAGTGTTGCATCCGTTGGACGAGGCGGCGGTACGGGCCGATCTGCTGGCGCTGCGCGAAGACGGGTTCGACGCGCTGGCCATCGTGCTGATGCATGGCTGGACGCATACGGATCATGAGACCCGGCTGGCGCAAATCGCCCTTGAGGCAGGCTTTGTACAGGTTAGCGCCAGTCATGAAGTGTCGCCGCTGATCAAGCTGATCCCGCGCGGAGATACGACTGTGGTGGACGCCTATCTGTCGCCCGTGCTGCGCCGCTATGTCGACGGACTACGGGCAAACTTGCCGGATCACGGCTCGCTCGCTTTCATGCAATCGAATGGCGGGCTGGCCGATGCCGGTTCGTTTCGTGGAAAGGATGCGATCCTGTCAGGTCCGGCAGGCGGTGTGGTGGGCATGGTCGCAGCGTGCGAGCCACTGGGCCACAGCCGCCTGATCGGTTTCGATATGGGCGGGACCAGCACCGATGTGTGCCACTACGCCGGCGCATACGAGCTGACAGGTGAGGATACGGTCGCGGGCGTTCGGGTCGCCGCACCTGCAATGCAAATCAACACCGTGGCGGCAGGCGGCGGCTCTGTTTGCGGGTTCGACGGATCGCGTTTCCGGGTCGGGCCGGAAAGCGCGGGCGCCGATCCCGGACCGGCCTGCTATGGCAAGGGCGGCCCGCTGACCGTTACCGACTGCAATCTGTATCTGGGCCGGGTCGACCCGGCATTTTTCCCGCAGGTGTTTGGCGCGGACGGAGCGCAGCCGCTGGATATAGCCGCAGCACGGGCGCGGCTGGAAGAGGTTGCGGTAACTCTGCCCGATCCGTTGCCATTAGGGGAAATTGCAGAGGGGTTCCTCTCCATCGCAATCGACTCGATGGCCGCAGCGATCCGCAAGATAAGTGTTGCGCGTGGACGCGATGTCACCCGTTATGCGCTATGCTGCTTTGGCGGGGCAGGAGGCCAGCATGCGGCACGGATTGCCGATGAGTTGGGGATAGAAACGGTGCTTGTCCCGCCGCTGGCCAGTGTGCTTTCGGCCTATGGTATCGGGCTCGCGCCGGTGAAGGCAATCCGCGAGCGGAGTCTGGTGCGGCCGTTGACCGATGGATTCTCAGATGATCTGGTGGAATTGCAGAAGCTCGCTGCTGCCGATCTGCGCGCCCAAGGCATTCCCGGCGATGCGATCAACCTCAGACCACAGGCTCGGCTGCGCTTCGATGGCAGCGACAGCACCTTGCCGGTTTCCTGCACCGACCTGGACGCGATGGACGCCGCCTTCCGCATCGAGCATCGCCAGCGCTTCGGATACAGCGAGGATACCGCCCCGATTATTGTCGAGGCCTTGAGCGTAGAGGCAACCGGGCATCTCGGCGGGTTGGGCGCTATGGCTCCGCAGGCGGCACGGACAGGCGGCGTGGCGAGTGGGTCATGGCCGACCATTGAGCGCGCCGATTTGTCGCCCGGGCAGACGGTTGCCGGCCCTGCTCTGATTGTGGATCCCGGCTCCACAACAGTCGTGGAGGAAGGCTGGCAGGTGCAGCTAACCGGCGATGCGACACTGGAACTTAGCCGCCATGCGCCGCGTGCCACTCGGAGGGCCGAAGGGACGGATGTCGATCCCGTGCGGCTGGAAATTTTCAACAATTTGTTCATGGCAGTTGCGGAGGAAATGGGCGTCGTCCTTCGATCCACGGCGACATCTGTGAATATCAAGGAACGGCTCGATTTTTCCTGCGCGCTGTTCGATGCAGGCGGTGCACTGATTGCCAATGCGCCCCATATTCCGGTGCATCTGGGCAGCATGGCAGACTCGATCCGGCGCGTATTGGAAACGCGCGGGACGCAGGATGACGGTAACCCGTCCGATGGACGCGGCATCCGGCGCGGCGATGCCTATGTCCTGAACGATCCCTATCGTGGTGGAACTCATCTACCCGATATCACGGTGATCGTACCGGTGTTTTACTCCGCCGATTCCGATGCACCCGACGCTTTTGTCGCGGCGCGCGGCCACCATGCCGATATCGGCGGCATTGCGCCCGGCTCCATGCCGCCCGGCAGCAAGACCATTGCCGAAGAAGGCGTGCTGATCGACAATTTGCTGATGGCTGACGAGGGGCGGTTTTGTGAAGACGCCGTTCGGGCTGCCTTGGCGAACAGCGAATGGCCCGCGCGCCAGCCGGATCGGAACCTGTCCGACCTGCGCGCACAGCTGGCGGCCTGCACCCGCGGTGCAGAATTGCTCGGCGGGATTGCCGCGGAACACGGGAGGGACGTACTGGCGGCTTATATGCGTCATGTCCTCGCCAACGCAGAGGAAGCGGTGCGGAGACTGATCGGCGGTCTGACAAATGGCGCCTTCACCTATCCGATGGACAATGGCGCGCAGGTTAGCGTGGCTGTGCGTATCGACCAGACCAGCAGTACTGCCGTGTTCGATTTTACCGGCACCAGCGCGCAGACGGCGGATAACTTCAACGCCCCGCGTTCCATCACGCGGGCGGCAGCACTATATGTCCTCCGCACCCTGATCGACGATCCTATTCCGATGAACGACGGGTGCCTGCGCCCGGTAGAGCTTGTCATTCCGGCAGGTTCCATGCTTGATCCGCAGCCCGGTGCGGCTGTGGTTGCAGGCAATGTGGAAACCAGCCAGGTGATAACCGATGCTCTGTTCGCTGCGACCGGCCGTCTGGCGCCAAGCCAAGGCACGATGAACAATTTCACCTTCGGCAACGAGCGATACCAATATTACGAAACCATCGCAGGTGGTTCGGGCGCAGGGCCGGACCATGACGGGACAAGCGCGGTGCAGACGCACATGACCAACAGCCGCCTGACCGACCCGGAAATTCTGGAAACCCGTTTTCCCGTCCGGCTGGACCGCTTCGCTATACGGAGCGGATCGGGCGGAGCAGGAGTGCACACCGGCGGAGACGGTGTAGAGCGCGAAGTGACTTTCCTCGAGCCGATGCGCGCCTATATGCTGGCCAATCGCCGCGCCATTGCGCCCAGCGGTCTGGCGGGAGGAGAGCCTGCTGCATCCGGGAAGAACTGGGCCGAGCGGGCTGACGGAACAATCGAACACATCGGCGCGACCGGCGCAGTGGAGATGCTGGCCGGAGACCGGTTCGTAATACGCACACCGGGCGGCGGCGGATTTGGAAAAAAGACGCCATGAGTTACTGGCCTTTGCTGGGAATAGCGTTGGTTGTCCGATCAGACATTCACATTCGCAAATCTGGAAGCCGAGCTTGCCTATGCGCAGCGCCCGGCATCACGTGGCTTCGAGCGACCTTACGGCTGGGGCTGGCTGCTTGCGCTGCACCATGAGGCCGCGCAGCACGGCGAGCCTTGGGCGGAACGCATGGAGTCGCTGGCCCGCCATTTCGCTGTGCTGCTGCGCGAATATCTCGGCATCCTCACTTATCCAATCACAGTTGGCACCCATTACAACACCGGCTTCGCTCTGGTGCTGGCCCGTGAATGGGCACAGGACCGCGATGTACGACTGGTGGCAGAGATCGATAGCTGGAGCGAGCGCGCCTTTGCCGAGCGAACCGACTATCAGGGTTGGGAGCCAGGCGGGGACGAGTTTCTCTCTCCCGCATTGATTGCAGCGCTTTTGATGAGCCAGGTGATGGAGGGGCCGCGCTTTGCCGCATGGTTCGACGCATTCCTTCCCCCCGACAGCATGGCGAGGATATTCACGCCAGCGACCGTGTCCGACCGGAGCGATGGCAAAGTGGCCCATCTCGACGGCCTCAATCTAAGCCGTGCGTGGTGCCTGAAAGAGATCGCTTCAGCTTTGGCCCCGCATCACCGGGAGGCAGAATTGCTGGCAGTTGCAGAGCGTCATCTATCCGCAGCATTGGCCCATGTCGCAGACGATTATATGGGCGAGCACTGGCTTGCTTCCTTCGCTCTGCTCGCGCTGCGAGAACGGCCGTAGGGATCGTAGAAAAGATATTCAGCACGCGGTGTGCCGTAAGGACGCTATCGGTTCTCTAATGCTTCGATCCTCAGCCAGAAAGTCTGGCTTACCATCGTGATTGCCGATCTTTTTACAGGCGACAGTCCGCCGGCGGCGGGCAAAAGATGTAGCTAGTCCTGCCGCTCCAGCAACTGAGAGCTGGTGTTGATCTCCGTGATGCCGCGCTTGCCATTCGCATCACGGCCCAGCTGCACCAGAACATCGATCACACTGGCAGCATAGGAAATCGTATCGCTGCGGCTGAGGCCGATGCCGGTTTGCATGACCATAAGCGACAATTGCTCCAGGGCGCCGCGCAGTGAGTTGGCGTGAATGGTGGAAAAGCTGCCCGGATGGCCAGTGTTAATGGCGCGCAGAAACGATACACTTTCCGCTCCGCGCAATTCGCCCAAGACGATGCGGTCGGGTCGCAGGCGCAAAGCAGCCTGTAGCAGTTCATTGGCCGTAACTTTCGCTTCGCCCAGTTCACCTTTCACCGCGACAAGCCCTACGCCGTTGTCGCCGGGTAAGCGCAGTTCCGGAGTATCTTCCACAAGCACAACACGCTGATCGGCCGGGATTTCGCCGAGCATGGCGTTTAGGAAAGTGGTTTTGCCCGTGCTGGTCCCGCCTGAAATCAGAATGGTACGGCGCTGGCGAATGGCTTCGCGCAGAAAGGCAATCGGCTCTGCCTGTGGATCGGGCATTGCGCCCGCTACCGGAGGCTTTAGCGGGCCATGATCGTAGGCGTCCAAGGGCAGATCCAGCCTGCGGTGGCGGCGGATAGCCATGACCCAGTGCTGGCGGCTGGCAGGCGGCCCGCAAAACTGGATCCGCGCGCCATCGGGCAGGGTAGCGCCCAGCAGAGGGTGCTCGCGATTGATGCCTTGATGGCTGACCCGGGCGACCTGTTCGGCCAGGCGCTGGACCAGAGTATCGGTGATATCGGGTGTGGCAATCCGCTGCATCCCGGGGCTTGCCGCATCCTCGATCCACACCTCGCCCGGCCGATTGACCAAAATTTCAGTGACGGTGTCGCGCTCCAGCCATTCGCGCAATGGCGCCAGATACGCATCGAGATAGACGCTGCGCGCTTGCCCCAAACCAGGCATATCCTGCCCCGGCGTATCCTGCGGTATCGGATGGATTTCTGCAGTCACCGGCTCTGTCCTCTCAGCGGTCGTTGGCAACGCCGGAGAAATCAAGATCGCGGGCAGTAAAGACGCGGATGGGTTCGCCTTGCCGCACACGGATGGTGGGGCCGATCTGGCTGTCCTGTTGCGCGGCGATACCGGCGGCGCTCTGGCCGGCCCCGCCGATCACTACAGAGGCTCCACCCGACCCCACAGCCGATAGACCACCGATGACCGAGAGCAGCATGGCAGAACCGAACCGCTTGAAGAATTTGGAGTTCACCTCACCCGGCAAGCCGGTGGTCCCGTCGAAGCCGATGGCGGGCGAGGAGATGTTGACCGAGGCCCCGTCGGGTCGGATGAGGCGCGTCCATACCACGTAGGCACGCTTCTGTCCGCCCTGAACGCCGGACTGGTATTGCCCGATTAGGCGACTGGAGCGCGGTACGAGAATGTTCTTGCCATCGAAGCTGCGCACATCCTGACTGACTACGGCGCGCACGAAGCCCGGCACATCGGTATCGATTGCCGTTTCCAGCACTGCGGGTATCAGCGTACCTTGCGTCACAGTGGTGGCCGGATTGGTCATCGCGATCGCTTGTGCAGGCCCTCCGCCTACGCCGCCGATGCGGCTGGCAAAATCGGACGCTGAACTGGTGACACCACCCGCCGATCCGTCGGCAGCAGCATCTGCCATTGCCGCGACTGGGCCGCCTGCTACAGCGCGGCCTGTGCTGGCGTCGAAAACCATTGTCGGGCTGGCATACGGATTGGCCTGCGGGGTTGGTACAACAGAACCGCGTGGCATATTCGACAAGATGGGCTGAGGCGCAGGGTCTGCGCGGGGCACTCCGCCGACCGGCTGGGCCGGGGCGACCACGGCGCTCCGCACAGGCTGCGTCGCGATTGCAGCTGGCGCAGCCGCCTGTTCCGTTCCGACGCTGGCGGGTGGTTCCATGCGCGCACTGTTCATGCTCCATAATGTAACCGCGCCCAGAGCGGCGACGATGGCGATGCCCGCGACCATGCCCACTATGTCGGAACGGCCCTGTTTGCGGGCGACGGCGGGAAAGGAATTGCGGCTGGCCAGATCGATGACCTCGGCGCTCTCCGTTTCGCGAGGGTCGGCATTTTCCGTATGGTCGGAGCCGCTCGGCGGAGGCATTTTAGAAGCAAGGCGCATGATCGGTCCTGTCTATCGGGCGTTGGCTGCATTGGGGGTTAAGGCTGCTTGGTCTGGCGAAGAGCGTTCAGGCCCGCGATTGAACAATTTTGCGGTTTCGTCTCCAGAGCGGAAAATAAACGCAGCCGGGACGCCGTCGACCACGATCGTATTGCCCCGAACGGTAAAATTCACCGGGCCTTCCGTACCTTCATAATCTTCGACCAGAATGGCTGGCACTTTCGCGCCTGCAGGCCATTTCAGGAAGGTGGCTTCTCCGTCATCATACGTTTCGGATGGCAGCAGGGCGGTGTCGCCCGTGCCGGTCCAGGCATAATTTAAAATCGCGGGATCGACGACTGCATAGGGATCGCTGGCTGCTGCCACTTCCACAGCGTTTGGGCCACCGGCGATCAGAGGCAGTTCTTCTTCCTCTTGCTCGGGTTCGTCGGGATAAGTGAAAGCGAGCAGGTAGAGCGGTTCTGCCTTGGGGCTCGCGACCAGATCGAAAAGGTAGGTATGGCGATCGGTTACCACGGTCATATTGGTCCGCGCCGTGGGGCTGAGTGGTTTGACGAACAGCAGGTTTGCCCGCTTGTTCGGTGTGACCTGCCATGCATTGGCATCACCGATGGCGACATTCTCGATCCGCTCGTCTTCCCCGAAACGGATGGTTGCCTGCACTTTCACACGGCCTTCCAGCCGCACGACTTTCATGGGATCGTACAGCCGCTCTGCAAGACGCGTATCCTGCGCATACACGCGTGTGGCCAAGGTCGGAACGAAAGCTGCCGCTACGAAAAAGGCGAGCGCGGCAGTGTGGCAGGCGCGAGTCATTTCAGTTTCTCCGTATTGCGGGGCGGTGCAGGTTTGAAGCGGGTCCCCAGCCCCACGGTGCGCCCGGCACTTCCGCTAAGTGGCTTTACCTGACCTTCGCCTGAAGTGGTGGAAAGCACGTTGGTGACGCGGGTTGTCTGTGATCCCCCGCCCGTGTCGTTGGCCGGAATAGCTGGTGCGCGGCTTGCCGCAGTGCCAACGCCGGCGGCAATGGCTGTGCGCTGCGCGGCGACACTTTGCGGTGCAGTGGATGCAGCCTGTGTCTCTCGCGTCTGAGCACTTGCGTGTTGCGGCTGGGCCGAGGCTGCGGCAGATGCCATGCTGGTACCGCGCTCCTGCCTGTCCGGCACGAGCCCGAAGACCTGCCAGCCCGATACCATTGTTCCTGCCACCTTCAGAACCATAATCATCAATGCGATATGGACTGCGCCAATCATGAAAAACGCCATCGCAGACCGGGCCTCGATCTCGCCGGGTATCGCTGTTAGTGCATTGAGGATGGGTACGGACAGCTCCAGCATCACGCTCCCCGCCAGCACGGCAAAGATCGGGGTCAGGGCCAGCATGACCACCCCTTTCAACCATCCGGTGAACATTCCGCGAGTGCCATTGAACAGCGCCAGGACTACAAATATCGGGCCCAACGCAACCAGCACCGCCAGTGCAATCCGCGCTGTCACCAGCACGCCCACCGTGCCGAGCATAAACAGCATTGCTCCCAGCCACAGCATCCCTTCCGGCGAAAAAGCCGAGACATTTTCACTGTCGCCCGACGCCTCCTCGATAGCAGCGAACACAACATCGACCTTGGTGGCGAAGGTTGCCGTCGCGCTACCGCTATCGCCGGTCAGCAGGCCAGCCAGCCAGTCGGGCGCACCAATGGCGAGGTTCCAGACCACCGCCTGATAGGCAACCCAGCTGGTCGCAAAGGTAAGCACCAGTCCCAGCGTTAGCATGCGCGGGGTAAGGGAGCGCACGCCAAGGCTTGAGCGTCCGGTAAGCAGATTGATTGCGAAGAACGCAATATATAGCGTCAGCAGAATGGTCAGCGCAGTGACGAGCGCGCCGCCCGAAGCGAAAAGCCGCCCGAATGCGTCGCCAGTTGTTTCTGCCGCTACGCAGTCGACCGCTCGCAAGGCGGATGCCACGCCGCCCGCAGCATCGCTGACGGCGTATTGGCATTCCGCCGGAGTTGGCGTGCCAGTCGAGGGGACGGGAGCGGTCACTGAGCCGCCTGATCGTAAGCTGCGGCACTATCGGCTTCGTCTGTGCCGTTCGCAGGCCACTCATGCCCTGTCAGTTCGGGATACCAGCCTGCCGGATCATCTCCCATCGCACTGCGTAAATGATCGAGACGGCGCACACTGCTTTCGCGGCCGGAAAGGACGGTCAGAACCTCGGGCGCGTTTGAAAGATCGAGCCTGACGACTACGCTGGCATCGGGCTGGCGGACCAGAAAGCACCGGCTGTGTGCTGGCAGAGTGCGGATCAGTGCCAACTCGTGCAACGTCAGGCCGAAACCGTCGCAGTAATCCTCGGGCCGGGCACGGCTGTTGGGCATGAACACCATCGTCGCTGTCTGCTCGACCAGCGCTGTGGAAATCCGGCTATCCAAGGCATCACGCGCGCTTTGGGTTGCGAATCCAAGCAGGGCGTTGCGTTTCCGCAGAGTCTTCAGCCAGTCGCGGATGCGTGCGGCGAATACCTCGTCATCCAGCGCCTTCCATCCTTCGTCGATCAGGATCATGGTTGGATCCCCGTCCAGCCGCTCTTCGATCCGGTGAAACAGATACATCATTGTCGGCGTACGCAGCTTGGGGTTTTCCAACAGCGCGGTCATGTCGAAGCCGAGCGTCTTGTTATTCAGATCGAGCTTGTCGACGGCATTGTCGAATAGCCAGTTATACTCGCCGCCTTCTATCCAAGCGCTCAGCCGGTCGGCCAGATCGCCTGGCTCGGGGCGCCGGGTGCCCGACAGCAATTCACGAAAATTCTTGAGCCGCCGCAATGTTGCATCGTTTTCGTACGCTGCATCTACTGCCTGAGCGATGGTTTGCAATTCTTCCGGGCCTTCTGCCGCGAGAAGTACGCCCAGCCATTCGCGCAGAAAAGCGCGGTTGGTCGGATTGTCAGGCAACGCCAGTGGGTTGAAGCCGGTCGGTTCGCCGGAACTGATCCGGTCATAACGTCCGCCAATCCCGCGCACGAACAGCTCCGCGCCGCGGTCCTTGTCGAACAGGATGGTACGCGGTTTGAATTTCTGCGCTTGGGCGGCAAGAAAGTTCATCACCACGGTCTTGCCCGACCCGCTTGGCCCGATAACAGAAAAATTACCCAGATCGCCGTGATGGAAATTGAAGAAGAAAGGTGTCGCACTGGTGGTTTCCAGCAGAGTAACCGCATCACCCCAGTGATTGCCGCTTGCCTGCCCCAGCGCAAAGCCATGCAGACTGCCAAAGCTCGCCATGTTGGCAGAGGAAATCATCGCCCGGCGCACGATATATTGTTCGTTGCCTGGGAACTGCGCCCAGAATGCAGGCTCCAGATTGACATCTTCGCGGACCACGATGGCGCCGGTATCCGCCAAAGCCGCAGCGCAGGCGGCACTGGCATCGTCCAGACGGGGAAGGGTGCTCTCGCGCACCAGAACGGACAGATGATGGTCGCCAAAGCCGACTGCGCCATTACCCAAAGCATCGCGCGCGGACAGCATATCGCCGCGCTCGGCCTGTGCTTCCTCGTCCGCACTCCGCAAGCGGCGCAGGGCCAGATCCATCCGCTCGCGCGCAGTGGTCCGTTCGGTGGGCGCATAGCTGTCGGTGACGATCATCTCGTAGGGCAGGCGGAGCAACCCGTCGATCAGGCCGGGGCTGGTCGCGTCGGGATAATCTTTCAGGCTGAGAATGGCAGAAAAATCCGGCTCTCCGGACCCGCGCTGTTCCATCGCATCGAGGCCGAAACTAGCCCGCCGGTAGGGCAGCATATGACCGATATCGGTGTCTTCCGACGGCCTGCGCACCGGCCGCATCTCGCCATTATAGAGGGCCGAGAGCAGTTCCAGAACCTCGTTATTGGTCTTGCCGCCGGGACCGGTATAATCGCCCAGCAGACTGGCTCCGTAAGATTGCAACGATGCCACCAGCCCGGTGGCCGCCGCCTTCAGCGAGCGTAGGTCTTTCGGGTCGGCTTCGACGTCGCTCTGCCCCTTTCGCCGCCACATTTTAGACAGTTTTTCGGCGAAACCGGCTTTGCCGCGCGCGGGGCGCCGGATGAGAGTCACGAATTGATCGTTGATAAAAAGAGAGCCAGAGCCCAGCCGCTCTTTCCATCGCGTATCGATATGGCGGCTGAGCGGATCATGGAACTGTGCGTCCAGATCCACTTCTACCCGGCGGCGGATTACATGGTGGACCATTACGAAACGCGAATCGAGGGTGGAACGCAGCATGACTTCGCGTGTCGCCGCGTGAGCGTTCAATGCGTCCGTATCTTCTGTTTCGAACAGCAGCCCGGGAACCTGAATTGCCATCATCAGCGAGCCGTCGCGTAGCAGCATGGTGTGCTCGTCTACCAGTCGGGCATAGGGCAACCGGTTGCCTGCGCGGGCTTCCTTGTCGCTCCAGGCGGCGGCTCCGATCCATTTGCTCATTACGTTTTCGACACTCCGATGGTGCGCTATTGCGTATCAGGCGGCGTAGCTGTTGCAGCCCCAGCGTTTAAAATTCTTCACTCGCGGGCACTTACTGACTTTCGTGATCCACAGATCGAACACGCGCGGCTCACGCAGACAGGCGAAATAGCCGATGCCATGCATGATGGCTGCGGCAGGCAGGGCCAGCCAACTGCCGGTAATCAAAAACACTTCGGTCGTGACCGCAGCGTTAATGATAAAATAATTGTAGGTCACGCCGGCAAACATCTGGGGGCGGGTTAGGGCGCGGTGCACCGGGTGGCGGATCAACTGGTCCATAAACTATCAGCCCGATACGCCCTGTATCCCTGCGACAATCGATGCCGCACCGAACAGGATGAAGGTGCCGATGATGACTGTTGCGCCAAACCGCCAGTTGAGCCGCCCAGTCAGCATCATGAACCCGACAGCCGCCACAGCCATCACGGCTACGGCGGTAGCGACATTGCCCAGCAATGTGCCCTGAAGCCAAGTCAGGGCATCGACAATTGGGCCCGAACCTGCCGGGTCGGCTCCCTGTACCTGCGCCATCGCGGCTGAAGGTAAAGCGAGCGCAGCGGTTCCAATAGCCTGAAAAGTCATGCGGGAAAGAGAACGCATATTCTAGTTGTCCTGTCTGGAATGGTTGGAAAGGCGGCCCATGATGGCAGCCACATAATGCTGTGTTTCCCGGATACGCGGCACGCCGCCTGCGCGGATTACCCGGCCAGGCCCGGCATTATACGCTGCCAGCGCCCTCTCTATGTCTCCGTCGAACCGGTCTAGCTGTTCACGCAGATAACGTGCGCCGCCTTCCAGATTCTGGAACGGATCGCGCGGGTCCACACCCAAATCGCGCGCTGTGCCGGGCATAAGCTGGGCCAGACCCTGCGCACCTACCGGCGATATGGCCGCCGCCCGCCAGCGGCTTTCCTGCCAGACCAGTGCTTCGATCAGACTGGGACTCAGGTCAAACCGCTGCGACAGCTCGGCCACTTTCACAGCGTAGATTTCCGGCACCATCAGTGCGTGAAGGCTTTGGTCCGATGTAGCATGAGAAGGAATTCCGATTCCGGTTTCATCATCCGGGGCCGCCAGCAGAGTTACGGATGGCGTGGCGAGAGGAACGCCGCCAGCAACCCAGCGCGCGCCATCTTCACCAATCTCTATTACGTCTGCACTAGCTGGTGCAGCAAAAGAAAGCAGCACGGCCATCATGGCGGCGCGCTTCCCCATCGGTAGAATCATTTGGCCCTCCGTCCCCACCCCCATCGCCACCTTAGATGACAAGAAAGTGACAAAGCAGGCCTTCCAACCGAGATTGCGGTCAGAGGCTGGAGGTGTAGATATCTACTCGCACACCGCAGTCAGGCTAGCAACCATTTGATTAGCAAGCCGCAAGTTGCCGTGCAGGACGCCCGGCAAACAACTGGCGGGCATTTATCGCCGTGATGCGAATGTCTGTGTGCGCAATTCGCCGCGATTCAGCTGGCGTAGACCTTGCCGCGCAAGATCCGCTGGATAGACCCAGCGTCCGTCCTTCGTTTCAAGCGTGTAATCGACCTTCATCTGGCGAACGGTTTCGAACAAGGCGCGCGCCTTGTCATCGCGGCCGTTCCGGGCGTGAGTGAAGGCGCGATTGATTAAAATGGCGGGGTCGGCTTCGTGTGCCTGCTTGCTAGCCACAGGGACGTCGGTCGCAACCGGCCCTATTGTGCTCGTGGCGGCAAGCGAAAGCGCGAACAGGGAAGCTATCATAGACAATTCCTCTCTACCTGAAGCTACACTGGCACCATTGTAACATCCTCGCAATAAAAACGTAACAAATGCTTCACAAATCAATTTCGGTCTATCGTCACAAAACCGAAACGCTTGGACAAAAACCGTCACAAAAGGCCCCTAGACGGCGATTCGCGATAACGGTTTCGCACATCGTCTAATTTCGGATATCGAGGGGTTTATCCACGTGAACACGTCCATGAAAATACTTGCAATTTCCTGCAGTACACTGGCTCTTGCGGGTTGCGGCGGCGACGAAATCGTTTCGCCCGGCACCGGCGGTAACGTGACCATCAACAACCCTGCGCCGGCTCCATCGCCAACACCAACTCCGCCGCCGACCGCCGGAACGGTGACCCCGGCAGCGGGATGCCCGACAATATCCGATCCCCAGGGGTTGGTCGACAGCGGCACAATTACCGGCCCGACCGGTGAGTACCGTGTTTGCACCCTGCCCAGCCAGTTCACTGCTTCGAGCACATTGCGCCAGATCGACGGCCTGCTTTACCGGATAGACGGCCAGGTGGATGTCGGCGCTGACGGCGGACCTACGCCCGATGCATCCGATGGTGCGAGCGACACCGATGTAACCCTGACGATCCAGCCCGGAGTGATAATCTACGCTTCCGGCTCCAGCTATCTCAATGTAAACCGTGGCAATCAAATCAGCGCCGTAGGCACGGCCAGCAGCCCGATCATTTTTACCAGCCAGGACAATGTGCTGGGCCTCAACGATGCCAATTCGAGCGGCCAGTGGGGCGGTGTCATCCTGAATGGCCGCGCCCCCGTTACCGATTGTGAAGCTTCCGGTGCCACGCCCGGTACGATCAATTGCGAGCGCCTTGTCGAGGGGGCAACCACGCCTCCGCGCTATGGCGGCGCGACAGCGGACGATAGTTCGGGCCGGATGAGCTACGTCCAGATCCGATATTCCGGCTTTATCCTGTCTAACGGTGATGAGCTGCAGTCCCTGACCACCGGCGGTGTCGGCAGCGGCACAGTTTTTGATCACATCATGAGCTACAACAGTTCGGATGACGGGGTCGAATTCTTTGGCGGCAATGTTAATGTAAATCGTCTCGTCGTGGTGGGTGCGGAAGACGATTCGATCGACACTGACACCGGTGTGCAGGCGAACCTTTTCGAAGTGATCGCTGTGCAGCGCTCAGGGGCGGGCGACACCATTCTGGAAGGCGATTCGAACAACTCGGTATCTGACGATACACCCCGCCAGCAGACCAACATCGTCAACGCCACGTTCCTCGCCAATGGCGTTGAGCAGGATCAGGTCCTGCGCCTTCGAGGAGAGGCTGATTTCAGCATCGCAAACACGGTTATCGTCGACCAGACCGGCAACACGCCCTGCATTCGCATCGACTTGCCCGGCACGCTTGGCGCTGCCGGAACGCAAGCGGACGAAAATGGACCGCCGACCTTCGATTCTGTCGTGATGGACTGCGCAACAGATTTCCGTGATGGCAGCGACGGCGTGACCGCAGCGCAGGCTCAGTCGGCATTCGATGCCGGCTCCAACACCGATGCCGGTTTCATCAATACTCTCATGACGCTCGGCGGCGCGCCGTTCATTAACGGCACAAATGAAAGCGGCGTTGCGGCGTTTGATCCTACCGCCCTTTCGACCTTCTTCGCCACGCGCAGCTATATCGGTGCGGTGTCGGATCAGGCATCCAACTGGGCCGAAGGCTGGACCTGTAATTCGGCAACCATCACGCTGGGTTCCGCCAACAGTGGTGCGTGCGAAAGCCTGCCAATCTGAACTGGCCGAGGCCTGGGTGGCTGCGTGGTGATTGTGCCCGCCGCCGCCCGGACCTGCTTTTTCTCAGATTAGTGTCCGACGGCGATAAGGGATTTTCTCACCATGAAGACTGCCAAGCATATGGCAAATGGTCGGCGAGCAGCGGCTGCGCTCTTGCTGTCCACTGCTCTGGCCATGCCCATAGCGGCGCACGCACAAAACGCGGCTGCAGAGCCGGACCCGGCAACCAATGCGCGCACTGAAGCAGAGGCTGAAGAACCGGATGTGTCGATCCCGGGCGGCGGTGTTATTGTGGTAACCGGGCGGCGCGGCCCGCGCGATGTTTCGCGCAGCTCCAGCCAGGTGGTTTCAGTCTTGTCAGCCGAAGATATCGCGCGGACCGGCGAGGGCGACATTGCAGGCGCGCTGAGCCGTGTCACCGGTTTGTCGGACAATGGTGATGGCAAGGTGTTCGTGCGCGGTCTGGGTGATCGTTATTCGCTCGCCCTGCTCAATGGGCTGCCGCTGCCATCTCCCCAGCCGCTCAGCCGCGTTGTCCCGCTGGATATCTTTCCCACCAACATCATTGCCTCCAGCTTGGTACAGAAAACGTATTCTGCCAACTTCCCTGGAGAGTTCGGTGGGGGCGTCATCAATCTCACGACGCGGGCTATTCCCGAAGAAACGTTCGTGAAGATCAGCGCCGGTACCAGCATGGACAGTGTCACTACGTTCTCCCCCAGCGTTCAGCATTACGGTTCGGATTTCGACTGGTTCGGCTTTGACGATGGCCGACGGGATACGCCCGCTGCGCTGGTCGATTTCATTGCCGGGGACCAGCAATTATCCGACCTCAGCGCAGCAGAGCAGCAGGTGATCTCAAAAGACCTGATTTCACCCAATCTGATCGTTCTGCAAAGTGTGAAAGCCCGGCCCAATTTCTCTGGCGGGATTTCGGCGGGGACCAGTGTTTTCCTCGGCGGCGACACAGAACTCGGTATAATCGCGACGGCCAATCTCAGCAATTCGTTGCGTACACGGCAAGTGACATCGCAGACCCCGGCAAGCCTCGATCTGGATCTGCGTACTGACTTCAACGATTTTATCACCAACAACCGGGTGTTGTTCAACGGCCTTCTCGGTTTCGGGCTAGAAACAGGGGAACACAAGTTTCGCCTCACAAATGTGTTCATCCGCGATTCCCTGAAGCAATCTGTGTTGGCTACCGGCGAAGATCTGGAAAATGGCGACAGCGAAGTGCAGCAGCGCACTGGCTGGTTTGAACGCCAACTGATCGACAGCCAGTTCGTCGGAGAGATGGAATTCGGTCAGCTCGACGTGGATGTCCGCGCCGGCTATGCACAAACCGACCGCGAAGCGCCGTATGAATATGCTTTCGAATATGTCCGAACGAACAATGCGAACGATCCGTTCGGCGAACAATTCGTCAATCCACTGAACCGCATTCGTGGCGATCTGGCCAGCGTTGCGTTTTCCGACCTTACAGAAAAGCTGTATTACGGCGGGATCGACGTGACCTATCCAGTGGTCGATGCGCTCCGGTTGACCTTTGGTTATGCCTATACCGACACGGATCGGCGCAGCAGCCGGCGGGAGTTTATTTTCGACTCCGATTCAAGTTTTCCTACCGGTGTCGGCCTGCTGCGGCCCGATTTGTTGTTGGGCGATGCGATTATCGAAGCTTTCGATGTCCGCCTGTTCGAGACCACCCAGACGTTCCCGGTTTTTCAGGCCGACCTGGAAATCAATGCGGGATACGGCAAAGCCATCGTGACTCCGCTCGACGGACTGACGATTGATTTTGGCGTGCGTTACGAGGATGCGATCCAGACGGTTTCGCCGGTGCAAGTTTTTGCCAATCAGGCAAATCTGGATGCTGTGACAAACATCGCGAATGATTATTTTTTGCCCGCCGGCACGATTACTTATGAATTCGACAATGGCCTTCAGGTGCGCGCAAGCGCGTCGAAAACGATTGCCCGTCCGCAATTCCGAGAGCTGATATTCCAGCCTTTCACCGATCCTGAATCGAACCGGCAATTCGTTGGTAACCCTGCCTTGCAGGACAGCACACTGATCAATGCAGAAGCCCGGGCGGAATATTATTTCGGTTCCGGCAGCCGCGCCTCGCTCGCAGGCTTTTACAAAGACATCACGAACCCGATCGAGCCGTTCTCCAGCTTCACCGACAACAGCCAGATCACGCAGTTCGCCAATGCTCCTTCAGCCACGCTCTGGGGGGTGGAACTGGAAACCCAGTGGAACAAGGATCTGTATGATCTGGGCGGTTGGTTCGACACCAAGCAGTTGGTCGTGATTGCCAATTACACTTACACCCAGTCCAAATTAAAAGTAGATCCGGACGACACGACCCAAACCTTCACACCCGGTGTGGGCGGAGTTCCCCGTCCGGCTGCAGGATTTTTCGTAGATGGCAATCCGTTGACCGGGCAGTCCGATCATCTGGTCAATTTCCAGTTCGGGATCGAAGACACCGACAAGCTGCAGCAGCTGACCCTGCTGCTGTCCTATGCTAATGAACGGGTGACCAGCCGCGGATCGGGCGGCTTGCCGGATATCGTGGAAGATCCGGGTCTGACTATCGATCTGGTCGGCCGCAGCGAGGTCGACCTTTTCGGCCAGCCAGTCGAGTTCAGCATTGAGGCCCGCAATCTGACCGGGCGCGACAATTTCGAATTTCAATCCGATGGTACCAATCGGATCGAAATCAATTCGTATCAGGTCGGCCGAACCTTTGCTCTGGGCGTCTCGGCCGAATTTTAAAGGGTGTCCCCGCTAGATAGCCGATATTGGCCGGAAACAGACCGCGCGCGTGAACGAGATGTGGCAGGCTGATATTACTTACTTCAAGATCATCAGATGGCGATGGGTGTATCTGTTTGCGGTGCTCGATGATTACTCGCGCTACGTCATCAGCTAGGAATCGCAGACGGGCAAAGCTCAACCTCAGGTCCACGATGCGGGCCGAAGATGTCACCGACACGCTGGATATGGCCTGCCAGCTTCAGGTTGCGATCAGGCCCGTGCCCATCACAAGTCCCGGCTGCCGCCGAATAGCGTTTCGAGCTGCGTCGCCGACAAGCTAGCCGATTACATCAAGGCGAATGCCATAACCCATACTCGAGCGGAGCTTTTCCAGGCGTAAATCCAAGGCAGGATGATCTCGAGCAGCAGATCGAAGTGTTCGTTAAACATTATTACCACGAGAGCCTGAAAAATTTGACGCTTGCCGATGCCTAATTCGGCAAGGCCGCAGGCATCATCAAACAACGCGTAAGGACCAAACGTAAGCCCATCGACATCGGCACAATCTTTTATAGCGACCAGACTATTCTAATTGGATTGTTGCACGAAGATGCGCAAGGCTTGCCAGGGTATCGACATCGTCCAGCTTGCTGTCAGCAGGCGGCAAAAGGCGTTCGGTAGCCTCCTCCCACCCGATCGAAGCCGCTCCATGGTCCCCCGATAGCGTTCCGAGCCGCTCAAAGCAGCGCGGTGGAAAGGCGGCCGGTGCGCCCGGCTTGCCGTCGGGATAGCTGGTAAAGGTTATTGCATCCGTGGCGCGCAGCTCGCGCAAATGGCGTGCCGAAATAAGAGGCATATCGGCCAACGCTATGACTAACCGCGAGCTGCCGGATACAGCCTTGGCTGCGGCGGCGATGGAAGTCCCCATACCATCGGCGGCGTTCGTGTTTGTGACTATCTCCCAAGCAGTGAGGCCATCCACGAAGCAAGGCGCAGTTGGCCCTACGACAATCATCTGCCGTGTAAAGCCAGCCTGCTCTGCGCTGCGTATAACCCAATCGCCGAGCGGCCTCCCTTTCAGTTCGGCATCCAACTTGCTGCCGCCGAACCGGCTGCTTTGCCCAGATGCGAGGATAGCAATCGCAGTATTGCGGCAAGGTTGGCCTTGTTCAGCGATGAGGCACGAGCTGTTCATACTGGCCGGCCACTTCGCTAAGGATGGACAGCGCGAGCGTGACCGGTGTCCGGCAAGCCGGGACACTGCCAATAGGCCCGCGAATGCGCGCTAACTGTTCCTCCGGTATCCCGTCAGAGATCAACTGTAATATTCTTGCATTACGGGCAGTTTCGCCACCTTGCGCTCCGATATAAAATGCATCGCTCCGGACGGCCCGAGCGAGAATATCACGTTCGCGCTCATGGTCATGAAAAAGCAGCACTACCGCGGTCCATGTATCGAGTGCAGCTAAGCCGGACATTGCTGGGTCGCTATCGAAAGATACCTGTGCTGCCTTCGCAAGCTGTTCAATTACCGCCAGTTCCGGACCTTCGCCGAAGGCTGCAATTTTTAGAGCTGGAATATAATGCCGCTTGGTCAGGTCGTCATTCGCAGGAATTATTAGCGAAGCCGCTTGGCGTTTTTTGAGGCGCGCCACAGCATTGCGGCACGCCTCTCGATCAGGCGCAGGATCAACCAGAATGTTAAGTCCACCCCCACAAGGCAGACGAAAGTCGATCACCGGCGAGCCACTGCCATATCGCTTTATGACCGCTACATTCGCTGTTCGCGCGTCGCTAACCAGCTGCCGCTCAAGGCAACCATCAGCGAGACTTCCGGTCACGGAGCCGTCGGGATGGATCGCTAGCTGCGCACCCACGCGGCGGGAGAAACTACCTTCGATTCTGATAATCGTGCACAGAGCAACTCCCGACTTACACGCAGCCGCCAACGCAGCATGATCGGCATCGATGCAACCAGGCACTGCTGTCAGGGCAGCAGGATCGTTAATCAACTGGCATCGCCGCTAGTACTTTGTCCGGAGTCATGGGGAATACATAAAGCCGCGCACCGCACGCATTGTAGATTGCATTCGCAATCGCACCCGCGCCGCCGCACATGCCCAGCTCGCCAATACCCTTTGCTTGGATAGGGCTGGCGACCGCATCGCGTTCCTCAACCAACAGAACATCGAGATCGGGCACATCGCGATTAACCGGAACGTGGTATTCTGCAAGGTCCGGATTAACCAGATGGCCGTCCGTCGGATCGAACATCAAGCTTTCCGTTAGAGCGCTACCAATGCACCAGACCATACCACCAAGGCATTGGGAGCGCGCCGTTTTTGCATTGAGTACACGCCCGAAGCCGAACGCACCGGTCATTCGCCGCACACGCGTTTCGCCGGTCCAGCGATTAACGGCGACTTCTGCGAAGAACGCTCCGAAGCCCGATGCAGTGTAATCCTCGGCAATATCTCCCGGCTCGAAATGGCCTTCTTTGGTAAAGTTCTCTCCATTCGCAATATCAGCGAGAATAACAGAGCCGTCATCCCACGATACCAAGCCATCCTTGAAGGTCAAAGCATCGACCGGTTGACCAATCTTTTGCGCGATTTCTTCGCGCAAGGCCTCGCACGCTACGAACACTGCGGATCCCGCCGAAGCCGCACCCCAGCTGCCACCGGAACCCGGTCCCCGCGGGAAGCGTGTGTCACCCAACTCTGTCAGCACATCCGACTGCGACAATCCCAGCATTTCACCTGCAATCTGGCCAAGAATGGTATAAGTGCCGGTACCAATATCGGTCATGTCAGTTTCGACTTTGGCCGTGCCATCGTCGTGCAAGGTCACTCGGGCCTTTGCTTCTCCGACATTATGGACACGAGCTGCACTAGCCATGCCTGTGCCAATCCACCATTCCCCTTCCCGTCTCTGGCGAGGCGTACGATCGGACCCGTCCCAGCCAAATGCTTCGGCGCCGCGCTGGAGGCATTCGGCCAGTTTGTGCGAGCCAAAAGGCTTGCCGGTAGCTGGATGCTTGGTTGGGATGTTATCCAGCCGCAATTGAACAGGATCAATGCCTGCCTTTTCAGCTAGCTCACCCATAGCGGCTTCCAATACGGGCATGCCGACCGCCTCACCTGGAGCGCGGACCGATCCTGCCGTCATACGATGAATACGCGCGGTCTCGCTTTGCAGCAGCCGGTTCTTACCTGCATACAGGAAGTGGCTCGATTGGAGTACAGGTTCGGCGAAATCTTCTTCGGGAAGGTTGGAAACCAGAGCTTCGTGTCCAAAAGCAGTGAGCTTGCCATGATGGTCGACCGCTAGCCGCAGCCGCTGGCTTGTCTCAGAGCGCCGCATGACGTTCTGGAACACCTGCTGGCGGCTCATTACAACTCGAACAGGGCGGCCAAGCTGCATGGTCGCAACCGACGCTGCGACGATGTCCTGACTAACACCAAGTTTCGAGCCAAATCCGCCACCGACATAACGCGCCACCAGCCTGACCTTGCTTTCGTCCAGCTTCATCGCATCGGCAAGCTCGCTGATATTGTAGTTGAGCATTTGCAGCGATGCATGAACTGTCAGGGTATCGCCATCCCATTGGGCAATAGCAGCGTGTGGCTCCATCGCAGCACTGGCATGGCTTTCGGTCGTGAATTTGAGATCGACTGAATGCTCTGCGTCGGACATGGCCTTACCAAGATCGCCTTGCCTGGTCGGGTCATCATCGGGTTCCGGAGTGCAAGCGGCAGGATCAAATATCGCATCTTCGCTGTTGAACTCTATCTCCAGATGCTTTGCTGCATCGCGCGCCTGTTCGAATGTCTCCGCTACAACCAGCGCGATAGGTTGGCCCCAATAATCGACCTTGCACAAACCTGTATGGGGTGCTTCGCCCGCAGTGCCCTGAATCGCGCGTGGGGTCATGCGCTTATCGTTCAAAACCGCTACGACACCCGGCATGCCGGTAACAGAAGAATCATCGATCGAAGTGACTTCACCTTTCGCGAAAGGTGCTGTTACCAGCACACCCTCGAGGCAACCTTCTATATCATACTCAGAAGCATAGGTCGCCGTGCCGGTTACTTTCAGCAGCCCGTCAGGGCGGGATAGAGGCTTGCCGATAATGCCCTGCGTAGTTCGATCGAGCACGTTGCGCGTGTCGGGTTCATCTTGAATCAGATGGGCGCTCATGCCTCTACTCCTGTCGCTTCGCACAGCGTCGCAGCAAGCGTTCGCCGGGCAAGCGGTATTTTGAAATCGTTTGCGCCGAAACCGCGAGCATCTTCCAGCAACAGATCCGCCGCCTTATCGAACAATGCAAGCGATGGCTTTTCGCCAATCAGCATTTCGCCTACGCGATGATCATACCACGGCTTATGTGCGAGTGCGCCAAAGGCCAGATCGGCGCGGGTGAACCTGCCATCGGCCATAGCTATAACTGCGGCGACTGAGCATAATGCAAATGCATAGGACGACCGCTCGCGAACCTTGCGGTAAGCCTGCGTGCCGCCAACAGGAGCCGGCAAGGTAACACCGGTAATAATGTCTCCGGCATCTAGATTATTATCTATATGCGGCGTTTCGCCCGGCAACCTGTGAAACTCTCGTAGCGGCATGGTGCGCGCTGCGCCGTCATTGCCGCTAATCTCGATCTGCGCATCCAGCGCATAGAGCGCTACCGCCATATCGCCGGGATACGTGGCGATACACTGGTTGCTTGTGCCAAGCACCCCGTGCAGCTTTGCGATTCCCTCTATGGCGCCGCAGCCCGAACCGGGCTCGCGTTTGTTGCAGGGCTGGTCGATATTGGTAAAATAATAGCAGCGCGTTCGCTGGCACAAATTGCCAGCCATAGTTGCCTTGTTGCGCAATTGCTGTGTTGCACCGGCGAGAATGGCCTTGGCCAGCACCGGATAATCCGCGCGCACCTTCGCATGGTTGGCTATCGCCGTATTACTGGCAAGTGCTCCAATCCGCAGTCCATCCCCTTCATTGGCAATCTGGTTCATGGGAAGCGGGTTTAAGTCGATCAAGGCGGCCGGAGTTTCGACCTGCAGTTTCATCAAATCGATCAGATTGGTCCCACCCGCAATCGCCATTGCGCCATTATGCGATAGTTGTTGAGCGGCAAGGTCAAGCCCGTCTGCGCGGATATAGTCGAATGGCTTCACGTTGCCTCTCCTGCAACTTCGCGAATGGCTGCAACAATGTTGGGATAGGCTCCGCAGCGGCACAGGTTGCCACTCATTCGCTCGCGTATTTCCTCGTCCGTCAGCGTGGGCGCCGCGGTGATATCGTCTGTCGCATCGCTCGGCATACCCGCCTTTATCTCGTCAAGCATGGCTGTCGCGGAACAGATCTGACCTGGAGTGCAATAGCCGCATTGATACCCGTCATGATCGACAAATGCCTTCTGCAATGCAGAGGGCTCAGCCAGCGTACCCAGCCCCTCAATCGTTGTTACGCTGCATCCATCATGCATGACGGCGAGCGTCAGACAGCTGTTTATCCGTTCGCCATTAACGATGACAGTGCAAGCACCGCACTGGCCGTGGTCGCAGCCCTTTTTACTCCCTGTCAGGCCTGCTTCCCGGCGAATAAAATCCAGCAGACTGGTGCGCGGGTCGTTCGGCAGATCGAACGAATTGCCATTGATATTCAAAGCCATTGTCATTCCCTTTCATAGCTTAACGGCTTCACGCGGGATTGGGTCCGCCGGCAGCAGCCCAGAAATGCACCATCAGCTCCGTTTAGTAACGCGGATATGAAAAGCTACCTGCCTTAGCGGACGTAAAGGCATGTCGCCGCCTGTTCCAGACATTCAGTTAAGCCGCGATTTTCATTCTCTGGCGGTTGGTAGCCCGCCCACTATCCGGCATGGAGTTGGTATTTCGCTGCGCGCTAAAGTTTATGAGGCGATCAATGAAAATCTCTAGATTTCGGTATTATCCTTGCATCGCGCGGATGGCCGTTTTGGATAGCTGGAAGAGAGTCTTGTCCGGCCGCCAACCTTGCTGGTAGCGGGCTGTTTATATGGTCCGCTCTTGCGAGTGATGGCGAGAAGCTATCCTCTGATAATTCAGCTAGTCTGTGGCTCGCATCTGCAAGGCTGGTAGCTATAACGTGCGTCACTTCGTCATCAAACTCGATGCGCCCGCGCACTTCCATTAGACGGGATGCCATCACGGTTTGGCGATATTTCTCCATCATATCCGGCCAGATCACCAAATTGATTACGCCGCTCTCGTCTTCGAGAGTGATAAAGCACACGCCTTTCGCGCTGCCAGGGCGCTGACGTATCAGCACTATCCCAGCAACACTGATTGCCGAACCGTTTTTACAGTGGCGTAGGTTGGCGGCCGGGACAAAGCCGCGCTCTGCCAGATCGGAACGCAGAAAGGCCATCGGATGCGCTTTCAGCGATAGACGCATGGTCTGATAATCTGCCACAACATGCTCGCTAAGCGGCATATCTGGAAGCGTGAAGGCATTTGCCTCGGCTCCCTCATCCTGTGCTTTAGCAGCAGCGAATAGTGGCAAGTCCGGTAATCCTTTTACGCCTCTGGTATCCCACAGCGCCTGCCTGCGATCCAAGCCAATCGAACGAAAGGCATCAGCTTCCGCCAGCTTTTGGATCAATGTTGGTGAGAGTTTTGCGCGATGCCTCAGCGAGGCTACATCTTCGTAGTTCCCACCACATTCCCGCGCCGCGAGCAGCCGCGCGGCGGCGGCCTCTGCGAAGCCATCTATTTGCCGTAATCCCAAGCGAACACTGAAGCCCTTGTCTTCGAGGGTATTGTTCCAACCGCTGTGATTCACATCAACAGCACGGATGGTTACTCCGTGCTCGCTGGCATCACGCACAATTTGTGCAGGAGCATAAAACCCCATCGGCTGAGAGTTTAAAAGCGCTGCACAAAAAGCAGCTGGATAGTGGCATTTCAGCCAACTCGACACATAGACCAGATGCGCGAAACTCGCGGCGTGGCTTTCGGGGAAGCCATATTCGCCAAAGCCTTTGATCTGGTTGAAACAGCGTTCGGAAAAGTCAGGGTCATATCCGCGCTCGATCATACGTCCGACCATCATATCTTGCAGAGCGTCAACCATTCCACGCGAGCGAAACGTAGCCATTGCTTTGCGCAGACGGTTCGCTTCGAGGGGTGAAAATTTGGCTGCATCGAGCGCGATCTTCATTGCTTGCTCTTGAAAAATAGGCACGCCAAGAGTGCGCTGAAGGATAGATGACAATTCATCTGGCGGGCCATGCTCCGGCGCGGGGCGCGGAATTTGCACAGGTTCTTCCCCGCGTCGCCGCTTCAAATAGGGATGCACCATATCGCCCTGGATGGGGCCGGGGCGCACAATAGCCACTTGAATGACAAGATCGTAAAACTCGCGCGGTTTCAGCCTTGGCAGCATATTCATCTGGGCACGGCTCTCAACTTGAAACACGCCAAGACTGTCGCCTTTGCGGAGCATTGCGTATGTCTTTGCATCCTCTCGCGGGACGGTTGCCAAGGTCAAATCGCGGCCATGATGGTCGTGCAAAAGATCGAGGCATTTGCGGATGCACGTCAGCATCCCCAATGCCAACACGTCAATTTTCAGTATGCCTAGTGCGTCAATATCGTCCTTGTCCCATTCGATGAAGCTGCGCTCTGGCATAGCTCCGTTACCGATAGGTACGGTTTCCGTCAGCTCACCCTGGGTCAAAATAAACCCGCCCACATGTTGCGAAAGATGCCGCGGCATTCCGATCATCTGATCCGTGATTGCGAGTACGCGGCGCAAATATGGATCGCTTAATTGCAGGCCTGTTTCAGTAACATTCTTCTCGCTGATCTCGCGTCCGTGACTGCCCCAGACAGTTTTGGCGAGCGCGCTGGTTACGTCCTCGGAAAGGCCCATCGCTTTGCCGACTTCACGAATGGCCATGCGCGGGCGATAATGAATTACGGTGGCGCACAGACCAGCGCGGCTGCGTCCATAGCGATTGTAGATGTATTGAATGACCTCCTCGCGCCTTTCGTGCTCGAAGTCGACATCAATGTCGGGCGGTTCTTTACGCTCTTCCGAGATAAATCTGTCGAACAGCAGAGCGTGCTGTGCCGGATCCACCGAAGTGATGCCCAAGCAATAACAAACCGCGCTATTCGCTGCAGATCCGCGCCCTTGGCATAAGATGGGAGGTTCCTGACCTCTCGCAAAATCGATGATGTCTTTTATAGTCAGGAAATAGCGCGCAAGATCGAGCTTTTCTATCAAAGCCAATTCGCGGTTCACAGTGTCGCGAACCTTTTCAGGCATGCCATCGGGATAACGTTCAGTGCCTCCTTCCCAACTCAGGTCAGCAAGTTGCCGCTGGGCTGTTTTGCCTTCTGGCACAATCTCTTCCGGATATTCGTAGCGTAGTTCATCAAGAGAAAAGGTGCAGGCATCAGCAACCTCTCGCGTGGCAGTGATTGCGTGGGGCCATTCGACAAATAGACGCATCATATCGGCTGGCGATTTAAGATAGCGCTCGCCATTGGCTTTCAGGAATTGTGCTGCATTTGCGAGTGTCGTTTTGTTGCGTATGCAGGTCATTACATCATGCAGCGGGCGGCGATCCGGCGCATGGTAGCGAACGTCATTTGTGGCCAAAATTCCCAACTTGGCAGAGCGGGCGATTCTATCGAGCCGGTTGATCCGCGATACGTCATCACCGCGATAGAGATAGCTGACAGCAACGTAAGCTAGGCTGGGTAATGAGTTGGCTATTAACGGCAGGGCTTGCTCAAAATTTAGCCTGTCACTGGATGATACCAGTTTCAGATGCGAAGCGCCGCCGTGTTTTCCGAAAAGTATTGCAGGGTAGTCGGTTCGGTCAAGATCATTAGGCGGAATGGCAATTAGCTGGATGCCATCCTGTGCTTCGGCAAGCATCGCGAGGGTTAGATGGCAGTCACCCTTCTTTTGCCATTGCTTATCGAGAGTTTGCATTTTCCCCGCTGATAGCAACCGGCTGAGACGGCCATACGCTGCGCGCGTTTTTGGATAAGCAAGGAATGACAGGCCATCGGTTAAGTCCAGTCGCGCGCCAATAACTGACCGCAACATGGCTTCTTTTGCTTCGGTATGAAGCCGGACCACCCCAGCCAGTGTGTTGCGGTCTGCAATGCCAATGGCATCATAGCCAAATGCTTGAGCTTGCACCACGAGATCAACAGCATCAGACGCGCCGCGAAGAAACGAAAAACAACTTGTCAGGCCCAGCTCGACATAAGGCGCTACAGAATTAGCAGTAAAGTCCCCGCCTATACGCTTCAGGGTCCGTTTGTCCGGTGTCAGCGGTGCGTCCGGCATCAGGCGAACATGCCTTGCAAATACCAGTCTGGAGCGGCTCCGCGTCCATCGCCTGTTACTCCATCACGGTATATCCAATAGCGCCTGCCCGTTTCGTCCTCGATACGGTAGTAATCACGCAACCGGACACGCGAATGCTCTTTCCACCATTCGGGCGCTATCCGCTCCGGTCCTTCGCTCAAGGTGATAGTGCGAAGCTCTCCGCGCCAGCGAAACTTGCGAGGAACACCCTCCGGCGTTGCATAGACAACAGCAATGCGTTCGGCATTTTCGAGCAGCTTTATGGGCCGCAAAAAGAATTGCAATTCGCCTTGTTCAGAGCGGATCGAATCATCCGGCTGCACAAACCCGAATGACCGTTCCGGTATGTGGCTACCCCTCGGCACAGGCACTTGAACAGCATCCTGCCCAAGCCGGGCGCAAAGCCGGTCCAGCATCTGCGGCAAGCTGGTGCCGATTGTTTGCTTCTCATCGCCAATGTCGGCTTGTTGTAAGCCGGAAGGGACTGACCATATTGATATTAAATCGACCTGATCGATACCAAACCCGGCATCAATATCCTCTAGTTTGGATGCAAACAGGCGGCAAATATGTGCTGGATCACGTGTGCCTTCCACCATTTCTAGGTGGCGTACAGCAACATCACCATCAACTTTAAAAGCGCGCATTTCGAGCCGCCTTGTGCCCAGCCGTTTCGCTTCCAATTCTGTGGCCAGATCATTCGCAAGATCATGTATGATCTGATCCAGCAAGCTGCGGTGCAAGATCGGCTCTATCAGTCGCCTAGTAACTCGTGGCGGGTCTTGGCGATGCAGCGGAACCATTGGTTCTGGGACTTTACCCAAAAGCTGATCTAGCCGAATAAGTGGGTTGGTCTGCGGATTGCGGTGGTTTCTGAACCGTCTGGCCAAGTCTTTGCGCGGCACCCGCCCGATGTCGCCAATACGCTTCAAACCAAGTCGTTTGAGGAGTGTAATAATGGAGTTGTCCAGCCGCAAAGCAGATACTGGCAAGCTGGCCAAAGACCGCAGCGGATTATCATTATCAGCGATGGAATAATGTTCGCCGTAATGGGATAACGCCCAAGCTGCGCCAGCCGTAGCTGCCATAGCTGGCCGTGCCCTATACCCGCGCCGCTCGCAGCTTTGCCCTATGTCCCGCAGCAATGCTTTGGCACCACCCCGAAGATGGCTTGCGCCTGTCACGTCCAGCAACATAGCATCAGAGCCGTCGACCATGCTCCACGGTCCCCATCGCTGCGTCCAAAGTGTAAGGCGCTCAAGCAGATTTCTGTCGCCATCCAGATCGGCATTAGCTGTATCGATGTCCGGGTGCAGCGCTTTTGCGTCAACCAATCGCTGGCCCACTTGCGCGCCTGATTGCCGTGCAGCCTCATTTACTGCCGTAATGTGAGGCCCATGCGCGCTTTCAAGAGTCAGAACGGTTGCACGCTTGGTTGCATCAGGATCAGCCTGACATTGCCAGCGGTCTATCGCCAGAAACGGAAGCCAGATCGACACGATCTCTCGGTGCGGCGATGGATAGTTCGCCTCGGTCATACGATAGGGGCCAATGTGATGGTTGGAACAATCGCGACCGGAACAGCTCTGCTTGCCATACCGGCGCGCCCGGTGCTTTGGGATTTGCAAGCAAGGGCTCTGACGCGGCTGGTTCGATCTCCCACCGCATTCGTGCGGCACTCAGCGTGCGTGAAGCATTGGTGCGTAACAGGTAGAGCGGAACGCCATGAGCTTCGCTGGCAACTGCCAAGCGGCGCGATTGCGTAAAACCCAGCGCAATCGGATCGCCAGCGATTTCGCCGATCACAAAGCTCAACGCCGTGCATCGCAGCCCCTCTTCCAAGGCGAACAGGACATCTTCAATATTGGCTGGCGAGATATAGTGACAGCCACTGCGTAGGCTTTCCGGAAACCCGTGGATGCACGGTATTCCAGAGCGCTTTCGTGATTGCTCGTCCTGCACCCAAAGCCACGGCTTTCTATCACCATGCTGCTGCGCCATAGCCATCGCAAACCCGCTTCCGCTGGCACAATCTGCGCTACAGAATATCTCGGTTTTTGTCGGCGCATGTTTGGCTTTCGGGGTCCATATGTTTTCATCTGACCAGCGAAGTTTGACCAATTGCGATGCCCGGAATGTCAAATTTTCCATAACCACGCAAGCCGCCCTCCGAATCAGTGTTCCTTATATGTTCCACTTTACACTGTGCGTTGGCAACCCCAGAATGACGGTTGGAGAGAGACGGTCCTGAGTTCGGAAAGGTTTCGAGCCGATAGTTGCCAGTCAAATAATGGGCAAATAGGCTGCGAGTTCTATTCGACTGTTTCAGTTAGCCGCGGGCAGCGCAGAGACATCGGTTGAGAGCGCTCTTTCGATTGCACCAAGGGGCACAAACTTGAAATTTTGGGCGTTCGCTCCGTTCTGACCATCCTGCGCAATAAACAGCCCGCCAGGAAAATTGGGCCCGAAATCGCCGCGCATAGCCTCGATACCATCCGTTTCTTCGGTGCTTCCAAAAGCGCCCGCTGCGATGCGAAAGCGGCCTGCAGGTGTCATGTCTGGCAGGGCGTATCGCGTGTAGGTATTGTCACCCTGGCTTGACGCGTAGAGCCAGCCACCAGTGTCACCATTGGGAACCAACGCCAGGCCTTCAAGGTCCGCCACCAACTTGCGGTTATCGACTTCCGCGACCAGTTCGCCGTCGGACATGCCTGCCGGAAACCGCCACACACCGCCTGCTTCTTCACCAATATAAAGGATGCCGCTGCGCGCATCGATCGCGCACCCTTCCGGCTGGCTGGGTACGCGCATCTGGCGCAAGGACCTGATCGAAAGCTCACTAGACAGAGTTATCTGCCACTCGCCGATATTGCCTTCCTTGGGCGCGGTGTAGACGATCAGGCGGCCATCCTTCTCGTATCCGCAAATCCCGTACGCTTCCCCGATGCCGGAAGGCAGAGTGGCAAGCTCTATGAGTTCTTCTGATGCGGTGTCGAGGCGGAACAGCGCAATCTTCGCATTGGACAGGTCGCTCCGGTCACTGGCGAAAACAATAACGCCTTTATCATCCATATCGGCCAGATCGACATTATTAAGCGCCGGGCGCGCGAGAAAGTGCTTCACCTCCCCCGTCAGGTCATAGACGTAGAGGCCGCCCTTCTTGTCGGTCGCCACCACCAGACTTTCGGCTGGATTGGCAGCATTTCGCCAGATCGCGGGATCATCGGCTGCATCTTCGTTTGCGGTGCCTACTGGCACCGTTTCAGCCACGGCATAAACAGGCACGGCGGGATCGCCGGTAACGGCGATTGTGGAGCAGGAAACGAGCAGGGCCGCAGCCCCTACTGCGGTGGCCGAATTGCTGATCGCACGCATCAGAATGTCACCCGTGCGCCGAATTTCATCGTCCAGTTGTATTGCTCGAACTGGTAGATGTTACGGCGTCCCCCGAGCTCGTTGTAAGCGAAGTATTTCGCATTGTTGATGTTCACCCACTCGTAATAGAATTGAATGCCGTCATTGATCCGGTATTTTGCGCTAAGATCTAGCTGGAAATGATCGTCGACATATCGGTCGAGCTCTACAACGTCGGACAGTTCGTCCAGATATTTGTCGCGGTATGTCCCCGACAGCCGGATATCGACAGGACCCTTGTCGTATCCAACAGAGAAGTTCGCCGTGTGCCGCGAGGTGGTGGGTAGTGCGATGGACCGCGGACCATCGCTGGCGACAGTTGTTATTTCTCCGCTGCTGTCGGTGAAGGTATAGTTCGCTTGCAAGACGATACCGTCGAGCTGACCTTTCAGCGTCCGTGCGAAGCCCAGCTCTACTCCGAAGATTTCCCCGTCCTGACCATTGCTCAGGATAGTGGCCTCGTCGAAAGCCACCCCTCGGAAGATACCGCCGACATCGCTGTTCTGCTCGTAGATGAAATTATCGAGGCTCTTGTAGAAAAACGAGGCAAAAATCGCGCCGTTGGAGCTCAAATAGTACTCCGCCGCAGCATCGAAGTTCCACGCTTCGGCGGGGCGCAGGTCGGGATTGCCAAACTCGCCCTCACGCTCGCCGTCATCGGCTTCCTCCACGGCAATACGCGGGGCCTGCTGGAACGGGCCGGGCCGCACGATGGAGCGGTAGGCCGCAGCGCGCAAGATCAGGTCCGGTGCGGCTTCGTATCGGACATTGATGCTGGGCAGCCAGTGATCGTAATCCTTGTCGATTGCGATGGGTGTAACGATCACGGTGTCGGCTGCGGCAATACCGCCACCGGGCAGCGCGCCATCCTCCTCGACCAGCAAGACATCGTTGCCGCGCAGAACGTTCGACGTGTTTTCGTACCGGACACCGGCGATGACGGTCAGATCGGAACTGTACCACCGGCCCAGCAGATATCCTGCCAAGATATCCTCATCGACCGAGAAATCCGACACGGCTGAGTCGAACTGGCTATCGATTTCCTGAAATTCGAACTGATCGAAATTGGCGTGGAAAAAATCCGTTGCCGCTGTGTAACCCGGCAACGGGGACAGATCTGCCAGCTGATATGTCGGTCCTTCACCCAAAGCGTCGGCAAGCGTGTAATTGTCTGCTTCATAGAACTCGACCGTCGCATCGAACGATTTCTCGCGCCAGCGACCCTTGAAGCCGCCTTGCACGGTAAAGGTCCCTGAGGCGGTCAGGAATTCGTGCCCGATATCGAACTGCGCGCTGTATTCCTCGTCCTGCGCGGTGGACAGGGCAACAAATTCGACATCGTTCAATTCGTAGGCCGACGGGGTGAAGAAGTCGCCCGGGTCAGCCAGCACCGAGTAAAGCGGCACGCGGGCGTCGGACACATCGAAGCCGATCTGCAGACCCTGCTGTTCGTATTCGCGCTCGAACTGGGTGGGATCTACGCTACCGTTTTCCAGCTCGGTCGATTTGGCCCAGCTGAATGAATAGTCGGCGAACCAACCGGCCCATTTGCTTTCGCCGCCAAAGGTCAGGCTACGGATTTTCTGACTTTCGAAGCGGTCCTTGATGTCGCGTTCAACAGTGATTGCTTCGTCATCGCTGAAGATCAGCGCTTCGGTGCTGCCCGAGACATCTGCATCGCCGAGATCGAAGCTCAGTCGGCGGCGAAATTCCTGATCGTCGAACTGGCTGTATATGCCACGAACATACAACTCGGTTGTCTCTCCGGCCCGGAAATCGAGGCCCAGCGTGGCACTGATCCGTTCGCGCTCGACGTCATAGTCGCGATACTGGAATTCTTCCGCGTAAACGAGATCGCCGTCCCGCTCCCAGTCATCCGCTTCGATATTGTCGGCTTCGAACTCACGATTGTAATAGGAAAGACCGCCGGACACCCCAAAATTGTCGCTGACGCGGGTGGAGAAATCCACGCTGCCCTTCGGGGAGAGCGCGTCGGCCAGCTCGTTATAGCTACCTTCCGCTTTAACCGTGAGCAGGTCCTTGCGGCGATCGAACGCGCTGGTAGTTTCGATTTCAATCGAAGCGCCTATTGTGTCGCCGTCCATGTCCGGCGTCAGCGATTTTTTCACTTCGATGGACTCGATAATGTCGCTGGAGATGACATCCAGCGCCACGCCGCGCGTATCGCTTTCGGGCGAAGGCAACCGTACTCCGTTGAGCGAGGTGGCGTTGAGGTTTGGATTGAGCCCGCGAACGGAAACAAAGCGTCCTTCACCCTGGTCATTCAGCACATTTATGCCCGGCAGGCGGCGCAGGCTTTCGGCCACGTTCTGGTCGGGAAACTGGCCGATGGCATCGCGGGTCAACACATCGGACACGCCGTCTGCGTTACGCTTGCGAGAAAGCGAACTGGCAATGTTTGCTGCCTGACCGATGACCAGAATCTCGTTGTCAGCGCCCGGACTGCCGACTTGGATCACTACATTGGCTGTGCCTGTATCCGTGACAGTGATAGTCTGTCTGGTAGTGGGCGCGCCGACATAGCGAACTTCGAGCGCATATGTTCCGGCGGGAACATCTGCGAAATAGAATGAACCGTCACGTTCGGTGTTGGCCGAACGGCCGAGCTCGGCAATGCGCACCTCTGCTGCGCGCAGTGCAACGGTCTCACTCGCATCGATTACCGTACCGGACACAGTACCAGCCACAGCGACAGACGGCACGGCAAGAGCCAGCGCACTTGCGCCGACGAGAAATGATTTCGAGAATGACATTGAGAATTCCTAGGTTTAATCCAGAGGTGCTCTAGGGTCCTCATGTGACATCCACTTGGCGCTTTTGTTTCAGTTGAAAGTCTTGCGAAGCATAGTCGTCACAAATTTGACCATCGCAATATGCTGGCAGTCTCCGAAAATATTGTCTTGATCTGGATTCCCAGATTTTCAGCTGCGGCTTGTGCTTTTTCGTCGCGAGATAGTGCCTCAAGCGTACGCGAGTCCTCAATTGTGACTTGCCGACTGAGTGGCGCGAGCAAGAGCAGCTTTTGGGGTTCACTGTCTGAGCTAATAGATCCTACTTGCGAAGCATGGTGAAGCCCGGAAATCCGCGACAGAGAAAGTTGCGGATTTTGCGCTTCTCCAGATTACATCTCCGCCAGTCTCAGGCTGCAATGCATCTCTGCCTAGCCGACAAAGCCCGCAGAACTGCGCCGTTTCTGGCGCGGTCTCAGAGCGACTGCGGCTTTTAGGTTCTCTTGAAGACTGTTTGGTGCGGTCGAGAAGACTCGAACTTCCACGGCCTTTCGGCCACAACGACCTCAACGTTGCGCGTCTACCAGTTCCGCCACGACCGCACACTGATCCAACGAAAGCGCTTGCGCTCTCTGACTGGTAGGTGCGCGCCTTTAGCAACCGGTTTTACCTATCGCAAGCGCCCATCGTTACCTTGAGCTAAAGACGGAACCTCTGGTCTCCCCGCCTGCTTTGTCTCACTGCGGGATCTGGTTAATAATAGCTCTGTAAAAATGGTGAATCGCGCGGCAAGGTTTCGATCGTGAACCTTGCAATCGCTCTTGTTCTGACGACATCCGGCCCCGGTCTGGCACTGGAGGCTTCCGATGCTGCCATGCGCGACGCGATCCTGCGGCAATCCCACGCCCAAGCGCGGGCCAGTGTTACTATCCTTCAACCGGAGATGATCGATTTCAGAAATTTGAAGGCTCGCGGTGAGCGGGCAAAGATTCGCCGCGACGCGTTCGGGACGATCTGGCTGGAATTCAGCTGAGCGGCGGCTAGTCCGGCTTCCAACCGATTTCTGCGAATTTGGCCGATTTGGGCACGTCGGTGACTGCTTCGTTGATCGCCACGCTTTCTCCCGGAGCCAGTGTTTGCGCCGAAGGCACCACTTCCCAACTGAAGACGATCCGTTCCCGCGCATCGCGCAGCACGATCAGAACAGCCGGAACCCGCTTCGTTTCGCGCCCGACATTGGTGATGGTGCCGCTTGCTCCGAAAAATTCCGTGCCATTGGGCAGTGTGCGGCGGTCCTGTCGGTCGGCGGGAAATTCCAGCACAAGTTCGGGCTGTTCGACGGCAAAGGTCGGCCGGCTGACGGGCACCCAATCGGGCAGGCCCCAGTAACTGACCGCTGCAACAGTACCTATTGCGGCAAGGGTAAACACCGCACCGGCCGCGGTCCACACCTTCAGTGGATTGCGGCGTGGGCGGAAAGGGGGCTCGGCATCGAATTGCGACTTATCGGGATTGATCGTCGCTATTGCAGGCCGCTCCGGACGGCTTTCGGATAGTGGGGGTGGGCCTTCGAAAGCCGAAGACGTGTGTTCCCCGTCCCCCGGAACCGTGTCCACCACGTCTGCAGGTTCGGACGTGCTGCCTGCCAGCGGTGGAACCCCTGCGTCGTCAGTCTCCGCCTCGGGAGAATTTGGCGGCGGAGGGGCAGGCTCGGCTGCCGGACGCGTACTGGGCGTGGTTTGGGTATGCGGTGCGTCTGCATCTTCGCTGGCAATGACCGCTTCTGCGCCCGGTCCATCCTGAAACCAGCTATGTTTGCATTTGGCGCAGCGCACCGTGCGCCCATCGATACCTACGGCGCTGTCGGGCACGACATAGCGCGTGGCGCAGGCGGGGCAGGCAAGTATCATGACACAGCTGTCTTACGAGGGTGCATGAATCATTGGCAAGCGCAGCTATGGGGATGCGGCGCAGAACCTGCCTTTTTTCCACACTGAAGGCCCGCTATAGGACCGGAGGTATCATGAAAGCATTGCAAATCACGATAAGCCGAAGGGCGGGCCAGCATGGCGAACGGTGACGGCGAAGTCGTGGGGTTCGACAATGTCGGGCTGCGCTATGGCACGGGCAAGGAAGTGCTGAGCGATGTTTCTTTCACGCTTTTCCCCGGCAGCTTTTACTTTCTGACGGGCGCCAGCGGAGCCGGGAAGACCAGCCTGCTGAAACTGCTCTATCTCTCGCAGCGCCCTTCGCGCGGGCAGATCAGGATGTTCGGAACCGATGTAATTACTTTGCCGCGCGCGCGCCTGCCCGGGTTCCGTCGGCGGCTGGGCGTGGTATTTCAGGATTTCCGGCTCGTCCCGCATCTATCCGCCTATGACAACGTGGCGTTGCCGTTGAGGGTTGCCGGTGTGCCAGAGGCCGATTTGGAGCGTCCGGTTACCGACATGCTCGACTGGGTGGGGTTGTCGCATCGATCCGACGCGCGGCCAGCCACCCTGTCAGGCGGGGAGCAGCAGAGGGTGGCCATCGCCCGCGCTGTGATTGGACGGCCCGATATGCTGTTGGCGGATGAGCCGACAGGCAATGTCGATCCGGAAATGGCGGTGAAGCTGCTTCGCCTGTTCGAAGCACTCAACCGGTTGGGCACGACTGTGGTGGTGGCGACCCACGATCTGCACCTGCTGAAGAAGGTGCCTGCATCAATGATCATGCGGCTGGATAAGGGCCGGCTGTCCGATCCAACCGGCGTGCTGCGATACCCGCCGAAGCCGCAAGCAGACCGCCGGACCGGCGATGACCGGGCAGAGGATTTGCAAGAGTGAAAAAGCCGCCCGTCATTTCACGCGCGATCAATCGCGGACTGGCACCGTTTCGCGGTGCCCCGGCGCAGGAACTGGTGCCGCAGGCGCGGCTGGCAGGCCCGATGCCGTGGGTGATTGCGATCATGGTCGTTTTGACCGTGGTGGCGACTGCCGCGGGTCTGGCGCTGACCAATCTGGCAGGTGGGGCGCGGGCAGAGTTGGCCGGAGGTGCTACCGTTCAGATCATCGAAGCCGAACCAAAGGAACGCAACCGGCAGGCCGAAGCTGCGCTGGATGTGCTGGTGGAATTTCCCGAAGTCGAAGGCTTGCGCCGGGTTCCGCCCGAGGAAGTGGCTGCCCTGCTGGAGCCCTGGCTGGGTACCGGGTTCAACGGAGAAGCGGTACCGATACCCGCACTGATTGACTTGCGCTTTCGCGGAGACGCCACTCCGGACAAATTGCGCCGTCTGCGGGCTGCTCTGTCTGACGTAGCGCCGGATGCCCGGATCGATGCGCAATCCAGTTGGCTGAGACCAGTGTTTTCCGCCATCGCTTCCCTGCAATGGCTGGCACTGGCATTGGTGGTGCTGCTGTCACTGACCAGTGCAGCGGCGGTTTTTCTGGCGGCACGCAGTGCCTTGGGCAATAATCGTGAAACGATCGAGATTGTCCATCTGCTGGGTGGAACCGATCAGCAGATAGCGCGTGTGTTCCAGCGCTCGGTCGGCTTCGATGCTTCTCTGGGCGCCGCGGCAGGGCTGCTTCTGGGCATGGTTGCGGTGCTGGTGCTGGGTCAGCAATTTGCGCAGCTGGATTCGGGCATGGTTGCCAATGGCGGGCTTGGCTGGCTCGACTGGCTGGCGGTTGCGATGGTCCCTCTGGCGGCAGTTGCACTGGCTATGGCGACGGCGCGGTTGACGGTCTTGTTCGCACTCAGGAAAATGCTGTGATCAGGCGCTTCCTCGCGTTTGTTCTGGTCGCATGGATGCTGGGCTTTGTGTGGTTTGCGGCGGCCTTGCCACAACCACTGGGCAAGGCACAGACCGACGCCATCATCGTGCCAACCGGCGGTGCCGGACGAATAGAGCGCGGGGTCGAAGTGCTGGCCCAGGAACAGGCCGGGAATATGCTGGTCACCGGCGTTTCCACCCAAGTGAAGCCCGGTGAATTTGCCGCCGAATTCGATGTCCCGATGGAATTGATGGAATGCTGTATCACGCTGGGATATGACGCCATCGATACCCGCGGCAATGCCCGCGAGACGAGCCGCTGGGTAGAAAGCAACAGCTACGGCACGTTGCGGCTGATCACGACAGATTGGCATATGCGCCGCGCAGAGGGTGAATTGCAGCGCACACTGCCGGACAATGTCGAGATCATTCGCGATGCGGTGTCTTCCGAACCATCGCTGGGCACACTGTTTCTGGAATATCACAAGCTGCTGGCCAGCAGAGCCACCCGGTGGATGCCAGGGCTTCGGTAATGGCAGGGATGGTGGCCATTTTACGCAGCCTGATTTTCTATCCGGTATTCTATTTCGGCAGCCTGTATTTCGTCATCACGGCAGTGCTTGCAATCACCAGAAGCCGCACTTCCTTGCGGCGTCAGGTCAGATCCTGGGCAATCTTTCACAGGTGGTGCTGCCGGGTGCTGCTGGGGATCGCTGTGGTGCAGGAAGGCGGCCCGCTGGAAGAGCCTGCGCTTTATGCGATCCGGCATGAAAGCTTCTTTGAAGCCATTGATGCGCCGGCCCTGTTCGATACCCCTTCGGTTTTCGCCAAACGGGAACTGTTCAATCTGCCCGGCTGGGGACGGGCAGCGATCGCCTACGGCCTGATACCGGTGGTCCGCGATGGCGGGGCCAGCGCTCTGCGCAGCCTGATCCGGGAGGCGAAACGCAAATCTGCAGAGGGCCGTCCGCTGGTAATTTTCCCCGAAGGAACCCGTGTTCCGCATAGTGAGCGCCGGCCCCTGCAATCGGGTTTTGCCGGGATTTACAAGATGGCCGGGCTGCAAGTCGTTCCGGTCGCGGTCAATTCCGGCCCGCTATACCATCGCCCGTGGAAGCGGGCAGGGCAGGTGGTCTATCGTTTCGGCGATCCGATCCCGCCCGGCCTGCCGCGCCAAGAAATCGAAGAGCGGGTTGCAGAAGCGATCAACGCGTTGAACGCCGCTTAGGCGGGTGGGTTCGCGCTATCAGCCATTTCCGTGATGGCAGCGGCGATGGCCTCCATATCCTCCCGCTTGCCGACGGTGATCCGCAATCCGTTGGCAAGCCCCTGGCCGGGCAGGTGGCGGACGGCATACCCCTTGTGTGCCAGACCATCCAGAGCGGTTGCCGCGTCCAGTTCCCCGTCGAACAATACCAGCAGAAAATTCGCCTCGCTTGGCAAGGCGCGGATGCCGCGATTGCCCAGCGTCGCTATGGCAGTTGCAAAACGGTCCCGCTCCAAGCTGTTGTGCTGGCGTGACCGGTCCAGAAACGCCTGGTCCCCCAGCGCTGCCAGTGCCGCAACCTGCCCGCTGGCGGAAACATTGAACGGCCCTCGCAACCGGTTGAGCGCATCGATCAGTCCCGGCGCGCCTGTCGCCCAGCCGATCCTTTCTCCCGCAAGCCCGAAAATCTTGGAGAATGTCCGGGTCACCAGCACATTCTGATGCTGTGCCGCCATCATCAGTGCACGGGCAGCATCTTCGCCCGGAAGATATTCGGCATAGGCCTGATCGAGCACCAGCAGGACATCGCCCGGCAGCCCGGCATGGAGCCGCTCCACTTCCGCATGCGGCAGATAGGTGCCTGTGGGGTTATTGGGATTGTCCAGCAGCATCACCCGTGTTCGCGGCGTGACCGCATCCAGCAGCGCATCGACGCTGGCGGCATAATCGCTGTCCGGGGCCAGCACCGCTTTTGCCCCGACCTTGTGCGCCAGAAGCGGATAGAGCGAAAAGGCGTAGCGTGAGAAAATGATCTCGTCCGGCCCACTGTTCCCCGTGCCCGTATCATCGCGGCCGGCGAAGGCCTGTACCGCGCAATTGAGCAATTCACCCGATCCGGTGCCGCATACGATCAGGGCCGGATCGATCCCGTGAATCTGGCCGAGCCGTTCGCGCAATGCGCCGGAATCGGGATCGGGATAAAGCGCCGTCGCGCGCGACTGTTGTAGCACATCTGTTGCCAGCGGACTGCACCCCAGGGGGTTTTCGTTGGCCGAGAGTTTGATCAATTCGCGCCCATCCGCGCCTGCCGACCGGCCCGGGATATAGGCGCGGATCTGCGCGATCCAGGGCTTCATCCGGGGGGTAGCATGCGGGGCAGCGGGAGGGGTGTCTGTCATCGGCGAGATCATAGCGCGGTGCCTTCTTGTATGACAGAGCGATTGACACGAAACGGACGCTCGCCCAATCGCCCTTGCGTCATGGCCGCTCACCAGCCCCGATCCATTGTTCTACCCCAGCCACTGGCTCTTGATGGCGGCGGCGTGCTGGCGAATGTGCGAATTGCTTACGAAACCTATGGCGAGCTTTCGGCGGACCGCTCCAATGCGATCCTCGTCTGCCATGCTCTGACGGGCGATCAGTATGTGGCCAGCACCCATCCATTGACCGGCAAGCCGGGCTGGTGGGAACGGATGGTCGGGCCGGGCAAGCCGATCGACACTGACCGGCATCAGGTTATCTGCGCCAATGTCATCGGCAGTTGTCTTGGCTCCAGCGGACCCGCCAGCGCCGCGCCCGACGGCCAGCCCTACGCGATGAATTTTCCGGTCATCACCATCCGGGATATGGTGCGCGGACTTATTGGCTTGCTCGAGGAACTGGGTATCGAACAACTCCACGCCGTGGTCGGCGGATCGATGGGCGGGATGCAGGCGCTCAGCCTCGCCGCCAATTTCCCGGATCGCGCCGCCCGGGTGCTGGCTATTGCCACTACGGCCCGGCATTCGGCGCAGAATATCGCCTTTCACGAGGTTGGACGGCAGGCGATCATGGCCGATCCGGCATGGCACGCTGGCGCCTATTACGGCCATGACGATTCCCCGGGCGCCGGTTTCGCGGTGGCGCGAATGGCAGCGCATATCACCTATCTTTCCGAAGAGGGTCTGACCGAGAAATTCGGCCGCCGCCTGCAAGACCGCGAAACGCCCGGTTTCGGCTTCGACGCGGATTTTCAGGTGGAGAGTTATCTGCGCTATCAGGGCAGCGGTTTTACCCGGCGGTTCGATGCCAACAGCTATCTCTACATCACCCGCGCAATGGATTATTTCGACATTGCGGGTGAGCATGGCGGAATGCTGGCCGATGCGTTCAAGGGGACGCCTGCACGGTTCTGTCTTGTCAGCTTCGATACCGACTGGCTGTATCCCACGGCCGAAAGTCGTCACGTAGTCCATGCACTTAACGCTGTGGGTGCACCCGTCAGTTTCGTGGAGCTGAGCGCGCCCTTTGGCCATGACAGCTTCCTGCTCGACGTGCCCGAGCTGGACCGCGTAGTGGCAGGTTTCCTGAATGGCTGACGGCATTCTTGAAGGAGGGGGCACGGGCCTCAGACCCGATCTCGCAGCAATTCTGCGGCGGGTGGAGCCTGATACACGCGCTCTGGATGTCGGCTGTGGAGACGGCGTGCTCATGGCCGCGCTGCGCGATCAGAAGGGGGTCGATGCGCGCGGGATCGAGATCGACGGCGCATGTGTGGCGGCGTGTGTGGCACAGGGTCTCAGCGTGGTGCAGGGCGACGCTGACCACGACCTGACATTTTATCCTGACGGCGCGTTCGATTACGCCATTCTGAGCCAGACCCTGCAAACCGCCGAGCGTCCGGACCGGATGCTGCGCGAACTTCTACGGGTGGGCAACCGCGCCTTCGTCAGCTTCCCGAATTTCGCCTATTGGCGAATGCGCTGGGCGCTGCTGAGCAAGGGCCAGATGCCGGTGACACGTCATTTGCCGGTGACATGGTACGAAACGCAGAACATCCACCACGTCACGGTGAAGGATTTCGAAGAACTCGCCGCCACGCTGGGTGTAACAATCGAGCGCCGCTGGTTTTTCACCAACGAACGTGAAGTAGGCGGGGGCAGCGCCAACTGGCGGGCGGAATATGCTTTGTTCGAGGTGAGCGGCGGGGCCTGAAACCGGCCCCCTACTAGCTCCCGCAGGAAAACACCGGTGCAGACGAAGTTAACACGTCAGGACTCGGATGCAGCATACTAGCATGCGAAAATTGAAATGGCGTGCCTCTACTAGCTAACAATCCTGCGCTAAACAGCGATGTTTCGATGCCGTTTATACTGCGTGGGCATAATCGTTCTTCTGCCGACATCTTACCCGGCCAACCGCTCCGCGTGCCATCGGACATGATCCGCCATAAAGGTCGATATGAAGTAGTAGGAGTGGTCGTACCCCTCCTGCATCCGCACTGCTGCCGTCAAGTTGGCTTTACGGGCAGCCAGTGCAAACAGGCCGGTTTTGAGCTGTTCGTGCAGAAAATTGTCTGCTGTGCCCTGGTCGATCAGAATGTGTGGATGGCTTGCGCCATCTTCGACTAGGCTGACAGCGTCGTATTCGCGCCACGCTTGCCTGTCTTCGCCAAGATAGCGGCTAAGCGCTTTCTCGCCCCACGGCACTTGCATAGGCGCGACAACTGGACTGAAGGCGCTGATCGAGCGGAACCGGTCAGCATTGCGCATGCCGATGGTCAGCGCGCCATGACCGCCCATAGAGTGGCCAGTGATCGACTGGCGTTTCATATCGGCGGGGAAGTTCTTTTTAATTAATTCAGGAAGTTCGCTCTCAATATAACTGCGCATCCGGTAATGTTTCGCCCAAGGCTGCTGCACTGCATCGACATAGAACCCTGCGCCCTTACCGAAATTATACTTGTCTTCCATATCGGGCACATCATTCCCGCGCGGGGAGGTGTCGGGAGCCACAAAGATCACACCGTGTTCGGCGCAAGCGGCGCGATATTCACCCTTCTCCATAACATTGGCGTGGGTGCAGGTGAGGCCCGAAAGGTACCAGAGCACCGGCAGTCGCTCGCCCGCAGCGTGCGGCGGGACGTAGACTGCGAAAGTCATCTGCGTACCGGTTTCGGCGGAGTCATGGGAATAAACCCCCTGCACCCCGCCGAAGCTACGGTTTTCATTGACGGTTTCGAGCGTCATGTGCGCTTTAGGCGCCTTGTTTGATGCCGCATATCTTGTGGCCGTCCGGGTCCCGGAAATAGCTCAACTGCATGGGGCCCATTGCGCCCTCGCGAAGGCCAGGAGGGTCTTCCAGCGTGGTGCCGCCGTTAGCGATGGCAACATCGTGCAGTTCTTTCACCTGCTCGGCGCTCTCGCATTTGAAGCCGATCGTGGAGCCGTTGGCCGGATTGGCCGGTTCGTCATTGATAGGCTGTGTTAGCGCAAAAACACTGCCGTTGTGCATGTAGAAATAGCGGACATGACCGCTGTCGGCGACGTTCTTCGCCGGTTCGGGAGCGCCCAGCACACCCAATACCTTGTCGTAAAATGCCTTGGACTTTTCGATATCGGTGCAACCGATCATAATGTGATTGAACATAATACTCTCTCCTTTGTTATATTTTTAATAAATGACGACTGCCCGGATGCTCTCCCCGGCGTGCATCATATCAAAGCCTTCATTGATTTCTTCAAGGCTCAGGCGATGCGTGATCATCGGGTCGATGGCAATTTTGCCATCCATATACCAGTCTACGATTTTTGGAACGTCCGTCCGGCCCTTGGCCCCTCCGAACGCGGTGCCGCGCCAGTTGCGGCCCGTTACCAGCTGGAACGGGCGGGTGGCGATTTCCTTGCCAGCCTCGGCCACACCGATGATGATGCTGGTGCCCCAGCCTTTGTGGCAACATTCCAGCGCCTGGCGCATGACATCGGTGTTGCCGGTGCAATCGAAGCTGTAATCAGCTCCGCCGTCCAGCAGTTCCACCAGATGCGCAACCACATCGGATGTTTCTTTGGGATTGACGAAGTCGGTCATGCCGAACTTGCGGCCCCATTCTTCTTTCGAAGGGTTGATATCGACGCCCACGATCCGGTTCGCGCCGGACATCTTAGCACCCTGAAGCACGTTCAGACCGATTCCGCCGAGGCCGAATACCACGACATTATCACCCGGCTTCACCTGCGCCGTATTGGTCACTGCGCCCACACCGGTCGTAACGCCGCAGCCGACATAGCACGTGGTGTCGAACGGCGCGTCCTCGCGGATTTTGGCCACGGCGATTTCAGGCAGCACAGTAAAGTTGGAGAAGGTGGAGCAGCCCATATAATGATAGATCGGCTCTCCCTTGTAGGAAAAGCGCGTGGTGCCATCGGGCATCAGCCCTTTGCCTTGCGTCTCGCGGATTGCGTTGCACAGGTTCGTCTTGCCTGACAGGCACATCTTACACTGCCGGCATTCAGGGGTGTAGAGCGGGATGACATGATCGCCGACGTTCACGCTGGTGACGCCCGCGCCCACTTCGCGCACCACGCCGCAGCCTTCATGACCCAGCACGGAAGGAAACAGCCCTTCGCTGTCCAGGCCGTCCAGAGTGTAGGCATCGGTGTGGCAGATGCCGGTGGCCATAATCTCCACGAGAACTTCGCCGGTTTTCGGTCCTTCCAAGTCCAGTTCGACGATTTCCAATGGTTTTTTCGCCTCGAAGGCGACGGCGGCTCTGGTTTTCATAGGGGGCTTTCCTATCCTTCGTGAATGGTCTTGCTGACCATGCAGGCTTTAACGCCTTCCGCGCCGTCTTCCAGTCCGTGGCCGGACCACTTTACACCGCCAAACGGTGCATCCACTGCGCTGACGGAGGCTGCATTGATGGCCAGCATCCCTGCCTCCACCTGGGCAGCAAGACGGCGGCGGCGGGCGGGGTCGTCGGTCCACGCATAGGCTGCAAGACCGTAGGGCAGGCGATTGGCCTCTTCGATCATCGCTTCCTCGCTGTCCATCGGGTTTATCAGCGCGACGGGGCCGAACGGTTCCTCGTTGATGATGTCCGCATCGACGGGAACTTCGGAAAGGACTGTGGGCGCATAAAAATTGCCTTGATTGCCCATCCGTTCGCCGCCGGTCAGCAGCTTTGCACCTCTCTTCTGTGCGTCGGTAATTTTCTTGTGCAATCCGTCGGGCCCACGGCTGTTGGCCATTGGGCCCATCTGCGTATCATCGTCGAAACCATTGCCTACTTTTACCTTCTCAGCTCGCTCGACAAAGCCGTCGCGGAACTTCTCGAACACTTCCTCCTGGACCAGAAAACGGGTCGGGCTGACGCAGACCTGCCCCGCATTGCGGTATTTGGCAGCGGCCATCGAATCCAGCGCCCTGTCGATGTCGGTATCGTTGAAGACCAGCACAGGCCCGTGGCCACCCAGTTCCATCGTCGTGATCTTCAGGTCTTCCGCGGCCAGTTTTGACAATTGCTTACCCACTGCGGTGGAACCGGTGAAGGTAACCTTGCGGATAACAGGCGAAGCCAGCAGATGCTCGCTGACATTGTTCGGCACGCCGAACACCACTTGCAGGGCGGAACCCGGCACGCCTGCATCCAGCAGGGCCTGAGCAATCATCAGACCGGAGGCAGGGGTTTCCTCGCTCGGCTTAACAATCACGGAGCAGCCTGCGGCCAGCGGACCGCCAATCTTGCGCATCACGTTCAGGGAAGGAAAGTTCCACGCAGCAAATCCTGCGACTGGTCCGACAGGATGATATTGCACTTCCACCCGGCTGCCTTCGGGGCGCACCAGAGTGCGGCCATACAGCCGCTTTATCTCACCGGCATAAAATTCCAGCAGCATGGCGGAATACATGGTTTCGCCCTTGGCCTCGGCCAACGGCTTACCCTGTTCGCGGGTTAGCGCCTGCGCAATGTCGCCTGCGCGTTCTTTTATCAGCGATGCGCCCTTCATCAGAATCGACGCGCGCTTGTCGGCCGAAGTGTCCCGCCATTCCCCGAAACCGCTTTGCGCATGGTCCAGCGCAGTGTCGAGATCGGCTGCACTGGCACGCGGCAAAGAGGCGATGGTTTCACCGGTTGCAGGATCCAGCACATCGTCGGTTTCCCGCCCACCTCCGTTCAATTTTTCGCCGCCGACGAGAAGGTGGGGATCGGGGTAATCGTTCATAAATCCGGGGTCCTGAAAAGTTATTCTGCCAATCGTATTTCCTGCAACAACGCAAAAGAGCAGGAATGGTTCAGATTGTCCGCTATAGAATAACGCGATGCTTCATATTCTTTTGCCCCTCGCCATGATGCAGGCCGCGCCCGTTCCTGGACAGCCTGCCCCCGCACAGTCTGACCTTAAAGAACCGGTCGTCTCGCTGGAGCAACAGACCTCGCTGCGTTGTTCGGCCGCGTTCGCCATCGTCGCGGCGGAGCAGGGCGCAGAGGTCTCTTCGGCGCAGAGTTACCCCGCTATGGAAGCGCGGGGGAAGGAATTTTTTGTGCGCAGCATGGCGCGGGTGATGGACGATGCTGGTCTGTCGCGCGATCAGGTGGCCATGATGGTGAATACCCATGCACAGGCTCTGGTGGCAGAGGACGCAGTGGACGAAGCGATGCCGGCCTGCCTGCTATTGTTGGATGCCTCGGGCCTGTAATTTTGCCTGGCGGTGCGCCCGCGCGTGGCGAAACCACATTCAGGACGGGCTCAGGCGCCGTGTGGGATAGGGCAGGGGATAGTAGAAATCATTCGGGATGTCTTGTCATGCGTAGTATTCTGCCCCTCGCCGCATCGCTGGTGATGGTCGGGGCCGCCAGCCCCGCTTTGGCGCAGGATCCAGATCCTGCACTTGGGAAAACAGCCGCCGCGATGGCTGACCGCATGTCCGATCCCGCCATCCAGCAGGAACTGGCTTTCACCCTGTCCACTCTTTCACAGGTGTTGCTTGATCTGCCGATTGCTCCGCTGGCTAAGGCGGCAGCCGATATGGCAGGAGAGAATGCGCCTGCAGTGGACCCCCAGATGACGTTGCGAAAAGCTGCCCCGAAGGCTGAGAAGATGCCGCAGGTCATTGAACGGGAATTGCCCTTGGCAATGGAGCAGATGGCCGGAATGGCCGGCGGTATCGAAGCGATGATGCCTGCGCTGCGCGATTTTGCGCAGCAGATGGGATTGGCTTTCGAAGGTATCGAGGTCCGTTGATCGCGTTACCGAATGCATGCATTATATAGACCCTGCGCTCTGCTTGCGGCATGAAGCTTGATCATGTGGTTCATCTATCAGTTTCCCCTCTGCCCGTTCAGCCGCAAGGTGCGTCTGCATCTGAGTGAGAAAGGTGTGGCCTATGATCTGGTAAGGGCGGATCCGTGGGATGCGGACGATGATTTCTGGGCGCTCAACCCCGCTGGCCGTACCCCTGTCCTGCACGATCCTGAGAAGAACCTGACGTTGTGCGACAGTCAGGCCATCTGCGAGTATTTCGAGGAAACCAGCGACAAGGCACCGATGATCAACGGCACCGCAACACAGCGGGCGGAAATTCGCCGGTTGGTGGCGCTGTTCGATGAAAACTTTTTTAGCGACGTGACCATGCCGTTGTTGCATGAACGGATGAAGAAACGGCTGGTGTATCGGCAACCGCCAGACAGCAGGATACTGCGCGAAGCGATGAAGCTGGCCGACGGACATCTCGACTACATGGATTGGCTGATCGACAACCGGGCATGGCTGGCCGGATCACAGATGAGCCTGGCCGATCTGGCTGCCGCAGCACAGATTTCGGTCGCCGATTACCTCGGCGGGATAGACTGGACCGGCCACGAGCAATCGCATGGATGGTATCAGGTGTTCAAAAGCCGCCCAAGCTTCCGCCCGCTGCTAAAAGAGCGGATGGATAATATACATCCGCCTGAGCAGTATGCGGAATTGGACGGATAATCGCGTAGGCCCTAATCTCTGAGTGTTCTCCGGATCGGCGGACAATCACAAGGCTTTTTCCTGCATCTGCATTCTCTAGCGCAGAAACACCGTTTTGCATCAGGCGCTTGAGACAATGGAAACCAACCCCATATTTCCTGCAAAGGAGAAAATCATGTCCGATCCCAAATCGACCACCGATACTGACTGGCGCGCAAAGTTGTCGTCGGAGCAGTTCCATGTCCTGCGCGAAGCGGGAACGGAGCGTGCCTTCACCGGCAAATACGACAAGCATTACGATGCGGGCGAATATGTCTGCGCAGGCTGCGGACAGAAGTTGTTCGAGAGCGACGCGAAGTACAACAGCGGTTGCGGCTGGCCTGCCTTTACCAAGCCTGCCGAGGGTGATCTGGTGGACGAGCATCGTGACACCACGCATGGGATGATCCGCACCGAAGTTACCTGTTCCAACTGCGAAGGGCATTTAGGCCATGTGTTCCCGGATGGCCCGCCGGAACAGGGTGGGCTGCGCTATTGCATCAACAGCGCTTCGCTGGAATTTGCGCCTGAAGATAAGTGAGCAAGTTCCCTGTGCATCCTTCCAGATTGTCCGTTCACTCTGGGCAAAGCTTCACGTAGATAAGCCATCCAACGGTATGAATGCCCCTCGATCTCGCGCGGGCGTCAGGCCAAGGAGGCTTAAGGGCAATGGTTGAGCGCGGCAGCCGCCGGAAGGGGGCGCGCAAGTCTGGCAGCAGGCGCAAGCGCCGCGCGGAACCGAAGCAGCAAAGCGCTTTTGCGCGGTGGACGCGGCGCGTTCTCTTTACAGGTATATTTGCCGCTCTGATGGGCGCGCTGTTTCTCGGGCTGGCTGTACTGTTCGCTGCCCGCTCGCTGCCCGGCTATTACGAACTGAAAGCGCAGCAAACAGGCCAGACCATTATTGTCAGGGCGCGTGATGGCACACAGATCGTGGAACTCGGCCCCAGCTATGGCCAGTGGATGGACGCGCGGGAAATTCCGGATGTGATGAAACAGGCGATGATCTCGGTCGAGGATCGCCGGTATTATTCGCATTACGGGGTCGACCCTATCGGCCTCGCCCGCGCGGTATATACTGCTTTGGCAGGTGACGGGCGGGTTTCGGCCACCTCCACGATTACGCAGCAGCTGGCCCGCAATGTCTTCCTCAATTCCAACCGCACGCTGGACCGCAAGATGCGCGAAGCGGTGCTGGCGATGGCGCTGGAGTACAAGTTCTCAAAGGAACAGATCCTCGAGCTGTATCTGAACAAGGTTTATTTTGGCGGCGGCGCCTATGGTATCGATAGCGCAAGCCGTAAATTTTTCAGTCATCCTGCGACACAGCTTTCTACAGCAGAGGCGGCCATAATTGCCGGACTGGTCAAGGCACCCAGTCGTTATTCTCCGACGGCCGATGTGGATGCCGCCGTGGGCCGCGCGCAGGTCGTGCTGCGCCTGATGCGTGAACAGGGGCGGATCAGTGCGAGCGAGGCCAATGTCGATCCCTCCACGGTCAGGCTGAAGGATGATAGCGCAGGCCAGAACTCGGTCCGTTATTTTACCGATTGGGCGCTACCGCAGCTCGATATATTGCTGCCTGAAACATTCGAACCGATCGAGGTGTGGACCACGCTGGATGTCGGGATGCAGCGCGCAGCTACCGCATCGATCAAGGCGAATACCCCTTCGGGTGCGCAAGGGGCGTTGATGGCGCTGGACCGGGACGGTGCGATCCGCGCGCTGGTGGGCGGCACGGATTACGTCGAAACCAATTTCAACCGTGCAACCAAAGCACTGCGGCAGCCGGGATCGAGCTGGAAACTGTTCGTGTATCTCGCTGCGCTGGAGGCCGGGTACAAGCCTGAAGATAGCGTCGTGGACACGCCGGTCGAGATCGACGGATGGCGACCGCGGAATTCTGGCGGTGGCAATTCCGGCGTAATGACCTTGCGATCTGCTTTTGCCTATTCGAAAAACACCGTGGCAGCACAGCTGGGCAATGAAGTGGGCTTCGGCACCGTCGCTTCGATGGCGCGGCGTTTCGGAATTACATCCGAAATCTCTACCTATCCTTCTATGGTGCTGGGCAGTTCCGAGGTACGTCTTATCGACATGACGCGCGCCTTTGCTGCGGTTGGCGCGGGAGGCAATTCGGTTGAACCTTACGGCATCGTAAAAGTGACGACCGGCGACGGGGAGACGATCTACACTCATGAAAAGAAACGCTCGACCAGATTGGTGCCCGATTACGTGGTTGCAGGGATTACCGATCTGCTCCAGGCGGCCGTCGCCACCGGCACGGGCAAGGCGGCGCAGATCGGGCGGCCGGTGGCTGGCAAGACGGGCACGACCAGTTCCAACAAAGACGGCTATTTTGTCGGCTTTTCCAGCGGCATCACCACGGGAGTTTGGATGGGCCGCGATGACAACAAACGGGTCTCGGGCCTTCAGGGCGGGCGGGCACCGGCGCAGGCCTTTGCCGCGTTTATGCGTTATGCGGTGAAAGACCGTCCGATAGAGAAGTTCGATACCGACCTCGACCTGCCAGAATGGCAGCTGGAGCCCGACGATGAAGTAATGTTCGGTGATCCGAGCGACTATTATTACATCGATGAACAGGGCAATCTGGTGGAGCCCGGCGGCAATGCCCGTCCCGGTCGTGACGAACGGTTTCCGGTCGAGGGCGAAGGCGCCATACCAAGTACGCGGCGTGATACTGGAGAGGACGGCGCACCGCAGGCCGCGGATGACGATTTCCTGGACCGGGCGACCGGCGGGGCCACAGGTGGAGGAACGCAGCCACCGTCAGCCGCAATGCAGGGCGCGCCGCAGCGTCCCTCACCCCGTCCGGTACCGCCGCCTGCGCCGGACGCTTCCACGCCACAGCAATAAGCCGCAACATGCAGTAAGCAAAAAAAGACCCCGCCGGAGCGATCCGACGGGGTCTTTTTGTCTTATTTGACAATCAAGGCATCAGCGCATCCGCACAGCGACATACTCTGCAGGCCGACCACGCCGTTGAATCCGCAGAAGTACCGCATCGCGTCTGGCTTCCTTTGCTTGCTTCACGGCAGTTTCCAGATCAGCCGTGCTGGCAACACCTTTGTAGTTGGCTGACAGTATGACATCACCGCGCTGCAAACCCTTACGGGCAGCATCGGAATTAGGATCGACTGCGCCGATAACCATACCTTTGGTGTCGACAGAAATGCCTAGTTGGCGCGCTATTTGCGGCGTCAGGTCAAGAACCTGCAAGCCCAGCGCTTCCGCCACCATTTCGCTATCAGTGCCATCAGATGTCACATCGTCTTCAGTATCGCCGTCGGCATTGAACTGCTGCTGCTGGCGCAATTCGTCCTCGGTCGGCCGCTTGCCCACGGTTACCCGAACCGTGCGGCGCGAACCGTCGCGATACAGTTCAATAGGGACGCGGGTGCCGGGCGAGATATTGGCGACGAGAAAAGACAGGGTCTGTTCCGGCGTCACGTCCTTGCCATCGACCTTGGTCACGATATCACCAGCCTGGATGCCGCCTTCGTCTGCCGCGCCATCGGGCACAACCGACTGGACGAATTCGCCGCGATTGCGGTCAATTCCCAGAGAATCCGCAACATCGTCCGTTACTGGATTGATCTGCACACCCAGATAACCGCGTTCGATCGCCTGTCCGCTTCTCAGCTGCTCGACAATCGGTGCGGCGGTTTCTGCCGGAATGGCAAAGCCGATACCCACGCTGCCTCCGCTGGGGCTGAAAATGGCGTTGTTTATGCCGATCACATTCCCTTGCATATCAAACAGCGGGCCACCCGAATTGCCGCGATTGATGCTGGCATCGGTCTGGATATAGCGGTCGTACGCGCCCCCCTGACCGGTGTTGCGCTGAATTGCCGAAACAATCCCGCTGGTGACCGTACCACCCAATCCGAACGGATTGCCGATGGCCACCACCCAATCGCCCGGACGGGCCTGCCGCGAATCGCCAAACTCCACGAAAGGGAAATCGGACGAGCGGCTGATTTTCAGAACGGCCAAATCGGATTGCGCATCTGCGCCGACCAGCTCTGCCTCATATTCCGTCCCATCGGGCATGGTAACGGTGATCTCTTCCACAGTTCCCCGGCCATTGGGGCTTACGACATGGTTGTTGGTAACCACATAGCCGTCGGCAGAGACGATGAAGCCTGAGCCCAGCGACTGCGCCTCGCGCGTCTGTGGTTCACCGTTACCACCGCTGCGGCGACTGCCGAACAGCCCTTCGAACGGGGTGCCGGCGAAGGGGTTACGGCTCTGCTGTACCTCTATCCTCTGGCGGGTAGAAATGTTGACGACAGATGGCTGCAATTGCGCCGTTAGATCGGCAAAACTGGTCGGTGCTCCGGCGCGGGGGACCACACTGGATATCCGGGCATCGTTGTTCTGCGCAACCTGCGCCCCTGCGGGCTGACCGGTTATCAACGAAACGGTCGCGCCGCCGATTAGCAGCGCAGTAGAAAGTCCATAAGCATAACGCACTGGTTTCACGTCCTCTCGTTCCTTTTCATACTTCAACTTACAAAGCCCCCGATTTGAGCAGCCATTTGAGCGCCTACGGAGTGAACCCGCTTTGAACGGGTCCGGTAAAAGCGCTGCCCACTCTGCGAACGGCAAACCTCCCTCGACGGCCGGCGTGTCTATCGCTGACCGCGGAACTGGCGCAGATATTCATTATCGGGCGACATGATGATGCTACTTTCGGCCTCGTTGTTCTGGAACGTGGTCCGATAGCTTTGCATGGCGCGGTAGAAATCATAGAAATCAGGGTCTTTGCCGTAGGCTGCAGCATAGGTGTTTGCCGCTGTCGCCTCTGCTTCGGCTCGAATGATCTGCGCGTTCTTGCGTCCTTGAGCGCGGATTGTTTCCGCCTCTTCCTGACGGTCGGCTTCCATCCGCGTAAACGCGGATTCGAGCGGTGTCCCCTCGGGCAGATCGGCGCGTTTGATCCGTACGTCGATGACTTGAGCGCCATATTGGCGGGCCTGTGCATCCAGTGTGTTGCGGATATTGATCATCGCTGTTCCCCGTTCTGCCGTCAGCAATGCGGAAAACGGACGACGGCCCAGCTCCTGACGCAGAACGGAGCTAAGGATAGGGGCGAGCTGCGATGCCACATTCCCTTCTGTCCCGGCGTTTTCGACCATCATCACCGGGTCGATAATGCGGAAACGGGCGAAAGCATCGACCTGCAAACGCTGCTGATCGTTCGACAGTACCTGCTGGCGCTCCATATCCAAATCGAGAATGCGTTTGTCGATCTGCTGCACTCGCTCGATAAACGGCACACGCCAGACCAGACCTGCACCTGTCGAGCCATAAGGCTCGTTTGGTTGAAAACGGTTGATGACGCGCACGGGTTCACCTGTTCGAACCACTACACCCTGATGGGTTTCGGGTACGATCACCAAGCTGGCGAAAGCCGCTATGACGAGCACGGACAGCGCGATAAGCGAGAGCTTTTGGTTCTGCATAAAGCGTTTCATCATTGTGCTCCCTCCGTGCCGGTTCGGGCCGCTTCACTCCGGCGACGGACTTCAGGCAGCGGCAGGTAAGGGGTAACTCCATCCGTCTCGACAACAGTCTTGTCGGTTTGTGACAACACGCTTTCCATCGTTTCATAATACAGTCGCCGCCGGGTCACTTCCGGTGCGAGCCGGTATTCCTCGTAGATTTTATCGAAGCTGGCTGCGTCACCCTGCGAACGTGCTGCTACCTGCTGGGCATATGCGCGGGCGCGATTGACGTCGGTCTCAGCATCTTGCTGCGCAGCGGACACGTCCTTGAACGCTTCGATCACACGCTCGGGCGGATCGGTCTTCTCGATTTCGATACCCTGAACTGCAATGCCGGAACCGTAGGCATCGAGGATGCCCTGCATCCGGCTACGCACACGTTGTTCGATTTCGGCACGGCCTGCACCCGATAGCACACTGTCCAGTTCTTGCTCGGCTACGGAAGCCCGCATGGCAAACTCCGCGACTTCCGTCAGGGTATCCTCTGGATCGGCCAGTTGGAATTTATACTGCACCAAATCTTTAATGTTCCAACGGATGAGATAACTGAGATCGACCAGGTTCTGGTCGCCTGTCAGTATCAGCTTTTCCTGCGCTCCTTCGGGGATGCTTTCGGAACGGATCTGGCTGACATTCTCCACTTCCACCTGTTGCAGCGGAAAAGGCAGGGTGAAATGCAGACCGGGATCGAGCGTGGTGGAATATTTACCGCCCATCCAGGTCACAACGCCTTTTTCACGAGGGGAGAGCTGATGGATCGAAGAAATCGCAAGCCACACAAGCAAAATCACGCCGATCGCCAGCGGAAACCAGCTTTTCCCGCCGGGCCGTTCCGGCAGGCGGAAACCGGGGCCGCCACTGCCTGGACCACCACCGCGGCGTGGACCTTCCGGCCCGCGATTTCTGAAAATATCCTCAATTTTGGCAGAGCGGCGCGGCTCTTCGCTGCTGCCACTGCTGCCCTTGGGCGGTAGCCACGGATTGCGCGGGCCGCCATCGCTGCCTCCGCCTTCACCGTCGGGCGAATTGTCACCGCCATCAGCGCCGCCGCCATTCGAACCCGAGCCGTTTACAGAGCCGCTACCCGGCCCCCAGGGGCTTTTGCCCGCCATCGACAGGCCGAAACGCCTGCGAAATCCATCCATATTTATCATGCCATACACTATAGGGTTCGATTGACGGAAAAACAGGGGCCCAAAGGGCCAATTTTGCTGCTAGGGCGGCGCAAACCACGGTTAAGGGGTAATACCAGATGAAATCCGCGCTTCAGGATGCGTTGCGCGAGGCGCTTTCCGGCGATGTCTCTGCGCGTCTCAGCACGGTTGCGGTGCGCGGCACTGCCGCGACACTTGTGCTGGATGGTGCAGGACTGTCGTCTGACCAGCGTGATGCATTGGAAGAAGACGCCCGCGCACAGATATTGTCCCATCCCGGAATTACCGAAGCCCGCGTGGCCATAATGGCGCAGCGCGTGACGCGGCGGATCATTGCAGTCGGTTCAGGGAAGGGCGGCGTGGGCAAGTCTACCCTCACGGCCAATCTGGCGGTCGCTCTAAAGCGGATGGGACACAAGATCGGCGTCGTGGATGGCGACATTTACGGCCCTTCGCAGCCGACTCTTCTGGGCTGCGTTGGTTCAAAACCCGTGGCCAAGGATGAACAGCTTCAACCGGTAATGGGGGTACTGGATATTCCCACCCTTTCGATCGGGCATATTATTGCGCCCGGAAAGGCGCTGGCTTGGCGCGGCCCGATGGCGGCAGGCGCCTTGGGCCAGTTGATCGAGGCGGACTGGGGCGATGTCGAGACGCTTCTTGTCGATCTGCCACCCGGCACCGGTGATGTACAATTGACTATGGTACAGAAATACAAACCTGCAGGCGCAGTCATCGTTTCCACGCCGCAGGATCTGGCGCTGATCGATGCAGCGCGCGCGGGACAGTTGTTCGAGACCGCAGGCGTACCGGTAATCGGCTTGGTCGAAAATATGGCCGGGTATATCTGCCCCCATTGCGGGGAGGGAAGCGATCCCTTTGGACAGGGCGGTGTGGAGAAAATTGCGGAGCGGCTGGAATTGCCGTTCCTTGGCCGGATACCGCTGACAATGGATATCCGGCAGTCGAGCGATGCTGGCAAGCCGCCTGCTGCCAGCGACGGGAGTTCGGGGGCAGCTTTCAACGGGGTTGCACGCAAATTGGCCGATTGGCTGGAACAGGATCAGGCCTAGCCGATGCAGGTGTCGCGGCGCGGATTACTGGCCGGGGCGGCTGTTGGTGGTGGGCTGGTGATTGCGTGGGCACTCTATCCGCGCACTTTTCCTGCGCCACTAGCCACCACCAATTCAGAGACCGCTTTTGGCGCCTGGTTGAAAATTGCCAAAGACGGGGTTGTCACGGTTGCTATTCCGCAACTGGAAATGGGGCAGGGGGTCACCACTATTCTGCCGCAGATTATCGCGGCCGAGCTGGGGGCAGACTGGCGCCAGATTGCTGTAGAGCCTGCGCCGGTTAGCGGGATTTACGCAAATATCCCGCTCGCTGCACAATGGGCGCCGCTGTGGATGCCAGATATAGCGCCTGACCTTTTGGGCTTGTCCGAACCCGATGACGGAATTGTTGCTACCCGTTTCGCCCAAAGTACGCGTCTGACGGCAACGGCAGCCGGGACCACGCTGGCAGCCTACGAAACCCAGGCGCGCGAGGCCGCAGCTATGGCCCGCGCGCTGATGGTGGAGGCGGCAGCGCAGCGGTGGGGCGTCGCTCCGGAAGTTTGCGATACGCAGGAAGGTTTCGTAATTCATGAAACCAAGCAATTGCGCTTTGCCGAACTGGCGGGCGAGGCGGCGTTACTGGACCCGCCTGAACAGCCGCCGCTGAGAGTGCAACCCGTGGCCGAAACGCCTGCTCCGGGAGACTTGGGCGCTCCGTTGGCGTTCCCCCGTCTCGACCTCCCTTCCAAAGTCGACGGAACGCATCTTTTCGCAGGCGACATCCGTCTGCCTGGCATGGTTTATGCCGCGATCCGTCATGCACCGGTAGGATCGGCGGCCAGCGTAGCCCAATATAACCGGGTAGCTGCCACCTCTATCGAGGGAAGGGTACAGGTGGTAGAAGGGCGCGACTGGCTGGCTGCGGTAGCAGACAATGGCTGGGCGGCGGAAAAGGCGCTCGATACGATGGACGTGCGTTTTTCTGTCGCCAACCCGGTGGACAGTGCAGCGATCGAGGGCGCGCTCGATACCGCTCTCAGGCAAGGCGATGCCTACACGATCGCAGAGCGGGGCGAGGCGGGCGGGAATTTCGGTAATGCCAGTATTGCGCGCCGCTATGATGTTGGTCCGGCGCTCCACACCCCTTTGGAGACAGCCACCGCTTGCGCGTGGTTGCACAAGGGGCGGCTGGAACTCTGGATCGCGTCGCAGGCACCCGAACGGGCCCGCGAGGCGGCAGCCAAGGCCATCGGACTCAGTGCAGAGAACGTCGTGCTCTATCCCATGCCTGCTGGCGGCAGTTTCGACCGGCGGCTGGAGCATGAGCACGCAATCGAAGCAGCGCTGCTGGCCCGCGAAGTTGGCAAGCCGGTGCAGTTGTCCTGGAGCCGCGAGCAGGAGACAATGCGCGCGCCGCCCCGCACGCCGGTTGCGGCCTTGCTGGCAGCGAAGCTGGATGCGAACGGAGCCATTGCGGCGATGCGCACGCGGATTGCGCTTCCGGCTACCACTCTCGAATTCGGACGCCGTCTGTTTGCCAACGATACCCACCGGGCTGCTATCGAAAACAGCGCTGGCCAGCGCGATGAACTTGCCTGCGACGGGGCAATGCCGCTTTATGGCATTGCCGATGCGGCGGTGTATCAGGCCCCGGCTACCATTTCCCTGCCCACCGGACGGATGCGCGGCGGGGCGCATGGCTACACCGCTTTTTTTACCGAGAGCTTTGTCGATGAAATCGCATCGCAGGCAGCGCGGGAGCCGCTGTCTTATCGTATCGGCATGCTGCGCGGCGATCCGCGAATGGTCGATTGCCTCCAACGAGTTGCGCGAATGGCTGAATGGGGCGGTGGGCGTGATGGTTCTGGACAGGGTATCGCCTGCCACCGGATGGGCTCTGCCATCGCTGGCGGACGGATCGCCTGTGTCGCTACAGCGCGTCAGGCAGAGGGCGGTTTGCGTGTCACGCGCCTTTCGGCAGCGGTCGATATCGGGCGGATCGTCAATCTGGATATCGCGCGCCAGCAGATCGAGGGAGGGCTGGTCCACGGTCTTGCGCTGGCGATGGGCAGCAGCGCAACCTGGGTGAACGGACGACCCGATAACCGCCGTCTGTCCCAACTGAACCTGCCGAATCTTACCGAAATGCCGGATGTGGAAGTGGACTTCATTGCCAACGAAGCGTCTCCCTTCGATCCGGGCGAGCTAGGGTTGACCGTGGCCGCCCCGGCCGTTGCCAACGCCCTGTTTTCCGCAACCGGGCTGCGCCTCAGACGTCTGCCCTTGCTATCGCACGGTCTATAGTTCCCCTTGACCCGCGCGCCCCTGCCGCCAAGTGAGCAGGCATGACATGGCTAGAACAGACCCTACCCGCTGACCACCCATCTGTCGAAAGCGGGGGCGTCGGCGTGCTGCTGGTCAATCTGGGCACGCCCGATGCGCCCGATACGCCATCAGTCAAACGCTATCTGGCTGAGTTTCTGTCAGACCGCCGCGTAGTAGAGATCCCGCCTATCGTCTGGCAGCCGATCCTGCGAGGTATTATCCTGAATACCCGGCCCAAAAAAAGCGCAGCCGCATACTCTAAAGTGTGGAGCGAAGATGGCTCTCCGCTGGCGGCGATTACGAAGCGGCAGGCCAATGCGCTGCAAGTGCGGCTGGGCGGCACGGTGGTGGTTGATTGGGCGATGCGCTATGGCAATCCGTCCATTGATACGAAGCTGCGCGCGATGAAGGACGCAGGGTGCGAGCGTATTCTGCTGGCCCCGCTTTATCCGCAATATTCCGGCGCAACCACGGCGACCGTGGTCGACAAGGCGTCCGACACGCTGAAGGGTTTGCGCTGGCAGATGAGCTTACGGACGCTGCCGCCATACCATGATCATCCAGCGTATCTGGATGCTTTGGAATCGGATTTGAGCGCACAATTAGCCGCGCTTGATTTCACGCCCGAGATTTTGCTGCTCAGCTTCCACGGCATGCCGCAGCGTACGCTGGAACTGGGCGACCCCTACCACTGCCACTGCCACAAGACAGCGCGGTTGCTGGGCGAGCGTATCGGACGGGACGGAATGCGGATTATGACGACTTTCCAGTCTCGCTTTGGCCCTGCCAAATGGCTGGAGCCAGCCACCGATACTACAATAGAAGCTGAGGCTGCCGCCGGAACGAAGCGCATGGCAGTGGCGATGCCGGGTTTTTCCGCCGACTGTCTGGAAACTCTGGAAGAAATCGCCATCGAGGGGCGAGCCCAATTTTTGAAGGCGGGCGGCAGTCATTTCGCAGCTCTCAGCTGCCTGAATGACAGCAAACCCGGTATGACCATGCTGGAGACTTTAATCACACAGGAATTGGCGGGCTGGATTCCATCTCTCAAATAACTTACACTCGTGTAAGTAACAGTTAAGGACTGGATGAAGATCATGGCCACTCTCGCCCCGCACGCTCCGCACGCACCGCTACAGGCCGCTCCGAAGCATTGGAGCGAGAACCGCATGACCGAGGAAAAGGTGGCCCATATTCCGGGGGAGAAGGGCTACCCCATGATTGGCCATACTTTTACCCAGTTGTCCGATCCTCATAAATTTACGCGTCGCATGGTCGAAAAATACGGGCCTGTGTACAAGGTGCGCAGCTTTGGCGGGTGGCAGGTTGCGATGGTGGGGGCCGATGCGAACGAGCTATTGCTATTCGACCGCGAGAAAATTTTCTCCAGCGAACAGGGCTGGGGCCCCATTTTAGACAAGCTGTTCCCTCGCGGATTGATGCTGATGGATTTCGACCATCACCGGATGGACCGGCGCGCACTGTCGATCGCCTTCAAGCCCGGCCCGATGCGCCATTACGCCGGTCAATTGAATGCAGGGATCGCGCGGCAGGTAGGCGCATGGCGTGAAGGACCGATGGAATTCTACCCTGCGATTAAACAACTAACGCTGGATCTGGCGGCCGAAAGCTTCATCGGTCTGCCGTTCGGGCCAGAGGCAGACGCGATCAATCAGGCGTTTATCGACATGGTGCAGGCCTCCGTCGCTCCGGTCCGCAAGTCGCTGCCCTTCACACAAATGCGCCGCGGCACAGAGGGCCGTAAATTCCTGGTCGAGTATTTCACCAAAGAAACCAAACGCCGCCGGGCACAGGGCGGGGGACAGGACATGTTCAGCCAGTTCGCCACTGCGACACGCGAAGACGGCTCGCTTTTGCCGGTCGACGAGGTGGTCGATCACATGAACTTCCTGATGATGGCTGCGCATGACACCATCACTTCCAGCGGCACGTCGCTGGTCTGGCTGTTGGCCAAACACCCCGAATGGCAGGAAAAACTGCGTGAGGAATTGCGTGCGGCGACAAACGATACCGGCATGCTCGATTACGATGCGCTTGGGTCTGTCGAACTGACTGAAATGGCCTTCAAGGAGGCCTTGCGGATGGTGCCGCCTGTGCCGTCGACCCCGCGCCGTGCTCTCAAAAGCTTCGAATTCGGTGGTTACCGTATTCCCGCCGGAGCAGCGGTCGGGATCAACACGCATTATGTGCACCACGATCCGCAGCATTGGCCCGATCCCTATACGTTCGATCCAATGCGTTTCACGCCGGACAAGGTGAAGGCGCGCCATAAATATGCGTGGGTGCCGTTTGGCGGCGGAGCACATATGTGCCTCGGCCTGCATTTTGCCTATATGCAGATCAAGGTGTTGATGGCGCATTTGTTGACCACCTACCGCGTGGAAGTGGCCGAGGGTTATGATCCCGAATGGCAAGCGTGGCCGATCCCCAAGCCCAAGGACGGGCTGCGGATCAACCTAGTGAAGCTCTAGCTAAAATCGATCGCAATGCCGTCCTTTACCCAGTCGCCATAGCGGGTTGGGTTGAGCCCTTGCGGATCGTCCGCACCCGCATCGATGGGTTTGGGGGCCGGGGGTGGCTCGCTGGTCCAGTGCTTGGGCTTCGTAAACCCTTCAGGCCGTTTGGTTGCGCGTTCCATATTTCATACAATGCGCGGGGTAGCGCAGTGTTTCAATAGGGCCTAACCGCCGTGCCCATGAACGCCCCCGAAAAAAACGAGGTTCAGGACACCGCTACAGGCCTGCCAGCGCGGCGCGCTGCGATACGCCTGCTCGATGCCGTGCTGAAACGTGGAGAAACGCTGGACAAGGCCGGTTCTTATGCGTTGTCGGGCCTCAGCAGTCCGGCGGACAAGGCCTTTGCGCGCGCCATTGCGGGTGAAACCCTGCGCTGGCTGGTCGATATCGATGCATTGATCGATGGCGCGACTAAAAAGCGTCTGGACGACAATACAAAGGCTCGCTCCATCTTGCGGATCATGTTGGCGCAGGCGTTGCGGCTGGAGACCCCTCCGCACGCGGTGATTGCGTCTGCCCTGCCGCTGCTTACCGGCGGCCAGCGGCGTTTGGCCCACGGCGTGTTTTCAGCCTTGCTGAAACAGGATGCATCTTTGCCCGCCGCTCCCACTTTGCCCAAGAATGTACAGGCACGTTGGGGGGAACGGGCAGGGGCGATTGCTATGGGCCTTACCCAGCCGCCACCGCTTGACCTGCAATTGAAGGACACTGGCCAAACCGCTGCGCAGGCGAAGGCGATGGGGGCCGTATCCCTTGCGCCCGGCCATCTGCGTCTGCCGCGCGGGACGCCTGTGGATCGCTTGCCCGGATTTGAAGAGGGTGCATGGTGGGTACAGGACCTGGCCGCATCACTGCCTGCATCTCTGCTAGGTCCCGGTGATGGCAGGCGCGTGCTGGACCTATGCGCTGCGCCTGGCGGCAAGACGTTGCAGCTGGCTGCCGCAGGCTGGCAGGTCACGGCGCTCGATATCAGCGAGAAGCGGCTGGAGCGCCTGCGCGAAAATCTACTGCGCACGGGCCTGGAAGCGGAAATCGTAGTTGCCGACGCGCTGACATACACACCGGCAAAGCCGTTCGATGCAATTCTGCTGGATGCACCCTGCACGGCCACCGGCACCTGCCGCCGCCATCCTGATGTACTGCACCGGATCGGCGAAGAAGAACTGGCGCAGACAACGACCTTGCAGGCAGCTTTGCTGCGCCGTGCAATAAGCTGGCTGCCCGAAGGTGGTACGCTGGTCTATGCAGTGTGTTCACTGGAAGAAGAGGAAGGCGCTGCGCAGGCCCTCAAAGTCGCATTAGACCCGCTACCCATCTCCGGAGCGCAGCTTCGTGCCGGACTGGAATACACCCCGGAAGGCTGGCTGCGCACCGATCCTGGAATGTTGTCGGAGCATGGCGGCCTGGACGGATTTTTCGTGGCTCGCTGGCGGAAATAACCCCGTCAGCGGCACCGGGTCAGGCCCCAGTCCTCATGCCTCTGCCTTAACTTTGCCCTGAAAACTCTTACGCAGCTTCATCAGCTTTGGTGGGATCAATGCTTGGCAATAGGGATTGCTCTGGCCTTCCCCTTCCCAATACTCCTGATGGTAACCCTCAGCCGGATACCATGGTGCAGGGCCCTCTATGGTGGTTACAGCCTGACTGCCATTCGCTTCATTCCACCGGCCGATTGCAGCTTCCGCTTCGGCACGCTGACTTTCATCCAGAGGGAAAATCGCGCTGCGATATTGCGTGCCGACATCGTTGCCCTGACGGTTTAACTGGCTGGGATCATGCGTGCCCATGAACATATCGAGGATCTCGGCATAGCTGACCGTATCGGCGTCGTACTCGACCTTTACGGCTTCTGCATGGCCTGTACTGCCGGTGCAGATTTGTTTGTAAGTCGGGCTCTCTGTATCACCACCGATATAACCGCTTTCGACATTGCTCACGCCGACCACGTCGTTGAACACGGCCTCTGTGCACCAGAAGCATCCGCCGGCGAGTATTGCTGTTTCTGTTGTGTTCATGGGAACTCTCCTTTGCCTGCAAGGTAGGTATGACATGGCGGCTTGTCATCTATAGCAAGCCAGTTAGAGCGTCTTTCAAATGGCGTAACAGGGAGAGAATACGTGAAATTCACCACAATTACGGCGGCGCTGTGTGCGGCCGCGCTCACCGTGCCTGCTGCAGCGCAAGAGACGCAGCAACCTTCGACCAGCGAGCGTATTCTAGGCTCTATCCTCCAGCGCGTACTCGGACCTACGGAGCAGGCTCAGGCGGATGAAACTGCAGCCGCCGCACCTGCCGCAGCCATGGATATGGCATCAGTACTGGCCGATCCGCGTCGTGATGGCGACCGTGACCGTGATGATCAGCGTAATCCGGGTGAGACACTGCAATTCTTCGGTGTGCAACCCGGGATGACCGTGGTCGATTACATGCCGGCCGGTGGATGGTACACGCGCGTTCTGGTTCCTTATCTGGGGGCGAGTGGGCGCTATCTGGGTGTGACGCCCGATCCGGCTGCCGCTGATGGAGAGCGTTTCGCCAACTATTTCGGCAGTCTGCCTGATGCTTTCCGCGAGAAGACCGGCGAATGGAGTCTTTCCGGCGCACCATACAACGTGGTATCTTCCGATCAGCTGGGCGAAGCGGCGAACGGCACGGTCGACCGGGTCCTGATCTTCCGTGAAATGCACAATTTGTTGCGTTCCGGCGTGATGTACACCGAGCTGACGCGTCTGCGCGGTCTGCTGAAGCCAGACGGGATACTGGGCGTCGTCCAGCACCGCGCGCGTGCCGATGCACCAGCCGATTACACGTTGGGCAACAATGGCTATTTACGCCAGAAAGACGTGGTCGCCTTGGTCGAGGCGCATGGTTTCCAGCTGGTTTCCACCAGCGAAATCAACGCCAACCCAAATGACACGGCCGACTATGAGGGTGGTGTATGGACAAGAGCGCCTTCGTTTAGCGGTGCCGAAGAGGGCAGCGAAGAACGTGCGGCCCGCGCCGCGATCGGCGAAAGCGACCGTATGACACTGTTGTTCCGCAAGCGTTAAATTAAGAAGGGAGGATGAGCGCGGCTATGACCAAAATTAGTGTAGCCGCGCTCCAGCTCGATCTGTCGCGAGCTGACAGCGCAGCCAATATAGAGGCAGTGTCCGATCTTGTGGCTGAGGCCGCGCATCGCGGCGCAGACCTGATCCTGCCGCCTGAACTGTTCGACGGCCCGTATTTCTGCAAAGCAGAAGACGAGGCGCTGTTCGCCCGCGCCTGCCCCACTGACGAGCATCCCGGTGTGCGCACTATGGCGAAAGTGGCCAAGCAATTGGGCGTGGCGATCCCGACAAGCTTCTTCGAACGGGATGGCCAGCATTACTACAATTCACTGGCAATGATCGATGCGCGCGGCCAGATACAAGGCGTCTATCGCAAAAGCCATATTCCCGATGGCCCGGGCTATGAGGAAAAATTCTATTTTCGCCCTGGCAATAGCGGGTTTCGCGTATGGGATGTGCCGGTGGGCGAAGGCGTAGCGCGTATCGGCGTCGGCATTTGCTGGGACCAATGGTATCCCGAAGCCGCCCGGGTAATGGCGTTAATGGGCGCAGAAATTCTGCTTTACCCCACCGCCATCGGCTCGGAACCTTATGATGCCGAATTGGATACCAGCATCATGTGGCAACGCGCGATGCAGGGGCACGCAGTGTCCAATTGTATGCCAGTGGTTGCCGCCAACCGTATCGGCACAGAAGACGGGCAAGCCTTTTATGGCCACAGCTTCATAACCGATGAATGGGGCACTAAAGTCGCCGAGTTCGGGCGCGAGGAGGAAGGCGTACTGGTTACCACGTTGGATCTTGCTCTGGCGCAGAAACACCGCGCGGGTATGGGTTTCTTCCGCGACCGGCGGCCTGAACTGTATGGCCGTATCTGCGAGGATACCTGATACCGCCCACATGAGCACACACTGTTATCTGATCGCGCTGGGATCGAATCAGCGTCATGTCCGGTACGGCACGCCCGCCGCGATAGTGCGGGCGGTGCCAGAGGCACTGGAGACGCAGGACATTGCAGTGCACGCGATCGCACCTGTTTATATCAGCACCCCCGTAGGGCCTTCGCAACGAGTATATGCAAATACGGTCCTGTTGGCTGGCACCGATTTTCCACCGCCTCAAATGCTGACGCTGCTTCAACAGACAGAGCGCGATTTCGGACGCATCCGGCGCGGACAGCGATGGCGTTCCCGCACTCTCGATCTGGACATTATTCTGTGGTCGGGCGGGCGATTTACCTGCACCGACTTGACCATACCGCACCCGCATTTCCGGGAGCGGGGTTTCGTGTTGGATCCGGCAGCCGACATCGCCCCGCATTGGCGTGACCCCGTTTCCGGCCTGAAGATACGCAATTTGCAGGCCCGGCTAAAAAAGCGGGTCGGAAAGGCTTAATGCAGCACCGGTCACCGCAGGAAAAGTGTTAGCCACGACTGTATCGCTTGGTGAGAATGGCAATAAGAACGGTCGAAGGGCCTAATCCACCTTGACCGGCCCATGCCATCCCCCTAGTCGCTCCCTCCGGTGGTTGGGCCCTTAGCTCAGTTGGTAGAGCAACTGACTTTTAATCAGTAGGTCGCTGGTTCGAACCCAGCAGGGCTCACCACCGAATTTTCCTGAAATCGGTAATCTGCAATCAGTTCATGATGATTGCATTTTATGTTGAGCTGTCCAGCTTGTGCGACAGCTTCACTGTGGCGACAATCAGTGGCGGAACCAGAACCAGCGACAGAACTACCTTGGCAATCACTTGGCCAATCAACAGGTTAGTGATGTCGAACTCGCCGTAAAAGGCAAGAGTTACGAATATTACCGAATCGATCGCCTGGCTTAATGCAGAGGCAATGCCGCCGCGGATCATCAGGCCCAGTGCGTTGCCTTCTCCGGTTGTCTTTCCGCGCAGTTTGGAAAACAGCCACACATTGAGCAACAGCGATACGAGATAGGCAACCGGTCCAGCCGCCATTATGCGCCAAAGTTGATTATGGACAACCTCAAAGGCTTCGAGTTCTTCGCCTCTTTGTGAAACCATATCCGCAGATGGCGGGAGCCACAAAACGAGGAACATCAGTAGGATGGCAACAAGCAAAGGTAAGAAGCCCCACCATACCATATGACGAGCTGTAATCTCGCTGTATAGTTGAGCGACTGAACTTGAGATGACGACAAGGATTAAGAATGCAAAAATCCCAGCTTCGACCGCAAGATTAGTAAATGGAATCTGGACCTGCTTGAAGGCTAGCACTCCAGCAAATGTGGCCATCCCGCCATAGAGCAGCGAGAATACAAACAGCCCCCGGGGAATGCGCGGGGCTGCTGGCTGGCGATCGGTCTGCGTTTCCATGGCGGGTTCCTATGGCTGTGCCCGCGAAAAGGGAAGCACAGGATGGCGACCTTTCCGCAGGGGCCGTTTGACTCGCTTGCAAGCGTCGGCGATGGGCAGACCTGCACATTGGTGCGTGGAACCGAACATATCGGTTTGCGCATGTCGTAGACGGGAACCATCACCATCATGCCGCCGATTCTAACCAACCTGCTTGGCATTCTTGCGATTCTAGCCGTCGCTTTTGTGCTCTCGACCGGCAAGCGGCGTATTTCCCTCCGCGTGGTAGGCGCAGCGTTTGCGCTGCAGGCGCTGATGGCACTGCTTGTATTACGTACACCGTTCGGGGTCACCGCAATCCAGTGGCTGTCCGACGGGGTCATTGCTCTGCTGGCCTATTCCAAGGTAGGTATCACGGCGGTGTTCGGTCCGATGGCGACCAATCCCTTTGCCAACACTTTTGCGATTGCAGCCTTGCCGGTAATCATCTTTTTCGCGGCCCTGGTATCGATCCTCTATCACTGGGGCATCATGCAAAAACTGGTGCGTTGGGTCGGCGGGGCGATTGGCTGGATCACTGGCATCAGTAAGGTCGAGGCGCTGGGCGCTGCGGCCAATATTTTCGTCGGACAATCGGAAAGCCCGCTGGTCGTGCGACCCTATCTGGCGTCCCTTTCGCCCAGTCGCCTGTTTACCCTGATGGCTGTTGGCATGGCAGGCGTCGCGGGAACAATCCTGGCCGCCTATGCCAGTTTCATAGGCTCGGAAGCTGTGCCTTTTCTGCTGGCGGCGGCATTTATGTCGGCGCCCGGTGGTATCCTGATGGCGAAGATCATCATGCCGGACGACGACAGCACTCTGGCGCGAGGCGCGGCGGAACTGGCAGGGCTTGATGAAGCTGACATCCATCTGCCGAAATCGCGCATCAGCGCCGAAGGCCCCGGCGCGCTGGTCGAAGGCGGCGTCCCGCACGAGGTGGAAATTGCCCAGACATTCGAAGAAGGGCACCGCCCGGCAAATGTTATCGAAGCAGCCGCGCAGGGCACGCAAACCGGGGTTAAGTTGGCGGTGGCGGTGGGCGCAATGGTCCTGACCTTCGTTGCGCTGGTGGCGCTAGCCAATGGCATTCTGGGCGGGGTTGGCGGATGGTTCGGCTATCCCGATCTTAGCTTTCAGCAGATTTTGGGTTTCGTGTTTGCGCCAGTGATGTTCCTGATCGGTGTGCCGTGGAGCGAGGCCGGAATTGCGGGCGGATTGTTCGGCACCAAAATCGTGCTCAACGAATTTGTTGCCTTCATCGAACTGGGCGCATTGGACCCGGGTGTATTCAGCCAGCGGACGGCGGCCATTGTCACCTTTGCGCTATGTGGCTTTGCCAATTTCAGCTCAATTGCGATCCAGATGGCGGTGACCGGCGGGCTGGCGCCCAACCAGCGGCCTGTGATTGCGCGGTTGGGCCTGCGCGCACTGGCTGCCGGCAGCCTTGCAAATTTAATGAGCGCGGCTCTGGCAGGACTCTTCCTGCCCTATTAAAGCGTTCAACCATGTCTGACATTGCCTCTGTATCGCTGTCCCGCCCGCTGGACGATATTGCCAACGAGCTGGGGCGCAGTTTCGCCGAATACGGCTTTGGCGTCATTCGCGACCACGGGATCGATCCTGTCCTGATCGAGCGGGCGGAAGCAGCATCCAAAGCGTTCTTCGCACTGCCGGAGGAAACCAAGCGTGCTTACAAACTGGAAGGCGGCGGCGGTGCGCGCGGCTACACCCCGTTCGGGACGGAAAAAGCCAAGGATGCGGCAGTCCATGATTTGAAGGAATTCTGGCACGTCGGGCGAGATCTGCCCGAAGGCCATGCGCTGGCAGAGTACATGGCGCCCAATATCTGGCCCGCCGAAGTACCCGAATTTCGAGAGATATTTGAGGAACTGTATGGCGCATTCGACGCGGCGGGCACGCGGGTGCTGAAGGCGATTGCCCTGCATTTGGGGCTGCCACGCGATTTCTTCGATTCGACAGTTGCCGATGGCAATTCGGTGATGCGGCTGCTGCACTATCCGCCGCTTGACAGCGAAGATGCGCAGGGCGCCATCCGTGCCGCAGCGCATGGCGACATCAACACGATCACACTGCTGCTGGGCGCAGAGGAAGCCGGGCTGGAGCTGTTGACGCAAAGCGGTGAGTGGCTGGCGGTCGATCCTCCGGCCGGTGCTCTGGTGGTCAATATCGGGGATATGCTCGAACGGCTGACGGGCGGCGTGCTGCGATCCACCACCCACCGCGTGGTCAATCCCCACGGGCAAGCGGCCCGGCATGCGCGGTATTCCATGCCGTTCTTTCTTCATTTTCGGCCCGACTATTTGATTGACCCGGCAACATTGATGGCAGCGCAGGATTCCGAGTCGGACCGCCGTGGCGGTGCGATTGGAGCGACTCAGCCACCGATTACCGCGCATGACTTCCTGCTGGAGCGATTGCGCGAGATCAATCTCACCTGATTTTGGCTTAAGGTTCCACAGATTTTGGAATCAAGATGATATGTTGCATTGCAGCAACACTGTCTTAGCGCTTGGGAAAGAAAGCTTTTTCCGCATATTTCCGGACAGATGATGCCATAGGTGTCTCACTGGTGCGGCAGTGTCATATTGCCGCAACAATTTGTGGCGCTAGGGGCAGGCATCGGCGCGCCGCAGCAATCGCTGGCGCATCTTCCAGATTTAACAACGCACCCTGATCCCAGACCAAGCGAACTTTTCTGCAAGGAACTGTCCCCATGAAACTGAAGTATCTCCTCGCCGCCAGCGTCGCCACAATCGGCACAGCTGTTGTCCTGCCTGCCCCGCTTGCTGCGCAGCAGATTACATCCGGCATCGAAGGCACGGTGTCGGCAGCCGACGGCGCCCCGCTTGCAGGTGCGACCGTGGTCGTCACCGACACGCGGACCGGCCAGAGCCGTACGCTGAACACAGACAATGACGGTTCGTTCCGTGCAGGTTCGCTGGTTCCGGGCGGCCCCTACACCGTGACCACGACTGCTGCCGGTTATGAAGGCCAGTCGGTCGAAGACCAGTTCATCACGGTTTCCGGGAATACTTCGTTCGATTTCGAGCTGGCTTCGTCCACCATCGCCAGCGATGACAATGTTATCATCGTTACCGCACAGCGGGCCGGTGTTTCGCAGCTCGCCGTCGGACCAGGCACTGCCTTCGATACTGCCACGCTGGAAGCTTTCCCCTCGATCAGCCGCGACGTACGCGACATTATCCGTATCGATCCCCGCGTCAGCCTCGACCGCGATAACGAAGTCGATCGTATTTCCTGCCTCGGCGGGAATGACCGGTCGAATACCTTCACGGTCGATGGAATCGTCCAGGCGGACGTTTTCGGCTTGAACGGCACGCCGTTTGCTTCGCGCAACTCGCTGCCTTTGCCGTTTGATGTAATCCGTGAAACTTCGGTTGAATTCGCTCCCTTTGATGTCGAATATTCCGACTTTACCGGCTGCCTCGTCAACGTTGTGACGAAGTCGGGCGAGAATCAGTTCCACGGTTCCGCATTCTTCACCTTCCGCAACGAAGACCTGCGCGGCAACTCAATCGACGGGGCGGATTTCATTCCCGCCGCGTTCGAGGAAAAGCGCTGGGGCGCAACACTGGGCGGTCCGATCGTTCCTGATCGCCTGTTCTTCTATGCCGGTTATGAAGAAACCGACCTTGGCGATACCAACGATTTTGGTCCTTCCGGCGCCGGCTTTCCTAACGAAGCAACCTTCGTCACCCAGGCCGATTTCGACCGTTTCTCGCAGATCGCCCAGAGCCAGTACGGCCAGGATGTCGGCGAATATCCCCGCTCCCTGCCGGAATCGAGCGTGCGTTATTTCGGACGTCTGGACGCCTACATCACCGAAGACCAGCGTCTGGAGGCCACTTACCAGCGGCTTGAAGAAACCAATGTCGAAAGCGATTTCGGCGGCGACAGCCTGACGGGCCTGAATTCGTTCGAGGACGAAGGCACGATTTCCGATTATTACTCGGTCCGCCTCTATTCCAACTGGTCCGACAAGATCAGCACCGAATTGCGCCTGAGCCGTGCCGATGTAGCCGACGTTCAAGGGCCAGTCGGGGGCGGCGAAGCGCAATCGGACAATCCGATTGTACGTCTGAATGTCGGGGTCACCGGACCCAATGGCGACAATGGCATTCTGTCGACTGGCCCCGGCATCTTCCGCTCTGCCAACGCGCTGAATTCCAATGTCGATCAGGGCCGGTTCCAGATGAACATCGACGGCGGCGATCATCAGTTCAAGATCGGTGCCGAGGTCAACGATCTTTCGGTGTTCAACCTGTTCGCCATCAACGCGACCGGTTCGCTTTACTTCGCCAATCTCGATGATTTTGCTGACGGCATCCTGACCACCGGGACAACGTTTTTCCCTGATGCGGACGAGATTGTTGCCGGCGAATCTTACGGCGGCGATATCAACGCAACCCCTTCGGGCGATATCAACGAAGCAGCTGCAACGTTCAAACGGACAATCTATTCCGTTTATGCCCAGGACGAATTCCAGGCCACGGACCAGCTCAGCCTGCTCGCTGGCCTGCGCGTTCAGTGGTACGATGGTGATGCCCCGCGCTACAACCCTGCCTTCCAGCAGCGCATCGGCTTCAGCAATGCCAACCCGTTCAGCAAGCTCGATCCGGTAATCCTGCCACGTGCGGCTGCGACCTATCAACTGGACAATGACGGGTTCTTCTCGAACACCAGCGTAACCGGCGGCATCGGCCTGTTTGCAGGCGGCGATCCGGTGGTGTTCTTCTCCAACGCGTTTTCCAACAACGGTTTCTCAACCGGACTTGGTACGACCGTTTCCTGCGCGGATACGCCCACTAATGTTCTGGTGGACGGACAATTCACAGGCTTCCCGGCCTGCGCCACGGCGGCAGGTTCGGCCCAGGCCGCTGCCGGTCAGGCCGATACGCAATCGACCAGCCCTGATTTCGATGTGCCCACGGTAATGCGGATCAATGCCGGTCTCGCGACCAGATTCGGGACAGAGACCGGGTTCTTCGGCAACTGGAACCTGAACCTTGACTACATCTATTCGAAATTCATCGACCCGGTGAACTTCGTCGATCTGGTGCAGGCTCCCAATGCATCACGCGGGGTCAACGGCTTCACGGTGGATGGTCGCCCGATCTATCAGGCTCTCGACGTGAATTTCCCGGGCTGTAATGCTTCGTTGAATTTCCCGGGCGGCACGCCGCCGACCTACAACAACCTGTCACCTGATTGCTTCGTCAACAGCGACACAGGCCGCACCGCCGGGCAGGACGATTTCATTCAGCTCACCAATGGCGAATCCTATGAAAGTCACGTTGCCTCGATCGCTTTGTCGAAGAATTTCGACGGCGGCGTGATCACCGACGGCGGCCGGACTTTCCTCTCGCTCGGTTATGCTTTCACGGATTCGAACAACTTCCGTAACGCCGGCAGCTCGACGGCAACGTCGAACTATGACGTGACGGCAGCGTTCGACCGGCAGAACCCGGCAATCTCGACGTCGAATTTCGAGACGCGCCACAACTTCACCGCAGCGATCAATTTCCGTGAGGAATTTTTCGGTGATTACGGCACACAGCTGGGCCTGTTCTTCAATGCCCGGTCCGGCCGTCCTTACAGCCTGACCTTCGATGGCGGCGGCGCATTCTCGGACAGTTCGTCGGGCAATGACAACGCCCTGCTGTACATTCCGACCGGTATTAACGATCCGAACCTTTCGCCATTGTCCGATGCGGGCGCGGTGGGACAGCTGCTGGAGTTCCTGAATACGACAGACACCCAGTGCAAGTTCACGCCCGGCCAGACTGTCACGCGCAACAGCTGCGAGAACGATTGGTATTTCGATCTCGATATGCGGCTCAGCCAGGAACTTCCGTTTCTCGGGTCGCTCACCGGTGTTGCCGATGACCGGATCGAACTGTTTGCTGATTTCGACAATTTCCTGAACCTGATCGACGATAGCGCCAACGTGTTCCGTCGCCGGGGCGGCTTCCAGCAGACGCTGGATGTTGCGGGTCTTGCACGCAACGGTGTGGACGATGATGGCCGTTACATCATCGAATCGTTCAACCAGAACTACATGCCGACGGACAACGATCCGGCGACTGCGGATTACGGCAGCAGCAACACAGTCAGCACGTCCAGCTCTGTGTGGCGCATCCAGGTCGGTGTTCGTTACGAATTCTGATCTTTTCAGACGCTCCGCAGTTTAGGCGGTATCAGGCGGCGGCTCTTCCTTCATGGGGGGCCGCCGTTCTGGTGTTGGGTTCCCGCTGAGGTTTCCCTAACCTCGACGCAGCTTAGCGCATGTATTTCGTCAACAAACCTCAAGCGGATTTGCGGGTGGTTCGATTAACAGGCTATGCTCGGTTCAATGGCAATCAGGCACAGGGCAGACACTGGAAAATGAGCAGCGGCGGCAGCTTCCTGACCAAGCGCAGACGCCCGAGCGTGCCTGTCCTGATTGGTATCGTTCTGCTTCATATTGCGCTTTTTTATGGCTTGCTGCGTGCTTTTGCGCCCGATTTCACTGCGGGAGTGGAGGAAACAGTGACCGAGGCGTTCACCGTCACGATCACTGCGCCGATTGAGGAGCCGGAAACGCCGGACCCCCAGCCGGAGCCTGACGAGGGTGCTCAGGGTGGCGCGGGGCGCGAGGCTGTGCCGCAACCGAAGGCAGAGCCTACACCGCGCATTCGTACCCGCGAAGATCCCCCGGCACCGCGCGCGACCTCTACCGGAACAGCGCGGACCAGCGGGGCCACAGATAGCGGCGAAGGCACGGGCGCGGCCGGGCTGGGTGAAGGCTGTCTCTTATACACATCTGACGCTGCC
>CAJXSN010000010.1 GCA_913060895.1 uncultured Sphingomonadaceae bacterium
AGGCGTACCCTCAGCCCCCCCGCCCCGCGTAAACCGATGCACGGCAAAGCCCTGCGGCTCCAGCAGAGCCTCCATCGTATCGAAGACGGTTCCGGTGGCAGGCGTAACACTGGGCGCCGCCATCAGGCGCTTGGCATACTCGGCCGCTGCTCCCGCTACAATGGAACTCATCGATCATTCTCCGGCTCTGGTAATGGTCCCGGCTCGAATGCGATGTCCAGCAGGCGCGCAATGCGCAGGCCTGCCTGAGTGACGCGGCGCTGGGCGATGGGAATGGATGCAGCGATATCTGCCTGTGTCAGCGCGGTTTCGTCATGAAAATCACCCTCGCACGGGTCGCAGTCGAACGCGGTAGGATAAACGAAGCTGCGCGCTATTTCCCAGCTTTCGCGGCCCCAGTCCGCCGGATTGCCTCCGTCCAGAGCCGCCCGCTCTGCCGCCGAATAGCGCCGAACCAGGGCCGGGCGGGCCGAGGTTATCGCGCGTTCGGCCAGGGGACCGTCCCAGATCCAGTGCAAATTCATGCCCGGCACGATGCCATAGGACGCCGTGCGGTCGTTGCCGCCCCGGTCGCCCAGATCGCCGGAATGCAGTGGCATGTGAATATCGCCGGCAAAATGGACGAAGAAGGCCAGCGCTTCCAGCCGGACATTGGCGGGCAGGCTCTCATCCGCCAGTATTCGATGGTTGCGCGTCACCTGTGCGCTGACGCAGGATCCGCCGCCGCAATTCTTGCGCGCATCGTAGTCTTCGGTAATCGGCTCGGTCTGGTAATGCCATGCGCCGGTATAGCCCCAGCGCCAGTAATCGCGCCGCACGCAATCGGGCCAGGTCGATGCATCCACCATGTTGGACAAATCGCAATCCGGCGTCCCCAGCAGCGGCTCTGCCACGAACAGCCTGTCCATCGCGCGGCGGGTTTCAGGCTTGATATTTGCCAGCGCAATTTCGCCTGTCACGCCGTGCGCGTAAAAGCCCCACGCCTGCGCAGCGCCCGGCTGGACCAGCAATGCCAGCGCCGCAAACGCTCCTGCCAGAAACGCTCTCATTGCACGGCGATGCTGTCATATTGTTCCAGCACCCATTCTTCGTTTTCCGCTGCTGCGACCCATTCGGCCAGCCAATGATGTTCCCACACCGCCTGCATATATCCCTCTGCAAAGCCGGGAACCTTGAAGCCATAGCTCAGGAAACGGCTGACTACCGGAGCGTAGTATACATCGGCCGCGCCAAACGTGCCGAACAGGAAGGGGCCGCCTGCGCCAAACCGCGCCCGCGCCTCTGCCCACAGGCCCAGAATGCGCACGACGTCCTGCCGCGTGGTTTCGGAAATCTGCACACCTTCGAAGGTTTTGCGGATATTCATCGGGCATTCGCTGCGCAGGCCCGCATAGCCGGAGTGCATTTCGCAAACCATTGCCCGGGCCATGCCGCGCGCTGTGTCGTCCTTGGGCCAGAACCGGTCGCGCCCGACTTTGTCCGACAGATATTCCATGATCGCCAGGCTGTCCCACACGACTGTCTCGTCGTCCCACAGGATCGGCACCTTGCCGTGCGATGGCGACAGGCCGGTATCGTCCTGCTTCGCCTGTTCCCACTGTTCGCCGAACATGGGGACGAGAATTTCCTCGAAAGAGAGGCCGGATTGCTTCGCCGCCAGCCATGCCCGCAGGCTCCAGCTGGAATAATTCTTGTTGCCGATAATCAGTTTCATGCGCGCTTCCACCTTACGCCCCACCAAATTCAGTATGGCTCGTGGGCTACCTGTTCACCAATCGGGTGTCGAGGCTGAATGGGCTCAAACCAGCTTCGCATCCGCGACCACGGCTGCGCGCAGGGCGGCGATGCCCATGCCTTTTTCCGCGCTGGTGATGTGCAGTTCGGGGAAGGCTGCTGGATGTTTACGCGATTCTTCGGCCACTTTCGCGGCGGTCGCTGCCAGCTCGCTGGCCTTGATCTTGTCCGCCTTGGTCAGAACGATCCGGTAGCCAACGGCGGCCTGATCCAGCATTTTCATCATCTCGCGGTCGACATCCTTCAGCCCGTGGCGGCTATCCACCAGCACCAGCGTGCGGCCCAGAACCGGCCGACCGCGCAGATAGGTGCGGACCAGCTTCTTCCATTTCTCCACCACCGCCAGCGGCGCCTTGGCAAAGCCGTAGCCGGGCATATCGACCAGCCGGAATTGCAGCGGATCACCCACTTCAAAGAAGTTCAGTTCCTGCGTCCGTCCCGGCGTGACCGAGGCACGGGCAATGGACTTGCGGCCAGTCAGCGCATTCAGCAGCGAGCTTTTACCCACATTGGACCGCCCGCAAAAGGCGATTTCCGCCACCGTCGGATCGGGCAGAAATTTCAGCTGCGGGGCGGATTTCAGGAAATCGACCCGCCCGGAAAACAGCTTCGCCGCGGCCTTTTCCTCCGGCGTTTCAGGGGTGCCGATCACGCCTTCTCGCCTTTTTCCTTTTCCTTCGCCCTGTCGCGCTCTTTCTCCTGCCGCTCCTGCTCCGCCGCGGCCTTCAGCTGCGGATGTTTGGAGTAGAGATATTTCTGCTGGGCCAGCGTCAGGATGTTCGACGTGTTCCAGTAAATCAGCAGACCGGCGGCAAACGGTGCCATCACGAACATCAGCACCCACGGCATGATATTGAAGATCTGCCGCTGCACAGGGTCGGTCACCGGATTAAGCCGGAATGTCAGCCACATGGTGAAGCCGAGCAGGACGGCCAGAACCCCGATGCCGAGGAAGCTGGGCGGCGTGAACGGCAACAGGCCGAACAGGTTCAGGATCATCGCCGGATCGGGCGCGGACAAATCCTCTATCCACAGCGCAAATGGCTGATGGCGCATCTCGATCGCCAGAATCAGCACCTTGTACAGCGCGAAGAACACCGGAATCTGCAGCAGCATCGGCAGACAGCCCGCCAGCGGATTGACGCCTTCATCCTTGAACAGCTTGCTCATTTCCTGCTGCTGCTTCGCCTTGTCGTCCTTGTAGCGTTCCTGAAGGACTTTCATCTTGGGCTGGATGGCCTTCATCGCGGCCATGCTGGCAAAGCCTTTCTGCGCGATGGGGAACATCAGACCGCGCACGATTACGGTCAGCAGGATAATGGCCACACCGAAATTGCCGACGAGTTCGAAGATCGAACGCAGTAGCCACAGCAGCGGCTTTTCAAACCAGCGGAACCAGCCCCAGTCGATTGCCAGACCGAATTTCTCGATCCCGCCATCTTCATACGCGTCAAGCACGGCACTTTCTTTCGCGCCTGCAAACAGCTGCGTGGTGCGGGTGACCTGACGGCCCGCACCGATGGTGGCGGGCTGGTAAATCACGTCGGCGCGGAAGACCGTATCGCTCATGGCGCGGAACGCCGATTGCGGATCGGACCCGGTCTGCGGGACCAGCGCGCTGAGCCAGTAGATATCGGAAAAGCCGATCCATTGCGTGCGCCCGCCTTCGGGATCGGCAACCCCTTCTTCGGCCAGATCGGCATAGTCCGGGCCGTATTCGGCGCTGTCGCCAAATACACCCATAGGGCCTGAATGGGCCAGCCATGTATCGAGGCTGGCCCCGCTGTCGCTGCGGGTCACGGTCGCAAACGGCTGCGCGACAATCGGGCCGGAACCGGTGTTGGCCGCAGTCTGCTCCGCCGTGATCATGTAGTTGTCGTCGATCGACAGGGTGATGCGGAATTGCTGACCTTCACCGTTATCGTGGGTCAGCGTTATCGGCGTTTCAGGCGTCAGCGTGTTGCCGTCGGACTGCCAGACGGTCCGCGCATCGGGCAGTTTCGCGCCTTCACCCACCCAGCCGAACTGGGCAAAGTGCTGGCCTGCCGTGCCTTGCGGCGCGAACAGTTGAACAGGGCCGCTGTCACTGTCGACGGTGGCGCGATGATCCTTCAACTCGATATCGTCGATCCGCGCGCCCACCAGATTGATGGAGCCTTCCACCCGCGGTGCGTCGATCTGCACGCGGTTGCCGCTGGCCAGAGCGTCTGCCAGATCGACCGGACCGTTTTGCGCGGTCGCCGCAGCATCGATGCCATCCGTGCCCGCCGCCGTTGCAGCGGTAGAGCCAGAAGCAGGAGCGTCTCCGGCAGCCGGATCGACAGCCTCCATCGGAGTTTCGGGCTGCGGGTACAAATACTGCATCCCCGTATCCCACCCGATGAGCAGGACCGCGCAGAGCACGACAGCGAAAAGCAGATTGCGATTATTGTCCAAGGGAAATGTGTCCGTCTTGCGCGAAAAGGCCGCGTGCCATTGTTCTAAAAGTAAGCACCATAAAAGTGGGCATCAGGGCACAGGATCATACCCATGCCCACCCCACGGGTGGCAGCGCATTATACGCTTGAAGGCCATCCATCCACCCCTCAAGCTGCCATGTTTTTCCAGCGCCTCTATGGCGAAGGCCGAACAGGTGGGTTGATAACGGCACGATGGCGGCAAAATGCGGCTGGGCCCAAGCTGCCAACCGCGCGCGATCAGGATCAGAACCTGCTTCATTTGCGCGGGGCCTTGCCGGAATTGCGCGGCCTGCGCCTGTCTCCTTTGCCGGCCCGCGCGCGGTCCAGTGCAGCGGTGAGTTCGGAACGCAAGGCGCTGAAATCGCGCTCGATCCCCTGATCCCGGCCAATCAGAACATGATCGTGATCGGGCAGGCCCTCGGCTGGCAGGGCGTCGCGCAGGATTTCTCGAAAGCGCCGCTTCATCCGGTTGCGGACCACGGCATTGCCGACCTTCTTGGTAATGGTGACGCCGAACCGCTTGCCAGCACCGCGATTGGGGTGGGCCAGCAACACAAAGCCGGGGCGCGCAACACGTATTCCGCGATTCGCCGCAAGGAAGTCGGCACGTTTGCGCATGGTGGTGGGGGTTTCGGGCGAGATTTCGGTCACGGTAGCGGTATAGCGCGTGGTTGGGTGAGAGTCTTTGTTTACCCGCACCCCATCCGGGGTGCGAAATCCTCGGTGTTTTGGTTTTGGACCCTGCGGGCGGGGCGCATCCGCGCCCCTTGCTTCCTCGCATAAGCTCGGGCGGCCGGTCGGCCTTGCGGTCCGCGTACCGTGCTCCGCCCACAAGCAAGTAACTTGTATCCGACACAATAACGGGCTCCCATTGGGAGCCCGCAAGGCCGACTGGCCGCCCGCAGCGACGCGACCTTCAGGCCGCATGAGTGAGGATACCGCACCCCGGAGGGGGGGGTGCGAAAAACTTAAGCCGAAAGCTTCTTTCTTCCGCGACGACGGCGAGCGCGCAGGACCTTGCGGCCACCCACGGTTGCCTTGCGTGCGAAAAACCCGTGGCGACGGGCGCGAACGAGGTTGCTGGGCTGGAATGTCCGCTTCATGGCGAAGTCCTTACTAGAAAAATCATGCGGCGCCTGATGCGAATCAGTTCACCAATAAAAAGGGCCGCCCTGAACGAGCGACCGCCGTATAGGATGCGCGATTAGAAGGTCGCCACCCCCAAGTCAAGATATGCTCACCTCAAGATAAGCGAGGCGGGGCGCGGCGTCGATTTCGCGCGCTTCCGGTGCATCCATAGCGGGCGTCGCCGCAACCATGTCGGCATCCTGCCCCAACCAGCCGCGCATGTCCTGCGCAGTCAGCCACAATGCCGTATCGTGGGGCACGGAATTGGTCATGTCGTAAAATGCGCGCGCGTCATCCGCACTGAAACCCATTTCCTGATAAAACCCGACATATTCGCCGTGTATCGGGGCATCGGCGGCGTAATCATCCGCCTGCTGGCCCAGATCGTCGATCCAGCTGTGAACCGCGAACCGCGCGCCCTCTGCCAGTGTGCGGTTCGCGCCCGACAGAAACAGCTCCACCGCGCCTGAACGGACAGAGCCGTTGGCGGGCACATGGGTGGTCAGTCCGGCCTCGCGGATCATCCGGCCCACTTCCAGATTGGCAACATCGTCGTCGGTACCGGGGCACTCGATCAACTCCAGCGTTTCCAGAGCAGGGTAATCGCGCAGCATCCGTTTGAAATTTCCGGGGCTGACGGCGGTCGTCACGCCCACCAGTGCTGCGGTGCCATCGTCCAGCACGCGAAACGCGCCGTAACTGGCAATCGCGGGTGGCATGGCCGGAGCGCCGTGGAACGGGGTCGCGCGGCTTGCGCCCACTTCGATCCATTCTTCGATAATCACCGTTTCGACGATGACATGGTTTTGCCCATAACCCTGCGCCGCAGCCGGAGCACCGATACACGCGAAGAAAGCCAGAAGAAGGGGCAGAAGCCTTTGCATGAAGGCCGGAATGGCGACTGCATCTTGCGCAATGCCAAACGGAACTGGTTTCTGGTGCGGTAACCATAGTGCTGTTTTCTTATGCGGTCCGCCTCGACTCTTGGCATACACCCGCTAAGACAGCGCCGGAACAAACAGGGGGTATTGTACGTGGTCGCACTGGTCAGGACAGTCGCCTATCTGGGGCTGGAAGCGCGCGAGGTGGAGGTGCAGTGCCAGGTCGCGCCCGGCCTGCCGCGCTTTTCCGTCGTCGGCCTGCCTGACAAGGCGGTGGGCGAAAGCCGGGAGCGGGTGCAGGCGGCGCTGGCTGCGATGGGCCTCGCGCTGCCGCCCAAGCGGATTACCGTGAATCTCTCGCCCGCTGATCTGCCCAAGGAAGGCAGCCATTACGATCTGCCGATTGCTCTCGCGCTGCTGGCCGCAATGGGCGTGACCGATGCCGAACAGCTGGCGGACTTCGTCGCTGTGGGGGAGCTGGCACTGGACGGGCGCGTCGTGGCCAGCCCCGGCGTACTGCTCGCCGCGATCCACGCCAGCGAGGCGGATCTGGGGCTGATCTGTCCTGCCGTGCAGGGTAGCGAAGCGCGCTGGGCCAGCGATGTGGCGGTTGTGGCCGCGCCCGATCTCACGGCCTTGCTCAATCACCTGAAGGGTACTGGCCAACTGCCCGCACCCGAACAGGGCGAGGTGGAGAAGCCCGAACCCGGCCCCGACCTGAAGCGCGTAAAGGGGCAGGAAACGGCCAAGCGCGCGCTGGAAATTGCTGCGGCTGGTGGACACAATCTGTTGATGAGCGGACCTCCGGGTGCAGGAAAATCGCTGCTTGCCGCCTGCCTGCCGGGTATCCTGCCACAGCTCACGCCCTCAGAAGCGCTGGAAGTCAGCATGGTGCAATCGGTCGCCGGAATGCTGGAGGGCGGGCGGATCAGCCGCGCCCGCCCGTTCCGCGCGCCGCACCATTCGGCCAGTATGGCGGCATTGACGGGCGGCGGGCTGAAAGTGCGCCCCGGAGAAGTCAGCCTGGCGCATATGGGCGTTCTGTTTCTGGACGAGCTGCCGGAGTTTCAGCGCCCGGTGCTCGATTCGCTGCGTCAGCCGCTCGAGACCGGCCGCGTCGATGTTGCGCGGGCCAATGCCCATGTCAGCTTCCCCGCGCGGGTCCAGCTGATCGCCGCGATGAACCCATGCCGCTGCGGACATCTGGGCGATCCGGCGCTCGCCTGCAGCCGCGCCCCGCGCTGCGCAGTGGATTATCAGGCCAAGATCAGCGGGCCGATGCTCGACCGGATAGACCTGCATGTCGATGTCGATCCGATCAGCGCCGCCGACCTCGCTTTGCCACCGCCAGCCGAAGGCAGCGCCGAAGTCGCCGCCCGCATTGCCGAGGCCCGCGCCCGCCAGTCGGCCCGCTTCGACCAGTCAAAAGCCCGCACCAATGCCGAACTGGACGGCGACGCACTGGAAGAATTCGCCAGTCCTGACGAGGCCGGGCGCACGCTTCTGATGCAAGCCGCCGAAACGATGCGCCTGTCCGCGCGCAGTTATACGCGGATGCTGAGAGTGGCGCGAACGATTGCCGATCTGGCTGGCGCACGGGATGTGGGCCGCATCCACGTGGCCGAGGCGCTGAGTTACCGGCGTATGACGATGAGGGGTTAAAAAGAAGGGGGCAGTCAGAAACTGCCCCCTCTGAAGGTGGAAGACTCGGTGTCTTCGGGTCGCCGGAGGAGAATAGCATCTGCTGTGGATTGGGCTTCCCCCGATTGGAGGAGGAACGCTGAATTATTGATTCGCAAAGAAGTTTTGGGGGGATGAGAATGTATTCCAATGTTCAATTGTCTGAGCTGATCGGGCTGATCTACGAAGGTGCGTCCGACCCGGCCAACTTCCAGATCGCGATGCGGCGGTTCAGGAATCTGAGCGAAGCCCATGTCGTTTTCTTCGCGGTCATCGATGGGGCCTCCGGCTCCATCCCCGAAACCAGTATGATTGGACCAGAAACCTCATCGTTCGCCGATGCAAGCGACTTGATGCAGAACGAAATGTTCGCAATCGACCCCGGATTGCCTTTCGCCTTGGCGAGACCCGAAGGCGGCGTATTCAAGCTGGCAGATGCAACTTCCGAATTAACCCCCGAACTGGGCACGTGGCGTGATTTCATCCGGCATGATTGCGGAAGCAGCGATTATCACAGCCGCTTCAGCCCTCAGGAAAACAATGCTTCCGTAGTGCTGGCGATGCACGCAGATGCCGGCAGGCCAGCGATCAGCGGTAATCAGGAGGCGCTTCACTCGATCGTCTTCGATCATTTCCAGCGCGCTGCGCGCTTGGCTTACCATCCTCCGAAGCTGTCAGAACAGAATACGCCTGCTGTTCTGGTCGATGCGCGAAGGAATATCGTCGAAATGAATGCGAGTGCAGATACAGCACTCTCGGCAACGGACAGCCTGATTGTGCGCGGCGGAAAATTGTACGCATCACATGGGGTGGCCGACAAGGGGCTGGCGGCTGCTCTTGCAGCGGGTTGTTCACCGACGTCGCTCCCTCTCAGGAACAGTGTCGTCATAGATGGGCCGGACCACCATCCTCCTCTCCTCCTCAGCTTTCAGCCGATACCCGTGCGCAGCCTTGGTACGGATAATCCCTCCTTCCTCTGCCGGATCGAAATCCGTGGCGGAGAATCGGAAACCGGGGTCCCTTCTGAAACTCTTCGACTGATTTTTGGCCTGACACGACGAGAAGCCGAAGTCGCTTCGCTTCTGGCTGGCCGCTATTCCGATCTTCCGTCCATCGCTCACGCTCTGGGTATGGGGTACGAGACGGCACGGTCCCATCTTCGGGCCGTTTATTCGAAATGCCGGGTATCCAATCAGGTTGAACTCGTTCGGTTGCTCGCTCGGTACCGGTAAAAAGGGCACAGGCTATCTGGTGTAAGGCGTATTCTTCATCATCCGCCGGTTGTAATCGGGCGCGCCGTCGCTCCACCAGACGGGGCCTCGCTCACCTAGGGCGACTTTAGCCTCCTGCACAGCGGCGCGGGCTGCTTTCATTTCGGCATTGTCGCCGCTCGCCTTCGCTGCCTTCACGGCACGGCGGGCGTCCATCAGCGCGTTTACCCAGCGCTGGCGTTCGGCCTCGGACAAGTTGGGATTGGCGCTGCGCCACAGGCGGCCGCGCACTATGATGTAGCGGCTGTCCGGAGTTTGCGCGGGCGTATGCTCGACCGTTGTTGCCGCAGATTTCGCGTCGGTCGCCACTATTCGGCGGCGACGGCAGCCTCTCCGCTGTCGTCGATCCAGCCGCGTGTACCGGGCACAAGCTCGCCTTCCTGGCGGTCCTTACCCTTGGACGGCAGGTTCGCGCGGGCCACCATGCCGAGATTTTCGTGGGCCAGCACCCGGCCATCATGGGCCAGAATGCAGACGGGGCCCACCGGCATCCTGTCGCGTTGATCCACCAGCACCGGATCGGTGGCGACAAACCCCTCGACATATTTCTGGCCCCATTGGCGCAGAGCCAACATGGCGGGGAGCAGGTCGAAGCCCTTTTCCGTCAGCCGGTATTCAATCCGGCGGCGGTCATCAGGATCGGGTTCCCGGTCCAGAATACCGTTATCCACGAGACGGCCAAGACGATTGGACAGGATGTTGCGGGCAATACCAAGCTCGCTCAGAAATTCTTCGAAGTGGTGCAGGCCGTTGAAGCTTGCGCGCAGAATCATGAAGCTCCAGCGTTCGCCCATAACCTCCAGCGCCTCCGGTAGTCCGCAGGCACTTAAATCCTTCAGTGGTTCGCGAACTACGCCGCCCATAACCTCGTCATCCTCTCATGTCGCGCCGCTGTAGCCCAAAACCGGACAAACTCACAATTTTAAGTCGGTTTTAGGTTGCAACCTAAAATCTATCATTTAAGTGGCAATCCGCAACTGACTGTAATCGACCAATGGCATCCGACCGCCAACCTTCCCTGGAGCATCACCCGCAATGACCCTTCCTCTCGCCCCTTGTCGCAAGCCTTTCGGGGTTACGCTGGCACTGGCAACCGCTGTGCTTGCCATCGGTACGGCGTCTTCGCCTGTTCCCGCCGAGGCGCGTGGCAACAGCCCGTTTTATCGTGCGGAGCTGGTCCAGCCGACCGACAAGACGCTCGAAATCGTACGCGGCACTCCGTGGCAGTGCAACGGATCTGTCTGCGTCGCGCCCAAAGCCGGGTCGCGGCCGGTCAATGTGTGCAAGAATTTCGTGCGTGAATTTGGCGAAATCGCCAGCTTTACCGCCGATGGCGAAGCGCTGGAAGCGGCCGAAATGGCCAAGTGCCAGCCTGCCTGAACACAATTTGTGTCCCCCCACCCGTTCTTAATGTTCGGGTGAACTTCATGGGCCTTCGGCATTCCCCTCGCCGGAGGCCCTTTTTCGTGGCGGGCGGTTAAGCTTTCAGCAGCCGGCGCGCGTATAGGTCCGCTTCCAGTGCAGCGGCATCGGTAAAGTGATGGACGTGCCAGCCCTCTGCGGCCGCCGCTGCGATATTCGCCGGATTATCGTCGATAAACAGCATCGCTGCGGGATCATGACCGAACCGCTTGGCTGCATGGCGGAAAATGGCGACATCGGGCTTCGCCAGTTTCTCGCGCCCGCTGATCACGATGTCGGCGAACAGTTCCAGCACCGGCTCTGTCGGGGCGAATTGCTTCCAGAATTCAGCGCCGAAATTGGTGATGGCGAACAGCGGCGTTCCCTGCACATGGAGTGCCTCGATCAGGTCCGCTGTCCCTGGCACGCGGCCCGGAATGGTTTCGATAAAGCGCGCAGCATAGGCGTCGATTACATCGGCGAATTGAGGGAACAATGCTTTGCGCTCAGCCACCATCTCCGACAGATCGCGCCCGGCATCATGCTGGAAATGCCACCGCTCTGTGATGACATGGCTTAGAACCCAGTCGCATTCCGCCGGATCATTCACCACTTTCGCCACCAGATGGCGAAGGTCCCATTGGACGATTACCCGACCGACATCGAACACGGCCGCATTTATCTGTCCGGCCTTAATCAACGCATCTCTCTGTGACGAATCATACTGTGATAAATCATAACGCGATAAATCATGAAAGCCGGGAACGGCATCGGCCCGCCGCCCTCATGGCCATCCGATCATACCTTGATAAGGCATCGGGTGGCTGAGAGGGGGGCGGGCCGGTGCAGCATGATCAGGACGGATGTCCTGACAGTAACTTTACAGAATTAACCCTGGCGCGCTTTGAAGCGGCGGTTGGTCTTGTTGATCACATAGGTCCGGCCACGACGGCGGATTACGCGGCAGTCGCGATGACGATTCTTCAGCGACTTGAGGCTGTTACGAACTTTCATGGTATTTTCCCGAGAATAAAATCGACACCAGAGATGGGTTTCCGGTGCCTGAAATTCAAGCGGAGCGCCTAAGCGGCGAATCACTCCGCGTCAAGCATTCCTGCCCGTATCGCTTGCGTTTTGGCTAGTCTGCACGCTCCCCCAGCTGTCGTTCCCATTGCAGGGCATGGCCGACAATCGTGTCGAGATTGTCATAGCGGGGCTGCCATGGCAGGGTCCGGCGGATCAACGATGGGTCGGACACCAGCGCACCGGGGTCGCCCGCACGGCGCGGCTGCATCTCGCGTTTGATAGGCGCGTTGGTTATCCGGTCCACCGCATCCAGCACCTCGAGAACGGAGAACCCTCGCCCGTATCCGCAATTCATTGTCAGGCTGCGGTCCGGCTGCGTTTCCAGAGCATCCAGCGCGTGAACATGGGCGGCGGCAAGATCGCTGACATGGATATAATCGCGCACGCCGGTGCCATCGGGTGTATCGTAATCGGTGCCGAATACCGCCACACTGTCCCGCTTTCCCAGCGCAGACTCCACCGCGACCTTTATCAGATGCGTTGCCCCGGCAGTCGATTGCCCGGTGCGCCCTTGCGGATCGGCACCAGCCACATTGAAATAGCGTAGCGCGCAATAATTCACCGGATACACTGCTGCCGCATCGGCCAGCATCCGCTCGGTAAACAGCTTGGACCAACCATAAGGGTTGATCGGCTGCTGCGGTGTATCTTCGGTCACCGGAGACACATCGGGCACACCATACGTTGCTGCGGTGGAGCTGAAGATGAAATGCGGCACCCCGGCCGCGATCGCCGCCGCCAGCAAAGCGCGCGTGCGCCCTGTGTTGTTATCGTAATATTTGAGCGGATTCTCGACCGATTCGGGCACGACCACGCTGCCGGCGAAATGCATGATCGCGCCGATATTCTGCTCCGCAATAATCTGCGTAACCAGTTCCGCGTCGGCAATGTCGCCTTCGAAAAACGGCACATCATCGGGCACTGCGAAACGAAACCCCGTAACCAGATTGTCGATCACCGCCACTTTCCGTCCGGTATCTTTTAATGCAAGCACAGCGTGGCTGCCGATATATCCTGCCCCGCCGGTTACCAGCACGGCAGCAGGTTCATTGGCGCGTTCCTTAAGAGTCATTATACTGCAATTATCCTTTATCCCGCGCTGTCGGCACAGTTCGGGTGTCTCGAGCGTTACATCTCAGCTACCCGCCAACTGTGAAAGAATTGCAATCATGATACCAGCCCGTTTCCGCACCATCACCCTGGCCCTGGCTGCTCCCCTCGCTCTAGCCGCCTGCGCCACATCGGCGCCCGGCCCAGTGGAGGTTACGCGCTTTGTATCGCCGGATGCCGTGCTGGGCGGCACCACTCTGTTTGTGGAAAGCGCACCGGGCAGTGCCGGCGATAGCCTGCAACTGGCCCCGTACAAGGCGGCAGTGGCCCGCGAGCTGGAGAAGCTGGGATACCGGGAACAGGGCCGCGAAGGCGCGCAGCGAACGGCCCAGGTGCGGCTGGAGAGGTTTGTACGCGAGAGCAATGGCAACCGGTCCCCCGTCAGTGTCGGCGTTGGCGGCGGTACGGGCAGCTATGGTTCCGGCGTGGGGGTTGGCGTCGGCGTCAATCTGGGCGGCGGATCGCGGGAGCAAGTGACCACCCAGGTCTCCGTCACCCTGCGCGAACTCGCCAATGGAAATGTTTTGTGGGAAGGGCGCGCACAGTTCGACGCACCGGCTGGCAGCGACGCCGCCGAAGCTGAGACAAATGCGGCAATCGTGGCTGACGCCCTGTTCCGGGAATTCCCCGGCACCAATGGCGAGACTGTTCTAGTGGAAATCAATTAATGACCGACATTGCAATCGATACACAATTCGACAGCGGAAACATCGAGGTCCTGTCGATCAGCGGAGCACAGGCCACGCTGGCCCTTCGCAAGGATTATCAATCGGAATTCGCCCAGTGGTTTCACTTCCGCGTCACTGGCGCAGCGGGCCGCGAACTGACGCTGAAGATCACCGGTCTCAATGCCAGCGCCTATCCGGCTGGCTGGACCGGTTACAATGCCTGTGTTTCTGAAGACCGGGATTTCTGGGGCCGCGCGCCTTCGACTTTCGACAAGGATGAAAATGGCGGTACGCTGACCATCCATCACACACCCGGCACCGACATTGCTTGGTTTGCATATTTTGCGCCTTATTCGATGGAGCGGCATCATGATCTGGTCGCCGAAAGCGCGGCTTCGGATGACGTGACCTACCGCCGTCTGGGCGAGACGCTGGACGGCCAGCCCGTCGACTGCCTCGAGATGGGCGATGGCGAGAAGCAGGTATGGCTCTATGCCCGACAGCATCCGGGTGAAAGCATGGCCGAATGGTGGATGGAGGGCGCGCTGGAAGTGCTGTGCGACCCCACCGATACCGTCGCCCGCGCGCTGCGCCGGCATTGCCGCCTGCATATCGTGCCAAACTGCAACCCAGACGGATCGCAGCGCGGCCATTTGCGCACCAATGCCGCGGGCACCAACCTGAACCGCGAATGGGCGGAACCCAGTGCCGAAAAATCTCCTGAAGTGCTCGCCATTCGCGCGGCTATGGACGAGAGCGGCGTGGATTTCGCGATGGATGTTCATGGCGACGAAGCCATTGCCGCTGTGTTTCTGGCAGGGTTTGAAGGCATCCCATCATGGACCGACGAACTGGGCGAGGACTTCTACCGCTATCAACGCACTCTTGAACGCCGGACACCCGATTTTCAGACCAAGAAGGGCTACCCCAAGTCGCCCCCCGGCACCGCCAATCTGGCGATCAGCACCAATCAGGTGGCTGAGCGTTACAACGCCTGCTCCATGACACTGGAGATGCCGTTCAAGGACAATGACGACTGGCCCGACGAAGCACAGGGATGGAGCCCTGAACGCTGCAAGGCGCTGGCCCGCGATTGTCTGGCCGCACTTTTGGAATGGATCGAGACGAAGTGACCCTGCGCAAATTCGCACTCGGGCTTCTGGGCACATTTGCGGCCCTTTTGCTGATCGCCAATCTGGCATCCCTGAGTAATAGCAATGCGTGGTATGTTCGGACTGTCGATTTCGTGCGTGAGCCGATGCTGTATCTGACGGTACTGCTGGGGCTGCTTGCCCTCGCCACGCGGCGGCGGGCAGGCTGGTGGATAGCGGGCGGGTTTGCCGTTGTTGCCATTATCCAGATGACCCGCCTGTGGCCATATGCTCCTTTCGCGGGCGAGCAGATTGCGTTGTCAGACAACGACGATACAGGCTCCTGCTTCACGGCGTTGTCCCTCAACGTGAAACAGTCCAACGATCAGTATGGCGAAGTGGCTGCACTGATCGAGCGTGAGCAGGCAGACTTGCTACTGTTGATGGAAACCAACGGGGCATGGATGGATGCGCTGGAACCGCAGCTGGCGGCCTATCCGCAGCGTATGTCCATGCCTCTAGAGAATAAATATGGCATGGCTTTTGCCAGCCGTATTCCGGTGATTAAGGCGAAAATGATCACCAACACATCGGCCAATACGCCAACGCTGTATTCCACAATGCGTCTGCCCAATGGCTCGGCGTTCGAATTCGTGGGCCTTCATCCGCGCCCGCCCGTGCCGGGGCAGGATACCACCACGCGCGACGAGAACATCGCACGGGCCGGGTCAATCACTCCGGGCGGGCTCGCCGATGTCATCGTGATGGGCGACTTCAACGATGTGCCGTGGTCGACCACCACCACGAAGTTCCGCGAATCGGGCGATTACCGCGACCCACGCATCGGGCGCGGCACATATCCGACATTTCCGGCCGGTATGGCGATCATCGGATGGCCGCTCGATCAGCTCTTGGTAAAAAATGCCATTCGCGTGCAATCCTTCGAAGTGCTGAAGAATGTGGGATCGGACCATCTGCCGATGAAGGCGAGGTTCTGCCTGCGCGACGGCGAAGGCGAAGTGCTGGAATCGTTTCAGCCTGCTGCTTAGGCCACCGGCTTAAACCAGGCTTGCAGGCCCGAAAGCGTCGGGCAGCAAGGCACTCAGCCTGACACGGCGCGTGGTATCGTTGCCGACGCACAGGATCAGCGGGTCTGTTCCGCCAAGGGCCGCGAGTTCGTTCAGCACCTGACGGCATCGGCCGCACGGGGTGATCGGCTCGCCCCCGCCCTTGCCGGAAGGTCCGACGACTGCGACCATTTCCAGCCCGCCGCGCACGCCGTCCGCCATCGCTTTCGCCACTGCCACCGTTTCTGCACACAAGGCGAGGCCATAGCTGGCGTTTTCTATATTGGTCCCGGTAAACACCGTTCCGCCCGCAAAGCCGAGCGCCGCGCCGACACTGTATTCCGAATAGGGGCTATAGGAATGCTGTGCCGCACTGCGCGCCGCTGCAATCAGTTCGTTTTCCATGCATTGTATTCCTCATGAGCGTACGACCAGCCAGCGCAGCGGTTCGTCTGCAGCATCCACCACCATCGCTTCGTTTGCTGTCCAGATCAGCCAGGGCCGCCCGCCATAATCGGGCAGCAAGCGCGTCCGCACCAGCCACAGATGCCGCTCGATCCGCGCGGCGAGGCCGTATTCCGCTTCGAAACCCGGACTGATTTTCAGGATGACCGGCTTGCCCTCGTGGTTTTCGATCTGGTTGGCCAGGGTCATCAGCTCGCTCTCGACCGCAGCCTCGTTTACCCGCGCAGGGCAATCCTGCGTCCCCCGCGTCATCGCAATAACGGGTGGCAACAAATCCGTATCGCGCGGCACCATTGTCACGAAATTCGCCGACTGCCTGTCTGCCGGGCGGCAGGGATCGAACCGGTGGATCGCTCCGACCTGCAAGCCGGCCTCGCGGGCTTTACGCATGTTGGCTCCGAAGGCCGGGTCCTGAATGCTCTCGCCGTCGCTCGCATGGACGTAAACAAAGCCTGCGCCCAGTGCTCTCAGGGTGCGAAAATTGACCACCCCGTCGGTTGCCGAAATTTCAACGCCCTGATCCGGGTAGGCGCCTTCGTCGGGCCGCCAATGCTGCGTGTCCCACCACAGCCACGCCAGCCCCGCGCCTGTCACCAGTGCAAGCACCATAACTGTTTTGATCAGCCAGCCGCCACGCTTCTTGCCACGCCTTCCTGTGCCCCGCGCCATGACCGTTAGCCCCGAATATGCAGGACGCAGATCAGCGTGAACAGACGGCGTGCGGTCGCGAAATCGGTATGGACCTTACCCTCCAGCCGGTCGACCAGCAGCTCTGCTGCAGTGTTGTGCACCCCGCGCCGCGCCATGTCGATGGTCTCGATCTCGCTCGGCGTGGCTTTGCGGATGGCCTGATAATAGCTGTCGCAAATGGCGAAATAATCGCGAATCGGGCGGCGGAACCGGGCCAGCCCCAGCAGCAGCATTTCCAGCTGTTCATCGGCCTGGTCCCGAATGTCCATCGCCAGACGTCCATCCTGTACTGCCAGTTTCAGGCGGTAAGGCCCCTGATGTCCCGCCTCCGACGCACGCACGGGCCGGAACAGGTTTTCGTCGATCAGGTCGAAAATCGCCACGCGCCGTTCCTGTTCGATATCGGCATTGCGCCACAGGATCGTCTCTTCATCCAGCTCGACATGCGAGAGCCGCCACGTGGGCTGCGCGGAGTTCGGGTCTGCCGGGGAAGATGGATCAGGTTCGGACATATCTTTTTCAAATCACGCCTTCGCAGATTGCCGCCGCATCCTGCAAGGGTGGAAAATTCCATCCCCACTATCCACAGGCGACCTGTGTCTTATGCGCCCTTGCTTCGCTTGGATGGCAGGGCCAAACAGCGCCCATGCCCGACCAAGCTCTCATGACCCGTTCCGAAGATACCGCTTCAGCCCCCCCTGCGGCAAAGGCTGGCGAATCGGGCCGCACCCTTCCTGCGAACGTAGAAGCGGAAGCGGCGTTTCTGGGCGCAGTCCTGATCGACAACCGTGTGGTCGAGGATTTGCAGACCCCGCTGGCCGCGCAGCATTTCTATGCGCCCATCCACGGCAAGATTTTCGAGCGCGTTCTGGCGCTGATAGACCGCAATGCCACAGCCAGCCCGGTCACGCTGAAACCCTATTTCGAGGGCGACGAGGCACTATCGGAACTGGGCGGCACCACCTATCTGGCGCAGCTGACCGCCGATGGTCAAGGCCTGCTTGCTCCACGCGATCTGGCCCAGCAAATTTACGATCTGGCATTGCTGCGCGAACTGGTGACCGTGGGCCGCGAACTGGTGGAGGGCGCACTCGACACCAGCGAAACGGTCGAGCCGATGAAACAGATCGAGGAAGCCGAAGCCTCCCTGTTCCAGGTGGCCGAGGGCGCTGCGTCGGGCAGCGAAGCCAGCAGTTTCCGCTCTGCGGCTCTCACCGCACTGAAGCTGGCCGAAGCAGCGATGAATTCTGGTGGAGGCGTATCGGGCCGCACGTCGGGCTTGTCGTCCATTGATGACAAGACAGCCGGCCTGCACGATTCGGACTTGATTATTCTCGCCGGACGTCCCGGCATGGGCAAAACCTCGCTCGCCACCAATATCGCCTTTAATTGCGCCGAGGAATATCTCAATTTCCAGCGCGACGGAGGCGAGGTTAATCAGGGCGCGCCGGTCGCCTTCTTCAGTCTGGAGATGAGCGCCGACCAGCTCGCCACTCGTATTCTGGCCGAACAGGCGGAGATTTCCTCCGAATCGCTGCGTTCGGGCAAATTGACCCGGGAAGAGTTTCAGAAGCTCGCCAATGCCAGCCAGCGGCTGACCGAACTGCCCCTATATATCGATGACACTCCGGCTCTTTCCATCTCCGGCCTGCGCAACCGCGCCCGCCGTCTGAAGCGCAAGCATGATATCGGCCTTATCGTGGTCGATTACCTGCAGCTGATGCAGGGATCGAAGCGCAGTCAGGAAAACCGCGTCAACGAAATCTCGGAAATCAGCCGCGGGCTGAAAACGCTGGCCAAAGAACTGGCTGTACCGGTAATTGCGCTGTCACAGCTCAGCCGGGCAGTGGAACAGCGCGAGGACAAGCGGCCGATGCTGTCCGACCTGCGTGAATCCGGCTCGATCGAGCAGGACGCCGATATGGTATGGTTCATTTTCCGTGCCGACTATTATCACGAGGCATCGCGCCCCGACATGCCTACAGAAAACAGCAGTGCAGACGCAGCGGAAAAATACGCCATCTGGGAAGAACGCTTTCTGGAATTGAAGAATCGGGCGACCCTGATCGTGGCAAAGCAGCGGCACGGTTCCACCGGCAATGTCCCGTTGCATTTCCAAAGCGAGATTACGAAGTTTACCTCGCCGAACATGAAGGATTATTCGGACTACGGATACGAATAGGGACCGATATACGAGAGCCAAGAAGCGCGGTTATGAAAGACCGGTTGTGCAGTGTGCCGATTGGCAGATATTTTCAGGCTCTGGATGAAAACAGACTGTCTGCAGACAACCCTTACAGTAGACATTTGAACCGCTTAAGACATCGCTACCAAAACAGGCATAGCGCTATACAATATCCAGAAAGCAGGAAAAAACTGATGCAGCATGAAATACCAACATTGGCTGTTGTGTTATAGAGCGACGGTCAGTGAGGCAACGAGCAGCGCAGCCATACCCCAATTGAACAGGCGCCGCGACAAATCACCGGCAAGCCTGCGGCGGATATACTGCCCCATGGCAGTCCAAATCCCTACGGAAGGTAAATTAATAACTCCAAATATCACAGCAACACCGAGCACCGTGATAAAGTCTCGCGTTCCGACGTAGACCGTCAATGCAGTCAGTGCCATCGTCCAAGCTTTAGGGTTTATCCATTGGAAGAGTGCGGCTTGTATGAACGTCATGGGATTGCCCGTCGAAAGTTGCTCCCCAGCTTTAGGCAGGGGTGCGCTGGCAATTTTCCAAGCGAGCCAGAGCAGGTAGCCAGCACTGACGACTTTCAATATCAAAGAAGCAAACGGCCATGCTTCAAAAAGACCCACCAGACCAATACCGACCACTATGATCATGAGTGTAAAGCCGATGGAGACCCCCAATATATGAGGCACTGTCCGGCGAATACCAAAGTTCACACCTGAAGCCATGAGCATCAAATTATTGGGGCCAGGTGTTATTGACGTAGCGAAAGCGAAGCCAATGAGGCCGATTATTTGCTGAATATCCATGACTGCAATTATAATGCAATATAATCCAATTTTGGTTGCAAATTTATCCATTTAGGCAATATGATATGCAATATATGGCCAACAATGACAAAATAACCGGAGAAATATTGCACGCTCTCTCAGTTGATGGCAGGCTTTCGAATCTCGAACTTTCCAGTCGAGTAGGACTTTCGCCGTCTGCTTGTTCGCGACGCGTACAAGAGCTGGAAAGGAGCGGAATGATCCGCGGATATCGAGCTGTGCTTGACCATCGCCAACTGGGTATAGGATTTACCTCCTACGTGGCAGTCGGCCTATCGCATCATACTAAAATGGATCAAGAAGGGTTTGAGGCAGCGATTGCGCAAGCCCCTGAAGTTCGCGAATGCCATAACGTAACGGGAACATTTGAATATCTGCTACGCGTTGAAACCGCTGACCTTTCTGCTTACAAGCATTTTCATACAGAAGTGCTTGGTATATTGCCGCAAGTCAGTTCTATTTCATCTTTTGTTGTAATGGGCTCGCCCAAAGACGAACGCGCTTAACACGCATAGTCCGTTTGTTCGAAATACCCGCGCAGTTAAAGGCTGCTTTTGATTTTTCGACACTCAATAGCAGTTGGCCTTAAACCCACCCCAATTGGACACGATGCTCCAATCACAGGCCCAGGTTCAATCGTCTGCTGACGGTGTAATCCATCACTGCAACCAGGAACCAGCTGACATTCCAGCGGACACGGTTCCACAGAGTGTTGCGCGCTTTATGAAGCTGCGGGGTCACATTTAACGACGCGGGAAGATGGCCTGCGATAAATTCCCGCATCCGGTCTGCAAAGGCAGCGTCTTCCACTCGCAGCATAATCTCCAGATTGATATACAGGCTGCGCATGTCGAAATTCGCGCTGCCCAGATAGACGACATCGTCCAGCACCAGCAGTTTCGTATGCATCTTGCAGGCGTCGAATTCGTAGACCTGCGCGCTCTCGCCCAGCAGATAATCGTACAGCGACCGCGACGCACCAATGGTGGCGTTATTATCCGACTTGCCCGCCATTACGAGCCGCGCTTCGCCCCGATTAGCAATAGCGCCAATCTTGCGAAGCAGACGTTTGGGGGGAGAGAAATAGGCCATCATGAGGTCCAGCCTGCGTCCGTTTTCAAGATCGCGGCCAATGCTGCGCGCCCAGCTGGACAGATGCCGTGTAGGGCCGCCCATCAACCAGCGCACCGCGCCAGCCCCGGTATCCCAGTCGCGCACGGCATGGCGCACATGGCGCCATTCCACGCCGTCTGCATCGGTCCATTCCAGCAGATTGTCGTACCAGTCGACCAACGGTACAATGGCACGACCTTCCAGCCACACCGCCAGATCGCTCCACCCGTTTTCCCGCGGCGGGGCGAAGTAATCATCGGCAATGTTGAAGCCGCCAACGATAGCCCGCTGGTCATCGGCCAAGGCGATTTTCTGATGATTGCGTACCAGATAGCGCATTGTTTTCCGAGAAGAAAATGTGCGGAAATCTCCGCCAGCTGCGATGAAATCCGGAAAGAAAGCAGCATCCGCTTCTGCGCCGAACCCGTCGACAATCAAAGTGACCCTGACCCCGCGCTCTGCTGCCTGCGTCAGCGCCTCGCGCAGTCGCCGCCCGGCATCGTCCTTTGCGTAAATATAGAAACACAGTTTGAGCGAGTGCTTCGCCCCATCGACCAGAGCCAGCAGGGCTTCCAGTCTTTCCCCGCCGCGGGGATAGACCCAGAGGTCCAGCCCATCGACCGAAGCGGAAAAGCTGGGCGGATTGCTGTATTGCTCCAGAGGAACAGGGGGCGTTTCAGAGGGCATTTGTTCTAGCTGTAGAGCCGCTGCCCGCCACCGACAAGGAAGTGCGATTTTCTTGACTCTGACAGTATCTGCCCGTACGTAACGTCAACCCCGAAATCTCATTTTTGCCCGGAGTGCCCACATATGGCGCGCGTTACCGTCGAAGATTGTGTCGACAAAATCCCCAACCGTTTCGATCTGGTCCTGCTGGCATCCCAGCGCGCTCGCGATATTTCCGGCGGTGCAGACCTGACCTTGGAACGTGACCGGGACAAGAACCCCGTCGTGGCCTTGCGCGAAATTGCAGAGAGCAACGTCAAGCCGAAGGAGCTCAAGGAAGCGGTTGTCACCAACCTGCAGAAAATCCTGCCTGACGATGATGACGACATCGATGAAATCGGTTCCCTGAGCCAGTCGGCAGAGGCGCTGCGTATCACCGCATCCGCCCCGACCCGCTCGACCTCGATCGGTGCCGATTACGACGGTTCGTAAAGAACCGACCTGTGGGAGTCTTGGCCCGAAAGCTCCGGACCGACATTTGAATCACCAAGAAAAGGCCGTCCCGCATCGGGGCGGCCTTTTCTTATGGGTCGCACACGTCAGCGCGACAGGGTTCATTCGCGGCTAATCTTTTCAGGTCAAAATCGGTCCTGAACTCAGGCACGATCATGAAAAGGAACAGCATGGCAGTCGTAGCGGTCTACAGCGTCAAGGGCGGCGTCGGCAAAACGACGATGGCCGCAAATCTGGCGTGGTGCTCCGCAGAGATTTCCTGTCGCCGGACCCTGCTATGGGATCTCGACGCATCGGGCGGTGCAAGTTTCCTGCTTGGCGTGGAGCCGCGCAAGAAAAAGGTCGCGACCAGCGTCTTTGCCCTGGAGCGCGATCCGGAAAAGCTGATCCGCAAAACCGCTTACAGACGGCTCGACGTTCTGCCCGCAGACGAGACAATCCGGGCGCTGGAAAACCAGTTCATGGACATGGGCAAGCGCAAGCGCCTGGCCAAGATCGCCGCGCAGCTGGGCAAGGATTACGAGCGGATCATCTTCGACTGCCCGCCTGTTCTGAACGAAACCAGTGCGCAGGTCGTGCGCGCCGCCGATCTCATCATAGTGCCCTTACCGCCTTCTCCGCTATCGACCAGAGCATTCGACCGGGTGGTGGGTGAAGTGAAGGCCAACACGTCCAGACATCCGCCGATCCTGCCGGTCCTGTCCATGCTGGACCTGCGCCGTAATCTGCACCGTGCAGCGCGGGACGAACATCCCGACTGGCCCAGTATCCCCCAAGCAAGTGCGGTGGAGCAATGCGCGGTGCATCAGAAACCTGTCGGAGCTTTCGCCCCGCGCAGCCCAGGGGCGCGATCTTTTCAGCAATTATGGACCGCGATCGAGCGTAAACTGGCGGAGCGTAAATAGCGGCGCGGCTCAGCGTCTATTCTTCGCTTTCGGAATGCGGGGCGAATGGCAGCATCAGGCTCCATCTCAAACTGCCCGGCCGCTCGTCCTGATAACTGGCAAGCCCAATGCCCATAGTGTGCTGGCCATCGCGCCCCTCACCCACATAGGTTCCGAGCAGCCGGTCCCAGCCAGACAGGAAAGTGCCGTAATTGCTGTTGGTCTCGCGCATCTTCGTCGAGTGATGAATCCGGTGCAGGTCCGGCGTAACGAACAGCGTGCGCCACGCCCGCTCCAGTCGGGGCGGGAGCCGGATGTTGGTATGGGTGAACAGCGTAAATACTGCAAAGCCAACCTCAAACACGAATACTGCCAGCGGCGCCGCACCCAAAACTGTCACCACGGCCATTTTATATGCCATCGACAGAACGATCTCGACCGGGTGGAACCGCGCAGCCGTGGTCACGTCGAAGCCGGGATCGGCATGGTGTATCTTGTGCAGCCGCCACAGCAGCGGAATGCGGTGTGTCGCGCGGTGCTGGATATACAGAGCCAGATCGAGCAGCAGGATCACCGCGATAAACTCAGCCCAGCCCGGTATATTGAATACATTGAACACCCCCCACCCGCGCTCTTGCGCAAACAGCGCCGCACCAACCATTGCCAGCGGCAGGATCAGCCGCACTGCCAGTGTGTCGACCGCATAAAGCGTCAGATTGGTTGTCCAGCGTGCTTTGCGTGGCAGCGGATGGGACCGGAAGGGCATGACCAGCTCGGCCAGTGCGAAAAGAGCAAACGCGGCAGCAATAACCGCCAACCCGATCAACGGCGCATCGATACCAAAGACTTGCATCGCTTGCATATCGTGGTTCGCAGGGCGAGGCACAAGATCGCGATGGAAGGGAGCACAACGCACACATCGGATTGCATCGCAATGAATGCGCGCCCTATAGCTGGCACCGAAGGGTAGAATACCAATGCCGCAGATCAGCGCCGCAGGAACCGCCACCTGCCGCAATTGCCGTACCGCACTCAGCGGAGCCTATTGCCATGCATGCGGCCAGCAATTCTATGAAGGGGAAACGCTGCGCAAAAGGTTGGCACAGGCGCTGACCTCTATCGCTACGCCCGGCGGGCGGTTCTTCGAAAGCGTGATAGGCCTGCTTGCAAGTCCGGGCGATCTGACGCGGGCCTATAATGCAGGACAGCGCCAGCAGTTCATATCTCCCCTGGCCATGCTGCTGTTTGCAATGCTGATCTTGCACGGTGTCCAGTGGCTGGTGGGCGGGCCCGATCAGGCGCTGAGCCATGAACAGGCGGTCACATCTGCTCTGGAACGGGCCGATCAGTCGCTATCTGCCTATGCCGAAGGCGAAGCCAGCGGGAGCGCGAATGGCCCCACAGTCTTGCGCGGAGCAGAACAGGCGGCGCGTTCGGCATTGTCTGAAGAGGAGCGACACGAGCGCGCATTGAGCACTCAGTTCTTCACTGATCAGGCACGCCAAGCCTGGAACCCTGCGGCCGAAAAGCCGAATGAATTCTCGCGCAGAGAGGCTTTCACAGAAGCAGCAAAAGCATTGCCCGGCCTGTTCCCCATCTTAGGCTGGTTGATGATACCCCTGCTGCTGCCCGCGATGATTACGCTGTTCAGAAGTGAAGGGCCCGGGGGCACACTGCATCATGCTCGCTTCCTCGCTCATAAGATCGCATTCGGCGCACTGGCATTCGCTGCTGGCACTACTTTGATCGTTGGCGGGGCGACCTGGCTGTTGGTCGCATCTGTCTTCGCGCTTGCTCTGACCATACATACCGCGTTTCATTTGCGCGGAGCCTACGGCCTCAGCTGGACGCAAACGGTATGGCGCACCGCAACGCTTCTCGGGGCTAGTGTCGCCGCCCTGCTGGCCCTGACAACGGGGGTAGCGTTGCTGATGCCGCGCGCTTTCTAACTGCAGGGGTATTCTTTTCTCATAAGATCGGAGGAGAACATGGCGGTCATCCCCTGCGCCTTCAGCTTCTCCGCTTTCGCGAGAAACACCACGACACTCATGTCGCCCGGCGCGGCATTGGCCGGCATGGCCAGCAACGCAGATGCACCGGCAAAAATCAGAAGCAAATGACGCACAAAACCCTCCATATTGGAAACGAGAAGGGCTTTGACTTAGTGCAGATTAACGACCGATTGCACCGATATATCTGGCGCCTCTACTGACCGCGTCCGGTTTTATCTTGCAGGGCATCAATCCGCTTGGACGCTTCCGCCTTTGTCAGATCGCTGGAAAAGTCATCTGGCTGTCCCGCTTCTTCAGATAGGGTCTTGAGATAACTCGCCTGAGCGCCGGTCATCACCTCATCACCTCATCACCGGTCGTCCAGTTATCCGGATTCTTCTCGGCATTGGTTACTGGATCGCTTTTGGGATGCTCGGCTGGTTGCGTGCTCGTCATGAAAATTCTCCTTTTCAGACCAACATGCATGTTCCGATTATGGTCCCGTCAAGGAAAACGATCCAGCAGGCTCAAGCTCCTTGCGGTTCGGCACCGTCATTCCCGGAAAAGCGCTTGCCGGATTTCGGAATCGTGCTGCCGGTTACTTCACGGATTTTGGCCGGGCCTTTGGGCTCGTCCGGGCGATCCAGCTTGCCATCTTCCAGCAATTGCGTGATTTCGCCGCCGGTCAGGGTTTCATATTCCAGCATGGCTTGCGCCAGCAGGTGGAGCTTGTCCTCCTGATCGGTCAAAATCTGTGTTGCCCGCTTCAGCGCGCCTTCCACCAGATCCTTGATCTCGCTGTCGATCAGCTTGTTGGTTTCGGCAGATCCCATTGTCCGGGCCGACTGACCCATCCCGAGATACCCTTCCTGCTGCTCTTCATATTGCAGCGGGCCGAGCTTTTCCGACATGCCCCATTTGGTGACCATATTGCGGGCCAGACTGGTGGCATATTGAATGTCGGAAGAAGCACCACTCGACACTTTTTCGTGTCCGAATATGATCTCCTCTGCCACGCGGCCACCCATTGCCACGGCCAGATCGGCGTGCATTTTATCCCGGTGGTACGAATAATTATCCCGCTCCGGCAGACGCATAACCATGCCCAATGCACGGCCGCGCGGAATAATCGTGGCCTTGTGAATGGGGTCCGATGCCGGTTCGTTGATGCTGACCAGCGCGTGGCCTGCCTCGTGATAGGCAGTCATCTTCTTCTCGTCGTCGGTCATAACCATAGAGCGGCGTTCGCTGCCCATCATGACTTTGTCTTTCGCGTCCTCGAATTCCTGCATTGCTACCAAACGCTTGTTGCGGCGGGCGGCCAGCAAAGCTGCTTCATTGACGAGGTTCGCAAGGTCTGCACCGGAGAAACCGGGCGTACCGCGTGCAATCGTGCGGCTGTTGACATCGGGTGCCAGCGGCACCTTCTTCATATGGACAGCGAGGATCTTCTCGCGGCCATCAATATCGGGAATGGGCACGACCACCTGGCGGTCGAACCGGCCCGGACGCAGCAGTGCTGGGTCCAGAACGTCGGGACGGTTGGTCGCAGCGATGATGATGATGCCTTCATTGGCTTCGAAACCATCCATCTCGACCAGCAGCTGGTTCAGTGTCTGCTCGCGCTCGTCGTTCGAATTGCCGAGGCCACCACCACGGCTGCGGCCAACGGCATCGATTTCATCGATAAATACGATGCAGGGCGCGTTCTTTTTCGCCTGCTCGAACATATCGCGCACACGGCTTGCGCCCACGCCAACGAACATCTCGACAAAGTCGGAGCCTGAGATGGTAAAGAACGGCACACCCGCCTCGCCAGCGATGGCGCGGGCCAACAGCGTCTTACCGGTACCGGGCGAACCGACAAGCAGCGCGCCCTTCGGAATCTGGCCGCCCAGCTTGGAGAACCGCGAGGGGTCCTTCAGAAACTCGACAATTTCCTCCAGTTCCTCACGTGCTTCGTCGATACCGGCAACGTCGTTAAACGTCACCTTGCCCTGTTTTTCGGTCAGCATCTTGGCCTTGGATTTGCCAAAACCCATTGCTCCGCCCGCGCCTCCGCCCTTCTGGACCTGGCGCAGAGCGAAAAAAGCGATGCCGAGGATGAGGATAAACGGAAGCGACTGGATCAGGATATAAAGCAGCAGGTTGGGCTCTTCCGCCTCAACGCCGGAATACTCCACGCCGTTTTCCTGCAACAAAGTTGTCAGTTCGGCGTCATTGGCCACGGGAACCGTTGTAAAAACACTTTCGTTTTTCAGGGTGCCTGTAATCCGGTCAGGCGAAATCTGGACGGACTCGACAGTGCCTGCGGTAACCCGGTCGCGGAAATCGGAATAACCGATCTGTGTACCTGCAGGTTGACCGGAATTGCCGAACATGGATACGACCAGCAGCAGAGCAAGGAATATCCCGCCCCACAGCATCAGGCTCTTCATCCAGGGATTCGGGCCACCCTGGCCGGGTTCTTCGGGCTGATTATTATCGCTCATCGCGCTTGCTGAGTCCTTTGTGTGATGAACGATATGTAGGCGCGGCCCTGTGAATGGCAAGTTAGCCTGAAGGTCTAAGTGAAGCGGGCGTGCCGTTTACCGTTGATCTGGCGCATAAGCGCGGCAGAACACATTGACCCGACCGACGATAAACCAGGCGTCGCTGGCAGGATCTCCAGACTGGGGAGGTTTTTCCATCCGGTTCGGAGCGGTGACCAGAAAAACAAAGCCGACTGACAGATCAGCTACGTTGGTACTGTGACAAAGCTGCCCTTCACTCGCCCCGCTGCCGAGAGCCAACGCGATTACCCATACGCCAGCCTCGGGCGGATATACCGAATGCCCCCCTCGCCACCGCCGCACGCGGACAGAGAAAGAGAGTTCAAATCAACCGGAGGCTGAACCGGACAGCAACGTTGCTATCGCAAAAATCATCGACCCGCCGCCAGCAATCATTGCCAACAGAAGAAGCAATCCATCCCGCACCAGCAGCGCCAGCCCCACGCAGGCAACCGCCAGCATCGGGACAGAACTGGCAAAGGGTATAAACTCCAGTGGCGGCACGGACAGACACAGCATTAATATCAGCAGTGCGGCCAGTTTGGGCCACGGGTTGTTCAACATCCAGTCCAGCCGGTCTCCTATCCGGCGATCGATCCATTCCGCAGTCCTGTTCAACTTGCTCATGGCTTTGGCCAGTTTCTTACCATCCACACTACGGCTCTGGACGAAATCGGGTAGCCATACGTGGCTGCGCCCCATCAGCAATTGCAGGGCAATCAGGCTGATAATAACGGCAAGCACGGTCGGGAAGCCGGGAATGCCGCCCAGCGGACTCAGCTCCACCAGTGGCAAGACGATCAACAGGGGCGAGAAACTGCGATGGCCGAATGCATCCAGCGCATCGCCCAGCGTCACGTCCTTCTTCTCTTCGCCCAACCCTTCGATGCCACCAACGACATCTTTCAGGCTTTCCGGCTCCTTACCATGGCTCATGGTTGGCTCCCCTGATACTCCAGAACGGCAGGGAAGCCACATGTTTCCCCGGCGCGACTACATGCTGCGCGCGATCACCATCTTCATAACTTCGTTCGAACCGCCAAAAATGCGCGTGATGCGGCAATCACGGTACATCCGGGCGATCGGGTAATCGTTGATGTAGCCGGCACCGCCGTGGAACTGGAGGCACTTGTCCACCACTTCGCTCTGCAATTCGGTGACCATCAGCTTCGCCATACAGGCGGTGGGTACGTCCAGCTTGCCCTCGAGATGCTGGGCGATGCAGTGATTGACGAATACCCGCGCAGCGGTGGCGCGCGCATTCAGCTCTGCCATAACGAACTGCGTGTTCTGGAAATCCCAGATGGTCTGTCCGAACGCTTTGCGCTCCTTGACGAATTCCAACGTCACTTCGAGCGCTTTTTCGATGCCAGTCATTGCGCCCATTGAAATAATCAGGCGCTCCTGCGGCAATTCGCCCATCAGCTGGTAGAAACCCTTGCCTTCTTCCCCGCCAAGCACGGCATCGCCCGGAACAAACACATTGTCGAAGAACAGTTCCGATGTATCGGCGGCATCCAGCCCGATTTTGTCGAGCTTCTTACCGCGTTGAAAACCGTCTGCGCCGTCTGTTTCCAGCAGCATCAGCGAGATACCTTTGGCCCGTTCCTTCGGATCGGTTTTCGCGACCACAATAATGAAGTCTGCCGTCTGGCCATTGGAAATGTACGTTTTGGCCCCGTTGATGCGGTAGCCATTGCCGTCTTTCAGAGCGGTGGTGGTGATATTCTGCAAATCACTGCCAACGCCCGGCTCAGTCATCGCGATGGCGCTCACCAGTTCGCCGGTGACCAGCTTGGGCAGATATTTCTTCTTCTGCTCTTCAGTGCCGTGGCGCACGAGATAGGGTAGGATAATGGTGTTGTGCAGGCTCGCGGCGAAACCCTCGACATCGTGCTTCGCCTGCTGGTCGATCACGACCATTTCATGCCGGAAGTCGCCACCATGACCGCCGTATTCTTCCGGCACCGACGTGCCAAGCAGGCCCGCTTCGCCCGCTTCGTTCCAGAAGCCACGTTCAACCTGGCCTTCTTCCCGCCATTTCAGCACACGCTTTTCAGGCGCCTTGTCCTGATAGAACTTGCCTACCGCGTCTGCGAAAATCGAGATTTCCTCGTCTTCCATGAATTCGGGCTGGGCAATATTGACTGCGGGCATATTGGGATTCCTCTCTCTTGTGTGTTGCCATGCACCCTACATAATCGGTAGCAGTTCGCAACGCGTTCCGAAGACTATATCTAACAGGAAAATTTTATGGAGCTGATCGGGCCCACCTCGCAGACCTTCATCAGCCAGCGTACGCGGCTGCATTATGCCGATTGGGGCAACAAAGATGCCCCCCCGCTGATCCTGCTTCATGGCGGGCGCGACCATTGCCGCAGCTGGGACTGGACGGCAGAGCGGCTGCGCGAGGACTGGCACGTCATCTGCCCCGATCTGCGCGGGCATGGTGACAGCGAGTGGACCAATACCGGCGTTTATACGACCGGCTCTTACGTCTATGATCTGGCGCAGCTTGTGCATCAGCTTGAGCTGGCACCCGTAACCATAGTTGCACATTCGCTGGGCGGAAACGTCGCCATGCGCTTTACCGGGATGTACCCCGATCTGGTGAAGAAGCTGGTGGCGATAGAAGGCCTTGGCCCCAGCCCGAAAGTGCAAGAGGAACAGGGGAAGACCCCCTGGTATGAACGCCATACAAAATGGATCGACAAGAAGCGCGAAGCCAGCTCGCGCCAAATTCGCAAATACGACACATTTGAAATCGCGCTGGACCGGATGCACGAAGCGAACAGCTATCTGTCGCGCGAACAGGCTGAGCATCTGACTCTGCACGCCGTTATTCGCAACGAGGACGGCACCTATAGCTGGAAATTCGATCCCCACCTGCACGCATGGCCGCCGGACGATCTGACGCTGGAGCAAATGGAAGAACTATGGGGCCGTGTGAGCTGCCCTACCCTGCTGGTTTACGGCAACGACAGCTGGGCGAGCAATCCGGAGAAGGATGGCCGAATGAAACACTTCGGCAATAACGTGTCGGTGAGCGCCTACGAACGCGCAGGACACTGGGTGCATCACGACCGGTTCGAGGATTTCGTGAGCGAGGTGAGCGGGTTTATTGGGTAAGGTTCGCAGACGGCTGCATTCAATCTGTAGCTTGGTGACACTCAAAATCCGACTCGGGGTGGAAAGCGGCTGGGCCACTTTCAGCCAGATTAGTTAGCTACTATAGAGGTCTAGGTCCATTTTGCTGAAGAACGGCGGGCGGACTCTGAAGGCACATCTCCGGAAAGTGTCACTCTATAAACTGACCGGATGCTGGCTCGCTCTATGTCAGGACCGGCTATTTACTACATTTAAACCATGATATCTTAGCACCAGTCCAGTCGCAATACGGGAATATTGTCCGAATTGGCTGGAGCAATCATGAAATCGCGTTCTGTTTTGTGGCTCTTGCTGATCGGCTTGCTTTCATTCGCAGCATCATCGGCGATGGCAAATAGTTCGTCCATAGTGAACTTCAGCAATCGCGTTTGCAGCTTGGCGGGTCACGCCACGGCAAGTCCGGAAGAAATTTTAAAACTACGCCCCGCATTCGATTGCGGCACCGGCAAGTTCACCAACAAAACCGATATGCTTTGGCTCGTCGCCGATATTGGCAATTTGCACGATAACATGGCCGAGCCCGTCATGCGCTTTCGTGCTGCGCGCCAAGGGGCGGTGACGCTGCACACCATATACCCCGACGGAAGCACACAGACGAACCGTTATGATCAGGCTGCCATGACTGAGAACTGGCGCTCCCCATACGCGGTCGCCTTGCCTTTGGTCGGTCGCAATGGCCAATTTCCCGAAACGGTCCTGATCAGCGCAGAGAATCCGTGGGATCCATCCAACTGGCACGATATCGAGTTGGTCGATGCCGAGTATGACCTTGCGTTGCACGAACAGGGCGAGTTGGTCAGCATGCTGGTGACCGGATTTCTACTCACGCCGCTGCTTCTGAGTTTCCTGTTTTTTATCATGATGCGTCAACGGTTTGTTTTCTACCACAGCCTGATTGCAGTGGCCTTTCTGGTGAATCATATCTGTTGGTCGGGCCAGATATTCGATTTGTTTCCTGCGGCGACGCTGGTGGACAGATCCTGGATTGCCTTCATGGCGCTGGCTGTTTTGGCCTATGCCGGCTGTATGCTCATCCGATCGCTCTGCAATCCTAATCTGCTAGGAGAATGGGGCGCTTTTTCACTGAAGTGCATGGCCTGGACCACCTTGATCACGACGACGATTATCGTGATCTTCGCTGATCAACTGTCACTTACAGGCTCATTAGTCTTTCACGTCGTCTATGGGATTATGGCGCTGACAGCTGTCGGTAATCTGCTCCGATGCGCCGTTAAGGGCGACCGGCTTGCTTTACTGCAATTGATGGGTCTTTCAGTGGGTGTCGCAATCGCCATGAGCCGGATTATCCGCGCTTTAGGCTGGATCGACCACCTGCCGATTTTCGATTTCGGATTCTACTTCGCAATTCTAATTGAGATCTTCGCAGTCAGCCTCATCGTCGGATATCGCGCTCTGCAGGTGCGGCGCGAACGCGACGATGCGCTGCTGGTCAGGCAAGGGCTAGAGGATATGGCCTACACCGATGAGTTGACGGGCCTCCCGAATCGCCGCGCCTTTTCAAAAGTATTCTCCGAACTTTGCGCACACGATGAAAAACGCGACAAAGTATGGGCGCTGGGCATTGCCGATATCGATCATTTTAAAAAAGTGAATGATCGGTACGGCCATGACGTGGGGGATAGGGTGTTGGCGCGAGTGGCGGCAATCATGAGCGGCCAGTGTCGCCGCGGCGACTATCTCGCGCGCTTGGGAGGGGAAGAATTCGTCTTACTGATATCCGCCAGAACCGAAGAAGGGATAGCGCGTCTTGCACAACGGCTGGTGGACAGTTGTGCCGCAGGCAATTTCGACGATACCGGTCATGCTGTCGGCCAGGTGACCATCAGCATGGGTCTGCATTTCCTCGAAAATACGCATGAGGCCGATCTGGAAACGATTTTTCGTATTGCCGACAAGGCGCTTTACGAAGCGAAAACGTCGGGCCGAAACCAATTTATCTTTGCGAAACCCACCAAGCCGATGTTGGTTGCTGCCTGAAGATCAGTTCGTTTTTTGCCATTTTTTCGAAGAACGCTGTCCACCTATAAACGCCCGCAAATGGATCGTTTGCGGACAGTCTGTTTCGATCAAGCAAACGGCTTTATCGGGCATTGCGCAATCGGCCCCGCTGCGAACAGAGACGCTTCAAACCTCGCGGCTCACCACTTCTTTCATGATCTCGCTTGTGCCACCATAAATACGCTGGACGCGGGCGTCTCTCCATAGCCGGGCGATGGCGTATTCATTCATGTAGCCTGCGCCGCCATGCAACTGCAGCGCCGCGTCGCAGATTTCCCATTGCAGGTCCGTGTGCCACAACTTGGCTGCGCTTGCCTCTCCGGTGGTCAGTTCACCGCGCAGGTGACGGACGATGGCCCAATCCAGATGGGCCCAGCCGACTTGCAGTTTCGCCTTCAGGTCCGCCAGTGTGAAACGGGTGTTCTGGAACTCGAACACTGTCTTGCCGAACGCCTTGCGATCTTTTGTGAAATTCACCGCTTCGTCGAAAGCGCGCTGGGCACCGGCCTGCGCGCCGACCGCGATGGACAGGCGTTCCTGCGGCAATTCCTGCATCAGATGAACGAAGCCGCGGCCCTCGCCGCCCAGCAAATTGGATTTAGGAACTCGGACATCGCTGAAGAACAGTTCCGATGTATCGGCACCGTGCTGACCGATCTTGTCGAGATTGCGCCCTTTTTCGAAACCGGGGGTGCCGGCATCGACCAGAACAAGCGAGGTCCCCTTGGCACCCTGGCTCGGATCGGTCTTGGCCACTACGATTACGACATCGGCGTTCTGACCATTGGTGATGTAGGTTTTCGAGCCATTGATAATGTAATCATCGCCATCGGCCACAGCGGTCGTTCGCACGCCCTGAAGGTCGGACCCCGCACCGGGTTCGGTCATCGCAATGGCCGCGATGATCTCTCCCGAAACAAGGCCCGGCAGATATTTGGCTTTCTGCTCCGGACTGCCCAATCGCTCGAGATAATTGACGGTGATGTCGCTTTGCAGGGTGAATCCGGCGGATGTGCCGAGATAGGCCAGCTCTTCATTCACCACGCAGTTGAACCCGAAATCGAGGCCGAGGCCGCCATGCTCCTCTGCGACGGTCGGGCACAGCATTCCTGCATCGCCGACAGCTTTCCACGCCTCGCGGCCGACAATCCCCTCTTCCTCGTGCTGGTCGAGGAACGGCTCCACATGTTCGGCGAGCACCTTGCGGACTGTATCGCGAAACGCCTCGTGATCGTCATTATAGGCAAAGCGGGTGGCGGTATTCAGCATGGGTGGAATGGTCCTTTTAGCCGACCGTCCCTACTTCGCGCAGGGCATGACGTTCGGTTTCATCAATGTCGAGCGAAGCAAGAATGTCATCGGTCTGGTCGCCAGGCATGGGCGCTGGCGCAGGCTTCGCCGTTGGCGTTGCGGAGTAACGCGGCGCGGGTGCAGGCTGTGTATCGCCCGCCACTTCGATGAAAGTCTCGCGGGCAACGTTATGCGGATGCGACGCGGCCTCGGTCATCGTCAGCACCGGAGCATAGCAAACGTCTGTATGCTCCATTAGAGCGTCCCACTCGTCGCGGGTCTTGGTCTTGAACAACGCGGTCAATTTGGCCTTCAGCGCATCCCAGTTTGCCGGGACCATCTGCGCATCGAAATCGCTGTCGTCTGCCAGACCGGCCAGCCTGCGCAGCTCGGCATAGAATTGCGGTTCGATACTGCCGATGGAAACAAATTTTCCGTCCGCAGTTTCATACGTGTCGTAGAAATGCGCACCGGTATCGAGCAGATTAACGCCCAGTTCCTCGCGCCACACACCGGTGTTTTTCATACCGTGCATCATGCCCATCAGCACCGCCGTGCCATCGGTCATCGCGGCATCGATCACCTGACCCCCGCCTCCATTGGGCCCGCCGCGCGCCACGCCCAGCAAGGCCGAGACCATGCCGAAAGCGAGCATCATCCCGCCGCCACCAAAATCGCCGACCATATTGATCGGCGGGGTCGGCTTGCCCCCGGCGCGTCCGAAATGCGCGAGTGCTCCGGCGAGAGCGATGTAGTTGATATCGTGCCCGGCATAGGGGGAATAGGGGCCGTCCTGCCCCCACCCCGTCATCCGGCCATAAACGAGGCGGGGATTATCGGAGAGCAGTTCATCCGGGCCAAGGCCCAGCCGCTCCATCACACCGGGGCGGAATCCCTCGATAATCCCGTCGGCGCTGGCGCACAGCTTGCGGGCCAGCGCAACGCCCTCCTCCGTCTTTAAGTTCAGCGCGATTGATTTGCGGCCACGGGCCAGCACATCCTTGCTTGAGATCGGCTGACTGCCGCCCCGCCCGCCGCTGGCACGATCGACGCGGATAACCTCCGCACCGTGATCGGCCAGCATCATACCGCAAAACGGACCGGGGCCGATCCCGGCGAATTCGATTATGCGGATTCCGTCGAGTGGTCCGGCCATAGGACTTACTTACCCTGCCAGTTGGGGGCACGCTTCTCGGCGAAGGCCTTGCTGCCTTCCTGCGCATCCTTTGACGCGAAGACCTGGGGCAGCAGCTTGGCCTGATGTTCATAGCGTTTGTCGAGATCCCAGCCGCGCGATTCGTCCACGATCTGCTTGGATACGCGTACGGCGATGGGGCCGTTGGCGGTGATTGCCTTGGCCAGTTCCAGCGCGCCCTCCAGCGCATCGCCTTCGGTGACGCGGTTGATCAGGCCCAGCTCGTAAGCGCGGGCCGAATCGATGAAATCACCGGTCAAAGCCAGTTCCATCGCCACTTTGTGCGGGATCAGATCAGGCAGAACCATCAGTCCGCCAGCAGCGGCGGCAAGACCGCGCTTCGCCTCGGGGATGCCGAATTTTGCCTTGCTGTTGGCCACCACCAGATCGCATGCAATCATCAGCTCGAGTCCACCTGCCAAGGCATAACCTTCGACCGCGGCGATCAGAGGTTTGACCGGCTTCTGCTGAGTCAGGCCGCCAAAACCGCGACCCTCTATACTGGGGCTCTCGCCGCGCAGGAAACCCTTCAAATCCATGCCGGAACAGAATGTGCCGCCCGCGCCGGTCAGAATGGCGACTCGCAAATCGTCGTCTTCGTCCAACCGGTCGAGCTGGGAAGCGATGCCTTCGGAAATCGCCTTGGTCATGGCGTTCTTCGCTTCGGGTCGGTTGATCGTCATGATCAGGACGCCATCACGTACTTCGGCCAGCAGTTCGTCAGTTCCGGTATCACTCATTTCGTCTCTCCGTAGCATTTTGAAACTTTTCTTGTTGCATTGCTGCCGAGCCTTTACGAAAACGTCAACCTACAAAAAGAGAGAGGACCGATTCCCATGACTACCGAAGCATCTTCCCAGCCCCATACAGCCTACATCGTCGACGCCGTGCGTACCCCGCGCGGGATCGGCAAACAGGGCAAAGGCGCGCTGGCGGCCGAACATCCCCAGCATCTTGCCGCAACCGTGCTTAAAGCCATTGCAGAACGGAATGGCATCGACACCAAAACGGTCGATGACGTGATCTGGTCCGTTTCCACGCAAGACGGCAAGCAGGGGGGCGATATGGGCCGGATGGCCGCGCTGGACGCCGGATACGATGTCACCAGCAGCGGTATGACACTGGACCGGTTCTGCGGCGGCGGCATCACTTCTGTGAACCTTGCAGCAGCGCAGGTTATGTCAGGCATGGCCGATTGCGTGGTTGCCGGCGGCACGGAAATGATGAGCCTGACTGCGCAGATGGCCAAGGACAAGATGGCAGCCGGGCTCGCACCGCCGATGATGGGCAGTTATAACGAGCGCCTTCAGGCCAAACACCCGCAAAGCCACCAAGGCGTATGCGGCGATGCGATTGCCAGCATGGAAGGCTTTACCCGCGAAGAGCTGGACGAAGTCGGCTATCGCAGCCAGCAGCGTGCCGCGCAGGCGATTAAGGAAGGCCGCTTCGACAAATCGGTTGTTCCGGTGGTGGATGACGAGGGGAACACCATCCTCGACAAGGAAGAATTCCCGCGGCCGCAGACGACAATGGAAACGCTGGCCCAGCTGGAACCTGCCTTCCCCAAGATCGCTGACATGCCGCTGGACAAGGAAGGCACAACTTTCCGCGGGCTGATTCAGAAGAAATACCCCGATCTGGATATTCAGCATTTCCACCATGCCGGCAACAGCTCCGGCGTGGTCGACGGTGCAGCGGCGGTTCTGATCGCGTCGAAAGAATATTGCGACAAGCATGGCCTGAAGCCGCGCGCGAAAATCGTGGCGACGGCGAATATGGGCGATGATCCGACACTGATGCTCAACGCGCCTGTTCCTGCTGCCAAGCGAGTGCTGGAGCGCGCCGGTCTGACGCTGGACGATATCGACCTGTTCGAAGTCAACGAAGCATTCGCCGTGGTCGCGGCCAAGTTCGTCCGCGATCTCGATCTTGACTGGGACAAGGTCAATGTAAACGGCGGCGCGATTGCTCTGGGCCACCCCATCGGTGCGACCGGCTCCATGCTGATCGGCACCGTGGTCGATGAACTGGAACGCCAGAACAAAAAGCGCGGCCTGATCACCATGTGCGCCGCTGGCGGCATGGCCCCGGCCATTATTGTAGAGAGGGTTTAGGGGTTAGTATCGCACCCTGGACGGGGTGCGATACCCTCGGTCATACGGCCTGAAGGCCGCGTCACTGCGGGCGGCGATTACTGCGGGCGGCCAGTCGGTCTTGCGATCGGCTTGGCCGCCCGTTTTTGTCAGAATGCGGTCTTGCCAGAATTCCGGCCTGCTAGAATAACGTCTCGCGCACCCAGTCGACGCTCGGCTGGGTGCTGGCGAGAACCGCGGCCCCCAGTTGGCGCGACCACAGCGTTTCGGCCCCGCCTTCCAACCGCCAGCGGTGTATCGCGCGGGTATAGAGGCCCAGATCATGTTCGGCACTGATGCCGATCGCGCCGAACACTGCGTGGGCGGTGTTGGCAATGCGCGGTGCTGCTTCGGCAGCGACTGACTTGGCGGTGGCTGCCTGCGCCATATCCGGCCAGCCCTTGCTCGCTGCCAATTCGACCGCGAGACGAACCGCCACGACATCCTGCGCCATAACGGCCAGGTTCTGCTGCAACGCCTGCTGTTTGCCGATGGGTTTGCCGAACTGGACCCGCTCGTTGGCATAGGCAACGGCCATGTCGAGCAACCTCCCCGCAGCGCCTGCGATCAAAGCCGCCCGGAGCAGTGCGTTGGCGTTCGCGCGCTTGTCCGTGTCGCTGTCACCAGCTGCCCGCTCTATCATGGTTTGGCCCACAGGGGCGGGCACGGCATGGCGGCCCAATGCCATCCATAACGGCGCAACGTCGGCGATTGCCAGCCCCGCACCGCCTGCATCCTCTGCCACCAAGGCATCGAGGAAACCGGATTCCTCCACCGCCTGCATCGCGGCCTCGCCGCCGCCTGTGTCACTGGCACCCGCCTCTATGGCGCGCACCGCAGCGGGCGGGAAAACTTCGCCCAGCATCTGCTCGAACGGTTCAAGAAATTCGTTGTTTACCATTGTCGAAGCCCCCTATCTCAGCCCCAGCCCGCGCGCGATAATCCCGCGCAAGATTTCCCGTGTTCCGCCACGCAGCGAGAAGCTGGGCGCGATATGGGTCACGAATGTCAGCGCGGCCTGCAATTCCTCGCTGACCGGCTCGTCAGGATAGGCCGCCAGATCGTCGCCGATGGCCAGAGGCAGAGCCTGCTCGAAAGCCGTCCCGAGGTCTTTGACCACCGAAGCTTCGACCACCGGGCTTTCGCCCGCAGCCAACTGACCGGTGCAGGCCAGCGACATCGCTCTCAGCGCGGCCAGTTTCGCCATAAATCCGCCAACCAGCGCGGTTGTCGCAGGATCGCTGCGGCCTGCGCCCCGCAAATGTGCCAGCCATGCATCGAACAGCACGATGCTGGAATAAATCCGCTCCGGCCCGCTGCGCTCGAATGCCAGCTCCGCCACGACCTGCTGCCAGCCGCCGCCTTCTTCACCGATCAACGCGTCCTCGGCCAGTTCGACATTGTCGAAGAACACTTCGGAGAAATGGGCATCGCCTGCCAGATCGGTGATCGGGCGGATATCCACGCCGGGGGCCTTCAGATCGACGATGATTTGCGACAATCCCCGATGCCGGTCGTCGCTGGTGCCCGACGTGCGGACCAGCGCGATCATGTAATCGGAATGCACCGAATTGGTGGTCCAGATTTTCTGGCCGTTCAATCGCCAGCCTTCGTCGGTGCGCTCTGCCCGTGTGCGGACAGACGCAAGGTCGGACCCGCTGCCGGGCTCGCTCATCCCGATGCAGAACAACAGTTCGCCCCGGCAGATCGCGGGGATGTATTTCTGGCGCTGTGCTTCTGTGCCGAAATTGAGGATAAGCGGTGCGCTCTGCCGGTCGGCAATCCAGTGCGCCGCCACCGGAGCGCCAGCGGCGAGCAATTCCTCCACCACCACGAACCGCGCAAACGGCCCGCGTCCGCCCCCGCCATATTCGGTCGGAAGGGTCAGCCCCAGCAGCCCCGCCTGCCCCAGCTTTCGGCTGAACTCCGCATCGAAGCCCGACCACGACCGTGATCGCTGCGCCAACGACATATCAGCCACCGATTCTTCGGCCAGACCGCGCACTTGTGCGCGCAACGCCTCGTCTTCAGGGGGAATGGCGGCGAGAGTGAGAGTATCGAACAGGGGGAAAACTCCTTATGGTGATACTTTTAGGTTTGCGGCACAGGCCTTTGCAACCTAGCAGGCCACTATGGAACCTTTTTTAAAAATAAAGCGCGATGACGCTGTCGTTATAGCCAGCCTCAATCGTCCCGAAACCCGCAACGCCATTTCCGAAACCGCGCATAGCGAGGAAATCGTCCAGTTCTGCGCCGACATGACGCGCGACCGCAGCGTGCGGGCGATCGTGCTGACCGGCGAAGGCAGCGCATTCTGCGCAGGCGGCAATGTGAAGGATATGGCGAACAAGGAAGGTATGTTTGCCGGCAGCCCCTACGAAATTCGCAACCGCTATCGCACCGGCATCCAGTTGATCCCCACCGCGCTGTACGAACTGGAAGTGCCGGTGGTGGCCGCTGTGAACGGGCCGGCCATCGGTGCCGGGCTCGATCTTGCCTGCATGGCCGATATCCGAATCGGCAGCGAGAAAGCGATCTTTGGCGAAACGTTCGTGAAACTGGGCATCATCCCCGGCGACGGCGGCGCATGGTTGCTGCCCCGCATCATCGGCATGGCGCGCGCCACGCAAATGACCCTGACCGGCGAAATCATCGATGCGGCGAAGGCGCTCGAGTTCGGGCTGATCAGCGAATCCGTGCCGCAGGACCAATGCCTGTCCCGTGCCATCGAAGTGGCAGGTGCCATCGCGGTCAATCCCGGCCATTCCACCCGCATGGCCAAACGGCTGCTGCGCGAAGGGCAGGACATGAAGCTGGGCCCGCTGCTGGAACTGTCCGCCGCCTATCAGGCGCTGGCGCATCATACACAGGATCATCACGAAGCAGTCGATGCTTTTGTCGGCAAGCGCGACCCGGACTTTCAGGACCGCTGACGTTTCGAAAACACCTGCCACGGCAGGCTGCACAATCGACGGGTCGACGGGCGCACCATGTGCTGCCAGTAATGCCCGCCATATCATTCAGGGAGCAAACGATGTCGTACGAAACCATTCGCGCAGAACGGGAAGGCAATGTCCTCAAAATTACCCTCAACCGGCCCGACCGGCTGAATGCCTGCCCGCCCGAAATGGCGGACGAGATTTTCGCTGCTGCCCGCGATTTGGATGGCGCGCGCGCGGTGCTGATTTCCGGCGAGGGGCGGGCCTTCTGCTCCGGTGCCGATCTGGCGGCGCAGTCCGACAGTGCGATCACTGGCGGCGCACGGTCCTACACGGTCCTGCAGTCGCATTTTAATCCGATGATCCAGATGCTGGCCAATTTGCCCGTGCCGGTCATCGCTGCTGTTGGCGGCCCGGCGGCCGGTGTGGGCTGCTCCCTTGCGCTGGCATCCGATTTCGTCATTGCCGGCAAAAGCGGGTATTTCCTGCAGGCCTTCGTGAATATCGGTCTGGTGCCCGATGGCGGTTCCAGCTGGATGCTCCCGCGTCTGGTCGGGCTGGCGCAGGCCACCCGCATGATGATGCTGGGAGAGCGGATTCATGGCGAGGAAGCCGAACGCATCGGCCTGATCTACAAATGCGTTGAAGACGACGCGCTGATGCAGGAGGCAGAGGCACTGGCGCAGAAACTTGCGAACGGGCCGACTGTGGCGCTGGGCCAGATGAAGCAGACATTGCGTAAAGGACTGGAAAGCGGTTTCAGCTCGACATTGCTCGCAGAAGCGGAAGGCCAGCGCGTGGCGGGCGGCAGTCATGATGCCGCGATCGGCGCGGCGGCTTTCCTGAAGAAGCAGAAAGCCGAATTCACCGGAAGCTAGCCCGTCAGGATGGACCGGCCTTCGGTGGAATGCCCGACCTGCTATGTGCGCGATGAAGCAGCGCGCACGGGCGATTGCGCATTGAACCGTGTTCCACCCGCGCATAGATGTGCCAAGTGACCAGCACCCCTTCCCCACCCAGCGCGATGGACGTCGATCACCAGCAGTCCTTCAGGCAGGCGCTGGGATCGTTTGCGACCGGCGTGACGATTGCCACCACACTGGACGATCAGGGCAATCCCGTGGGTGTCACCGCCAGCAGCTTCAATTCCGTCAGCCTCGATCCGCCGCTGGTGCTATGGTCGCTGGCAAAGGACAGCAATTCTCGCGCGGCCTTTGCCGATAGCGGGCATTTCGCGGTGCATGTTCTGGCCGCCAGCCAGGAAGCGCTGTCGAACCGCTTCGCCAAGACGGGCGAGGACAAGTTCGGCGGAATGGACTGGGATCGCGGCAAGCTGGGATCACCCGTATTTGCCGAACACGCCGCTTTGTTCGAATGCGCTACCCGCCACCAGTATGACGGCGGAGACCACATTATCATCGTCGGCGAAGTGGTCGATTTCGAAGCCCGCGACGAAGCGCCCCTGCTGTTTCATGGCGGCCGCTATGCCGATCATCGGCCACGCGGCAGTGCGGGCGATGCAGACGACGTAAACAACCGGACAGGGGCGCAGCGTCTGGCGCTGGCGGCCGCAACGCTGGAACAGGCGCTGGCCGCTTCGAACAGCCCGGAACTGCCGGCAGACGATATAGATGCGATGCGGCGCGTCATTGCGCATTTGCAGGACAGCGCCTCCGGCTGATCCGTGGCGGTTCAGGGCCGGACAGCCTGACTGCCCGTTGCGTGCTGGAAAACGGCGCCCTCAGCGCCCCGCAGACAGGGCAGGTTCCCTCTGGCTTTACCCTTGGCCGCCATGCTGCCTGCTAAGTCCAGCCGCCGCTATCAGCCGCCGCTCCTAACCACACGTGTGGCAATATGCTTGGCGGGGCAGCCCCGCATCGAAGTCAGGGGTTCAGCCAACTGCGCAGTATCCATGCGACAATACCCAGCACGCCTACACTCATGGCCCAGATCGCAGCCATCCATGCCAGACGCCGCCAGAGGGGCGCGGCGGGTTCGGTAGAACCGCCCATTAATGATACCCCTCGTCGCCCACCTTCCCCCGGAACACCCAATAGGCCCATGCGGTATAGGCCAAGATCAGGGGCATGGTGATTGCAACGCCCACCAGCATGAAAATCTGGCTGCGCTCGGGCGCGGCCGCATCCCACAGCGTGAGGCCGGGCGGCACGACATAGGGCCACATGGTAATCCCCAGACCGGCCATGCCGAAAAAGAACAAAGCCAGCGCCAGCCAAAACGGTTTGCTGTGCCGTTCCGTCTTGAGCGACCGGATCAGCAGCAGCGCGGTTATCCCCGTCAGCACCGGGACCGGCGCGGCGAAATAGATTTCCGGCGCAGTCAGCCATTTGGCGGCATAATCGTCATTCAGCAGCAGATTATAGAGGCTGACCGCGCCCATTAGTGCAAATGTCGCCCACGCAGCGCGCTTTGCCAGCTTTCGCGCGTGGTTCTGGCTGGGCCCTTCCAGCTTCCACACCAGCCACGTTGCGCCCAGCAGAGCGTAGCCTGCAACCGTCCCCAGCCCCGTCAGCAAGGTATAGGGTGTGAACCAGTCAAACCAGCTGCCGGAATAGGCGCGGCCGGTGATTTCAATGCCCTGTAGCAATGCACCCAGTGTCATCCCCTGTGCCATCGCAGCAACGAAAGATCCACCCGTGAAGGCCATATCCCAGAATTGCCGGTGGGCCGGATCGCGCCAGCGATATTCGAAAGCCACACCGCGAAAGACAAGGCCCAGCAGCATGGCAATAATCAGCGGATAGGTTGCCGGAAGGATTACGGCATAGGCCAGCGGGAAGGCCGCGAACAATCCGCCGCCGCCCAGCACCAGCCAGGTTTCATTGCCATCCCAGACAGGGGCGATGGAATTCATCGCCCGGTCCCGCTCGGGCCCTGCATCGAATGTGGGGAACAGGATGCCGATGCCCAGATCGAACCCGTCCATCACAACATAGGCAAACACCGCAAAGGCGATGATGAAGCCCCAGATAACGGTAAGGTCCATCACACTTCCTCCTTGCCAGAGGGAAGGCGCCCCGAATGGCCCGGGTTCTGCGTGGGGCCGGGCGTAATCCCCGCCGTGCGGATCGGGGCACCATCGCCCTCTTTCACACCTGTTTCATCGATATGCGGGGTGTGTCCCATCAATCGCAGGATATACCACACGCCGATGCCGAAGACCGCGAAATAGACAATGACAAAAGCCACCAGCGAAGCAGCCACGGCCGGCGCATCGAGCGGCGAGGCTGCCTCTGATGTGCGCATCAGATTATAAACGACATAGGGTTGCCGGCCCACCTCGGTCGTGATCCAGCCGGCCAGAACCGCAATAAAACCGGACGGCCCCATGACCAGAGCAGCACGGTGCAGCCACGGCCATTCATACAGCGATTTGCGCCACCGCGCGAACACGCTCCACAGGCCGATGCCCATCATGGCAAAGCCCAGCCCGACCATGATGCGGAACGACCAGAACACGACGCCGACGGGCGGTTCTTCGCTGTCGGGGATGGTGTCCAGCCCGGCCATCGGTGCATCCAGATCGTGCTTCAATATCAGCGAAGACAGTTTGGGAACTTCGATCTTGTAATCGACCCGCTTTTCCTCGCTGTTCGGGATGCCGAACAGTATCAGCGGCGCGCCGTCCGGATGGCTGTCGAAATGTCCTTCCATCGCCATCACTTTTTGCGGCTGATGCTCTAGCGTGTTGAGCCCGTGCAAGTCGCCTGCGACGATCTGTATCGGGGCGACGATGGCCGCCATCCACATCGCCATAGAGAACATTTTGCGTGCGTGCGGGTTGCTACGATCTTTCAGCAGATGCCACGCACCCACCCCGCCAACCACGAAAGCGGTCGTCAGATACGCGGCGTTGACGGTGTGAAACAGCCTGTAGGGAAAGCTGGGGCTGAACACGATGTCGAACCAGCTCGGCCCCGGCATGAACTGCCCGTTGGCACCCATTTCGAAGCCCACCGGCGTGTGCATCCAGCTGTTGACTGACAAGATCCATGTGGCGGACATCAACGTGCCGAACGCCACCATCAGGGTCGCCACGAAATGCAGTTTCTTGCCCACGCGCTCCATGCCGAACAGCATGACCCCCAGAAAGCCTGCCTCCAGAAAGAAAGCCGTCAGCACTTCGTATGCCATTAACGGGCCGAGTATCGGCCCCGTCCGGTCGGAGAAGACCGACCAGTTGGTGCCGAACTGGTAACTCATCACGATGCCGGAAACGACACCCATCGCAAAAGCGATCGCGAAGATTTTGAGCCAGTATTTGAACAGGTCGAGATAGAGCTGCTTGCCCGTCTTCAGCCATAGCCCTTCGAGAACCGCCAGATAACTTGCCAGCCCGATGGAGAAGGCCGGGAAGATGAAATGGAAACTCACCGTAAAGGCGAATTGTATCCGAGCGAGCAACAGAGCGTCGAAGTAATCGAACATGCCGCCTCTTAGGCCACTGGCGCATCAAGTTCGATTGCAAACGCTGCAACACACATGGACATTCAGACATTTGAACACGTCCGCCGGGCGTTCCAGCGGACGATTCAAACAGATTGCCCTCAGTCTGTTCTAAGGCCGGGTCTGGCCATCACCCAGAACGAGATATTTGAAGCTCGTCAACTGTTCCAGACCGACGGGACCGCGCGCGTGCATCTTGCCAGTCGCAATGCCGATCTCCGCGCCCATGCCGAATTCTCCGCCATCGGAAAACTGGGTGGAGACGTTGTGCATCACGACTGCGCTGTCGATAGAATTCAGGAAGACGCGGGCGGCCTCTGCCTGTTCGGTGATGATTGCATCGGTATGGCCGGACGAATGCTGCGCCACGAAATCGATCCCTTCATCAAGGCCCGGCACCACTTTGATCGAAGCCACAGCGTCAAGGAATTCCGTATCGAAATCCTCCTCACTCGCGGGCTTCACCCGGCTGTCTATCGCTACCGAAGCTTCATCTCCGCGAAATTCGCAATCGGGCATGGCGTCCAGTATCATTGGAATCGTGCGCTCTGCCACGGCCTGGTCGATAACAATGCTCTCTGTGGCGCCGCACACGCCGGTACGGCGCAGCTTCGCGTTACGGACGATGGCCACGGCCTTGTCCAGATCGGCATCTTCATGAATGTAGCTGTGGCAGTTTCCATCCAGATGCAGCAGCGTAGGCACCTTGGCCTGATCACGCACCAGTTCCACCAATCCCCGTCCGCCGCGCGGTATCACGAGATCGACCGTATCGACCGCGCGCAGCAGTTCGGCCACCGCTTCGCGGGCTGTCGTCCGGACTGTCTGGACAGCATCTTCGGGCAGACCCGCCTTCTTCAATCCTGCCTGCATACAGGCGACGATTGCGCGTGTGGACCGGCGGCTTTCGGAACCGCCGCGCAGGATCACGGCATTGCCGGATTTGAGGCACAGGGCACTGGCATCCGCGCCGACATTCGGGCGGGATTCGTAAATCATCCCGATCACGCCGATGGGTACGGCAACCCGTTCGATCTTCAGGCCATTGGGCCGATCGAATGTTGCCAGCCTGCGCCCGACCGGATCGGGCAGCTCGGCAATCTGGTCCAGCGCATCCGCCATCCCGGCAATCCGATCTTCATCCAGCATCAGGCGGTCGATGAACGATTCAGGCTTGGAACCGCGCACGCTTTCCACGTCCTGTGCATTCGCCTCGATAATGTCCGATGCCGCATTGCGCAGCGCATTGGCCGCTTCGCGCAGGGCCTCGTTCTTCTGTTCGGTGGTCGCACCCAGAAGTTCCCGCGATGCCTGCCGGGCGCGCTGGCCCAGTTGCGTGATGTGGATTTTCGGATCGAGTTTTTCGTCGGTCATAATGCTTCCTGCTGTTATCTTGCGTGCTGCTGTCCGCGTAAATGTCACGGGCCAGGCCAGCCTTCACTAGATGGCCGGCGCCCTGCCCTAAAAGAGGGTGAATATGCCGGATCGGCATAACCCTTCACCCGGCCGTAAAACAACCAGCCAATCATTTTAGAGCATTGTGCTAGTATAATACTCCGGATCAGCCCCCCGCCTTAAAACCGGTATTTTCAAAATAAATTAAAACCAGTGTGAAGAAAATAATTAAGCGAGAGTATTCAATTTATATTTCATGCGCTTAAGCGCAACCGTAGTGAGAGATGTTTTCAAATCACGGTTGCGGGACCGCAAATGCCTAATTAAATCGCGTCCCGATACATTCAAGGATGAATTCAGGTTCAATATGACAAAAAACAAACGGATCGTTGTCAAACTCGGCTCGGCGCTGATCGCCAATACGGACCGGCTTACACCGCGCTTCGGGTTTATCCAGCGCCTGCTGGAAGACGTGGCCCGCCTGCGTGACGACGGGTATGATGTGATTATTGCATCCTCGGGTGCGGTCGCCCTGGGCCTCAACACGGTCGGGGCGCGTCCGGAAACGGCGGGGCTGAGTGATAAACAGGCCGCCGCAGCGTGCGGGATGCCGTTGCTGCTGAATGCGTACAAACAGGTCGGGCTGGAATTCGGGTTCCAGATTTCGCAAATTCTGCTCACGCTGGGCGATTTCGAGGATCACCGCAGGTTCCTGAACACCCGCAACACCGTAAACCGCCTGTTACAATCCCGCATCGTGCCCATCGTGAACGAAAACGACACGATCACAACCGAGGAAATCCGGGTCGGCGACAATGACCGGCTGGCCGCCAAAATCGCGCAGATGGTGAGCGCAGATCAATTCATCATCCTGACCGGGGTGGATGGACTGTATGACCGCGATCCTGCGCTGGAGGGTGCGCAGTTGATCGAGGAAGTCGAAGATGTCGCCGAATATATCGAGGCGGCGTCCGGCAAAAGCACGCTGGGAACGGGCGGAATGCTGACCAAGCTGCAGGCTGCAAACATGGCGCAGAACGCAGGCTGCACCACCTTTATCGCCAATGGTGAGGCTGATTATCCGCTGACATCTGTTCTGAACGGCAGCCGGAAATGCACGAAATGCATCGCCAATCCCGATCCCGTTTCCCTGTGGGATGCCTGGCTTGCCGACCGGCTCCAGATGGCAGGCAGTTTGGTCATTACGGGAGAAGCGGCCGCTCGCCTGCATCAAGACGATCCGATCGATCGCAATGATGTGCTTTCCGTAACCGGCGATTTCTCGCGCGGCGATGTGCTGCATATCTATGACGAAAGCGGCACCGAACTGGCGCGCGGACTGTCGGATTTCTCCTCCGAAGAAGCGCGGGTGATGATCATGAACAAGGATATTCCGGCGCAGCAACTGCTCGGTTACCAGACCCATGCCGAGCTTATCCGCCCGGAAAATCTGGTTACGGTGGAAAGCAGGCACCTGGCGTGGAGCTCCCCCGCCCATCCTGCCTGATGGGCCCGCCTGACTACAGCTGTTCGGTTCAGCGTGTCACCACGTCCTTTGACATCGGAGCCAGTTTTGCCAGCAGGCGGTTCTGCGCGGCAAACGGAACATCCGCTTCGCGATCATCTTCATCTCCAATGTCGAAAAGACACTGGCGATGCTTCACACCCTGCGGGATCTAGGCGTGCGCATCGCGCTCGATGATTTCGGAACGGGCTATTCCTCGCTCAGCTACCTTCGGTCTTTCCCGTTCGACAAGGTGAAGATCGACCGCTCCTTCGTCACCGATCTGGCCAATGGCGGCAACGGCCACGCGATCATTCGCGCCATTACGAGCCTGGCGGATGCGCTGGGCATGGAAACCCTTGCAGAAGGCGTCGAGGAATTCGACCAGCTCGATATTCTGCGCCGTGAAGGCTGCCGCAATGTACAGGGGTATCTGCTCAGCAGACCTCTCTCTGCCACCAAGGTCAGGGAATGGATGCACGAGGGCGAAGAGGAAAAGAAATTCCGCGCTGGCGCGTCGTGAAGTAGATTATCGTGAGGTAGATCGCATCGTGAAGCCGCCAGCGGAAATCGCGATCAAGCTCTGGATCAGAACGTCACGGTAAAGGAAATTTCTACGAACTCTGGTGGCCGATAACCGGGTTTCCGAATGACGGAACTTCACGCGTTTCGGCCATCTGCACCATCATCGCCTCCGCGGCTTCGTAAACCTCGCCCCGTGTCGCAGCCAAAGCACTGAAAAGCACGATCTCCGCAAAACGGAACAGATATTCTGTGTCCTTTACCCGCCCGGTCGCCCAATCCAGAATCAGGGCATATTCCATGTTCGCCATGTGCCGCGTCAGATGTTCGATATCGACCCAGTCATGAAGCTGGCCTTTCGTGCGGAGGTCTGTCAGCCATTCGCTGGTATTGCCGACTGCCATTTCCTGCAGGATGTCGCGCAGCTCCGGATGCGTTCCGGGCGCGAAATAAATCGTCGCCACCGCTTTTGCGTAGTTGCGCGCCTTGAGGTTGCCCCGATTCAGCACGATGGCCCGGTCGAGCAGTCCGGAAAGCGTCTTGTCGGACGTTTTGAATTTCACATTATAGCGCAAGGCATCATACATTTCGCGAATAGCCAGGCCTATCAGCCGATCCCTGTCGCCAAACGCGTTGTAAAGTGTCTTGGGCGCCACATTCGCCCGTTTGCTGAGTTCGCGCATGCTGAAACCTTCCAGCCCCTCTTCATTGATGAGCTTGCGGGTTTCATGAAGAATCCGTTCGCGCCTCTCGGCCATCTGAGGGCTGTCGTAAGTGGTTTGGATATTCAGCAAATTATCAAGTATCCGGGCGCAAGTTCGTATGCCTTGCTATGCGCTTGAGCCACGCGTTGCACAATAGTGTCCTATCACCCTTTTTCGAGGATAGCGACCGCCGAGAGCCCTGGCGCCCCGTAGACTTGCGAATAAGCCAGACGGGGATCTTCGACCTGCCGGTTTTCTGCCTGACCGCGAAGCTGGAGGACATTTTCATAGACCTGCCGCAGGCCCGAGGCGCCAATCGGCTCTCCGCAAGCGATGCAGCCGCCATCTGTATTGATCGGCAACTGGCCGCCGATCGCGCTGCGTCCTTCCGCGATCCACTGCTCCTGCTCACCGTCGCGGCAGAACCCGTTCTCGGCCATATGCATGATTTCAGCGCCGCTTTCGGTATCCTGTATCTGGGCGACATCGATATCTTCGGGGCCGACCCCGGCCTTCTCGAACGCCGCACGCGCTGCCAGCATGGTCGGCGTTTCGCCGCGCTCGACCGACAGTGACGGTGAAAACACCTCGAAACTGTTTTCCGGCCGGGTCTTGAGCGCCGCCGCCCTCAGCTTGACCTGTGTGCGCCCCAGTTCGCGCGCCTTCTTCTCCGAAGCCAGAATCAACGCGACCCCGCCTTCCGATGGACTGCAGAACATATATTGCGTCAAAGGATCGCTGATCATGCGCGAATTCAGTACGGCATCGGCATCCATCGGTGTGCGGCGCCAGGCATGGGAGGTTTTCGAGCCGTTCTCGAACGCTTTGGCCGCGACACCCGCCAGCGATTGCGCCGAAATCCCGTAATCGTGCATGTACCGCTGGATCTTCATCGCAAAGAACTGGGTCGTCAGCATCATGCCGGTTTCACCATACCATTGCGGCAGACCATATCTGACAGGATCAGGGTTGAACGATCCACGGGGATGTTTGTCGAACCCGACTGCAAGGGCCGTATCGAATTCCCCGGCCTTGATCGCCCAATATGCAGACAGGATGGAAGAGCCACCCGTGGCGCAGCCATTGGCGACATTGATGAACTGGATACCGGTCAGCCCCATCCGCGGCAGAACGGCATCGGCATTGCCGGAGGCTGAGGAGCCGCCAAAGGCCGCCTGCACGTCTTCCCACTCGATGCCGCCATCTTCCACTGCCAGCTTCGTGGCATCCACCCCGAGGTCCAGGCCGGTCTTGCCTTCATGTCGCCCGAAGGGATGGATGCCGGCACCTATAACATACACATCATTCATGATTGGCTCCCATTGGCCGGTGCGAAGGCATAGGTCGTCATTTCCGACCCGTTCGCTGTCGGAAAGGACATGGTCACGCAATCCATCGGCATTCCGATCTCCAGACGCTCGGGATCGCCCGCGATCCGGCCCTCGATCATCGCCTCGTCCCCAAGCCGGACATAGCCGACCGCGAAAGGCTGATATTCTTCGGGGCTGTTAATCCCCACAAATGGCGGGTTTTTCGGCGGAATGCGCTGGATTGTATAGGTCCACAAAGTACCACTCGGCGGCAGCTCGATCCGTTTGTAGTCCCCTTCTTCCGCACCTTGCGGAATAGGAAAAACGACTTGCCCGGTTTGACGGTGTTTTCCCGCAACGATGCGCACCTTGCCGCCTTCGCCCGGGGAATAAAGATCATCGCGTCTTTGACTGGTACTCTGCTGTTTAGCCATATTCAGGTAATCCGTGCGATCAGGGCGCCCACTTCGTATTCGGCATCGATTTCGCCGATAATCTCGACCTGCCCATCGGCGGGTGCATCCACCTCGGTTGTCGATTTGTCGGTTTCGACCGAATATAGCGGTGCGCCCTTGGTTATCTGCGCGCCGTTCTCGACGTACCATTCGGAAAGGGTGGCGGTTTCCGTGCTCATGCCAAGCTTGGGTATGCGAACTTCTACGGACATTATTATACTTTCTTTTCGGTGGCTTGCTGCGCTGCGTGGACGATGTCCGCGACGCTGTAGAGGAAGGCCGTTTCCAGCGGTTTCGCGAAGGGAACGGGGGATGGGTAGGATGCAACCCGCTGGACCGGTCCGGCCAGTTCGCCGAACAGTTCCTCGTGGATGCGAGAGGAGATTTCCGCACCGGCCCCGAACGGACGGACTGCTTCGTGCACGATCACCGCGCGTTTTGTCTTGGCGACCGAGGACAGGACTGCTTCCTCGTCCCAGGGCGATACGGTGCGCAGGTCGATGACTTCCGCCTCGATGCCTTCATCGGCAAGCTGGCCCGCCGCCTTCAGGCAATCGCCGACGCCCCGGCCATAAGTTATAAGAGTAACGTCCCCGCCCTCACGCACAATCGCCGCCTTGCCCAGCGGCACACGGTAGCCCGGCTTGGCAGCCGGACCGGTCATTCCGTAATGGGTGATATTCTCGATAAGAATGGTCGGGTCCTCATCGTCAATTGCCGAGCGCATCAGCCCGTACGCATCGGCGGGATTGGATGCGGTGGCGATCTTGATCCCCGGAACATGGGCGAACCACGCCTCCAGCATATCGGAATGCTGCCCCCCGAAACCTACACCCGCACCGGTGGTTGTTCGCACGACCAGCGGGACATTCGTCTGTCCACCGGACATGAACCGTAATTTGGCAGCATGGTTGACCAGCTGGTCCATCGCGACAGTGATAAAGTTCATCAGCATGATCTCGGCCACAGGGCGCATGCCGGTGATGGCTGCCCCGACAGCCGCGCCGATGATCGCCTGTTCGGAGATGGGCGTGGAGCGCACACGCTTCGTGCCGTATTTGTCTGACAGCCCCTTGCTGACTTTGAACACACCGCCGCCCTGTTCGTCGGCAACGTCCTCGCCCAGCATGATGACGTTCTCGTCATCCGCCATCGCATCATCGAGCGCCGCGTTCAGCGCCTGTGCGAAACTCATTTTCTCCGCGCTCATGCCGCTTGCTCCGTCTCGTAGATATCGAACCTGATCTCATCCGGATCGGGCAGTTCGCTTTCCAGCGCGAAAGCGACGGCTTCCTCGATCTCCGCGTCCGCCTCCTGCTCGATCTGCGTCAGTTCAGCTTCGGACACCTGACGTTCGCTGATCCACTGGCGCAGCTTCGCCATGCTGGCACGTTCTTCCGCCGCACTGAGGTCTTCCTTGGGAACGTAGCTGTAATCCGCGCCGAAGATGTGCCCCAGCAGCCGGAAAGTGCGCGCTTCGAGCAAGGTCGGGCCGTCACCGGCACGCGCGCGGCTGACCGCTTCGCTCATCGCCTCATAGACGCTGGCCGGATCGAGTCCGTCGCATGAGACACCCGGCATGCCATAGCCTGCCGCGCGCTCAGCGATGCTGGATACCGATGTCCCGGCCGCGAGCGTCGTATGCTCGGCATACTGGTTGTTCTGGCACAGGAAGATCACCGGCAATTTCCACACCGATGCCATGTTGAGCGCTTCATGGAACGCACCGATATTGCTGGCCCCGTCACCGAAGCTTGCCACCGCCACGCGGTTTTCACCGCGAATTTGCGATGACATCGCCAAACCGTTGGCAATCGGAATGCCTGACCCCACGATCCCGGTGGTGACCATGACGCCCGTTTCGGGGTGGGTGATATGCATCGGCCCGCCCTTACCCTTGCACGTACCTGTGCGCTTGCCCGCAAACTCGGCCCATAACAGGCGCGAGGGAATGCCCTTGGCCAGCGCATCGTGAAGCCCGCGATAGGTCGTGACCAGATAATCCTCTGTCTCCAGAGCCGCCATCGCAGCAGCCGCGATCACCTCGTGCCCACGAACGGGATAATAGGCGACCGCCAGTTCGCCATTGGTCAGCATCGCCCGAAATCGCTCGTCCGTGCGATTGATAAGATAGGCCTTGCGGTAAATCGTTCGCGCCATGTCGGGCGACAGGGATGGCGAAGATGCAGGTTTATTCATGAACTGACCTCGTGGTTTTTGTTCCGCAAATGGAAATGGGCTGCGCCAATGTCTAAAGCCCCAGCCAATCGTTCAGATTGGCGTGGAAATGACGGATTTTCGTTTCCTGGTATTCGGCCAGAGTAACCCGTCCATCGGGGATGCTGTGCAAACCCTGCTGCACGGCGCGCAGATTGATCTGATCCTGATTGAACACTTTGGCCAACCGATCGAGTTCGGGCGCGTCCATGTAATCGTCATCTATACCCAGCCAGCGTATTTGCGCAGGCGCAGGACGATCCTGCCCCTCGGGGACCGGCATCATGAACATTATTTCGTGGATGCACTGTTCCGTATTGTCGCCATCAGGCCGAAAACGGTAGAAAATGGGATTATAGCAACCCCACGGGCTGATATTGGGGAAGATACTGTAATAGATGGAATCGACCAGTTCCGCGTCGCACACATTGTCGATTTCGTCACCCATCAGCGGCCGCAATTGCTCCCTTTTGGCTTCAGCGCGTTTGGCCCTCGCCTCCGCCACCGGCAGCGCACCAAAGGCGTGCTTGTCTGCCTCCATGTCGGGTGTCAGGCGCCCGCCAAACCAGTTGCAAATATGCTGATCGGCATTGTCCAGTTCACCTTCCAACGGCTCTGCATTGGAATTGAAAATGCCGCTGCGACCGTCCTTCTTAGTCAGCCGAATACGATTTTCCTCCAGTCGTTCGTAGAAATCGCCGGTAACCGGATGGCGATAGGCGGTGAACGGCGTGGTATCGTCATATGGCTCGCCAGCAAGATCGGTGTCGATATGGGGGCTTGCGATGCCCTGCGGCGAAATCGCGCGCGATAGAATCCCGAAGCTGTCATATTGCGAATTGGCATCTCCCATTTCGAGCAGCAATGTCGGATGGGTGGCGATCACATGGTAGGATTCCATGAAGGCTTCCTGCGCAATCTTCCAGTTGCAGGGCAGTTTCTTCGCAACGTGAACAGCCTTGTACCGCCGCTCGAAGGGGAGCGTGGTCCAGTGCTGGTCGATATCGCCGAGAAAATCTTCAAGCGGCTCCGCGTCGGGATCGGGATTGATAAAAACGAACCCGCCCCAACGCCCGGTTTTCACCTCCGGCAAGGAATGGGACTCTTCACTTACGCCGGGAAAATCCCATTGGCAGGGAACTTCCCTGAGTTTTCCATCCAGACTCCACGACCAGCCGTGGAAGGGGCAGCGCAAGACGCCCAGCCCCTTCTTACGACAATCGACCAGCTTGCGGCCGCGATGGCGGCAAGCGTTGGGATAGGCCGAAAATTCGTCTTCGCCGGTCCTGACAATTATGTAGGATTTCGATGCGATGTCATAATTCAGCACATCACCGACGTTCGGAATATCGTCCTCATGGCAGGCAAGCTGCCACACACGGCTCCAGAGTTTTTCAACCTCCAGGTCATGAAATTCGCGGGTGAAATACCGCTCCACATCAATCGAAAGGGGTGCGTGATCCCCGGGCGACTGCTTTTTCATAGAAGCAGGTACGCTCTTGGAATCGGTCTTCAACAGTTCCTGGTAGGACATGCCTTTCGACCGGTTCGTCCCTGTCAGTGTCTCAACCATGATCGCACCTCTTCACTTTCCGTTCTTTCGTTTCCACGCGTTCAGTATTTTACCGCCAGCTCCAGGAAGACCTGACGCCCGCGATTTTGCGTCAGAGCGAGATCATCGCCCACTCCGGCCTGCCGGAACGGGCGCCCGGATGCCTGATTGACATAGATCTTGTCGGTAAGGTTGTTGCCGATAAGGGACAGGCGCCACTTCTCATCCGCCGCGCCAATCGTGATGCTTGCGTCCAGCGTTACGTATTCATCTTGCACGTAATCATCGAACGCTGTCGCATCGGCGAAATAGGAACCGGAATAATTTGCCAAACCGAATAGGCTGAGATCGAGATTGCTCGACACGGGAATGGACCAGTCGAACGAAACATTGCCGGACCATTTGGGTGCGCGGGGCGCCTCCCTGCCTTCAAGATCAATCCCGGCATTGGATATGTACGTTTCCGTGAACTCGGCGTCTGTATAAGCAACCGCAGCAGCCAAGGTTAATCCATCGACTGGCGAGCGCCAGCTTAAATCGATGTCGCCCCCGCGTGAGCGCAATTCGCCAGCGTTGCGTGTGCTATACTGGATCGCGACCGGATCGAAGCTCTGAATCTGCAGGTCGGAAAAGACGTAGTTGAACAGCGACAGGTTAAAGCGCAAACGATCCTGCGCCAGCATGCTCTTCATGCCAATTTCAAACCCTTCGGCGGTTTCCGAACCGAAGAGCAGTTGCGAGTAATCGCCTGAAGCGACGATGTCGCTCAATCCGCTCGACGGCAATGCGCTGTTATCGATACCGCCGGATTTGAACCCCTTTTTGTACGCCGCATAAACATGGGCATCGTCCGAGATTTCATATTTGACGGAAACTTCGGGCGACAGATTGTCGTCCTCGAAACGGATTTGCGGAGATTTGAAACCGCTGTCCAGGAAGTTGAATGGTGCCCCGGACAGAACGGCATGAACAAATGGCACTTCGATCCGGTTGACCTTCTCTTCCTTGGTGTAGCGCAGACCCGCCGACAGTTCGAGGCGATCAGTCGGCTCGACCAATACGCTTCCGAACACCGAATAGGCATCGGTGGTCGTGTAGTGTTGACGGCGCCAGTCGAATGTCGCGCCGGTGATGGGGTCGGGCGCGAGGAACGAGATATTGACCGCATCCTGTGCAGCTTCGAAAAGAATATCGCGCCGCTCGTAGAAACCACCCAAAAGCCAGTTGAACGGTCCGGCATTGTCGCTGGCAAGGCGAATTTCCTGGCTGAACTGTTCCGTACGGTTCCGATTGAGATCGGTCCCCACACCGAACACGCCGCCGTAACCGTAGAAATCCTGCCCACGCGATTCAAAGTCGAAATAGCCGGTAACCAACGCGAGAGAGAGGTTGTCCTGCAACGCGATATCCGCCCGCGCCCGCATGAGATACATATCGGTGTCGTTGAACGGCACACCGCCATTATTATCCATCCCCGGAGGCGCCATCAGCCCCAGCGGCTCAGCGGAGTCGGGCAGCCAGAAAGTGTTGTCGAAGGAATTGCAGTCATAACCGGCTGGGACAACGACCGCCCCGCCAAGCAGGACCAGAGGATCGGCAACGCCGTTTTCGCCGCAGAAAATCTGGGTGTGGCGGATTTCCCCGTTGTTTTCATGGCCTACGTAATTGGCCTTGATGTTGAATTTGAAATCGTCGCTAGGCTCCCATTCAAGCGTGCCGCGCAGGTTGATGTTTTCCTCACCGCGATAGGGGTTGGCAACATTTGGCGCCGCGTTGAAATAAAGCTCGTCGACCTTGTTATAACGGCCTGCGACGCGATAGCCGAGCGTGTCACCGATAGGTCCGGAAACATACCCCTCTACAGTGTAGCCTTCTTCCTCAAATTCGTAAGACCCCCGCAGCGATGCCTCGAAGGACGAAGTAGGATCTGCAGACCGGATCGAAAGGACGCCGGCGGTCGCGCTCTTACCGAAATAAAGGGATTGAGGGCCCTTGAGAACATCGATCTGGGCGACATCGAAAAACCCTGCCTGGACCAGGCGCATGGAACTCAGCACAACGCCGTCGAAATCAAGCGCGACTGCACTATCGAACGCAGCAGACACATTCGAGGACCCGATACCGCGAAGGCTAAGCTGACCGCCCGAACCGGAGCCACCAACGGCGATGTTAAGCGTAGGTACCCGTGCCGCCAGCGCTTCCGGTTTGGTGATCTGCGATTTTTCGAGTGCTTCACCGCCGATGGATGCGATCGAGATCGGAACGTCCTGCAGCGCTTCGTTGCGCCGACGCGCGGTAACGACAATGACTGTATCTTCTACGTCGGCTGCAACTTCGGATACCGGTTCCACGACATCCTGTGCAACCACAGGCGTAGCCAGCGCGTACGAAGCGCAGATTGCAATGCCACAACTGGACAGTAACGAATTTCTCTTAAGCATTAAACGGCCTCCCGATTTACCCCAAAATTTCGCGGATTTGGTCCCGCAAAATATTTTTTTGAATTTTCCCCGAAGCAGTTCGAGGGAAATTATCTGTTATTTCAATATGTTCAGGTATTTTTTGCGGAGCCAGCCCCTGTTCGCGGACAAACTCGGCCAGTTCTTCGACACTAGGGGCTGCCTGCCCGTCATTCAGAATCAGCCAGGCGCAAACCCCCTCGCCCAGTCGTGTGTGCGGCATGGCAACGACGGCGGCTTCCTGAATTGCAGGATGGCGATGAAGCACATCCTCGATCTCTTTCGCGCTCAGGTTCTCGCCCCCGCGAATGATGATATCCTTCAGACGACCGCTGACCAGAATGCTTCCATTCTGGCCGGCACGAACCAGATCGCCGGTATGGAAATAGCCGTCCTCGTCTATTGCTTTCGCGGTTTCTTCCCAATCAGTGTAGCCAAGGAACATGGACGGGCCCCGAGCGAGAATTTCACCTTCTTCGCCAGGTGATACATCCAGCCCTTCGGCATCTACGATCCGCACGTCGTAATTATGGATGCGTCCATCGGTTTCAGCCGCCAGCCGTGCATGTTCGGTCTTCTGGAAACCCTGTGTCACCAGCGGCACTTCCGTGCTGCCATAGACCCGGAAACAGCGGCAGTTTTCCAGCACGTCATGTGCGCGCCCGATCAGTTGTGGAGGTACCTCGGCCCCGCCACACGCAAATTGTTTGAGGCTGGGCAGACCGGTGCCGCGCGCCTGCGCTTCGTCCACCAGTTCCTTCAGGAACGGTGTCGCGCCCACCGTCAGGGTTGCGCCCGCCCGCTCGATAAAATCGATCGCTGCGACTTTGTCCCAGCGAGACATAAGCGCTGTCTTGATGGATGAATTGAATGCCTGCTCCAGCGAGGAATAGCCTGTCACATGAGTGACTGGCGAGGCCATCAGGGTGATATCACCTTCGCCCACGCCGCGTGCTTCGGCCGAATTCGCCGCCGAACGTTTCAGCGTGTTGTGGCTGTGCAGAACCCCCTTTGGCACTCCGGTGGTGCCGGATGTGTACATCAGCAGCTTGATATGATTGGGATCGACCTCAGTCGCCTCGAACCGTTCGGTATTTCCGCGCTCGATCAGATCGGAATAGCTTGGGTCAGCGGCTTCGCCTTCACCCGGACGGACGGTAACCACCCATTCGAGAGAAGGGGTCTGCTGCGCAAGCCGGCGGGCCATAGCCAGATAGTCGAAATTGCCCATTCCGCCCGGCGCGAACAGCAGACGCGATCCTGCATCCTTCAGGATGAACCCCACCTCGCGATCACGATAGATCGGGATGATCGGATTGATGACCAGACCAAGCGCGCAGCAGGCGAGGTTGATGATCGCCATTTCACGCCAGTTTGGCAGGTTCGCGCTGACGACGTCACCCTTGCTAAGGCCAAGTTCGGAAAGCGACACGGCCAGTCGCCGCGCTTCCTCCACACCTTCGCGATATTTCAGTTCGGAACCATCGTCGAACCAGATCGCCACGCCATCCGGCTCCGCCTCAGCTTTCGACACGGCATCCTGCCAGGTCGTGCGGTTCTCCCACACGCCGCTTTCGACAAGATTATCCATCTCGTCCTGGCTTCGCCATACGCGCCAGCCGGAAGGATCGGCAGTGCCGCGCATCACAAGGTCGAGCCCCCGTCGATGACGAGTTCAAGGCCGGTGACCCATTCAGAAAGGTCCGATGCGAGATACAGAACACCGTTCGCGATATCGAGCGGTTTTCCCACCCGGCCGAGGGGGTTTGCCGCATTCATCTGCGCTATGGCTGCATCCGCATCGCCAGTCAGAGCAGCAAAATTATCGAGCATTCGGGTGTGGACACCGCCCGGATGCACCGAATTGCAGCGTATGCGGTCGCCAGCTGCGTGCAGAGCCACGGATTTGGTCAAGGCGCGCACGGCGGCCTTGGATGCAGAATATGCGGCCAGCGGTGCGGCAGGGCGTATCCCCTGAATCGAACTGAGGTTGATGATCGAACCGCCATCGCCGGATTCGCGCATCAGAGGCAGGGCTGCGCGACAACCCAGAAACACGCTTTCCACATTGATGGTCTGCACGCGGCGCCACAGATCGAGGTCTGTCTGTTCGATGTCGGCGGCCGGACTGATACCCGCATTGTTGACCAGAATGTCCAGTCGGCCGTGTTCTTCGCGAACCGCGGCGATTGTTTCTGCCCACTTGTCTTCACTGGTAACGTCAAGGTCGCGGTAGGACGCGGCGTTTATCGCGGCGACGGCTTCCTGGCCCAGCTCCGGCTCGACATCCGACAGGATTACCCGGGCACCATTCTGCGTCAGTCGGCTCGCTATCTCGCGGCCAATACCCTGAGCCGCCCCGGTTACGAGCGCCACTTTGCCTTCTAGTGAAATATCGCCTGCCATCATGCTGGCTCCCTATTTGCGGTCGCCCCTGCTTCATGCGCCGCTTGCTCACCCGCCACGCGGCCGAAGACGATCGCATTGGCGATGGAATTGCCGCCCCCGATGTAACGGTCGCCGAGAACACCTCCCGAAACCTCGCCTGCGGAAAACAGCCCCTCGATAGGTCGGTCGGCGCTGTCGAGAACATGCATGTCCTCATCCACTCGCAGTCCGGTAGAGGTGAGGCAGACGATTGCCGGACGTATTTCCGCGGCGTAAAAAGGCGGCTGCAAAACTGGCTTCATCAGGCCGGCTTCCTTGCGGAACTTGCTGTCCTCGCCTTTCTCGTAGTCCGAGTTGTAACGGGCTATCGTCGTTTCCAGCGTTTCGCTTTCAATGCCCATCAGATCGGCCAGTTCGGGGAGCGTGTCGGCCTTGACGACCTTGCCTTTAGCGATCTGCTCGTCGATCTTGTCGGTCACCCAATTCAGCGTGATGATGCCGGCCTTGTGTGCATCGGCATAGCGAGGCTCGGGTTCTGCTGTGGCGCGTGCATTCTCGTCAAAGATTGCAAAGACCGAACCGCCGATCTGATCCTTCACCACCCCGGACATCACCGCATATTCGGTAGTCTCGTCGATGAAACGGCGGCCTTCGCGGTTCACGTAAACCAGCCATCCGGGCACAAAAACCTCAAGATCGCGATAGAAGCCCGGTGTCGTCAGTAGCAGGCCGCGGTCATGACCGGCGATATCTGCGCCGGCTTCCTGGCCCATCAGCAAGCCGTCGCCAGTGCATGTCTTTGCGGTAATGGCCCAGGTCCAGTCGCCGTGCTGGGCCGCTTCGGGATAATGGCGGTTCAAAAGGAGTTTGTTATGGCCGAAACCGCCAGTTGCAATGATGACGTTGCGAGCAGTGACGGTTTCCCCGTCCAGCTTTACGCCGCATACCGCGCCGTTTTCGCCGGTTTGCAATGCAGTCACCCGGCAGCCCAGCGAAACGTCGATATCGCGGTCGCTGACTTCGCGGTCCAAATTCTCTGTTATGGCGGCACCGTTACCCGACGCCTTGTGGCCGCGCGCGATGCTTTCCACGCCCGAGGCGTAGAGTTCGGATGGTTCGAATTTCACGCCAAGCCGGATCAACCACTCGATCGCAGGCCCGGAGAGTTCGCACAACCGCCGAACTATCCCCGGCTCTACCTTGTGCTGGTTGAGCGTCATGTAATATTCGAACATCGCATCGACACTGTCATCTTCGATGCCGGCGGCACGCTGCACGCTGGTCGGCGCGCCATAGACCACGCCGCCCGAAAGTGCCGTCGATCCGCCCAGCTGCTCCGCAGCTTCCAGCAACGCCACGCGCGCTCCGTGGTCATGCGCCGTGATGGCAGCCGCCATTCCGGCTCCTCCGCCGCCAATCACAATGACATCGTAATCAAAGGTCATATCGTCTTGCATCTCGCCCTCAACGCTCCGAGAATTCGATTTCGAATTCATTGAGTCCGCGCAGGATGACGCTTGGCGTGTGCGAAAGCTTGTCCGGCTCGGCCAGGCGGATGTCCTTCAGCCGCCCTGTCAGTTCGCGGACGGCGATTGCGATTTCGCGGCGCGCCAGTTGAGCACCGATGCAGTGATGGATACCTGCTCCGAAGGCGAGATGCGAAGAGGCGTTCTTGCGATCCACATCGAAATCCGCAGGGCATTCGTATTTCTCTTCGTCGCGGTTGGCAGAGCCGTATCGCAGGTTCACGAGGCTACCCTTGGGAATGGCGGTTCCGCCGACCTCGACATCCTCGGTAGTCATCCGGAACAACCCTTGGACCGGCGATTCATGACGCAGGATTTCTTCTGCAAAATTACCGCATTTCTCCGGCTCGTTGACCAGACATTCAACAAGTTCGGGGTCCTGAGCGAGGCGAACGACCGAGGCACCGATCGCGCTTGTGGTAGTCTCGTTCCCGGCGACAAGAAGTTGATCGAGAACCGAAAGCAGTTCTGGTGTGTCCAGCGGTTTTCCGTCCACTTCCTTCGTGACCAGATCGGAAATGATGTCGTCGCGCGGGTTCTCACGTCGATCAGCGAAGACCTTGACGAAATAGTGATGCATTTCGACAGCCAGCTTGGCACATTCTATCTTGCGTTCATCGGATATGAGGAGACCCAGCGGAGCAACTGCGGCGTCCGACCATTGCTTGAACTTGTCGCGGTCGCTGCGTGGCACACCGAGCTGATCGGCGATTACATACATGGGTACCGGAATGGCGAAATCGTGCATCACCTTCAGGCGCCCCTGCCCGATGAAATCGTCAATCAACTGGCTTACGACCTCGACCATGTAGTCTTCCATCTGACGCACACGGCCAGCAGTGAAGGTACGGTCGATCAGCTTGCGATAGCGGGTGTGCGAAGGGGGATCGTTGCTGACCAGCGTATCGGGAAGCGCCCCGAACCCCTCCTCGTTGAAAATTCGCGTCACTTCTTCAGGAACGGAGCCCGGCCGGAAGCCCATCTTGCTGGAAAAAACCTTCGGGTTTCGAATTGCTGCCAAACAGTCGTCGTAGCGGCTGATGATCCAGAAACCGGTCTCTTCAACGAAATAGGCTGGCGCATCGCTCCGAAGCTTTTCGTACAACGGGTAGGGGCATTCCATCACTTGCGGGTCGGCGAAGTTCAATTCGCCGGAATTCGCGCTTTGAGCCGCTGAAGTCATTATAATTCTCTTCCCATCACTTCGATTGTATTTTTTGGTTCGTGGTTGTGGCTATTATCTGGTTCAAATTCGACAGGCGGCGCTGTTCCCTTCGGCGATAGCGCGCAGAAGAAAACGCGGACTGTTCGCGTCACCGACAACCATCGTCCCCGGACTTGACTTGCGCAGACCTTCGAACGGCTCGACAGCCGAACGATTATGGCTGACCATCACAGCCCATTCGGCCGGAACACGGTGCTCTCCGCCGCCATTGAGATCGTGCAATACCGCTTCGGCACCATCGAAAGTATCGACGTGCGAGCGCAGGTGCAGCTGGAAGTTCCCCTGATTGAGTCTCTGCAGGGCCGGTTCAGGCTGGAGCGCGGATTCCAGAAGATGTGCGAACGCCTTGTGACGCGTCACGAACGTCACTGCGGCGCCCTTCTCTATCAGCGCCTCCGCGACTGCGATCCCTTCGTAATGTCCGACATCATCTATCACGATCGCATGCGCCGGGCTGGCATTGCGCCGGCCATTGAAGAACTCGATCGACGACATTGCATCGGGATGCTCGATACCGCCCATCGGACGCGCTGGAATGGCGAGTTGGATACCGTCCATTCGTGGATACGAACCGGTGGCCAATATTACCTGATCCGCCCCGAATTCCTCGACATCGTCGGCATCAACATATGTGCTAAGCCGCACATCCACGCCAAGGCGATAGATTTCCGCCTCTTGCCAAAACGTATAATCTGCAATGGCCTGATGACGCGGAGCGAGCGCCGCGATTCTGATCTGGCCGCCCAGTTCGGGCGCCGCCTCGGCAAGGATAACGTCATGTCCGCGCAGCCGAGCAACCCTTGCAGCCTCCATTCCGGCCGGACCACCGCCTACCACCAGAACCGAGCGCTTTTCGTCCGCCTGCGGAAGTTTGTCGTCGTTCAGCTCGCCTTCGCGCCCGATATAGGGATTGACCGTGCAGCCCATCCGCCGCTCCGGACCCAGCAGCATTCCGACGCAGCCTTGGTTGCAGGCGATACAGGGCCGTATTTCCGACTCGCGCCCTTCGCGTGTTTTGCGCACGATTGCAGCGTCGGCAATATGCGCACGGGTCATTCCGACGAGATCGGCCGTCCCTTCCGATATAACCTGACTGACTTCCTCCAGCGTACGGAAGCGGCCCGTTACGATGCGGGGAACTTTCACTGCCGATGTTACCGGGGCGCTGGTAGGCAGTTCGTAACCTGCAGGCTCGAACATGCCGCCGATCATCTTGGGGAAAGCGAAATAACCGCCCATCGAGACGTCCAGGAAATCAATGAGCCCGCGCTCTTCGAGGTAGCTTGCGGCTTTCGCGGTTTCTTCGGGCGTCATTCCGCCGTCAACGATTTCCGGACTTAGCCGGACACCGACCGGGTAATCTGCACCAACCCGTTCGCGGATGGCTGACAGAACCTCTACGGTGAAGCGCATCCGGTTTTCGAAGCTGCCGCCATACTCGTCCTCGCGGTGGTTGAGCATAGCCGACATGAATTGCTGCGGCAGATAGCCGTGCGAGGCATGCAGTTCGACACCATCCACCCCGCCCTTCTTGCAGCGTTCTGCCGCAGCAGCGAAGGATTCCACCATCTCATCGATCTGTGCCTTGCTCATTGCAATCGGCACCATACCCAGAACCGGGCTAGGCAGATCGCAGGACGACCACGGCGGGCTGCCATCAAGTGGCACGCCATTATGACCTGCATGCCACAATTGCTGGAACACGCGCATGCCGTGCGGACGCACCGCCTCCATTAAACGCGCGTAGCCCTCTATGATCGAATCATCGAAATTGCAGATCGACGAGGGACAGGTTGGATGCACGCCGGCGATTTCGAGAATGGTAAGGCCCACACCGCCCCGGGCACGTTCGACATGGTAATCTATCAGGCTGGGCACAATGCCGCCGTCCCCGAAATGGGTTCCATGCGCAGTGCGGACTACCCGGTTGGGTATCTCGACACCAGCAATCGAGATCGGCTCCAATGCTTTCATTCCCTAAGACGCCTCCCGTCGCGGTGAATGTGGCGGGCGATTCGCAAATATACCCGCTTGACTATTATCTCCTATAACGGCGTCACACCTGCTCGCCAACCTGTAATTTATTCAGTGTTATAACTTTTGCGCTTTGTCGTCGGTTCGGGAATAGATGGCGGCGGCGGCCACGGCGGCAACAAGCAGGATGGCGGATGCAATAAACGCGCGCCGATATCCCGCCTGACCTATCAATGTAGTGGCTGGCGCATGCCCCCAGTGCGCCACCAGAGTCAGTGTCAGAATGCCGAAAGAGCCCCCCAGTTGGCGCGTCAGGTTCGTCAGCCCCGCGCTTTGACCGACAAAGGAAGTCCCGCTTTTCATGATTGCGAGGTGAACGGCCGGGTGGGCAGCGCTCAACCCTAACCTGCCAAAGGCCACGATCAACGCAAATGCGGCAAAGGTGTTCGCAGGGCTGGCGTAAGCTAACATAACATTCGAAACCGCAAACACTCCGATCCCCATCGACATCATGCCTGACAGGGAAATCTGGTCGAGCAGCTTGCCTGCAATCAATGTGCCGATCATCAATACAACCGCCCCAGGCAGCAGGACCAGTCCTGCATCGTTGGCACTCATCGCCAGGACTTCCTGTGCATAGAGCGGGATCAGGAAAGTCGATCCGTAAAGTCCGGTGCCAAGCAAGAAATTGATCGAGCAGGAACTGGCCATTCGCGGCTGGGCAAGTGCGCGCATGTCAATCAGCGGATTGCGAACCGATATCTCTCTTCGCCAGAACAGGTAAAAACATATAACTGCTCCGATTACCGGAACAAACAGTTCCAGCAGATCGCCACCGCGTGTGGCCAGACGATGCAGCCCCATAATTGAGAGACCAATGCTAAGTATCAGCAGCCCAAGCCCCGCCCAGTCCATCGGCGTCTCGGCGGCATCGGGAGTTTTTTCCGGATAGAATTTGAAGACCAGAGGTATTGCTGCTGCTGCAGGGATCGCAAGTGCCAAAAACATAGAACGCCAGCCAGCCCAGTCGACCAGCATGCCCCCGACCCAGGGCGCCGTTCCTCCCGCCGCAGCAGTAGCAAAGGAAAACAGGCCGACGGCCATGCCTCGACGTTCCATCGGAAAGGCAACGTACAGGGCGGCAAGCGTAGCCGGCTGAATAATTCCGGCGCACAGGCCCTGAAAAATTCGCGCTACCACAAGAGTTGTGAGGCTGGATGCTGCTGCCGCCCAGATACTAGACACGAAATATAAAGCCAGAAAGACAAGGACGGTCCGCCGAAGCCCGAAACGCCTGGCCAACCAGTCGGAAACTGGCAGCCCCATAGCCAGAGCAGCGATATAAGCGCTAGATATCCACTGAGCCGAATGCGGTGGAACTGCCCATTCGCTCACGATCGGCCAGATGGCCAGATTGACCATTGTCGCTCCGGCAACGGTCGGCGCTACCGCCATCAACGAAGCGGTTATGAGCCCGAAGCCGGTAAATCGTCTTTCTTTTTGCAGCACTTCAGCCAGCCCTCCCCTTACCGGGAGGCACCGTTCAACCAGTAGCCGCGGAGCCGGTACATGGCATCCAAAGCGCCATGACATACACTAACTCCCTTGCCAAGTTCGGCAAAGGGCGGCATCAAAACTACACAGCATGCTTTTTTTAGGATAGATGATGAACTTTGAGTTGACCGAAGAGCAGACCCTTTACCGCGACACCGTGAGCGGTTTCCTGTCGGCTCGTTATTCTCTGCAGAACCGCATCCATTATCTTGGATACGAGCGCGGTTACGACCGTTCCAATTGGGCCGATCTGGCAGAGCTGGGTGTACTGGCGCTGCCATTCTCGACGAGTTTCGGCGGTCTGGGTGGCTCAGCAAAGGAAGTTGCGATCGTTCAGGAAGAGATCGGCTACAGTCTGGCAGTCGAACCGTTTGCCGACAATATCGCGATACCTGCAGCCGCATTCGATTTTTTCGAAGATCCTGATTTAGCCAAGTCTGTCGCGGAAAGCATTATTTCAGGCAACAGAACAATCACCGTAGCCCTGACCAAGGACGCCGAAAGTTTCGATAATAGGCAGTGCCGAGCGAAGATTAACATGGGTGGCGTCGTGCTTACTGGTAGCAAGTCGTTCGTCGCTTATCCATCGACCGATCTGCTTCTAGTCAATGCTGCGACGGGGGGCGCGCCTGATCAAGAAACTAATATCCTTCTGCTGGTTTCAGCGGACACTCCGGGCATTGCCATCAATCACTACCGGCTTATCGATGGGACTCCTGCGGGGAGTATCGAATTCGAGAATGTCGAATTGCCTGAAAGTGCCATTGTTGTGCACGCGGACAATGCCGATCGGGCTATCGAAGACATGTACCGGATCGGCGCGCACGCCGCAGTGGCCGAATGTCTGGGTAGTTTACGCCGCATGTTTGAACTGACCACCGAATATATGAATAACCGGGTTCAGTTCGGAAAGCCTCTTTCCACCAAGCAGGTCGTGCGCCATCGCCTCGCTGAAATGCAGATGCATTATGAACTGGCACAAAGCGTTGTGGCCGGGCTCGGACTATATCAGGCCGAAAGCCCGCAGGCGATACGCCAGCTCTCCGCAGCCAAGGTGACAATAGCGCAAGCCTTCGAATTTATCGGCAAGCAATCGATACAGCTGCACGGCGGAATTGGACTTACCGACGAATACGAACTTTCCCATTACTACAAGCGCGCGCTGGTCCTGCAGGATAGCTATGGCGGCAAGAGAGAACATTCCCTGAAACTGGCCCGGCTTGAAGCCGCCTGAATATTTAGGGCACGATATCGTGCGCGGAAGTTTCAGGTGAGTTCTTTGGCAATAATTTCGCGCTGGATTTCCGAGGCTCCGCCGAAGATCGTGCCGGCCAATCCATTCAGATGGCGTCCGGCGACAGCTAAACCGTGTTCGGGCAGAGGTGTGTCATTGGGTACGGCAAAATCCGGTCCATCGAGGGTCAGTGCAGGGAGGCCATTAGGTCCGAGCGCTTCCATCGAGGCCTTCTCTATCGCCTGCAATAATTCCGAGCCCAGGGTCTTGACGATCGAAGCCGTCGTGCCCGGTCTGCCGCCAGCCTGCCGTCTGGCAACCTGACGCATATCGAGCGTTTCGAGGGCGACCACCCGTGCCGCCAGTTGACCCAGGCGAAGCTGGATATCTTTTTCGTCAATCAAACGGTTGCCCGGCGTATCACCGGGCTCGTTTCGCAGTATCGTCTTGTATCGTTCTAGCGCCATACGTGAGCGCGTTGACGGTGCACCGCCGCCGCGTTCAAATTCGAGCAAATATTTGGCGTAGCTCCAGCCCTTGCCTTCTTCTCCGACCAGATTGCGGGTTGGCACGCGCACATTATCAAAATGCACTTGGTTGACCTCATGTTCGCCCGCAATTGTAATGATCGGCCTAACGGTAACACCGGGTGAATCCATATCGACCAACAGGAAGCTGATCCCGTTCTGCTGCCTGTCTTCCCGCGAAGTGCGGACCAATGCAAAGATCATGTTTGCGAAATGGGCATGGGTAGTCCAAGTTTTCTCGCCCGAGATGACATAATCGTCACCGTCGCGAACGGCCTTCGTCTTCAGGCTGGACAGGTCGGAACCTGCGCCCGGTTCGGAGAACCCCTGACACCAGTAATCCTGTCCGGAACGAATGCGCGGCAGGAAATATTCCTTCTGCCAATCGGAACCATATTCGCAGATCACCGGCCCCACCAGGCCGATACCCATCGGGGCAACTGCTGGCGCGCCCCTCCGCGCCGCCTCGCTTTCGTAGATATAGCGTTGAACCGGAGTCCAGCCACACCCGCCATACTCTTTCGGCCAGGCATAGGTGATCCAGCCCTTCTCGTAGAGAGCGCGATGCCATTCTTTCGACCAGGGAGGATCGACGAACACACCAGTCGAAAGTCGACTGGCTCGGCGAACAGCCGGGGTAAGATGTTGTTCGAGGAACTCCAGAACTTCCTCGCGGAATGCCTGCTCTTCCGAATTCAATTCGATATGCAAATGAATATCGCCTTCCTTAACTCATGCCCGAACCGCAACTTGTCAGCCTGAGCACATCAATCAAACTCGGCTGATGCCGGTAACGCTAAAATTGCGCGGTAACTTCGGCCAATACAGTGCGCGGATTGCCCCAGCCCTGGAACAGGACGTTCGGCAGAGAATTATTGCGGTATTCCTTGTCCAGCAGATTCTTGCCGATCAGCTGCAGAGAAAGCTGCTTCCAGGTAAAACCGATCGAGGCGTCCAGCAAGCCGTAGCCTTCCTGAATGTCGGGCTCCGTGCCCAGCGATCTGAGAACCACATCATCGACGTAGGAATATTGCAGCGTCGAATTCATCGCTACATCTGCAGTCAAATCTCGCTCAAAATTCGCGGTGAGGGCATAGGTGTATTCCGGCGCCTGTGGCAGGGGAGTATCCGACAGGTCGATCAACCCCTGAGCCGGACTGCCCGGCAAACCTCCCGGGCCCACACCCAGACGTGTCGCCGGCACCATCGCCTCTTCTACACTCGCATCGAGATACCCCATATTGGCGAGCAGGGTCAGCCCGTCCACACCAGGAACTTTCAATATACTTTCGATCTCGAAGCCCTTGAACTCTGCCAGCTGGAAGTTGTTTACATAGGTGTTGGTGTTAACTCCGAAATTCGGGGTCAGAGCGACGGCCCCCGTCTGCAATCCCTCCAGCTCGGTATAGAAGCCAGTTAGGTTCAAGGTAAGCGCGCCATCAAACAGGGTGTTTTTAGACCCGATCTCGATCTGCCGGGTTGTCTCCGGTTCGAAAGCCAGAAAATTCTCGCCGGTGCCACCGGTATAGTTGGGAAGCGTTGGATCGACCGCTTCTGCGGCGGTGCCTCTGGCCGAGAAACCACCGCTTCTGAACCCGTCCGACAGCGATGCATACAGCAAGTGGTCAGGGCTCGGGGCCCACGACAGAGATGCTTGGAAAACCGTATCTTCCCAGCTCTTCTCATCTTCCAGCAGTGGAAGCAAAACCGAACCTCCGACAACCGGTACCTCGGGTAGATAGAAAACGGTTTTAGAGTATTCCTTCTCTTCGTGAATCCACTGGGCCCCGGCGGTTGCGGTCAGGCTGGGCACAATCTCCCATTCGACCTGTCCGAACAGGGCGTAGGAGCGCGTGTCCTGTGTGGTACGCTCGAACGCAGCGAAATTCGTTGTCTGACGGCTTTCGATAGCGTCGTCGTAAAAGAAGCCGCCAGCCTGAAGGAACAGGGTGTCGGTCAGCGTGCTGGCAATCCGCAGTTCCTGAGTGAATTCCTGAAACTCCTGATCCCTGATCGTGTGCAGGGTGCCGGTTGGATTGGCCGGACTGGAGAGCAGCGGATTGACCGTGAAGTTGCACCCCAACCCCTGGGTATCGGCGCCGCAGCCGCTGTCAAAATCCTGCAGCGTGTAATCCGCTTCATCCAGATAGCCGGTGATGGACGTGATCGTTCCGATGCTGGTTTCCCAGTCGACCCGCAAGCTGGCGCGATAGGCGTCCAGTTGCTGATCGCTGACCAGGTCGGGCCAGACTTCATGCGGCCTGACGCCGGGATTGAGTTGCTGTCCGCCGAAGAACAGGTCGACGCCCAGCACGTTGTCGTTCTGTAGCGGAGTCGCCTCGCCGCGCTCTCGATTATAATCGAATACGAACAGCGCTTCCAGACTGTCGGTTGGCTCCCACAGAGCCATGCCGTGCAGACCGACATATTCATAATCGCCTTCGCTCGTTCCGTCGTAAAGGTTCGTGGCGAAGCCGTCACGCTCACGATACGTTCCGCCGATCTTGAACGACAGAGTGTCGTCCAGCAGCACGGGTGTGTGAAGGAGGCCCTGTACTACGCGCTGGTCGAAATTGCCGACCCCGACCTTAACCTTGCCGCCAAGGTAGCCCTGAGGCTTGGTGCGGCGCACCACGATCGCGCCGCCTGACGTGTTCTTGCCGAACAGGACCGATTGCGGTCCGCGCAGCACTTCGATCCGCTCTATGTCGAACGTATCGAGCAGCTGCCCGTGGCCCATGCCCCAGTAGAAATCGTCGATAAAAACGCCCACCGATGGGGCTTCCAGTTTCTCTGTCCCGTTGTAACCGATGCCGCGGATATACAGGCTGGCGACCCCCGGACCGGTGCCTGCATGCGACACGCGTAAATTGGGGATCAATGCAGTAGTCTCGTCGAGACGCTGGATGCCCACATCGTCCAGCGATTCTCCCGACAGGGCTGCGACTGCGACAGGAATGTTCTGCAGCATTTCCTCGCGTTTACGCGCTGTAACGATGATGACATTGCCGAAAGCGTCGGTTTGCCCTGCTGGCGTTTGCGCCGAATTCTTTTCTTGCTCGTCTTGCGAAATGTCGGCGGGTAATTGCTGCCCAGTGGCGCTCCCGACATCAGCCTGCCCGTAGGCTGGCGCGGATATTACCAAACCCGCCATTCCAAGGGCTATCAGACTGGTTCTCGCCCCAAGGATATCCGCTGAAACCCGACTGCTATAAAATTTGGCCGCCATTTCCCCCTCCTCTAAGACTCATTATTACTACGGTGATTATTTTTAATGTCAATCCGGCGTCTCACGGGCTGAGTGAACGACTTGAAGGCACTCTCTATATACCGTTGGCATTTTGAGAATTCGGCCAGACATGGTGCGCTGGATCCATTGTGCGATATGAAATTTGGGCCCCGCACGCTCTGCCAGCAAGCAAGCTGGGGCGCGAATGAAGAGCGTATCTAGAGGGTCGGAGTCCGAAAGAGACCGCCTTCACCGGGGTCACTAACTACAGGTCTGCAGAAAGCGCAGTTGGCGCATTTTTGCCAGCTTTCACCTCCACCAGATTCGGTACTCGCGCTTGCTTCCAGAATATTTGGCTTACGTCCCCGCCTTCCGTAAAGATGGTGTTGGTGGCGACATTGTGTAATCTCATCGGCGAAGGGAAAAGCGTGACAGGCGATAGGATCAGAGTGAATGGGTAGGCCGACACGCCAAGCCTCGACAGCATTAACGAGAAAGATACTCCGGGCCGCTCGTCAGGTCTTTCTGGAAGAAGGTTTCGTCAGGACGACGACCGAACGCATTGCCCAGAAAGCGGCCATATCGAAGCGAACCCTGTACACCCGGTACAAAGGAAAATCTGCGTTATTCGAGACTGTGATTCTGGCAGAAATCCACGATCGATTGATCGACCTTGAGCAGGACATACCGGACCTCGGCAATGTCACCCTCGATCTTAAGGCACTAGCCGAAAAACTTCTCTCGTGGGTGCTGTCCGATGTCCATGTCGCGATGGAGCGTGCCGTCATGGCTGAGGCCGCGCGTTTTCCGGCACTTGCGCAAAAGCTCTATGAGCTTGGTTTTATCCGAACGACGAAACTGGTGGTGAACGTTTTACGAAGAGCGAACGAAAGAGGCGAGATTGCTGTATCGGATACAGAATTTGCCGCGGAGCAATTCGTTTCGGTTGTGATTCTTCCTCCGTTTCGCCGTGCGGCGCTGGGTATAAGTGATTCAGGCTTCACAGCCGATACCGCCGAACGAATGAGCCGCTCGGTAAATCTTTTCGTTCACGGCTGTCGGTCAGGCGTTGCCGGTGACTGATGGCCACCCCGCAATCGGGTATTGAAGGAAATTGGCCGCCTTCTAGCGCGAGCCGCTGCTTCATAGGTCAAGCTTTGTTCCCGCCCAGATCGCCATGTCGTCAGCAATTTGCACACTTGCACTGTCGAAAGCGTCGATGACTGACGAAACCGTGTTCTCCATAGCCTGTACTTCTCGTGAGAACTTCTCGATTGCCAAAGGGGCCGAGGTAGCAGCGCGGGTCAGCTCGGCTTGAGCGACGATGCGAATAACCGGCGGCATTTCCGGTCCATTCTCGTAATAGGCGGCGTAAGAGGTGAACCTGGTAGAGAGAACATGATAATCAGGTAATCCATCCTGGATCGGTATGTAGGCCTGCTTAACATTGCGCTCTATGCTTTGCCCGATGAGGTCGCCCATCATCTCGGGCGCCGGGCTGGCCCACCGTGCCTCGGAGAGATAGGAAATTTCCTGGGCTTCGACGGTAGCGATCCGGTCGGCGTCCGCGCCCGCCGGCATTAGAGGTCGCTTGATATAGAGAGGAGCGCGGTCCTGAGTGATTGCCGGTGCCGTTTCCGCTCCACTGCCCACTCGATAAAGCGACGTCTCACCACCCATCCCCAAAATGCCGCCGCTGCATCCGGACAGACCTGCCAGCACGGCGAGAATGGTTAGGTTTTTCGATATCATTCTGGTCATTGCGGAAGTTTCCTTTCACGCGGCTTATGGCGAAGTTGGCGAGAAAGCTGTTCGACCTCGATCGCGGCTTCATCGAGCGATTCCAGTGTCTGCGCGATCCCCGAACCGTCTGGCCCCGCCAGTCCGCTTGCGGCAGAGTCCAGCCGCTGAATGACGGTGCGAGCCTCGGCGATACCGGTCTTCAAATCCTTTGCGGCTGCCGATACGTCGGCGAAGGCATCCCTTCCATCGCCGTCAATCGCTGCACGCGCGGATTGCGCAGCACCCTCGATATCCCCGGCAGCGCGGTCGAGTCGCGCAAACGTCTGTTCCGCTTTTTCAAACATCCCGCGACTGGCGCGCAGTTGCTCCGTTGTCGCCCTGACATCGGCAATTGCAGCTGAAATGTTCTCGATGTTCTCGTCCGAAAGCGTTCGACTGACCCGGCCCAGGACTTCCGAAGCATCGCCGAGCACCTCGCCGCCGCCGTCCATCAGCGACTGCATCGAGCTTTTCTCCGGCTCGATAGTCGGCCGCGGATCGGTCGAGCTTTCCTTCAGCAGGGGCTTTGACGGCGTTCCGGCGCCGATCTGAATATGCTTGCCTCCGGTAATTCCCTCGGACTCGGTCGTTGCTTTTGAATCCGATCGCACCGGCGTATCCTCGCGAACACGGATTTCGGTGACCACTAGATTGGGGTTGTTCGGATCAAGCTGGATCGAAGTGATTTCCCCGACGGGAATTCCATTGAACTGAACTTCGCTACCCTCGTTCAAGCCTCGTATAGGGCCGTCGAAAACGACCCGGTACTCGTCGAAATCACTGGCGAACTGCGATTGCCCCAACCACAGCACAAATGCGAAGGCAGCGCCCAGCAGGACAAGCGTCACCCCGCCGATCAGACCGTAATTTGCTTCTCGCTCCATCAGCAATTCCTTTCCTTTGCCTGCCCCGCCCGGCCTGCGAAGAACTCCTTGACCCACGGATGATCGGACTTTTCCAGCTCGGGGATCGAGGCAATTTCTACGATCTTCCGGTCCGCAACCACAGCTGCGCGGTCGCAAATGGAATAGAGGCTGTCGAGATCGTGGGTTATCATGACTACAGTCAGGCCGAGCGTATCGGTCAAAGTGCGTATCAGTTGATCGAATTCCGCCGCACCGATCGGATCGAGCCCCGAAGTGGGCTCGTCCAAAAAGAGCAGTTCGGGGTCGAGCGCGAGGGCCCGGGCAACGCTGGCACGCTTGCGCATACCCCCTGAAAGTTCGGTTGGCTGTTGGCGCGCAACTTCGGCTTCGAGGCCGACCAGACCAATCTTCATCAAGGCCACACGCTGAAGCCAATCTCCGCGCAACTCGGAATGCTCGATCAAAGGTGCTTCGACATTCTGCTGGACATTCAGGGAGGAAAATAGCGCACCATGCTGGAACATCACGCCAATGCGGCGATCGACAGCCATACGGTCGGAGACATCCGACATTTCCTTGCCAAAAATTTCGATGGTTCCGCTATCCGGCTGAAGAAGACCGAGGATGGCGTTCACCAGAACCGATTTCCCGCTTCCGGACCCGCCGAGGATTGCCAGAATCTCTCCGCGGCGCACCTCCAGATCCAGATCCTCGTGGATGACATGGTCGCCGAACCGGGTGGTCAGGCCCTCTACACAGATGGGGTGATCATGTTCCATGCTCATAGACCGAGCACATTGAAAAGAACGGCAAAGGCAGCGTCGAGAAGGATGATGGCGAACAGCGCCTGCACAACAGCAACAGTAACACGCGAGCCGAGCTTCTCGACATCGCCCTCTACGGCGAGGCCTTGCCGGCAACCGGCAATCGCTATCACTGCGGCAAGAACTGGCACTTTTGCCATTCCGACCCAGAAATGGCGAATATCCACCGCACTTTCCAGCCGCTCGATGAACAGAACCGGGCTCACGCCCATGATGCCCCAGCTGACTACCAGCCCCCCTGCGAGGCCCGCTATCATAGCGATGACCGCAAGCAGCGGCATGGTGATGACCAGAGACAAAAAGCGAGGAAGAACAAGAGCGTCGAACAGATCGATACCCATGACCTGCATTGCCTGCGTTTCCTGATTCATTTGCATCGCGCCGATCTGGGCCGCAAAGGTCGATGCCGATCTCCCGGCAAGAAGGATGGCCGGTATCAGCACACCGAACTCACGCAACACCGAGATACCGACCAGTTCTACGACCAGTTCCGATGCCCCCAGCTGTTCCAGAAGATCACTGCCAATCAGGGCAACCACCGCACCGATAAAGAAGGTCATGACGGCGATCAGGGGCACCGATTCGAGCCCGGCTTTCTGAATCGACGAAGCCAGTGCGACCGGTCTGATGCGACTTGGCCGAATGATCGAACGAACCAGTGAAACCTCCAACTTCCCCAAAAATCGGGCGCTCGTCCGTATGGTTTCTCCAGCCTTGTAAACTGTTTTCCCCAGACGAACATGAAGCGGTTGGCGAGCAGTCTTCGGAACATCTGCTCCTTGCGAAGCGGCGTCGACGAGTTCGAACAGACGCACCAGGTTTTCAGGCAGTCCTTCAGTTTTCGTCACCCCGGGTGCCAACGTCAGGATTGCCAGCGCACCGACGCTATCGATCCGGCCTAGCTCGCTGCAGTCGATTTCCATATGATCGGAAGGCTCATACGTACCTGTTTCGGGCAATTCTGCGAGGCTTTGAGTGGTCCAGTCGCCAGAGACGATCAACGTAGTCTTTTCGTGCTCTTCTCTGAGGGAGATCGATGGGCGGGATTCCGGCTTCATCGAACGAAACGAACAGCTGGAATCGAAAGTGCATTTGAAACCATTGTAGCTGGTTGGCCAGCAAGCTTAGCCTCCACCTTGAATTCGCCGGAATCAGACCGATCCTTGCTGGACAAATAGCTCATACAACTCTGCTTTCGACCCTTACATAAACTGGGCTTTAAGCCCTTATGTAAACTGGTCAGTATCGTTAAATAATGGGGCAAGCAAGCACGACCTGACAATGCATGTGCCAAGAATAGGGTTGGCGATACCAGCTACATCCGATTAATGTGGAAAGGCAGTTTCAGCGCCGGATGCCGTGACGCATAAGGCCCACATTGTCACGGGGAGAGCCGACCCATCCGCGCCGGTCGGAATCGCAAGGGGAACGCCCTCCCCGGTACTGGCCCGCATCATGATATTGACCCCAAAAATGCCGCCGCGATCGCTGTTTTTGCAACGAGATACAGGGTTGCTCTTGCTCCGGCCATGTTACGCGCTGCGCGAACAGTATGGTGCCGGAAAAAGTCGTCCCTTGGCTCGAAGACCAACGCAAATTCTAATCCATCCTGCGTTCACGGGAAATTTCGCTCCCGATGCCTCCGCCCAGTGCAACAAAGAGTGTCGCACGGTTCTGGAGCCAGGCCCGCTCGGTCGCGAGCAGCTCTTGGCGGGCGTTGAACAAGTTCCGCTCGGCGTCGAGAACCTCGAGATAATCGGCCACACCTTCCCGATAGCGGAGGCGTGCAATGCGGGCGATGCGTTCCTGCGCAATCACGGCCCGTTGCAAGGTTTCAACCTGCTCGGCCAACCAGCGCCGCCCGGCCAGTGCGTCCGAGACTTCACGGAAGGCCCCCTGGACAGTCCGATCGTAATTCGCCACCTGCTCGACCTCCAGCGCCTGAGCTAGGTCCAGATCGGCTTCGCGCGCGCCCCAATCGAAAATCGGCAGGGAAATGGCCGGGCCGAAGCTCCATCCGAAACCGCCGCCCGAAAACAGGTCATCGAGGCTACTCGAGGAAAAGCCGGTACTGCCTGTCAGCGAAATAGTGGGGAAGAATGCTGCGCGAGCGGCCCCGATATTCGCACGGGCGGCGCGCAGCTGCTCCTCGGCCGCGACGATATCCGGACGTGCAAGCAGGAGATCCGACGGCAAGCCCGCCGAAAGCCTGCGCTCGTCCCCCTGTTGCGCCAGAGTGAGCCCCTCGGGAAGCGGCTCAGGCACTATACCGCCCACCAATACCGCCAGTTGATTACGCAGCCGCGCCAGGGTCAGCCGTTCGGCTGCCAGTCGCTGTTCTGCCTGGGTCAGCAGTGTTTCGGCCTGCCGGAATGGTAGAGCGGAGGTTACACCATTATCGAGCCGTACCCTTGCGATCCGCAGTCCTTCGCGTCTGCTTTCGGCGGTGGCTTCGGCCAGAGCGATCTGCTCTTCGGTTTCGACGATTTCGTAATAGGTCGTTGCCGTATCCGCAATCAGCGAAAGATAGAAAGCCCGCTGTGCGGCAACCGTCGCGAGATATTGGGCACGTGCTGCATCGCTCAGGCTTGCGATCCGGCCCCAGAAGTCCAGTTCAAACGCACTGACACCAACTCCCACATCAAAGCGGTTGAAAGTAATGGTATCGGGCGCGCCCTCTACATCGCCTGTATCGAGCGCGGGATTGGCCGAGAGCGGCTGGCGCGTGCGAATGGCACTTGCATCAGCGACCACGCCGGGAAGGCGGCGGCTGTCCTGAATACGGTAACGCGCGCGGGCCTGTTCAATCCGTGCAGTCGCTGCGAGCAAATCTCGGTTGTTCGCCAATGCGCTGGCGACAAGCGTGTGCAGCCGCGGATCCACGAACCACTCGTTGTAGGAAAGTTGCGAGGCTACGACTTCCCCGTCGGGCCGGGAGCCACTGTCATAGACAGGTGCGATTGCGGGTGCCGGGCGTGTGTGTTCAGGTGCCATGCTGGCGCAGCTCGCCAGCGCAATCGACGCGAGCGCTACGGCGATCAAACGGTTGAGTGTCATGGGATTGCCTCCCCCTCGGGTTCCGATCCGGATGTCTGCACCCCAGCGTCGCCGGAAACTGTATCGTCCAGATGTCCTGCGGCGACGGGCTGCTTGCGGCTGACATTTCTGCGTACTAGCAGATAGAGCATCGGGATAAGGAAGATGCCGAAGATGGTGGTGGCAATCATTCCGCCCATCACCCCGGTGCCCACCGAAATGCGGCTTGCGGCACCGGCACCCGAAGCCAGCACCAATGGAACCATGCCCATCGTGAACGCCAGGGAGGTCATGATGATAGGGCGCAGCCGCAACCGGGCTGCGGCTTTCACCGCTTCGATCCGCCGCAGTCCACGCTCTTCCTCCTCAATCGCGAATTCAACGATAAGGATCGCGTTCTTGGCCGCCAAACCGATGATCGTGACCAGTCCGACGATGAAATAAATATCTGCCGAAAGGCCGCGCAGCATGGAGAATACGACGGCGCCCAACACGCCGGTTGGAACGATCAGCAGAACAGCCAGCGGCACTGCCCAGCTTTCGTAAAGCGCGGCGAGAACCAGAAAGACCACGATTACCGACAGGCCGAGAAGGAAGCCAATTTGCCCGCCCGCCTGCTTTTCTTCGTAGGAGAGGCCAGTCCATTCGAAACCGATGCCAGGTGGCAGTTGTTCGGCAAATTGCTCCATCTCGGCAAGCGCGGCACCGGAGGATTCTCCCGGTGCGGCTGTTCCTGAAAGAGTCATCGCGGGGTACCCGTTATATCGCGAAAGGCTGGCGGGTGCTGCCGACCATTGCGCGTTCGCAAAGGCGCTGAATGGTACCAGCTCCCCGCTTTCATTAGGTATGCGCAGGGACATAATATCCTCGGGCGTCATCCGATAAGGGGCATCAGCCTGGAGTTGCACTTGCAGCACACGACCATCGCGGTTGAAATCATTGACATAGGCTGAGCCGAAAGTGATCGACAGCGCAGCGTTCACGCTGGACAGCGAAAGGCCGAGCGCACGTGCCTGAACCCGATCAATCACAACCTCGACTTCGGGGCTGGGCCCCTGATCTTCGGGCCGAAGATTGGCGATGATCGAGCTTTGGGAAGCCGCGCCCAGCAACTGGTCGCGCGCGGCCGTCAGGGCTTCGCGCCCCACACCTCCGCGATCCTGCAGCTTGAGAGTAAAACCACTGGCTCGGCCGAGAGACTGGATTGCCGGCGGCTGGATCACGAAGGCGCTGGCATTGTCGAGCTGCATGAAGCGGCCCATCGCATCTTCCATCATTTCGCCTGCGCTGCTCCCCGCACCAGTCCGTTCTTCCCACGGTTTGAAGGAACTGAACATCAGGGCGTTGTTCTGACCACGCCCGAAAAAACTGAAACCGCGAACCAGCACAAGGTTATCGACCTCCTCGCGGTCCATCCAGTAATCGGTGATTGGCTTCAGTGCCTCGTCAGTCCGCGCCTGAGTCGCCCCTGGCGGGGTTTGCACCGCAGTGATCAGAAAACCCTGATCCTCGGTCGGCAACAGCGCCGAGGGGAGACGGGCAAACAGCACTACCGTCAACAGGACGAGCGTGAGGAACACCGCGAAGGCGCGCCAGGGACGAGACAGAATACGGTCGTTTGTGCGCCCGTATTTCTCCTGCATTCGTGCAAACCAACTATTGAAGCGGGCGAAAAAGCGCGCTGTGAACCCACGCACGCGCGCCAGCTTGCCGCGCCACCCCGGCTGTTCTGGCGTGGCAGGATCACTGGCCGGTTCATCAGTGCCGTCAGCATCGTCGGCCTCATGATTCATCGGCTTGAGAAAGGTCGCGCACAGTGCAGGGGTGAGCGACAAGGCAAGGAAAGCAGAAAAGAAGATCGCGATCGCCAGCGTGACCGAGAACTGCCGATAGATTCCGCCTGTGGAGCCGGGGAAGAACGCCATCGGCACGAACACGGCAATCAGCACCAGCGTGATACCGATGATTGCACTGGTGATCTGGCCCATCGCCTTGCGGGTGGCTTCCAGTGGCGGCAGCCCTTCCTCGCGCATGATGCGTTCGACATTCTCGATGACGACGATGGCATCGTCCACCAGAATACCGATGGCCAAAACCATGCCGAACAATGACAGGACGTTGATTGAGAAACCGAACAGCCACAATCCCAGACAGGCGCCCGCCAGCGCAATCGGCACCACCAGAGTTGGAATCAATGTCGCGCGCCAGTTCTGGAGGAACAGGTACATGACCAGAAAGACGAGGATCATTGCCTCGAACAATGTCTTGACCACTTCTTCCACCGACGCTTCGACGAAAGGCGTGGTATCGTAGGGAATGCGCCAGGTGACGTCAGGCGGAAGCCCCTCTTCGATTTCGGCCAAGCGTTCGCGCACACCATCGGCCGTGGACAAGGCATTGGCGCCGGTGGCGAGCTGGATCGCCATGCCGGCCATAGGCTGTCCATTGAGAGACGCAGAGGTAGCATAGTTCTGCGCGCCGAGTTCGACCCTCGCCACCTCACCCAGCCGCACAACCGCTGCGCCCGTATTGGCGCGCAGAATAATGTTCTCGAATTCCTCCACTGTAGAGAAGCGGCCTTCAGTGGAAATGGTGGCCGTGATGAGCTGCCCTTCGGCAAGTGGCTGCGCGCCGATAGCTCCGCCCGCCGTCTGGGCATTTTCCTCGCGCACTGCCGCCAGCACAGCTGACGGAGACAGATTGTAGGAAGCCAGCGCTTCGGGATCGAGCCAGATGCGCATCGCGTAAGGTGAACCGAACATCATAACGTCGCCCACGCCGTTTACACGGCGCAGTTCGTCAATCACCTGGTTGGACGCGATATTACCTAGATCGGTGGAACCAAGATCACCACTGGTAGACGTCAAGGCCACGATCATGAGGAAGCCCTCACTCGCCTGCCGAACGGTGATGCCCTGGCGGCGCACTTCCTCGGGCAGGCGCGCCTCTACCGTGCTGAGGCGGTTCTGCACCTCAGTCTGAGCGATATCGATGTCCGTGCCCGCTTCAAAGGTCAGACCGATGCTGGCCTGTCCTGCCGAGGTGCTGGTCGAGGACATATAGAGAAAGCCGTCGACGCCATTGAGTTGCTGCTCGATCACCTGGGTGACATTTTGCTCAAGCGTCTCTGCCCCGGCGCCAGGATAGACGACGTTGATCGTCAGCGAAGGCGGCGCGACTTCGGGATATTGTTCAACCGGAAGGGAGCGAAGCGCAAGCAGGCCCGCCAGAAGGATAGCCAGCGAAACTACCCAAGCGAAAATCGGGCGATCAATGAAGAAACGTGCCATGCCCTAGCGAACCTTGCCAGAAGCGGCGGCAGAGGGGGCGGGGGCAGGCCGGCGTCCGGTGGGCGTGTTGGATATCTTGACCGGAACGCCGGGACGGATTTTCTGAAGATTGCTGACAATCACCGTATCGCCTAGCTTCAGACCGCTTTCGACGATCCATCTGCCATCAACCATATCCCCCAGCTTGATCGGCCGGACCAAGGCCTGCCCCTCCTTATCGACCAGGAAGACGGAACCGCCGTCACCGGTCAGAGTCACTGCCTGTTGCGGGATGGTGATCCCGTTCTGGATCTTGCCGGCATAAATTCTCGCCCGCACGAACTCGCCCGGAAGCAGCAGGCGCGAGGAATTACTGAATTCAGCGCGCAGCTCGACCGTCCCGGTCTGCTCGTCGACCGAGAAATCGAGAAAATCGATATAGCCCGGAACAGGGTATTCGGTCCCGTTGCCGAAGGTCAGGCGCACTTCCATTTGCTCGTTATCGTTCAGATCGAGCTCGCCCGCAGCGACAGCGCGGCGCAATTCGATAACCTCGCTGGCAGCCTGGGCGAAGCTTACATAGACCGACGAAATTTGTTCGATGCGGGTCATCAGCGTACCTTCCGGCTGGCTGACCAACGCCCCTTCGGTGACCTGCGCGCGGCCTGCACGGCCGCTGATCGGAGCACGTACCGTGGTGTAGCCGAGTTGTAGAGAGGCTGCCTCCAGCTGCGCCCGAATCTGTGCAACATTCGCCTCTGCCTCACGCGAAGCGGCAATCGCAGCGTCGTATTCCTGACTACTGATAGCGTTTTCTTCGACCAGCGGACGGTACCGTTCGACTACTGCCCGGGCATTGGCTGCTGTTGCGCGAGCGCGGGCGAGTGCAGCCTTCGTCTGGTTTGAACTGGCACGCAGTTCACGCGGATCAATCCGGAACAGCGGCTGTCCCTCGCTTACATCGGTTCCTTCTTCGTAAAGCCGTTTTTGCACGATCCCTGTCACGCGGGCGCGCACCTCTGCCTCGCGTACCGGCTCGACCCGTCCGGGTAATTCGATTACATTGGGAACGGTTTGCGCAGCTACTGTTACGGTGCGGACCGGAATCGCCTGGGGCGCCTCTTCCTCGTCCGCTTGGGAACAGCCGACGAGCAGAAGGCTCGCGGCCAAGCTTACAATTATCGCTTTCATGAGTAGGCGGCTTTCAGTCAACTTTTGTGCAGGTGCGAAGGTGTAATAGGTATTACGCACTTGTCCTGCAACCCGTTTTCGTTGAGTCTTAAGCAAATGATTGATCAGATTGAATGTGACCGACTGGACCGCCGCAGGCGAGCCATCATCGAAGCTGCCCGGGAGTTATTCGTCGAACAGGGGTACGAACGTACCACGCTGAGCGACATTGTCGATCGCGCCGGCGGATCGCTGGCCACCATCTACAAACTGTTCGATAACAAGGAAGGTATACTCGAGGTTGTGGTCTTCGAGAAAGCATCTTCGGGTGCAGAGCTGATCCGCAAGGCAGCGAAAGAAGGGGGTACGCCGGTCGAAATCCTCCACCGTCTTTCGGTAAGCTTTCAAGGACATTTCCTGGACCCGGAAGTGGTCGCTCTGGTCCGCATTGTTATCGCGCGTAGCGTAAGCAACAAAGATTTTGCGCGGCGTTTCTTCGAACGCACAGCAACGCGAACGCATGATTCGCTCCGACAGATGTTTACTGACTGGCATGACAGAGGGGTCGAAATGAACGCGCCTCCGGATATACTGGCAGAATTGTTTCTCGGTCTGTTCGTAAGCGACGTTCATGCAGAAGCGATCAGTCACCAATTGGGAACGAACAAAAGCGTTGAGCGACTGCACACCAGGATCGAGTTCTTCCTTGCCGGCGCGGGTTTGCAGGGAGATCGGGAGCTTCCCCGTACCGCGCTACCGGAGCACTAAACAGACAGCACTCTATCCAGCACTATGCGATCGAGCAGGACCGCCCCAACGTCTTGAGCCAGCGCCGCGATTGTTACTCGCTCCGCTACCCTAGCTCGATTTTTGAAGCTGACACTCCGCTACGGCGAGCGCTTCGGGATCGTTGATATTGGCAAACGGATCTCGATCGCCGATTGGCCATTTCACCGCATTCGCGGCCAGTTCTTCAAGCAGGCCGCGCAGCGACCGACCGCCTTTCGCGGCATAACGACAGACTGCATTCCGGGAGGCGACCGGCCACAGGGCGCAGACCGGATGTACCCTGTGGCCACTCATCGCGAATGCCGGTCTGTCCCGTTCCTCGGCGCTCAGGCGATCGGCCAGATCGGCGGGAAGCCAGGGCATATCGATAGGGATGGTCAACATCGCGTCGAACCCGCCCTCCCCCGCCTGGTCGATACCTGCGATAATGCCCGCCAGTGGCCCTTCGATATCGCGCCTGTCCTCGATGATAGACAGGTCGATTGCTGTGCCGATCTGATCGGGTGACCGCAGACTTAGTATCATGGGAAAACCCAGCTGCTCCGCATAATCGATCGTCCGCTTCAGAAGCGTGCGATCGCCCAACATTTTAAGCGGTTTGTCCCCATTCATGCGGTGACCCTGTCCGCCGGCGAGGATGAGCGTCATGATCTTCATGGCAGAAGGGTTGCACCCAGAATGCCGAAGGCAAAGATATTTCGGTCGGCCATTATTTCTCCAGTAATGGTCTTCTGGCTGGCCGGACAAGATAAAACACATGCCGCCGCATTGCCTTCGAGACATTCGTGTCTGGTCGCAACAACCGATCGCGCTTGTCCCCGCTTCGAGATTGTCCGTTGCAACCTCTCCGCTTGTACAAACAAGTCGAGCGTCAGTTCAGGATTGTTTGAAAGTCCGGTGATTCCTACCCGGTTGCAAAGTGCTATGTTGCAATGCAATATGACATGATGAAGGTCGCCATCATCGATGAAAGCCCGGCGCGCGCCTCGATTATCGAGGATGGACTTGCCGGGCTCGATGAGCCGGAGATTCACGTTCTGACAAAGCGTCATGGACTGCTCGCGCAAATAGAGGCGATCGCGCCGGATATCGTTCTGATGGATCTGGGCAATCCTTCACGGGATGTTCTTGAGGAATACTTCGCTGTCAGTCGCGCGCTGGCGCGACCGATTGCGATGTTTGTCGATGAGAGCGACGATGAGGCTATCGCAGAAGCCATCAATGCAGGCGTTTCTGCTTACGTTGTCGATGGTCTTTCAAAAAACCGCATAAGGCCCCTGCTCGATCTGGCGGTAAAGCGTTTCAATGCGTTTGCCCGGCTCGAAAACGATCTTAAGGAAGTGAAGGGCAAGCTGGCGGAACGCGAGACAACTGACCGCGCAAAACGCATCCTTATGGATAGCAAAAATCTGACAGAGCCCGAGGCTTATGGCGAGTTGCGGCGAAAGGCCATGTCTTCGAACAAACGCGTTGCCGAAATCGCCGAAGCTGTCGTCACGGCATTTGAAATGATGGGAGATTGATCGCATGGCCACGCAGAATCTCACCATTGGCTTCCTTCCGCTTGTGGACGCCTGCCTGCCCATACTTGCGCAGGAGCATGGCTTTTCCGAGGAAGAAGGTCTGTCCCTGTCCTTCATGAAGGATGTAAGCTGGGCGACCGTGCTCGATCGGCTGCTTTACGGTCATACAGACGCCGCGCATATGCTGGCCCCGCTGGCTATCGCTACGACGCTGGGTCTTGGCAGGCCCGCTCAACCGATGGCGGCTCCTTTCGTACTAGGCCTCAACGGCAATGCCGTGACGCTTTCCAAGCCGTTGGCACAAAGGGTCGCTATGCCGGGGGATCTGCCTGATCCGGCACAGTTGGGAGCGGCCCTTAAGAAAGCAGCGACAAAGGCGCGAAGCGATGGATCGCGCCTGCGTTTTGGAGTCGTTCACCGCTATTCCAGCCATAATTACAAGCTGCGGTATTGGCTTGCATCATGCGGCATCCGTCCGGACGAGGATGTGGAAATCGTCACAGTCGCGCCGCCCTTCGTTGCTGACGCGCTGGAAAACGGCGAGATCGACGGCGCCTGTGTCGGCGAACCGTGGAATTCGGTATGTGTCGAGCGGGATGTCGGCGTGATTGTGTTGGCAACGGCGCAAATCTGGCGTCGCGGCGTAGAGAAGGTTCTGGCCGTCCGCGAACCGGTGCTTGATCGCAAACGCGAGCAATTCGAAATGCTGATCCGCGCCATGCGCAAGGCTGGCGCGCATTTCGTCGATCCGGCCAACATCGGCCAGAACAGCGATATCCTGTCGGCACCGCAATATCTCGATGCAGATGCGAATTTGGTCAAGCGCGCCATTTCGGACAGGCTCGTCCTGGCGAATGGCGCGCCGCCTGTGCATTTCCCGGATTTCATGTTCCAGCATAGCGAGGCCGCAAATTTCCCTTGGGTAAGTCAGGCGGCCTGGCTGTATTCGCAAATGGTACGCTGGAATCATCTGGAATATGATGCCCAAGATGCATCGCGCGCGTCTGCTGTCTTCCGCCCCGGCGTCTATCGCAGCGCAACAAAATCCACCGGAGACGATCTGCCTGCCGCCAATTCAAAAGTGGAAGGCAGTGTATCCCAATTAACCCAAGTGGGCGCGCATCAAGGCAGTATCACCTTGTCGGAGAACATTTTTTTCGACCATCGCACGTTTGATCCGGAGTATATCGAAGACTATTTGGCTGCTCTTTCCTGAGCGATACTTACGCTGCGCTGCAAAATAGAGCTTTACGAACACGCATCGAATCGCATACAAAAAAGCCGAGCAGAGACTTTTACCCACAGATGGGTGAGAATACGGTCTCTAGGTCATATGAAAATTTGCGTGGCAACGTCGCCGCCCGAAATGGACCCCGAAAGGGGCCAATTTCGAGGCGGCTTTTTTGCGTTGGGCGCTTGCGCTGGAGACAAGTTCAATGCCGGGAAAATTCAAGGGCCAATTTAATCGCCGAACCGTATTGGGGACACTGGCAGCCCTCACCGCAGGCTTGGCGCTGGCCGGTTGCGGTAGCAACGATGCGAAGGGCACCGCAGTCGCTCCCGGAAGCATCGATGGTCCAATCGAAAAGCCCAACATCAAGCTGGGCTTCATCAAGCTGACCGATATGGCTCCGCTCGCCATCGCGCAGGAGAAGGGCTTCTTCCTGGAAGAAGGCTTGAACGTCACGCTGGAGCCTCAGGCCAACTGGAAGGTTTTGCTGGACGGTGTGATAGGCGGCCAGCTTGACGGAGCGCACATGCTGGCGGGTCAGCCGCTGGCGGCTACCATCGGTTATGGCACACAGGCCAATCTGATCGCTCCGCTCAGCCTCGACCTCAACGGCAACGCCATCACGCTCTCCAATCGCGTGTGGAACATAATCAAGGACGATCTACCCAAGCAGGCTGATGGGCGTCCGCAGCACCCCATTTCTGCATCTCATCTGCGCCCGGTCGTCGAACGCTTCGAGGCACAGGGGCGACCCTTCAATATGGGCATGGTGTTCCCTGTCAGCACCCATAATTACGAGCTGCGTTACTGGCTGGCCGCCGGCGGGCTTAACCCCGGTTTCTATACAGATGGCGACGTGACAGGTCAGGTCAGTGCGGACGTGAATTTGTCGGTCACACCGCCGCCGCAGATGCCGGCCACGATGGAAGCAGGCACGATCGAGGGATACTGCGTGGGCGAGCCGTGGAACCAGCAGGCAGTCGCCATGAACATCGGCGTGCCCGTCATTACCGATGACCAGATCTGGAATGACAACCCCGAGAAGGTGCTCGGCTTCCGGGAGGATTTTGCAACGCAATACCCCGCTACGCTGGCTGCTGTTCTTCGTGCAGTGATAAAGGCACAGCAATGGCTGGATGCCGATGGCGGGGCCAACCGGCAGGAGGCCGTCGAAATTCTCAGCCGCTCTAACTACGTCGGCGCAGATGCGGATGTCATCGCTGCAAGCATGACCGGGCAGTTTACGTTCGAACAGGGCGACACCCGTGCGGCCGAAGGTTTCAATATCTTCTTCGACAAATATGCTGGCTATCCGTTCTATTCGGATGCCATCTGGTATCTTACCCAGATGCGTCGCTGGGGCCAGATTGCCGAAGACAAGAGCGATGAGTGGTATTTCAAGACCGCTCGCGCAGTCTACCGCCCCGACCTCTATCTGGCGGCTGCGAACCAGCTGGTCGAAAATGGCGTTATCGCGCAGGCCGCTCTGCCCGAAACCGACGGTTTCCGCGACCCGCAAAACGGCTTCATCGACGGCCTCTCCTATGATGGGCGCAAACCCAATGCATATCTCACCGGGTTCGATATCGGCCTTAAAAAAGGCCAGCGAGTGAGCGCCTCCGGCGTGTCCGGCACATAATCCGGCCCAAGCAAAGGAAACTCTACCATGGCTACAGCATTTGCGGATAAGCAGCCCGGCGCAGAACCGACAGGAGCGGCGGCCGCGGCGTCGGTTGCTGGCAATATAGCGGCGCCTGTGCAGCCGGACACAGCCAATCGAACGCCGCATCGCGGGATGGCAATACTTGCCAGCTTTCCTGCTTTTACGAAAAATCTGATCCCGCCATTGATCGGAATTCTGGCCTTTCTTGGCCTGTGGGCTGCACTGGCTCCGCAAGTCGACACTTCGCTCGGCGCGCTGCCCGGGCCGGTAGAAGTGGCGCAGCAGGGTGGCGCCCTGTTCGACGACTGGTCTGCTGCACAAGAAACCGAGGCGCAGTTCTATGCTGATCAGGATGCGCGCAACGAAGTAGCGATAGCTTCAGGTAATCCGGGTATAGTCACGAATTTCGATTACGCGGGTCCGCCGACATTCCTTGATCAGATCGTCACTTCGCTCCAGACCGTGGCGCTTGGCTTCATTCTGGCGACTCTGGTGGCGGTGCCGATTGGCCTTGTCTGTGGCCTTTCTGAAACGGTGAACGCGGCCATCAATCCATTGGTGCAGATCATGAAGCCGGTCAGCCCGCTTGCCTGGCTTCCCATCGTTACAATGGTAATTTCGGCTGTGGTCACCAGCAACGACCCTCTGCTGCCGAAAAGCTTCATCGTTTCCGCTTTGGTGGTGATGCTGTGCTCGCTGTGGCCTACGCTGATCAATACGGCGGTTGGCACACGCAGCATCGACAAGGATCTGCTCAACGTGGGCCGCGTGCTGAAACTGGGCTGGTTCGCCAAGCTCACCCGGCTCGTGCTGCCCAGCGCCTTGCCTTACATCTTCACCGGCATGCGTCTGTCGCTGGGCGTGGGCTGGATGGTGCTGATCGCGGCTGAAATGCTCGCCCAGAATCCCGGTCTTGGAAAGTTCGTCTGGGATGAATTCCAGAACGGCTCCAGCCAGTCGCTGGCCCGCATCATGTTCGCTGTTATCGTGATCGGTTTCATCGGCTTCGGCCTCGACCGTATCATGATGGGCGTGGAAGCGCTCGCTTCCAAAAACCGCACGGTGTGAGAATGACCATGACCAACACCCTACCTCCTCCCATCCTGTCGCTGCGCGGTCTCTCCAAGGATTATTCCGGGCAGTCCGGCGCCACCACGCAGGTGCTCGGCGGTATCGACCTCGATATTGCTGAAGGCGAATTCGTCGCGATCCTGGGTTTCTCTGGTGCGGGAAAGACCACCTTGGTCAATGCGATTGCTGGACTGGTACAGCTGGATGCAGGCGAGATTCTGCTGAGAGGCGAGGCCATCGAGGGCCCCAGCAAGGATCGCGGTGTCGTGTTCCAGTCCTACTCGCTGTTCCCCTGGCTTTCCGTACAACAGAATGTCGCATTGGCGGTGGATGCCGTTCACAAGGATCGCAGCAAGGCCGAACGTGCAGCCCTTGTGAAGCACAAGGTCGAACTGGTCGGGCTTGGCCATGCAATGGACCGCAAACCGGCCCAACTGTCGGGCGGAATGCGCCAGCGCGTCGCAGTGGCTCGCGCCCTGGCGATGGAGCCTGAAATATTGCTGCTCGACGAACCCCTTTCCGCTCTTGATGCGCTGACCCGCGCGAAGCTGCAGGATGAAATCGAACGTATCCGCAAGGAGGAAGGGCGCACCATCCTGCTCGTCACGAACGACGTGGACGAGGCGCTGCTGCTGGCAGACCGCGTGGCGGTGCTTACTCCTGCGCCCGCAGCAACAATCGGCAATATCTGGGATGTCGATGTCGCCCGCCCGCGTGAGCGCGAGGCGGTAAACGATGATGCCCATTTCCAGCGCTTGCGTGCAGAAATCGTCTCCTATCTCGGCGCGCTGAACGCGGAAAGCGGATCGGCGGGCGATAGCGACGTGATCCTGCCCGATGTCATTCCGTTGGATCTTTCGCCACTGCCCAAGGCCTACAAGGAGGCGGCGAAGAGCCCTGTAAATCAACGTTATCTGGAACTCTTCAAGCTCGACAAGATCTATCCCACCCCTGACGGGCCGCTGAAGGTGGTCGACGACTTCAACCTTCTGATGGATCGGGGTGAGTTTATCTCGCTGATCGGCCATTCAGGTTGCGGCAAATCCACCGTGTTGACGATGGCAGCTGGTTTGAACGAAATTTCAGGCGGGGGCATCGTGTTGGAAAACCGCGAGATCAGCACGGCCGGACCGGACAAGGCGGTGGTGTTTCAGGCGCCCAGCCTGATGCCCTGGCTTACGGCTCGGCAGAACGTCGCCTTAGGGGTAGAGCGAGTGTACCCCCATGCCAGCCGGGCGGAGCGCAAGGACATTGTCGATTACTACCTCGACCGCGTCGGTTTGGGCGATGCAATGGAGAAACTGGCGGCGGAAATGTCGAACGGCATGCGCCAGCGCGTCGGCATTGCCCGGGCCTTCGCACTTAGCCCGCGGTTGCTGCTGCTCGACGAACCATTCGGCATGCTAGACAGCCTCACCCGGTGGGACTTGCAGGATGTGCTGGTCGATACCTGGAACCGAACCAAGGTGACGGCGATCATGGTGACCCATGATGTGGACGAGGCAATCCTGCTGGCAGACCGCGTGGTGATGATGACCAACGGGCCGAATGCCACCATCGGAAAAATCCTGAAGGTCGACCTGCCTCGCCCGCGCGACCGCAAGGCGCTGCTCGAAGACCCGAAGTTCTATCAATACCGCCAGGAAGTGCTGCATTTCCTCGCGGAATACGATCACGGGCCAGCCGTAAAAGCGGCTTGATTTCAGGGAGAACCACGGGCGGCAACGGCGCCGCTTCAGTGATGAGCCAATACTTGGCCGGTCAGTCCGGCATCTGGCGGGCAACGTGGCTCGCCTCTCTATCCATTCAGGATGCCGATCATCCGATCGGCACAGGGGGGTGTATCCATGACGTTCAAATCTATTTTCATGACTGGCCTTTTGTCCGCTGCCTTCGCCATGCCAGCTCTGGCGCAGGAGGCAGATGGGTCCGATCTCCAAATCGACCCCGTCGCCGATTTTCGGCTGCGCTATGAAGCGGTGGATCAATCGGGCGCGGCCAGTTCTGCCGATGCGCTGACGGCGCGTGCGCGACTGGGCGTATCGGCCAGCAAAAACGGCTGGCAAATACTGGTCGAAGGTGAAGGCACCCTTGCACTGATAGACGATTATAACGACACTATCCCATCCAATGGTATCGAGCCATTCCCTGTTGTGGCCGACCCGGACAGCATCGAGCTGAACCGCGTTTCAGCAGGCTATATGCAGGACGGCAACGGAGTGACCGTGGGCCGCCAGCGCATTATTCACGGCAACGCCCGCTTTGTAGGCAATGTCGGCTGGCGCCAGAACGAGCAGACCTTCGATGCGGTTCGCGCGCAGGCCGCTCTCGGCCCTGTCTCCCTCGATGCCAGCTATTCTGTCTCCCAGCGCACGATCTTCGGCAGCGAAAGCCCGAATTCGCATTTCGATGGCGAATTTATCCTGTTGAATGCCAGCGCCAATCTGAAAATCGTGGACCTGACGACCTTCGGCTATATTGTCGATTACGATAAGCGGCTGGCCTTTTCCAGTCAGACTTTCGGGGTCACTGCTAAGGCCATTCTTCCGGTAACCGGCCTCTCGCCAAGCATCACTCTCGGCTTTGCAACCCAGTCCGATACAGGCGGAAATCCACTGAACTATTCGGCAAACTGGTATCATGCAGAACTGGGTGCAGACATCGCAGGCTTCACACTCGCCGCCGGTTATGAAGAGCTTGGCAGTGACGGTGGCTTTGCCGCGTTCCAGACCCCGCTCGCCACACTGCATGCTTTTAACGGGTGGGCCGACATCTTTCTCGTCACCCCGGCCAATGGCCTGCGTGATTATTACGCCCGCGTGGGTCGCGGCATCGGCATTCCGGGACTTGGCAATGTCAAGGCCGCCCTCGCCTATCACCAGTTCGATAGTGATTTTGGCGGACTGGATTACGGCACCGAGTGGGACGCCTCTCTAGGGTTCAAGATTGGCCGCGTTGGCCTATTGGCCAAATACGCAGACTACAATGCCAGCGGGTTTGCCGTGGATACCGAGAAGTTCTGGCTACAGGCCCAGATCAGTTTCTGAAGATCGGCGCAAGGGATCAGGAAGGCAGGCACTTTAACGGCGCCCCGGCGACAAAATTTATTGCAATGCAATATTCCCTTGCCGCCAGGGGTGGAAATGAAGTAATCAAGCTTATCGAAAAGGGGTTCTGCCCGTCCGACGATGGACGATTCGGCAACCTTTTTCGTGAATGCAAAACAACGTGGCAACGGTGCCGCCAGTCTGTTCTTTCGGGAACGCGACTTGGCGGCTTTTTTGTGTGCGTTTTCGGCAAAGGAACAGGATGATGAACGCACAGTCGAAGATCGCCTCCCCGCCACGAAAAAAGCTGGTCGTGATCGGCAATGGCATGGCGGGTTGCCGGGCGGTGGAGGAAATTCTCGAGCGGGAGGCCGAGCGCTTCGACATCGTGATTTTCGGTGCCGAACCAAGGGTAAACTACAACCGGATCATGCTTTCGCCTGTGCTGGCCGGCGAAAAGACGTTCGACGAGATCGTGATCAATCCTGCCCAATGGTATGATGAACACGATATCACGCTGGTTTCGGGTGATCCGGTTCGCACGATCGACCGCGAGAGAAATGCCGTTATCGCCGCTTCGGGACGAACAGAGCAATATGACAAGCTGTTGATCGCGACTGGTTCGGACCCGTTCATCATCCCGGTTGACGGCCATGACCTTACCGGTGTCGTAACCTTTCGCGATCTGGACGATGTCGATCGTATGCTCACCGCTGCCGAGAAGGGCGGCGATGCCGTGGTTATCGGCGGCGGCCTGCTGGGGTTGGAGGCCGCGCATGGCCTGACGCTGCGAGGCATGAACGTCACCGTAATTCACCTTATGCCCACGCTGATGGAGCGCCAGCTGGACGAGGCGGCGGGATATCTGCTGCGTCAGGAGCTGGAAAACCGGGGGCAGACCATCCTCACCAGTGCCAATACCAAGGCAATCCTTGGTGTGGATGGCCGGGTGGTCGCCGTTGAGCTGGAAGACGGCAGCCGCATCAAGGCCGATATCGTGGTGATGGCGGTGGGCATCCGGCCAGCAACCGCTCTGGCCAAATCCGCCGGCCTCGATTGTGAACGCGGTATTCTGGTCAATGATCACATGGTCACTTCGGACCCTGATATCCTGGCGGTGGGTGAGTGCGTGCAGCATCGCGGACTGTGCTACGGCCTCGTCGCACCACTCTGGGAGATGTGCCGATCGCTTGCTGATCACGTGACGGACCAGCCAAGCGGCTATCAGGGCTCTGTCACCTCAACCAAGCTGAAAGTGTCCGGCATCGATCTGTTTTCCGCTGGCGATTTCAGCGGCGGGGAGGACTGCGAAGACATTGTGATGCGCGACGCAGCGCGAGGGGTATATAAGCGGGTCGTGCTGAAGGATGATCGTATCATCGGCGCGGTACTTTATGGCGATACGGCAGACGGCAACTGGTATTTCGACCTGCTTAGGAACGAACAGAATGTCTCCGACATTCGCGAAGCGCTGATTTTTGGTCAGGCTTTTGCCAGCGGGGGCGCTCTTGCGGACCCTAACTTCGCCGTTGCAGCCCTATCGGACGACGCAGAAATCTGCGGCTGCAATGGCGTATCAAAGGGCAAGGTCGTCCAGTGCATCAGCGGCGGCGCGCATAGCGTCGATGCGGTGCGTAGCCAGTGCAAGGCTTCGGCCAGCTGCGGCAGTTGCACCGGTCTCGTCGAAAGCCTGCTGGCGATCTCGCTGGGTGACGAGGTTGAAAGCGGGCCAAAGACAATGTGCAGCTGCACAAGTTTCACCCATGATGATGTGCGCCGCCTGATCATCGAGAAAGAGCTGAAGCTCATTCCAGAGGTGATGCAGGAACTTCACTGGACCACGCCCGATGGCTGTTCATCCTGCCGACCGGCGCTGAACTACTACCTGCTATGTGCGTGGCCCGCTGAATATAAAGACGACGAGAAGAGCCGCTTCGTCAACGAACGACTGCACGCCAATATTCAGAAGGACGGCACCTATTCAGTGGTGCCGAGAATGTGGGGCGGGCTTACGAACCCGCGCGAACTGCGTGCGATTGCCGACGTGGTGGAGAAATACGATGCCCCGATGGTGAAAGTCACCGGAGGCCAGCGGCTGGACATCTTCGGGATCAAGAAAGAAGATCTTCCTGCAGTCTGGGGTGATCTTAACGCTGCCGGAATGGTTTCCGGCCATGCTTATGGCAAGGCGCTGCGCACGGTGAAAACCTGCGTCGGCACAGAATGGTGTCGCTTCGGCACGCAGGATTCCACTGGCTTCGGGGTGAAGCTGGAGCAGGCGACCTGGGGCAGTTACATGCCGCACAAGTTCAAGATGGCCGTCAGCGGCTGCCCGCGCAACTGTGCAGAAGCGACAATCAAGGATTTCGGCGTGGTGTGCGTGGACAGCGGTTACGAGCTGCATATCGGCGGAAATGGCGGAATAAAGGTCCGGGCAACAGACCTTTTGTGCAAGGTTGAGACAGAAGATGAGGCAATGCAAATCTGCCTCGGTTTCGTGCAGCTATACCGTGAGGACGCGCATTACCTCGAACGCACCGCCCCATGGTTAGAGCGCAAGGGCCTTGATTGGATCAAGGCACAATTGTTCGATGATCCAGAACGTATCGGACGGCTGGCGGCGCGGTTCCGCACCTCGCAGAAATACTGGCAGGTCGATCCGTGGGAACGCCGCGCCGATGGCCATCAGCGTAAGCTACACAGCCACCTCGCCACAATCCGGCCCGAACTGGAGGATGCATAATGCCTGCCTCTGACAAACCCGTCTGGCTCGATATCGGCCCGATCACCCAGATCGAGCCGGGGATGGCCGCCACCCTGCCCGTCGAAGGCGGCGAGGAGATTGCCGTTTTCCATACGATGGGCGGCAATTTCTATGCGCTGATCAACAAATGCCCACACAAACAGGGGCCACTCAGTCAGGGGATCGTGCATGGCGACAGCGTCTCCTGCCCGCTGCACAATTGGCGCATCTCGTTGAAAAACGGCAAGGCGCTGGGGGATGACGAAGGCTGCACGCCAACCATTCCCCTAAAGATTGATGCAGGTCGTATTTACCTGTTGCGAGAGGCCATCCTGCCGGGAAAAAGCTCGCCCTTTTCGGCGTCCCTGGCGGCGTGAGGGGCTGACGCAGAATGACCGATATTCGCACCACTTGTGCCTATTGCGGCGTGGGTTGCGGCATCTCCGCCACTGTGACTGGCCCGCGGTCGGTCACCATCAAGGGCGATCCCGCTCATCCGGCGAACAACGGTAAGCTTTGCTCGAAGGGAACGTATCTAGGAGAAACGGTTGGGATGGAAGGCCGCCTCCTGCACCCGATGATCGGCGATCGTCAGGCCAGATGGGACGAGGCGCTGGACGAGGTGGCCGGGCGGATGCGTTCGGTGATTGCGGAGCACGGGCCTGACGCGGTGGCCTTCTATGTCTCGGGGCAATTGCTGACCGAGGATTATTACGTCGCCAACAAGCTTGCCAAAGGCTTCATCGGCACCGGCAATATCGACACCAATTCGCGGCTTTGCATGGCCAGCGCGGTTGCCGCGCATAATCGTGCCTTTGGCGAAGATGTCGTGCCGTGTTCGTACGAAGATCTGGACTGCGCGGACCTTGTCATCCTTGTCGGCTCGAACACGGCGTGGTGCCATCCTGTGATCTGGCAACGGATCGAGAAACTGCGCGAACGGCACGGGACTAAACTGGTGGTCATCGATCCGCGGCGAACCGAAACCGCAGCGATGGCCGACCTGCATATTCCGATAGCGCCCGACGGCGATGTTGCGCTCTTCAATGCCTTGCTGGATGCCGTTGCGAAACGCGGAGCACTGGACCCCGCCTTTTTGCGCGATAGCTGCGATGTGCCGGACGGTTTCTTTGCCAGGCTGACGACCGATCACGGTATTGCTCCTGACCTGTTTGCAAAGCTGGTGGATCTGGTGATCCACCATCCGCGCACCCTCACCCTGTTCAGCCAGGGCGCAAACCAATCCGTCGGCGGGACGGACAAGGGCAATGCGATCATCAATTTTCACCTTGCCACCGGCCGGATCAACCGACTGGGAACAGGCCCGTTCAGCATCACTGGCCAGCCCAATGCGATGGGCGGGCGGGAAGT
>CAJXSN010000011.1 GCA_913060895.1 uncultured Sphingomonadaceae bacterium
ATCTACACAGAGTAGATCGTCGGCAGCGTCAGATGTGTATAAGAGACAGTTGTTACCATGCGCATCACAGTCGGCTCGAACGGACGGGTTTCTGCCTGCACTGTAACGGGTGGTTCGGGGTCGAGCACGCTCGATCAGGCTGCCTGCCGAGGTATGGAGCGCTATGCCCGGTACAATCCGGCACTTAACGACGCTGGCAACCCGATCAGCTCAACCACTTCGCAATCGATCCGGTACGTATTGCCAGATTGACGCCGACTTTTTAAATTATCTCTTTATCCGAGAGGACTTAACCAATGATCATTGAACTTCTTACCGTTGCGGCCGGGGAAGCCGCCCCGCAGAACCAATTCGGTTTTATGGAGGCCATGGAACAAGGCGGCGCGATCGCCTGGGCCATCTTCACCGTTCTCGTCATCATGTCTGTGGGCTCGTTCTATATCCTGTTCACCAAGCTTCTTGAGCAGCGCAAGATCAACTCGCAGTACCAGCAGGTGCGTGGCCAGTTCTGGAAGGCCAATTCCCTGAAAGACGGCTCTACCAAGCTCGATAAGAACAGCGCATGGCGCCAGCTGGTCGACGATGCGCTTGCCGCCGACGAGAAGCACGGCAAGATGACCGATACGATGGAAGCCCATGACTGGCTGCACGGTTCGCTCCAGCGTTCAGAAGACAGCATCAATGCGAAGCTTGCGGGCGGGCTGCCGTTCCTCGCATCGGTTGGTGCAACGGCGCCGTTCATCGGCCTGCTGGGTACGGTTATCGGTATCTACCGCGCCCTGATCAACATCGGCCTCGCCGGTTCGGCATCGATCGACAAGGTCGCCGGCCCTGTTGGTGAAGCCCTGATCATGACCGCTATTGGTCTGCTCGTGGCTGTGCCTGCCGTGCTTGCCTATAACTGGCTGCAGAGCCGCAACCGCCGGATCGCCGAAAAGCTGAGCAGCTTCTCGACCGACTTGCTGGCAAACATCAATTCCAACGGCGCGATTCGCCCGACGGTGATGACTGCTACTTCGGCCAAGACAGCATCTACGGCTGCCAAGGCGCCTGCTGCCAAGCCAACCACGACCACCACCACGGTCAAGAAGTAAGAATGCCGGCGGGTCGGCCTTATTGCCGGCCCGCACCCGCATTCCCCAAACTTTCCCATGGATAGGATGTAATCATGGCAATTACGATGGCAGGCGGCGAAACGCCGATGTCAGACATCAACACCACGCCCCTCGTGGACGTGATGCTGGTGCTGCTGATCATCTTCCTGATCGCGGTTCCGGTCGCCATCCAGACGATCGAAAAGCTCGAGGTTCCCATTATGGAATCCGTCGAGTCCAAGGATAAGGTTGAAAACCTGCTCCTGACCGTAAGCACGACTGATCAGGCCGGTATCGCAGCCGGCGAAGGTAATTTTCAGGGCGCATCGCGTAACGGCGAATGCCGCGTCTATTTCAACAATGTCACTCCTGTGACGTCTGAAGAGCTTTACGATCAGGCGTTCAGTCGCCTCGATGCAATCGTGCAGCGCGCTGGCGGCCCGGAAGCGATCATGGAAGACCCTGACGCCATTCCGCAGGTACACATTCGCGGCGACAAGAACGCACCGTGGAAGTGTGTTGCAGGCGCTATCTACAATGTTCAGGCGGCCGGATATCCGACCGTCGGATTCATCTCCAACCCGGTCGATCCGAACGGCTGATCGGGCAACAGAGATTCAAGGAGTAACAGACCATGGCAATGGCAGGTGGTAAAGACGACGGAGCACCGATGCTCGAAATGAACATGACGCCGTTGATCGACGTCCTGCTCGTGCTGCTCATCATGTTCATCATCACCATCCCGGTGGCTACCCACGCGGTGAATATCGATCTTCCGCAGCCGGATCCCAATCCGCCGCCGGAAGACATGATCGAACCAGACAAGAACAAGATTGTTCTGACCCAGAATAACGAGATTCTCTGGAACGGAACCGGAATCAACCAAAACGAGTTGGTTCGAAACTTGCAGTTCACCAAAAATATCGTTCCGGAGCCTGAGCTTCAGTTCGAGCCAGAGGCTACCGCCAGCTATGACCTTTCGGCCCGTGTGCTGAATGTCATTAAAGGGTCGGGTGTCTCGCGTTTCGGTTTCGTCGGCAACGAGCAATATCGTAGCTTCGGCAAATAACCGGCAGCCCGGAATAAAAACATCGAAAGGGGGCGGAGCAATCCGTCCCCTTTTTTATGGGTCCGAGGATCAAATTCAAAAGGTGCGGGCAAATGGAACTACGTCCGCGCATCATCCACCCGCATTGCCGCACCTGCCAAACTCTCCGCTTCCAGCAGCAATTCGTCATCGACCGCACCCTGCGGGGTCGCCTCGCGACCGATCATAACCATTATCGGCACGGCAAGCGGGCTGACCCGGTCCAGTTCGACGTGCACCAGCCGCTCTGCCGCAGTGTCGAGCAAATCACCCAGACGTCCGACATCGGTCAGCCGCTCCCGCGCATCGGCCCAGGCGGCCTCCAGCAAAACGTGCTCCGGTTCGTATTTGCGCAACACATCATAGATGAGATCGGTCGAGAAAGTGACCTGCTTACCGCTCTTGCGCTTGCCGGGATGCTGGCGCTCCACCAGTCCGCCGATAACTGCCACTTCGCGGAATGACCGGCGCAGCAAATACGAATCCTGCACCCAGTCGACAAATTCATCGGCCAGAATATCGGGCGACAGCAGGGGTATGGGATCGGTGACAGGCTTCAGACCCCATACCGCCAGCGAATAGTCATTCGCAACGAAGCCCCCCGGCATCAGCCCGCGATCTTCCATCCGCTTGGTAATCAGCATGCCCAGCGACTGGTTCGCGTTCCATCCGGTGAAGGTATAATAGACCGTGTAATGCCGCTTCGCATGGGGGAAGCTTTCCACCAGAAGATTGTCCGGCCCAGGCATCTCGCTGCGCCAGTCCTGCACCTCCAGCCACTCACGCACATCGTCGGGGAAGCGGGCCCAGCCGCCACGGTCAACCAACATCTGACGCACACGGCCTGCAAGATGGGTTGTAAGCGGCATTCGCGCACCGCCGTAAGACGGAATCATGGCAGATTTGGAGGATGCCTTAACCGTCACCTCCATGTCTTTCATCTTTTCAACTTCCAGCGACATGCCGGCAAAGGCAAATGTGTCGCCCGCAGAAAGCTGCGCCGCAAACCGCTCCTCCACCTTGCCAAGGGAGCGCCCGTTACGGAACCGTACGGCAATCATCTCGCCATCCATGATGATACCTGCATTGAGCCTGTGGCGTGCCGCCTGCTCTGGATGAGCCAACCGCCACATCCCGTTCTTTTCCCGCACAATCCTGCGAAATTTGTCATAGGCCTTCAGCGAGTAGCCGCCTGTTGCCACGAAGTTCAGCACCCTGCTCCAGATTTCCTTGTCCACCCAAGCATAGGCTAGGCTTGAACGGATTTCAGCAAGCAATGCCGCCTCGTCGAACGGGGCCGCACATGCACAGGCCATTGCGTGCTGGGCCAGCACATCCAAACCGCCAGGCCGAAAATCCTCCCCGTCGCGCTGGCCTTCATCCACCGCATCCTTGGCCGCTATCGCTTCCAGAAACTCAAACCGGTTACCCGGGACCAGCAAGGCCCGGCTGGGCTGATCGAGGCGGTGATTGGCCCGGCCTACGCGCTGTAAAAGGCGGCTGGAGCCTTTGGGCGCGCCCATCTGTACCACGCAATCGATATCGCCCCAATCAACCCCCAGATCGAGGCTGGCCGTCGCCACCAGAGCGCGTAACTCTCCGCGCGCCATAGCTCCCTCGACTTTGCGCCGCGCCTCCTTGCTCAAACTGCCGTGATGGATACCGATCGGCAGATGATCTTCGTTTGCGTCCCACAGGTTCTGGAAAATATACTCTGCCAGAAAGCGCGTATTGGTAAAAATCAACGTCGTTCGGTTGGCCCCGATCACTTCGGTCAGCTGCGGAATCGCCCAAGTCGCGGCATGGCCGCCCCACGGCACGCGCTCTTCATCCGGCAGCAGAATTTCCACCTCGGCAGGCGCACCAGCTTCTCCCTGTACCAGCGTGACAGTATCCAGATCGCCCCACGGGGCCAGCCATTCGCAGTAGCTTTCCGGGTTGGCCACGGTCGCCGATAAGGCAGCACGCTGCACATCGGGGGCCAGCGCCTGCAGGCGCGACAGGGACAGCGCCAGTAAATCGCCGCGTTTGCCCGTTGCAAAGGCATGAATTTCGTCCACCACCACCCGCTTCAGTCCGGCGAACAAAGTCGCGCTCTCGGGATAACTCAGCAGCAGCGAGAGCGATTCAGGCGTAGTCATCAGGATATGCGGCGGCCGGTCGCGCTGGCGGCGCTTGCGGTCCGACGGAGTGTCCCCGCTGCGCGTTTCAATGCGCACCGGCAGGCCCATCTCCTCGACCGGCATCACCAGATTGCGCTGCACATCGTGCGCCAGCGCCTTCAGAGGGGAAATATACAGCGTGTGCAGCCCCTCTGGCGGTTTGCCCCCATCCAGACGTGATGGTGTAAAAGCCGCCAGCGTTGGCAGGAAGCCCGCCAGAGTCTTCCCGGCCCCGGTATCTGCCACCAACAGGCTGTGCTGCCCCGCATCGCTGGCCTCCAGCATCTGCGTCTGATGCCGCCGAATGCGCCAATCGCGGCCCGCGAACCAAGCCTCTATCTCGGGGGGCATGTTCAGTTTTATCATCCAGCTAACTGAACCGCTGGAACGCTTGAAACATTTGGAGCACGGTCCAGAGGGAAAAAGAGGCCGTACTGGCTTGAGGTGGCATTCAATGTCATCACCACCCCAACGGACAAGGCGCGCGCAAGGGGCCAGCGCCATGCACGGGGCCTCTCAAGTACCATCAGGCCATGTAAAACTCAGCTGAACGAAGCGGACGCCGGTTAGTAGCCCTCAGCCTCCTCCACATAGTCCACCGCTTCTTCCTCTAAATAATCCCCGGCCTCTACCGCGAAGTCTTCCGCCCCTCCCAGCGCGCTTGTATCAAGCTCGGAAGACTGGATACCCAGCAATTCTGCCAGACGGGTACGGTCCTCTGCTGTCAGATCGCTCTCGCTGCGCACAGCCGGGAGATTCGCTGTCTTGTCAGCCATCTCCTCCATCATAAGGGGGAGTTCCTCGAACATGAGCGGCATCGCCTGCTGCATAGCGCCCATAACCTGAGGATCCGCGTAGATAAGGATCGACTCGCCGGCATATTTGCTACCGACCGAGGTGGCGAAGAACCCACCGATTTCCGCTAGTTCCGCCTTGTCGAAACGGGAGGCGTAGGCACGTCCAAGCCCGTCTTTGTACAGCGGCTCCACCTTGGTCATCATCCGGCCAATCATGCCAACTGTCGCTTCGGATATGATCGCGTTGCGCTCTTCAAACGCCGGATCGACAATCGCCATGATCTCGCTCAGCGTCGTATCGCCAAGATTCTCGACTTCTTCCGAGTCCAGATTGGAATAGGCCAAGAGAGTCGCCATCGGCATTTGCCCCATGCCACCCATTATACCGTCCATCATCGGCGCCATCATCTTATCCATCAGCTGCTGATAGGTGCCCGGGGGAATCATTTGTTCGACCAGCTTCATTGCGATGGGCAGGCGTGCGGTCTGCTCGGCTGTCAGAGGTTCGGGCTCGGGAAACATGCCTCCCATCACTTCACCCATGCCCGCCATCATTGCCGACATCGCCTTACGATCGGCCGCAGCGGCATCACGCTCTGCAACGGGTTCGTCCTGCGCCAGAGCCGGAGTAGTCAGAGCCAAGGCCAGCGCGCCCAACGGCGCAGCAATCCATTTCTTCCGTTCAATCACTGTCATTCCTCCTCAATGTCCGGCCTGTTCGCCGCGCTCCAGCCCGCTCAGGCCTAACTGCTCGTCGATTTGAGCCATCAACCGCGTCAGGCCAGCTTCGTCATCGCTTTCTGCACGGGCGACCAGAACATCCTGCGTGTTGGATGCGCGAAGGAGCCACCAGCCATCATCCGTCGTCACCCGCACACCGTCGGTGCTGTTCACATCGGTTACACCGGGTGCGGGGTTATCGGCGAGCCGGGATTTCACCTCGTCTATGGCGGCAAATTTACGGCTTTCATCGACCTGAAACCGCATTTCCGGGGTGTTGACCATCGGCTTCATCGCGCCCCGAATTTGCGTGATGCTGCGGCCCAGATTGGCGCTGGCCGCCATCAGCCGCAGGCCTGCATACAGCGCATCGTCATAGCCGTAATAGGTATCGGCAAAGAACACATGGCCGCTCATTTCGCCTGCCAACGGAGCGCCTGTCTCTTTCATCTTGGATTTTATCAGACTGTGGCCGGTCTTCCACATAACCGGTTTTCCACCCAGCTCGCTCACCCGATCGAACAATGCGCGGCTGGCCTTCACATCGGCAATGACCGTGGCATTCGGAAGCCAGCCTAACAGGTCTTCTGCGTAAATCATCAACAACTGATCCCCCCAGATCACCCGCCCCTGGCCGTCAATGGCGCCAATCCGGTCACCATCGCCATCGAACGCGACACCGAAATCGAGGTTCTTTTCTGCGACCAACGCGCGCAAATCCGCCAAATTAGCTTCCACCGTGGGATCGGGGTGGTGGTTGGGGAAATTGCCGTCGACCTCTGTAAACAAGACATGGTGTTCCCCCGGCAGCCTTGCGACGAGCTTCTCCAGGGCCGGGCCGGCCGCGCCGTTCCCTGCATCCCAGCCAATGCGGAGGCTGGAAAGGGCCGTCTGATCAATCCCCTCCAGTGCCTGCATCAGCCGGTCGATATAATCGTCCAGAATGGGCAGATCGGTGACTTCACCCGCTCCGTCGTCCCAGTCCCCGGAAGCTGCCATCGCGCCCAGATCCTGAATATCCTGCCCGAAAAACGGTCGGCCCTGAAAAACCATTTTGAAGCCGTTGTAATTGGCCGGATTGTGGCTGCCCGTTATCTCTATGCCGCCATCCACTTCCTCGCGGGAGGCCTCCGCGTAATACAGCATCGGGGTGGGGCCCATGCCGATGGTCACTACATTGCACCCACTTGCGGTCAGGCCTTCGACCAGCGCGCTTTCCAGAATGGGCGAGCTGACCCGGCCATCATAGCCGACCGCCACTGTCCTCCCGCCTGCGCGCATCATCATCGTGCCGAAACTACGGCCGATTGCGCGGGCATCGTCTGCCTCCAGCGTTTCGCCGATAATGCCGCGAATATCATATTCGCGCAGAATGGTCGGATTGAACGTATGGCTCATTTCAGGGGTCTTTCATCAGGCAATTCGTCAAGGAGGAGGTCCCGTGCGGCTGTCGCCTCGTGAACCTGTGAATTGGTGCCGCCGCGATCGGGATGGACCATGGCGACCAACCGCTTATGCGCGGCATTGATGTCATTGCGGTTTGCGTCTGCCGGTAGAGACAGCAGTTTTCGCGCGTTGAATACCGCCTGCGACCGGGTGGACCTGCCACGCAGATATTCCCACGGCCAGCGCCCGAAGACCACACGGCAAGCAAGTGACAGCAGCCCGGCAATGATAAGAAACCGCATCATAAGCGGCGACCTTAGGCCGGTTCTAGCTGGCGCGCCATATTGGGAATGATCGGCAGGTTCAGGCCTTTGAGCAATTGCCGCAATTCCTGCCGCGCAACCAGATGGCTGGTCCCCAGATCGCCCAGATGCCCCTTGTCCAGCAGGGTCAGCCCGCTGGGGAACAGTTCGCGGTAAATCACCCGCTCCGACAATCCAGCCGTGACACGAAAGCCCACGCGCTTGCTGAGTTCTTTCAGGGCCTTCTCGATGCGCGCCATGTTGCGCGCCTCTGTATGGCCGGTGCGGTTGCGCACCACCACCCAGTCCATTTCTCCGCGCTTTTCTTCGATTGTCGCGCGGCTACGTTTCATCCGCGCCTCCCAGATCAGTTCTGCATAAAAGCTCAACCGGCGGACCTTGAAGGTTTCGGCATCGACCTGGCCGATCAGATCGAAATCGACGAAACTGTCATTGAGCGGGGTGACCAGCGTATCGGCCTGCGTGGCAGCATGGCGCGCCAACGGGTCATCGCGGCCCGGCGTATCGAACAGGACAAAATCCGCATCAGCTGCATGGCTCGCGACCAGCTCTTCCAATGCATCGGTATCGCCGCCATCGAACACGGCGCAGTCGGCAGTCGCCAACTCGATATTCCGGCGATGTGCGGTTTCCCTGCGGTTTTCGAGATAGCGGTCCATCGTACGCTGCCGGGGATCAAGATCGATGGCCGCGACTCTTGCACCGCTGAACGCAAGCGCTACTGCGACATGTACCGCCGTGGTGGATTTGCCAGTTCCGCCTTTTTCATTCGCAAAGACGATACGGTGCGGGGCTTTGCGGGTCACTCGGCGGTTCCTTCGGATGTGGCGGCATATGGTGGCACGGGGCGGACACCTTCGCTATTACAGATGCAGGTTTATCGAAGGGCTGGAATCCGTGCAAACACTTGGCCAACTGGACATGTTGAGAACAGCCGTGGCGCAGCTGACGCAAGACGGCTCGCGCCTTGCTCTGGTACCCACAATGGGCGCGCTGCACGAAGGGCATATAGCGCTGGTGCGCGAAGCGGCTAGACATGCCGATCACGTCGCGGTTTCAATCTTTGTGAACCCCACACAGTTCGGCCCGAATGAGGATCTGAATGCCTATCCGCGCCAAATGGCCGCCGACAGTGCTATGCTGGAGGCCGAAGGTGTGGCCCTGTTATGGGCCCCGTCGGTGCAGGTGATGTATCCGCAGGGTTTTGCAAGTTCCATCGCGGTGGAAGGGGTCAGCGCAGGGTTTTGCGGTGCTGCCCGTCCTGGCCATTTCGACGGGGTGGCGACGGTGGTATGCAAGCTTTTCCATCAGGTGCTGCCGCATGTCGCATTGTTTGGCGAAAAAGACTGGCAGCAACTGGCCGTGATCCGCGCGATGGCCCGCGATCTGGACCTCACTCGCCCGCATATGACGGATATTGTCGGTATGCCGACAGTGCGCGAATCGGATGGCCTCGCAATGTCGAGCCGCAACCGGTACCTTTCCGCAGAACAGCGTATGGCGGCCGTGGCCCTGCCGAACGGCATGCAAAACGCCATTGCCCAGATCGAAGCCGGCACCTCGCCAGCCCGCGCGCTCGGCAATTTGCGCGAGGCATTGAAAGCCGCCGGCTTCGACCGTGTGGATTATGCCGCCCTGGCCGATGCCGACACGCTGGAACCGCTGGATGAATTGGAAACACGCCCTGCGCGCCTGCTGGTCGCAGCAAGGATCGGCGGAACCCGTCTGATCGACAACATGCCGGTAAACAATCCGGCGAAGTAGCGCGCAGCGACAATTGGAGCCCGGCGCACGGACTGAACAACAGCTATGTTTTCTGGCAGGAGAGCTGGAGCGGGTAAGGGGAATCGAACCCCTCTAGCTAGCTTGGAAGGCTAGAGCATTACCACTATGCTATACCCGCTCAACGCTGGAAAAGCCGATGCCACCGGCAGGGGCCATCGGTCAACTGTTTCGCGACATTCTTGATACGTTCAATTACCAGCGGCCGGTCTGAGCAGGCTGCCGGTCTCCTCCCCATCAGCGGGCGGAGCGGTGGGTTCCGCCGGTGTAGGAATGCTTGCCCCTTCGGGAACCGCAACATGAACCTCGGCCCGCCGATTGGCCGCGCGGCCTTTCTCGTTCGGCGTGCCGTCAGGCAGGGCATTGGGCTCGATCGGATTCTGCTCGCCAAATGCAATGATTTCGATCCGCTCACTCGAAACGCCTTTTTCAACCAGCCATTCGGCCACGGTTTCAGCCCGCTCGCGGGATATGCGTAGATTAACCGTATCATTGCCCCCGGCATCGCTGTGGCCGCGCACGGTAATGGTACCGCCGAACTTCGATACCTGAAGGCTCTCCAGCAGTTCGGTCAAGGCGGTCACCGCCTCGGCTGACAATTCGCTGCCGCTATCGCCGAAAGTCAGCGTCAATTCGACCGGTTCCACGTCCGTGGTGCGGGCGATTTCGATATCCGCGCGGATAATCGATGCCTGATCTTCCTGCAGTTCCTCCGGCTCTGTCTCCACCGGTTCGGGCGTAGGCGCCGGCTGGGTATCGTTGCAAGCAGCCAGTGCCAGACAGGCAAATACGGTCAGGCAGGGTCGGATATTCATAGAGGTCCTTATAATCATGCCGGTTGCGGCCGCGAGCTGCCGCTATCTTTGGGTTTCTCGTCGGATTTTGGTTCCTTGCGCCCCTCCCTCTTGGCCGAGGCTTCCTCTGCCGTTTTGGGGCGGGGCGGGCTGAAGGAGACGATTACATCACCTGCCCGTGGCTCTGGCCGGGCGGCATGGGTAAAGAAACGCATCCGTCCACTTTCCCGTAGCAACAGCAGCATGTGGGTCGATTCAGGCAGCTTTTCCTGCGCGTCATCGAAATCGAACTGGTCCGACAGTTTTGTACGGCGGAACACCCAGCCCTTCTGCTGGAGCTCCTGCAGATCACCTACACCGAACCCGCTTTCGAATAGCGAGCGGCCGCGCAGGCTTTCCGGCAGGGCGCGGTGATCGTCATCATTCGAATCGCCAAGTTGATAGACCGAATCGCGCCCGATCTCGTGGGCGAATTCATTGCAGACCAGCGCGTTATACGCCTCGTTATCAGTCGCCGCGACCAATACCTGATAGGGGCTAAGGTCGAGATTATGCTCGGTCGCCTCGTTAAGAATCTCGCCATGATAATAGGGCAGGCCAGCACGGCGTGCAGCGGCAAGGCGTTGCCAGCTCGAATCGACCACCATTACCGGGGTTTCCAGTTCCATCATCTGCTTTGCAAGGGCGATGGTCCACGGCGTACTGCCTGCAATCAGCAGGCCAGGCCGCTCCGATCCTTTTATATTGAGCAGCTTTGCCACAAGATCGACTGTAAAGCCGTGCGCGATGATGGTCGCGACCACCACAGCGAAACTGAGCCCGATCAGGATCGACCCATCACCATAGCCCAGCTCGTTAAGGCGCAGGGCAAAGAGGCCGCAGATTGCCACCAGGACGATGCCACGCGGGGCAATCCATGACAGGAACAGCCGCTCGTTCCACGGCACCGAACTGCCCAGCAGGCTGACCAGAACTGTCGCCGGGCGCACCACGAACAACAGAACCAGCAGGAACAGCCCGAAACGCCATTCGAAATCGCGCAGTTCTGCAAAATCGAGGCTGGCCGACAGAAGGATGAATATCCCCGACACCAGTATGATTGCGATGTTTTCTTTAAACGGATGAATGCTGCGAATGCTCGACACGTTCATATTGGCGAGCGCGATTCCCATCACGGTGACAGCCACCAGACCGGCCTCGTGCTCGATCATGTTTGAAATCACGAATACGCCGATCACGACGGTGAACAGCACCGGCACTTTCAGATATTCCGGTACTGCGCCGCGCGGGAATGCCCAGGCGACTGCCGCTGCTGCGGCGAAGCCCAGCAGGCCTGCAAGAATCGCCGCGAAGATCAGCGGCGGGACGATTTCGATAATCGAAGCGCCGGGGCTTTCAGCGGAAATACGAAAATATTCGTAGGCGATAACGGCACACATGGCGCCGAACGGATCGTTGACGATGGATTCCCATTTCAAAATCGAGGCAGGTCGGGCTTGCACGTTCGACTGCCGCAGCAACGGAATAACGACTGTCGGTCCGGTCACCACCAGAATCCCTGCAAACAGAATGGCGACGGGCCACACCAGACCGGCAACGTAATAGCAGGCGAGTGAGCCGAGTAACCAGCCGATGGGCACGCCGAACACCACCATTCGCCAGACCCCATCGCCGGAACGGCGCAGTTCGCGCAGATCCAGGCTGAGTCCGCCTTCGAACAGGATAAGCGCGACACCGATGCTGATCATCGGCTCCAGCATCGGCCCGAATATCTCCTCGGGGTCAAACAGGTTGAGCACCGGTCCGGCAAGGAAGCCAGCTACCAGCATCAGAACAATCGCGGGCCAACCTGTACGCCAGGCAATCCACTGTGCCCCGATTCCGAGGACGCCGATTGTGGCAATAACAAGCGCTTGCGATTCCATGCGGGTCTCCTACTCGCGCGTGGCCGGTCGGACACATCCGGTGTGCTTACATACTGTTTGCAGCGCGGGCTATGCACAAATGTTTCAATGTCTTGTCTGGCGGCGAATTCATTCGCCGTCGAAAGACACCAGCGCATCGACATCCACATCTGCAGCCCGCAGACGCGTGGCACCGCCCAAGTCGGGCAGATCAATCACGAAGGCAGCGCGGCTGACAGTCGCACCCGCATTCCGCAGCAGTTGCGCAGCAGCACAGGCGGTGCCGCCGGTAGCGATCAGATCATCGACGATGGCGACGATGGTTCCCGAAGGAATGGTCGACGGGTCGAGTTCGAGCCGGTCGGCCCCGTATTCCAGAGCATATTCGATACCGACGGTCGCAACCGGCAGCTTGCCCGGCTTGCGGATCGGAATGAAACCTACACCCAACCGTATGGCGACTGCAGCGCCGAAAATAAAGCCGCGCGCCTCCATTCCGGCAACGGCCTGCACTCCCTGCAATCGCTCGGCCAGTTGCTCGATCGCTGCCGCCAGCCCTTCTGGATGGGCCAGCAATGGCCCAATGTCTCGGAACAAAATGCCGGGCTTCGGAAAGTCCGGAACAGTGCGGATAATGGCGCGCAAATCGTCTTGCGTCATGCCCATTTTCCGCAATGTTCGATCATCTTGTCCGGCGCGATCTTAATCCTTCCGCTTGGCAGGTTTCACTGCCGACCAGATCTGCTGTTTCGCCATCCAGGCAAGGATGGTTGCGAACAGAAGGAAAATCAACACGGGCCAACCGGTCTGCTTGCGCTTCACTAGGGTCGGCTCTGCGCTCCATGTAAGAAACGCAGTAACGTCCTCAGCCATTTGCGGAATCGTCGATTCAGTGTCGTCATCATAGGTCACCTGACCGCTCGAAGTCAGCGGTGGGGCCATCGCGATGTTCAGATACTGGAAGTACGGATTATAATAGAGGCCGGCGGGTGTCTTGAATTCCGGAAATTCCGCCTTCAGTTCATTCGGTATCGGCTGGTAGCCGCTCAGCAGCGAATATACATAATCCGTGCCGTGATGACGCGCCTTGGTAATCAGCGACAGATCAGGCGGGATGGCATTGTTGTTTGCCGCAGCAGCAGCAACATCGTTCGGATAGGGCGAAGGGATGTAATCCGTCGGCTCGGCCGCCCGCATCGTTGCTTCACCTGTTGCCGGATCAATACCGGGAACCTGCCAAGTAGCAGCCTCGGCACGGATCTGGTTTTCGGTATAGCCCAGATCGGCCAAATTGCGGAACGCCACGAACTTCATGCCGTGGCAGGCAGAGCAGACTTCCTTGTACACTTTGTAGCCGCGCTGAAGCTGGGCGATATCCCATTTCCCCAGTGGCCCGTTGAATGACCAGCCACCATCCGGCGAGCGGGCTTCTTCATGAAACACATACTCTGCCGTTTCCGGGGTGTCGGTCGTTGCCGCATTATATGCGTCGGCAACGAAGGAGATCATCACCACCAGGGTGAACAGCAGGCCGGCACCGATTGCGAGAAGGCGAACCATAACGAAACTCTTTCCTATTCGCTCAAACGGCTGGCGAGGTATTCTCGCCAAGCACTGCTTTTTTGTCGGACCCCAGCACAGCTTCGGTAATCGAATATGGCAGCGGCTCTGGCTTCTCGAACGAAGAGAGCAGCGGCAGGATCACCAGGAAGTGCAGGAAGTAATATGCCGTCGCGATCTGGCTGGCCAGAATCGTGAAGGTCGAAAGATGCGCGCCGCCGCAATAACCCAGCACCAGAATGCAGGGTATCAGGCCGAACCAGAAGAACTTGCGGAACAGCGGGCGATAATGGCCACTGCGCACCGGCGAACGGTCCAGCCAGGGCAGGATGAACCACAGCAGGATCGAAGAGAACATGCCGATCACGCCCCACAGCTTTGCGGGCAGGATGAAATCGAACGTAAAGGCGCGCAGGATCGCGTAGAACGGCCAGAAATACCATTCAGGAACAATGTTCGCAGGCGTCGCCAGCGGGTTCGCTTCAATATAATTGTCTGCATGGCCGAGATAGTTCGGCAGGAAGAACACCATCGCCATATAGGCGATCAGGAAGACCCCCAGCCCGAAACCATCCTTCGCCGTATAATACGGGTGGAACGGGACGGTATCGCTCTCGCTCTTCACTTCGACGCCGGTCGGGTTCGACGAACCCGGAATGTGCAGCGACCAGATGTGCAGGATAATCACACCCGCCGTCACGAATGGCAGCAGGAAGTGCAGGCTGAAGAAGCGGTTGAGCGCGGCGTTGTCAGGCGCATATCCGCCCAGCAGCCATATCTGGATCGGCTCGCCCACCAGCGGGATAGCGCCGAACAGGCCGGTAATAACCTTCGCACCCCAGAAGCTCATCTGGCCCCACGGCAGGACGTAGCCCATGAATGCAGTCGCCATGACCAGCAGGAAGATGACCACACCCAGCAGCCAGATCATCTCGCGCGGGGCCTTGTAGGACGAATAATACAGGCCGCGGAAGATGTGCAGATAGAGAACGAGGAAGAAGAAACTCGCCCCGTTGGCGTGAGCGTAACGCAGCATCCAGCCCCAGTTTACGTCGCGCATGATATGCTCGGTACTGGAGAACGCGACCAGCGCGTTCGGCGCGTAATGCATCGCCAGAATAACACCGGTAACGATCTGCAGAACCAGACAGAAGCCCGCCAGGACACCGAAATTCCACATATACGACAGGTTGCGCGGCACGGGGTAGCCCGCGCCGACGGCATTGTAGACGAGACGCGGCAAAGGCAATTTCTCGTCGACCCACTTCGTGAAGTCGTTGCCGGGGGAATATTGCTTGGCCCAGGGGAAGCTCATAGTTCAGGTCTTTCTAGCGCTCAGCCTACGCGAATAGTTGTGTCGGACGTGAATTCGTAATCCGGCACTTCGAGATTGGTCGGTGCGGGGCCCTTGCGGATGCGCCCGGCGGTATCGAACTGGGAACCGTGGCAGGGGCAGAAATATCCGCCGAACTCGCCCTGGTTCTCGCCCTCTGCAGCGCCCAGCGGCACGCAGCCGAGATGGGTACAGACGCCCATCGTGACCAGAAGATCTCCGTGACCTTCCTTGGTCCGGTCGGCCAAGCTTTCCGCATCGCGCAGCGAATCCGTCGGCGTATCGTTGGCAGCCTTGATTTCTTCTGGCGTCAGGCGCCGGACAAACAGGGGCTGCTTGCGAAACACCGCCTTGATCGCCTGCCCCGGTTCGATCGCGGACACATCGACATCGGTGCTGCTTTCCGCAAGCACGTCGGCAGAAGGGGCCATCTGGGTGACGAGCGGATAGATCACCGCCGCCCCGCCGACACCCGCTGCGCTGAGTGCAGCAATATTGATAAAGTCGCGGCGACGAACGCCATCCCCGCCAGCAGCCGCATCGTCATGTGCGACAGTGCCGGTGGCAGTATCCGCAGTTGCTGTGCCTGACGTATCAGCCATCGATTCCTACCTTAAGCCAGCGGGCGTGACAGAAGCGCCATCGCCCAAACCTTCGTAAAGGGCCGGCATGCGCGATCGGTCGTTCATGCAGCCCCAGCATATATGAGGCCCACCCCACATATGTTTGGGCGCGCTCCTAGCGGCTATACAGGGCAAAGCCAATGCCCTTTTCAGCATTGATTATGCCGTAGCGCGCAACCCGATCAAGGCTGCTTGGCGGCCATAGCTGGCTTCACCGCGATGGGTTGCGCGGCGATAGGAATAAAATCGCGACTCGTCCGAATAGGTGTCGAGCCCGAGCGGCTCTATTGCTCCGATCCCTGCGCGCTCCAGCCGTGCCGCAGCGTAACCTTCCAGATCGAAATGCAATCGGTCCCCGTTGCCAGGGGCAAAGAATCGGTCGTCCCCCGCCCCGAATTCATCGCGCATTTCAGGGCCGACTTCATAATTCGCCTGGGCAATAGCAGGGCCGATAGCAGCAACGATATGCCCGCGCCGGGCACCCAGACTTTCCATTGCTTCCAGCGTCGCCTCAAGAATGCCGCCCACTGCGCCGCGCCATCCGGCATGGGCGGCAGCGACAACGCCCGCCCCGGTATCGGCCATCAGAACCGGCCCGCAGTCCGCCGTGACAACGCCCACCAGCAGCCCCGGTGTGGCTGTTGCCAGAGCATCGGCCCGGGGCCGTGCATCACCCTTCGTCGCTGCACTAACCACAACCGCATCGGCGCTATGGACCTGATAGGGCATGGCAAGATCGGCTCCGGGAAGGATGGCAGCAATCGCCCGGCGGCGGTTTTCCTCCACAGCGGCCGGTTCATCGCCTGCGCCTGTGCCGAATTGCAGTCCGGCCACCGGTCCGGCGGAAACACCGCCAGCCCGCGTCAGAAATCCGTGCGGCACATCGTTGAGCACGGACGCCCTGACCGGACAGACAGCATCGCCCGCTTCAGCCAAGGCTGCGGCTCACCTGTTCGTATGTGTCGCGCGACAGCGCATCCGCAGCGGCAATCCGTTCCAGCTCTGCACGCATCAGCGCCGCACGGCCCGGCTCCATGCGCCGCCAGCGCCCGAGCGGAGTAACGAAACGTGCCGCCGTCTGCGGATTGATCGGGTCGAGAGCGAGGATGAGATCGGCAATCATGCGATAACCTTCGCCGTCTTCTGCATGGAAGGCGTGTGGGTTGGCGGCAAAAGCCATATAAAGCGAACGGACGCGATTGGGGTTGCGCAGAGTAAAGTCGGCGTGACCGGCCAGCGTTTTTACATGCGCGATGTTCTGCGGATGGAGCGATCCCGCCTGCAATGCAAACCACTTGTCGATCACCAGCGGATTGTCCTGATAGCGGCTATAGAAATCCGTCAGGCGTTCGGTCCGTTCCGGCCCGTCCAGGCCAGCCAGCACCATCAGTGCACCCTGCCGGTCGGTCATATTGTCGGCCCGGTCATATTGCTGCGCAGCCAGCTTTGCGGCCTTCGCCGGATCGCTGGCGGCAAGATAGACCAGTGCCTGCGCCTTCACCTTGCGGGCCCCGCGCGCCGCCTGCGTCATTGCAAACGGGATCGCTGCGGCGCGTTCATACAGAGCGTGCAAATCGGCTTCGAGCTCGCGGCCCAGATACGCCTTCATCGCTTCTCGCTCGGCATGGATGGCGCCAGGCTGCGATACCAGCATCTGCTCCATCAGATAGGTCTGGCTGGGCATCAGCATCAATTCGCCGCGCATGGAATCGTCCAGCGTCGCGTCGTTAAGGATCGCGCGCATCGCATCGGCAACCGCCTGCCGGCCTACTTCTGCATCGCCAGACCCGTCAACTCCTGCCAGCAATTCGCCGACCAGCAATTCCTGCATCGCCTCGTACCGGGCGAAACTGTCATCATCATGCGCTGCCAGGAATACCAGATCGTCGCGCGCCGCTGTGCGTTCGATCGAGACGGGAGCAGTGAAGCCGCGATTGATGGACAGCACCGGCGCTTTCCTGAACCCGTCCAGACGCAGCACCTTCTCCGCGCTGTCCAGAATCACCAGTTGCTCACCCGAATGCTTGCCCGTTTCGCGGTTCAGCAGGGCGATCTTCAGCGGAATCGGCATGGGCAGTTTGGCCGGCTGGCCTGGCGTCGGCGGAACGGTCTGGCGAAGGGTGAGAATGGCGGTTTCGCCTTCGTGCGTCATGGTCACTTCTACCTTCGGCGTGCCAGCCTGCCGGTACCACAGGCGGAACTGGGTCAGATCGAGGCCAGTGCCGTCTTCCATCGATTTGACGAAATCCTCGCAGGTCGCGGCCTCTCCGTCATGCCGCTCGAAATAGAGGTCGCTGCCCTGACGGAACGCCGCCTCGCCCGCCATAACGCGGATCATACGGATGACTTCGGCGCCCTTGTTATAAATCGTCGGGGTGTAGAAATTACTGATTTCGCGGTAGGAATCAGGGCGGATCGGATGCGCTAGCGGGCCTGAATCTTCTGGAAACTGGACACCGCGCAAGACCCGCACATCCTCGATCCGCTTGACCGCTTCGCCCTGCATATCCTGCGAGAACAGCTGGTCGCGCAGCACGGTGAAGCCTTCTTTCAGGCTCAGCTGGAACCAGTCGCGGCAGGTGATCCGGTTGCCCGACCAGTTATGGAAATATTCATGCGCAATAACGCCCTCGACCGCGTCGAAATCGCCATCGGTGGCGGTGTCGTGGTCGGCCAGCACATATTTGGTATTGAAGACGTTGAGGCCCTTGTTCTCCATCGCGCCCATATTGAAATCGCTGACCGCGACGATGTTGTAGATGTCGAGATCATATTCGCGCCCGAATGTATCCTCATCCCACTTCATCGAGGTTTTGAGCGATTCCATCGCGTGTTGTGTGCGTTCCAGATCGCCGTCGCGAACCCACACCGCCAGATCGACGTTGCGTCCGTTCATGGTGGTGAAACTGCCGCGCCGCGCCACCAGATCGCCAGCGACCAGCGCAAACAGATAGGACGGCTTCAGCCACGGATCCTGCCATACGGCATAATGCCTGCCATCTGCGGCATCGCCCGTTTCGATCTCGTTGCCGTTGGCCAGCAGAATCGGGAAATCTGCCTTCGATCCCTCCATTCGCACGGTGTAGCTGGAGAGCACATCGGGCCGGTCGGGGAAGAAGGTAATCCGGCGGAACCCCTCCGCCTCGCATTGGGTGCACAGCATTCCGTTCGAGGCAAACAGGCCCATCAGTGCGCTGTTGGCCGACGGATCGATGATGGTGGTGATTTTCAGTTCGTGCGCATTGCCGGGCAGAGTGACCAGCAAATCATCGCCGTCCATCGTCCAGCTGCTGCATTCCTTGCCATCAAGAAGCAGGGCTTCGAGTTTCAGCGCATCGCCGTTGAGGCGGATGACCGGCGACGGATCGGCCTCGGGATTGCGCTCCACCGTCAGGGTCGCGGTGACTTTCGTTCGTTCCAGACCCAGATCGAAATCCAGATGGGTGGCCGGCAGCAGCCATTCGAACGGCGTATATTCTTCGCGCCGGATAATCGCAGGCTCCTTTGGCGCAGGCGGTGCATCGGCCAGTTGCGGGTTGCCGTCTGCGGTCGAAGGGGTGCGGGCAATATCCATGACGGGGGAGGTACTCTCTTTGCATTGATGGTCGAAAGGGGTGCTTGAACAGGTTGAAGACTCGGTTATGCAACGCTGCAATGAAGCAAATGTTCATATTCGGCCTCGGGTTTTCGGCCAAGCGCATTGCAGCCCTGCTGGAAAGCGATGGCTGGCTGGTGCTGGCCACGGGCAGCGACGGGTCGATAGCGTTTTCCGACGAAGCAGCCGTGCGTGCGGGTCTGGCCGAATCGAGCCATGTCCTGTCCTCGGTTCCGCCGGACCGGTCCAGCGGGGAAGATCCGGTGCTGGCCGCTTACGGCGATGCACTGAAACAGGGCTGGCTGGGCTATCTTTCCTCTACCGGAGTGTATGGCGACGCTGGCGGCGCATGGGTCGATGAAACAGCGGCCACCGGCACGGGGCGGCGCAGCGCAAGGGCCGCGTGCGATGCGCGCTGGATGGACCGCGGGGCCCGGGTGTTCCGCCTGCCCGGCATCTATGGCCCGGGCCGTTCCGTGCTGGACCGCGTGCGTACCGGCAGGGCGCACCGGATCGACCTGCCGGGGCAAGTCTTCAGCCGCGTCCATGTGGAAGACATTGCCAGCGGCGTAATCGCCGGTATGGATGGCCCGCCGGGAGCCTACAATCTGGGCGACGATCTACCCGCCAGCCACAATATCGTGACCGAAGAAGCCTGCCGCCTGCTGGGGGTGGAGCCCCCTCCGCTGCAAACGATGGACGAAGCGGGCCTGAGCGAAATGGCGCGCGGGTTTTATTCCGAGAACCGGCGTGTGGCGAATGGCAAAGCGAAGCGGGTGCTGGGCTGGGAGCCGCGCCATCGCACCTTCCGCGAAGGACTTCGGAGTCTATTGCCGGACTGATCGCCAATGGCGTTGCCCGTCCGGACACGAACTTATGGCTCCGGCATAGCTCTCTTCGCAGGGGGACTGCCCCGCCCCCGCAGCGCGACGACCAGTCCGGCCAGTGCCAGAACCGCGCCGGCCGCCGGCAATGCGCTCCATTCGAAACCTTCGAACAGCGTCGACAAGACCATTGCCACCACCGGCACCAACACGCTGGAATATGCTGCCTTGCCCGCCCCGACCTCGCGCACCAGCCGGTAATAGAGCGGGAAGGTGCAGACCGATCCCAGCAGGCCAAGAAAGAGTATTCCGCCCAGATAGCTTGGCCGCGTGTCGAATGTGGGTGGGCCGAAAACGGCGAAGGAAAACACAGCGTTGACCAGTGTGCCGAACGCCATTGCCCATGCCAGCATGGTCAGGAAGGGGAGGCGCTTTGCCCCTTCCATCGCCTGCACGATATTGGCGCCCGATGCCGCCATGATACCGCCGAATGCGAGCCCGACGCCCAGTAATACTTCGGCCAGCGTTGCGGGAGAGGAACGGTATTCATGCACGAACAGCAGCGCGATACCGCAGGCCGCGATACCGGTGCCGAACACGAAGCTGCGATGGATCGGCTGGCCCAGCAGGAACTTGCCGAAAATTGCATTCGGTACCATCAGCAGGGCGAACATTACCGCGACCAGGCCCGAGGTGATGAACCGTTCCGCATTGTAAACGAAGGTAAAGTTCAACACGAACTGCAGGATACCCAGCAGCACGATCCAGCCACGTCCCTGCCGGGGCAGGGCCAGTGGCTCCCGGCGTATCGCTACCAGCGCGAACATGCCCGCAGTCGCCACCACGAAGCGATAGGTAATGGACCATTGCGCGGGCACACTGGACAACTGGTCGCGGATTACCAGCCATGTCCCGCCCCAGATCAGGCTGACCAGCAGGAAAGACAAGATATTGAAGGGGTCGAGAAGGCTTGCCGGCTTCCGGTTATCGCCAGTCATAACGCAGCGATAGCCCGGCCCAGTGTCTGCGCGGCGCCATGATCGCTGTCCCAGCTGGCTACGAAGCGCGCGGCATCCGCGCCCCAGTCGTAAAATTCGAAACCCTGCGCGCGCAAGGTCTCGCGCTCGGCAGGCTCCAGCCGCATAAACACCTCATTGGCCTCGACCGGATGCATCAGCCGCTCGCTTGCTTCGACTGCAATCGCCTGGGCGGCGGCATTGGCTGCGCGGGCATTGTCCAGCCACACATCGCCCTCCACCATCGCCAGCAACTGCGCGGCGAGATAGCGGCCCTTGGATTGCAGGTGGCCCGATCGCTTGCGCCGATAGCGGACCACATCGGCCAGTTCGGCATCGAAGAACACGATGGCTTCGGCATTCATCCCGCCGTTTTTCACGCAGCCGAAACTGAGCGCCTGCGCCGGCCCAACTGCCTCTGCGGGCGAGCATCTCAGATGCGCCACGGCATTGGCGAACCGTGCGCCATCAACATGGAAGCCCAACCCGCGTTCCTTCGCCAGAGCGCCCAGCGCCTCCAGCTCCGCTGGCAAATAACAGCGGCCATATTCGCTCGCCTGAGTGATAGAAACAGCGTGCGGCTGCACCTGATGCACATCATCGCGGATGGGATCGATAACGGCGCGGACCGATTCGGGCGTGATCTTTGCGCCTTCCCCTTCGGCCAGCAACAGCTTCGCCCCGTGGAGATAGAACCCCGGCGCGCCGCCTTCATCCATTTCGATATGCGCCTCGCGGTGGCACACCGCCGCCCCGTGCGGCGGAACCATTGCTGACAGCGCGAGACAATTGGCAGCCGTGCCCGTCGCGACCCATAACACCGCGACATCCTGCCCAAACACCTGCCCGAATACCTCGTCCAGCCGGTGCGACAGCCTGTCTCCATCGTAAGGCGCATCGCCTCCATCGGCAGCCCGCATTGCGTCCCACAGCGCCGGATGCACACTAGCGGCGTTGTCGGACAGGAAGCGCATCGGCGGTGTCTCGCGGGCTGTTGAACTGCTCATGGGAACGCCCTTACGCCGCGCACCGTTGAGCGCAAGAAGGAGCACAGCAATGAACGCCGAGACAGCACAGGTCACCATTACGCATCACGTCCAGGGCCAGGGTGGCAAATACAACGCCGATGTCGAAGGCGAGGATGCAAACGGCTATCTGGAATGGGAACCAAAATCTGCCAGTTCCAATGCGGATGTCCGTGTGGCCACCCATACCGTAGTTCCGCCAGAGATCGGCGGGCGCGGAATTGCCGGGCAGCTGGTCGAACGGCTGGTCGCCGATGCCCGGTCACAGGGCTTCAAGATTGTGCCGCAATGTTCTTACGTCGAGAAAAAGTTCGATGAAAATCCCGACTGGAGCGATCTGCGCGCCTAGACCAGTTCGGAGAAGTCGCTGGTCGCAATGCTGTCCAGTATCGCAGCCCGCCACTCGCGCGCGCGGTCGACAGGAATACCCGGCACTGCCAGTTTACCGCCTGCCAGCCCCAGATGGAGCGTGGCAAAGCCGAATCGGCGGGCAAATGGCCCCTGCGCAATCTCCACCGACTGCAATTTGACCCGCCGCCCGATATCGAGTGCGGGGGCGAGCCAGCCGGTGCGTACATAGATCTGCGTGGTGCCCAGCGCATGCCGTTCATAACGCCACAGAAACCACTGCCATATGCCCGCCGCCACGCCGATTGCCACAGGTATCAATGCCGCCCATTCCTGCCCATCGAACAGATCGATCTCGAACACGAACAGCGCGATTTCTATGGCGACGCCCAGCGCGATCAGCGCACCAGCTTCGGCGATTGCGGTAATTATGCGATAGGCTCTGGAAGCCCGCTTCCATGCTGTATCGCCGGGCGGAGGAGTGAACCCGGCTGCATGGGCGATTGGCAGCAATTCGGCATCGCGGGCAAATGGCGCAACGACGTGGTTTCCTGCCCCGCTATCCTGCGCCAGACTGATAAATTTCAAACCCTGCCAGCCGAACCGCCGGCGCATGATGCCGGTGGTAAACCGCAGCGCCTGCACACGGTGGGCGGGCATCACCACATCGGTGCGCGTAAACAGTCCGCGGCGCCGGCGGAACCCCTTGGCCGTGCGGTCCAACCGAAAATCCCAGTCCCGCAGGAAGGTGCGAACCAGCCCTGTGACCATACCTGCTATCACCAGCGTACCGGCAATCAGCATAACGCCGACAAATTGCATCACCGGGCCTGCACCGGCGATCCGCTCTCCCGGCCCGGCAAAGGTCTGCATCCAGAAATCGGGATCCCACAGATCGAAGGGCAGCAGGAAATCCAGCTGCTGCGCGGCTGCTGCCAGAACGGCCACCAATGCCAGCGAAAATTCGAACAGACCGAAAGTGAACAGCCGCCCCGGGCCCATTGCAAACAACGGCCTGGCCTGCTCCTGCGTGTTTATAGTGGCCTCTTCTGCAGTATCTGCTGCATCTGTGGCCACGCCATCGGCTTCGTCGCGGCGTTCGCGCACCACTTCACGCAAAGCCTCGCCCTGCTCCTGCGACAGATAGGCCAGCGCCAGCTCGTCCTTGCCCCCCGCACCCGTCTCGAAGCGGACTTCGACAAGTCCCAGCAGTCGGGCAACGAATTTCTGCTCGAGGCTTACATCCTGTATCCGTTCATACGGCACCGACCGTGCGGACCGTGACAGCAGGCCGCTTTCCACGCGAATATCGGCCTCGCCCACGCGGTAGGTGAAGCGCCGCCATTGCAGCCATGCAATACCCAGATTGAGCGCAATCAGAGCGGCAATCAGCAGCAGGATGAGCGATAGCCGGCCGATGCCGCCAGCCTCCATGTCGCGGGTTACGCTGAAATAGGCGAAGCCTGTCGGCAGGGCGAGCTGAGGCAGCAGCACGGCCGCCTTTACTATAAAGGACAGCGGATCGGTGCGCCTTGGCTCGCCTTCTTCGATTGCTGTTTCGCCCGCAATGCCCTCCATCGCCCCGGTCACAGGCTCTCACGCTTGATATGCGCGCGGATCGTTTCGCGCATGGCCAATGCGTCGTCATGGTTCAGGCCCGGTAGGTGGACAGAGGCATTGTGGCTGCCTGCAGTATGCAGGGTCAGCGTGGAGAGATCGTAATACCGCTCCAGCGGACCGCGGTCGACATCGATATGCTGGACCCGGCCGAACGGCACCACGGTGTCGGAACGGAACAGCAGGCCGCGCACCACGCGCAGCCTGTCATCGCTCATCGCAAATCCGCGTGCCGCAAACCGCCGGTGCGGCAGCCGGAGGATCAGGATCATGGCAATACCCAGCACGACCAGAAAGATGGCTCCGGGAAAAATTGGCGCGAACCAGTCCGCAACCGCTGCAGCAATCAAGACGGGAATGGCAAAGCCGATACCCTGCACCCGCATCGCTTTCTCGTGGTTGGGATGCAGCTGGGTCAGCGCATCGCCCGGCTGGATGGCGGCAATGAAATCGGCTTCCTGATCGGTCATTCCAATGCGCATGAATCCTCTCCTTCCGCTTTTCAAGCAGACATTCGACGAGAGTAGCCTGTGGCTGGACAGGGAAATGGAGGAAAATGGTGCCACGAGAGAGAATTGAACTCTCGGCCTCGTCATTACCAATGACGCGCTCTACCACTGAGCTACCGCGGCTCCGGAAGTGCCTGTTGAAAGGCAGGCGCGCCCATTGCCTGATGCGCCCCGTGAGTCAAGCAAAGCTTGAGCGCGAAGCGGGATCGCGGCAAGGGTCGGGGATGACCGATCCCAAGCCAGCCCTGACCCGCGAAGAACGCATGGCCGCCAAGCTGCGGGAGAACCTGCGCCGCCGCAAGGCGCAGGCGCGCGAGATGAATGTGCCGGAAACCCTTCCAAAAGGCGATAGTGCGGGCTAACGGATGCCGCTCCCGATTATGGTTGGAGCTTAAGCGTTGCCAAGTCTGATTCTCGTACGTCACGGACAAAGCGAATGGAACCTCGCCAACCGGTTCACCGGATGGTGGGATGTCGGCCTGACGGACAAGGGCGTGGAAGAAGCGCGCGCAGCAGGTAAGCTGCTGAAGAATCACCCCGACCTACTGCCGGTGCGGGCCTTCACATCCTTCCAGTCCCGCGCGATCCGCACTCTGCATCTGGCATTGGAGGAGTGCGACCGGCTATGGATACCCGAAACCAAGGACTGGCACCTGAATGAACGTCATTATGGCGGGCTGACCGGCCTCGACAAACAACAGACCCGTGACAAGCATGGGGACGAACAGGTGCATATCTGGCGCCGCAGCTATGATGTGCCGCCTCCGCCGATAGAGGCAGGCAGCGATTTCGATCTGTCGGAATATCCCCGGTATGCGGGCGTCGATGTGCCGGAAGCGGAAAGCCTGAAGCTCACTATTGAACGGGTGCTGCCCTATTACGAGCAGGCCATCGTACCTGCCCTGAAAGAGGGCGGCCCGGTAATCGTGTCGGCCCACGGCAATTCCCTGCGCGCACTGGTCAAGCACCTGTCGGGCATATCGGATGACGATATCACGGGGCTGGAAATCCCCACCGGCCAGCCGATAGTATACGAATTCGATGATTCGATGCAGGCCGGCACACGCTATTATCTGAAAGACCGTTAGGGGTATCGGCCAGAACCGGAGTTCGGAACCGGCCGGGGGGAGCTTTGACAATGACCGATGCACCGCAAGTCGCCATCGTAATGGGCAGCCAGTCCGACTGGCCGACAATGCAATGCGCGGCGCGGGTTCTGGAAGAACTGGCCGTGCCACACGAGGCGCGAATCGTTTCGGCCCACCGCACGCCGGACCGGATGGTCGATTTCGCCCGGGATGCTGCCAATGAAGGCTTCAAGGTCATCATTGCAGGCGCTGGCGGCGCAGCCCATCTTCCAGGGATGATCGCTGCAATGACGCATCTGCCGGTGCTGGGCGTGCCGGTGCAGTCCAGAGCGCTGTCGGGCATGGATAGCCTGCTCTCCATCGTCCAGATGCCTGCTGGCGTACCCACGGGCACATTGGCCATTGGCGATGCGGGCGCAACCAATGCCGGTCTGCTGGCCGCAAGTATCCTGTGCCTCTCGGACGAGCCGCTTGCCGAACGACTGAAAGCATGGCGCGCCAGCCGCAGCGATGCCGTTGCCGAACGGCCGACCGGCCCGTAATGCTGAAACCCGGTTCCACCATCGGCATTCTGGGCGGCGGCCAACTGGGCCGGATGCTCGCCATAGCGGCGGCGCAGATGGGCTACCGCTGCATCGCCTACAGCCCGGAAAAAGAAATCGTCGCAGCGGATGTCTGTGCCGACATTTTCCGTAACAAGTGGGATGACGCGCAGGCAATGGCGGCCTTTGGGCAGGCCTGCGATGTGGTCACCTGGGAATTCGAGAATGTGCCCGTTGCCCCGCTCGGCGCGCTCGGCGAATTGCTGGTGCCGAATGCGCGCGCGCTGGAAACCGCTCAGGACCGGCTGAATGAAAAACGCTTCGTCGAAGGGCTCGGCGGCAAGCCTGCGCCCTATGCCACCGTCGACAACCGCGCCGATCTGACCGCCGCTATCGAACGGATAGGGACGCCGGGCATCCTGAAGACGCGCGGCGAGGGCTATGACGGCAAGGGTCAGTGGCGCATCCAGTCCGCCTACGAAGCAGAGGGCATCGCTATTCCTGACACGCCCGCGATCTATGAAGGCTTTATCGAATTCGAAGCCGAGTTCTCGGTCATTCTGGCTCGCGGGCAGGATGGCGAAATGGTGTTCTGGGACAGTACCCATAATGTCCATGACGGAGGGATGCTGGCGACATCTACCCTGCCCGCCCCCGACATCGTGACAGCGCAGGTGGGCGAGGCGCGCGATCTGGCGCGGCAGGTGGCCGACGCATTGCGCTATGTCGGCGTGCTGACACTGGAATTCTTCGCCACCGGCAATGGGCCCGTATTCAACGAGATGGCCCCGCGCGTCCACAATTCCGGCCATTGGACCATCGAGGGCGCGGCTACCAGCCAGTTTGCCAACCACATCCGCGCGATCTGCGGCCTGCCGCTGGGCGATACCCGCACCATCGCGCCGGGCATGGTGATGCGCAACATAGTGGGCAAGGATGCAAACACAGCGCACAGCGCACTGTCCGACCCCGCCACGCAGCTGCACCTGTATGGCAAGGCCCGCGCTACGGACGGGCGCAAGATGGGCCACACGACGGCGCTGACATTCGACTGATGGGCGAAGTTTTCCTGATCTACGCCCGCGCCGCAAACGGCACGATTGGCAAGGGCGGTCAATTGCCGTGGCATATTCCTGCGGACCTGAAACGGTTCAAGGCGCTGACTATGGGGCCCGAGGGAAAAGGGCTGCCGATGATCATGGGCCGCAAGACTTTCGAAAGCCTGCCCGGGATCCTGCCCGGGCGGCACCATATCGTGCTGACCCGGCGTGAAACCTTCGATGCACCGGGTGCGGATATCGTACGTTCCGTGCCCGAAGCGCTGGCATTCGCCCGGCAGGATGATCCCGAAACCGATATCGCAATCGTTGGCGGGGCTGCTGTATATGATGTTTTCCGCCCGATGGCAGACCGTGTGGAGCTGACTGAAATCCATGCCGATTTCACCGGCGACACCTTTATGAAACCTTTGGGCGCGGAATGGGAATTGTCGGCCCGTGAAGATCATCCGGCACGCGCAGACAAGCCTGCATTCTCCTTCCTCACCTATCTCCGCCAGCAAAAAAGTGCCCCGGCATGAGGTGGCTCGATCACCGTGAGCCCATGCCTGCTTCGTTGCGCGGGGCAATCATCGCGCTGGGCAATTTCGACGGCTTCCACATCGGCCATCAGGCGGTGGCTGGCGAAGCGATCCAGTGGGCGCGCGCGGAAGGCCGCCCGGCCATTGTCGCAACCTTCGATCCCCACCCGGTGCGCCATTTCAAACCCGACACGCCCCCGTTCCGCCTCACTACTCTGGAGCAGCGGCAGGAGCTCTACATCGCCGCCGGAGCCGCAGCGATGCTCGTGTTTCATTTCAATGCCGAGCTTGCCGGGACCAGCGCAGAAGACTTCATTGCCGACATCCTGATCCGGCGGCTGGGCGCACACGGCGTGGTAACAGGTGAAGATTTCACTTTCGGCCAGCGGGCGCAGGGCGATGTCGCGATGCTGGCAAAGCGTGGCGCGGAATTGGGGCTGCAATCGCGCACTGTGTCGCCCGTCGAAGACGGCACAGCGCCGGTATCTTCCAGCCGCATCCGGGCGGCTTTGCGCGAAGGTGATTGCACCACGGCGACCGAGCTTCTAACCCGCCCCTTCGCCATTCGCGGCATCGTCCAGCATGGTGACAAGCGGGGCCGCGAAATCGGATATCCCACCGCCAATCTGGATATCGAAAGCTATCTGCGTCCGCGCTACGGTATCTACGCCGTGACCGGGAAAGTTCTGGCAACCGGCGAAGTGCTGAAAGGCGCGGCCAATCTCGGCGTGCGCCCCCAGTTCGACCCCCCCAAGGAATTGCTGGAGCCGCATTTCTTCGATTTCTCAGGCAATCTGTATGGTCAGGAAATCGAAGTAGCCTTCCATCACTTCCTTCGCGGGGAAGCAAAATTCGAATCGCTGGAAGGCCTGATCGCCCAGATGGATCAGGACTGCGATACGGCGCGGGCATTGCTTGCATGAACAGGTGGCTTGTTCGCATTGGCGCAGGGATCGCCCTGGCCATCCTGATCCTGACCATCGTCAACGCGCAATGGCTGGCACCCGAGCCGAAGGGCAGCGTTAAACTTGTGGCGCAACACGGTATCGGTCCGCTTCCCCTCACGCCCGGCAGTACGGGGTGCCCCGGTACCGCCATCGAAACGCCCTACACCGATTACCTGCCGAACAGCGTCGATAGCATCGTCCGATCCCTGAAACTGGGTGCAGGCATAACGCTGGTGAATGTCAGCCTGAGCGCCGATGGCGAGATCGTCCTGCTCGGCAGCAACGATCTGTCCTGTCTGACCAATGGGACCGGACAGGTATCAGAGCAGACTGTAGAACAGCTCAAGACGCTCGACACAGGCTACCGTTACACTGCCGATAGCGGCGAGAGCTTCCCGCTGAGGGGCAAGGGCATCGGCCAGATCGCGACGCTGGCAGAACTGGTTCCCGCCCTGCCCCGCCGCGCCCGGCTGATGTACAGCCTGCCTGCAGACAATCCGGCGGTAGCGACTGCCCTTCTGGGGCAGCTGGCGGCGCTAGATCGCGATCCCGTGGCCGTGCGCGATGCCTTTACCGGCGACGTTGCAGCCACGGATATCATCCGTCGGCGCCTTCCCGAAGCATGGGTCTGGAATGCGCAGCAGGCCCGCGAATGCAGCGGTGATTACAAGCTGTGGGGGTGGACCGGGTATGTGCCCGCCAGTTGCCGGGGCGGAACAATGATTATTCCGGTCGATGGTCAGCTGCTCTATTGGGGTTGGCCCAACCGTCTGATTGCGCGGATAGAGGCGCATGGCGGCCAGATTATCATGACCGGATCTCATGGGTCGGGCGCCCCACTCCCCGGCATTGCCTTGCCCGAGACCCTCGGAGAGGTTCCCGCCAGTTTCAACGGGTTTCTGATGACGGCTGATATCTTCTCCATTGCGCCCGCGCTGCACACGAGGCTGGACAACCGCACGCAGGCCGAAATTGATGCGACTATCCGCGCGATGCAGGCGCGGCGTTCCTCTGAGTGAGCGCCTTGCGACAAGCAGGCTTTATCCGCCCCGCATTATGCCCTAACCGCCCTGCCCATCATGTCCGATAGCAAGCCCGACTATAAAAGCACCGTCTTCCTGCCGAAGACCGACTTCCCCATGAAGGCGGGGCTGCCGCAGAAAGAGCCGGGTATCCTGGCGCGCTGGCAGGACGAGAAGCTGTACGAGGAACTGCGCGAAACCCGCGCCGGGCGCGAAAAGTTCATCCTCCATGACGGCCCGCCTTACGCCAATGGCGACATGCATATCGGCCATGCGCTGAACCATGTGCTGAAAGACACCGTGGTTCGCACGCAAAGCCTGATGGGCAAGGACGCGCCCTATGTGCCGGGCTGGGATTGCCACGGCCTGCCGATCGAATGGAAGGTGGAGGAACTCTACCGCAAGAAGAAGCTTAACAAGAAGGAAGTCCCGCCCAAGGAATTCCGCGCCGAATGCCGCGAATACGCCCAGAAATGGGTCGATGTGCAGCGCGAGCAGCTGAAACGCCTGGGCATTCAGGGCCGGTGGGACAAACCCTACCTGACCATGCGCCCCGAAGCGGAAGGCGCGATTGTCGCCGAACTGCACAAATTCGCCGAGACCGGCCAGCTCTATCGCGGCGCAAAGCCGGTGATGTGGTCGCCGGTCGAGGAAACCGCGCTGGCCGATGCCGAGGTCGAATATGCCGACCTGACCGACAGCCCTCAGATCGATGTGGCGTTCGAGATTGTCGAAAGCGGCATCCCCGAACTGGTCGGCGCGCATGCGGTAATCTGGACGACGACGCCTTGGACGATTCCGGTTAATCAGGCGCTCGCGTATGGGCCGGCGGTTGAGTATGCTTTGGTCGAATTTACCAAGACCGGCTTGGCGATGCCGAGCGAAGATGGCACTCCCTACTTCGGTCCAGACGACGAGTATCGTTTCTTGATCGCTACGCCACTGCTTGACAGCTTCGAAGCGCGTCTCGGTCACGATTGGTCAAAGGGTGAAATTGTCTGGACCGGAAAAGGCTCCGCCCTAGCCGGAACAATCGTCCGCCACCCGATGCATCATCTTGGCGGGTTCTACGCCAAGCCGCGCCCCATGCTCGCGGGCGATTTTGTCACCACCGACAGCGGCACCGGCATCGTCCATATGTCGCCCGATCACGGCGAGGACGATTTCGACTTGTGCAAGGCGAACGGCATCGATCCGGTGTTCGCCGTCATGGGCGACGGACGCTACCGCGACGACTGGCTGTGGCTGGGCGGAGATGATGACCGCCGCCGCAGCGTCATCAACAAGCCGTTTAACGCGCCCGACGGGCCGATCTGCAATGATCTGCGCGAGGCAGGCGCGCTGCTATCGGCCAGCGCCGATTACCACCACAGCTACCCGCATTCCTGGCGCTCCAAGGCCAAGGTCGTCTATCGCTGCACTCCGCAATGGTTCATCTCGATCGACGAGACACTCGATTTCCAGATGCCGCGATGCGCCGAAGAAGCACAGATTCGTGCGGACCAGAACGATGGGGAGACCCTTCGCGCGATCGCATTGTCCGAAATCGAGCGCGTGCGCTTCGTACCGGAGAAGGGCCGCAACCGCCTGCGCAGTATGGTGGAGGGCAGACCTGACTGGTTGATCAGCCGCCAGCGCGCATGGGGCGTGCCGCTCGCGCTGTTCGTCCACCGTGAAACCGGCGAATTGCTGGTCAACGCGGAAGTGAACGCCCGCATTCAAGCTGCCATCACCGCCGGTACGGTCGACGCATGGGAAGAAAGCCGCGCTGCCGAATTCCTTGGCTCCGATCGCAACCCCGACGACTACGAGATGGTCACCGACATTCTCGATGTATGGTTCGATAGTGGCTCCACCCACGCCTTCGTGCTGGAATCGGACGAATGGCCCGAACTTCAATCGCCCGCTGATCTTTATCTGGAAGGCAGCGACCAGCATCGCGGCTGGTTCCAGTCGAGCCTGCTGGAAAGCTGCGGCACACGGGGCCGTGCGCCTTACGACGCAGTACTGACTCACGGCTTCACTATGGACCCCAAGGGGTTCAAGATGTCGAAATCGCTCGGCAATACGGTCGATCCGCTGAAGGTGATGGAGCAATACGGCGCGGATATCGTCCGCCTGTGGGCGCTGAGTGTCGATTACACCGAAGACCACCGCATCGGGAACGAAATCCTGAAGGGTGTGGGCGACCAGTACCGCCGCCTGCGCAACACGTTCCGCTATCTGCTGGGCGCGCTGAACGGCTTTGTCGGCGATGCCGGTGATGTGGGCGAAGTGCCGGAACTGGAAATCTATGTCCTGTCATTGCTGGCAGATCTGGACGGCAAACTGAAGCAGGCGGCGAACGATTACGACTTCAACACCTACACACGCTTGCTCGTTGATTTCTGCAACGAAGATTTGAGCGCGTTCTTCTTCGATATCCGCAAGGATACGCTGTATTGCGACGGGCCAGACAGCACGGTTCGCAATGCTTATCGCACCGTGCTCGACCTGCTGTTCCATGCGTTGGTCCGCTATGCCGCTCCGGTTCTGGTCTTCACGTCCGAAGAGGTGTGGGGCACGCGCTATCCCGATGGCGGCAGCGTTCACCTTCTGGAGTGGCCGCAAGTTCCCGCCGTGACCGCCGACACCGCGCGCTGGGAACAGCTGCGAATCTTGCGCGAGCGTGTAACCGAGGCCATCGAGCCGCTGCGCCGCGAGAAAACCATCCGCTCTAGCAATGAAGCCGACGTTACCGTACCCGCTGCGGACATTCCCGAAGGCTTCACCGACGAAGCTTTGGCAGAGCTGTTCATTTGTGCGTCAGTCACGCGCAGCGATGGAGACAGCGTGACTGTTACGCGCTCCACCGAAGACAAATGCGGCCGCTGCTGGCGTCTTTTGCCCAGTGTGGCCGAAGACGGCGCGCTGTGTGACCGGTGCGAAGGAGTGGTCGGATGAGCAGTATTGTCACCAAAAACCGCCTGATTGGCCTCGCCATTGCGGTAATCGTTTGCGCCGCGGACCAGTACATCAAATGGCTGGTGCGTGTGCCGCTGGAGCTGCGTGAAAAGGGCGTGATCGAACTGATCCCGTTCTTCGACCTGCGTTGGACCCAGAATTTCGGTGTGTCGCTTGGTATGTTCGAAGCGACCAGCATGGAGATGCGCTGGATACTGGTGCTGGTTACCGCGCTGATTGCCGTCGTGGTGCTGGTCTGGATGCTGCGCGAACGCTCGATGGGCGAGATACTGGGCCTCAGCCTGATATTGGGCGGCGCACTGGGCAATATCTACGACCGCTACGCCTGGGGCTATGTGATCGATTATGCCGATCTGCATTTCGGCGAATTTCGCCCCTTCCTCATCTTCAACATAGCCGATGCTGCGATCACCATCGGCGTGCTGATAATCCTTGCCCGCTCCTTCTTCCTGCGCGACAGTGAAGAAAGCACACCAAAAGACGCCAAAGCTGCGTCTCCGGAGACGAATTGATGCGTATTATCGCCTTTAAGCCCGCCCTACTCTCTCTCGCAACGCTGGCTATGGCTGGCTGCAGCAGCGGCGGTTTGCTGGACCGCGACCGGCCTGATGAATTCGCCGTGCAGCGTCAGGCTCCGTTGGTGATACCGCCCGATTTCAACCTGGTTCCCCCCACCGATGGCGCCCCCCGGCCGGCTGGCGGCACGGCCAGCGAGCAGGCTCTGGATGTATTGTTCGGTGGCCCCGCGGCCCGCTCCAGCGTGGAAACCAGTGTTCTCGACCGCGCCGGTGAAGCAGCACCCGGCATACGTTCATCAGTCGGTAGCGAAAAAACCAATACCGTCGCCAAGGGCCGCGTGACGCGTGACATCATCGCTGCGCCCGAGGGGGATGGGCAGGCTGCCCAAGCGGTCATTCCCGGCTAATTTCTTTGGAACATACAAAACAAAAAGGGCGGCGAAATCAATCGCCGCCCTTTTTTGTTGGAGGGAAGAATTAGACCTTGTCGCCCAAGGCACCCTTCACTTCGCCCTTCAGATTTTGGGCTTCTCCCTTGCGTTCCTGGGCCTTGCCCTCGGCACGCGTTTCAGGATCGTTCGATGCTTGCTTCACGTTGCCTGCAGCTTCGTTTGCAATGCCTTTTGCTTTATCTTTCAGTTCGCCCATTGGTATTCTCCTGCTAATATGGCCCGCCGGCAGGAATGTGCCTGTCGGTGGCAAGCCGCAGGATGGCGGCTCAATCTATCAACGACTTAACTCTGATTCGGTGCCGCGCCTGATACACGATAGCGCCAGAATGCCCTTTTACAGCGACAATCAGATAAGTCCCGCCAGCGGACTACTGGGATCCGCATATTTTCGCGTTCCCATACGCCCGGCCAGATAGGCGTCGCGGCCAGCCTCCACCGCCAGTTTCATCGCGCGGGCCATGCGAATCGGGTCCTTTGCCTCGGCAATCGCGGTGTTCATCAGTACACCATCACAGCCCAGCTCCATCGCTACTGCTGCATCGCTTGCCGTGCCGACGCCGGCATCGACCAGCACGGGCACTTTCGCGCCTTCCACGATCAGACGGATGGTCACGCGGTTCTGGATACCCAGCCCGCTGCCGATCGGTGCGCCCAACGGCATGATGGCAACGGCGCCCGCTTCTTCCAGCTGCTGTGCGGCGATCGGATCGTCCACGCAATAGACCATTGGATGGAAGCCTTCTTTGGCCAACACTTCGGTAGCCTTTAGCGTTTCACGCATATCGGGATAGAGCGTGCGCGCCTCGCCCAGCACCTCCAGTTTCACCAGATCCCAGCCGCCTGCTTCACGCGCGAGCCGCAGAGTGCGAATCGCGTCATCGGCAGTGAAACAGCCCGCCGTGTTGGGTAGGTATGTCGTTTCTTTGGGGTCGATGAAATCCGTCAGCATGGGTGCTTTGGGGTCGGTGACATTGACCCGGCGCACCGCAACGGTGACGATTTCCGCGCCGCTTGCTTTCAATGCTGCGGCATTCTGCTCGAAGTCCGTATACTTGCCAGTGCCTACAATCAGCCGGGAGCGGAAGGTATGGCCCGCTACGCTCCATGTATCGGCATCACTTGCAGCATCGCCCCCACCTACAAAATGCACGATTTCCAGCACATCGCCATCACCCAGCGTCACTGCACCCAGTTCCGAGCGCGGCGCGATTACGCCATTGCGCTCCACCGCAACTTTCTCAGGCTCCAGATCCAGCTCGCGCACCAGATCGGCCACTGTGCGGGCGGTGGTACTGCGGCTTTCGCCGTTGACGGTAATCGTGTGGTTCTCGCTCATGCCAAGCGAGATAGCGGTCAACGCGCGTCAGACAAGTGCGGGCGCAAATTGAGAATGTGGCCCAGCGATACCAAAGCGACGCCGATAATCGTCAGAACCGCCTCTTCCATCCCGTGCGGCGCAGCCAGCGCGCCGCCCATGAAGGAAAGCCCCATCATCGCGACGACGAACGGGGCACGGCGGCGGTGACGCAGCGCGCCCCAGCCGATGGTTACCGCCGCGATGATGAGCGCAACCAGCAGGCCCCAGCGGTGAATATCGGGCGCGAGAAACCACTGTCCGCCCAGACCCAGCGCAGAGATAATCGCAATACTGGCCAGGCAATGCACTGCGCATAATCCCGAAAGAACGATACCCGCACGGTCAAGCCGCTGGCGCATGGGATTAAGGGGCCGAGTCATTATGCGAATCCAAATAGGTGATAATGTATCATTGTACAAGTCCGGCGTTTTGCCACGCTTGCAACATCCGCGCCGCACGCCCAATAAACGGCGCATGGCGACCGATGCTGTCACTCCCCGTCCTTCTTCCGTCACACCGGGGTCTTCTGCCCGTCCCGATCTGCTGGCGCGGTGGCTGTTCATCGTCGCATCCATGATTGTCGGCATCGTATTGGTGGGCGGTATCACGCGGCTGACCGAATCGGGCCTTTCGATTACCCAGTGGCAGCCCATCACCGGCACTCTCCCCCCGCTCACCGAAGCACAGTGGCAGGCGGAATTTGCGGAATATCGCGCCACGCCGGAGTATATGTTCGAGGCTGGGCCTGCTGGCATGACGCTGGCGGATTTCAAGTTCATCTTCTTCTGGGAATGGTTCCACCGCTTTATCGGCCGGATGATCGGCCTCGTCTTTGCCCTGCCACTGGCCTATTTCTGGGTCCGTAAGATGATACCTTCGGGATACAAGCTGCGTTTGGTTGCCCTGCTGGCGCTGGGCGGTCTGCAAGGGGCGTTTGGCTGGTTTATGGTCCGCTCCGGTCTGTCGGGGCAAATGACCGATGTGAGCCATTTCTGGCTTTCCATCCATCTGCTCACCGCACTGTTTACGCTTGGCGGTCTGGTGTGGACGGCACTGGACCTGCGGCGGCTTGCGCAGATGAAGGATGCACGGCCTGCACGGCTGACGGGTCTGGCACTGGTTGCGGCGGCGGTGCTGTTTGTTCAGTTGCTGCTGGGCGCCTGGGTCGCGGGGCTGAATGCGGGTCACGCGTCCGATACCTGGCCGCTGATGCAGAACCGGATAATCCCGGAATACGACGCTGGCGAGGGGCTGTTCCGGGCTGTCACGCACGACCCGTATCTGCTTCACTTCCTCCATCGCTGGTGGGCATGGGTCGCCTTTATCGGCATTCTTCTGTTCGCGCGCCACGTCAAGAAGCTGAGCCGTCGGCCCTCGGCGACACTGAATGCGCTGCTGGGCGCACAGATGGTGCTGGGTATCGCCACGGTGATGACGGGTGTGGCGCTATGGATCGCAGTGGCGCATCAGCTGGTCGGCGCACTGCTGGTCGCAGCCTTTGCATGGGCAGCGCACGTCTCCGGACGAACGGCTTAGTTCGCGTATAATTGCCTTGCGGTATTATAATACCTCTACGCAACCCCGCTTCCAGCTTGACTTAGGCGCGCATCACAGTCATTTGCCCGCCCGGATTGAACGCGGCCATCGCGCTTCGTTCGTTGCGCCCGCAAGCGGGCCTGCTCCAAGACAAGAGACATAAGGACTTTACCAGCCATGAAGGCGCTCACCAAAGCGACCCGGTCGATCAAACCGGCAGAGGTCGAAAAAGACTGGCATATTATCGATGCCGACAATCTGGTTGTCGGCCGTCTGGCCGCGATCGTTGCCAACCTGCTGCGCGGCAAGCACAAGCCCAGCTATACCCCGCATGTCGATTGCGGCGATCATGTCATCATCATCAATGCCGACAAGGTGAAGTTCACCGGCAAGAAGATGACCGACAAGACCTATTACAAGCACACCGGCCACCCCGGCGGCATCAAGGAAACGACTCCAGCGAAAGTTCTGGAAGGCCGTTTCCCAGAGCGCGTTCTGGAGAAGGCCGTACAGCGCATGATCCCGCGCGGACCACTGGGCCGCGACCAGATGCGCGCCCTGCACCTGTATAACGGCACCGAGCATCCGCATGACGGCCAAAAGCCGAATGTGATGGATGTTGCCTCGATGAACCGCAAGAACAAGGCTTCCTCGTAATGGCTGACGACAAGAAACCAGAAGACACCGCCGGAACTGCAGCAGAATCGCCTGAGACCAAGGCTGAAACCGCCGCGACCGAAACACCCGCGGAAACTGAAGCCCCTAAGGCTGAAGAAAAAGCTGAAGCAGCACCCAAGGCCGATACGGTCACCGACCTTGCCGATCTGGGCGCAATCGCGGGCGATGCCCCCGATGCAGACGCCAAGGCGATTGCCAACAACCCCGCCACGCCTCTGCGTGCGCAGGAGCTGGACGATCAGGGCCGTGCCTACGCGACCGGACGCCGCAAGGATGCGGTCGCCCGCGTCTGGATCAAGCCTGGCAAGGGCACGATCACAATCAACGGCAGGGATCAGGAAACCTATTTCGCACGTCCAACGCTGCGTCTGATTTTGGATCAGCCTTTCACCATTACCGACCGCCAGGGCCAGTACGATGTTATCGCTACTGTTCGCGGCGGCGGTCTGTCGGGTCAGGCTGGCGCTGTGAAGCACGGCATCAGCCAGGCTCTTACCCGTTACGAGCCGGAGCTTCGCTCCACGGTTAAATCCGCAGGCTTCCTCACCCGCGACAGCCGCGTGGTCGAGCGTAAGAAATACGGCAAGGCAAAAGCGCGCAAGAGCTTCCAGTTCTCGAAACGTTAATGTTGCCGCCCTATACGGGCACACAGTTCTCAACCGAGACACCAAGAGAGGGCGGTTCCTGCAAGGGAGCCGTCCTTTTCTGTTAGCGAACTGGCGGATCCGTGCGCGGCACCTGATTGACCGCAGCCACCGGCTCGCCCTGATGGCGCGGGGGAGTGGCGTCTTCAGGTACGTCGTCGATCATCATCGCCTGCGAATCGATGTCGTCCAGATTGCGCACTTTAACTTTCAGGCGCTCGCCGTCCCATAACAACTCATTGAAACTCGGTGGCGTCGACCTCGTCCGTTTCGACAAAGTCCCGGCTCCGATCATTCGCACCGGACCGTTTTTCGTTTGCTCGACGATATCAAAGGCATCGTGCACATGGCCCGATAACACCGCCAGCACAGGGCGGCGGGCAAGTTCGTTCAATGCTTTCAACCCGTTTTTCGTCAGTGCAGTTCCTTCGGTACCAACTTCCCGCAGGGGATGATGAACTGCGACAAGTGCCATCTGGCCATCGGGCAGCGCATCTATCGCCTTCAGACATTTGCCCAGCGCCGCATCGGTGACCCAGCCTTTGGACCAATTCAGCCGTGGCTGCGCGCGCACCGCAGTTTTCAACGGGACGATAGCGAAACCTGGGAGATCCAATTCACGTTCGACCAGTTCAGCCATACCCCTGAACCGGCGATACGGATCGAAGAAGCGTTCTATCGGATTGAAATACGGCATGTCGTGATTACCGACCTCCACCGTTACCGGAACGCCCAGAGACCTGATCCACTGTGTTGCAGCAGCAAACTCCGAATGCCGCGCCCTCATCGTCAGGTCGCCAGTAATGGCGATGGCATCGGGCCGGCGCGTGGAAATCTCATGCTTTACCCAATCGAGGGCCTGGTTATCTTCGAGGCCGAAATGTATGTCCGACAGATGAAACAGGAGCGTGTTGTTCATACCGGTGAGCCAAGCAGAGACAGGCCCAGTGGCGCAAGGGCAAACCTCTCCTGAGACTGCCCGTCGAACCGTTCACCATCTATCATCAGCTGAAGAGCTGTATTGGCAGTGGATTGGAACACGATTTCAGGGTTGCTTTCCAATTCGTCATACGGTCCCTCGCGGAAATTGCGCGCTAGGATTGCCGCTCCCTGTTGCACGAATTCTGCGGGCCTCTCGATCCGGTATCCTTGCGGGAGAAGCGCCCCTTTGGCAGGAGAAATACGGACACCGGCATAACCTTCCGGTCTTCCGATCTCGCGACGCCCCGCAAAAACCCGCACGAGAGGGCCGTTTTGGCTGGCCTGTATGGCCTCGACTGCCTTTGTAGCCATGTCGATTACGTCATGCTCACGCATTTCCTCGCGCACGTCCGCCCACAGCGACCCCGGACCGCCAAGCACTTCGGACAAGGCAATCCACTCGCGACCCTGAATACAGTCGATTTCCCGCAAGACGAGCTTTCCGTCACCCAATCGGCTGAGAATTTCGCCCGCAGTACTTTCGCCATGCAATGTATGGGACAGGAGATTGGCGGTTCCGCCGGGCAGAACAAGGATACTTCCCGACCACCCGCGCACCTTTTTCAGGGCGGAATTGATCGTGCCGTCACCGCCAAAAACGGCGAGCATTTCTATCCCCGCCTCGTCCAGAGCCTTGGCGTCCGGCAGTCCGTCTTCACTGCAATCGATCGTCCGGAGCAAGGGCGATCCGGCCGCCTCGAACCCCTGCGCAAGACGATCCTCGGCATCCGGCGTATAGCTTCCGCTTTGCCGGTTGATGATCAGAATGGCGGTCGACACGGCTGCTTCAGACCCGCCGCGTCAGGATGAGCCAGGCCGCCAGCGCATTCAGCGCGGAATAGGCCAGATATCCCCAGGCCAGTGCAGGCCAGCCATTCGCGGCCAGCAGCAGAGCGGCCAGCAAAACCAGAAATTCGAACACCAGCGTCACTCGCCCGCCGATCATGTGAACGAACCACGGGACCTGCCCGATCAGCGGATGCCCGCTTTCGAGCACCGCCTTGTGCATGGCGAAATTACCGATGCCGAGCAGGAAGATCGCAAGAATGGCCATCACCCGCTTATGTGGGCTGCAAATGCTGAATTACCAATGACGCATTCGTATTACCGGCCCGTCATTGCCTTGACCTTGGAAAGATAGGTCCGGCCGATACGCAAGGCGTCGCCATCTTCCAGCTCTACCGACCATACGCCCAACCCGTCGTGCCGCAGACCGCGAATGCTGTTTTTCCTGAGAATAGTCGATCGGTGAATGCGGATGAATTGCGCCGGATCCAGCTTCTTCTCCAACCCGGCAATGGTTTGCAACAACAGGTAGGACCGGTCTTCTACGTGCAGCCGGACATAATCCCGCTCTGCATCGACGCGGTGGACCTGCGATGTTTCCAACCGGATCAGTTCGGACCGGTGGGGTACCCACAATTCCTTCAGCCACTGGCTGTCGGCTCGATCCGTCGCTTCTCCCCGCCGCTCCAGCGCACGATCGATGGCCCGGGACAGGCGATCTTTCGCCACCGGTTTCAGGACATAATCGACAGCATCACAATCGAATGCCTCAACTGCAAAATTGTCATGTGCTGTGACGAAGATAACGGCGGGGCCGAAGGTTGCATCTCCTGAAACTGCGGCAAGTTTTCTGGAGACTTCCAGCCCGTCCATTCCCGGCATGGTCATATCCAACAGGACAAGATCGGGATGCAGCTCGGCGGACAGCTTCAGGGCTTCCTCGCCATTATTGGCGGTTCCGACCACGTTCAGGCTTTTCAGCTTGGCGCAGATAACCTGCATCCGCTCCACCGCGAGGGGTTCGTCATCCACGATCAGGGTCCGCATGGGCGCGGCGATGTCTTTGGGCTGAGCGTTCATGGGCAATCCTTGGGGAGAACAATCTGCGTGACATATCCCCCTCCTTCGGGGCCTGAATGGAACGACGCACCATCGCCGAAGCGGCCTTTCAGCCGGTCACGCACATTGGCCAATCCGATGCCCAGACCCGGTGCAACGCCAATGCCCACACCCTGACCGGAGCCGTCATCGGCCACGCGCAAGACAACGCTGTTGCCTTCGGCCCATGCAGAAATCTGGACAGTCACGACACGCTTGGCCGGGGCGACGGCGTATTTCACGGAATTCTCGACCAGCGGCTGCAGGATCATGCCGGGCACCCGGCAATTCTCCAACCCTTCCGCCAGATCAAGCCGTGTGGACAGTCTGTCAGGAAAGCGCGCTTCCTCGATATCCAGATAATGACGTTGCAACGCGAATTCTTCGGCGAGCGAGACATCGGCGGTGGTGCCTTCCGCCAGACTGTGCCGATAAAAATTGCTCATCGCCTGAATCATATCCTCTGCCCGTTCGGTGCGGCCGGTCATTACCAATGAGGAAAGCGAATTGAGTGTGTTGAACAGGAAATGCGGGTTCACCTGATACCGCAGGGACCGCAGCTCTGCCGCTTTCGCCGCGCGCCGGAACTCTCCTTCACGGCGTTCTGCCGCTCGGGCCTGGGCGCCTGCCAACAATGCGAGGTATAGCGACGTCCAGGCGATCAGCAGGAAATACCTGCCCAGCGCGATGTCGCTAATCCGCCGCCATTTGTCGAATCCGGTCGGGGCGTTTTGCAAGGTTACGGTAACCGTCTCGGAGTGCTGCGTCCCTCTGGGGTGCGCTTCGTCGACCTGGCCGGAAACACCGGGAATATCGATCAGCACATTGCCAGCCTCGTCCTGGCGCAGCTTAACTCCTTCGCGTTCGCCAGCCTTCTCGACGATTTTTCCTTCGATGTCGGAGAATACCAGCTGATTGATCTGGGCGATCAGGATGGATGCGGGCAGCGCGGCAATTATCGCCACGCCCACTTTCCATCCCAGCGAGCGGTCATCCACCAACCGCAGAACCATCCATAACACGCAGGTTACAGCCATTCCCGCCAAGCTGACGACACCTCGACGCCACAGCATCTCCTGCTGCAATTCCAGTCCAAGAATAGAACCGCGCAGGGTCGTCAGCAGGAAATAGAACAGCCACAGGCCGCCTATGGAGACCAACACCGTCCGCAGCGACAGGTGTTCGGTTTGATCGGCAGATGTGCTCACGCGGTTAAACATGCCCCCGCCTTGCGCCGGTGTGCGTCCGAGCGCCAGAACAGCGGTCGAGCGCTCGAACCCTTTGGTCGAAGTTTACAGTTAAGGAGCTGCTTTCGGCTAGCCAGCCGGAAGCAGGTTTTCCTCTGCGATACGCTTCTTCCACTGCGCCGGAGCCAGCGTATGGACATTGTTCCCTTCGCTATCGACTGCGACCGTAACCGGCATATCCTGCACGGTGAATTCGTAGATCGCCTCCATGCCCAGTTCCTCGAATGCGACGACTTTGCTTTCCTTGATCGCGCGGCTGACCAGATAGGCAGCCCCACCCGTCGCCATCAGATAGGCAACCTTGAACCGGCTGATCACTTCCACGGCATCCTGCCCGCGCTCGGCTTTACCGATCATCGCCAGCAGGCCCAGATCAAGCATGGTTTCTGTGAAGCGGTCCATCCGGGTGGCCGTGGTGGGGCCGGCGGGGCCGACGACTTCGCCCATCACCGGATCGACCGGACCGACATAGTAAATTGCACGGCCTTTGAAATCGACTGGCAAATCCTCGCCCTTAGCCAGCATGTCCTCGATCCGTTTGTGCGCAGCATCGCGCCCGGTCAGCATCTTGCCCGACAGCAACAGGCGGTCTCCATGCTTCCAGCTGTTTACCTCTTCCTGCGTCAACGTATCCAGATCGACGCGGCGCGCCGATGCGTCCGGCTGCCACTGGACCTTTGGCCAGTCGTTCAGATCAGGCTGCTCAAGATAGCTCGGTCCGCTGCCGTCCAGCGTAAAATGCGCGTGGCGAGTGGCTGCGCAATTGGGGATCATCGCCACCGGCTTGCCTGCAGCGTGACACGGCCAGTCCTTGATCTTCACATCGAGCACGGTGGAAAGGCCCCCCAGTCCCTGCGCACCGACGCCCTGTGCGTTGACGGCGTCAAAAATATCGATTCGTAATTGTTCAATATCGGTTTGCGCGCCCCGCGCCTTCAGCTGACCCATGTCGATCGGGTCCATCAGGCTTTCCTTGGCCAGGCCCATGCACCGTTCCGCCGTACCGCCGATACCGATGCCCAGCATTCCGGGCGGGCACCAGCCCGCGCCCATCGACGGAATTTGTTCGACTACCCAATCGACGATATTGTCGCTCGGGTTCATCATTTTGAATTTCGACTTGTTTTCGCTGCCCCCGCCCTTGGCGGCGACGTCGATAGAAACTGTATTGCCCTGCACCATCTCGACCGACAGCACGCATGGCGTATTGTCGCGCGTGTTGCGGCGGGTAAAGGCTGGGTCTGCCAGAATGGACGCACGCAGCTTGTTTTCGGAATGGTTGTACGCCTGACGCACACCCTCATCGACTACTTCCTGCAGCGCGCGCTTGCTGTCCAGACGGCAGTTCTGCCCCCATTTGACGAACACATTCACGATGCCGGTATCCTGACAGATCGGGCGATGCCCTTCCGCGCACATCCGGCTATTGGTCAGGATTTGGGCAATCGCGTCCTTCGCAGCTTCCCCCTGCTCTGCTTCGTAAGCATCGCCGAGCGCGCGGATATAGTCCATCGGATGATAGTAGGAGATGTATTGCAGCGCGTCGCAGACACTCTCGATGAGGTCGTTTTCCGTGATTGTAATCATGTCGCTCATCGAACTATTGCTCCTGTCAGTCGAACCTGACTCCCTTTAGTCGCGCGTTGGCTTAGCCGTCAAAGCGCTTGGCGGGGTGATTGCTTTCGGACTATGGCATTGACCAACTGTGTTGTTATTGTAATACACCCTTTAGAGGTCTTATGAATTACCTGATTTCCCGCCGTGCCATGATCGACAGCCAGCTGCGCACCAGCGGCATCAACGAAGCGTTTGTGCTGGAACGCATGGGCACAGTCCCACGAGAGGATTTTGTACCGGATGGCGTGAAAAGCATTGCGTATATGGATCGCATCCTGCCGCTGGGCGATGGCTGCTTTCTGGCATCGCCCTTGGCGCATGGCCGGATGCTGGCCGAAGCCGCGCCGAAATCAACCGATCGGGCCCTGGTGATCGAAAGCGGCACCGGATATCTGGCGGAATTGCTCCGTCCGCTCGTGGCTTCGGTCGATACCCTTGATGCGTCAGAGTTGGCGCGCGGTAAGTCGAAGCTGAAGGATTTCGACCTCGTTCTGGTCGACGGGGCGTTGGGCGATGTGCCGAAATCACTGGTCAAGACTTTGGCCGAGAACGGGCGTGTCGTGTCCGGGATAATCGACGGCGATATACCGCGCCTTGCCGTGGGACGCCGCACCGGAGACCGAATTGCCTTCGACATGGTTGACGACACCGCCCTGCCCGCGCTGCCAATGTTTGCGCAGGCGAAGGAATGGAGTTTCTAAGGTAATGACAGGCCGCAGCCTCCTTGCAGGATTGCTGGCGGGCAGCGCTCTGTCCGCCAGCATCGCGCCCCCGGCACACGCCGATACTCTGCGCGAGGCATTGACGCAGGCCTATCAGACCAACCCTACCTTGCAGGCCGCCCGTGCGCAGCAGCGTGCAACCGATGAGGGCGTGGCGATCGAGAGAGCCGCCGGACGCCCCAATGTCTCGGTCACCGGAAACTATATCGAATTTCTGAAAACGTCGGGCAACAGCTTCACTGCGCCGGACCGGACCATTCAGGTCGGCCCGGATCTTACTGTGCCTGTCTATCAGGGCGGGGCCGTAAAGAACGCCATCCGCGCCGCAGACGAGCGGGTAGCGGCAGGCCGCGCTGACCTGCGCGGAACAGAAAGCTCCATTTTCAGCCAGGTCGTTGCTGCCTATATGGATGTCTTGCAGGCAGAGGCGCTGGTCGGATTGAACATCAACCAGGTGCAGGTTCTGGCAACCGATGTGCAGGCAGCCGGTGATCGTTTCGAGATCGGAGATCTGACGCGCACGGACGTGGCGCAATCGCAATCGCGGCTGGCATTGGCCGAGGGCGATCTGCGCACTGCGCAGTCCAACCTGATCGGCGCGCGGGAAACCTATATACGGCTGGTCGGCGAAATGCCGACCAATCTTCAGCCGCCGCCGCCTTTGCCAAACCTGCCCGACAATCCGAATATGGCAGTGGACGTGGCTATAGAGCGCAATCCCGATCTGCTCGCCGCCCGTGAACGCGCCCAAGCGGCGCGTTACGATGTGCGGGTTGCCGGGTCGAGCAGGCTGCCCCGGGTCAATGTCTTTACCGGCGTGGATTATTCGAATTTCTTCGGCACGCTGGGTGGCGGAGGCGACCCGACAATCGCGAATTTCGCTCAAAGCGAACTGACAGCCAATGCCGGTGTGCAGTTTACGATTCCCATTTATCAGGGCGGTCGGCCAGCGGCTCTGCAACGGCAGGCTCAGGCGCGCGAAGGCGCTGCACTGGAGCAGATTATCCTCGCCGAACGTAGCGTGGTTGCACAAGTCCGCGCGGCATTTGCCAGTTACCGCGCATCGCTTTCGATCATTGATTCCTCGCGCACGGCCGTGTCGGCAGCAGAGCTGAGCCTCGAAGGTGTGCGGGCAGAAAATTCTATCGGTAATCGCACCGTTCTGGACGTACTCAATGCCGAACAGGAGCTGCTGGTGTCCCGGGTCCAGCTGGTTACTGCCCGGCGCAACGCCTATGTCGCCGGCTTTACACTGCTGGCTGCGATGGGTCTGGCGGAGGCCCGTGATCTTGGGCTGGATGGCGGTACCCTGTATGATCCGATCACCAATTACGACCGGGTTTCGGGGCAATGGTGGGATTGGCAGCGCGATCCCGATCCGATGCCGGTCGCGACACGCACCGTTGACATCCCCGCTGCGACTGCGAATGTTTCCCCAGATACTGATCCGGACAATCCGGAAACGATTACGGGGGAATAGTCGCAATGCCGCAGCCGGGCGAATCGTCGGTCGAGGAAATCCTCGAATCGATCAAGAAAGTGATCGCACGCGATAACCGCGTAGTGGCCGCCGAAGCGCGCGTTCGGCGCGAACAGGCTACCGGTTCTTCTGAGGCGCCCGAACCTGCCGCCGCAGAAGAAGCGGAAGAAATTCTCGATCTGGACGAAGCGATGGAAGACGGATCGGAAGTTGGAGATTTCGTCGAATCGCATGATGTCGCTTCGGATGAAGGCGAAGAGAACGCTTTTCTCCTCACCGATGCTGCCAGCAATGCCATGCGCGATAATCTTGCTGCTCTCGCCATGATGGCCACCCCGCCCGCCGCGCCGCAAATCGTCCGCAGCGGCGAAACCTCGCTTGAGGGGCTGGCGCGCGAAATGCTGCGCCCGATGCTGGCCGAATGGTTGGATGCCAATCTGCCTGCAATGGTCGAAAAAATGGTTCAGGCCGAAATCAGCCGGATCGCTGGCAAAAAGGGCTGATCGCCCCTGCTCTTGTACCGGAGCCCGGTGCAATTTCCTTGCGAGTGTACGGCAAGGCGATAAACCGGCCCGCATGGTAAAAAACATCACGCTCGTCCGCTCCTGCTTGGCAGCTGCAATGGCTGTGCCGCTTGCCGCTGCGATACCTGCCTTAGCCCAGACCAGCGCGCAGAACGCCAACACGCAGAACGCACCCGGCCAAATGACGGCGCAGGATCTCGTCATGATGCCCCGTGTCGGTGCACCTTCGGTATCGCCAGATGGCGAGACCGTGCTGTTCCGCGTGACGAATACAGACGCTGAAAGTCTCGAGCGCACGGCAACCTATTACCTGCAATCGCTCTCCGAAACGTCGGCGCCGCCTGTTTCCCTGACGATGCCGGAAGGCGCAGGTTCGCCCGTTATCGGTCCCGATGGCATGCTCTATTTCCTCGCACCCGGCCCTGCCGATGATACACTGGCGGATTTCTCCCAGTTATGGCGCGCGAAACTGACAGCTGACGGTACGCTTGGAAAAGCCCGCCAGCTCAGCACGGCGTTGTGGGACATAGGCGGGTTCTCGCTGTCGCCCGACGGTGCGCGCGTGGTCCTTTATGGCGACTTGCCGCGCGTATGCCCCGATTTTTCCTGTCATTCCGTAGCCTTCGATCAGAATGCCGGACCGCAGCTTGGTACCGGACGGTTGTATGATGACGATATCGGTTTTGTACGGCACTGGGATGCATGGGAAGTCGCCGGAGAACGCAGCCGCGCCATTGCCTATACGCTGGCAGATGACGGCCTGAGCGACCCCGTGCCGCTCGACGGGGCAGCAGCAGAAAACGCGCTGGACGGCGACACACCGACCAAACCCTTCGGCGGCGGCGAAGACATCGCATGGGCTGCAGACAGCCGGTCCGTGTTTTTCGTTGCGCGTGAAGGCGGCAGGGAAGAGCCCGGCTCAACCGATCTTGATATTTATCAAACCAAGGTCGCGCCAGGTGCAGTTCCGGCCAATCTGACGGATGCGAACGAAGCGACCGATGCGCTGCCTGCGCCCTCCCCCGATGGAAAATGGCTGGCCTATGCCGCCATGGCGCGCCCGGGCTACGAATCGGACCGGATGGTCATTCATCTGCGCGATCTGACCAGTGGGGAAACCCGTGCCCTGACGCAGAATTACGATCGCAGCTTCCACTCGCTCAGCTGGACCCCCGATTCGCGCTGGATCGTGGCCACCGCTCAGGACGTTCTGGACACACCCGCTTTCCGTATCGATCCGGCTAGCGGAAAGGTCGAGAAACTGGACCTGATGCCGGGCAACGAAGCGCATCTCGGGAATGTTCTGCCATTGGCCGACAACCGGATTCTCTTTACCCGCGATTCCATCGCCGCATCGGCAGAGATCTATCTTTCCGAAAACTGGCAGGTCGCGGGCCAGATTACCGGCGTCGCCACCTCGCGCGTTGCTGCCCTTGCTCCTGTTCAGACCCAGCGGTTCTCCTTTGCTGGCGCCGGCGATGACACGGTGTGGGGCCAGATTACCAAGCCTTCCGGACTGGACGACACTCTGCCCGTCATCCTGTATATTCACGGCGGACCGCAGGGATCGTTCAACGACGGCTGGTCCAGCCGCTGGAACCCGCGCGTTCTGGCAAGCCAAGGCTACGCTGTTGTCTCAGTCGATTTTCATGGCAGCACCGGATATGGGCAGGAATTTACCGACGCAATCAACCGTGACTGGGGCGGTAAGCCGCTGGAAGATTTGCAGAAAGGCCTCGCCGCTGCGCTTGCTCAGGATAGCCAGATCGATGGCACGCGCGCCTGCGCTATGGGCGCATCCTATGGCGGCTACATGGTCAACTGGATCGCCGGTAACTGGGCCGACCGGTTCGATTGCCTGATCCAGCATGACGGCCTGTTCGATATGCGGATGTTTTACTACACCACAGAGGAACTGTGGTTTCCCCGATGGGATTTCGGCGGCAGTTATGCCGAGCAAGCCGAACTGTACGAACGGTGGAATCCGGTGAATTATGTCAAGAACTGGCGCACTCCGATGCTGGTGGTGGCCGGTGAACAGGATTTCCGCATTCCCTACACTCAGGGGCTCGCCAGCTTTACCGCATTGCAGGAACAAGATGTCGAGACAGAGCTTCTGGTCTTCCCGGATGAGAACCATTGGGTGCTGGGTGCCGAAAACTCCCTCCTGTGGCACCAGACCGTCTTTGCATGGCTGGACCGTTGGCTTGGCGAAGATACGCAGGGAAACGCAGCTGAATGACTGATGGCACGAAGGATATGGCAAAGGCCCGCAAGGCCTTTACCAAAATAGGTGCAGATACAGTCGAACGGCATATTTTTCTGTGTGCCGTATCGGAAAAACAGAAATGCTGCCCCCGCGAAGATGGTGAACGGGCCTGGAAATATTTGAAAAAACGGACGAAGGAGCTTGGCTTGGTGGGGCGCGGCGGAACCGTACAGCGCACCAAGGCCGATTGCCTGCAAATCTGCGCTGCCGGACCAATTGCCGTCGTACAGCCTGGCAATGTCTGGTACCATTCCTGTCACGAAGCAGTCCTCGAGCGGATCCTGCAGGAACACCTTATCGGCGGCGAGCCAGTAGAAGACTTCCGCTTCCGTGCCGGGGATGACACGGGTTAGCGACTGCTAGAGGTCGCGCTTACGCTCTTCCTCGAACCGGTCGTCGACCGATGCATCATGGCCGGTGCCGTTGGACAGGAATACCAGTCCCATCAGCGCACTTGTCAGCAGCATCGAGAATCCGATGCCCAGCGCCACTGCAATATAAAAATGCACCGAAATATCACCCTCACGGGTGTAAAGCAGGGCCACGGCTATCGCGACAACGCCCACGGTCAACAAGAACATGAACCGCATCAGCCGGCGGTATCGCGCCCATGCGAAGGCAGCGGTTTCCGGGTCCTCGAGAGGAGATTTGGGAGTCATCGAATACTGTCCTATCGTTCAGTGCAGGATGGGCACCATTGCTGAAACGCTTCTGCGCGTTACGGGCCGATTCGCCAATCGCCAGCTTTCGTGGCATCTTCTGCTGGAAAGCGAAAGGAGCCGTCTATGACCATAGAGCGTATCACTCAGGATCGCGACCCCGGCGACATTTTGACGTGCGAAGCCAGCGTTCTTGTGCGCGAGGCTGTCGGCCTGCTGGCCGGTAAACGGATCGGCGCGCTGCCGATTGTCGACCAGGGTATAGTCGTGGGCATTTTTTCGGAACGCGATGTCATCTACCGGTTGGCCAGCGAAGGTGCCCTGTGTCTGGACAGGCCGGTGGGCGAGGTGATGACATCGCCAGCCATCACCGTAAGCCGCACGGACAAGATCGACGAAGCGCTGGCTCTGATGACCAAAAGGCGGATCCGCCATTTACCGGTGGTCGAGGCGGACCGTTTGACCGGCTTCGTTTCTATCGGCGATCTGGTCAAATCCAAGATGGATCAGGTTGAGCATGAAGCCGCTTCGATGCGGTCTTATATCCAGACTGCTTGAGAGCAGCCGAGCGGTACCCTACATAGAGCCCATGCCAGAAACACCGCAACTGACCGAAGCCGCAGCGACCCGCGTTGCATGGATTGCCGACAAGCAAGGTAAACCGGCGATTCTGCGCCTTTCGGTAGAGGGCGGCGGATGCTCTGGATTCCAGTACAAGTTCGCATTGGCCGACGCGCCCGAAGCGGATGATTTGACTAGCGAAACCGCCGATGCGCGACTGGTCATCGATCCGGTCAGCCTCGATCTGGTCGCAGGCAGCAAAGTCGATTATGTCGAATCGCTGGGCGGAGCAGCATTCAAGGTAGAAAACCCGATGGCTGCTGCGGGCTGCGGTTGCGGATCGTCCTTCGGAATCTAATGGTACGCCGTTCGCGGTGGCAAACTCCCCCTAACCATTAGACTGGCGAGCGTGCATCGGGCAGAACGCCCCCATGCGTATCGCCACATTCAACATCAACGGAATCAAGGCGCGTTTGCCGCGTTTGCTCGAATGGCTGGAGGAAACCCGGCCAGCGGTCGCCTGCCTGCAGGAAATCAAGACGCAAGACGAGGGGTTTCCGGCCGAAGAGTTCGAGAAGATCGGTTACAAGGCGATCTGGCACGGGCAGAAAAGCTTCAACGGTGTCGCTATTCTGGCCGACGGAGTTGAACCTGTCGAGACCATGCGCGGCTTGCCGTCGCTTTCGGATGATGACGAACCGGACGAACAATCCCGCTATCTGGAAGCGGAGGTCAACGGCGTGCGGATTGCCAATCTGTACCTACCCAATGGCAATCCCCAGCCGGGGCCGAAATTCGATTACAAACTGCGCTGGATGAAGCGGCTGCGCATGCGAATGCATGATCTTTGGCAATGCGAGACCCCTGCTATCGTCTTAGGGGATTACAACGTCATCCCAGAGAGCAAAGACACCTATTCCGTCCGCGCAATGGCCGACGATGCGCTAACGCAGCCCGCCTCGCGCGATGCCTATATGCGCCTGCTGGGCGATGGCTGGACCGATGCGTTGGACACGCTGAATCCCCGGGGCGGGGTCTGGACTTACTGGGATTACCAGCGCGGGGCATGGCAGCGCGATCATGGCTTCCGGATCGATCACTGCCTTCTCTCGCCCGAACTGGCTGACCGGCTGATCTCTGCAGGCGTGGACAAGGAATATCGCGGGCGCGAGAAGGCCAGCGACCATGCGCCTGTCTGGGTCGAAATCAGCGACTGACATAAAAAAGGCCGCCAGCTCCATGATGGAACCGGCGGCCTTCCTGCGACCCTGTTCAGGGATTATCGGTAAAAAATATGCGTATCGATGGTTGCCCGCGCGACCTTCTTGCGCGCCCATGACGGGCGAACATATTTTGCATGGAAATAAAGAGAATCGGCGGCTTCGCTGTCCCACAACCCGCGATGCGCGATGGTGGCGATCTTCTTGGCTTTGATCCATGTCGCAGACCCGCGGGAAATCCGGGGCATCCGGCCATTTTTTACGAAAGAGAATTGCGCGCGCTGATAGACGACGCCGCAATAATCGGAAGGAAACTGGTTGGACTCCGCGCGGTTGATTACAACCTGAGCGACGGCCAGCTGGCCGGTGATCGGTTCACCGCGCGATTCAAAATAAATGGCACCGGCAAGGCATTCCAGCTCCCGGCCCAGTTTCGCAGGCGTATCGACCCTGGCGATCATATCGAGCAGCGATCCTGCACCCGGGACAGGAATGTCCACATTCTCGACCTCGGGTTCGCGTTCGGGCAACGGCTGAACCACTTCCTCGGCGACGAAAACGGGAACCGTCTCGTCAACCAGAGCGACAGGTGCCTGCACTTGTATCTGATTTGTATCTTCGGCATTTGCGCCGGAACCTTCGACCGTGGCGAAGATTAGTATAAAACCTGCTGCGATTGCAGCGAGGGAAATCTTGTGGGTCTTACGACTCATAAACCGTCATCTTTGAGCGGTGAGCGGACACTGGCGCAGGCGAAGACCCGTTTGCGTTATATGCAATTTGTAGGTTGGTCTGATTTCAAGCCTGCCGGCCGCTCCCCGTCTGCGTGCTTTCTTCGTGGACCTTAATGTCCAATCGAAGGCGCCTGCGCTGTCAGAAGCTGGGCGCCAACTAGGGTGGTTGACGTCTAAGTCAACTTAACGCGCCAAGACTTTCGATGAACCGTGCCGGATCAGCGACGTCTGCCTCGAGTATCCAGAGGTCAGGGTCCAGATCATGTCTTTTGGCGCAATAATCCGAAAATTCGTGATATTTTTCAACATCTTTCGGGGAGGTAGGCACCCAAGACCGGGTTCCGTCCATTTGCGGCATTCTTTCGTAAAGTTGCGCCTCTACGCCATTTTGTATGGTTAAGAGCAGGATTGTCCCGGCATCGCGTTCGCCTTTGTACAGGACGCTGGCAAACCCGCCTTGGCCTTCGACCAGCCGCCTTATCGCGCCAACCTCGATATGGGCGGGCAGCCGTGAATCACTCATCGATGGATTTCGATGGATCGTATCCAGCCAGGCTCACCAGGGGGATATGCGAACGCATGAAGGTACCCGTACCGCGCCCGATCTCGTCACCATCGGCATCGACCAGTCGCGATTCTGCCACCAGCACACGTCGGCGGCCACTGACCCAGCGGCCTTCCGCCACCACTTCGCCTTCACGTACCGGCTTGGTGAAGTGAAGGTTGAAGGATGTGGTCAGCAGGAAACGGTCGCTTACCATCGTATTGGCTGCGTAAAACGCTGCATCGTCCAGCATCTTGAAATAAATCGTCCCGTGCGCCGCGCCTGCAGCATGATAGGATGTGCGGGTTATCTGGAATACGAGCCGTGCGCGGCCTTCCTCCTCGATCGCCAGCTTGGATTCAAACAGACGGTTCACAGGGGCACAGCTGTAAAGACGTTCCAGAGCGCGAAAATGCGACTGGGCGCCGGTATCATGTTCGACAGCATTGTCAGGCGGCATAATGCAAAGATCCATCGTTGAATGCTGCCGAACAGCTACAGTGAAAAATGCGTCTATTGCAGATAAAGTGGTCTGTCCGGGTGCACGGCCTATCTTGGCTCGACCCAACCCACGGATCCGTCCTGACGCCGATACACCATATTGTGGCGGCCCGTAGCGCCGTTCTTGAAGAACATTGCGCCGGTATCGCGCAAATCCAGCATCATGACCGCATCTGCGACAGAAGCTTCGGGAATATCCACTTTCGTCTCGGCGACGATAACAGGCGCTGTTTCGCCGCTGTCTTCTTCAGGCTCTTCCACATCGGCAGGTGCAAAGATGGTGTAGGCAGCCTCTTCCTCGCGGGCGCTATGCGCGGTTTGTTCATGCCGGTCTTTCAGGCGCCTCTTGTACCGGCGCAGCTGCTTTTCAATCTTGTTCGCTGCACGGTCACAGGCCTGATGCGCGTCATGCGCTTCTCCGTGTCCCTTCAGGATCAGTCCCTGCATCGCATGCAGCACTATATCGCAAGAAAACGCACCTGCCCCCGCTTTTCCGAACGTGATATGAGAGGAAATCGCCCGGCTGAAATACTTTTCGACCATTGCTTCCATACGGTCACGAGTATGATCCTGCAGGGCGGCGCCTGTTTCAACCTGATGGCCAGAAACGCGAATATCCATGATCGGGGCACTCCTTTACTGTGCGTGGAAAGGCAGGTTTTGTATCGGGGCGGGGATCATCCCGCCCAAATCGGTTTGGTTATCTTTTCGAGAAAAGCGCGATGACGCGATAACTCTTCATCACTCGCCGAATGGGGCCGGGCGGGGCGTATAACTCGCTGTGTCGGGCGCTGTATGACCTCGGCCCGCTGAGACGTCTCGGCCGCGTCTTGCGCCGCCAGTTCCAACCCTATCTGACGTCCACCGGTCAGTTCCAGATAGACCTGCGCCAGCAATTCGGCATCGAGGAGCGCGCCATGCTTGACCCGGTGGCTGCGATCGACCCCGAAACGTGTGCACAGGGCATCCAGCGAAACCTTGGCGCCGGGAAATTTGCGGCGCGCCATGATGACGGTATCCACCATCCGGCCCATATCCACCGGGTCCCGTCCGCACAGATTCAATTCGCCGTTGAGAAACCCGAAATCGAAACTGGCATTGTGCGCCACCAAAGGCGCATCACCGAGGAAATCCAGAAGCTTCTGCGCGCCATCTGCAAACAGCGGCTTGTCCGACAGGAACTGCGCGGACAGGCCGTGTACGGCTTCGGCCTCTGCCGGCATATCGCGTTCAGGATTGTAATAGGCGTGAAAGGTTGCACCACTGGGCATTCGGTCGATCATCTCGACGCACCCGATTTCAACCATTCGATCACCCTTTTTCGGGTCGAGTCCGGTGGTTTCTGTATCGAAAACTATTTCACGCATGTGACAAGACTATCGGCCCGGCAATCGCGGCTGGCAAGGGGGCTGTGCGCCTCAGGCTGCAGAAAGGCGCGCAACCACTGCTGCCACTTCGGCACGTGTGGCCTCCAGCGACTGCCCGGTGTCGATTACCGTGTCGGCCCGGGCTCGCTTTTCCTTGTCGGGAACCTGCAATTTCAGAATTTTCTCGAATTTTGCAGGTGTCATATCGGGGCGCGCCAGCACACGTTCGCGCTGGGCCTCGGCTGGGGCGGAGACGACGGCGACGTGATCTACAGCGGCAAAACCCCCTTTTTCAAACAGTAAGGGAATGTCGAACAGAACTATCGGGGCGTTGGCGTGCTGTTCCATAAAGGCCGCGCGGGCCTTTGCCACGGCCGGGTGGACGATGCCCTCCAGCACAGCCAGTTTTTGCGGATCGCCGAAGACCAATGTCCCCAGCGCATCGCGGTCCACCCCGTGCGGGCCGGTGGTGCCGGGAAAGGCCTCTTCGATTGCAGGCAGCAAATCGCCCCCCGCAGCCTGCAAGCGGCGGACTTCGGCATCGGCATCGAACAGCGGAACGTCCAGCTCCTGAAACATAGCGGCAACGGTTGATTTGCCCATGCCGATAGAGCCTGTAAGGCCTAGTATCAGGGGTTTTTTCGTGGCGGTTCCGTTCATTCCATCAGCCTTTTGCGCAACTCGTCATCCGCATCACGCGGAGCGGGGGCACCGAAGAATTTCTCGAACGCCGCCGCAGCCTGCCCAATCAACATGGACAGCCCGTCAATCGTTTCCAACCCCTGCGTTTTGGCATCCGCCAGAAACGCTGTTTCGACCGGGTCGGTAACAATATCATATGCAATGGAGCCTGGCGGGGCATGGCTGAAATCAAATGCCAGCGGCGGCTGGCCGCGCATACCGAGCGGGGAAGCATTGACGATCAGGTCGCAGCATCCCTCGCGGTCGTCGAATGCAAAATCGGTCGCTTGCGCAAAATGGCTTAAAGGCGGGCTGTAATGCTCTCCCTCTGGGGTCAGTTCATTCAGCAGGCCGCGCGCTTTGTCCGGATTGCGTCCGGCCAGTACGATGGTGAAACCTTGTTCGGAAAGTGCGACCACTATTGCCCGTGCCGCGCCGCCGGTCCCCAGAATGCGCGCCATGCGATAAAGGTGCGGATGCGCGAGGGCCGCATCCAGAGGCTCCAGAAATCCGGCAATATCGGTGTTCCAGCCGACCAGTGCGCCATCCTGCGCCCGGGTCACTGTGTTTACCGCGCCGACCGTTTTTGCAACCGGATGCAGTCGGTCAAGCAGAGGAAGAATCGCCTGCTTGTGCGGCATTGTGACATTGCAGCCCCGCCATGTGGGATCGGCGCGCCTGTCTGCCAAATACGTCTCGAGCCCGCTCGCCTCCACCAGAGTTGCCTTGTAACCGGCCGCTATGCCGGCTTTCTCCAGCCAGAACCCGTGGATCGCGGGCGATTTTGACTGGTGGATCGGATCACCGATTACTTCTGCATAACATTCGGTCATGTGCATCCTGTCATCGCGGGATTATGCCCCGTTCCCGCAAGGCACCCAGTACCGGCAGCAAAGGCATACCCAGCACAGTAAAGTGCTCGCCTATTATCCGCTCGAACAGCTGCACACCCAGTGCTTCGATGCGGAATACGCCAACACAGTGGCTGACGGCGGGCCATTCGGTATCAAGATAATGTGCGATGAAATCATCGGACAGATCGCGCATATGCAAAGTGGCCAGGCTGGGTTCCACCCAGTCGATCGCGCCATCGCGGGCAAGGGCAGCCGCACTGTGCAGCCGCATCGGCTTGCCGGAAAAGAACCGCAGATGCTCAGCCGCTTGCTCGCGGGTTTCGGGTTTGTCGAACCGGCGTCCCTCAACCTCGACAAGAGAATCGCTGCCGAGAACCCAGCGTCCTGAATGCGCTTCCGAAACGGCGGCAGCTTTCGCCGCTGCCAGTGCCTGAGCGATTTCGGCAGGCTCCGCCCCGTCCATCGCAGCTTCCAGCCCGCGTTCGTCCACATTGGCAGGCACACATTCATGCGCTACCCCCGCACCTTCCAGCATGGCGCGGCGAGAGGCACTTTTGGAAGCAAGGATGAGTATTCCGGTCATATCGGTTTCTCTCCCGGTTTCACGCGTCTTTGGCGTTCATTGTGAATGCGGATTATGGCTGCGGCGGTTTCTTCGATCGAGCGGCGTGTCACATCGATGACGGGCCAGTTGTTGTCGGAAAACAAGCGGCGGGCAAAGCGCACTTCATTCTTCACCCGCTCGTTATCGACGTAATCGGTCTGCTCGCGTTCGTTCAGTGTCAGAAGGCGATTGCGGCGGATCTGGACAAGGCGTTCGGGCGCAGTGGTCAGACCCACAATGGTCGGACCCTTCAAATCGTACAATGCAGCAGGCGGAGGGCTTTCGACCACCAGCGGGATATTGGCGACCTTGTATCCGCGATTGGCGAGATAGATACTGGTAGGGGTCTTGGAACTGCGCGATACACCGGCCAGCAGGATATCGGCCTGCTCCCAGTTTTCATGCGCAGTCCCGTCATCATGGGCTATGGTGAACTGGATTGCCTCGACCCGCTCGAAATAGGCTGCGTCCATCCGGTGCTGGCGCCCGGGGCGGCCATGCGCTTCCTGACCCAGCTGCGCTTCCAGCGCCACGGTCACTGTCTCCAGAGCATCCACCGCAGGCAAAGACATTTGCCGACAACATTCTTCCAGCCGGTTTCGAGTCTCGGCATTGACCAGAGTATAGAGAACCAACCCCGGGGCGGCCTGCAATTCGGGAACGATCCGCTCCAGATGCGCCTGGCTGCGGACCATTGGCCAGAAATGGCGCACCACATCAGTCGCCTCGAATTGGGCAAGGGCAGCCTTGGCAATCATTTCCAGCGTTTCGCCGGTGGAATCGGAAAGCAGATGCAGATGAATACGTGACAGGAGAACAGGTCCCTTTTTCAGTGCCCTTCGGCTGTGGACAACCAAGCGCATAAACCACGGGAGGAAAGAGCGGACAAGCGGTGGGCAGGATTCCACCCCCACTACCTTGGTTTCTGTCAGGGTGGTTGTGGACAGGTTCGCTGGCTTGTCGACAGTCTGCGAACAGCGTGGACAGCTTTCGATTGACTCATACAGGCTGGCGAGTCGGATCGCCATCGGATGCTGGAAAACCGGTGAAGATTCGGGCAGAGGCTCGTTCTCCCCGCTTTCCACAGGGCCAACTAACACCATCAGACTCTACTATATATTTTATATTGATAGGATTCTCTTCTTCGATGCCTGGAATTTTGCTCGAAACATTGCGCGGGAAACGTGCCGATCAGACACCACTTTGGCTCATGCGGCAGGCAGGGCGGTATTTATCTGAATATCGCGCTCTCAGGGCAGAAAAGGGCGGATTTCTCGATCTGGTCTACGACAGCGATGCAGCTTGCGAAGTGACTTTGCAGCCGATCCGCCGGTTTGGTTTCGACGGGGCGATCCTGTTTTCCGATATTCTGATAGTTCCGCACGCTCTGGGGCAGAAGCTGGAATTTCTGGCCGGAGAGGGACCGCGCCTTTCTCCTAAGCTAGTGGATCATGCGCTCAGCGGCCTTGAAGAGGTGCCTGAGCGTCTTGAAGCCATTTACAGGACAGTGACCAAGGTTTCCGCTGCCCTGGGCCCTGAAACCACCATGCTGGGCTTTGCAGGCAGTCCGTGGACGGTGGCGACTTACATGGTCGCGGGCGAGGGTAGCCGGGATCAGCACCAGACCCGCGAAATGGCGTATCGTGATCCGGCGGCAATGCAGGAAATCATCGATGCGATTGTCGAAAGCTCGATCGGATATCTCTCAGGCCAGATTAAAGCCGGAGCCGAGGCAGTGCAGTTGTTCGACAGCTGGGCAGGCAGTCTGGCACCGGATCAGTTCGAACGCTGGGTTATTGCCCCCAATGCCCGGATCGTAGCGGAGCTGAAAGACCTTCACCCCGAAACGCCGATCATCGGCTTTCCCAAGGGTTCGGGAGAGAAACTGGCGGATTATGCACGGGAGACAGGGGTGGATGCGATCGGACTGGACGAAACGGTCGATCCGGCCTGGGCGCATGGCATTCTGCCATCGGGAATGCCGGTGCAGGGTAATCTCGACCCGCTGATCCTGATGAGTACGCCTGACGCCATTGCAGCGCGGGCCGTAACCATTCTGGAAACTCTTCGTGAAAGGCCGCACGTGTTCAATCTGGGCCACGGCATCGGGCAGTTTACTCCGATTGCAAATGTCGAGGCTCTGGTTGACGCCGTTCGCGGCTGGAGTGGATAGTATTGCTGGTTCACCTGTTTTGAGGGGGTGACGCGAAGCGGTGAAGCGCCTAAATCATGCTCATGCAGGAAATTCTCGGAACGCTCTATTTCTGGCTGAAGGCCGGGCACATTATTTTCGTAATTTTCTGGATGGCAGGTCTGCTGATCCTGCCGCGCCAGATGCTCTACATGCATGCGTCTGCTGCAGGGTCGCAGGAAGAGGCGCTGTGGGCGCAGCGCACCCGCAAACTGTCGCAGATTATTCTCATTCCCAGTATTATTATCGTATGGACCCTCGGTCTGCTGCTGATGGTGGCAATCGGCGCGCATACACAGGGGTGGTTTCATGCAAAACTGCTGCTGGTTCTGGCTTTGTCCGGCTATCATGGATTTATGAGTGCACGGGCCAAAGCAATGGCTCGGGGGGAGCGGCCTTTAAGTGAGAAGGCGCTGCGTCTGTGGGGAGAGGTTCCCGCGATTATCACCGTGCTGGTGGTTGTTTTGGTAATCATCAAGCCGTTCTGAACAATGCGATGATTCTGGCGATTGACGGGGCCGCTGCCCGCGCCTAATCCGCAAGCTATCAACCGGCTGTCGGTCGCCGGGCGAACAATCGCCCGCCACCGCTTCCCGCTTTCCCAAAGCCCAATGGAAGTGCTGGCCTTTTTCTAAGATTACGGAAATACCAATGCATCTTAAAGACTTGAAATTGAAAGCGCCGGCCGACCTTGTCCAGATGGCGGAAGAACTGGATGTGGAAGGCGCATCGACCATGCGCCGCCAGGATCTGATGTTCTGCATTCTGCGCGAACTGGCAGAAGACGAAGAATACGACGAAAAAATCATGGGGATCGGCACGATCGAAGTGATGCAGGACGGTTTCGGTTTCCTGCGCAGCCCCGAAGCAAGCTATCTGGCTGGTCCGGACGATATCTACGTTTCCCCCAATCAGGTCCGCAAATCGGGCCTGCGCACCGGCGATACGGTCGAAGGTGAAATTCGCGCCCCCAAAGAAGGCGAGCGGTATTTTGCGCTGACCAAGCTGACCAGCGTCAATTACGAAGATCCCGATGCGGTGCGGATGCGGACCAATTTCGACAACCTCACGCCGCTCTATCCCGATCAGAAGCTGTCGCTCGACACGCTCGATCCGACGGTTGAAGACAAAAGTGCGCGGGTGATCGATATCATCAGCCCGCAGGGTAAGGGTCAGCGCGCTCTGATCGTTGCCCCGCCGCGCACGGGTAAGACGGTTCTGCTGCAGAACATCGCCAAGGCAATCACCGACAACCATCCCGAAGTGTTTCTGCTGGTCCTGCTGGTCGATGAGCGTCCCGAAGAAGTTACCGATATGCAGCGCAGCGTGAACGGCGAGGTTATTTCCTCGACATTCGACGAGCCTGCAACGCGCCATGTCCAGGTTGCGGAGATGGTGATCGAGAAAGCCAAGCGCCTTGTCGAGCACAAGCGCGACGTCGTGATCCTGCTCGATTCCATTACGCGCCTCGGCCGTGCCTACAACACCGTTGTTCCCAGCTCCGGCAAGGTACTTACCGGCGGTGTGGATGCGAATGCGCTGCAACGTCCCAAACGGTTCTTTGGTGCAGCCCGCAACATCGAAGAAGGCGGCTCGCTTTCCATCATCGCCACTGCGTTGATCGATACCGGCAGCCGGATGGACGAGGTAATCTTCGAAGAATTCAAGGGAACCGGTAACAGCGAAATCGTGCTTGATCGCAAGGTGGCAGACAAACGCATCTTCCCCGCGCTGGATGTGGGCAAATCCGGCACGCGCAAGGAAGAGCTGCTGGTCGAGAAGGACAAGCTGTCGAAGATGTGGGTCCTTCGCCGTATCCTGATGCAGATGGGCACGATTGACGCGATGGAATTCCTGCTCGACAAGATGAAAGATTCCAAAACCAACGAAGACTTCTTCGATACGATGAACCAGTAGTCGGTTTGCACGAAAATTGTGCATTGAGGGACGGAGTATGGAACGGCTAATTTACAAAAGCATAGCTGCGCCCGGCGTCGGCACGCGGGAAGTTTTCGATATTGTGGAAACTTCGACCGAGCGTAATCCTCCGCGCCAGATCACCGGTTTTCTATTGCATGACGATGATCGGTTTTTTCAACTGATAGAAGGTCCGGCAGTCGATATTGCCAACCTTCTGGACGAATTGAGGGCGGATGTCCGCCACCGCGAAATAGCTATCCTACAGCGGGTTGAGACAACGGAGCGTCTGTTTACGGATTGGGGCATGAAGAGGCTGATCAGCTTTACCGGAGAGCCGGCCATGTCGGAAATCAAACGGACAGTCGATGGTAAGGGCGGCGCTGAAACGATCGTTCAACTGGTATCGGAGTTCCTGAATATTTCCGTGGCCTGATCAAGCGGTTCCGGCTGCCTTCTCCAGCTGTGCGGCCATGGATTCCCACACTTTGTTCACCGCCTGAAGCGGCCTGATCATTACTTTGAAATCCACGATGAGACCACTTTCATCAAAACGGATCAGATCAATTCCGTTTACGTGTATCCCGTCTATCGTACAGACAAACTCCAACATCACGTTCTGTCCGTCCACCAGCTCACGCTCGTAACGGAAATCGTTCTCTCCCAGTGTCGACGCAGCAGCCGACAGGTATGTTACGACAAGGTCGCGTCCCTCCTGCGGGCGGTGCACTACAGGAGAGTGAAAAACCGCATCTTCATGCACCAATCTGCCCAAGCGGGACGGGTCAGGCGCAGTGGCAAGTTCATGCCACTCGGCCAGAGCTTTTTCGGTAATGGTCATGCTGCTCTCCGGAAACTGTCTGCTCGTGCAGCCCGCCAATGACGCGCCAGCAAGGTCGATTCGGGATCAACCGTCAGTGCATCGGGTTGCACGAAGGTGTAAATTCTGTCGATAGCATCGGACCGGGCGCCATTAACGCGTTCGCGCATGTCTTTGGGCTCTATCTGCCACGGGGAAGGGAGGCCCATCGCAACGGTAATCTCGCGAAGGGAATGCAAGGTCTGTTTCTGAAAGCGGGCAACTCGCGGCGCTTTGTCTTCCACGACCAATCCCTTCTGGCGCCAAGCCATCTGTGTAGCCACACCGGTAGGGCAATGACCCGTATGGCATTGCATGGACTGGACACATCCCAGTGAGAACATGAATGGACGCGCCGCGTTGCACCAGTCTGCACCAATGGCAAAAGCCTTGGCCATTTGTGCGCCAGAGTAAATCTTGCCCGATGCACCTATTTTTACGCGGTTCTTGAACCCCGTACCTACCAACATATTGCGAACCCAGATTTGCCCCTCGCGCAGGGGCATGCCCACACTGTTGGATAGTTCCAGAGGCGCAGCGCCCGTACCGCCTTCGGCTCCGTCAACAGTAATAAAATCAGGGTGCATTCCGGTTTCCAGCATCGCCTTGCCGAGTGCCATCACTTCGTGCGGTTGCCCGACACACAACTTTATCCCGACGGGTTTTCCGCCCGAAAGATCGCGTAATTGCTCTATCCATTCCAGCATTTCGATGGGCGTGGAAAAGGTCGAATGGGCTGCCGGCGAGATGACGGTTTCTCCCACGGGTACGCCACGCGTTTCGGCAATTTCCTGAGTTACTTTTTCACCGGGAAGAACACCGCCATGGCCAGGTTTCGCGCCCTGACTCAGCTTAACCTCGATCATTTTTACCTGATCGGGTGCTGCATTGTCGGCAAATCGTGCCGGATCGAAACTGCCATCTGCGGCGCGGCATCCGAAATATCCGCTGCCCAGTTCCCATACCAGGTCACCGCCGGGACCACGATGATATTTGCTGATGCTTCCCTCACCCGTATTATGAGCAAAATTGCCAATGGCTGCCCCGGCATTCAATGCCTCTATAGCGCGGCCCGAGAGGGAGCCGAAACTCATCGCGGAAATATTGAGAAGAGCAGAGGAATAGGGCTTTGCGCATGTTCCAGCGCCTATTTCCAAACGCCATTCGCTGGGCGCACTGGAATCAGGCACTACGGAGTGGCTCATCCACTCATATTCGTCTGAATAGACATCCAATACCGTGCCCATAGGATGGGCATCCAGATCACCCTTGGCACGGGCATAGATCAGTGAGCGTGCCTGATGACTGAACGGCCGTCCCTCCAGATCGCCTTCAACCAGATAGGACTGCGCAAAGGGCCGCAGATCTTCCATGATCCAGCGAACCCTTGCAAGCAAAGGGTAATTACGCCGAAGTGTATGATCTTGCTGGAAAAAGTCCCAAACTGCTACCGCAGTGATCGGACCTGCGACAACCAGTCCCCATGGCCAAAACCAAGCCGTTACTGCGCACAGAGCCAGCATCAGCAGAGGGGTGAGATAGCGCCACTTCAGCATTGATCCAGTACCGCCGATCAGGACAGATGCTCGGTGAAAAAGGCATCAGTACGGCTGTCGGCCAGTTTCGCGCCTTCCTCGTCGCGTCGTTTGCCGAACTGCGTGGCAAAACCGTGGTCCAGGCCAGGGTAATCGTGCAGCGTGACTTTCGCATGGGCATCAAGCCCGTCATGCATTGCTGCCTGCGCAGCTTTGTCGACGAAGCCGTCTTCCTGTGGGATATGTAGCATCAGCGGATTGGCGATGGCTTTCGCTTCGTTCAGCATTTCATCGACACCGACGGCGTAATATCCCACAGTCGCATCACTGTCGGTCCGCGCAGCGGTCATGTAAGCGAGTTTTCCGCCGAGGCAGTAACCGACCGCGCCCACTTTCCGGCCGCCGGATTCGTTGCGCGCCCATTTAATTGTGGCTTCGATATCGCGGACGCCCTCATCCGCATCGAACTTGCCCATCAGGTCCAGCGCGCGCTGGAATTCAGGTTCGATATCCGGGTCCAGTTCGATTCCGCGCTCCAGTTGCCAGAACAGGTCTGGCGCAACTGCAAGGTAACCCTGTTCAGCCAGAACATCACACTTGCGGCGGATACCTGCATTTACGCCGAAGATTTCCTGAATCACGACAATCGCGGCCTTCGGCTCGCCAGCGGGGCGCGCGCAATAGCCGGAGAAGGTGTCCGCGCCGGAAAGGGTGGTGATGGTCACAGTGGCAGTCATACAGGTTACTCCTAGTCAGATGGGCCGACAGAACGCTTGCAGGCGGTATCGCTTGCCAAAGTGTCCGTGCAAACCCAATTAAAGGTTCATACAAATACGTAACGGAGGAAACGCCATGAAGGTCCATGTAGAAATCGATTGCACACCCGAAGAGGCGCGGACGTTTATGGGCCTTCCCGATGTTAGCAAAGCACATACGGTGTATGTTGATACAATGGCCAAGGCAATGAAGGGCGTTTCCAATCCCGACCAGTTGCAGGATATCGCCAAATCGATGGCCCCGATGGGCGCTATGGGTTTGAAAATGTTCCAAAACTTTGTCGATGGAAGTATGGCGTCCAAGGGAGCAACCTCCTCCAAACCGGGCGGTAAGTCCGACTAAAGCACCGCTGAAGGCGATGGACACGATTTTTGCCCTGTCGAGCGGTGCTCCGCCTGCCGCAATCGGGGTGATCCGCATTTCTGGTACGGCGGCAGCGGATGCGTTGGAGGCGCTTGCTGGCAGGCTGCCCGCTCCGCGCAGGCCCAGTCTTGCCAGATTGAAAGATACAAATGGCGCTTTGCTCGACGAGGCGCTGCTGCTCTGGTTTCCCGGTCCTGCGACGGCAACGGGGGAAGATTGCGCGGAGATCCAGTGTCACGGGGGCCGGGCTGTTATCGCAGCGATAAGCGCGCGTCTGGCCCAACTGCCCGGACTGCGCGCTGCCGAAGCGGGAGAGTTCACCCAGCGCGCCTTCGCCAATGGCCGTTTGGATCTGGCCCAGGCTGAAGGTCTGGCCGATCTGCTGGCAGCCGAAACGGAATTGCAGCGTGCTGTTGCGGTGGATGCTGCGGGCGGTACGCTGTCGCAAATGTTCACGGATTGGCGATCAAGGCTTCTGATCCTGTCCGCCCATATCGAAAGCGCTCTCGATTTCTCGGATGAAGATGATGTGGCCGGACTGCCGCCGTCCTTCGAAGCAGGTTGGGCAGGGCTGCATAGCGAGATTCGTGATCTGCTCGAGCGTCCAAGGGTGGAGCGGCTGAAGGATGGGATACGCGTTGTTCTGGCAGGCCCGCCCAATGCCGGAAAATCGATGCTGTTCAACGCCATTCTTCAGACCGATGCCGCCATCGTTTCGCCGATTGCCGGCACCACCCGTGACGCAATCGAGCGGCCCGTTTCGATAGATGGTGTTCCCTTTGTTTTTATCGATACCGCTGGTCTTCGGGCGGAAACATCGGACGCTATTGAACAGATCGGCATAGGCCGTGCTCAGGCAGAGCTTGAGCGGGCCGATATTATCCTGTGGCTCGGGCCGGAGGGTGAGGGGCCCAGGGGGTCATGGGAAATCGCCACCCGCAGCGATGAGGGCATCGGAATTAAGGACAGCGCGCGCTTTACAGTTTCGGGGCTTACCGGCGACGGTATCGCGGGTCTCGCTTCCGGTCTGAGTGAGGCGGCGAAGGCCATTTTGCCGGGCCCCGGCGAATCGGCGATCAACGCCCGTCAGGCACAATTGCTAGGCGAAGCAGCCCGGGCATTGGCGACAGGGCCGGTTGATGATCTTCTGGTAACGGCGGAGAATCTCCGGTCGGCGCGGTTTGCCTTCGATCGAATACTTGGAACCGTCGCCACGGAAGATATGCTCGATACGCTGTTCGGACGTTTCTGCATCGGCAAATAGAGTGTTTCACGTGGAACATCGCTGTTGAATCACAGCACTGCAAACGTGGTGGGCCAGAGGAGCTAACGACGTTATAGGAACGGTATGGCCAAAAAATTCGACATTCTGGTGGTTGGCGGCGGACATGCCGGCGTCGAGGCCGCCTGCGCCGCTGCGCGTATGGGCGTTCAAACGGGACTGGTGACATTTGATCGCGCCACAATTGGCGCGATGAGCTGCAATCCGGCGATTGGCGGTTTGGGCAAAGGGCACTTGGTCCGCGAGGTTGATGCTTTCGATGGTGTGATTGCCCGCGCCGCCGACGCTGCAGCGATCCATTACCGCATGCTCAACCGTTCGAAGGGAAGCGCGGTCTGGGGCCCTCGCGTGCAGGCGGACCGCAATCTGTTTCGCGCTGCCGTTCAGAACATCGTGCAGTGCCAGAGCGGGCTTGAAGTGCTGGAAGGCGAGGTGGCCGCGCTCCAGCTTGATGGCGGGAAAGCGCACGGTGTGGTTCTGGCCGACGGGACGGCGATTGATGCAAGAGCCGTTATTCTCTGCACCGGCACGTTTCTCGGCGGAAAGCTGTTTCGCGGTGAGGAGGTTCTCACAGGTGGGCGTATCGGGGAGGATTCTGCGACAAAGCTGGCCGATCAGGTGCGCGGTTTTGGCTTGCCTATGGCACGGCTCAAGACGGGTACACCGCCGCGCCTCGACGGGCGGACCATTGACTGGGCCGCTCTGCCCGAGCAGCCATCGGATGGGGAAGGATGGACGATGTCCGACCTGACCCCGGCGCGCATCAATCCCGAAGTGTTCTGCGCAATCACCCGCACGAACGAGCGCAGCCATGATGTGATCCGTGCCAATCTTGACCGTTCGCCTCTGTTTTCAGGTGCGATAGATGCTCAGGGGCCGCGCTATTGCCCATCGATCGAGGACAAGATTCACCGGTTCGGTGACCGCGACGGGCATCAGGTATTTCTGGAGCCGGAAGGTCTGGATACGCCGATGGTGTATCCCAACGGCATCAGCACATCGCTGCCGGTCGACGTCCAACTGGCGATGCTGCGTAGCATGGACGGTTTGGGTCAGGTCGACATGGCAGTGCCCGGTTATGCGGTCGAGTATGACTATATCGACCCGAGGGCGTTGACGCGCGGATTGATGGTGGCCGAAGTGGAGGGGCTCTACTGTGCGGGTCAGCTGAATGGAACAACCGGCTATGAGGAAGCCTCCGCTCAGGGACTGGTTGCCGGACTTTCCTCGGCGGCAGCAGTGCTGGGCAAGGAAGGCCCCGCACTGGACCGTGCGAACAGTTATATTGCGGTGATGGTGGATGACCTTACCCTGCACGGGGTAAGCGAGCCGTACCGGATGCTGACCGCCCGGGCCGAGTATCGCCTGCGCCTGCGCGCGAACAATGCGGCCAGTCGGCTGACGCCGAGTGCTATGGAATTGGGCTGTATTGGCGAAAAACGAGCAGGCTGGTTCGAGCAGCGCGAAGCCGAGCGCACACGGATCGATGCGGCACTCGATATGGTTCTGCCATCCCGCGCGCTGGTCGATGCACAGGCGGATGTGCGGGATGATGGCGCAAGACGATCAGCTCGTGAATGGCTGCGTTTCCCTACGGTCGACCTTTCGCATATCTCCGTGGCTCTGGCGGTCGAGCTTGATGCAGATGAAGATCTTGCGGCCGAACTGGCCGAAGATGCTGCCTATGCCCCATATCTCGAACGTCAGGATTCCGAGCTGCGCAATCTGCGCGCGAGTGAAGGTTTTGGCTTACCGCACGACTTTCCCTACGGCGATGTTTCCGGCCTCTCGAACGAGATGGTCGAGAAATTGATGGACGCGCGGCCTGATACACTGGCGGCCGCTGGCCGGATCAGGGGGGTAACACCGGCTGCGCTGGCTGTCCTGATGGTTCATGCAAAACGGATTGCGAAAGAAGCTGCATGACTGAAGATGAAGCCCGTGCCTTTGTTCGCGACCGTATGCCACATGGACGGTTTGATATGTTCGAGCGTTTGGCGAACTTGCTGGCAGATGAAAATACGCAGCAGAATCTGGTTTCAAAATCATCTTTGGAAACTGTCTGGACCCGGCACATTGCTGATAGTGCGCAAATCGTCGACCATGTTTCACGTGAAACAGGCGACTGGCTGGACTTGGGCTCAGGGGCGGGTTTCCCAGGTCTTGCGCTGGCTATTATGCGACCGAATGCGACGATCCATCTAGTCGAATCGCGCAAGCGAAGGGTTGAGTGGCTGATGGCTGCAGCCGAGTCTCTGGCCTTGGGCAATTGCCGTATTCACGGCACGCGGCTGGAGGTGCTGGACCCGTTTTCGGCTGATGTCGTGACTGCCCGGGCGTTCGCTCCACTGGGAAAACTGCTTAATCTGTCCGCAGCGTTTTCCACCGTGCGGACCGAATGGGTCTTGCCCAAAGGGCGTTCGGCAGCGCAGGAAATGCAGGCACTGCCGAAAAGGATGCGGCAAATGTTCCACGTGGAACAATCTGCAACCGATGCAGAGGCATCGATACTTGTCGGAACGGGGCGGATCAAAACGGAAGGAAAGCGATGATCAGGATTGCTATTGCGAACCAGAAAGGCGGTGTCGGCAAGACGACCACGGCCATCAACATCGCCACTGCTATGGCCGCCACCGGTTGGCGCACGCTGCTTATTGATCTCGACCCGCAAGGAAACGCATCGACCGGTATGGGCGTGCCCACGGAAGATCGTGTTCGCTCGAGTTACGAACTGCTGGTCGATCAGGTGCCGTTGGCCGAGTGCATCCAGCCGACTTCGATTCCTAGCCTGGATATTCTTCCTGCGACTGTCGATCTAAGCGGCGCCGAGGTGGAGCTGGTTTCCGTAACCGACAGGACCGACCGTCTGCGGGCAGCGCTGGACGGGCACACAGGTCACGATATTTGCTTTATCGACTGCCCACCATCGCTGGGTCTGCTTACTCTCAATGCTATGGGCGCCGCTAATACCTTGCTGGTTCCGTTGCAATGCGAGTTCTTTGCGCTTGAGGGATTGAGCCAGCTTTTGCAGACGGTCGAACGCGTCCAGCAGAGGTTCAATCCCGATCTTGGCATTATCGGTGTCGCTTTGACCATGTTCGACAAGCGCAACCGGCTGACCGATCAGGTGGCAGATGATGTGCGTGATTGCCTCGGTAATCTGGTGTTCGAAACAGTCATTCCTCGCAATGTCCGGCTTTCCGAAGCGCCCAGTCATGGATTGCCCGCTCTGGTGTACGATCACGCTTGTGCCGGGAGCCGCGCTTACATGTCCCTCGCGCGTGAACTGATTGGTCGCTTGCCCGAAGAGAGGAAAGCCGCATGAGCAATTCCGACGATCCTATCTATCTTTCGCCAATTCCACGCAGTGCGGCGGACCGTAAGAAGAAGCTCGGCAAAGGACTTGGCGCGTTGATGGGCGAAACCCGCCGGGAGGAGCCTTTGGTGACTGCTGCTGCTGCGAAAGATAGCGCGGAAGGCGTTCCACGTGAAACATCGGGCGCAGGAAGCGGAGGGGGTCTCTCCTCTATCCCTGTTGCGTCAATAGAACCGCTGCCAGGGCAACCGCGCACGCATTTCGATGCCGATTCGCTTGACGAACTCGCGGCCTCGATCTCGCAGCGCGGTGTTATCCAGCCTATTATCGTCCGTCCTCTTGCCGGAGAGCGGTATCAGCTGGTTGCCGGGGAGCGTCGCTGGAGGGCTGCGCAGAAGGCGCGCCTCCATGTGATTCCGGCGCTGGTTCGCGATCTCGATCAGCGTGAGGTTATGGCGCTCGCCCTGATCGAGAACCTTCAGCGGGTCGATCTCAACCCCATAGAAGAAGCCCGTGCCTATCGGCGGTTGGCGAATGAGGAGGGACTGACCCAGAACGAAATCTCGACGATGGTCGACAAGTCGCGCAGTCATGTAGCGAATCTTCAGCGAATGCTTGCTCTGCCAGACGACGTGCTGGATCTGGTGGAGAAGGGCGATCTGACTATGGGCCATGCCCGGGCACTGATCGGCCATGATAATGCGGTGACTCTGGCGCGTGACGCTGTGCGGCAATCGCTTTCCGTGCGTGAGGTAGAGAAGCTGGCGAAGGGTGAGGGCGCCGTGACGCAGAAAGCCAGCAAATCGGCCACTCCGTCCCGCGACCCGATGAAAGATGCAGATATCGCCGCGGTCCAGCAGCATCTCGAAGAGTTCCTTGGCCTCTCGGTACGTATAAAAACCGACACCGACCCGCGCACCGGAACCGTCACCATACGGTATAAAACGCTCGACCAGCTGGACCTTATTTGCCAACGTCTGACGGGAGGGGACATATAATCACTTGAAATAAAAGGAGAAAGTAAAATTCACTCTCCTGCAACAGTGTTGATATTTTAACCATATCCGCAAACACAACCCTTACTCCGTAGTCCTACTTAGGGGCCAAGGACGGATGGAGACCCGTCCTACGGGGCCGGTCGCTGGTTGTCCCCGTATTGGGACACTGAAGACCACGAATAGGGAATAAACTAATATGAATACGTTCTTCCGCGGCGTTGCCGCTACTGCAATTTCCGCTGTTGCTTTCGCTGCCATGCCCGCCGTGGCGCAGACCGCTGGCGATCCGAACGCAAACCAGGCCGATGCCGATGCGCGTGCTGAAATCCTGGCCGGCCTGACGCTGACGAATGTTGCGGGCAGCTCGCTCGACTTTGGTTCGATCGTCGTTCTGGGTGCCGGCGTTGTAACCGTCCCTTCGGATGGCAGCGCAGTCAATTGCCCTGCAGCCGCAGCTGTTTGCTCCGGTTCGACCGACGTTGCTGAATTCGAAGTATCGGGTTCGGACGGCAAGGCTGTCAGCATCACTTTGCCAAATGCTGGTTCGGCTACCGACGAACTGCAGTTCGACGACGGCGTAACGACACACTCGATCGACATCACCGAGTTCGAAACCAATGCTAAGCTCGACACGGCTACGCCGGTTCTCGACGGTCTCGGCGCTCCGGTTCTGGACGCTGGCGGCAATCCCACTTTCGTCCAGTATGATGGCGTTCTGCTGGCAGGCGGCACGGCAACCTTCCCGGTCGGCGGTTCGATCGCACTGGCCGCTGGTCAGGAGCCGGGCCTGTACGAGCACACCTTCACTGTTGAAGTGAACTACAACTAATCGATCCCGCCTCGAAAGAGGCATCCGATCAAGATGGGGGCCGTGCGTCGAAAGGCGCGCGGTCCCTGCCATTTTCGCGGCAGCTCGCTTGGTATAGCTGTGCGGCCATAGATACCCCCAATACCTGTCCTTAGCGCGCTGTTAACTCTCTTTGCATAGGGGTTGTCACGTAGACGCTCGCGCAATTCCGGCCGGGCACGCAGGAGCACAACCGTAATGTTCAGCCGAATAGCCCACCATACTGCCAGATACGCGACCAGACTTGCCGCAGCGTCGCTGCTTGCCGGAGCAGCCATCGCGCCGCTGCCCGCAATGGCGCAGGGCGACCTGCTGGTTGCCCCAACCCGTGTCATTCTCGATGGACGCCGGGGCGCACAGGTTATTCTGAGCAATATCGGTACAGAAGAGGCGACATATCGAATCGGAATGGTGCTGCGCCGGATGGGGCCGGACGGCAATCTGATGGAAGTGTCCGACGAAGAAGCAAATGTTCTGGAGAAGGCAGCGCTATCTATGGTGCGATATGCGCCGCGGCGCATAAAACTTCCGCCCGGCCAACCACAGGCGGTTCGCATTGCCGCGCGCCCCGCGGCGGACCTGCCGGACGGTGAATACCGCGTGCATTTGTCTTTCAATGCGATACCCAAACCGCGCCCGGCAGTGTCTGACGGTACACCTGCTCAGGGGCTTTCGGTAAAGCTGATCCCGATTTACGGCGTGACGATCCCGCTAATTATCCGCCACGGCCAGGTCGAGGCGACTACAGCTATCGACACGGCACGAATGCTGCAGACCGGTGACGGCCGGCCAATTCTTTCCTTTGCCATTGAGCGGTCCGGAGATGCTTCGGTTTTTGGCGATCTGGTGGCTATCCCCGCTCGCGGTGAGCCGATGTTCCTCGCTCGAGGGGTAGCCGTTTATCCCGAAGTTGACCGCCGTATGGTCAATGTCGTTCTTAATGAAGAGCAGGCCGCCGCCCTTCGTGGCCCTGTTCGGCTTGAATATCGCGAACCGCCCGAGCGCGGGGGCGATGTCATCGCTGCTATCGATACGGATCTCGGTTAGGCACCCGAAGCCAGTCGGCGGGCCAGAGCAGATTCTGCGCTTCTAGATTCGCCATGTCGATTCGCACATTTTTACGGAAAACGAGCGTCGTCGCAGGCTTTGCGGCGGCGCTTTCCGGCGTCTGCGCATCGCCGACATTGGCGCAAGCATCCTCTCACGGGTTCACTGTGGAGGAAGACGACTTCCTGATGCTGCAGATGCGCGTCGGAAGCTATTCCATGCCGCTGGAGATACGCGGCTATCAAATCAACGATGGCGATGATGTGTGCCTCGATCTGGCCGACGTCATACAGTCTCTCGACCTGCCGGTGCGGCTCGACAAGAAGTCGCGCCGCGCAACCGGCTGGCTGTTCTCGGAAGATCAGTCCTTCACCCTAGACCGCGAAGCCGGCACAGTACAAAACATGAACACTGGGCGAGCTCCGGTTGCCGGCGACATTACCGATACGCCAGAGGGTTGGTGTGTCGAAACCGGTGCTCTGTCACGGTGGTTTGGGGTCACTTTCCGCCCGGACATCTATAATGCGCTGGTATCGGTCGAAAGCGAGCAGAAACTTCCCTTCATAGAGGCAATCGAACGCAGAAGTCGCGCCGCGCGACTTCGTCCCAAGGCCGTTGGCTTCGATCTGGCAGAATATCCGCGCGCCGATGCAGATTATCGTGTCTGGCGCACGCCGTCGGTCGATGTGGTCGCCCGCACCGATGCGCGTAAAGTAAATGGCGGCGGGACAGATGTTACAGGGCGATACGAATTATTTGCTGCCGGGGAACTGCTTGGTGCGAGCGTCGAGGCACGCCTGGCGTCCGACAATTCCCTGAAACCTCGTTCTCTACGTGTGCGGGCCTTCCGGCAGGATCCCGATGGCAAGCTGCTCGGTCCGTTAAAGGCGACACAGGTTGTGGCTGGTGATGTAACGGGTGAACAGGCGCGTTTGACGGCGTTTGGGGGCATTGGGCGGGGTGTTTACATCTCGAACCAGCCTCTTGGCCGAACCAATCTGTTCTCAACCACTGTCCTGCGCGGCACCTTGCCCGTCGGATGGGATGCGGAACTGTATCGAAACGGTCAGTTGATCGCTTTTCAGGGGGAAGCGCGGGACGGGCGGTACGAATTCGAGGAGGTAGAGCTCTTCTATGGCCGGAACGAGTTCGAGATCGTGCTGTACGGGCCGCAGGGACAGGAGAAACGTGAGCGATATTCCCAACCTGTCGGGTTCAACACGATTGAGCCAGGCAAAACATATTACTGGGCCAATGCGTTGCAGGACAACACCAGTCTGGTGGAACTGGGCGCGCAGCCTGAAGTGGAGGGGCAGACGCGCGGTACATGGCGTCTCGGGGCCGGAGTTGAGCACGGTATCGATGAACTGACGAGCGTGTCGGCCAGCGTACACAGCATATCGCTGAGGGGGCGACGGCGAAATTTCGTGGAGACGACGCTCAACCGCACGCTGGGCCATTGGCAGGTCGAAGCTTCGGGTGCTGTCGATGATGCCGGCGACTTCGCTGCCAAGATGGCGGCGGCCGGGCGAGTGGGCCGGCTCAACCTCAGCGCCAACGCCCTGTGGGTGAATGGCGGGTTCGAAAGCGAATTTGTTGCACCGGGAACGGCCCATCAGATCGGCTTCCGCGCAGATACATCATTGCGTCTAGGTAAACTTACCCTTCCATTACAAGCCTCTGTTACCCGGCTGACCCTGAAAAACGGGTCGTCCGCGACCCAATTTGGAACAGCAACATCCCTTAATTTCAAAGGCTTAAGCCTTACGGGCCAACTATCGCACCAGATATTGGATGACGCATTGGCGGGAGAGAAGAAAAACGAAACCGAACTGAACCTGCTGGCCAATGCACGCGTTTTTGGCCTGAGTGTGCGCGGAGCGGCAGAAATCGGCATCGGTGGAGATGATTCCGGACTGCGCTCGGTCCGAATTACGACGCGCAAGGACATTGGCGAGCGATCCGATCTCTCGGTCAATGTCGATTATCTGCCAAGCTCCGAGACAGCTTTTTTCAACCTCGGCTTTACCCGTCTGTTCGATCAGTTCGCGATGACAGCCAATGCCAGTTACAGCACCGCCGGGGCACTCGGGGCAGGGCTATCGCTGGCTTTCAGCTTTGGCCCGGACCCGGCCGATGGCGGTGTGCGCGTCACCAATGACCGGATTGCCCGGCGCGGTCAGGCTGTGGTTAGCGTCTTTCTCGATGAAAATGGCGATGGAATACGGGGGGAAGACGAAATATTCTTGCCCGATGTCGATGCAGCTGCCGGAATGCGGATCAGCCAGAAACCGACCAATGACAGTGGCCGCACGGTCATCGATGGCCTGCAGCCCTACAAGCCTGTTCTGGTCCGCCTGGACGAAGGATCTCTGGGCGACCCGTATCTCACGCCGGGTACGCCGGGTACGGTGATCGTGCCTCGGCCGGGTGTGCCCCTATCGGTTGAACTGCCGGTCACCCGCTCTGGCGAAGTCGAAGGGCTGCTGCTGTCGACCAGCGGTAACGAAATGCAGGGTGTGAAGCTGGAACTGGTCGATCAGGCAGGGCAAATTGTATCCGAGACAATCAGCGAGTTTGACGGGTTCTTCCTGTTCGACCGCGTGCCCTATGGCACCTACCGCCTGCGGGTCGCGCCGGGCATGGCGCGGCGGCTGGAGGTACAGGCAGAGCTGAAAGCTGGAATTCGTGTCGGACAGCCGGATGAAATTGCGCGGCTCGGCACTGTAAAGATGGTAGCCGGGCAACCCCTGACCATAGCCACCGACGATACGGCGGAGGGAAGGGTGCCCGGCTCCTGATTCGCAAACGGTGCGATTACTGGCCCGTGATTACTGGCCTTTGATATATTTCACACGCTTGGCGGGTTTTTGCTTGGTGTACCGGACAGCCTTCGGGGCAGCCCGGTGCACGGTAACCGTCTCGTACTCGACATGCTCCACCGGCACATCGACCCATTCTTCGGTGACATATTCACGGACCACCGGACGCTCGATCGGATATGTGGTGACGTAAGCCATTGCCGGCACATAGCTGTAGGCCTGATAGCCATGGGCGTATCCCTGCTGCCCGTATCCGCTCTGCTCCCAGTTTTCGAGATAGGCTTTGCATTCGCGCAGATAGGGGTTGCCCTTTACCACCGAACCGATGGCTGAACCAATCGCCAGCCCTGCGAGGCCGCCGATACCGGCACCAATCAGCGTGCCGCCCAGACGCTCGCTATCGGCAACCCGGTTGCCGATAATGCCGCCTGCCACGGCACCCAGCAAACCGCCCGCGGTTCCGCTGCGTTCCTTGCGAAGGCGTAGCTCGTCTTCGCAATTATTGAGCCAGCCACTCCGGTCAAAGCTGGGCGCGGGCGGCAATGGAGGGCCACCATACTGGCCGTGATGCGAGGCGGGTTGCTGCTGAGGATAGGCGGTGTGGCTATGCCGCTGCGGAGGATGATACTGTGGAGCAGCCGGAGCCGGATAACTCTGCTGTGCCTGCGGTGCGGGGTACTGCGTGTGCTGCTGCGGCACTGGCTGGGAAGCATGTTGCGAATACGCAGGCCCTTGTTCAGTATGCCGGGCTGGTGTGTGATAGATGGCAGGCGCTTCGATCTCGACTTCGCGCTGATACGTTTCATAAGCCACAGGAGGGTGGGCCGGGACAGCCTGAACCACCGGATTGCTGGTGAAGATCGGCTGGACTTGCTCCACAGGGAGCGGCTGCGCAAATTCATACGCCTGCTGCTCGTAACTCATTTCCTGCGCGGCAAGCGCTGGCGAGGCAGCAACAGTTATGGCGACCAGCGCGGTCCCGGCTGCGAAACTCTGGCGGATCGTCATAGTCATTTCCCCTTCTCTCAATGGCAGTGAAAGCTGCCACCAAAATAGGGCGCCCGTGTGCCGTTAAGAGAAAATCTACCATTGTGTGCCGCAGAGTCAGGGGGCTGGCGCTCCCATGTCCCGTTTCGGGGCGAAAGTTCACCTGCCCGACCTGTCTGGCCGGGGCAGCTTAAATCCGCGGTGCAATCAGGATGGCGAGCGCTTCCAGACCGGCTGCATCCGCGGCATCGAACCGGGCAGGTTCGGGGCTGTCGCAGTCGATAACTGCGATTACACGGCCATCATGGATGACCGGGACGACCACTTCCGAGCGGGTTACGGCATCGCAGGCGATATGTCCGGGGAAGGCATGGACATCCTCCACCAGCTGGGTCTGGCCAGAGGAGGCGGCTGTGCCGCAAACGCCCTGCCCCATCGGGATGCGGATGCACGCCGGGCGGCCAACGAAAGGCCCCAGCACCAGTTCACTATCGATGACGCGGTAAAAGCCTGCCCAGTTCATCTGCGGGATAAATTCCCACAGCAGGGCGGCGATGTTCGCCATGTTTGCTACGGCATCATCCTCGCCCTCGATCAGGGCAGAGGCGGCGAGCCCCAGCTGGCGATAGCGTTCTTCCGGGCTGGCGGTTTCGTCGGGCTGAAAATCATACATCATCGCGCCATAACGCGGTCAGCGGTCTGTTTGCGAGAGGGATTTTACGCACGGCCCATTGCGGCGAATGCCTGCCATGCGTAACACTTTTGCGCATGAGCACACGTCGCAAAATCGCCCTCGCCATCCTCGTGATCATTGTGATCATCGGGATTGCCCTGTTTTTCATCACCCGCGGGAGCACGGCCGATCTTTCGGTCGACGCCGTTGCAGGCACCGATCCGGAACTGACTGAGCCAGAAGGCGGCTTGTTTCCGACCGTAGCTATTGCCGAACCGGTGGGCTGGAAAGAAGGCGATCTGCCGGTTGCGGCGGAAGGGCTGGTCGTCCAGCGCTTCGCCACCGGGCTGGATCATCCGCGCATTCTGCATGCCTTGCCCAATGGCGATGTGCTGGTCACTTTGACACGTTCTCCCAAAAGCGAAGGCAATGGCGGAATCGTAGCCTGGGTGGCGGATCTTTTGATGTCCCGCGCAGGTGCGGGCGGCGATTCTGCGAATCAGATTGTCTTGTTGCGCGACGCCGATGGTGATGGCGTAGCCGAAGTGAAGCAGGTGATCGCCGAGGATCTTGATTCACCTTCTGGAATGGCTTGGCAGGACGGCACTTTGTATGTCGCGAACCACGATGCGCTGCTGGCAATAGATTACGCGCTGGGAGAGCCCGCTGTATCGGGCACATCGCGCAAGCTGATGGACTTGCCGCCGGCCGGAAACCACTGGATGCGCAATATCGAGATCAATCCGGAAGGCACCAAAATCTACATCGCCGTCGGCTCAGATTCGAATATCGGCGAGAAAGGCATGGAGGCCGAGGAAGGCCGCGCGATGATCTGGGAATACGATCTGGAAACAGAAAAAAAGCGCCATTTCGCTGTCGGCCTGCGCAATCCCAATGGACTCGACTGGAACCCTATGTCGGGCGAACTGTGGACCACTGTGAACGAACGCGACATGCTGGGCGGCGATCTGGTGCCCGATTATCTGACCAACGTGCCTGTTGGCGCGCAGTATGGCTGGCCGTGGGTGTACTGGAAAGACACCGTGGATGACCGGGTCGAAGCACCGATGCCTGCCTATCTAACCGAATACGCTCGCCGCCCCGAATACGCCCTCGGTCCGCACGTTGCCGGCCTCGGCATGGTGTTCAGTGCCGAGGGTAACCGTATGGGGGCAAAATTCGGTCGCGGAGCGTTTATCGCGCGCCACGGATCGTGGAACCGCAAGCCCCCCTCGGGCTATGATGTTGTCTATGTCGCTTTCGATGAACGCGGCAATCCTGAAGGTAAGCCTGTGAGTGTGCTGACAGGTTTCCTTAACGAAGACGGCACCACCAAAGGTCGTCCGACCTGGGTAGAGTGGGCGCAGGACGGTTCGCTTCTGGTTACCGACGATACAGCCGGAATTGTCTGGCGGGTCATTGCCCCTGATGCCGACGCGGCGCCGGCGATCGTCAGATTCAGGACTGAATCGCTGCGCCCGCAGATCGAACTGCGCGGCGATCCGGCGGCCAGTTTCTCAGACGATTTTGCGCGCGAACGCAACGCCATCGGCGATTGAGCATTAGCCGGAGCGTAATGCGCTCCGGCCGATAACTCAGCCTGCAAGTGTGTCGGCATCCAGCGCGTAAAGCAGCTCGGAACCCGCCGTTGCCGCTGCTTTCAGTCCGGCTGCTTCCGGCACAATATGGCTCAGGAAATAGCGCGCTGTTACCGGTTTGCTCTTTGCCAGAGCGGGCGCGGCGCCGGACTTGACTGCCTGTGCCTGCTTCATCAGTTGCCAACCAGTGACGGCGACTGCTGCCATCGCGCAGAACGGTACGCTGCCCGCCAGTCGATCATCCAGCGATGCCTCTTCACGCATCCAGCGGGCGATACCTGCACAGTTGCCTGCAAGCGCAAACAGGGCAGGCTCGTCCGCAGCATCGCGGGCAATGTCTTCAAACAGCCCGATCAAAGCCTCTCCGCCAGCGAGGCCCAATTTTCGCGTGACCAGATCGGCGGCCTGAATGCCGTTGGTGCCTTCGTAGATCGGCGCAATCCGTGCATCACGGTAATGCTGCGCTGCTCCGGTTTCTTCGACAAAGCCCATCCCGCCGTGAATCTGCACGCCCATGCTGGCGACATCGATGCCTGTATCGGTTGCCCATGCCTTTAACATAGGCACCAGAACTTCAGCGCGCATTCTGGCGTTTTCGTCACCAAGCGCCCCGCGATCGACTTGCCCTGCGGTGTAATAGAGCAGGGCCCGCATCCCTTCCGTCTGAGCTTTCATCCGCACCAGCATCCGACGCACATCGGGATGTTCCACAATGGCTACGGGTGATTTGTCGGGTGATCCGGCACGGGCCGATTGGATGCGTTCGCGGGCATATCCCATTGCCTGCTGCGTCGCTCGCTCCGCAATCTGCACGCCCTGCGCGCCGACATTTATCCGTGCATTGTTCATCATCGTAAACATGGCGGCCAGCCCGCGGTTTTCCGCGCCGACCATTTCGCCGATGCACTCATCATTGTCGCCAAAGCTCATTACGCAGGTGGGCGAGGCGTTGATTCCCAGCTTGTGTTCCAGACTGACGGGCCGCAGATCGTTGCGCTGCCCCAGCGATCCATCGTCGTTCACATGGTATTTCGGAACCACAAACAACGATATACCGCGGCTTCCCTCTGGCGCTCCCGGTGTGCGGGCCAGAACCAGGTGGATGATATTCTCCGCCAGTTCGTGATCGCCCCATGTGATATAGATTTTCTGGCCCTTGATTGCCCATTTGCCGGCATGCTCACCCTCCTCGATGGGTGTGGCAGTGGAGCGTAATGCCCCGACATCGCTGCCCGCCTGCGGCTCGGTAAGGTTCATCGTACCCGACCATGCGCCCGCCACCAGCTTGGGCAGATATTTCGCCTGTTGCGCTTCGCTACCGTGATGTTCCAGCGCCTCGATCGAACCGACCGACAGCATAGGGAGCAGGTTAAAGGCGAAATTTGCCGCGCCGAGGTTCTCCAGCACGTTGCAGGCCAGCGTAAAGGGCAGACCTTGCCCTCCATGCTTGACCGGGCCGGAAATAGCGTTCCAGCCCTGCTCGACGTAGCCATGATACGCCTGTTCAAATCCATCGGGCAAACGGACGACACCATTCTCCAGTTTCGCCCCTTCAATATCGCCGATGCGGTTGAGCGGCGCCCACTCGCCAGCGGCGAACTCACCGATTCCGCCCACGATCGCTTCTACCATGTCGGGCTCTGCGGCAGCGTATTTCTCGTGGGCAGCCAGTTCCTCCATGCCGGCATTCACTTTGATTGCCAGCAGCTGGTCCTGGGTGGGGGCGGTATAGGGGATCACGTGCATTTCCTCTTGGCTTGTTGCGAGTGCGAATATAGCGCGCGTCCATGAGCCGCAAGCGCGCTACGGAACGGCTGGATGCCGATGATGCAGGAATCGCCCGTGCGGCGGAGATTCTGGCGTGCGGCGGCATTACGGCCATTCCGACAGAGACGGTCTACGGCCTTGCAGCTCGGGCAGAAGATGCGGATGCAGTCGCTGCGATATTCGCGGCCAAAGGGCGTCCGTCGTTCAATCCTTTGATCGTACATATACCGGATATGGCAGCCGCACGGTCACTTGCCGAGTGGGACGAAAGGGCACGGATGCTGGCAGACGCATTCTGGCCGGGGCCGCTGACTATGGTGCTGCCGCTGCGGTCCGTGGCGGGGTTGGCCCCTGCCGTAACCGGCGGGCTGGACACCCTGGCTCTGCGCTGTCCGGCCCACCCGGTCATGCGCGCCGTGCTGGACCGGGTGGGCGTGCCATTGGCCGCGCCTTCTGCAAACCTCAGTGAAACCGTCAGCCCGACGCAGGCTGATCATGTCCTGTCCACGCTGGATGGACGGATAGACGCCATTATCGATGGCGGAACAAGCAAGCAGGGTCTGGAATCAACGATTATCGCTCTGGAACCGGACGGGTGCTGGGCGATCCTGCGGTCAGGGCCAATTGGTGTGCGAGAGATCGAAGCTTTGCTGGGAACGGCACCCGGTGTGGCCGGCTCTGCCATCCGTGCACCGGGCCAACTGACTCGGCATTATGCTCCGGGAAAACCGGTGCGGCTGGAAGCCCGTTCGGCAAGGGATGGGGAATTCATGCTGGGATTCGGTCCTGTGAACGGACATTGGTCGCTCTCGCCAACAGGAGATCTGGCCGAGGCGGCGGCGCGGCTTTACGCGGGTTTGCACCGCGCAGCGCAGGCTCCTGAAGCAAAAATCGCCGTTGCGCCTGTGCCGCAAGAGGGGCTGGGAGAGGCGATCAACGACCGGCTGCGCCGCGCTGCTGCCTGAAGGGGGGGGCGAAGCTACCTGCGGGGCTCCACCGGAAGGCTGGGAAGAAGCGCCTGTATTTCTGCATAGGTTTCGCGCGCATCGTCGCAGGCGCGGGCCTTGCCACGCTCGCAATCGGCCCGGTCTTCTTCGTACTGACGTTCGAGTTTTGCCATTTTCTCTTCGCGTCGGCGAATCTCGCGCCCGCGTTTCTCGTCTGCTTCGGATTGGCTGGTGGTTGCCAGGTCCACCGCTTTGCCAGCGGCCTTTACCGGCAGGGTAACGACATCGAGAGCTGTCTTTGCCAGACAACCCTGAATCATCAACGCCATTGGCAGGATCAGGGCGAGGGGCGTGGCACTGCGGGGGAAGGCTCTTGGCAAAATCGATGTCTCCTTGGCGAAGCGGCTTATATGCCCGGCCTTACCCCAATCCGGTTACAAAGGCGATTATTCGCCGCTTACGCCTTTGGTACCGGACGTTCGGGCGCGCAAAGCGTCCGCTTCCGCGCGTGCGGCATCAGCTTCCGCTCGTGCAGCGCGGGCCTCTGCCTGTGCGGCGCGCAATTCTGCTTCGGCCAGCGCAGATCCACTCGCAGCTTCGCGAGAGGGCGTTGTTTTTGGTGCTGTCCGAGCGTCCGGTGCTGCAGATGCTTCCTTCGCGGAGGCATCCCTTGCTGCCGTGGCTGTGCCACCGGTGCAGCGCAGCTTGCCCGAACCCATCGTGCTGACTTCGCATCGAGCATTGCCGGAAATATCGACTGTGCCCGAACCCATGATACTTGCGTCCACCGTGCCATCGGAAGCAAAATCGGCCTTGCCCGATCCGGCAATCGTAACATCGGCCTTGTCAGCCTGCAGTTTGCCCATCGGGGCTTTGCCTGAACCTGCGAGTGTCAGGTCGAGGCGCTCGGTCCGGCCCTCTGCTTCCAGACTGCCCGATCCGGCGATCATCACATCGAATGTTTCGGCATCCAGTCCGGCGATCCGCGCCTTGCCCGATCCGGCAATAGTTGCCTCGGCTTTCTTCGTCATTCCGGGGACATCGATTGTTCCGCTACCGGCCAGTGTTACACCTTCAGGCAGTGGCATGGTCACGCGAACGGTAGCTTCAGGGCTCTTGGAACTGACGTTTTTGCGCGAGATCGAAAGCGTGTCGTCGCTGCGGGAGAACCGGACGGCATCGACTGCTTCGGTATTGCCTTCGACCAGAATATCGAGCGTATCGCCTTCTGTAACGATCACGTTGTCAGGTCCGGCCAGTACGATCTGCGTGGGCGCAGGGCCGCTCATATCGAGTTTGGCGAGCGGCACGGCGTCACCGTCGCCGATGGAAATGTCCAGCGCATCACACCCGGCGGTGGCCGATGCCGCGAGCAAAGCGGCAGCAGCAGGCGCAAGCGATTTGATGAAACGGTCGAACATATCTCTCTCCAGATGGCGTGTTAGCGATATAATACGCTAAGCACCATCTGGCAAGCTGGTACGCAAAGGGCCGCCCTGTACAGGACGGCCCCTCATCGTATGATATCGACCGCTGGTCGAATTCACTGACTGCATTAGCTGTCGTCGCCATTCTCGTAATACTGCGGCGCATGTTCGCGCAGGATGTCGAGAATCTTTTCCAGTGCAGTCGGCTCGTCGGTCTTTTCCATTGCGGCCAGTTCACGGGCCAGGCGGCTGGAGGCCGCTTCGAAGATCTGCCGCTCGGAATAACTCTGCTCCGGTTGATCGTCGGGGCGGAACAGGTCGCGGGTTACTTCGGCAATGGAGACAAGCTCGCCAGAATTGATCTTGGCTTCGTATTCCTGTGCCCGGCGGCTCCACATGGTCCGCTTGACCTTGGGCTTGCCCTTGAGTGTTTCCATCGCTTCTTTCAACGTCTTGTCGCTCGAAAGTTTGCGCATCCCGATCGATTCGATCTTGTTGGTCGGCACCCGCAGGGTCATGCGTTCCTTCTCGAACCGCAGAACGTACAGTTCCAGCTGCATTCCGGCGATTTCTTCATTCTGTAGTTCCATCACGCGGCCTACGCCGTGCTTGGGATAGACAACGTAATCGCCAACATCAAAGATCGGAGCCTTGGCAGCCATGTAAATTCCTTTTCATTCGGCCGGATGCGCTCGCGTTCGGATGCAGAACCATTTGGGCCACGCCGTGCTGCGCATGCCTGCTGAATCCAACGCTGAGGGGGTATCCCGCCTTTCAACAATCCTGTCTGCATGCGGAGTTATCGTGTGCAGACGTGATTATATAGCACGACTATGCAAAAATTGCGAGTCGTCACGCAGCTTCGTCGCCGAAGCTGTTATGCTGCGGCGTTAAATGCGTGTAGCCAAGGCACACAAACAAAAAATAAAGGGCTTAGTCGCCTTCGCCGGGCGCTTCGCTGAAGAATTTCTCGTATTTGCCTTCTTCGCCCTTATGCTCGTCGGCATCAGCTGGCGGATCTTTCTGGCTGGTGATGTTCGGCCATTCGGCTGACATCTTCGTGTTGATTTCCAGCCATTTTTCCAGATTGTCCTCGGTATCGGGCAGAATCGCCTCGGCCGGGCATTCGGGTTCGCACACACCGCAATCGATGCATTCGCTGGGATTGATCACCAGCATGTTTTCGCCTTCGTAGAAGCAATCCACGGGGCACACCTCCACACAGTCGGTGTATTTGCATTTGATGCAGGCGTCGGTGACGACATAAGTCATGTGCGCTTGGTCCTCGGGCAGTCCTGAAGTTTGCGGCCTGCTAAATCGGAATGCGCGCCCGGGTCAAGCACTCGGTAGTATGAACGGGCTTCTTCTGCCGGGCCGCGCCGCTGCGGCAGGTCCTCAATTTGGCAGACCATCACGCTGTGCCCGTGCGGAAAAGTCAGCACATCGCCAGTTGCTACTGCGTGGCTGGCCCGGCGTACGCGTTCCCCGTTAATGCGCATGTGGCCTGTCGATGCCTTTTCCTGTGCACATTTTCGCGTTTTGGTGAAACGCAATCGGCACAGCAGCAGGTCTATACGCATCCGGCGGTCAGGGCTTCATCAGATCGGCGAGCCCCGCAAAAGCTTTGCCCGTAGCAGGCGTTGCGGGATTTGCGGATTTACGATTATCCATCCGATTTCCCGGACGCTTGGCCGGCGGCTTGCTGCCACCTTTCGCCGCGGATTTGCTGCGGGGTCTGCCTTTTGCCCCCTGCGGCTTCCTGCCCCGCTGCGGCGCGCCGCCCGGGCGCCATGTCCATTGGTCGAGCGCGGGCGGGCCGCTGACGCCATCGGCCAGCACCTTGGCCTTGTGCTGGCGAAATCCAGCTGCGCCCAGCAGGCGTTCCCAGCTATCGAGTGTCAGTCCGGTAGAAATGGCAAGAGCCGGCCGCAGAGCAACGCCCTTGCGTCCGGAAGCCTTGGGATCGACTGCTTTTGCCCGCGCTTCATGCGCGGCACGCAGGATTTTCTCGGCCACATCGACACGAACATACTGCCCACCTGCCGGCCGGTAGCCCGATGGCAGCTTGCCGTCGCCCGGCAACACGGCGCGCATGGCGGGTTCCAGAGATCGTCCGTCGATTCCGGAAGCATGCATGGCCTCGCGCGGGGCGGGCTTCAGCAGATCGCGGGCAAAGATATCGAGAGCACCGAAAGTGACGCCGAGCCGCCGCAGAAAGGGCCGCATTTCCTTGGGCAGATGTTCGATCCCCGCACGGTCGCGTGCCGCGTAACCATGCCCCTCTACCAATGCGAGCAACAGCGCGCGGGCCTGCGATCCTGCTTCCGGGTCGCGTGTGGCGGCAACCAGTTTCGAAAGAGCCTGCAATGGCGCGAGGCGTTTCTCTGCCCATTCCTGCAACGCGTCGACAAACTGTGCGCGTTCGGCATCCGGCAGCACATCCAGTTCGCGCGCAATGACCAGACGCGGTTTGGCCGGATCGGCAGCTGCATCTAAGGTGGCAATCAATTGCCCGCCCGTGCGAATCTCGCCCTGAACCAGCTCCACGCCTTCGAAACCGGAAGCGCGCAAGGCAGCAGCCTTGTCGCCCAGAATACGCGGCAGGGCCCTCTCGCCCGCGGCGAGCAGCATTCGCCGGTCATCGTGATTGGCGTTCGTATCGACCGTGAAGCGGAAGCCTTCAATCCGGCCAATCGCCTCTTCTTCCACCCGCAAGGTGCCATCATCATCCAGCGTGACAGGCAGCAGGTTCGGGTCTTCGCCCATATTCTTCATCAGAATTGCAGTCCTCCGGTTAACAAATCGCTCGGTCAGGCGCGCATGGAGCGCGTCCGACAGGCGGGCCTCCACCGCGCGGGCGCGTGCCGCCATTTCGTCACGTGCCAATACCCAGTCGGGTCGCTGGCAGATATAGGCCCAAGACCTGATGGAGGCTATCCTCCCCTGCAAAGTTGCGATGTCTCCCTGAACTTGATCCAGTTCAGCAATCCGCGCCGCGACGAAATCGGCTCCGATATAGCCGCCTCTCAAGTCGCGCCACAGCCGCGCAACGAACCGGGCATGCTGGTCGATACCCGCCTGCCGGAAATCGGGAAGGGTGCATGCTTCCCAAAATCGCCGGATCTGTCCTGCACCCCGAATGCTGTCGGCCAGCGGTTCGTCGGCCAATTTTTTCAACACGGCGAGGTCGATGGCTTCGGGAGCGCCGCGCAAGGTCCGCTCCAGCGGCCGCGCTTCCAAATCGCCGATCAGTACGGGCAGAGTATCAAAACGCGGCTCCGCATTACGCCAGTGAAGCTGCGTCAGCGGGGCAAAGCGGTTTTCTTCGATCGCGTAGATTTCTTCTTCGTCAAACTCGACGGGGACACCGCGCCCTCTGCCGCCCCGATTGCCTGCTCCGCTTAATACGCCGAAAGTTCCGTCGCGTTGATGGCGGCCTGCACGCCCGGCAATCTGGGCCATTTCCGCCGGTATCAGACGGCGTTTGCGCATACCATCGAACTTGGTCAGCGCAGCAAAGGCAACATGGTTGAGGTCAAGATTGAGCCCCATGCCGATGGCGTCGGTGGCGACAATGTAATCAACCTCGCCCGACTGAAAGAGCTCGACCTGCTTGTTGCGCGTTTCCGGACTGAGCGCCCCCATAACCACAGCCGCACCGCCCCGGTACCGCCGTAGCATTTCAGCTGCGAGATAGACTCCCTCGGAACTGAACGCGACTATTGCACTGCGCGGGGGCAAGCGGGAGAGTTTGCGCGGGCCGATATGGGTCAGGGTGGAGAATCGCGGACGCTCGGTAATTTCGGCATCCGGCTCCAGCTGGCGCAGCACCGGCTCCAGCGTGCCCGCACCCAGCAACATCGTTTCTTCGCGCCCGCGGGCATTCAGCAGGCGGTCTGTGAAAATGTGTCCGCGTTCCGGATCGGCGGCCAGCTGCGCCTCGTCCAGCGCGACAAACGCATGGCCGCCGCCAGTGCGGTCCATCGCCTCTGCCGTACACAGGAAATAGCGTGCTTCCGGGGGCTCGATGCGCTCCTCGCCTGTAATCAGGGCGACTTGTTTCTCGCCCTTGATCGCAACCACGCGGTCATACACTTCGCGCGCCAGCAGGCGTAGTGGAAAACCGATCATGCCGCTGGAATGGGCGCACATCCGCTCTATCGCCAGATGCGTCTTGCCGGTGTTGGTGGGTCCGAGGACCGCCTTGATCGGGGCGTCGCTCACACACGGTATCTGGCCTGTCTCTTATACACATCTGACGCTGCCGACGATCTACTCTGTGTAGA
>CAJXSN010000012.1 GCA_913060895.1 uncultured Sphingomonadaceae bacterium
AGCACACCCTTCACACGGGTGGGGTCGCAAGTTCAATCCTTGCCGCGCCCACCATCTCGCTCCTACGGGATGGATAAAGACAAACGGCAATCAATCATTGGACCGGCCGGAAACGAAAACGGCCCGCCTCTTCACAGAGACAGGCCGTTATTGTTACTATTGCTGCGTCGTTCAGCTGGTGACAGCTGGTGCGGTGGTTGCACGGGAGGAATTTTTTGCGTCCCGGTCACGCTCGCCATTGTCGATCACCTTTTTCATCATATAGCCTCCCACCGCCATTGCCGCCATTGCAGGCAGGCTGATGCGGCGCAGTACCATCGGCGCGATAACGCCCAATACAACGCCCGCCGGACCGCCAAACGCGCTGCTCTTTTGCGCCGCTTTGCCGCCCACATATCCACCAATTAACTTGCCAATCATATATTTATCTCCTTTGCCTTGTTAACGGCTTCCCCCCACTGGGGTTCCGCGTTCGGCAGCTCGCGTGCGGCGATTTTGCTCCGCCTCTGTGCTGAAACTGCGTGGCGGACGGTCCCATTCGCCGTTGGCATGGACGACCGTATCCCCAGGAGCGACATCATCGGCGGCATAAATGTCCCAATTCTGGTGCATCATGTCAGGCCGCCCGAAAATTCGCGTAGCGTTCCAGTATCGATCCTGATCCTCGTCGTCCCGAAAGCCCACGTAGTGCAGCAGATCCGCCGGATGTGGCTCTTTCAAAGCGTCGCTTCTAGCGGCCCAGCGCAGCCCGTTCATCACTGCGTTCACCAAAATTGCTTTCCATCGGGACATCGAAGGCGCGAACATAATCGCCCATCTGATCCAGCACTTCGCCGGGGGTCAGGCCGAACATTTCCAGCGAGTACCGGTGCGGCTTGCGCTTCAGCGCGCGGCTCCGGTCGAGATAGTCCTCCATCGCGGGAAGCGCCGGCTCTATGTCCAAGTCCAAAAAGCCGTAAACCCGGTCCATAGTGCCACGCCAGTCGCGGTCCATCGCGTCATATTGCACGTCGATCATCCGGTCAGGCGCGATGGATTTGCGCGCCTCCATCATCCGGGTTACTTGCAGATGAGTTTTGCGTAGCCATTCCTGCCCCACAGCCTTGGGATCGACATTGTCGGAATAGATGATCGTCTGGTTCCATGCGAGGCTGGCAGCGCTGCCTGTTACTTGCTGAGGATCGCGGTGAGTAAAAATCAGGCGCGCATCGGGGAATACGTTCAGCAGCGCAGGCAGATCGAGCATGTGTTGCGGCGTTTTCAGTATCCAGGGGCGAATGCTGCTGACCTGCTGGCTCCACCCGATCAGACGCAGCTGGTTCGCGAGGTAAGCGTAAGCCGGGGTCGCATCGATGCCCTCGCTCCACCGGCCATAACTTGGCACCTGCCACTGCGCCTCGTGCTTCATGCCATACATGCTGGCGACCAGCAGGCCGAGTTCTTCCTCCGGCTCCATCGGGCCGGTCGGATGGATCGCCAATGTCCGCGGATTGGCGAGGCGGGCCACACGCATGATACGTTTGGCTAGCACAGGGCGGAAGTCTTCCTCCTCGCCCGACAGCACTTGTTCGAAATTCTGGCGCGGGACCGGACTGATCGTTTCGAAACTACGCATATGGCTGAACCGGTGGTCGCTCGCGAGCAAACGGTGCATCCGCGTTGTGCCAGAGCGCATGGGGCCGACAATCACCACCGGGCTCCGCATCGGGCGCTCGAGAATTTCGGGATGGCGTTTGAACCAGTATTCGCTCAGCAGCCGGTGGAACAGGACCTGCCGGAATTGCAACATCGCTGACATATCGCCGGCTGCATTCAGACGCGCCTGTTCACGGATGGATTGAAGCAACACTTCCAGCGGCTGTTCGAACCACGGGTCGCCAAAGTCATCCAGTCCACCTGCCTGCTCGATCGCCTGTTCTTTGAGATGTCCGGCTTCCAAACGTGCAGGTGCGATGGAGCCCACGCGCCGACCGATACGCACACCCTTGTCCAGAATATCGATGAATGGTGTCCGGCGTGGGGGAACTGTCGGATTGGATGCCAAGTATTCGCCCCTGGGTCGTAATTACGAACCGGTCGCTCTAAAGAAAACAACACAGTGTTCAAGACCGTAGCGGTTTTCTTGCGCCTGCGCAGTGTGCGGGGCATAGACGCGGCCATGCATGACATTCGCCTGATCCGTAACGATCCCGCCGCCTTCGACGCCGCTCTTGCCCGCCGGGGGGATGCGCCGGTTGCCGACAGCCTGATCGCCATCGACGAAAAACGCCGCTCCGTCACCACACAGGCTCAGAACGCGCAGGCCCGCCGCAATGATGCGTCCAAGGCTATCGGCCAGGCGATGGGCACAGGGGACACCGAGACCGCCGAAACATTGAAAGCCGAAGTCGCCGAACTGAAGCAGACTATGCCAGCGCTGGAAGACGAAGTCAGGGCACTGGATGAAGAACTAAAAGCTGCACTGGCCGTCATCCCCAACCTGCCGTTCGACGATGTGCCCGACGGGGCGGACGAGGACGGAAATGTTGAAGTGTCGACGTTGGGCGAAAAACCGTCCTTTGATTTCGAGCCACAGGAGCACGCCGATTTCGCGCCTGCGCTGGGCATGGATTTCGAAACCGGCACGCAGCTTTCAGGTGCGCGTTTTACCTTCCTGCGCGGCGACATGGCACGCCTGCACCGGGCACTGGGCCAGTTTATGCTGGACCGCCAGACCCGCGAAAACGGCTACACCGAATGCAACCCGCCCGTGTTGGTGCGGGATGAGGCGATGTATGGCACGGACAAACTGCCCAAGTTTGCCGAAGACAGTTTTCGCACGACCGACGGCCGGTGGCTGATTCCCACTGCCGAGGTCAGCCTGACAGCTTCCGTCATGGGCCAGATCGTGGACGAGGCAACCCTGCCCCAACGCCTGACTGCCCTGACCCTGTGCTTTCGGTCTGAAGCAGGCAGCGCCGGCCGCGATACGCGAGGCTTTATCCGTCAGCACCAATTCGAGAAATGCGAGCTGGTCAGCATTGTGAAACCCGAAGACAGCGCCGCCGAGCATGAGCGGATGCTGGGCGCGGCGCAAGGTGTGCTGGAGGCGCTCAAACTGCCCTATCGCACCATGCTGTTGTGCGCTGGCGACATGGGATTTGGCGCGCGCAAAACCTACGATCTGGAAGTCTGGCTACCCGGACAGTCGGCGTTTCGTGAAATCAGCTCCTGCTCCAACACCGGTGATTTTCAGGCCCGGCGAATGAATGCGCGCTACCGGCCTGAGGGATCTAAAAAGACCGAGTTCGTCCATACGCTCAACGGCTCCGGCCTAGCAGTCGGCCGCACACTTGTAGCGGTGCTCGAGAACTACCAGCGTGCCGATGGAAGCGTGGATGTGCCCGAGGCCCTGGCACCGTATATGGGCGGTGTGACACGCCTGGAGCCAAGCCTATGAAAATCCTGCTCACAAATGACGATGGTATCCGCGCTCCAGGTCTTGAAGTGCTGGAAGCCATTGCGCGCGAATTTTCCGACGACATCTGGATTTGCGCACCTGACGAGGAGCAATCGGGCATGGGCCATGCGCTCACTCTGACGCGCCCAGTCCGCCTGCGTCAGCACGGTGCGCGCAGGTTCTCCGTCACCGGCACCCCGACCGATAGTGTGACGATGGGAATGCGAAAAGTTATGGAAGGCAATCCCGACCTGATCCTGTCCGGCGTCAATCGCGGGGCGAACCTAGGAGACGACGTGACTTATTCGGGCACGGTTTCCGCCGCCATCGAAGGCGCGCTGGCGGGCATCCGGTCGATTGCTATGAGCCAGGTCGTCAATCGCGATGACGCGGCCGGAGCCGACACGTTCGATGCGGCCCGAAAATGGGGCGCGAGGGTGTTGCAACCGCTGCTCGACACTCCGCTGCCTGCACGCACACTGGTCAATGTGAACTTCCCGCCCCTGCCCGCCACTCAGGTGAAGGGTATTCGCGCTGTACGGCAAGGATTTCACGATTACTCACGCGGCACTGTGGTGGAAGGACGCGATCCGCGCGGCTTCACCTATTATTGGTTTGGTTTACAGGCAATTGAGCATACACTCGATCACGGAACCGATCTGGAAGCCATTGGCGAGGGGTATATCGCAGTGACACCATTACAGCTGGACCTGACGCACCACGCATCTCTGGGCGAACTGGGGGAGAGGTTCATATGATCCAATCTCCTGCCATAATGTACTTTTCCGCGCTGTCCGCAGCACTGCTGCTGGTTGCAGCACCCGCTTTGGCCAATCCGGCGACGGAGAGCGTGCATACCGTCGAGGAAGGGGAAACACTGCGCGGAATTGCCAATCGCGCCGGCGTAGAACCTTCCGTAATTGCCGCCGTAAACGGCCTTGTCGAACCATATGATGTACAGAAAGGCCAGAAGTTGGCCATACCGCGTCAGCGGGTTCACACGGTAAAATCCGGCGATACGCTGGGCGGGTTGGCGAACCGCTATGGCGTGGCGCAGTCAAACCTTGCTGTCGCGAACAATATTTCCGAACCCTATTCGCTGCATGTGGGGCAGAAACTGATTATCCCCGCGATGATCACGGCGCGCATACGGCCGCAGGCTCCGCGCAAGGTCCCGTATTTCCGTAGACCCCATGATGGCCCCGTCATGCTGGGTTTCGGAAGCGGGCATGACGGTATCGACATCGAAACCGGCATGGGCGACATGATCCGCGCCGCCGCCAGCGGGACGGTCGTGTTTGCTGCACCGGAGAAAACACGCTTCGGGCGGCAGGTTCTGATCGATCACGGAAACGGCTGGCAAACCAGCTACGGTCATCTTTCGCGCATCACTGTGAGCAAGGGAGAGCTGGTCAAGGTGGGTGAACGCATCGGCCTGTCCGGCGATGCCGGTATAGCCACGCGCCCCGAACTTCATTTCGAAATCCGTCACAATGGCCGCGATATCGATCCAGCAAGCAAATTGCCTGCGCGTGGGAATTGAGTTAACCATTTGACCGTGTCGGCACATCACGCATGAGCGATCAGATCGAATCTCTGGGAAGAGGCTCCGGAACCAAGAAGGTTCGCGGGCCCAAGTTCCAGCCGCTGCGCCGCGCGGTCGGCCTGCCGGTGTGGGGCGATCTGGGCATTCGCGCCGGGCTGGCACTGTTCCTGATCTTTATCGTCATTATGATCCACTGGTGGGATCGCGGCGGTCTGGTCGACAATCTGGATGGAGATGTCAGCTTCCTCGACGTGGTGTATTTCACCATGATTTCCATTACTACCACAGGCTTTGGTGACATCGCGCCAATTACCGATCGTGCGCGGCTTGTGGAGGCGGTGATCGTCACGCCGGTCCGCTTCGCCGTCCTCTTCATCTTTGTAGGCACGGCCTACAATTTTATCATGAAACGCAGCTGGGAGAAGTTCCGTATGGCCCGTATCCAAGAGCAGCTATCGGACCATATCGTGGTTCTGGGCTTTGGCATTTCCGGCTCCGAAGCTGTGACAGAACTGATCGAACGCGGGACCGACCCAACGCAGATCGTGGTAATCGACCCGAGCGAGGAGCGGTTGCATGATGCAGAAGCACTGGGCTGCAATGTCATGGCGGCCGATGCCACCCGCGACGGGACCCTGCAGGCCGTACGAATCGAAAAAGCGCAGAATGTTCTTGTTTCTGCCGGGCGGGACGACACCTCTATCCTGATCGTGCTGACAGTGCGCGCCCTTGCCCCCAATGTGCCGATCAGCATGGTCGTGCGCGCCGACGACAATGAGCATATTGCCCGCCAGGCGGGCGCCAACAATGTCATCAACCCCGTCCGCTTTACCGGCCTGCTGCTGGCGGGCAGTGCGAAGGGCGCACATATCGCCGAATATCTTGCTGATCTGGCGTCGGTGTCGGGCCGGGTCCAGCTGGTCGAGCGCGAAGTGACCGACGAAGAGTGCGGCTGCTCCATCAGCGAACTACCGTCGGGCGGGCGGGGGCTGCGCGTTTATCGCAATGGCAAGGCACTGGGTTTCTGGGAAGACGCCTGCCAAAATCTCCAGAAGGGCGATATTATCGTTGAGATTATCCCCACCCCGTCGGGCGAGCAGCGCGGCGACGGACATAATGGCAGGCAGGTGCGCCAGGGCGGTTAGGATAACGCTCCATCAGTTCATCGCAGAAAATACGCCCCCCATTGCCGCCATGCCGATAATGAAATGGCCCGCGTCGATAAAGAAAAGCGCTGCCGTTTTCCGCTGATAGAGATAATTGATCCCGATTGCCGGCACCATCACGCCCAGTGCAAATCCGATGGAGATCATCATGATCGCCCGATCGCTCGCCCCGGTCATCGCGAACTGGTGCGCCAGCACTGTGGCAATCAGAACTTCGAACAGCAGCGTCAGCCCAAAAATTTTGACCATATTGCCGGACTGGACCTGATCGTCGCTGAGCTCCGAAGCCTTTTGCCACGCCTTGCCGAAGATCACGCCGTACCAAAGCGCTCCGACTACAAAGAACACCAATGCAGCCAGTAGTATCGTAACCAGATTTGTATCACCCATGATGCAGACTCCTCTTGAATGCGCGATCAGTCCTTACGCTATAGCGTGATTGGCCTTGCGGGTGTAAAGGCGCGCGGCAATGAACACCGCGACACTCTCCTCCTCCACCACCCTGCCCGATGCCAAGAAGGTCGGCATGGTCTCCCTCGGCTGCCCGAAGGCACTGGTAGACTCCGAACGCATCCTGACGCGGTTGCGGGCCGATGGCTACGCGATGAGCGCGGATTATGCAGGCGCGGATGTCGTGCTGGTGAACACCTGCGGCTTCCTCGATTCCGCTAAAGAAGAAAGCCTGGCTGCAATCGGCGAGGCGATTGCCGAGAATGGCCGCGTCATCGTGACTGGCTGCATGGGCGACGAGGCAGAAGCCATTCGCGCCGCCCATCCGCAAGTACTGGCAGTGACCGGCGCGCATCAATACGAGCAGGTCGTGGAGGCGGTCCATGAATACGCGCCGCCCAGCCAAGGTCCGTATGTGGATCTCATCCCGCAGCCTGACATTAAGCTGACCCCGCGCCATTACAGCTATCTGAAAATTTCGGAGGGCTGCAACCACTCCTGCGCTTTCTGCATAATCCCCGATTTGCGAGGAAAACTAGCCAGCCGCCGCGTGGACGCAGTGCTGCGCGAGGCTGAGAAACTGGTCGCTGCGGGCACACGCGAACTGCTTGTAATCAGTCAGGACACATCCGCTTACGGTGTCGATACGCGGCACGAAGTGCGGGACTGGAAAGGCCGCGAAACGCGCGCCCACATGACCGATCTGGCGCGCGAATTGGGCCGGTTGGACATTGGAGACGGAAAACCGCCCTGGGTGCGGCTGCACTATGTTTACCCTTACCCACATGTCGACGCTGTGATCCCGCTGATGGCGGAGGGTCTGCTGACACCCTATCTCGATATCCCATTCCAACATGCCAGCCCCGCTGTACTGAAACGCATGAAGCGCCCGGCGAACGAGGCCAAGGTGCTCGAACGGTTGAAAGCCTGGCGCGCAATCTGCCCCGACATTGCCGTGCGCTCCAGCTTCGTGGTCGGTTTCCCCGGAGAGACAGAAGAAGATTTCCAGTATCTTTGCAAATGGCTGGAAGAGGCCCAGCTCGACCGGGTAGGAGCTTTCCGGTTTGAACCCGTCGAGGGCGCCCAGGCCAATGCCTTGCCCGATGCGGTGCCTGAATCGTTGAAAGAAGAACGCTACGCTCGCCTGATGGAATTGACCGCCCGAATCAGCGCCGAAAAGCTCAGTGCAAAGGTCGGCCGCACACTGCCTGTCATCATAGACGATGTGGGCGAACCCGACGAAGACGGCGACATCGGCGCCACAGGCCGCAGCCAGGCCGATGCTCCGGAAATCGACGGCGCGGTGTTCCTTCGAAATGTCCCCGGCACGCTTAGCGCGGGCGACATAATCGACGCAGAAATCGAGGACGCCGACGCCCATGATCTTTTCGGCGTTCCGGCCTAGCAATACGGCTTCGTAATCGAAGCAGCTGGAAATTCGTAGGTGTTCAGTGTGTCCAAGAAAGTCGGTCACACCGGCTCTGACAACCAATGAATATCCCATATGATACAAGGCGCTCCGAAAATTTGGATTTGTTTGTGCATTGGCCAGGAAACTTTCCCGGTCGCGCGTGCGTATCATCACCATGTCCCTAGAAATCGATGTCTCCTTTGCCTTTCAGGCTGACCAGCCCACCGACGTGCTGTTGCACTTTGAAGGGGCGATGATCCCCGAGCAGACCCATCTGCGCCACCACACCAGCCTCTCGCCCAGTCCGCATATTGCACGGATTCCGGCACAGGATGCGATTGGCGAACGGGTCTGGATTCGTGCAGAAGGGCGTTATGAAGTCGGCTACAGCGCGCAGATCGAGGTCGATCGCTTGCTGACCCAGATCGACCCCCTTAGCCAACTTGCCCCGCATGCGTTGCCGGGCGGCACGATAAAATACCTGTTCGACAGCCGTTATTGCGCCGCTGGACAGTTCCATTCCTTTGTCGATGACGAATTCGGTGATCTCTCCGGAGGCAATCGGATCATGGCGATCAGCAATTGGGTCTCCGAACATTTCAGTTACGTGCCCGGGGTCAGCGGGCCGAATACCACAGCTCTCGACAGCTTCGTGGAACGGCGCGGTATCTGCCGCGACTATGCTCATGTCATCGTCACCCTGGCCCGTGCATCGGGAATACCCGCCCGCTTCGTCAGCTGCTTTGCACCCGGCGTCACCCCACCGGATTTCCATGCGGTTGCGGAAGTGTTTCTGGAAGACACAACTACGCCCGGAGGCGGTGCCTGGTATCTGGTTGATGCCACGGGGATGGCCCAGCCCTCTGACATAGTGAAAATCGGGGTCGGCAGGGATGCTGCGGATGTCAGTTTCATGACCAGTTTCGGAGTGACCGAATTTCTGGAGAAAACCGTCAGCGTGACACACGCCGATTAGCTTCCATCGTTCTGTCAATTGTCGCACTGGCCCACAGGCAGCGGCACTGGTATTGATTACTGATGAGCACCAGTAAACCGACCCGCACGATAGCCGATCTGATGCAAGTTGCACCTGTAATACCGGTTATCGTAATAGACGATGTCCGACAGGCCGTTCCGCTGGCGCAAGCGCTGGTAAATGGCGGTTTGCGTGTGCTGGAAGTGACCTTGCGCACAGATGCAGCGCTGGAGTCCATCGCTGCAATGCGCGAAGTCGACGGAGCGATTGTCGGCGCGGGCACAGTCACAGGGCAGCGTGATCTGGCGGCTGCGCTGGAGGCGGGGAGTGAATTTATTGTCTCCCCCGGCCTGACCGAACCGCTGGCCAAGGCGGCCATCCGCGAACGCGTGCCGTTCCTGCCCGGAATATCCAATGCCGGAGACATTATGCGCGGACTGGACATGGGCCTCGATCATTTCAAATTTTTCCCGGCAATGGCTGCTGGCGGCCTGCCTGCGTTGCAAGCGCTGGCGGCTCCGTTTCACCAGTGCCGGTTCTGCCCTACTGGCGGGATCGGCCTTGGTAACGTGGCCGACTGGCTTGCGTTCGATCCTGTTTTGTGTGTCGGAGGAAGCTGGGTCTGCGCGCCAAAGTCTGGCAACGGCTCGCCGGATTTCGTCGCCATTGCAGAGGCTGCCCGGGCAGCAGCCGGCCTGCGGCGTTAACTTTTCGCGGCTTCGCGTCTCTCAGTGGGACGTTGCACCAATACCAACTGGCGCAACAGGCATGTTTACGACATATTCTATTGCATGAACCCGATGATCAAATGGATTGGCGGCGCGACTGCCGCGACGCTCATGGTTTTTGGCGGGGCTACCCTTGCCGGATCGATGATGGACACATCTACGCCGATCGCGGCTGATCCGGTGGATAACGCACCCGCCGGTGATGCTCTAGGCACCGCCATTCCGGTTGATGAGAACATGATTGCTCAGGCCGAGACTGTACCTGCCAGGGTATCCGGCGACGCTCTGAATACGGTAGCTGCCGAGGCCGAGAACGCTCTGGCTGATAATACGGCCAACGACACCGCTTCAACCGCTGCCCCTGGTCCGGCCCGCAGCGAAGCCCGTCTGCAACAGGCATCTTCCAACAGTGAAGAATTTGTCGTTAAACGGATCCTGCCGATCAACGGTCCGATCAAATATGGTGAATGGCACTGGAATACGGACGATGTTCCGGCGAATGGAAAGGTCGTAATGACGGTTGATCTGGACGCCCGCGTTATCTCCGTTTTCAAGGGCGGCTATGAAATTGGCGCATCGGCGGTTTTGCTGGGCACCGACAAGCACCCGACTCCGCTCGGCACGTTCCCTATCCGCTACAAAATGCGCCACAATGTTTCGGAGAAATACAATAATGCTCCGATGCCCTATTCTATGTTTCTGACCAGCGATGGCATCGCGCTGCATGGCTCCCAGGTCGAAAACGGCTTTGCCAGCCACGGATGCATTGGCATGCCCGACGATTTCGCGGCCAAGGTGTTCGCTGTCGCCAAGAAGGGCGACAAGGTCATCATAACCCGCGGCGAAACGCTGGGTGTGGGCCAGCAAATCCTCTGATCAAATCGACGGCTATACGACGTGACCATCGCCCGCCTTGCGGGTGGGTTCGCACTTGAAATGCCACGCATCAACAGATGTAGCTGCATCTTTCTGATGCATCGCCCGCCGCACCAGCACCCCGCCCAGCGAGGCAGGCTGTCCAGCGATTAGCTGATCCGCCAACCGGGCTATGGCGGAACGCTCGGGCGTCGCACCGAAATCCTGCAGGATCAAACGCACCACTTCGATCTCAACCAGACGGCTGTGCCCCCAATGGTAATACACGCTGCCGTCATCATGCTTGAAAACGCAGCGGTTGTGTACGTTGTCTACGGCCTCTTCCACCGCCTTTTCCGCTTCCGCCAGATGGCGCGCACTGCGCGCCATCGCTAAAGGGGCCAACCACTCGGCTTCAGCAATTGCGCGGCGGATACGCACACGGTCGTAATGCTCGTCTGTATTGGACGGATCGCGCGCAGGATGCAGACCGGCATCGCATACGATCTGCGCCAACTCGTCCCGTCGCCAGCCAAGCAGGGGCCGCACCAGCATCCCTTCCAGCGCCGACTGCGTCGCGCTGTACCAACTGCGTGGCCTCACCCCCGCCAGCCCCTGCAGACCGGCGCCGCGATTGAGGCGCATCAGCAGCGTCTCGGCCTGATCATCCGCATGATGCGCGGTGGCAATGGTGGTGATGTTCGAGGGCGCGAAGGCTGCGAGCATCGCATCGTAACGCGCCTGACGCGCTTTCGTCTGAAGGTTGCCCGGGGCGACATCTACGCCCAGGCAATGGCTTGGAATGCCCAGATCGCGGCAAATCGAGGCCACCATTGCCACTTCATTTGCACTTTCGGGGCGTAGGCGATGGTCGACACTGGCCACCACAACCCGCCCGGGTAGAGCGGCATGAGCGAGTGCCAGTAAGCCCAGACTGTCCGCCCCGCCCGACACGGCCAGACCGAGATGCGTGCCGCCACGTTGCGGCGTGCGGTCCTCCAACGGCCAGACATCCTGTAAGTCGGCACGAAACCGGTCGACCAACTCGCCCGTAGGCCGTTTCACTGCAAATATTGCCTGGATTTCGGATTTAGCTGGAGCACGTGACCTTGCCGCGACTGGTTTCATAATCGCTCTGCAGACGTCCGGCAGCAACTGCAGGATAGGTCTCGCCAAATTCGGCAAGCGCGATGCAGGCACGGTCGGTGTCATTCATCGCGATCATTGCTCTAGCCAAATACAGCAGGCTGTCGGGCGAACGTGCAGCGTTCCGATCGGCCTGATAATTGTTCAGGAACCACGGAGCGGCCTCGCGCGGCTTTCCATCATCCAGATAGGCACGGCCCAGAAGGTTGCGGCCATACGTGGCGCGCCAGTGGCTGGGATATTTCTCCACAAACATCGTCAGCTGCTGCTGCGCTTCGGGATAGAATCCCGCATCCCACAGGCGGAACCCGTAAGAGTATTCATCATCCGCCGCATCATCGGTCTTGGGCTTGGCAATCGCCTGCACTGCGGAAAGCCGCTGCGCACTGGGGCCGCTGGCCGCAGGGTTACTGCTACCTGTCGCCGAAGATCCGCCGGTCATGGCCAGCAAGTTATTGTCCGAAGCGCTGTCGGTGCCGCCCGGAGTAGGCCCGGTCGTCGGAGTGGGGAAGGATGATGTCGATGACGGGCTTGCAGAAGCAGTCGAAACTCCGGCCGAGCCAGTGCCATCCAGCGCGTCCATGCGTGTATTCAGGCCCTGCAGCATATTGCTGTTGACCTCTACCTGACCAGTCAGCGTTTGCAGCGATGTTTCCATCGCATCCAGCCGCGCGAGAATATCCGTCAATGCCGTGGTCGAGGGAGTTCCGGCATTCGATGCAGCAGGCGCTGCCGTACCGCCAATTTCAGGTTCGAAGAACCGGCCATCTCCTCCGGGAAACACACGGCGTTGTAGCGCGCTGACCTCAGCCTCCAATTTACGAATGCGGGATTGCTCGTCGCTTTGCGAGAAAGCAGGGGTGGCAGGCACAAGGAGGGCGGCCATTGCAGCTGCAGACATCCAGTAACGGGCGCGGGTCTTCATTTAGGGCTCCTGTTATTCATATAAGCACCCTGCCCGATTGCGGTCGAACCACAAATGAACAGGATCGCTGCGATTGGCCCGAAGACTTAACCGGCGCACCGCGCGTGTCTATGGTTAACAGGCCGATATCAGTGGAAACGCTCAGGCAGCGGGACGGTTCGTTTCGCCATCTGCCGCCTCTGCCTGACCGCGTGCAAGCAGAGCCGCCGCCGTCACCGGCACATCCTTCATCACCTCGTCTTCTTCGGACAATTTCGGCACTGTTCGCCCGCCAACCGTGATGGAGAAAGCAAACGGCCGGCCCGTCCAGATTTGCGGGCCTTCGGCGTCGGCAGGCACGGTATAACTCTCCCCCTTCGCCATCTGCTTCTGCATTAGTTGGTCACCATTTGCGTCGTAGAACTTGACCCAGGTGTCATCCTCCAGTGCAGTAAATACCACAGGGCCGTCCGCAGCAACTTGTGCGGCCTCGCCGTTGTCCGCATTGTCGCGTGCAGCCAGCCGCTCTTCCAGAGCAGTAGCAGCGGCTTCGCGTTGCTGCTCCGCTGTCAGCAGGGATCCCGGGCCTTCGCCAGCGATAAAATAAGTTCGGTAAAACAGGAAACCGCCCGATAGCAACAACACTATGGCCAGCACGGAAAGCAGGGCCAGACCGCGCGAAGGGACACGCGCCGGATCACCGGGTTCCAGCTTGTTTTCACGCGCCGCGTGTCTTCCGTCCGCGTCTTCGTCCCCCAATTCATGCCTTACCTGCGCGACAATATCCTTGGGATCGAGACCTACTGTTTTTGCATAAGTGCGGGCGAAACCTACCGCGTAAGTGCGCGCGGGCAGATTGCTGAAATCGCCGGACTCAACGGTTTCAAGATGCCGCTGGGGAATGCGCGTTTCGCCCGCCACCTGTTCGATCGACAAGCCCTGCTCTTCACGAGCTGCGCGCAGGCGGGCGCCGACACCGACAGTCCCGGCACCATCAAAATCACCGTCATCGGTCGCATCCGGTGCGTAAGCCGTATCATCCATCGTATGGCTGTCGCCATTTTCCTGTGTCATTGCGTCCCCGTCAGCCCGTTTTTTATTTTCACACTCTGTCCGCCGATGCCCGCCATCGTGTCAAGCGCGCAATCGGCGACGCAGCGAGTTTCATCGCCTGTCCGGCACTTTCCAGCGCGGCTTCGTGGACAAGCCCCGATTGTCCTATTCAACTTCGATGTTGCGCTCCGAGGCCCAGCGAGCCAGTTCGTCGCCGATGGATTGAGGCGGAGTAGCCAGCCACCCGGTCATTGCCGCCTCGATTTCTTTAAGGTCCACCCGCCGGATCAGTTCCTTGATCGGGCCGACAGAAACGGGCGTGATCGACAGACGGCGATAGCCCAGTCCGAGCAGCGCCAGAGCCTCCAGGCGGCGCCCCCCCATTTCCCCGCACACGCCCACATCGACCGGATGGCCCAGTGTCGTTTGGGTGATGCGCTGTAAAAACCGCAGGATCGCAGGGCTCAGCCAGTCATAACGGTGCGCAAGTTTCGGATTGGACCGGTCGGCAGCGAACAGGAACTGGGTGAGATCGTTCGTACCGACCGACAGGAACGACAATTTGGGCATTAGCAGGTCGAGCACTTCGGCCAAAGCGGGCACTTCCAGCATTGCGCCATAGGAGATGGATTCCGGCAGGACTTTCTTCGATTTGCGGAAGAAGGCCACCTGCTGCTCGAACACGGCTTTCGCCGCATCAAATTCCCACGGTTCCGACACCATTGGAAACATTACCGAAAGCGGGCGACCCGCGCTTGCCTCCAGCAAAGCACGCGCCTGCGCCTTCAGCAAGCCGCCACGATCGAGCGCGAGGCGCAGCGCGCGCCAACCCATTGCCGGGTTCTCGTCAGGGTCCACGCTGTGATCGATCAGATAGGGCACAGCTTTGTCGCCGCCGATATCGACGGTGCGGAAAATTACCGGCTTGCCCTGCGCAGCATCCAGTACATCGCGGTACAGCCGCGTCTGGCGCTCGCGCTGGGGCAGAGTAGCAGAGACCAGAAATTGGAATTCCGTCCGGAACAGCCCGACCCCGTCCGCGCCGACTAGCGGCAGGGTAGCCATATCATCGCGCAGGCCGGCATTCATCATTACCTGAATGCGCGTACCGCACCGCGTGAACGGTTCAACATCGCGCATCCCGGCGTAGGTCGCCTGCCGTTCCTTGGTTTTCTTGAAGCGATACTCGAACGCCTCCAGCACGGCGCTGGCCGGCCGGACATGGGCCAGACCGCCATCGGCATCGATCAACAGATCATCGCCTTCTGCCACCAGACCACGAAGCCCGCGCACCCGGCCCAGCACCGGCACACCCATTGCGCGTGCAACAATCACGACATGCGCGGTAAGGGAGCCTTCTTCCAGCACCACGCCTTTCAACCGCCGCCGATCATATTCGAGCAGCTCTGCCGGCCCCAGATTGCGCGCAATCAAGATCGCGTCTCTGCGCAGTCCCTGCGTAGCCGCGGTGCCCAGCTGGCCGGATACGATCCGCAGCAGGCGGTTCGACAGATCCTCCAGATCGTGCATCCGGTCGGCCAGCAACGGATCGTCGATTTCGCGCATCCGCATTCGGGTACGTTGCTGGACCCGCTCTATCGCTGCCTCTGCCGTCAGGCCGCTGTCGATCGCTTCATTGATGCGGCGGCTCCAGCCTTCGTCATAGGCGAACATCTTGTAGGTCTGCAGAACCTCCTCGTGTTCACCGCCTGCGCCAAATTCGATATCGCGGGTCAACCCGTCAATCTGGTCGCGCATCTTGGCAAAGGCGCGGTAGACTCGCTGGCGCTCTACCTCTGTGTCATCGGCCACCACCTGATCGATTGTGACCCGCGGTTGGTGATAGACGGCCACACCGCTGGCCAGTCCGCTAACCAGAGTCAGTCCCTTGACCGTGACCGGGCCGGTCGGGCGGTCATCCAGATCGGCCACGACTTCGCCATCGACCAGTTCGGCATTGGCGATCAGTTCGGACAGCACCATTGCGCAGGTCTGCAACGCCTCGATCTCTACATCCTCGTAACGGCGCGGTTCGACATGCTGGACGTTGATCGCCCCTACCGCCCGCTCGCGGTAAACAATCGGCACACCCGCGAAGGAATGGAACTTGTCCTCGCCAGTTTCAGGGCGATACTGGAAGTCAGGATGCGCCGCCGCCTCGGCCAGATTCAGCGTTTCATTGTTGCCCACCAATGCACCGGTCAGCCCTTCGCCCATTGCCATTCGGGTGACATGGACGGCTTCCTTGTTCAGTCCCTGCGTCGCGAACAACTCCAGCATCCCCTCCCGAAGGAGGTAGATCGAGCAGACTTCGCTATCCAGGGCTTCACCAATTATGTTGACGACGCGGTCAAGCTTTCCCTGCGCGTGCATCCGAGAGGCCATTACCTCGTGTAGGCTGGTCAGGATTTCGCGAGCGGATGCGGCAGCTGTCATGGTCCGGGCTATCTACCGCATCACGCCTATTTATGGAAATGGCCCTTATTTTGCGGGGGCGCATTTTTTTGTACGAGTTCGATGCAACCTATTGTGACGCAATCTCTTCCTTGATGCGCAACTTCTTTCGCTTGAGAGAGCGGATCGCCGTTTCATCTGGTGCGGGCCGGTTCATTTCTTCTGCAATAGCGGCCTCGAGGCCGGCATGTTTGGATTGAAGCGCATTGACGTGACCAGACGTGTGAGACGATACCATCGGGTGTTCTCCTTCAAGTGATAGCGACTCACCCCGGTCGGGCGCGCCGCGTGAATGCAACAAACCACATAGCCCGCGCTTTGCGAAGTCCTGACAAATACGGATGCGACGGGTAAGGGTGTTTGCACGACGAACTGTGCCAGAGCGAATTTGCAGGGCTGCCGAAGGGATCCGAAGCGTATCATGACCGAGGCAGAGCTGCGCAAATGGCTGGAAAGCCTGCGGACCGAACACCGCGATCTGGATGCCGCCATTACCGCTCTGACGACCAGCGGGTCGCACGACCAGCTGCAGATTGCCCGCCTGAAAAAACGCAAACTGCACCTTCGCGACAAGATCGGCATGATTGAAGATCAGCTGATCCCGGATATTATCGCGTAGTTTGTTCGCGCCCCAACCGCGGTGCGACTTCTTCGCTCATGCGATATGAAGGTCGCGTCGCAGCGGGTGCATAAGGAAAAAATGTTCCATTTCGGGACAGCCATAGTCCCCGATCGGGATATCTATTTTTCGACTCTTTCCCGGTGACGCATGCTGGATTAGCGGCAGACAGACATGACGGGCGTGGGGAACATCAATTCGGCGATTATCGAATCGCTCTACGGCGAGGCACTCCTGCTGGCGGACGACGTGCGCGCAACATTCGATCTGGCGCCTGCGAAAGAAACCGGCCTGCCCCGTGACCATTGGCGCATTGCCCTGTCGGCAGAAGGGCTGAAGGCTACGACCCGTGTCATGCATGTGCTGGCATGGCTGCTCAACCAGCGCGCTTATATGAAAGGCGATATGAGCGAGTTTCAGCTCCAGCGGACCGGACATCTGCCGTCCGACCGCGCGCCGGATCCGGAATCGCTGATGATGCTGGAGCCTATGACGCGCGAACTGATTGTCGATACCACGCGCCTTCATACCCGCGTGGCGAGGCTCGATGCCGCATGGCAGGCTGAACGGGCCGAGCAGAACGACAGCGGGACAAGCGCCATTCACCGCCTTCGCGAACGGCTCGGTCACGCAGTCGCGCGCCTGTAATGCGATAACCGTAAACGCAGACTTCTGATCGCGCGCGCTAGGCGGCGGCCAGCGCCCTGCGCCAGCGGTGCAGCCGTGCCTTGCGCACATCATCCGCCATTGCCGGTTCAAATGCCTGGATGCCGCCTCGCATTGCCGCCGCTGCCGAGGGCAGGTCACAATGCAGCCCTGCGCCGACAGAGGCTGCAATCGCTGCGCCCAGCGCCGTCGTCTCAACGAAATCGGGCCGCTCCACTCTCAGCTCCAGCATATTGGCCAGATCCTGCGCCATCCAGTCATTGGCGCTCATCCCGCCATCGATCCGCAGCGTCTTCCACTCGGCCCCGTCGGCGGCAAAAGCTTCGGCAAGATCGTGTGTCTGATGCGCCATTGCTTCCAGCGCGGCACGGGCAATCTGCGCCTTGCCGCTGTTGAAGCTCAGTCCAGCAATCACCCCGCGTGCATCGGCCCGCCAGTGCGGTGCGCCAAGCCCGGCCAACGCAGGGACGATCACCACTTCTCCGCTATCCTCTACCGAGCAGGCCAGTGCCTCTGTTTCTTCAGCCGTTCCGATTATGCCAAGTGAATCGCGCAGCCACTGGACCAGACTGCCTGCAACAAACACCGACCCCTCGATGGCGTATGTCCGCACGCCGTCCTGCTGGTACAGCACCGTGCCGAGCATCCGGTGGTCCGACGTTGGCAATTCCTGCCCGTTATTGGCCAGCACGAAAGCACCGGTGCCGTAGGTGGCCTTGGTTTCGCCGGGGGCAAGGCAGCCCTGCCCGATCGTGGCCGATTGCTGGTCGCCGACCATTGCGGTGATCGGGATGGCGCGCCCGAATAGGCTCTCCTCTGTTTCCGCCAGAGGCCCATGAGTGTCGGTCACATGCGGCAGCGCATCGGCAGGCACCCCCAGCAATTCGCACAGTCCGGGATCGAACTGCGCTGCGTCCAGCGGCAGAAGTAAAGTGCGGCTGGCATTGCTGGCGTCGGAAATATGCGTCCCGCCGGACAGTTTGGCGACCAGCCAGCTTTCCACCGTACCCAGCGCCAGTCGCCCGGCTTTAGCCGCGTCAGTCACAGCCTGCTCGTTATCAATCAGCCAACGCATTTTGGTGCCTGAAAAATAGGGGTCGAGCAGCAGACCGGTGCGCCGCTGCACTTCGTCTTCATGGCCTTGCTCGCGAAGGCTCATGCAGAAATCCGCAGTGCGCCGGTCCTGCCAGACGATAGCGCGGCAGAGCGGCTCCAGCGTCCTGCGGTCCCATGCCACCACTGTCTCGCGCTGATTGGTGATGCCGATGCAGGCAATACGGTCCACCTTGGCTTTGCCGACCAGCTCTTTCGCGCAGTCCAGCGTGCGTTGCCATATTTCGGTAGCATCATGCTCGACCCAGCCCGGCTTCGGGTAATGCTGCGTCAGGTCGGTCTGCGCCGTGCCGTGCGTGTTGCCGTCCGCATCGAACAGAATTGCACGCGTCGACGTGGTCCCCTCGTCCAGCACAAGGATAAGGTCGGCCATAGGTCACTCCATTCACGAAAATCCGCTGCCGCGTGACATGCGGCAGCTTAGGCCCCATATGCAAGCGTATGGCAGCTATTCCGCCCAAACCGTGGCCGACCGGACTGGTCGAGCGTCCCGAACCGCTGGTTGCGCGCGTGCTTGCGCCCAATGCCAGCCCCTACACCTTTACCGGCACCCAGACCTATATCGTGGGCACTGGCGATGCCGTGGCGGTGATCGATCCCGGGCCGGACGATGCAGATCACATCGCGGCCATTATATCCGCTGTGGGCGATGCTTCGATTGCCGCGATCATGTGCACCCACACCCACCGCGACCACTCCCCTGCCGCCGCACCTCTGGCTAAAAAGACCGGTGCGCCCATCGTCGGCTGCGCGCCGCTCGTACTGTCCGATGATGGCCCGCGTCTCGATGCAAGTTTCGACACGAGCTACGCGCCGGACCGGGTGCTGGAGGATGGCGAAGCGGTGGCCGGTCCGGGCTGGACCCTGCGCGCCGTGCATACTCCGGGCCACACATCCAACCACCTGTGCTTCGCGCTGGAGGAAACAGGCGCGCTGTTCACTGGCGACCACGTAATGGGCTGGTCGACCAGCGTGGTGGTCCCGCCCGATGGCGACATGGGCGATTATATGAAGAGCCTCGACAAGCTCTATGCGCGGGAAGACCGCGTCTATTATGCCGCCCACGGCGCTCCAATGGAAAAACCGCGCCAGCTGGTGCGCGGTATGATGGGCCACCGCCGCCAGCGGGAGAACCAGATATTGCGGCTGGTGGGAGAAGCCCCGCGTACCCTGCCCGACTTCATTCCGCTGATGTATAAGGGTCTGGACCCGCGGTTGGACGAGGCAGCGCAGATGAGCGTCCACGCCCATCTGATCGATCTGGAACGGCGAGGCATGGTCCGCTGCGCCGGGGAGCACTGGTCCGCAGCCTGACGCATCCCGGCCTGCAACTTGCACCGCAGGGCATTGTTTTTGCGCAGTATCGTATCACGTGCCAAAGGCTAGGGGTTGCCTGCGGCCCCCATATTCTGGCAACGGTTCGTCAACATTATCGGGTCGGATCATCGTGCATCCGTTCCTGTTGCTGCCTGTTGCCATCCCGGCGGCGTGCGCGCCTGAAGGGAAAGAAGGTCTACATTGAGTATACATACGGCTGACAATGCAGCTGCGAATACCACTCCCCCTTCGGACTCCATGAATCCGCCACTTTGCACTCTGCCGATCAACACGGCAGACAGCGGGTTTTATCATGGTTTAAACAAATTCGTGACTGTCTCCGCCAAGGTTATTGTCGCTGCTATTATCCTCTGGGCCATCCTTTTCCCTGTACAGGCCAACGAAACGCTGGCCGTGGCTAACGCCACTCTGATCCGGGAATTTGCCGGATGGTATGTCTATCTCGTGGCGCTCTTGATGCTGGTCGCTTTCACGCTGGCCGTCATTCCGCAATCGGGATCGCTGCGACTGGGCGCCCCCGGCGAAGAACCGGAATTCGGCCGCTTTTCATGGTTCGCCATGCTCTTTGGCGCAGGCATAGGCATTGGAATGTTGACCTATTCCACCGGCGAACCATTGTCTCATTTCGCAACCAACCCCGATACCATTCGAGGCGTAGTGGAACCAATGTCGGCTGAAACCATCCAGTCTGCCTATCGCTACACCTTCCTGCACTGGGGATTTGCCGCCTGGGCAACCTATGCGCTGGTCGGGCTTGCCGTAGGCTATGTGGCCTATCGCCGGGGTCTGCCGCTGACAATCCGCTCCAGCCTCGCGCCGCTGTTCGGCTCGCGCATGTCCGGCTTTGCCGGGCATTTGGTCGATCTGGTCGCCGTTGTCGCCACCATATTGGGGGTGGCTGTGACTATGGGCCTTGGTGTCGAACAGTTTGTCGCCGGGCTTAGCCGTCTGGGCTTGGGGAACTGGCTGCTTAACGCAGAAGGCACAGCCTCTGTCGCGGCCATCATCGTCGCACTGGTCGTTCTTGTCGGTGCCTCGACAGTCTCAGCCATTTCTGGCGTAGGGCGCGGGATCAAGTGGCTGTCCAATATCAACATGGCGCTCAGCATCCTCCTGCTTACAGTGTTTCTTGTATTCGGCGCAGGCCTCGGCGGCCTGACACTGCTCTTCACCTCGGTGACCGACTACCTCGTCTCGCTACCGGCCGACGCGCTCACTCTGTGGACTGCCGATGGCACGGCAACTGGCGACGCGCTTGCACAGTGGCAGCTCGACTGGTCGGTATTCTATTGGGCATGGTGGATTGCCTTCGCCCCGTTTGTCGGAATGTTCATTGCCCGCATTTCCCGTGGCCGCACGATCCGAGAATATATGTTCGGCGTCGTTCTTGTGCCCTCGCTGATGTGTTTCATCTGGATGGCCCTGGCAGGTGGCACGGCAATAGAACTGGTTCTGTCGGGCGCGGATAGCGGGGCCATTCTGGGCGCCAACATATCCGATCAGCTTTACGCTACTCTATCCACCCTCTTCGGATCAGGTGTTGCCGCTCTGTTGTCCGGTGTCGTCGTCCTGTTGCTGATGACGTATCTGATCACTTCGGCAGACAGCGCAATCCTGATTGTCAACACGATCAACGGTGCAGGCGGCGAAGGCGAAGACGGTGCAGAGCGCCGTCACCACATTCTGTTTTGGGGTGCAGCGATCGCGTTGGTGGTTGGCAGTATGCTGGTTTTGGGCGGTATCGATGCGATCCGTATCACCATGATCATCGGGGCGCTGCCGTTTTCCGTAGTGGTCGCGCTGATGGCGATCTCCATCGTCAAAGCCGTGATCTACGATGTACGCCGCAAACGCGGCGGAGTGGAAACACATTGCCCGGTCATTCTTGCACGGGCAGCAGAAGGCCCGGGATTAGCGGGATGACAAGGTTTCGCACACCGACTTTGGTCTACGTGATTTAAAAGTCACATGATTTTGCCAATACCCTGAATTACGCTTGCCGGCTGTGGCCGTGATATCACCTCCTTGTTACAGAAATGTCGCACGAAGCTCGCAGCGTTTATCGCGTGGGCTCGAAGCTGGTCCGTTTCTCGGCCAAAATACTGGTGCGGCGGCACCTTGATAAACCGACCTTAGAAGGGAACATTTTTGATGAAAACACTCCGCGCCAGCGTTTCGCTGGGCGTGCTCGCAGCTGTCACTGCCACGCCTGCATTCGCACAAAGCACCGATGCTACAACCAGCCCTGCCCCGGCCGAGGCCCGTCAGGGCGGTGTCGAAACGATCATCGTTACCGCGACCAAACGTAGCGAGGATCTTCAGGACGTTGCCATATCGGTAAATGCCATCGGCGCAGAAGCCCTCGACGAGCTGGGCGTGGCCACGTTCGGTGATTACCTCGAACAGCTGCCAAGCGTTACCGCTGGCGGCTCGGGCCCCGGCCAGAGCACGATATATGTGCGCGGGCTTGCCTCTACGACGCCTAACCTGACCACAGCCGGCGTTGCGGGCCTTGCCCCTAACGTCGCATTGTATCTCGATGATCAGCCGCTGGCACAGCCCGGCCGTAACCTCGACGTGTACGCAGCCGACCTTGAACGGATCGAAGTTCTGGCAGGCCCCCAGGGTACACTGTTTGGCGCCAGCTCGCAGGCCGGTGTTGTCCGCCTGATCACGGCCAAGCCCGACCTTTCCGGTTTCGACGCTGGCTTCGATCTGGAGACATCCTTCACCAAGGGCGGCGAGACCAGTTACAAAGCAGAAGGCATGGTCAACCTGCCTGTTACCGATACAGTCGGTCTGCGCTTTGTCGCTTATCTCGACGACCAAGGTGGCTACATCGATAACGTCGCCGGTACGCAGACCCTGCGCGACAGCGCGCGTTTTCGCCCCGCCGGCACGGTCCGCTCGAACGGAGTGCCTGTGAACGATCTGCGCGGCGGTTTTCAGGCCGATGCCGATCTTTCGGACGTGAATTTCCTTGCAGCCGACAACAGCGGTCTGGTCGAAGAAAACTTCAACGATACGCAATATGCCGGCTTTCGTGCCAGCGCTCGTTGGGAAATGACCCCAGACTGGCAGCTGACGGTTAGTCATGCTCGCCAGAGCATCGAAAGCGATGGTGTGTTCTTCGCAGACCCCAACTTGGGCGGCCTCGATAATCTCGATGTACAACGCTACGAAGACGACCGGCTGCAGGACGATTTCTCTAACACCAGCTGGACGGTCGAAGGCCGCCTCGCGATGCTGGATGTCGTTTACACCGGTGCCTATACTGATCGCGAAACGCAGCAGCGGGTCGATTACACGGACTATCTGTTCGTTGGCCAATACCTGCCGTATTACATCTGCGACGGTTCGGTTTCCTATCCCGGCGACAACGATCCCAGCGGAACGTGCCAGGAACCGAACCTGTTCGTTACATCGGACAGCGAAACCAGCGTATTCACGCAGGAACTGCGGTTCAACACGCCGGTCTACAACCGTTTCCGCGTGACTGCAGGTGCGTTCTATTCTGATCTGGAACTGAAGGAACGCAACGACTTCAATTATCCCGGCAACATCGAGGCAGCGCCATTCGGCGGCTTTGCTCCAAACTTTCCGCAGGACGGGTTCACCACGCTCGATGGTCCATTCCCGCAGTCGGTCATCTTCCGCAACGACATCCGGCGTACGGACGAACAGTTCGGATTGTTCGGTGAAGCCAGCTTCGACGTAGTCCCGGACTTGCTGACGCTGACCTTCGGTGCGCGTTACTACAACGTCGAAGTTGACTTCGAAGGAAGCGCCAACGGTTCGTTCTGCAACGCCGGAGCGGCAAGCGATGCCAACGCATTCGGCACCGACCTCAACGATCTGTACGACGGCGATGGCCAGTACACATTTATCGGTAGCTGCAATGCAGACCTGCGGCAGACGTTCAATCTGGGCGATAGCATTCAGGACATTATGGATGCAGGACTGAACGCCAACCAGGCTCAGCAGGTGTTCAACGCTTTGAGTGCACCAGACGTCGCCAAGGCAGAAGGCGCTATCTACAAGGGTACCGTTACCCTGACGCCGACGCCTGATACGTTGTTCTACGCCACCTATTCTGAAGGTTTCCGTCCGGGTCTACTGAACCGTCCCGGCGGTGCGACCAATGGCGCAGGCTTTACCGTCCCGTTCGAGCTGGAGACCGATGAGGTCAAGAACTACGAACTGGGTGCAAAGCTCGACTTGCTCGACGGCCAGCTGCGCTTCAACGCCAGCGCGTTCTATGTGGACATCAGCCGTCTGCAGACCACCATCTTCGACCCGAGCATCACCAACCTGTTTTTCAGCGACAATGCTGCAAACGCGGAAATCAAGGGCGTAGAAGGCGAATTCACCGTTGCACCTTATTCCGTTCCCGGCCTGACCGTTGCAGGTGCGTTCAGCTTCCTCGATACCGAGATTACCGAGGTGCTGACCCCAACTGACGACGTGGTGGTCGGCAGCGATCTCGCTTACGCCCCCAGCTTCCAGGGCAACATGCGCGCTCGTTACGAATGGGACATGGGTGACATGCAACTGCACGTACAGGGACAGATGCTCCATTCCGCCAGCAAGAAAACGGATATCATCACGATCAACACGATCGAGCTGGACAGCTACACCACCTTCGGCCTGTCCGCTGGTGTGAAGAAGGACGAATGGAAGATCGAAATCTTCGGTGAGAACCTCAGCGACGAACGCGCTGAAATTGCCGGAAACTACATCAACGACCGTGAGCGGATCACCACCAACCGTCCTCTGACGGTCGGCATCCGGGTCGGTTTCGATTATTGATCAGTTGAAGACCTGAACACACGAAACGGTGGGCGAGCGACAAGCTTTGCCCGCCGTTTTGCGTTTCGGGATGATTCTGGCACTGGAGTGTGCATGAGCTCAAAAGACAACGATCTGGCCACTGCGCAAAAGGCATTGCAATCCGGCGACTTTGCCGGAGGGCTGGAACTGGCCAATAAAGTCTTGGAAAGCGCTCCGGATGATGGTGAGGCGCTGTATATAGGCGCTGTCGCCTGCCGGTATCTCGAACAGACAGATCAAGCCGCCGCGATGCTAGACCGGCTCCATGCAGCTTCGCCCGAATTCGGACGGGCATGGCAGGAAGCCGGACATCTGGCCCGCGCACAGGGCAACACCGATGCCGCCATTGCCGCTTATGCGCGTGCGGTGAAGTTCAATCCTGCTCTGGAGGCGAGCTGGCGTGCGCAAGGTGAACTGCTGAAGGCTGCAGGGCGAACTGCCGAAGCACAGGCAACGCTGTCGCAAAGCCAGCGCCTGCGTACCCTTCCGCGCGAACTGGTGTCCGTGACCAATCATCTGCACGAAGGCCGTGTGCTTCACGCAGAACAGATATGCCGTGCGTTTCTGCAGCAAAACCCGCGCAATGTGGAAGGAATGCGCCTGCTCGCGCAGATCGGCATCAAATTGGGCATTCTGGACGATGCGGAGTTCCTGCTGGAAAGCGCCACCACATTTGAACCTGACAATATCCAGCTCCGGCTAGATTACATAGATTCCCTGCGCCGCCGCCAGAAATTCGCCAAAGCGCGCCAGGAGGCCGAAGCCCTGCATGCCCGCGACCCTGAAAACCCGCTGTTCCAGTCGCATCTAGCGATCGATAATATGCAGACCGGCGATTACGACGTCGCCTTTGATCTGTTCGATCAGGTACTGGCAAAACTGCCGAACGATCCCGCAACCCTTACCAGCAGGGGTCATGCCCTGAAAACCACTGGTCGCAGCGATGAAGCTGTCGCCAGCTACAGGGCAGCGATTGCAGCAAAGCCCGATCACGGCGATGCCTATTACGCGCTGGCGAACCTGAAGACCTACCGGTTTACCGATGCTGAAATTGCGGCCATGCAACAGCAGATCGCCCGCACCGATCTGGCGTTCATGGACCGCGTTCGTCTGTCCTTCGCCCTTGCCAAGGCATTGGAAGATCGAGGGGATTACGCACAGAGTTTCGAATATTACGAAGCCGGCAACGCCCTGAAACGCGCACAGACGCGCTACAGTGCGAACCAGATGAGCGCCGAACTGGCCAAGCAGCACGAGGTATGCACACCGGACCTGTTTACCAGCCACAAGGGCACAGGCCATCCTGCCCCAGATCCGATCTTCATCGTCGGTCTACCGCGAGCTGGATCGACATTGCTGGAGCAAATCCTCGCCAGCCACAGCCAGGTGGACGGCACGCTGGAACTGCCCAATGTTCTCGCGCTGGCGCACCGGTTGCGCGGACGTAAAGCGGGGCAGTCGCGCTACCCGGAAATTCTCCATGATCTACCCGAAGAACAGCTTGCGCAGTTCGGTGAAGATTTCATCGAAAGCACCCGTATTCACCGCGCAGACGCACCGTTCTTTACCGACAAGATGCCGAACAATTTCCGTCACGTCGGGCTGATCCATCTGATCCTGCCAAACGCCACCATAATCGATGCGCGGCGCAATCCGATGGATTGCTGCTTCTCAGGCTTCAAACAGCTATTCGCAGAAGGGCAGGAGTTTACCTACGGTCTACACGAAATCGGCCGCTATTACGCCGATTACGTCTCCCTTATGGACCACTGGGACCGCGTGCTGCCGGGCAAGATCTTGCGCGTTCAGCACGAGGATGTTCTGGACGATCTGGAAGGTCAGGTCCACCGTATGCTGAACCATTGCGGCCTGCCGTTCGAACAGGCTTGTGTCGATTTCCACCAAACCGATCGAGCCGTTCGCACAGCCAGTAGCGAACAGGTGCGAAAGCCGATCAACCGGTCCGGCCAGGGGGCATGGGAGCCCTTCGCGCCGTGGCTGGGAGACCTGAAGGCGGCGCTGGACGACGCAGTATGATGCGGGGCAGGAACGCCCTGCACTTAATACCCGTTATGTGTATGAAACGCAGTGAATGCGCCAACAAACGGAATATACGATGACAGTCGAAACCAAATTGCCCACAGGTGAAGACCTGCTTGCCGAGATCAACCGACTCCGCAAGGATAAGAACGCGATCATTCTGGCGCATTATTACCAGACTCCCGACATTCAGGATCTAGCTGATTTTGTGGGGGATTCGCTCCAGCTAAGCCAGATGGCTGCCGAAACCGACGCGGATGTTATTGCGTTCTGCGGCGTAAAATTCATGGCCGATACGGCGAAAATCCTCAGTCCGGAAAAGATCGTCGTGCTGCCCGATATGGATGCAGGCTGTTCCCTTGAGGACAGCTGCCCGCCCGAGAAATTCAAGGCTTTCCGCGAGAAACACCCCGACCATATCGCGTTGACCTATATCAACTGCTCAACCGAGGTGAAGGCGCTGTCCGACGTGATCGTCACCAGTTCCAGCGCGGAAACAATTCTACAGCAAATCCCTGACGACCAGAAGATAATATTCGGTCCCGACCGCCATCTGGGCGGGTATCTTTCACGCAAATTCAACCGTGAAATGCTGCTGTGGCCCGGCGTGTGCATTGTTCACGAAGCCTTCAGTGAAACCGAACTGCTGAAGCTGAAGGAAGAACACCCCGATGCGCCCATCGCAGCGCATCCCGAGTGCCCGCCAACCATCGTCGATCACGCCGATTATGTCGGCTCGACCAGCGGCATCCTGCAATTTGCCGATACATTCGAAGGCGACACGTTGATCGTGGCGACAGAGCCGCACATTATCCATCAGATGGAAAAGGCGTTGCCGGATAAAAACTTTATCGGCGCACCGGGAGCGGATGGAAACTGCAGCTGCAATATCTGCCCCTATATGGCGCTCAATACGATGGAGAAACTGTACGCCTGCCTGCGCGATCTGGAACCGCGCATCGAAATCGAGGAATCCCTGCGGCTCCAAGCAAAGAAAAGCCTCGACAAGATGCTGGAACTGGCGAGCGGCACGATCGGTCAGGGTGATCTTGGCAAAATTTGACATCGCCCCTTTTGCGCTTTCGTGCGGTAGGGCTGCATGACTGCTGAAATCCGCTGGTTCTGGGCCAGGCTCAACGCGAATTACTGGTTCTATCCGGCGCTTTTCTCAATTCTGGCCGCGGTGCTGGCATTGACGATGATCTGGCTCGACCGGGCAGGTTATGCCGAGGCGTTGAACGATTTCGAGTGGCTGGTTACCTCAAGGCCCAAAGGCGCGGCCGATATTCTGACCGTAATGGCCGGCAGCATGATCGGCGTTGCATCCACTGTGTTTTCCATCACACTGGTCGCGGTCACTTATGCGAGCGGCAATTACGGTCCGCGCCTGCTGACCAACTTCCTAGAGGACAGGGGCAACCAGCTCAGCCTCGCCACCTTCATCTCCAGCTTCGTCTATGCGCTGATCGTGCTTCGCAGCGTTCGGACAGAGGATGAGACCCCCACGGGCGCGGTGGAGGCCACGGCAACTGCATTGCCCGGGTTTGTCCCGCAATTATCGTTGCTGGTGGCGTATCTTTTGCTGGCGATCTGCGTCGCCGTGCTGGTGTTCTTCCTCAACCACGTCCCCTCCAGCATACAGATCAACACGGTGCTGGAAAGCATCGGTCGCCGTCTTCTGGCGGGCATCCGTGAAACCTATCCGGTGGAAGACGATTTCCGTGATGCCGTCGAAGCGGTCGAGGGTACGCCGTTGACCGCACGGGATTCAGGCTATGTCCAGATGATCGATTTTCAGGATCTGGAGAAAATTGCGCGCGATTGCGGGGCCACCTTTTCCCTCAAGGTGCGCACAGGGGATTTCATCCACCGCGAGCTGCCGCTGCTGGAAATCGATGGATGCGAACCCGATGCCGTTCAGGACAGGGTACGCGAATGTTTTACCCTTGGCGCAACCCGCACACCGGAACAGGACCCGCAATTCCTGATCGACGAGCTGGTGGAAATCGGGCTGCGTGCCCTGTCGCCGGGCATCAACGATCCGTTTACCGCGATTACGACGCTCCACTGGCTGGGCGCAGCAACCGCTGAAATCGGTCGCCGCGATCTGCGCAAGGACGTTTGCGGCGAAGATGCAGAAAATTGCCCCGTCATCCCACTCCCCGACAATTTCGAGCATTACGTGAAGCGCGGGTTCGGTTCCATCAGAAGCGCGGTCGCCAGCTCTCCCACAGCTGCGGAAGTAATGCTCACAACCATTGCCAATGCTGCCAAACCCATCAGGGACGAGCGCCGCCAGTCTGCGCTGAAAGATCAGGGCCGCATGCTGGCTGAACAGGCACGGCTGACTCTGGTCGGGCCCGATCTGGAAAAGTTCGAGGAATACGCCCGGGAATTCGACCGGCAGTTCTGGTCCATAGCTAGCGGCTGATGGCCAGCCGTTGCGGCGCAATCCGCGATGCCACCAGCGCGCTGCCCAGCAGGACCATACCCAGAATATCGAGTGGCCCGAGCACTTCGCCAAACGCGCTGTATCCATAGAGCGCGGCAACCGCAGGCTGCGTAAGCAGCGCCAGCCCGATCACCAGCGGCGGAAAATGGCGCAGTGCAAAAACCAGCAGGCCCTGCCCGATAATCTGGCTCAGCAGCGAAAGAACGATCAGCGGGGTCCAGTTCGTGGGCCACACAGGTTCGCCCATAAGCAGCGCCATCGCCAGCACTACAGGGGATGCAATCAGGCAGACCCAGGTCAGCAGCGCCCAGGCCCCGAACTGGCTACGCACATTGCCTAGGGCGAGCAGATAGACAGCGTAGCACATGCCTGCTGCCACACAGTATAGATCGCCCACCAGCGTATCGGTGCTGATCTGTGCGCTACGGCCCATCAGAATTGCCGCACCGGCCAGCGCCAGCACAATCGCGGCCCATTCCAGCCCGCGCGGTAAAGTGCGCGCGATTATGAAACCCCAGAACAGCAGGATGATGCTGCCCGCATTGCCGAACAGGGTGGCATTGCCCAACCGGGTGCGCTCTATTCCGATATGCCAGCTGCCGAGATCGACGGCGAAGGCAACCGATCCCAATGCCACCAGAGCCAGGGCCCCGCGCGGCATCCCGCCCAGCCGCTGTCCAGTCGTCCGGGCAATCAGAGCCAGAAACGGCAATGCCAGAAACAACCGCCAGAAAGCGGCGGATACCGGGCCACTATCGGCCAGCCGAACCGACCACGGCCCAAGCGCCAGCGCGACATTCCCCGCCAGCAATGCTGCCAGCATCCACCACCGGGGTGGTTCTGCTTCCCGCCTTAGTGGCTTTTCTTCGGTTGCCCTCTCCATTGGCGCGCCTTAGCTCGACGGGTGCAAACACGCATTACTGAAATGGATACAGAGAACATCATGCCGCACGAAAACCTGTTCGAACCTCTCACGATGGGCGCTTTCAAAGCGCGCAACCGCGTTCTGATGGCACCGCTTACCCGGGGCCGCGCGACACAGCCCGGCTACGTCCCCAACGAAATGATGAAAACATATTACACCCAGCGCAGCGGCGCCGGGCTGATCATCAGCGAGGCAACCGGCATCAGCCGCGAAGGTCTGGGCTGGCCTGCGGCACCCGGCATCTGGTCGGACGAACAGGTCGAAGGCTGGAAGCCGGTGACGCAGTCCGTGCATGACGCGGGCGGCCTGATCATCCTTCAGCTGTGGCATATGGGCCGTGTGGTCCATCCCGATTTCCTGGACGGCGATGCACCGGTATCGGCCAGCGCCACGACGGCACCCGGCCATGCCCACACGCCAACCGGCCGGCAGGATCACCAGCAGGCCCGCGAACTGTCGGTGGCGGAAATTGCCCGGGTGGTGAGCGACTATGCGCACGCTGCGGAAAACGCCAAGAAGGCAGGCTTCGACGGTGTTCAACTGCACGGCGCAAACGGCTATCTTGTCGATCAATTCCTGCGCCGCTCAACAAATTTGCGGACCGACGAATATGGCGGCTCCGCCGAAAACCGCGCACGCTTCCTCGATGAAGTGCTGACGGCACTGGTGGGCGTCTGGGGGGCAGACCGGGTTGCCCTGCGTCTATCGCCAAATGGTGAAACACAAGGCTGCGACGATCCCGATCCCGCAACGACATTCGGTGTAGCCGCCAGCATCGCGCAAAAACATGAACTGGCGTTCCTCGAACTGCGTGAGCCCGGCCCCAATGGAACCTTCGGATCGACCGATGTGCCCAAGCAGAGCCCGATGATACGCTCTACCTTCAACGGACCGCTGGTGTTGAACAGCGATTACACCCCGCAGGAAGCCAGCAGCGACATTGCAGACGGCAAGTGCGATGCAGTGGCCTTCGGTCGCCCGTTCATTTCCAATCCGGATCTGGTCGAACGCATTCGCGCAGGCGCTCCGCTGGCGGAGAACGTCAATGCCCCGCAAAGCTGGTATCTGCCGGGCGCGGAAGGGTATATCGACTACCCCACGATGGCCGAAGAAACCTCGGTCTCTGCGTAAGCAAGCACGGAAATAGGGTGGTCGGCATGACAGCACAGATGCGATCTTGGTTAGTTGTGCCGGCCGACCAACCCGACAAGCTGGAGAAGGTTGTCGGTCTGGATGCCGATGTGATCCTGCTCGACCTGTCCTGCGTGGCAGAGAGCGGCAAGGCCGATGCCCGTGCATTGACGGCCGAATTCCTCGGTTCCCGCCCCGCCCCGCGAGGCGGGTTGCCGGGCGCGCGCCGGTGGGTGCGGATAAATCCGCTGGGCACGGCCCATTGGCGCGAAGATCTGGTCGCCCTGATGCCCGGCGTGCCGGACGGCATCATGCTGCCGCGCGCCACTGGCGCTGCCGATATTACCCAGTTGGCAGCTGAAATTTACGAGCTGGAGCAGAAAACTCCCGCTGAACTCAATTCCGTCCGTATCGTGCCGCAAGTGGGCGATACCCCCGCCGCAGCCCTTGCCATTGCCGATCTGGTGCGTGACCTGCATCCGCGCCTGGCCGGTCTGTCATGGGATGCCGATGCCATGCTTGCATCGGGCGGAATGCGCCCCTTTGGCAAAGGGGTGCGGCGCTGGCCCGCCCCGCTGGGCCATGTTCGCGCCTCCGTGGTGCTGGCCGCGCGGGCCAATGGCCTGTTCGCGCTCGAGACACCCAGCAATGTTACGCGTGATGCCGATATTTTCCGGGCTGTTGCGACAGAAGCGCGTGCCGCCGGTTTCGACGCCATGATCGCCCGCCACCCTGCGCAGGTAAAACCGATCGAGGAAATTTTCGCTCCTACGGATGAAGAGCGTTCGCGGGCTGCGGCTATTATCGCTGCATTCGAACTGCAGCCAGAGGTTCAGGTCGTTACGGTCGATCGCTTTGCTGCGGATCGCATCGAACTGGCCCGCGCCCGTAGAATTGTCGGCGAAATCTAGGGCTGCCTAGCCGCTATAGCCTTATTCCCCCGCACCACCTTCGGTGCCAGTCTCTTCGGTGCCAGTCTCTTCGGTGCCAGCCTCTTCGCTGGCGTCGTCGCTCTCATCTTCCTCCTCGTCCACGCCGCCGCGCGATGGGGCCTTGGACGTCACCGCATCCAACGGCAGCATCGCGTCGCTGATAGAGCCGCCCTCCACTTTGCCCTCAGCGCCGGAGCCCTCAGCGGCCGCCTCTGCAAGGTCGGCATCGCCGCCGCAGGCAGACAGGGCAAACACTCCGAATGAAATAAAGGCAGCAGCAGGAAATTTCAGGCGATTCATTCGGTTTCTCCGGAAAGCGCGGCGAAAAAGCCGGGCGCGGTATCCATCAGCGCCGCATCCCATTCTGCTGGCGAGAGCGCAATGCCCAGTTTGGCAAGACTGGTGACACCCAGCGTTTCGATCCCGCACGGCACGATACCGCTGAAATGCGAAAGATCGGGCGACAGGTTCACCGAAAACCCGTGCATCGTAACCCAGCGCCGCACCCGCACGCCGATGGCACCGATTTTCGCCTCCACTCCGTCTGTATCACGGGTCCAGATGCCCACCCGGCCGTCCACCGACCAGCTTTCCACCCCCAGTGTCGCAAGGGTGGTAATCACCCATCCTTCAAGCGAATGGACAAAGCGCCGTACATCGCGCCCGCGCATTTTCAGATCGAGCAGCACATAACCGACCCGCTGGCCCGGCCCGTGATAGGTATAACGCCCGCCACGCCCCGTCTCGACAACATCGAAACGCGGATCAAGCATTTCCGCCGGATCGGCGCTGGTTCCGGCGGTGTACACGGGCGGATGCTCCAGCAGCCAGACCAGCTCGCTCGCTTCGCCTGCCGAAATGGCGCTGTTGCGCGCCTCCATTTCGGCCAGCGCGGCGCGGTAAGGCACAGGCGCTTGCTCCTGCTGCCATTCGATCATGTCGCCGGAAAGGTCCATCACTGCCATTGCTGGAGCAGTGCGCTGCGCTTATCAAGGGTGCAAGCAGGGAGAATATGATGGCCGCAAGCAATTCGTTCGACATGAGCCGCGCCTGGGAGGAAGCGACAGCCCTGCTGCGCGCCAACCGGCAAGTGGTCGCGGTGGTGTCAGGTGTGTTCTTCTTCCTGCCCTATCTGGCGGTGACCATGCTTGTGCCCGATCTTGGAACAATCATGGGCACCCAGTCGGTCGGCGGCGATCCGGAAGCAGCGATGGCCGCTATGGAGGCGGCGTTTCTTGAATATTGGTGGGTCTTTGTCCTGCTGGCCGTGGTTCAGGGCGTCGGAACGCTGGGCCTGCTGGCCATGCTGGGCCGCGATGGCAGGCCGACACTGGGCGAAGCGCTGACGAGCGGGCTGGCCGGATTGCTGCCTTATCTGGCGGCCAATATCCTGGTTGCCTTCGCCATAGTGCTGATCCTGGCAATCCTGGTGATGATCCTGTCACTCACCGGATCGCAGGCAATCGCCAGTCTGCCGATCGTTCTGGCGTTTCCGGTGATGATTTACGTCTATGTGAAAATATCCCTCCTCGCCCCGGTGATCGCAGTGGAGGACAGTCGCAATCCCGTCGCTGCTGTCCGGCGTTCGTGGGGCCTGACGAAAGGCAATTCCTTCCGCCTGCTGCTGTTCTACGCGTTGCTGATTGTGGCCTTCATCGTAGTCAGCCTGGTGCTGACGATGATTTTCGGAGTGCTTTTTGCCCTGCTCGGGGAGACGGCAGGACTGATTGGCGGGGCGATTGTCAGTTCGGCAATCAATGCAGTGATGATGGTGGTGCTTCTGGCGGCAATGGCGGCGGCCCACCGGCAGTTATCCGGGCATGCCACACGGGCCAGCATGCCCAGCGTACCCTCTGTCACCAAGGGCGGATCGAAGGGCGACTAATCCTTCCAGCCCCAGAACAACTTGCACGGCAGGATATTCCAGAACTCGAACCCGCTATCGATGCGGGTGAATTCCTGCGCCATCAGATCCCGCACGGCAGCGGTGAACTGATAGGCCATGAATGCGCCGCCGGGGCGCAATATGCGATGTGTGCCCGCCATGATTGCAGGGCCGACACCGTTCGGCAGGGTGGAGAAAGGCAGGCCGGACAGGATGTAATCGGCGTGGCCGCGCCCGCTGGCCTGCACGATTTCCTCTACATCGGCGGCCGATCCCAGCACGGCGGTAAAGCGGCTGTCACGGATCGTTTCGTTGAGATAATCGACAAACAGCGGGTTGGTGTCGATCGCAATCAGCGCCCCATCGGCCGGCAGCTTCTCCAGAACCGGCAGGCAGAATGTACCGACCCCCGGCCCGTATTCCACGAACAGTTGGCAATTCGCCCAATCGACCGGCTCCAGCATCTTGTCTATCGTATAGCGGGAGGACGGGATTACCGAGCCGACCATGCGCGGATGTTCGATAAAGCCGCGTAAGAATACGCCCCAATGGCCGGACACACGGCCAGCGCGCTGGGCCAGACGGTCGCGCAACCTTCCAAGGGCTAGAAAATCGTTATCGGCCAAGAGCGTCCTCCGTTGGGCAGGCGTCGGACGCTTACTATCCCTCTGCCATATTGCAACCGCCGCTTGGTCGGCCTAGCACCGCGATCAATATCATGGCCGACGCCGATCCCCCTTCTCCCGCGATGGCAAAAGCGCCTTCCCTTACCCGTCCCCGCCCTATTTCGCGCGGCCGGCTGGTCCTGCTGTTTACAGTTATGCTGGTGACCGCAGCGGGCAATACGGCGATGCAGTCTGTCATGCCCAGCATCGGCACCGCGCTTGGCGTCTCCGATGTCTGGATCAGTCTGGCTTACAGCTGGTCCGCGATTTTGTGGGTCGGCTGTGCCCCGATCTGGGCAAAACGGAGCGACCGGCGCGGCCGCAAGTCAATGATGGCGCTGGGTCTGATCGGCTTTTCCACATCGATGGCGCTGTGCGGAATTGTGCTGTGGGCCGGGCTGGCGGGTCTGATCCCGGCGCTGTGGACGTTGGTGCTGTTTGCCTCGTGCCGCGCGCTGTACGGTCTGTTCGGCTCTGCGGCGCCGCCCGCCGTGCAGGCCTATGTCGCCAGCCGTACGCCGCGCGCAGAACGGACACAGGCGCTGTCGCTGATCTCTTCCAGCTTCGGGCTCGGCACAGTAGTCGGCCCGGCACTCGCGCCCTTGCTGATCTTCCCGTTCATTGGCCTGACCGGCCCGTTTATCGCCTTTGCCGCAATCGGTGTCGTCACCCTGATGGCCCTCCGCCTGCGCCTGCCCAATGATGAACCGCAATTTGCGGCACGCGGAGCGGCATTCGATGCGCCCTACGGCAATAGCGGTTCTGCCCGGCACGACCATAAGCGCAAGGGCGAACCTGAAGCGGCCCAGACCATCAGCGAGGATGATGACGACACGCTGCCCGGCGATATCCCCGACCTCGCCTGGCGCGATGCCCGCACCACGCCGTGGTACATTGCCGGATTGCTGGGCGGCCATGCCCAGGCAATGACTCTGGGTATAGCGGGCTTCCTGGTGCTCGACCGGCTGGGGCTGCGGGCCGATCCGATGGCGGGCGCCGGCCCCGTCGGCATCGTGCTGATGGTGGGCGCTGTGGCGACTTTGCTGGCGCAATGGGGCCTGATACCGACACTGCATCTGGGTCCGCGCGCAGCGACTCTGTCGGGCATGATGCTGGCCATAGCCGGCGTGACATTGTTCGCCGTGGCGCAGGATCTGCATGCGATTGCGCTTGGCTTCGGCATCGCTTCGCTTGGCTTCGGACTGTTCCGGCCCGGATTTACAGCCGGGGCCTCGCTAGCGGTCTCGCGCCCAGAACAGGGACAGGTGTCGGGCAAGGTTGCGTCGATCAACGGGGCCGGTTTCGTTTACGCCCCTGCGCTGGGTGTATGGCTGTATGGCCATTCGGACTGGCTGGCGTTCATCACAGTAGTGCTGTTCTGCCTGGCCGCGCTGCTGCTTGGCTGGCGGGGACTGCAGGCCGATGAGGATCTGACGACCGAGCGTACCTAGAGAATTTCCTCGATACGCTCTGTCGGGCGGCCCAGCCGCACGCCTTTCTCCGTCTCCACCAGTGGCCGCTCAATATAGCGCGGGTCTTCTGCCATTGCGGCCAAAACCGTCTGATCGCCCGCTTCTGTCAATCCGCGCTCCTTCGCATCGGTGCCGCTGGTTCGCACGCCTTCACGCGGAGCCATTCCGGCATCGCGGTACAGCTGCGCCAGCTTATCCTGCGTCGGCGGCGTCTTCAGATAACGAACCACTTCGAGGTCGATGCCATCCTTACCCTCCAGCAAAGCCAGTGCCGCGCGGGATTTGCTGCAATTGGGATTGTGCCAGATCGTCGCTTTCATCGGGTGCCTTCCGGTGTTGGGTAAATGTGACACCGATGCTTAGCGAACAGAAAAAATTCGCCAAGCGCGAAAACAGGGTTGCGAGTGCGAGTAATTCTCAATAGCGGGGCTTGTATTGAGAATTACTCGCAAGAAAGCCTTTACCATGCGCACCTCCATCCGTACCGCCCTGCTGCTGACTGCGAGTCTGACAATCCCGCAAACCGCATTCGCCGCCGATGATCTTGCTCCCGAACGTGAGTATCTGCCCGGCGAAATCACCGTGGTCGGGGCCAGGGACGGATACGATACCGATGACGGTTCCACCGGCACCAAAACTCCTACTCCGTTAATCGATGTGCCCCAGACGGTGACCTTCATCACCGAAGACCAGCTGGAGGACCAGTCCGTTCGCCAGTTAGGCGAAGCCTTGCGTTATGTCCCTGGTGTCAGTCTGGAAACAGGCGAAGGCCATCGTGACGAGATTTTCATTCGCGGGCAGGAAACCACTGCCGATTTCTACATCGACGGCCTGCGTGACGATGCGCAATACTATCGCTCGCTCTACAACGTCAGCCGCGTCGAAGTGCTGAAGGGCGCCAATGCATTGATCTTCGGGCGTGGCGGCGGCGGCGGTGTGGTCAACCGCGTCAGCAAACGGGCCGATCTGTCTGATGTGTTCACAAGCGCCGATTTCTCGGTCGATACCTTCGGCGCATTTGCCGGTGTGGTCGATGTGAACCAGCCGGTCGGCGATACTGTCGCGCTGCGGCTGGCCGCGACTTACGAGGAATTCGGCAACGACCGTGATTTCTATGAAGGCCGCTTCATCGGCATCTCTCCCACCGTAACGGCGCAGCTTGGCCCCGACACCGTGCTGCGCGCGACCTACACCTATGATGATGACAACCGCGTAGTCGATCGCGGCGTTCCGTCTTTTGATGGCGGCCCGCTGCAAGGGTTCGACTCTACATTCTTCGGCGCGCCCGGCTTCAACAATACCAGCGCCGAAGTGCATATCGGCCGTGTGCGGCTGGAGCATGAATTCTCCGATACCCTCAGCGTCAACGCCTCTGCCCAATATGCCGATTACGACAAGCTCTACGCCAATATCCTGCCACGCAGCACCGATCTGGCGACCGTCGAGCTGGGCGGATATCAGGATGGCCAGACGCGCCAGAACCTGATCGGGCAGGCCAATCTGGTCTGGCAGGTCGATACAGGCGCCCTGTCCAACACCCTGCTGGTAGGGATAGAAGGCAGCACGCAGGACAGCACGAACACCCGCCGCAATGCGGTTTTTGCAGACGGAGCATCGACGCCGCTGGCAGACACCATCGCCGTGCCCGCCTTCACCCTCTCCCCGATTATCCGTGACCGCGCGAGCGAGCTGGGTGTGTTCTCGGCCTATATCCAGAATCAGCTGGAAATCGGCGACAAGGTGGAGATTGTTGCCGGCCTGCGTTACGACCGGTTCGATCTGGAAACCGAAGACCGTCTGGCCGGCGCCCCGGGCAACAGGGTGGATACAGAAGTCAGCCCCCGCGTCGGCCTGATTTTCAAGCCCCGCGAGAATGTCTCCCTTTACGCATCCTATGCCGAAAGCTTCCTGCCGCAGGCGGGCGACCAGTTCTTTCTGCTTTCCCCCACTGCCGCCACGCTGGATCCCGAAAAGTTCGAAAATCTGGAGATCGGCGCGAAATGGGCGGTGCGCCCCGGACTGCTTGCCACGGTATCGCTGTTCCGGCTCGACCGTGACAACACCACCGCGCCCGACCCTGCCAATACCGGTTTGACGGTGCTGACCGGCGCCAGCCGTGTAGAGGGCTTCGAAGCCAATCTGATCGGTGAAGTCACGCCGTTCTGGGAAGCCAGCCTAGGCTACACCTATCTCGATGGGGAAATCACGCAAACCACCGCGTCTGCCGCTGCCGGAACAACACTGCAGCAGCTTCCCCGGCACCAGTTCAGCGCATGGAACCGCTTCGACGTAAGCTCGCAGCTCGGTTTCGGCATCGGGGTGATTTATCAGGACGAACAGTTCACCAGCTTCTCCAACCAGGTAACGTTACCGGACTACTGGCGCTTCGACGCGGCTGTGTTTTATGATGTGAACGAGCGTGTTTCGCTCCAGCTCAATATCGAGAACCTGTTCGACGAAAGCTATTACCCAAGCGCTCATGGCGACAGCAACATCCAGCCAGGCGAGCCGTTCAGCGCGCGATTTGGTGTGCGGCTGAAAATGTAGGAAAGCAGTGGCCCCTTGTCTGCCTACTCTTCAGGCGGAGGGGCCATCGCCGGAACAGCTTCGGCGGCATCCTCTGCCGTGATGCCGGGCGCGGGCGCTGCGCTGATGCGTTCTTCACGGCGGGTAACAGAGGCTGCACGCTGGACCGCGCGGACCAGTCGCGGCTGAACACCGCAGGGGCACAGGTTGGGGATCGCCTCGGCAATCTCCGCCTCGCTCGGCCCGGCATTGCGGCTCAGCAGCGCGGCAGCCGCCATAGCTATACCGGGGGTGCAGAACCCGCACTGTATCGCCTGTTCTGCCACCAGAGCCTGCTGCACCGGATGCGACCGGTCGCGGGCAAGCCCTTCGATTGTAGTGATGAAGCGGCCCTCCGCCTCGGCAATGGTAATCAGGCAACTGCGCAGCGCAGCGCCATCGACCAGCACCATGCACGCGCCGCAATCCCCCTTGCCGCAGCCGTTCTTGGTCCCGGTAAGGTTGGAAGCTTCCCGCAGAGCCCACATCAGCGGGGTATCGCCATCGAGCAGATACTCGACCGGGCGATCGTTCACGGTCATGCGCGGCACGGCGCTAGTCCCCTGATGCTCGGGTCAGATCAGGCGATCTAGCTGCGCCAGCTATCGTCGATCCGGTCGATTTTGCGCTTCCACGCTTCGAAATCGAACAGGCCTGCCCCGCCCTGCTCCTGAATAACGGACAGATCGCGCTGGTGTACATCGACCACGTCCTGCTTCACGATATTGGCTTCACCCTGGCTCAAAGTGGCGATCTGGATTTCGCAGGCGCGCTGCAGGACCCACATCTTGACGAACATGCCGGGGATGGTCTTGTCCATTACCACAGGCCCGTGATTGCGAAGCATCAGAATCGAATGATTGCCGAGATTTTCGACCAGTCGCTCCCCCTCTTCGGAGCGAACCGTTATGCCTTCGAAATCGTGATAGCCAATCTGGTTCTGGAAATTACAGGCGTAAAAATTGGTCGGCAGCAGGCCGTCCTTGTGGCTGCACACTGCCATCGTCGCGGTGGTGTGGACGTGGCAGATCGCGTTTGCCCGTTCGCCTAGCGTCTTATGAAAATATGCGTGTTGCGTGAAACCGGCCTTGTTCACCGGATAGGGCGATCCGCCGATATTGTCGCCTTCGACATTGATCTTCACCAGATTGGACGCGGTGACCTCTTCATACAGCAGCCCGAACGGATTGATCAGGAACGCGCCCTCTTCACCCGGCACGGCGACGCTGATGTGGTTGTAGATAGATTCCGACCAGCCCATCGTATCAAAGATGCGGTAGCACGCGGCGAGGTCAAGACGGGCCTGCCATTCTTCCGAGCTATACTCTTCTTTGGGTTTAAGCTGCGTAGCCATGATCGGTTCTCCTCATCTCTCTCTTTTTCTGCTTTATCGCACGGGCGGGCACTATCGCACAAGGTGGTAGGCAGGCCCTGCGTGTTTCGCCGCCCCCTTCCCTAGACCACAGCCCGTCGCTAACGCGCCTGTGATGAGCAAGGCCCCATGAGCAACAACGCAAAACTGACGCGCGGGAGCATTCCGGGTCATCTCGTCAGCCAGACCGCCCCGATGATTGTCGGTGTGGCTGCCATCATGTCGATCGGGCTGGTTGATTCCTATTTCATCGGCCAGCTGGGCGCGCAGCAGCTGGCCGCGATTTCCTTCATTTTTCCAATCAGTGTGGCGCTATCCAGTTTGGGCGTTGGAATCATGGTCGGCATCAATTCGGTGGTTGCCCGTGCGCAGGGCGCTGGCGATGATGACCGGGCGGCACGAAGGGCCACTTTCGGTATCGTCTTTGCAGTCGGCTGCGGCGTGGTTCTGGGGTTGGCGCTGTACGCCCTGTTGGACCCGCTGTTCCGGTTAATGAATGCAGACGATGCGCTGATGCCATTTATCCGCACCTATATGCAGCCCTACGCGATCAGCTTCCCGCTATTGCTGGCGATTATGGGCATTAACGGCGTACTGCGCGGCCAGGGAGAAGCCCGCAAAACCTCTCTGGTGTCGATCACCTATGCAGCGGCGAACTGGGTGCTGGACCCGATCCTGGTTACCGGCGCTCTCGGGTTCGAAGGGTTCGGCATCGTCGGGGCGGCCTACGCCACGGCGATTGGCTGGATATGCGGGATCATTATGGCCTTCGTCCTTCTCAAGCGCACACCCCTGCCATTTGATCTGAGCCTGCTGAAACGGTGCGACATCGGCGAATCGGCAGGGGCGATCATGAGTGTGGCGGGCCCGGCGGCATTTTCCAACGCGATCAATCCCATCGGTCTCTCGATCCTGACTGCGCTGGTCGCCATAGAAGGGCAGGCCGCTGTCGCAGGGTTCGGTGCAGCAGGCCGGCTGCAGAGTTTCGCGGTCGTGCCGCTGCTCGCCCTGTCCGGGGCGATTGGCGGCATCGTCGGGCAGAATTGGGGCGCGTCGAAAATCGACCGGGCGCGCAAGGCTGTTCTCTATGCCGGAATATTCTCGGTCGGTTACGGGCTGGCGATTGCCGTCCTGCTGTTCTCTTTCGGGGAATGGTTCGCGGATTTCTTTACCGAAGAAGCCGCAGTGATAAACCAATTTGCACGCTACCTAACCATCGCCGCATGGGGCTATGCCGGATATGGACTGCTGATCGTGGGCAACGGCGTGTTGAACGCGGTGGACAGGGCCGGGCTGGCATTGGCGCAAAGCTGCGCTCGCGTATTTCTGGTGATGTTGCCATTTGCCTGGCTCCTGCGCGGTAGCTGGGGCGCGGATGCGGTTTACGGCGCGGAACTGGCGGCGAATGTCGTGGGCGGACTGGTGTCTGCTGCTGTGGTCTGGTGGGTGCTGAAAGCGAAACCGGAGGCGCCCAAGAATGCAGGAGCACCTGCGGAACCCGAAGCCGCATGAATACTGCCCCGACCGTCTCGATTTTCGCCCGCTGGCCGGAAGCGGGCAAGGCCAAGACGCGGCTGATCCCGGAGTTTGGACCGGATGGCGCGGTGGCGGCTTACCGCAAGCTGCTGGTCCACACCGTAAAAACGGTCCGTGCATCGGGCCTGCCATTCGAATTGCGCGTGACCGGCGCTGAAGCGGCCCGTTTTCAGAACTGGCTAGGCGCAGATGTGCCGGTGATCGATCAAGGCGATGGCGATCTGACGGCAAAACTGCAACGCGCCCCTGCACCGGGAATGGCGATCGGCAGCGATTGCCCCGGACTGACGCCGCAGTTGCTCAATCAGGCTGCCGACGCATTGAACGACGCGCCCGTTACCATCGGCCCTGCCAGCGATGGCGGATACTGGCTGATCGGCTACCGCGAGCCTTCACCCTGGCTGTTCGAAGGAATCGTGTGGAGCACCGACGCGGTGCTGCCCGCTACTCTTTCAGCCTGCGATGCGAAAGGAATTGCGCCCGTGATCCTGCCAGAATTATCCGACGTGGACGAGCCGGAAGACCTGCGCGCCTGGCCGGAATTTCTTCCATGAGCGGGGTGTCTCCATCCATTGCTCTGGTCATTCCGCTACTGGATGAAGAAGTGGCCCTACCGGCGCTGATCCAAACTCTCGCCACGCTGGACCCGCCCCCTGCCGAGATCATCGCTGTCGATGGCGGGTCGATGGATGGCACGGCTGCGCTTGTCCGCGCGGCAGGCTGGCAGTTGCTCGCCAGCGAGAAAGGTCGTGCGCGACAGATCAATGCGGGTGTGGAAGCGGCATCCGCGGATCTGGTCTGTGTCCTCCATGCCGACACAATTCCGCCACCCGACATGATTCAGGTAATCCGCGAGACGCTGGCCGACCCGAAGATCGCCCTGGCCAGCTTCACCCCGCTGATTTGCGGCACAAAAACCCGCTGGTTCACCAGCGCACACAACTTCATCAAGACTTGGTACGCCCCGCTCATCACACGCCCGCACCACTTCGTGCGCGGGGTGCGGCTGCTGTTCGGAGACCACGCGATGTTCTTCCGCCGCGCGGACTTTCTCGAAATCGGCGGCTGCACGCCGGGCGATGCGATCATGGAGGAAGCGGATCTGTGCGTGAAGTTCGCTGCGCTGGGCCGGACCAAAATGGTCCGCCGTGTGGTGCGCACATCAGACCGGCGGATTGCCGCATGGGGCCCGCTGAAGGCGAACTGGATTTACTTCAAGGTGGGGATGCTGTGGGCCTTCGGGATGCGCGACAGAATGGGCGCACATTATCCCGATGTGCGATAACATCTAGGCTCAGGAGACATTGAAAGGGTTCACAAGTCGGCGATATTCTAATGCAACGGCAACCAAGAGATGAGCCTCCCATACATATCGGCGCACTACAGACGGTTTGAACGCGTAGTTACATACTGTCTGCTATAAGGTAGTTACATACTGTCTGCTATAAGATTGCTTTTCGGGGATTTGCTGCAGACTATGATCAATCGATCCTGAATCTTGAGACTCTTTCAAACCAGCCAGTCGCGAAGCAGTGAAATCAACTGGCTCTGTGAATGAACACCTGTAGAGCGCAAGGCGCTTTTTAATTGATTGCGAACCGTATGGATTGAGCAATCCTTCCAATCGGCCATTTCCTGCAGCGATCGCCCCGCCGCAAGAGCCAAAGCCAGGTTCATTTCCTGATCGGTAAGGGGAAAAGGATCGGTGGACGGTGCCTTCAGTTCATCTATCGCATCGGATGGGCCGCAAGCCAGCGCAACGAGCTGACATGGTAATTTGGCTTGATGAGGCAGATGCACGTAGCGCACCACAATGTCGGGCCTGTTTTGCAAAGTCGCCACGCGAGTAAGGCTCACTACATCGCCTATCGTAAATGCTGAGCCTTCGAAATCGGAGTGGACGGGACAATGCGCCTTTATCGCCGAGCCAATCTGTTGAAGCGTTCCGATAGTGTAGCCACCCGAAATCCCTTCGAGCAGTCCATCAGACAGGATTGCGCGAACTCGGTTCGGGAATATTACTCCTAGAATGGAGAAAAGATCTTCGTAATCCATTGGTTACGCTTTCCCGTAATCAGCAAAAAAGGCGGAGTTCCGTTTCCAGAACCCCGCCTCTCGCGTAATTGGCCGGGATCAGAAGCCGATCGTCACACCTGCGTTTACGCTTGCCGCATCGATATTGCCGCCAGTTGCATAACTACCGCGCAGGAACGCCCCCGAATTGACGCCGATGTCAGCGAACAAGCCGGCTCCGATGGTGAAGTATCCCTCAGGATCAACGCCCTGTAGGCGGAAGGCATTCGCTGGCGCTCCGAGATAGGCAACATCGCGGAACGAACTGTTGTCGTCATCGAAGCTGTAGGCCAGCGTAATCTCCGGACGAAGCGTAGCGAGTCCCGTCTCGAAGGAGGTTCCAACCCGCAGACCCAGCGTTGGTGTTAGGACGGTATCATTCGCATCTTCCACGACGAGATTTACCGCTCCTGCTCCCTGTTCCGTGAAGCCATCGAAATCGAACTTGCGGAACGAAAGCTCTCCGAATGGAGCAACCCAGCCGCCGCCGAATTCGTACATGTACTCGACCCGCAGGTCACCGCGAAGCTCCGTGCTGTCAAAATCTCCCAATGCAGTACGCGACAATGTCGGCATGACCCGCGTCGCATTCCAGTCGCTCCAGCCGTAGATAAGATCGGCTCCGACGGAGACGTTGCCGAAGCCCTGACGGACATATGCACCGACCATCCATGTGTCGGCCTGAGCCGTCAGCAGGTCGCTTTGCGAGTCTGCACTAATCCGACCGTAGCCGAAGCCAAGACCAACTTCGCCGTTGCCGGTAGAAATGCCGAACCCGGCCGATGCGCCGTAGTTGTCAGCGTCGATATTACGCGAACCTACTTCGCTGTCACCTTCCAGTTCCACAAAGTCGCCCGACGGCGCCAGCCAGATATTGAACCCGCTGGCGCCGGTCGGAACCCGGCGGGAACTGATGGCATCAACGAATGGTGCCGTTGTTTCCAGAGCCGTAAGCGAGCCGTAAAATTCACCCGAGGCCAGTTCGTTCAGTGCTGCAGTCACCCCATCCATAGTCAGGAGCGTATCCATGCCGACAAAGAGATTTGCCAAGTCCTGGGCAAGCACGAACCTATCACCGCCAAGCCCGATCCCACCGGCAGAACCCGCTTGAATAGCAGCGATAACATCTGGGAAAGACTGACTGAGCGCCGTACCTGCGGCAATCGAATTCTGGTTGTTACCCGCAGTTTCGAATCCTGCCCGATCAGCGCTGGCAAACAGGACCGTCCGCCCACCTTCCGTCCGGGTTCCCAGATCGAAGGAGACGAAGTTTGAGGACGAATTGACATCCACATTCGCGCTGGTGGTCAGGGTGCCGGAAACGCTCGCAATGTCGACCGTCTGCCCGTGGGTAAAAATGCCGCCGGTTGGTGAGACGAGAGCCACTGTTCCTGCCAGATCCATGTCACCATCAACCGTCAGGAAGCCCGTGCCAAGATCGTTGAAGACCTGACCGAAGGCATTCTCCGGTGTGGTGAACAGACCGGACCCAAGACCAATTGATTGGACAGCCAGAGGATTGGTCGATGTACTGATGCTGGAGAATGCAGGATCGGCGACCCGAACCAGGGTAGGAGTGACCCCAACAGACAATGTGCCGCTGTCTGACTGGCTGAAATTGCCATTCTGGTAGACTTCGACCCCATCAATGGCGGTGACCGATGCGTTCGTACCGAAAAGCGGAGCAGGCAGCTCAACCCGTGAGCCCAAAACCAGGCCAGCCGAGTTTGCGATGTTACCTCGTACACCGAACACACCTCCTTCACTTACGGTCGCCAGCTGCATTTCCCCGCCGTTTATGGCAAAGGTCCCCAAGTCCAGCGTGTAATCGGCCAGAACATTCGTATTGCTGGTCGGAACAAAATCCGCTCCGGTGATCAGAAACACACCATCCCCGGTCTTCGTCAGCGTCTCGACACCCAGAATGCGGGCACCGCCCGCATAGGCAGACAAATCGCCTGCAGCAGCAATACCCGGATCGGCGTTACCGAAAGTGGCTTCGAGAGCCGCAATCGCGGTATCGCCGAGACCGAGATAGCCCGAACCGTTAAGATTGACGTTGGTCTGGGTAAAGCGTTCACCTGTCTCTTCATCATACTCGGCAACGACACCGCCGCCTGTCACAGAACCCGAATTCAGGTTGATGTCACCCAAGATGGAACTGGTCCGAATTTCATCATCGATATTGCCAAAAACTCCGCCGACCGAGATTGTGCCCCCCAGAAGGCCATTCTGTTCGACCGCGTATCCCTGCATAATGGCATCGGCAAGATCGAGAACCTCTTCTTCGCCAAGTTGGGTCAGCGTATCGACCGACTGCGTGGTGTAGTTGTCCACATTGCCGCCGAGCGACAGACTGCCTCTGAGCACGCCATTATTAATGACAGTACCATCAAGCGCTTCGGCCGATGCATCGCCTGTGACAAGACCATTGTTGGTCAGCGTTGCCGAGCCCCCATTTGCGGTATAGGTCGTAGTCGTTGTATCGACGCGAGTTACGTCGTTCAGATCAGTGCTGGTCGTCGTGAACGATGCATCTTCATATAGCGATGACAGCGCGACCGAACCGAATATCTGTCCATTATTAATGACATCCGCCATCTCAGGGCTGATCACGTTAACAAAAGCATCATCCCCGTCAAAAGCGGCTCCGCCATCGTAGCCGATCCTGCCATCATTGGTCAGGCTGGCAGCGCCGCCTACGACCGTGGAGGAGGAAGTGGCGGTGCGTCCGGTCAGGGCTGACCCTGTATATTGGTCTTCCCGTGTCGACGTGCTGTTGGAGAAATACCCGCCGATCCGCATGCTAGCACCATTGGTAGCTGCAAGCACGGAACTGTCTGCGCCGATTGCGGCTGCAGACCCGCTGCGACCGACCACCGTAATGTTACCGAAGTTTGCCGACGTGGCGAGATTTCCTGCATCGACGCTCAAGCTGGCGGTGCCGCCCGCAGCAGTCGAGCTTCGTTGCTCAGAGTAAGCTGCGAGAGAACCGTTCTCCCTCGTCTGTTGCTGCGCAAACGTCGAATCGCTGCCCGAGGCGAACACTTCGATGCCATTGCGGACCTGACCAGTCACGGTAGCGTCCGCGTTGCCTGCATCGGTTCTGAGCGAAAGGCTGATGCCGCCCGCATTGGACACTTCACCGTAGCCTTGCGGCCCAAAATCGCCATTCCCAATCGTGCCAGCAATGGAGGCTGTCACGTCACCACCGGATGCGGTCCGAGTTTCGGTATATTCGTCCATCGAAACTGTGTCAGTAGGCGTCGAGGTGGATGTAGAAGCTTGCTCATAGGCCAGTGCGCTGTACTGGCTGTTCTGGAAAACGCCGCCACCGACAACGCCCTCTTCGTTAAGAGAGAAATCGTTGATACCGCCTGCACCGTTCAGGAAGACCGATCCCTCGACAGTGCCGTTGGCGACCGAGAGGGTCACGTCGCCACCATTCACACTCTGTTCCAGGCTTAAAGCCAGAACTTCCTCACTTCCTGTAAAATTGCCATCCTCATCGAAGGTTTGAGAAAGGTCATATGTTTCGGAGTAGTCGTAGCTTCCGAAACCTTGGGCAGTCGCGTTGAGGTCGCCTGTGACAGAACCGCCATTGCCTATCTGGGCTGTGGCCGAACCCGTGCCGAAGAGCGAAGCACTTCCCTCGATCCGTCCGCCATCAACGACAAGTGAACTATCGCTTTCCGATTGATCGTTCGATTCTTCGTAGATGTAATCCCGATCAAAGCTGCGCTGGTCGCCATCGGCATCTGAAGTGGAAACTCGCCCATCGGTGAAGGAGGACGCAAATTCTTGACCGGTCGCGCTGCCGGTAAAATTGCCAAAGATCGTTCCGCTTACCAGGGCGCTGCTATCGCCGTTTGCAAGTTGCGAAACCGAACCGTCGCTGGCGCCGCCGAACGGGCCGAACTGGACTGCCCCGTTCGTACCCGCATAAACACCAGTGACGTCCCCGCCACTCGAGGTGTCCGAAATGTCGCGCGTGAGATCGCGTGTGTTCGTCGTACCCCCATCCGGGCCAGGGACGAATATCGATGTATTGACGATCGTCTCTGCAAAAGCGCTGTCGGTCGCCTGGCTAGAAGCGTTGGTAGTCCCGATCACTGCGCCTTCATTCGTGACACTGGCGCTGCCCGTGCCCGATACATTGACCGAACCGGTAACCAGTCCCCCGGCTGCATTTGCAAACGTGGCATCGCCGCCCAGATTGGTATTGCTGTTCGAATTGCTGTTTTCGTTGGTGGAAGTGATCGTTCCGGTGGCCGTGTCGGTGGAAGAAACCGAGGAATTGGAGTTATGGTTCTCCGATGCGAAGGCAGAGGACGACACATCGACATTGCCGTTTATCCGCCCGGCGTTGGCTACCGTTGCCGACGTGTTACCGAAGGCTGAGACGAATACCGGCGCTGTAGCGTCCAGTCCGATCAGTCCGCCCGCAGCATTCTCGATCAGAGCATCGCCCCCTGTTTCCCTGTTTTGTGAGAAGTTGGACGAAGACGAGTTGCTCGCACCGTCGAACTCACTCTCGAAGCCAGACGAACTTTCACTTCCCGAGGTATTGGCCGATACCGAACCGCTAACTTGCCCAGCGTTCGAAACGGTGGCGTCCGAGTTTGCAAACGCATCGACCGAAGCGTTGACGATGCCCGTCTCGCCAATGGTGACCGATGAGTCGTTGCCGGTGCTTGCATTGATCGATTGCTGGGAGAATGCACTAGCACCTGTCGCGCTGTCGAAAGTGTTGTCCTGTTCGAAAGAGCTATTCGAACCGCTGGAACTTGCGCTCACCTGATCGAAATTCGCGGGCAGGCCTACAGTGCCGTCGATCGATACCTGCGCGCCGGCAAAACCGCTTGCGTCCACCGAACCTGCGACAGACCCACTCTCGCCGACAGTTACCGAAGCTTCACCTCCGACCGTCTGGTTGCTGTTTTCGAAACTAGAGGTCGATGCAGTCCCGGCATTGGAACTGGAGTTTGAACTCTGGAAGTCGGTTCCGGAAGAGGAAGCGAACGCTCCGCCGAAAAAGTCCTCTGTGCCGACAGCGCCATCGATTGCGATATCCGCCGCTTCCAGACCGTCTGCCTGCACATCGCCGCTTACAGATCCCGTTTCGCCTACGGACACGGATGCCGCTCCACCGATGGCGGTGGTTGTATCGGTTTGTGAAGAACTGAAGTCGCTCCCGTCTGACGTGTCGATCGTCGTGGTCATGCCTTCGCTAGTATTGGAAGAAACGAAGACACTCTTGTACTCCGTGGCGGAGCCTACAGTGCCATCGATCGAGACATCGCCCCCTTCCAATGCAATTACATCTATTCCACCGACGTTAGCCTGTTCACCCACTTCGACTGATGCAGCGCCTCCGACGCGCGAAAAACCCGACGTCGTCGTTGTGGTCGTCACACCGCCGACGGTTTCGGTTTCAGACGTGGACGGCTCGGAAACGAAAAACTGTGATTGGACAAAAGTGTCCCGCAGATCAGAATCCGCCATAGCGGTCGCAGCTGTTCCAATGTCGCCATTCAACGCTGCGTCGACAGAAGTACGGGAAGCAAGAAACAGTGCCTGTGAGCCGGCACTGTCGATATCCCCGTCGCTATTTAGCGTAACCGCACCCATCGAACCGACAAAAAGGCCACCGCCCACCGTGCCGCTGTTCTGGAGGTCCACCGTTCCGCCCACATCGAAGACGTTTACCTGGCCGGTAATGGTGCCGCTGTTATTCAGCGAAAAAGTATTAGCAGCTCCCGTGAACGGGCCTCTGTAGAAAATGCCGTTCTGTGCAGCATCGGTTCCCACTGTACCATCGTTGTCGATTGCAACCGCGCCCTGCTGATTTGGCATGATGTTAAGGGGCGGCTGAACTACGTTGGCATCAGCAACAATCTGGAGGGTCACATCATCGCCGACTACCGATGCCATTGCCGCGTTAACTTCTGATGCCGTGCTGTCGGCCGTGCAACTTACCGTCGATGCATCGACGGTGCATGCCGCCTGTGCTGGTGCAGCCAGTCCGATGACGAGCGCTGTGCTGGCGACGCCAAGTGCGAGTTGAGATTTCCTGTTCACTGATATTCCCCCGATTGAATTTCGAATTGAAAACGGTTTCTCCGCCAGTTCAAACTGCTGCGGAACGAAGGGGGCTTTGAGCCTCGGGCGCTCAGAAAGCGCTCTTGCAGCGCTCAAAAAGCGCTCAAAACTCGTGAAAACGTAAAGTTATGGACTATTATTGTTCAAATTTTACGCGAGAGTCCTTAGAGCTTAACTCATAAAATAGATCTGCCGGGGTCTCGAATTCCGGATGGGGCGCTCAGATTAAGACAACGAAGCTAAATCGCTGATTGCGAAGTGGGGGCTACGTGAGCGACAAGAATACCGTATTTTTATATTTGATGGGCCCGCCGAGGGTTGAACTTTCTTCTGGTCAGAGGCTGCCGATATCAAGCAAGAAGGCGATTGCCTTGCTTGCTGCTTTGGCGACTGCCGATCGCTTCGAACGATCACGTGTCTGGTTGCAGCAAGTCTTTTGGGGATCTCGCGCGCAAAAGCAGGCGCAGAGCAGCCTTAGAAGAGAATTATCGAACCTTCGCGCCATACTGGCGGAACACAACGTCGATCTCATTTATGTCGATCAACGAGTGGTGTCACTGAACAGCGCCTGCTTTAAGACCGATCTCGAAAAATGCGCCGCAGCTTCCTCTCAACAGGAATTTTGTGAAGGGATCGATCTGGCCGGGGAAGAAGGGTTCGAGGATTGGCTTCGCGAAACTCGGTCTTTTTACGCTGACCGGAACCATGACGGCCTTGCGAAGGCACCCGCACTCGTCCAGCAGACCGGGCCGGAGAAATTGCGCGCACAAGTTGCCGTCTCACCTACCGGCTTCCCCGAAGGGGATGCTCTTGCGGAAATTACGGCCAGTCAAGTGGGTATCTCGCTTTCCAGTGGGCTCAGCAAACTGCGCTGGCTGCCTGTGGCCGATGCTGGCCAACCGCCTCATAGCGATCGGCCCAACCTTACCAGCGTAGAAGTGTCCGATACTCTTGGGGTGCGTTATGTTGCGCGATCACAAGTCCTTGAGGTTGGCGACTACGTTACAGTCAATTTCGCAATGCTCGAAATGCCGGGACGAATTATCAGGTGGACGGACACGCGACAATTGGCCACTGATCCGCGCGACAGTCAATTCGAATTGGAAATTGCGCGGGTTATTAATTGTCTAGGCGTAACTTTTGACACATGTGAGCAACGCCACTTTGGCAGTGACGACGTCAGCGATCCAGACGACTTGAGGGCGCAGAACTGGCGTATAAGATTTTACATCGATCAGTTCACGAAGGAATCGTTCGGCGACGCCGAAAAGTTGATCGCTGCAGGGCTGGATCGATATCCGGAAAACAGCGAGTTTTTAATGCTTCGGGCCAATCTCGCGCTTTGGCAGCACTGGATTAAGCGGGCCGATAGATCCACAACGGTGCATTTAGCTCCATTAATTCGTGCAGCAATGCGTGCGGCCCCCGGCGACGCACGCGGCTCTCTATTTTCAGGCATCCTCGAAACATGGCATAAACGCAATGTGTCCGCTCTCAGACATCTGCGGCATGCCTGCGAACTAGACCCCAGTATGGCGCAGGCTTTCGCTCATCTTGGAGCAGCCCATGCGTTGTCTGGCGATCCAGAGGCGGCCATCGAGCCGCTCGAACATGCGCTGTTCCTTTCTCCTTTGGACGCGAAACCTTTTTTCCCGCTCGGCAGTCTCGCAACGGCTCACTGGATGCTCGGCCAATACGAAGAAACGCTTGAATACGCGCAAACGATCCAGCTTACCCATCCCGGTTACGTCTTGGCACATGCGCTAGAAACAGCCGCTCTTGCTGCCATGAACCGTCTTGATGAAGCCGTGGAAGCGCGAGCTAGGATGCTGGACGAAAAACCATATCTCTATCGCCAGATGCTTGACTGGATGCCATTCGAAGATCCGCAATGGACTGAGAAGCTGCGTGGCGGCATCGAATTTGATCGGCCTGCTACGCCGCTGTTGCATATAGTGCAGGAACGCTAAGCTATGGCAAGATGGAAATACGCGCGACTTTTTGGCGAGGACCCGGGGCCTGTTCTGCCCAATCCGGATAACGTTCCGCCCTTCGATTTCTCTCGCATTGCCGCCAGAGGAGTGAAGGCCAGAATCTTTGCCACCTTGTTTCGATTGCTACTCTGGCCTGTCCTGAGATTTCTACAACTCGTGCGCCCGGTTGCGCATATTGCTGGATTGACGATCGTCACCAGGGAAGCGGACGTTCGTTTGATACTGGCCAGCCCCGACCGGTTCCGCACGCCGTTTGGCCCGGAAATGAAAGAGCTCGCAGGGGGCGAGACCTTCCTGCTCGGGCTAGATGGTGAGTCACACCAGAGACAGAAGCGAATTCTTGTAGATCTCATCGAGCTCCCTCGCGATGCGAAGTTTATCGCGGAAATATCGACCCGGTATTCCGATGCAATGCTCGATGCGGCGAAAGGCGACATTGATGTTCAGCAGGACCTTGTTACCCGCATCGCAGCCGAAGCCTGCATTCGATACATGGGCTTCGAAGTTTCAGATGCGGATGCTTTCGCGCAATGGACGATAGCCGCCTCCAACGTACTTTTTGGCGATCCCGGAGGATCAACGACGGCTGCCGAGCTGGCGAGCGTCGCTGGCGAGCAATTGCGCTCTATCGCCGATCGCGCACTTCACTCCGCAGCAGAGGCTGAGACTCCGCCTGAAACGTTGGCCGGCCGGCTGATACGAATGTCGCGACAGCCCGACGGCCCCGACCTTGGCGAAGCACGTGCGATTCTGATTGGTCTCGCAGCAGGCTTCGTACCGACAAACGCTCTGGCGGGCGGCAAGATGTTGCAAGTGTTGGCGAAAAATCGCCATGCGCGCCGGAAAGCGATTGCCGCTGCACACTCTCAGGATCACGAGGCGTTGCAAACTATATTGCTGGAAGCAGGCCGTTTGAACCCCGCCCTCGCCCCGGGACAATGGCGGTGGTGTCCGGAGCGAACCACAGTCGAGCGGGCAGACGGGTCATCCTTCGCAGTGCCGGCCAGAAGACTGGTTTTGGTTTCCACCATGGCGGCTTTACGCGACCCGCGCGTCTGGAAGCAGCCGAACCGCTTCCGCACAGATCGGGCGCACGAACCCGACCTCCTGTTCGGACACATGTTCCACACATGCCTCGGCAAGGAGCTCGCCCTCGCGCAGATCACGGCAACGTTCGGTGCACTTCTGCGGCGCCCGAAGATCGAGAAATCATTATCCAGTCTGCGGATGAAATTCCGCGGACCATACCCGTGCCACGCACGGCTGACTTACTGGCATTTTGCCCACGACGAAAACAGCGCTGGAATCGACCAGAACGGCATTTTGTTCGCTGTGCCTGTCTCAATGGCTCACGACGTCGTTGCCGCCAACCGGGTTGTAACCGAGACCCTTGAAACCAGTGCTTCGCGGACAGCGCTGAATGGCACCGGTATCGTCCACTTTCTTTCCTGCACAGTGGTTGAATTGCCAACAGATGAGTTCGAACATCAGCTATTATTGATCGAAATTAACGCCGATGGACCTGCCGACAAGGCTGCAGCACTTGCAATAGGTGCGATAAAACAGCCCTTACGCGAAGTGCTAAAGGCCGTCGGTTTGTCGGCCGGCGACGATGTATACGACTTCCTCTTGCGCTATCGCATCAAGATGCAAGGGCGGCCTTGGGGGGCAACCGCGCTCAATTTCTATGGATTGCCGGGGCTTACTGTGCAGCAAATAGCGCAGGAACAAAGCCTTGCCGAGTATGTGCGTAATGAAATCGATTCCTATCAGCGATGCGAACTCGGGCGCAGCAGCCGCCCTTCGACAGTTCTAGCGTACATACGCCGCGTGATTCGAGGGACTAGCGCCTCTCTTGACGAGCACTGTCGATTTACGAAGACATGTGCAGACGCCCCGCTTTACGAACATTTGCTACTGAAGCCGAAAAACAGCGTGCCGAGGCTTGCCAAGTGGAGCAAACAAGGCCGACCCAACCTCTGGACTATCATACGCCGCTCTGCATTATTCTGGCGCTTCGTGTCGGCATTTGCCATCGCCTGCTTCATCACTGGCACTCTGCTTTATACGGTGCTCGACCCAGGTGGAGGCGACCGGACGGCGCTATGGCTTTCCTTCCCTTGGCTCGCATTACAAAGTTTCGTCGCAACTTTCACAATCTTCGGGATTCTGACTGGTTTTTGCCTCTGGCTGCTGCGCCGGAAAGAAAAGCGGGATCAGGCCGACACCGACAAACCCGATCTGGCGCACCTTCGGAAACTCGCCGAGCGTGAGGATCTGCCGGGTCACTCCAAGAATCATATAACTGTCGTAACGCCCCTGAAGAGAGGGCTCTTACGCCGTCTGACCTTGGCTTTTGCCCTTTGGGGGATTGGGCAGGTCGTAACCCATTATTATCGACCGGGTTTTGTTCTTAATATGGGAACGATTCAATTCGCTCGCTGGGTCAGACTACCACGCACCAACACGATGATTTTCCAGTCCAATTACGATGGGAACTGGGAAAGCTATCTCGAAGACTTTATCACGCGAGCGCATCTGGGGCAGACTGCGGCATGGTCAAATTGTGAAGGCTTTCCAAAAAGTCGGTACTTGCTGTTCGATGGTGCCGAGAATGGCGACAAATTCAAAAACTATGTCCGACGCAAACAAGTCCCTACGGCGTATTGGTACGCCCGTTTTCCAGCGATTACGGCCGACCAGATCAGGCGCAATCATTTGATAAGAGACGGCTTGGCACGCGCGACAAGCGATAGCGAAGCGCGTGACTGGCTTGCGCTATTTGGTTCTGCCCCGCGCCTAGATTCGGAAATCGAGACTGAAGAAGTACAGACGCTAGTTTTCAACGGCTTCGGACGTTTGAAGCAGGCCACATTTCTGATGCTCCAGCTGCCCGAAGAACGCGGGCAGGCGCGCAAATGGCTGCGGACACTTTCTGGATACCCTCTCGACGACATGAGGAGCGACTGGAAGTCGCTTTCTGCATACATGTTGAACGAGCGCGATGAACTGAAGCCTGAGTTTCGCGTGACGTTTGGCGAAACCGAACCTGATATCGGGGCAAGCACTCTTGGTATCTCTGGTCCAGGTCTTCGCAAACTCGTGCGCGGAGGGCACCCCCTTCTCGACGAACTGCCAGGCGCATATGCCATGGGCATGCAGGAACGCGCCGCGCTAATTGGAGACAGGGAGGAGGACGTTGGCCGATGGAACGATGGCGGCGGGATTTATGGTGTCGATCTTGTACTGTGCGTTTATTCCGCCACCGCTAAGCAGCATTCCGCAGCTTTGGCAGCGCACAGCGCCCTGATTGAAACGTATGGTCTGAAGGAAATAGATCGGCAAGAAACATGCCCGCTTCCGTGCACTGGTCCGCCTACAGACCATTTCGGCTTTAAGGATGGGCTCGTCCAGCCAATAATCGAAGGAAGTTCGAAGTCGGGGCTCGATCGCAATCCGGACGATATCGTAGCCGCTGGCGAAATGATAAGCGGTTACACCAACGTTCAGGGGTACCATTCGCCGGGTGTGCATGTTGCAGCTACCCTTGATCCTCTGAACATTCTGCCCGACGCCGCGCCTCGGGGGAGTCACTTCCCAAAATTCGGCACAGGCAGCATGACACCGTGCCCGCCCAGGGATTTCAGCCGGAATGGAACCTACATGGCCGTTCGGGTTCTGGAACAGCACGTTGAAGCATTCGCTGATGCATGCGAAAAAATAGCCAATAACACTAACAAGAAATACAAACATCTGCAGAGCGCTCTTGGCAGAGAAGCAGAGCCAGAGTGGGTAGCGGCGAAAATGGTCGGTCGCTGGAAGAATGGCTCATCCCTCCTGTCCAATCCCGCTAAATCAGGGGTGCTTCGCGCACAAGATTATGCGCTGCCCTTTGGGCAGGAGGATCCGCGCGGGCTGCGGTGCCCTTTTGGGTCCCATGTTCGACGAGCTAATCCTCGTGATAGCCTGTTACCGGGAGACGAGCAGGAGATTGCCATTGCCAATCGTCACCGCCTCATGCGCCGTGGCCGCACATACGAACGCGGAGAAGAAAAAGGCTTGTTTTTTGTCGCGCTATGCTCGGACCTAGAACGGCAGTTCGAATTTGTTCAAAGAAATTGGCTCAATTCTTCGAATTTTCATACGCTCAGCGATGAAAACGATCCGCTACTCGGGCGTAAATCCGGCACAAGTGGCACTTTTACTGTGCCGACTAGCGGTGGGAGTATCATCTTTGAAGATCTTTCGTCTTTCGTCTCAACCAAAGCCGGCGGTTACTTTTTCGTTCCTAGCAAAAGTGCGCTTCTCTACTTAGCAACCTAATTTTCTAGTATGGTTCAGATCCAACAATAGATGCAATGAAAGGCGAAAAGGTACGCGTCAATAGTAGCGGAGGGGATGCGCTTCAATTTGCAAGGCCGTCCGCAGGCATTCTCGCTTTTTCGGTGCCGTTTGTAGAAGGATCAGGGGGCAATGTCTCGTCAGGTTAAGGCAACGCAAGACCAGTCGCTATTACCATATGGGCGCTGACCTGCGGCTTGGCATTGGACAGCCATGAAAGCAGCAAAGCCGCTCCTTTATAATCGCTCATCTACTCTTCGGACAGCAGCACGATGACGGGACGGCCTTCCAATAACAGACAATATGGAGCTTCGAGTTCAAGCTTGTGGTGATGGACCCGATATGTATGAAAGGCCAGCTTTTAACATACTCGGTCGGCGTTCGCTGAGCACTAAGCTGCACGGCAGCGAATATGACCTAGTCCGGGTCGTCTGCTTTGTTCGGCAACCAGGGCTCAATCATGACGACAACTCTCTAAGCCGTCGTTGAATCAGATATCGCTCACTTGTGAACCGCTTCAATAGCTTCTCAGCCTAATTCTTCAGAAAACCAACATCGATACAATACTGGATCAGGCGCTGCAGCATAGCGAGGTCCATCGGTGATGCCTGCAGCCCAGTTTGGTCTCGCAAATTGCGATCATCGAAGCGCGGATTGCGCTGGAAGTAATTGGCGTAAAGTCCTGCCACCCGTTTATAGAGCCGACGCTCCATTGCAGGCAGAATTGCCGGGTCGAAGCCGTGCGCCTCCACCAGAACCGGCGCAGAGAATGCTCTAAAACTGCCGATAGCCTGCGCAAAGACCTCTACCGGCACCGGGCCGCCCGATACCAGATGATATGTCCGCCCCGCTGACGTTTCGATCCCTTCGGCCAGCGCGACGATACCCGCGGCCACATGATCCAGCGGCACAAAATCCAGCGTTGCTCCGGATGCCACCGGCATGTGCCGCACCCGCCCCTCCGCAATCAGCTTGAAGGCCGCGTAAATCGTGTCGAACTGTCGGATGGCCCCGGTGCGGCTGTCGCCGACCACTATGCTGGGCCGGGCAATTGCAAAGGGAACCCCGCTCGCGCGCACCAGCCCCTCGGCCTCCGCCTTGCTTGCCTCATATCCGTTGGTGAAGCCGGTGGTCGGCAGCGCATCATCCTCCAGCACTGTCCCGCTGCGTGCACCGCAGACATAGGCGGTGGATACATGAAGGAACGCCGCCCCCGCTGTGCGTGCCAATGCCAGCGCGCGGCGCGTGCCTTCGATATTGGTGGCGCGGTAAGCTTCCGGCTCCAGATCGAACCGGGTCAGCGCGGCGCAATGGACGATCAGATCCAGCCCTTGTGCCAGCCGGGCACGGTCCGCTTTCTTCAGGCCCATCCCATCGAGCGAGAGGTCGCCCGTCAGCGTTTCAGCCACTTTCGCTGGTGTGCCATCATTGGCCAGCACGTCGGGATTGGAGCGGACCAGCGCAGTCACATGATGCCCCGCCGCCGCCAGCCGCGCGCAGACCTCGCCGCCGATCAGCCCCGCGCCGCCCGTCACCAGGATGCGCAATCGTTTTCCAGATTTCATGTAACGCTTTGTCCTTGGCCTACGAACTTAAGGGCAGATTGCACGATTGTCGCGCCTTCGCATACGCGAAGGCGCGACAATCGACATCTTTGCCTGTAGAGGGGCCCGCTATGAAATTCACCCATGATGTCATTGTAATTGGGGGCGGAGCTGCCGGCCTGACCGCTGCGGGCGGATGCGCGCTGTTCGGCCTGAAAGTCGCCCTGATCGAAGGGCACAAGATGGGCGGCGAGTGCCTGAACAATGGCTGCGTTCCATCCAAAGCGCTGATCACAGCGGCCAAGCGTGCGGCAGAGGCGCGGATAGAAACTTTGCACGGGGTCACACTGGCTGCGCCCAAGATCGAGTGGTCCGGCGTCCACAAGCACATTCATGCCGCGATCGCCCACATCGCCCCGCACGATTCCGAAGAAACATTCGAGGAGATGGGCTGCGAAGTAATCCGCGATTATGCGCGCATCACCGGCAAACACACGGTCGGGGTTGGCAGCCGCACCCTGTCCGCCCCGCGTATCGTAGTTGCAACGGGGTCCAGGCCATTCTTCCCGCCGATCCCCGGTCTGGATGGCGTACCCTATCTGACCAATGAAAATCTGTTCGATCTGAGCGAACAGCCCGGCCACCTGATTATCATCGGCGGCGGGGTAATCGGCATGGAAATGGCGCAGAGCTTCTGCCGCCTGGGTAGCGAAGTAACGGTAATAGAGCCTGCAAACCCGATGGGGCGCGACGATCAGGACAATGTGCAGGTCGTCATCGACACGATGAAGGCCGAGGGCGTGAACTTCGTCAAAGGCGAGGCAAACGGCGTTTCCGGGATACAGGGCGCACTCGAAGTACAAGTCGATAATGGTAAGACCATCAAGGGTACGCACATCCTGCTCGCCGTGGGCCGTAGAGCGAACACCTCCGGTTTCGGCTTGGAGGAACTGGGGGTCGAGATGGCTCGCAATGGCATAAAGGTCGATGCCCGCCGCCGAACATCTGTGAAATCCATCTACGCCATCGGCGATTGCCGCGACGGACCGCGCCTGACCCATGTATCGGGCTATGAAGGGTCCAATGTCGCACTCGAAATCGTTACCGGCCTGCCCACAAAGGTCGACTGGAAGGCGCTGCCCTGGTGCACCTTCACGGAACCGGAAGTGGCGCAGATCGGCATGACGGAAGCGGAAGCGCGTGAAGAGCTGGGCGACAAGATCACGGTCATCACGGAAGGCTTCGACCATAACGAACGCGCCATTGCGGAAGGCGCGACCAAGGGCCGGATGAAGGTTATACTGAAGGGCAAGAAGGTTATCGGCGCGAGCATCGTGGGCAAGAATGCCGGCGAATTGCTGCTGCCGTTCAGCCAGATGATCACGGGCAAAAGCGGGACGTTTGACATGGGCTCCGCCATCATCAGCTACCCCACCCGAAGCGAGATTACGAAAGCCGCCGCGTTCAGCGCATGGGAGCCGACCGTATTCGGTTCACTGCCGAAGAAATACGCAGGCTTTGTCGCCAAGATGCGCCGAACATTTGCCTGATCCTATGACCACCGAGACCCGCGCCAGAAACCGTACCGCCAGCCGTAATGCGCCCGCCGGCCCCTCCCCCTTCGCGGTGAAAGGCACCGCCCTGCCACCTGCCAAATTCACCGATCCCGACATTACGGCGAAAGGGGAACCGCGCGCACAAGTGCCACTGGTGAAGCTGGACACATTGTGGTTCAATACCGGCACACTGTGCAATCTGGCCTGTGCCAGCTGCTATATCGAAAGCAGCCCGACCAATGATGCACTGGTCTATATCAGCCACGCCGATGTCGCCGCCTATATGGACGAAATTGCCACCGAAGGTCTGGCCACACGCGAGATCGCATATACCGGCGGCGAGCCGTTCATGAACCCGGAATTCCTGCCGATGCTGGAGGATTCGCTGGAGCGCGGGTTCGAAGTGCTGGTGCTGTCCAACGCGATGAAACCGATGCGCCGTCACGAGGCAGCTCTTCTGGCCTTACGCGAAAAGCACGGCGACCGCCTGACCATCCGCGTCAGCCTCGACCACCACACCAAAGAGGCGCATGAAGCGGAGCGAGGCCCGAGGAGCTGGGAGGCCGGAATTGATGGACTGAAATGGCTGGGCAGCAATGGTTTTTCCATCGCGGTAGCAGGCCGGATGCTGCCGGGCGAAGGTGAAGCGGACGAGCGCGCAGGTTATGCCGCTCTGTTCGCTGCCGAGAACATCCCTGTAGATGCGGGCGATCCGATGCGGCTGGTCTTGTTCCCCGAGATGGACGAGGACAAGGATATTGCGGAAATCACCACTGCCTGCTGGAGCATTCTGGACAAGGATCCCGCGCAAATCATGTGCGCCACCAGCCGGATGGTCGTGCATCGCAAGGGCGAGCCCGCACCGCGTGTCGCGGCATGCACCCTGATCCCCTACGATCCCGAATTCGATCTGGGCGCCGATTTGGCGCACGCCAGCGCGCCGGTGAAACTGAACCATCCGCACTGCGCGCGCTTCTGTGTTCTAGGAGGAGCAAGCTGCTCAGCCTGAATAGGCACCCGGTCGCCTCAATACGAAGAGTGGACCGGCACAAATGGCGAGAAAATCCTTCGCATTTGCAGCATACAATGGCATTGGCCACCCGTCGTATTATCGGGCTACCCAGCCCACCCTTGCTAGATGACGGACACGTCCAGTTTTCCCATGACCAAACCACTGACCCATCTCGAACGTCTCGAGGCCGAGAGCATCCATATCATGCGCGAAGTCGCCGCCGAGGCGCAGAAGCCGGTGATGCTTTATTCCATAGGTAAAGACAGCGCTGTCATGCTGCATCTGGCGAAGAAGGCATTCCATCCCTCTCCCCCGCCATTCCCGCTGATGCATGTCGATACGACGTGGAAGTTCAAGGCGATGTACGAAATGCGCGAGCGATCGGCCGAGGAAGCCGGAATGGATCTGCTGGTCCACCGCAACCCGGAAGCGGAAGAGCGCGGCATCAACCCGTTTGATCACGGCCCGCTCCATACCGATATGTGGAAGACACAGGGGTTGAAACAGGCGCTCGACAAATACGGTTTCGATGCAGCCTTTGGCGGCGCGCGCCGCGACGAGGAAAAGAGCCGCGCGAAAGAGCGCATCTTCTCTTTCCGCACGGCGAGCCACGGCTGGGATCCGAAAAACCAGCGGCCCGAACTGTGGAACATCTACAATACGCGCAAAGCCAAGGGCGAGAGCATCCGCGTCTTCCCGCTGTCCAACTGGACGGAGCTGGATATCTGGCAGTATATCATGGCCGAGAACATCGAGATCGTTCCGTTGTATTATTCAGCCAAGCGGCCGACCTATGATTATGAAGGCGGCCTGTTTATGGCCGACGATCCGGAGCGGCTGGAGAAAATTCTGGGCTACATGCCCGAGTTGACAGAGCGCTCGGTCCGGTTCCGCACACTTGGCTGCTTCCCTCTGACGGGCGCTGTCGAGAGCGAAGCGGCCACCTTGTCGGACATTGTGCAGGAAATGCTGCTGACGACCACCAGCGAACGTCAGGGCCGCGTCATCGACAAGGATTCCGGTGATGGTTCGATGGAGAAGAAAAAACAGGAGGGCTATTTCTGATGACCGACCAGACTGCCACTCCCGAAACCGTCTACGAAACCGATGCGCTGATCGCAGAGGACATCGACGCCTATCTCGACGCGCATCAGAACAAGACCATGCTGCGCTTCATTACCTGCGGCAGTGTGGATGACGGAAAATCCACCCTGATCGGGCGGCTGTTGTACGATTCCAAGATGATCTTCGAAGATCAACTGGCTGCGCTGGAAGACGATTCCAAAAAAGTCGGCACGCAGGGGCAGGAAATCGATTTCGCCCTGCTGGTCGATGGCTTGGCCGCAGAGCGGGAGCAGGGCATCACAATCGATGTCGCGTACCGCTTCTTCGCCACCGAAAAGCGCAAATTCATCGTCGCCGATTGCCCCGGCCACGAACAATACACCCGCAATATGGTGACGGGCGCATCCACAGCCGATCTCGCCGTAATCCTGATCGATGCACGCAAAGGCGTGCTGGTCCAGACCCGCCGTCACAGTTTTCTGTGCAAGCAGCTGGGCATCCGCAACATCGTGCTTGCGGTGAACAAGATGGATCTGGTCGATTATGACCAGTCCACCTTCGAACACATCGTGGCCGATTATCGCTCTTTCGCGTCCGAAATCGGGATCGACGACTTTACTGCCATCCCCATGTCCGGGCTGGCAGGCGACAATATTACCAGCCCGTCCGAAGCCACTGCCTGGTATGACGGCCCTACACTGATCGATCATCTGGAAACCGTCGAAGTCGCCAGCGCAATTAATGTGGCAAAGCCTTTCCGTATGCCGGTTCAGTGGGTCAATCGCCCCAATCTGGATTTCCGCGGCTTCTCCGGCCTGATTTCGAGCGGTACCATTGCCCCGGGCGACGCGGTCCGTTCGCTACCCTCGGGCAAGACCAGCACGGTCAAATCCATAGTAACATGGGAAGGCGAGCTGGAAGAGGCGCAGGCAGGCCAGTCCGTCACGGTCACACTGGAAGACGAGATCGACTGTTCGCGCGGAGACGTGCTGGCGGCCGCAGATACTCCGCCCGAGACGTCCGACCAGTTCGAAACGACGCTGGTGTGGATGGATGACGAGGAAATGACACCCGGCCGGGCCTATTGGCTGAAACTGGGAACGCAGAATGTCTCGGTCACGGTGCAGGCACCGAAATACGAAATCAACGTCAATACAATGGAACATCTGGCGGCGAAAACGCTGGAATTGAATTCCATCGGTGTTTGCGAGATTACCACCGACAAGCCGGTCGTGTTTGAAGCTTACGGCGATAACCGCGCCCTGGGCGGTTTCATCCTGATCGACAAGATAACCAATCGCACCGTTGCAGCAGGGATGCTGCATTTCAGTCTGCGGCGCGCGCAAAATGTGCATTGGCAGGCAACGGACATCACGCGCGAGGCCCATGCCAATCTCAAGAACCAGGCACCGCGCGTGCTATGGTTCACCGGCCTTTCTGGCAGCGGGAAATCGACAATCGCGAACGAGGTGGAAAAACGCCTTAACCTGATGAACCGGCATACCTTCCTTTTGGACGGCGACAATGTGCGCCACGGCCTGAACAAGGATCTGGGCTTCACCGACACCGACCGGATCGAAAACATCCGCCGCATCGGGGAAGTGGCGAAGCTGATGGCCGATGCCGGACTGGTTGTGCTGACCGCTTTCATCAGTCCGTTCCGTGCAGAGCGGCGAATGGTCCGCGATATGCTGCCCGAAGGCGAGTTTATCGAAGTTTTTGTCGATACTCCGCTGGAAGTAGCCGAGAAGCGTGACGTGAAAGGCCTCTACAAGAAAGCCCGCGCGGGCGATCTCAAGAACTTCACCGGGATCGACAGCCCATATGAAGAGCCTGAAAACGCAGAAATCCGCGTCAACACGGTGGAGATGACGGCTGAAGAAGCCGCCACCTACATCGTCGACCAGATTATGCCTCTGCGATAATGGAATTTGCGATGACGGACTCTTCAATCACGGACACCGCAGCGATGACCGATGCTGAACTGGCTGCACATCTGGCGTTTCATGCCGGGAAAATTCTGCTGCAAGTGCGCGATGCTCAGGTGTTCGAGGGCAAGTCGCTGGGCAAAGCTGGTGACGAAACAGCCAACCAGTTTCTGGTCCACTCATTGCGCCATTTGCGCCCCGATGACGGCCTGCTTTCGGAAGAAAGTAAGGACACGGACGAGCGGCTTGGGAAAACCCGCACATGGATCGTCGATCCGGTGGATGGAACGCGTGAATATGGCGAGGCGCGCACGGACTGGGCCGTTCACGTCGCCCTGTCGATCGACGGAAAACCGGAAATCGGTGCTGTTGCCCTGCCCGGCATGGATGCTGTCATGCGCACCGACGCCCCGCAATCCGTACCCGAAGCCGCCGCGACCCCGCGTCTGGTTGTCAGCCGCACACGCCCTGCGAAAGAAGCAATTGCTGTTTCCGAAGCAATTGGCGGAGAACTGGTCGGCATGGGCAGCGCCGGCGCCAAGGCTATGGCAGTCGTGCGCGGTGATGCCGAAATCTACCTCCACACCGGCGGCCAGTTCGAATGGGACAGTTGCGCCCCTGCAGCTGTAGCATTGGCACACGGTATGCATTGCAGCCGCGTCGATGGCAGTCCGCTGATTTATAACCAGCGCGATACCTATATGCCCGATCTGCTGATCTGCCGCCCCGAATGGGCCGAGCGGGTTTTGGCCGAAGTCGCCAAACTCTAGCGATTATCCAGCGTTACCGGTTGCCTGGCAGACCAGCCAACAACTGCTGCGCCCGCGATAGGTGCGGGCGGTCATACATCTTCCCGCTATGCCCGATAGTGCCCAGCTCGGGATTGTCGGCAAACAGTTTCACCACCATCCGCGCTTCTGCAATTTCCGCGTCGCCTGGGGTAAACGCTGTGTTGATCGGTTCGACCTGCGCCGGGTGGATCGCCAGCATTCCGCCAAACCCCTGCCGTCGCATATCGCCAGCGCGCGCACCCAGACCGTCCAGATCGCGGAAATCGGTCTGGATCGTCTCGATAGCAGTGACCCCCGCGCGCGCCGCACCCAGCAAGCACAGCGTGCGGGCCAACTCATAGGCTGGATCAAAGCGCCCGCTCGTATCGACATTGGCCTGAGCACCGATAGAATCCGATAGATCCTCTGCCCCCCAGCTCATCGCGACCAGCCGCGGCGCGCCAGCATAGTTGCCCGCCTCGAACATGGAAGCTGCAGTTTCCGTGACCAGCGCCATTACCGGGGTCGAACCCAGAGGAATATCGTGCGCTGCCTCCAATGCCGAAAGCGTGTGATCGAGCCGAACCACATCCTGCGGCCCCTCTGCCTTGGGCAGAACAATCCCACCGGGCCGGGCTGACATTACAGCGGCCAAATCCAGTAGCGGCATATCCGTTTCAAACGGGTTGATCCGCACCCATAAACGCTCCCGGTTGTCGGCTGCATTCAGGGCTGTAGCCACCATCAGCCGCGCATCGGGCTTGATTTGCGGGGCGACTGCATCTTCCAGATCGAAGATGACAATATCGGCATCGCTGGCTGTGGCTTTTGCCATCTTCTTGTCGCTATCGCCGGGCGCAAACAGCCAGCTGCGCATGGGAATAGAAAGGGGAATAGACGGGGGAATAGTCGGGCGGTCAGCCATCAGCTTTCCTTCTTCTTCAGTAAAGCCATACGCAGACAGCGGCAGACTATCTCGTCCCGCTGGTTGAGGCATTCATGCGCAAAGGTGACGATCCCGGCATCGGGGCGCGACTTGCTGGCCCTCAGTTCGCTCACTTCGCTGGTGGCACGCAAGGTGTCACCGATGAAAGTCGGCTTGGGGTGGACCAGCTTGTCATATCCCAGATTGGCCACCAACGTGCCCAGCGTGGTGTCGCCAACACTTACCCCGACCATCAGTGAAAAAGTGAAAGTCCCGTTGACCAAAATCTGGCCAAACTCGCTCTCTCGGGCCGCTTCTACATCCAGATGCAGGGGCTGAGCATTGTGGGTCATGGTGGTGAACAGCAGATTGTCGGTTTCGGTCACCGTACGGCGGATTTCATGCTCCACCCGGTCACCCACCTGCCACTCATCGAAAAACCGGCCTGCCATTCGCGCTCCCTTGCTTCATCATATTGTATTGCGCCGGTGTGTCGCCCGCGGCATCCACCCGGTCAAGCCTGCCTGCACCGGCCCTGAAGTACTGCGAGCTACTTTTCAGCTGGGCACACTGAAGCGGTTCAGCCCGCCACCATGCGCAATATCGACCGTCTGCCCGAACGGTTCGCCCGCCTCCAGCAGCGCCAGAGCCGCATCGTCTGCCGGCATGGCGGCCACCCTCTCACCATCGGGAGTGCGCGCGATAACAGTGCCGCGCGGCCCCTTTTTGCTAAATTGGACGGTGTAGGTTTCGATTGTCGCAGCACCATCATACGCGTCCACAGCGGCCACCGCATCCGGCTGATCGTCGCAGGTTTTCACGCGCTGCTGTGACCAGTCTGCAGGTGTGGTCGAGTAGATACCAGCCGCGTATTTGCTCATGAAGCCGCCATTGGCGATCACCATTGCGCGGCTGCCCGGCTGCTTGCGGCAACGCTCCACGGCTTCTGCAATACCGTGGGCCGAATAGTTGTTGCCCGCCCCGCCAAAGAACGGAAGACCGCCCGTCAGCGTCAGCCCTCGCGGATCATCCCCGGCAATGCCCAGCGCCTCGATCAAATTGGACACAGGGATAGGGAAACAGCTGTAGATATCGAAATGCTTGACGTCCGCGACGGTGGTATCCGCCATCTCCAGTGCAGCGCGTGCGGAATCCACGGCGCTGGGGGCCAGATGCAGATCGGCGCGGTGCATCGGAGAGGCTTCCTTGGCATCCGAGACGGCATGGATATGGACCCAGCGGTCTTCAGGTACGCCCAGTTCCCGCGCAGCTTCGACAGACGCGACGATGATCGCAGCGGCCTGATTGACCTGATCGCGGGCAATCATGCTCTTGGTGTAAGGCTCGGCCACGATCCGGTTGCGGTCGGTGGGTGTGGCAATATCTTGGGCCGTCCGGGCCACAGGTGCGGCAGCGTGGGGGTTGTCAGCGGCAACTTCGGTAAACGGCGCGAACAGCTGCGCCATATGCTCGCGGTGTTCTTCCAGCGAGCGTCCGAGCTTCTTGCGGCGCGCGTTTTCCATGAGAGCATAGGCGGGGATCGCCCCGTGAACGCCATGAGCAATCAGAGCGGTGTCCAGTACGCCGTCCATCCCGAAGCCGCGATCTTCCATTTCGCCGCCCGGCTCTTCGCTCCAGTCCGGTTTCTCACCCTTCGCGACCAGCGCCAGCGTAGTAGAAATCGCTTCCGATCCGACAATTGCCGCCACCTTTGCGCGGCCCTTGGATATATCGGCCGCAAACTCGCCGACCAGCCGCTGGGGCCCCTGTCCGCCGACGACTTCCAGAATAGCCCGTGCCGGATCGGCTCCGACACGCTTTGCAATCGCGCGCGGCGGATTGTCGGATTTCCCGAACGGGGCAATCGCCGCTGGGGTAGAGATTTCAAACTGCCGGATAGCACCCAGAGTATCGATCGCATCTGCCACGTCGCCCCGCGCTTGCGCGTCGGCAATCGCCGCGCCCAGTGCCCGGCCTGCCATATCCATTGGCGACAACGCGCCATAATCCGCATCGTCCAGCTTCTCGGAATACTGCCCCACTCCGATGATAACGGGCGTGCGCGGATCGAGGGGTGTAGTCATGGCAGAAAGGTTTCCTTCTATCGGTTACCCTTGCGCAATGCCTATCCGGGCGCGCCCTGTCGAGCAGAGGATTTTCAGGCTACCTGTTCCAGTTGAGCGCCGACCTCCAGCCACTCGGCCTCCGCCTTCTCCAGCGCGTCTGTCCGCGTGGCCCGTTCCTCCAGCAATTCGCTCATCGCTTTGTCTGCCCACTTGGATGCGGCATTTGCGGGTTCGTACATCGCCTGATCGATCTGGCTGCATTCGCCCTGCAATCTTGCGATTGTCTTCTCGATTTTGGCGAGTTCCGATTTGACGAAGCGTTCCTTTGCTCGCGCTTTCCCGGATGACTTCGCTACCGGTTTCCCAGCCTTTTCGCCGCGCTTTTTCTTCGGCTGGTTCCGGTCGAGCACGAAATCGATGTAATCGTCCATGCTGCCGCCGTATTCCTTGGCCGTGCCGGCATCGACCAGCACCAGCCGGTCCGCTGTCAGTTCGACCATGTGGCGATCATGGCTGATCAGGATGACAGCGCCGGTATAGTCGTTCAGCGCCTGAATCAGTGCCTCACGCGCATCGACATCAAGGTGGTTGGTTGGCTCGTCCAAAATCAGCAGATGCGGTGCATCACGGGTTACCAGTGCAAGGGCAAGCCGCGCGCGTTCGCCGCCCGAGAGCTTCTCGACCCGCGAATTTGCACGATCGCCGGAGAAACCGAACCGGCCCAGTTGTGCGCGAACCACACCCGGGGACTGGCCATCCATCACCCGCGTCATCAGTTCCAGCGGGGTGCTGTCGGCTTGCAATTCTTCCACCTGATACTGGGTGAAATAACCGACCTTCAGCTTCCCGCTGGCGTTGATGCCGCCTTCTTCGGGCTTGAGCTGGGAAGCCAGCAACCGCGCCAGTGTGGTCTTGCCATTGCCGTTGCGACCCAGCAGTGCAATCCGGTCGTCAGCATCGATCCGCATATTCAGGCGTCTCAGAATCGGCGGCGCATCTCCATAGCCAACAGCCGCATCGTCCATCGAAAGTATGGGAGAGCGCAGATCGCTGGGATCGGGAAATTCGAAACTGAGCGAGGCATCCTCCGCCATCGCAGCAATCGGCTGCATCTTGGCGAGCATCTTGGCCCGCGATTGCGCCTGCTTTGCGGTGGAAGCACGGGCGCTGTTGCGCGCAACGTAATCCTCCAGCCGCGCCCGCTGGGCATCCTGCGAAGCCTTGGCGCTAGCCAGCTGCGCCGCGCGCTCCGCCCGCTGTTTCTCGAAATCGTCGTACCCGCCGGGATACAGCGTCAGCTGCCCGCCCTGCAGATGCAGGATATGATCGACTACCTTGTTGAGCAGATCACGCTCATGGCTGATGACCAGTACGGTGGCGGGATAGCTTTTGAGGAAATTTTCCAGCCACAACGTCGCTTCCAGATCGAGGTGGTTGGATGGCTCATCCAGCAGCAGCACATCGGGTTGCGAGAACAGCAGCGCGCCCAGCGCCACCCGCATTTTCCATCCGCCGGAAAAACTGTCGAGCGGCTGGCGCTGCATTTCCTCATCAAAGCCCAGCCCGATCAGTATGCGCGCTGCACGGGAGGGCGCGCTGTAGGCGTCGATGGCGAGCAGGCGCTCATGCACATCGCCCAGCCGGTCGGGATCGGTGCAGGTTTCTGCCTCTTCCATCAGGGACATACGCTCTACATCGGCGGCCAGTACAGCTTCCTCCGGCGTGATGTCGCCAGTGGGCGCGTCCTGCGCGATATAGCCCAGCCGCGTACCCGTAGGCCGCGTGATATCACCCTCGTCCGGGTCAATTTCGCCGATGATGCTTTTCATCAGTGTGGACTTGCCCGCGCCGTTGCGGCCGATCAGACCTACGCGTCCGCCATGCGGGATCGCCGCAGTCGCGCGGGTAAGAATGTCACGGCCGCCAAGCCTGACTGTGATTCCATCGATGGTAAGCATGGGCGCGCCCATAGCAGCCCTTGCCCGCCGACCCAATGGCGCACTTGCAGTGCCGCCTGAAACGCCATTTGCATCGGCGCCAGACAGGTCTAGCTAGCGAAGTCATGGATATGGACAATTTGCTGCGCCGTTATTTCGGCGCCGACGATCTGGCTGCGGTCAATGTGAAAGCTATACCGGCGGCGACAGACCGTATGCTGGTGGATTTCGGACTGGTGAAAGACCGTTCGGAGAAGTTTGCGCTGTGGACCCTGCTCCATCTGCTGGACGCCGCGCCCGATCTGGATGTCGCGTTCGAGAACGAAGAAGACCGCGAGGCAGCGCGCAATTTCATGGACCTGATGATTATGGCTGAGCGGAACGGGGCCGGGCAGAACGGGGCCGGGCAGAACGGGCAGTGACCATGCTCGATCCGGCGCGCTTCGATGCGCAGACCTTCCTGCGTGACTACTGGCAGAAGAAACCGCTGCTGATCCGCAACCCGTGGACCGACTGGCACAATCCGCTGGAGCCGGACGAACTTGCAGGTTTGGGATGCGAGCCGGGTGTGGAATCGCGGCTGATTACGCACGGTGCGGACATGCCCGCCCTGGAACATGGCCCCCTGCCCGAAGATCGCTTCGATACGCTGGGTAAAGCGCCGTGGACAATGCTGGTACAGGCGGTGGATCACCATGTGCCTGCGGTGGCCGACCTGATCCAGCCGTTTCGCTTCATCCCCGACTGGCGGATCGACGATGTGATGGTCAGCTACGCCACGGATGGCGGCGGCGTGGGGGCGCATTTCGATCAGTATGACGTGTTTCTGGTGCAGGGTCTGGGCCGCCGCCGATGGCGCGTGGGCGGTCTGTGCGATGACACTACGCCGCTGATGCCGCATGACAGCTTGCGCCTGCTGGCTGATTTTCAGCCGGTAGAGGAGTATGTGCTGGAGCCGGGCGATATTCTCTACATGCCCCCGCGTTATGCCCACGAAGGCACCGCGCTGGGCCATGATTGCATGACTTACTCCATCGGTTTCCGCGCGCCTTCACTGGGCGAACTGGTGGACGGATGGACCGAACATCTGGTCGATCAGCCGGGCGATGATGATCGCTACACTGATCCCGGTCTGGCCGCTCAGGACAATCCAGGCGAGATTTCAGAGGCAGCTCTGGCGCGCATGCACCGGATGATAACCGAGCGGATGGGGGATACGCAGGCCTTCGCCCGTTGGTTCGGAGAATTCAGCACCAGCCCCAAGCCCTCTGAAATTGACTGGTCACCAGAGGAACAGTTCTCGCCAGAGGACGTGCAGGCCGCGCTGGATCATTTCCCGATGCTGGTGCGCAATCCAGCCAGCCGCTTTGCGTTTGTGGCAGGCGAAGGGGATGCGGTGACACTGTTTGTCGATGGGCAGGTTTATGAATGCGATCAGCACCGTGCCGATGCCGCGCGCAGCCTATGTGCCAACCGCGCCCTGTCTATCAGCGCAGAGCAGGCACGGGCTGACTCTGTGATCGACCTGCTGACCGGATTGCTAAACAACGGCTGCATCGCCTTCGAAGGCGAGCCGGAGGACTGACTTAAGGCACGAATTCCTCGCGGCATTGGCTCGGCCCCAATCCGTCCAGCGTCCAGTCGCCTATGGACCAACGCACCAGCCGCAGCGTAGGCAGCCCGACTGCGGCGGTCATCCGGCGGACCTGCCGGTTCTTGCCTTCGCGGATTGTCAGTTTGATCCAGCTGTCGGGCACGCTCTTGCGCACCCGGATCGGTGGATCGCGCGGCCATAGATCGGGATCGGCAATCGCCTCCACATCTGCGGGGCGGGTCAATCCGTCTTTCAGCCGCACACCGCGGCGTAGTGTATTCAGGGCAGTTTCGTCCGGTTCGCCCTCAACCTGCGCCAGATAGGTCTTGCCCAGCTTGTATTTCGGATCGGCGATGCGCGCCTGCAGCTGTCCATCATCGGTCAGCAGCATCAGCCCTTCGCTGTCACGGTCCAGCCGCCCCGCAGGGTACACACCGGGCACCTGAATGAAGTCCGAGAGAGTTTGCCGCTTCGTCTCGGTGCCCCGGTCCGTGAACTGGGAGAGCACTCCGAACGGTTTATTGAACAGGATCAGGCGCGACATCAGGATCTCGGGTTCCCGGGCACTTCCCCCATAGCCTCACCCAGACGCACCGGCTCGGCGGCGGTCCACGCAGGATTGAGCGTAATCGTGTCTTTGCGAAACAGCATGACTACCGTGGAGCCAAGCATGAAGCGGCCCATTTCCTCGCCCTTCTTCAGTCTGATATCAAGGCCGCCATAATTCCACTCGGCGATCTTGCCGGTGCGTTTTGCGTTCACGATGCCGTGCCACACAGTCGCCATGCTCCCCACGATGGTCGCGCCTACCAGCACCATTACGAACGGCCCATGCGCCGCGCTGTCGAACACACAGACCACTCTCTCGTTACGGGCAAACAGGCCGCGCACACCGCGAGCGGTAACAGGATTGACCGAAAACAGTGCTCCGGGCACATGGATCATCCGCACCAGCGTACCGTCGCAGGGCATATGCAGACGGTGATAATCCTTTGGTGACAGATAGATATTGGCAAATGTGCCATCATCGAACTGGCTCGCCAACTCCGCATCTCCGCCGACCAGCTCCGTCGTAGTGAAGTGGTGCCCCTTGGCCTGAAATATCTGTCCGCCATCAATCGCGCCCAGCTGGCTGATTGCGCCATCCACCGGACAGACGAAGTCCGTATCGGCGATGGGTCTCGCGCCTGCTTTCAAAGGCCGGGTGAAAAACTCGTTGAAGCTTTTATAGCTGGCAATGTCTGGGTTTGCCGCCTCCGACATATCCACCCCGTATTGGCGCACGAAACGGTCTACCAGCCGTGTGGTCAGCGCCCCGCCCTTTGCCCCTGCCACGCGCCCGGCCAGATGGGTCAGTGCCTGTTTGGGCAGGGCGTGCTGCAACAGGACTTTCAGACGGTCGGACATAGGAATGCTCACATAATTCGCAAAATTGGTTCTAAAACAAAACGGGAGGCGGCCTTCACAAAAGACCGCCTCCCGCTTTTGTTCAACCCATGAACGGTCAGCCCAGCTTTACGTGCCGTTTCATGTGGTGATCGACATTGCCGAATTCGTGGTCGAAAATCGTCAACCGCTTGAAATAATGGCCGATGGCGTATTCGTCCGTCACACCGTTGCCGCCGTGTATCTGCACAGCTTCCTGCCCCATCAGGCGCGCCGCCTGACCAACGCCGACCTTCGCCGCTGAAACCGCCCGTTTGCGCTCCGCTTCGCCAGCGTCAAGCTTCAGCGTGGCAAGATAGGTGAGCGAAACCGACTGCTCGTAAGCCGTGTACATGTCGACCATGCGGTGCTGAAGCACCTGAAACTGGCCGATAGGCACGCCGAACTGCTTGCGCTGGCGCGAATATTCGACCGTCATGGTGTGGGCGACTTTCATCGCGCCGCAAGCTTCGGCGCATTGCGCCGCAATCGCCTCGTCCGTCACCAGCTCGATCAGTGGCAGGGCCTTGCCTTCCTCACCGATCAGCGCATCAGCCGGCACCGAGACGTTTTCGAAATACACTTCCGAGGCACGCCGTCCATCGACGGTTTCATAATCGCGGGTCACCACGCCGTCAGCGCCTTTGTCGACAATGAAGACACTGACACCATCACGATCACGCTCGCCGCCCGATGTGCGGGCCGTCACAACCAGATGGCTGGCCCACGGTGCGCCGATGACCACTGCCTTGTGACCGTTCAGCGTGTAGGCATCGCCGTCCTTCTTCGCGGTGGTGGCCAGATCGGCGTAATCGTAGCGCCCCTGCGGCTCTGCATAGGCAAAAGCAAAAACACGCTTGCCCGCGATAATGGCCGAAAGATGCTCTTCCTTCTGCGCATCGCTGCCAGCGTGCTTCAGGAAACCGCCCGCGCAAACAACGGTGGGCACGAAAGGCTCTATGACCAGGCCTTTGCCGAATTCTTCCATGATGACCATGGAATCGATCGCGCCGCCGCCAAAGCCGCCATCCTTTTCGGAAAACGGCATCCCCAGAATGCCCAGCTCTGCCAGCTGTGCCCATACTTCAGGGTTCCAGCCAGCATCGCTCTCGATTGCCTTGCGCCGGGATTCCCAGTCATATTGTTCACGAACCATGCGCGACAGACCGTCACGAACCATGTCCTGTTCTTCAGTGAAGTTGAAGTCCAATTTACGTTCCTCTCAATGTTGGTCTGGCGCTTAAAGGCCGAGGATCATCTTCGTGATGATGTTGCGCTGGATTTCGTTCGACCCGCCATAGATCGAAGTCTTGCGCATGTTGAAATAGGTCGCTGCGGAATGCTGGGCGTAGTCTGGCCCAATCGGATACTGGTTGGTCGCGTTGCCCCCGGCGATCCGCGCGCGTTGGTCGGCGCCGACGCCGGCTTCACCCGTGATATTGCCATAATAAGGCGTGCCATAGCTGCCGACAGCCTCCAGCGTCAGTTCCGTCAGGCGCTGCTGGACTTCGGTGCCCTTGATCTTCAGGATCGAGCTTTCCGGCCCCGGGCCCTTGCCCGCCTGTTCGCCGGCCAGAGTGCGCAATTCTGTAATTTCCAGTGCAGCAAGATCGATTTCAAGCTGGCTGACCTTCCGGGCGAAGTCGAAATCATCCATCAGCGGTTCGCCATACAGCATTTCCGAACCCGCAATTTCGCGCAGCTTCTCTACGCCGCGCTTGGAGCGGGCCACACCGGCAATGCCGCTGCGTTCATGGGCGAGCAGGAACTTGGCATAGGTCCAGCCCTTATTCTCTTCACCGACCAGATTTTCGGCAGGCACGCGCACATCGGTCAACCAAGTTTCGTTGACTTCGTAGCCGCCGTCCAGAAGCTTGATCGGCTTCACTTCGACACCCGGTGTCTTCATGTCGAGCAGGATGAAGCTGATGCCTTCCTGCGGCTTCGCGGCATCGGGATCGGTTCGGCACAGGAAAAAGCCCCAATCGGCGTGCTGGGCCAGCGTGGTCCAGGTCTTCTGGCCATTGATCACATAATGGTCGCCATCGCGCACGGCGGTGGTTTTCAGCGAGGCGAGGTCGGACCCTGCGCCCGGTTCGCTATAGCCCTGGCACCACCATGTTTCGCCGCTGCGGATGCCGGGCAGATGCTGGGCTTTTTGTTCTTCATTGCCGAAGGTGTAGATCACCGGGCCGACCATCGATACGCCGAACGGCAGCGGCATAAACGTGTTGGCGCGGGCGTTTTCTTCTGACCAGATATAACGCTGCGTCGGGGTCCAGCCGGTGCCGCCATATTGCTCGGGCCATGCAGGAACTGACCAGCCCTTTTCACCCAGCACCTTGTGCCACGCAACCATATCTTCGGGCGACATATCCTCGCGCATGCCGAAATCACCCAGATGCTTGGGGTGGTTTTCTTCGATAAAGGTGCGGACTTCATCGCGGAACGCGATTTCCTCGGGCGTGAATTCCAGATTCATGTGAGCACTCTCCAATAGGGTCGATGTTTGCAACGCTTGCTGCCACGGGCGCGCTTGCGGATAAAGCCGAAAACGGCGTCAGACCCGTTAAAGTTGCTCTACACGCTGATCCCGACACGGACGGGCGAGATGGCCTCCGGCCTTCCATTCGTGCCGCTGCACGCCTGATAGGCGCGCGCTGCGATCGGCTGCCCCGCTTAAGAGCCGGTTTGAGAGGGTTCGTTCAGGTCCTTATCGATGTCCTCGCCCAGCGAGCGGATCTTCTCCTCCGCACGCTCATAGCGGGTATCGAACCCGCTTTTGGGCTCTGGCCTGAGCAGTACGGTGGCCAGAAGCCCGGCAGCAAGGATCAAAAGAACGATCGCCGGCCGCATCAGTAATCGATCGTGTAACGCACGTTCACATTGGTACCGCCACTGCCACCTGCCTGGCTGAGAACCGACAATGCCGGCGTCAGAGCCACTTCAAGCTGTGTCGCGGTGAAACCGCGGCCATCCGTAATGATCTCGATATAGATATCGTCGGTAAGATACTGGCCCGCAGCCACCGCAGTGCCGCGTCCACTCGCTTCGTCACCGCCGAGTATCCGCAGGCGGTCGACACCAGTTGCGGACCGCAGCGTGCCGAGCGGATTAAGCCCGCCGCCACCTGACCCGCGGAGCGAATTGAGCGACGCTGCCAATTGCACAGCCTGAATGGCCGACAGATTGGCAACCGAACTGCCGAACAGGATGCGCGAAATAATCTCGTCCTGCGGCAGGCCCGGAGTGCTCGAGAACGCGATTTCAGGATCGAATGCCTTGCCGCTGACATTCACATTGACCGTGGTGCCCTCGATATCTTCGCTGGCGACCAGCGTGATCAGCGGATCGAGCTCCTGCCCGCCGGTGAACTGTACATTGCCATCGGTCAGCTCGAACGAACGGCCGGCAAAGCCGAGTGTCCCGCGAATAAGCTCCACCTGACCCGAAATGCTCGGCGCAGCACTGGTCCCGCGAATGCGCATATCGGTGCTCCATTCGCTCTCCAGCCCCATACCGGACACGTAGAGCTTCTCCGGTGCGACCAGTGCGATATCGAGCCGCAGCAAATCGAACGCGCCGCCGGCCGGTGTTGCAGGCTCGTCACCTGTCACACGGGCGCGCCCACGTGGCGGTTTGAAGCGGACGCCGGTCAGCTCGGGCACTTCAGCTGCGCCCTCCCGAACGATCTGGTAGCGCGTTTCGGGCAGTACGATACGGCCTGCCAGAAGCGCGGTTTGTCCGGCAGTTTTAGTCAGCGCCAGATTGCCTGTGGCCGTCGCATCGATGGCGCTGCTCTCAGCCAGACGTGCCTGATCCATGACGACCTCGAGATCCATCGGATAGCCGCGATCCGCAGCAAGGCTGACGAAGCCGGTGGCGGACACTGTGCCGTCGCCTGCGCTAGCCTTCATCTGCTCTATTTCCAGCCGATCGCCGGTAAACCGGCCCCTCAGCACCATATTGCTGAGGCGCGTGCCATAGGTCTGGTTTTCATATGTCAGATTGTTCGCGCGGATAATGCCGCCAAGCTCAGGTGCTGAGACGCGGCCGGTGAAATCCGCGGCCACGCCCAGCGCGCCTGACAGTCGCTGGTCGGGTTGGCCTGCAAGCGAGAATAACGTGTCGGCCGGGCCATTATAGCGGATGCCGCCCCCCAGCCGTGCCCGCATCAAGCGATCGGTCCACGGCGCGCTGCCCGGCGGCAGCGGCGTAAGCGCCACATTCATGCGTCCGATAACGCTGCCGCGTGTCCGGATAACCGCACGCGCCGCGCCGCCATTGGATTGCAGCTGGCCCACGAAACTCACATTCACAGGCTGACTGACAGATACCGCTGTGGTCCGGGTGAAGTTCGCAAGCTGCATCCGCGCATCGGCGGTGGGGAAACTGTCCGGAGTGGCTTGCGCGAAATCGAGGCTGCCTGTCGCTTTGCCGCCCAATCCGAGGCCCGGCGAGAAGGCATTGGCAATAGCGAGATCGAGCGAGTCGAGACGGCTCTGCACAGTCAGTCCGTCGCCATATTTACCGGCAAGCCGGATGCTTCCCTGACCAAAATCAATCTTGGTCGGCAGCAACTGATACGTCCCATCCTTCGGAACGATGCGTGCCGGACTGGTTGTCTTGAACTCTATACCGCGTGCCTTGCCCTGCATCGAAGCGCGCCACAGATCGGGCTGGAGGTCAGCATTGGCAGAAACCCTGAACGGCACGCCGCTGGTCCCTTCTGCCAAGAGCTTGGCCGTGCCGCGGCCACCGCGATAATCCACTAGTGCGCGCATCACGTTGATGTTTGCCGCACCGTAGGACGCATCGGCGAGCTGGATATCGGCAAGAACCTGCGGCGTATCGTACAGCACAACTTCGGCATCGACGATAGCCGATCCGATACGGATATTCGACGGCCCGCCCAGAACGGTGTTGTTGGCGCGCATATTCACCGTGGCGGACTGGTATTTGCCAGTCGCGCCCAGACGAACGATTCCGCCAAGCCCACGCCCATTCGCGTCAAGCTGGCCGACAAACGGCCCGGCAGCGCTCTGGCGTATCTGTCCAGAAAGACCGATGCCTGCAAAATCTGCCTGATTGATTGTCAGCGCGAGCGGGCCGCTGGCGGTCGCCACCGTCACATCGGCGGTGAACGCGCCGTAATCGGTGTCGCCGCTGGCATCGATGCGGTAATCGCCGTTCACGCCGCGTATCTTCGCCGTAAGATTGGCGAGACCGATGCCGAACCCGGGGCTCTTCGCATTGATCGTGGCATTGGGGTTTGTAATCGTACCGGTCACGCGCACGCCGACAGGCCCGTATTGCTGTGAAACGGCGCTGGCCGTCAGGTCGATCTGGCCATCGGTGCTATAGCTGCCGCGCCCGTCGGTAATCTGCAGCAGCGGAGAATTCATCCGGACATTGGCGAAACGCGCCACTCCGTCGGTGCCATAGGCGATGTCGCTTGAGGCAGTCAGGTTTCCGCCGAGATATTCGCGCATGGAATCGTTCAGCAACCGGGTCGAGCGTGCCCGCACCTTGCCTGTCAGAGCGAACGCACCGTCTGCGCGGGTCTGCAAATCCATATCGGTTTCGAAATTGAAGACACCGACGCTTTCGAGGCGGTAATTGTCGATTTTTCCGTCAACAGCACCGGTATAAAGGCCGGTCGACGTATCGGCGACCAGCAACAGCCTGGCATCGATACGGTCCGACCGCAGCCGCATATTGTCCGACAGGATGCGCGGACCGTCGATCGCAATGTCACCATCGAGCCGGATATTGGCGAGGCGCCCACCTGCGACTGTGTCCAGCCCGGTGATCCGGCTTGCGGTTGCCGATACCGGCACGATCATGCTGGTGGTGTCGACCTGGGTCCGGCCCTGCGCGCGCAGGTTCTCGATACCCATATCGTCCATAACGATCTGTGCCGCGCGAACGTCGTATTCGACCATAGGCGTGGCGAAGGCCCCGTCCATCGTCAGCAATGCTCGAATACCACTGCCGCGCAGATCGGGCGCGAGAGTGGAGGGTTCCAGCAGCACGAACGCTGCCTTGAAATCATCGAAACTGCTTTCAGCCAGATCGATATCGCCATTGGCGGTCAGGCTGAAAGCATCGCTGAACACCCGGCCCGCGATTGTCGCGCGGCGCTCTTCCAGAGCGGTAGTGATGTCGATGCTCGTCACCTCGCCCAGCAATGCTGCGGAGGAGGCAGGTACGAATTTCTGCAGACGGGTTTCGCCCGCCAGCGCGAAAGTCCCGTCACGCGCACTCAGATCGAGATCGGCCAGCGGTGCCCCGCCAAGGCCAGCGTCCAGCGTGCCGTTCCATTTGGCCCAGTCGCCAGCACCCTTCAGCTTCACATCCAGCGGCTCTGTCAATCCGGCCAGCGCGGCGATGACACCGTTGCCCGGTGCCTGTAGATCAAGGTCCAGGTCCAGCTTGTTATCGTCCGGTACAGCGTCCAGAACCAACGCAATCCGGTCTCCGCCAGCCTGCCCTGCACCGGCCACCGTTGCACCGTTCAAATTCACTTTTGCCCGGGCATCGGCGATATGCACATCACCCTCCAGCGTCGCAACGCGGCGCTCTCCCGAAACCGGAGCCTCGGCGATGAACTCGCCGATTTCCAAACGGTCGATGTCGATATCGTAATCCGGCAGCAGTGGGTCGTCGGTCGGCGGGGTCTCGATAAATTCGGGTACGCGCTCCAGCACTATCGTTTCCGCAGTCAGTGCATCGATATCGATATGGCTGCCTGCAAACGCGAACGGATGCCAGTCCAGTGCTATTGCGGGCGAGCGGAGGAACACGCCTTTCGGGTCGGACACGGTTAGCCCGCGAATGGTCATATCGCTATAGAGCGAGCCGTCGATCGCCTCGATCCCGATAGCCATGCCGTTCTCGAACTCGAGCGCCTCGATCTGTTCGGCGACGAATTTCCGACCCGGATCGGTATTGACGCCGATCAGCACGGCACCGATCAGCAGAATCAGCCCGAGCAGGACAAACAGCAGGGCTTTGCCTGCAAATTTCCACCAGTTGCGATGCGGGCCTTCCGCCACCGGCTCGTCCTGCTGTTCCATATCGGCGGCTTGAGAAGTTGACGCATCCACCATCAGAACGCCTGACCGATCGAGATATAGACGGCAAAGGAGCTTTCACCAGGCTGTTTATCCAGCGGCATGGCGATGTCGAACCGCAGCGGGCCGAAATTGGTATAATATCGCCCGCCGATACCTGCGCCGTAGCGCAGATTGGAGAAGTCCGGAGTAGACCCTTCATAGACCTGCCCCGCGTCGACAAAGCCGACCACGCCAAAATCGCCAAAGCGGTAGCGGATTTCCGCAGCCAGTTCGTTCACGGCCAATCCGCCAATCGGGTTAAGCTCGAACGGATCGGCAGATTCATCGGGATCCTCAGGATCGAAATCGGGGTTCACTTCCTGAACTTTGGGGCCCAGCTGCTGGAACCCGAAACCGCGCACCGAGCCGCCGCCGCCAGCATAGAACCGCCGTGATGGTGCAATGTCTATGCGATCAACGCCCTGGATGGAGCCGACCTTCACCCGGCCTGCCAGCACAAGGGAATCGCCGATGGGATAATAGGCCGAACCGTCCACAATCGCGCGGACATAGGGGCTGAACCCGTCCTGCAACGAACCTTCCGGCTGCACGAAAGCGCGCAGGCGAAAGCCGCTGGTCGGGTTAAGCAGGCTGGTCGTGGTGTCGAACCCGACCTGGCCAGTCAGCGCGCCGATAAAATAGGTGCGGTCCACGCGCTCGCCCAGATCGAAATCGAAATCTTCTTCGACCGAAGCAATCAGTTCTGCGCCATAGGCATAGGTAAAGCGCTTCTGCCAGATCGGCGTAGAAGCATAGCTGACCAAACCGCCAAGCCGCCCGGTAAACGCCTCGAATGCATCGTAATCCGTGTGCGATGCAGTCAGGCCGAGCTCCACCGTCCGGTCGCGCCGTCCGGCGTTGGACCGGCGGAAGGTTACGCCTGCTCCCTGCTCCTGCGTACCCAGAACAGCAGAGCCAATCAGCGCGCCCTCTGGCGGGAACAGGTTGCGATGCGTCCAACTGCCTTCAATCAGAAAGCCCTGTCCGGTACCGAATCCGGCGCTGGCGCCTAGGGAACGCGGCGGGCCAGCGTTCTGCTCGACCGCGATATTGACGAATTCTGCATCGTCGGCGGCGTCTTCGCCGGTCTGTTCGGGCTGGACAGTAACCGTGTTGAACAGTCCGGTTGCGATCAACGCATCGCGCAGATCATCCACCTTGCGGCTGTCGTAAAGCTCTCCGCGGTCGAAACGCGCGAGCACGCCGACATGCTCGGCATCGAACGCCAGATCGCCGCTCGTGGTGAAACCGCCGAAGCGCGCACGCGGCCCTGTATCGACCGGCAGTGTGTAAACGCCGTCAGCCGTTTCCTGATCGAGCAGGATGTCGCGCTGGCCGACACTCACGAATGGGTAGCCCTGCTGCGGCAGCGCCACGGCAACCTGCGCTTCGGCGCCCTGCACCCGGGTGGCGATAATCGGCTCCCCGACCTGCAGTGCAAAGTTGTCGCGTATCAGGTCCGGGGGCGTGGTCGGTTCGGCTTCGATGATGATGTCCGAAAATACGAAACGCGGTCCAGGCGCAGCGTCGAGAACGGCGGTGAGAGGCTGACCGTCATCGGCTTCGGAACGATCGATGCGGGTCGTAACCCTCGCATCATACCATCCCTCCGAGCGCAGGAGACGCTGAAGCAAAACGCTGTCTTCTTCCACCCGCGCGGAGAGCATCGCGATATTGGCGACCTCGCCATCACTGTTTTCGAGTGCCGACAAATCTTCGAATGCCCCGACCAGATCAATCTCGGTCAGCTCGTTCGCTTCTTCCAGCCCATTGAGGGCAATGCCATACGCAACCGTCGGCAGTTCGTCGTCGCTGGCATCTTCGGCGAATTCGACTTCGCGAACCTCGAATTCCCCGAGCGGCGAAAGCGGTGCAAGCAATTCGGCATCGCGGATCGGCGCGTCAGCGATTGCCTCGCTGCGGTCGCCATCGGCAAGTTCCGGAAGACCGAGCGGCGTGTCCGCCGCGACATCTGTAACAGCATCGGCATCGTCGCCCGCGTTTTCTTCTGCGAAACGGCGTTCAAATTCCTCGATGCTTTCCAGATCCTGCATCAGTTCGGGATCATCATCCCCCAGTTCGGGAATCGAACTGTTGAACTCGTCATCGGAAACGATCTCTTCGACCGGTGGCAATTCAGATCCCGGAGGAGGGGACGGAACAGGCAGAGAGCCTGCCTCCAGCACCGGCTCTCCAGCATCGGAAACGACTTGGTCTTCAGCGTCTTGCGCGGATGCCGATTGCGCGGAGAAGCCAACTGCCGCTATGGCAAACGCAGACAGGCCGCCACGCAAACAAACTTTCGTTCTGGAACCGACCGTACGCAGCGACATTTTTTATCTGACCCTGATCATTCTCATGCACACAGGATCGCGATCGTCCCTGCCTATAAAGGATTGAACCCATAAACAATTTACAGCCCGGCGCAAATGCCAACTCACCGCTGAACCTGACATGGCCGGCGTGGAAACAAATTCTCAAGCGGATTTGGGTGATGGTGGGATTTCATAATCTTTCGCTTCTGGCTGCCGGAATGGCTTTCTTCGTCTTTCTGGCAATTACCCCCCTGCTGGCGGCCACAGTGATGACCTACGGCCTGCTGGGTGATGTGGATACGGTGCAGCGGCAGATGATGACGATTGTCGATCTCGTCCCTGCAGAGGCGGCAAGCATGATCGAAGAGCAATTGCTCGCAGTGGTGACGACAAGCTCGGGCGTAACCGGGATAACGCTCATACTCTCTCTGGCGCTGGCCATTTTTGGCGGCATGCGCGCGGCCAATGGCTTGATTGGCGCTCTCAACATCATCAATTCCGAGCATGAATCGCGCAACATTTTTTCCAAGACATTGCGCGCCATCTGCCTGACCGCAGCGGCCGTCATGATTGCACTGACGGGGCTTGTCAGCGGCGGTGTGGTGGCGTGGCTGCAATTGCAAACCGGTGATTTGATCGGTCCGGTGGCCGAGCATATCTACCAGTTTCTCACCTGGCTTCTGGCCATGCTGCTGGGCACCAGTGGCTTCGCGCTTATCATGAAGTACGGCCCGGATCGTCGCCCGGCCAAATGGCGCTGGCTGTCGCCAGGCTCTCTGCTTTCGACATTTGCCTGGCTCGCCGTGTCATTCAGTTTCTCGCTCTATGTTCAATATGTGAGCGATTATAACGCGACCTATGGTTCGCTTTCGGCAGTCGTAGTGTTCCTGATGTGGCTGTTCCTGACCAGCTACGCCATTTTGATCGGCGCGCTGCTGAACGCAGAGATCGAACGTCAGACCCATATCGATACAACCGTTGGCGAAGATCGCCCGATGGGAGAGCGGGGTGCTGTGATGGCGGACGTATCACTGGATATAACTCCCGACGAAGAACTGCTGGCGAAGAAGCGCCGCCGAAACCTCGAACGCGAAGCCCGCAAAGCGTCCGCCGATTGACGCAGTCGCAACAGGGCAGCTGGGGCGAGCCTATTCGACAGAAAGGAGTACTGCGACACGGCGTGCTATTCAGAAGAATAGCCGGCGTCCGTGTTCATGTCCGCGTTGATGCAGGCTGGAAAGCCTTCAAGTTGTGAGCACTGCGCTGCGGCGCAATAGCGGCTGCAAGCATTTGTCGCAGGCTAAGGAAGCGACATCGAGGGCTAACAGACTGTGATAGTCCATAGACAACCCTGGATAGGGTCGCTCGCTTCACCACGGACAGCAAACTGAATTCAATAGGCGCAACCGAACACACGAAAAAAGCCCCACTGAAAACAGAGGGGCGAATTAAGTGTGTCTTTTCATTTGAATGGTGGTTGCGGGGGTTGGATTTGAACCAACGACCTTCAGGTTATGAGATTTAAGAACAACAAAATTCTCAACAATCCTCAACAAGTGACAATATATATTTCAATAGTTTACCGCATTTCGGTTGTTGTAGCTTGTTGTCAATTACGGGCATTTTTTGGGGCTTACTGTGCCAAAATTGTGCCAAATTTTTTTTGCGCCCTACCCCATAAGCAGTTAGAATGTATCATAAATTTTAACTAGCTGGAAAATAATCGTAAATGGCGACCATTCAAAAAAGAGAGGGCAAGAACGGGCAAACCTATCGTGTAATGATCCGAATGCACGGATATCCGCCAGTTCAGCGCAGTTTCAAGCGACTTACCGACGCCAAGGCCTGGGCACAGGAAACTGAGCTCGGGATGCGCCGGGGCGATATCCGCTCAACTGCGAGTGAGGCGAAGAAGCGCACCCTCGGTGATGTGATAGAAAAGTACAAAGAGGACATTCTCCCCCACAAGGCTCCATCGAGCCAGCGTGTGGAAACCACTTACCTGAACCATTGGGAGCGAGAGCTAGGCGAGTATGCCCTCTCCTTCCTGACGCATGAGATTATCAGCCGAAAGATTGCCCAGCTGACAAACGCGGGTGATCAACGAGCGCAGCTTGAGGATGGCGAGAAGCCTACCAAGCCGAAGTCGCGCAAAACAGTGAAGCACTACCGCGACAATCTGGAGATACTGCTCAAGTTCGCTCAGAAGTGGGGATGGATCGGTTCTGCCAACCCGATGGAAGGTGTGAACCGGATTACGAAGGCTACCAAAGAGCGTGTGCGCTTCCTCGATGACGACGAACGCAAAGCCATCCTTGCAGCGTGCAAGGCGAGCCCGAACAAGCAGCTATATCCGGTCGTCGTGTTTGCCCTTTCTACGGGTGCGCGAAAGAATGAGATTTTGAAGCTGACGCTTCGTGATCTCGATCTCGAACGCCAAGTGGCGGTGACGTGACCCCCAGCTTTCCCCCAGCTGGGATTAGAGTCTGGCCGCGTTGTT
>CAJXSN010000013.1 GCA_913060895.1 uncultured Sphingomonadaceae bacterium
ACGAGATAGGAGTCCGTCTCGTGGGCTCGGAGATGTGTATAAGAGACAGGTTCACTACTGATGCTGAAGTCCACGCGCTGAACCGTGAATGGCGCAGCCGCGACAAGCCGACCAATGTGCTGTCGTTTCCCATGCTTGCGCGTGATAGCCTGCTGGCGCTTGCCCCCGTTGGGCCGCCTGAAATGCTGGGCGATATCGCCCTGGCGCATGAAACCTGCGCGCGCGAGGCTGCTGAAAAAGGCATCTCTCTGGCCGATCATACGGCCCACCTGATCATCCACGGCCTGCTTCATCTGGCGGGGCATGATCATGTCGGCAACGACGACGAGGCCGAGGCTATGGAAAAAATGGAGATCGACGCGCTTGCACAAATGGGTATTGGCGACCCATATGGGACCGCAACATTTAGGAGTGCATTGCAGGGCCATGCCCGACACCGATAGCGACAAAGGCTCTGGCGCAGGAGATGCGGAGAGTACCGGCGGGCCGTGGCCCATCATACGCAAGTTTTTGGGGCTTGGCGCGGCCGAGCGCTCGCTGCGTGAACAGCTCGAAGATACCATCGACCAGCACGAGGACGACACGCCGTCCGACGATACGGAGCCGACCAATGGCGATCTGTCCGGGGTAGAGCGGCAGATGCTGCGTAACCTGTTGCATTTCAGCGAACACGATGCCGATGACGTGGCCGTGCCGCGCGGGGAAATCGTCGCGGTAGAAGCCAATGCCTCGTGGGCGGATCTGGTCGAGGCGTTTTCCGAGAACGGCCATTCCCGCCTGCCGGTATATCGCGGGCAACTGGATGATGTGATCGGGATGATCCACATCAAGGATGTGTTCCCCTACCTCATCGACAGCAAACCACCGCCAGAGGACTGGACCGTGCTGATGCGCCAGCCGCTTTATGTGCCGCAATCGCGCGGCGCGCTGGATGTGTTGGCCGATATGCGCGCACGCCGGACACATCTGGCGATAGTCGTAGATGAATTTTCAGGCACGGACGGACTGATTACTATCGAGGATCTGGTCGAGGAAATCGTCGGCGACATCGAGGACGAGCATGACGATGCCCCCGTTGCGCTGATTGTGCCGATCGGCGATGGAATGTGGGATTGCGACGCGCGGGCAGAGCTGGAGGACGTAGCCGAGGAACTGGACCCCCGCCTCGCCGAAGTGGAAGAATCTGTCGATACGCTGGGTGGCCTCACCTTCGTTCTTGCAGAACAGGTACCGCCGATTGGCACCGTAGTGGAACATCCCAGCGGCTGGCGGATCGAAGTATTGGCGGGCGATGAAACCCACGTTACGCGGGTACGGCTGCACAGCCCCCAGGTTGCGGACAAGCCGGACGATTGAACTCTCCGATCACCAGCTCGATAATTTCGTTCGCGGGCCGGATACCTGCTCGACAAGCAGCCAGAGTACCCTAAGTTGATCCGATGGCCCTACGCCGCCTTCCTCCCCTACGCGCTCTCGAAGCTTTCATGCGCACAGTCCGCCTGGGCTCTGCGCGCGCGGCGGCAGAGGAGCTGAGCCTCAGCCCGAGTGCGTTGAGCCGCCGGATTGCCAATCTGGAAGAATTTGTCGGCAAAAAGCTGTTTACCCGGGCGCGTCAGGCGATGCAGCTGACGGATGAGGGCCATGCGTTTTACGAGGCAGTCGCTCCGCAGTTCGAGGCGTTGGCCCGCGCGGTGGAGGGGCAATCGGACAATATGTCGCTGCTGCGCCTGCGTCTTGGGGTCCTGCCCCTGTTTGGCAGCCAGCGACTGTTCCCGAAGCTGGGTGATTTGCGCCGGCTGCACCGGTTGCTCCATATCGATATCGATACCGGCCCGCATCTGGAAGACCGCGTAGGGGATACGCTGGATGCCGCGATTATCCTGTCCCGTCGCCCGGACACCTCTCTGCATGCCGTTCGGCTGGACGAAAACATGGTGCATGCGATTACCAGCCTCGAACTGGCTCAGGAACTGGGCGACACGCCGTCGGAGGCATTGCTGTCGAAACAGACTTTCCTGATCCACAACGAACTGCCCGAGAGCTTCACCGCGTGGAAGGAGAAAATCGGCCTGCGCGATCTGGAGCCGGCGGCAATCGACCATTACGGTTCGGGCCAGTTGATGCTGGAAGCCGCTGCGCAGGGTTTGGGCATCGCCATCATGCATGACGATCATCGCCGCCGTGCTGCAGACCCCCGCCTGAAGGATCTGTACGACATCAAAGTCGACAGCCCTTACAGCTACTGGTTCGTTTGCAAGCCTACGGCACTGGAAGAGCGACCGGTTCGGCTGTTTCACGATTGGCTGGTGAAGGCCGGGCTTTAGCCGTTCGTTTCGGTTTCCGTTTCTGTCTTCGGAGTATGGGGACAGAAAACTGCATCGGCGTCCGGCCCGGGATGCGGCTTTTCCGCCTCACCGCATTCAATCTCCGGCTTGTCGATTCCGTTCGGCTCCAATGCCTTGAACGCAGTCTCGTCTTCATAGGCTGCAATCCATGTCAGGCAGTCGGCCAGCTTGCGGATCGAATGCTTTTCGCCGGCATTGGCGGACGGATTGCAGTTGATGATCAGAGTTTCGGATGCAGGCGGAGCTTTGTATTGCCGCAGCAGCCGCAGGACTTCTCCGCGCTCCGTGATGGCAATGCGGTTCGTATCGTTCTGTTCGGGGCTACCGCTGAAAAACGGTGACGTGTTGAAGACGAAAGCCCGGACTTTCGGATTTTCGATCGAGATTTGTGTTGCAAGAGCCCCGCCCAGTGAGTGGCCCGTGGCTTCGATCGGAATGTCGGTATAGCCCTCTGCGTCCAGCGCGGCGCGCTCGGCCCGGTACACTACTCTCGCCCGTTCGCGCTGACCATCACCCAAAGAGCCCGAGAAGATATCGGAAGTCGAGCCCGCTTCGGTCCCCCGGAATGCCATAACGCGCGCTTTCAGCGTTGGCGTGCCGCCGCTCACCTCGTATCTGTCGAACATCGTGTAGGCGAGACCACTGTCGTCGTTGTCCGCCTGCTCGCGCTTGAGGAAAGCAGAAGGCAGCGCGGTATAGGCATCTTCGTCGTCATACGCATTCGAGCTGAGCATGGCATAAGGGTATGTCTCGACTGCGGCGGCGCGGACAAATTCACACCAGCCACCCGGCTCGCTGCGGCACGGACTGCGTGACTGGGTCAGGTCGGGATACGCGGTCGCGCAGCCCGCCGCCAGCGGCAGTGCCGACAATGCGAGCGCGTGACGCAAAAGGCCGGCACGCGCCCGCACAGCCATCAGCTTACTGCCGCCTTGACGATCTTGCCCGGGTTCGCCGGCGGTTCACCCTTTGGAAGAGCATCGATGTGGTCCATACCGTCCGTTACCTGACCCCAGGCGGTGTACTGACCGTCGAGGAAATGCGCATCGTCGAAGCAGATGAAGAACTGGCTGTTGGCGCTGTCCGGCATCTGCGAACGAGCCATCGAGCAGGTGCCGCGGGTGTGCGGTTCTGCGTTGAATTCCGCCTTCAGATCGGGCTTTTCGCTGCCGCCCATGCCGGTGCCGGTCGGGTCGCCGCCCTGGGCCATGAAGCCGGGGATCACGCGGTGGAAAACCACCCCGTCATAAAACCCTTCGCTGGCCAGTTCGGTGATACGCTCGACATGACCTGGCGCCAGATCGGGGCGCAGCTTGATCACGACATCGCCGCCCTTCCCGTCGCCACAATCGAGCGTGAGTGTCAGTGTTTCGGCCATTATAGTTCTCCTGAATTGCGTTTCTGCGGCCGCTATAGTGTGGCATTGGGATGCCCGCCACCCCCTCCCCCACAGGCACGGGCGGTTTATGGCCGCTTGCTTTTGCCTGTCCCCTGCCTAGAGCGGGCAGCATGACCGAGCAGGCCCCTCTGGATGACGACGTGGCTCTGGCCGAGGCGCCGGATGCAGAGGACGTTATTGACGACGGCGCCGAAGAAGGCGGTCGCCCGGATGACCGGATCGATGACGAGCGGCACGATGAAGAAAACCGCCTGAAGCCCCGATATGTCCGCTCGGTTGAGGCGGCGCTCGAAGCAGAAGATCGCGGCGCGGTCTATGATCTGGTCGAACCGCTGCATCCCGCCGACATCGCCGATCTGCTGGAATTGTTCGACCGTGACGAGCGCACCCGGCTAGCTATCGCGATCAGCGATCTGATGTCGAGCGAAGTGGTCGCCGAACTGAACGACTTTGTCCGCGAGGACATGATGGAAGCGCTGCCCGCCGATGCGGTTGCGTTGATTGCCGAGCAGCTCGACACCGACGACGCCGTCCAGCTGATCGAGGATCTCGACGCCCCGGACCAGCAGGCCATTCTGGCCGAGATGGACGCCGGTGACCGTGCAGCCATCGAAAGCGCACTGTCCTATCCGGAAGAAACCGCCGGACGTCTGATGCAGCGCGAAGTTGTCGCTGTGCCGGAGCATCTGACAGTGGGCGACCTGATCGATCTGCTGCGCCAGGAAGACCACGGCCTGCCGACTGAATTTCACGAGGTTTTCGTGGTCGATGCAAGCTTTCATCCGGTGGGCACCTGCAATCTTTCGTGGGTTCTGCGCACACCCCGCACCATCGCACTGGCCGACGTGATGAAGCGTGACCAGACCCTGATCCCCGTTTCGATGGATCAGGAGGAAGTCGCCTTGATGTTCCAGAAATACGCGCTGATTTCTGCTGCCGTGGTGGATGAAGACGAGCGGCTGGTCGGCCAGATGACTGTGGATGACGTTGTCCACATCATCGCAGAAGAAGCAGGCGAGGATGCCCTGCTGATGTCCGGGGCGGGCGACGGCGATATTAACGAACCGCTGCGCGATGCATATTCCAGCCGGGTGCGCTGGCTGATTGCCAATCTGGGCACGGCGCTGATTGCCAGCCTTATTATTGCCGCCTTCGGGGCCGCGATCGAAAAGCTGGTTGCCCTCGCCGTATTGATGCCGATTGTTGCCAGCATCGGCGGCAATGCCGGCACGCAAACTATGGCCGTGACAGTGCGTGCGATCGCGATGAACCAGCTGACGCGGGCAAATACCAAGCGGATACTCTGGCGCGAAATGCGCGTCGCGATGCTTAACGGTGTAACCGTCGCGGTGCTGATCGGGCTTGCCACAGCGGCCATTTTCACACCCGTTCTCGGCGGCGTAATCGCTCTGGCTATGGTCATCAACGTGATCACCGCCGGTTTTGCTGGCGTGATGGTGCCGGTAATTTTCGACCGGCTGGATACCGATCCGGCCGTCGCCAGCAGCGTGTTTGTGACCATGATAACCGACTCGATGGGCTTCTTCGCATTCCTCGGGCTGGCTGTTGCATCGGGCATAGCCGGTTGAGCAAACGCCATTTGGCCCTATCTAGGGCGCAATGCCGCTTCATCTGACCAAGATCGCCTTCGGGGCGCAAAGCTACGGCGATATAGAGAGCTGGTATGCCCAGCGTCGCAGCCCCAATCTGACGACCCGGTATCGCCCGACACGGTGGGAAGCATGCATTGGCGGTTCGCTCTACTGGATTCACCAGCACGCGATTGTCGCGCGAAGCCCGATTACCGGATTTTCCGAAACACCAACCGGTCGCTGGTCGATCGACCTCGAACCGCGCCTGATACGCGTTATGCCGGTACCCAAGCGTGCGCATCAAGGCTGGCGGTATCTTAAGATAGACCCGCCCCGCGATCTGGAAGAGGGCGAGGACATTGGCGATGTCTTGCCGGGTAAACTGATGGGCAAGTTGCAGCGGCTGGGGCTGGTTTAGCCCCGGATTGCCATTTGCGGGGAAAACCGCAACGCCGGAAAGTTTGCACAACAGAATGCTCCGACCGTGCCCGCTTCCCCGCTGCATCTGGGGCAGTGCTGCTGTTTGTGGAAAGGTTGGGGGCGCAGGCCGGTCTCTCGCCTGCCCCCCCAGCCATGTCGCCTCAGAAAGCCTTCTGCCAGCCGAGCGTGGCGAACCAGTCGCCTGCCATTTGCGGACCGTTCAGATTCTGGTGGACGGGCAGGCCGATCTCCAGCCCCAGCCGGTGTCCTGCCAGTCCGCCATGTGTGCCGACCAGATTTATGCCGCCGATCAGGTCGACACGTTCACCGCCCTGAAAATCGGGATTGGCCGTCTGGACCGGCCCCATGATGACGGCATCGATACCATCCACACGGCCCGTTGTGCGTGCGCGCATACGGCCCGACAGGCTGATCCACTGCGCCGGCCTATAGCTGGCCCACAGGCTGCCTTCATAGACATCCCCGAAGGCATAGTCCGCATCGTTGTCACCCAGTTTGATCGAAGCGCTGGCCTGCACGCCAAAGCCCATTTTGCCGCGCCGTCCCTTATACGTCAGCGCAGGCTCCAGATCCCACGTGCCCGTGCCCGTTTGCATCATGTAAGGCACGCGAATGGTGGGTGTTTCGCCCATCGGTGTAAGAATATCGCCAGTCTGCCCGATGGATCCGGTCGGCACGCTGACACCGGCCTTCAGCGTCAGCTCGTCGCGGCGGTCTGCCGTCGGTTCGGGTATGCCCAGCAATGGAAACAGCGCCGCAACCTTCGTATCACCCAGTGATTTGGGATTGGTGGTGAAGGTGCCCAGCTGATCGGTGCCCATTCCGCCTTGATAGGTGATGTGGTCCATCTCCTTCTCGATATAATTGCCCATCACCATCAGGGTAACGGCATCGGACGGGGCCCACATCGCGCCGAGCATATACATATCGGTCCGCATCTCTACCGGCACGATCCGCAGCGTGGGGGGCTGCATCGGCATTCCGGCAAAGCGGTTGGGAACAGTGGTGGCAATCGTATCGGGATCGACACTGCCTGTGCCGATTTGGTTGCCCTTCATCTCCATATGCATTGCACGGACGGAGAACATGACTTCGCCCTTCTTGTGGGCGTGATCGGCCATCACTCCGATGGGGGCATGATCGTCGGCATAAACATCATGCGCGTGGGCATGATTCGCAGAAGCGAGCGCCAAAGCGGCGCCCGCACAATAAAGTACGGTTTTCATTTATTTTTCCTGTGACTGAGTAAACAGGCGACCCCTTGGTGGGTTGCCGTGAACGCTCAGGCCGCAGGGGGTCCGGTTGCCGGAGGCAAACCTTCGGGAAAAATACCGGTTAACGCAGTGCGCGGCGCAATACGCCTTAGCGGAATGGCCGCAACGGGTTCGCCAATAAGAGCTGCAAGCGGCAGATCGACGGCAGAAGCAACCGCATAGTCGCAGCGCATTTCATGCGGCTCATCCCCGTGAGAGGCATGGTCTTCACCAGACATATCGCCAACCAACGATATGTCAGCCATCGCCACCGCCAGCGTGTGCTGCTCTGTTTGTGCCATACCGTGGCCGGAATGCATGGGCGGGGCACCGCGCTGCGGCGCAGGTGCGGGCTTCAGGCCAGTGCAGATACGCAGGATAACCGTCCCATCGGCCGCCCGCGCAGGCATGTAGCCGAACGGCATCGTCATGACGGAACACAGCGCCCAAAAACTCAGAAAGACGGCGAAGCGGAACACGGTGTGTGCGGCTAGCACGCAGTCGCCGGCTTGTCAGTGGCTAAGGCCTGTCCGCCCCAACCCGGAAAGCTGGAAAGTCCAGCAATGAATGCCCCGTCAGAACTATCCGCAGATCGAACATGGCAATAACAGCATGAGCAACCGCCGCTTTTTCGGAACCCTGCCCCTGTCGCCTTCGTTGGTTAGGAAAGGAGAAAAAATATGCCAGAACGTCAAAGCCTCCATCCCGATAATGAACTGATCGACGAAATCACTGCCGAAAAAACTCCCTCCCAGCAGGGCAGTTCCGGTGGCCAGGTCAATGTTCGGGTAGGCAAGCGTGCGGAATTGAACGCCGCGACCGATCCTGATAACCGTGAACCCGCAACCGGATCGGACAATCCGGAGCAAGACGCGAGGAAAGGTCCAAAAACGATGGCCGCCATCAAGAGCGGTAATCAGAACTAGAGTTTTCCGTCACCAGCAAAAACGGCCCGCAGTCGAAAGATTGTGGGCCGTTTTTGCTGGTAACGCGCATTTCAATCAGGCAGCCGTCTTCTCCGCCACCCTTCGCAGTGCGTTGACATATGCCTCTGGAGGCTGGGCACCGGGGACCATGAATTTGTTTTCGATCACCATCGCCGGGACGCCGGTTACGTTGGCTTCCCATGCCCGGCGTTCGTCCGCGCGGACTTTTGCGGCGGTGGCATCGTCGTTCAACGCAGCAAGCGCGTCTGTACGTGAAAGGCCCGCGCCCTCCGCGATATCCAGCAGCACGTCCCGCTCGCCGATCTTGCGGCGCTCGTTGAAGTGCGCCTTGAACAGGGCCAGTTTCAGTTCGGTCTGCTTTTCCGCGCCGTGGTTCTCCAGTGTCCAGACCAGCAGCCGGTGAGCGGCGAAGGTGTTCCACATCATCGCTTCGGGTGCAGGTTCGTCGCCTTCGTAATCCAGAGACACACCGGCAGTTTCGGCAGCTTGCTTCATCTGGCCCTGCGCGCCTTTCGATTCTTCCACCGTCCGACCATATTTGCGCGCAATATGGGCAGTGCGGTTCTCACCGTTTTCGGCCATGTCGGGGTTCAGTTCGAATGCGTGCCAGCGGATATCCGCCTCTATCTCGCCGTTCAGCTGCTCCAGCGCCTGCGAAAGATTGCCCCAGCCGACGAGGCACCACGGGCACATCACGTCGGACCAGATATCGATTGTCATGCGGCGCATAAGGCTACTCCTTGTTCATCCACCATGTGACCAGAGTGTGCGCGATGGCAAAGCTCTGCGGGAACAGCAGCGTATCTGTCCCCTCTTTACCAGCGGCTCGCGCGGCTTCCAGTTCCTCGCGGGTGAACCAACGCGCATCGTCCAGTTCGGTCTTGTCGATGGTCAGCTGGTCGTCATCGGCCACGCTGTAACAGCCAATCATCAGCTGGCTGGGGAACGGCCACGGCTGGCTGGCGATATAGCGCACATCGCGCACCCGCAGGCCCGCTTCCTCGTGCACTTCGCGCGCCACGGCTTCCTCTATTGTTTCGCCCGGTTCCACAAATCCGGCCAGAGCGGAATACATCCGTGCAGGAAAGCGGGGCTGGCGGCCCAGAAGCAGGCGGCCCTCATGCTCCACCAGCATGATCGTAACAGGATCGGTTCGCGGAAAATGCTGGGCATTGCAGGCGCCGCAATCGCGCTGCCAGCCGCCCTTGGCCAGCTGTGTCGGTGATCCGCATCTGGCGCAGAACCGGTGCCGCATATGCCAGTCGACCAGACTGCGTGCGCCGCCATAGGATGCAAGATCGGCTGCCGAAAGCATACCCATCGCGTTCCACATGCGCGGGTTAGCAAATGGCGGGCCCGTTTCATTGCCGTCAGGTACAGGGGCGAAGCATGGCTTGCCATCCAGCATACCCAGAAACACCAGCTCCGCATCAGGCGCAGCATCGGCCAGCGTGCCCCATTGCAGCCCGCCAGCATCATCGAACACGGGGTCAAGCCCGTCCATCTTGAGCAGACGCGCTTTCCAGTTCATTTGCCCGGCAAGAGCATCCGGATCCGCGCGGATATGGTCCGCCCGATCTATCGGTGATCCGGCAAAAGCGATCGATCCTGAAGGTTCACTCACCGGTATTTGCCCCCGTCATCGCGGCTAGATCCGCCCGCACCAGATCGGGAAACCTGTTCTGGATCGGGTAGGCTTCGCTGGGCATATACTGGCTGTACAATTGCGCGCGCAGCCCGCTGTCGAAATCGACGAAGGCTGCCGTGCCAGCCGCTCCGCCCCAACCATAAGCCTTGCCCGTAACACGTCCGCCAGCGCCAAAGCCCTGACCTTCGATCCATGTACCCTTCGTCTGCACTGTAGAAGGCAGAATATTGCGCGTGCCGACACGCACGGCCAGTTCGTTCATCACCTGCTTGCCATCTATCTTACCGTAGCCGAGCAGCATACGAAGGAACCGGTCGTAATCACGTGGGGAACTGACCAGCCCGGCCCCGCCGAACGGGAAGGCAGGTTCATCCAGATAGATGGAGGCGCCAGCCGGATCGATCGGGATTGGTGTGTTGTTGAGGATGCCGTAATTGGTCGTGAACCGGGCCACTTCGCTGCGCGGCACAGTGAAATACGTACTGTCCATTCCGGCAGGGGTGAAGATATTGTCCTGCAGGAAGGTCGCAAAATCCTGTCCACTGGCGACTTCGATCACCCGGCCCAGCAGGTCCAGACTGACAGAATAGCTCCACTTCGCGCCCGGCTGGAGAACCAGCGGAACCTGCGCCAGACGGTCGGAAAAATTGGCCAGACCCTGCACCGGCTTGGACCTGCCGATACCAGGAATAGGCAGGCGGCTGACCTGTCCCGGAACAAGGCCCAGACGATCATACTCGCCCTTGATCGGGCCTTTCTGGATGATGCCGTATCCAAGGCCTGCCGTATGCGTCAGCAGATGGCGAATGGTGATCGGCCGCTCTGCCGGGACAAGATCGGTTATCGATCCGTCATATGTTTTCTGCACCATCATGTCGGCATAGGCGGGCAGTATTTCGGCCAGCGGCTGGTCCAGCCCCAGCTTGCCGTCATCGATCAGCATCATCGCGGCCATGCCGGTGATCGGCTTGGTCATGGAATAGATACGATACAGGCTGTCCATGCCGGCCACGGCAGGCTGGCCGATAGTCAGCCTGCCCCCGCCGATCAGCTGGGCTTCCGCCTGCTGCCCCCAGCCGAAGGTGGCGATCATATTGGCCACCTTGCCATCGGCAACATAGCCGGTGATTTCCTTTGTAACTCCCGGCCAGGGCATCGCGCCAGTGCGCGCTTCGGCAGTTTGCGCAAAGGCCGCGCGTCCCATCGGCATACTGGCAAGCATCGCCCCTGCGCCTGCCAGGGCGCCGCCACGAAGCAGCGCACGGCGACTGACATTCGCCTCTTCAAATGTCCTGAAAGCCATGGGTTATCCTCGATGTAGTAAATTGTTTGAAGGGTTCCTGCGGCAAGCGGGATGAACGGTCAATTGCCTGTTGCCAATTCGGGGTGTGATAGCCATATAACACACATGTTTAATCTTGCTTCTATCCTCGTAGGGATCATCTCGCTCGTCATCGTCATTCCAGCCACCATTCCGCTGCTCGGCTGGGCCAACTGGATCGCCCTGCCGTTGATTGCGGTCGGCGTGGTGCTCGGCCAGCTAACGTCTTCCGGGCGTGGGGGCCGCAATTTCTGTCTGATCGTGGGCCTGATTGCAGTTGTCCGCCTCAGCCTTGGCGGCGGCATTCTCTAGCACGAAAGCGCAAGTCGCGCGGCCTTGGTAAACAGGGTCGGCAACCCGGCCTCTTCCAGCGTATCGAGCGGCCACCACTGGCCATCCTCCACCGGCTGCTGCTGGCTATCCAGCGCCATTACGTCCAATTCCAGCACGGCATGGGTGAAAACGTGGCGCACCCTGCCCAGCAACTTCCAGTCGCCCATGATCGGCGGTTTGGCGGAACCATCCTCCTGTGCGCTCCATTCGTCATCGGGCAGGCTGCGCATCCCGCCCAGCATTCCGGTGCCGGGCCGCCGGATCAACCAGACTGCGCCGTTCCGTTCTATCCAATAGGCCTGCCCCTGCCGCACCGGTTTCGCCTTTTTCGCAGGCTTGACCGGCAGACGCTCCGGATCGGCAGTACGCGCGTCGCACATATCGGCCAGCGGGCACAGCAGGCATTTGGGGCTGCGAACAGTGCATAGGCCGGAACCCAAATCCATCATCGCCTGGGCGAAATCGCCTGCGCGGGTGTCCGGTGTGATCTCGTCCATGCGGGCCCGAATTGCCTTGCGGGCGGCTGGTAAAGGTTCTTCAATACGAAACAGCCGCGCAACCACCCGTTCAACATTCGCATCGACCACCACTGCCCGTTGCCCGAAGGCAATCGCGGCGACCGCAGCCGCAGTGTAATCACCCACCCCCGGTAGAGCGCGCAGGCCCGCTTCGGTATCGGGAAAGTCGCCCATTTCCGCGACTGCCTTCGCAGCCTTCACCAGATTGCGAGCTCTGGAATAATAGCCCAGCCCCGCCCATGCGGCCATTACCTCTTCTTCGGGCGCAGCGGCAAGATCAGCGACAGTCGGCCATCTGTCTGTGAACTTCGCAAAATACGGCTTCACCGCAGCCACCGTTGTCTGTTGCAGCATGACTTCGGACAGCCAAACACGGTAGGGATCGGGCGCAGCTTCCCCCCAGGCCGCGCGCCACGGCAGGCTGCGCGCATGGGTGTCGTACCATTGCAGAAGCGATGCGGAGACAGGTTTGCCGGTGGCAGTCACGCTGCGCCTATGGCATGGCTGCCCGCACGATGGAACGGGACAGCAAACACCCACGGGGCACATCCGGCAAGACACCTGCAAAGGGCGCGAAGCCGCGCGCCGGTGCGGGTAGCAAAAAGGCAAAACCTTACGAACGCCCGCGCGGACGCGGCGCAGCGGCCATTGGCGATCTGACCCCGCAAGTCGGGCGCACCGCCTTTCGCCGCTTCGGCTTTGTCCAGAGCAGCATCGTCACCCGCTGGCCTGAAATCGTCGGGGAACGCCATGCCCAGGTCACTTCGCCCGAAGCAATCCGCTTTCCCCCGGGGGAACGGGCAGAAGGCATCCTGCAACTGGTGGTGATGCCCGCCCACGCACCGCTGATCAGCCATGTGATTCCCGAGATTATCGAGCGGGTGAATCGCTTCTTCGGTTACAAGGCCGTGGCCCGGGTGAAAATACGGCAAGGTGCTGTTCAGCCTTCCTCTGCTGGGGAGAAACCCAAAGCACCACCATCGCTTAAACCCATTCCGATGGAATTGGGGGACAGCCTGCGCGATGTGGGTGACCCGGAATTGCGCGCCGTGCTGGAAGGCCTGGCGCGCAGCATGGGCGGTGATAAATCTTCGGAGACGGACGAAACATGAAAATCAGTTCCCCCATTGCGAGGCGTATGGGCGCTTCGCTGCTGGCTTTGTCGGCCCTTGCTACTATGGCGGCAGGCAAGAACTGGGTCACAGAAATCGAGCGGGGCCCGGCCTCACATATCATCGGCGACCCGGATGCGGTGCTGACCGTGACCGATTTCTCCAGTTACACCTGCTCCCATTGCGGCACATTTGCCCGCACAGGCGGCGAGATCATGAAGCTCGCTTATGTCGGCCCCGGCAAAACCCGTGTGGAAATCCGCCATGTGATCCGCAATCCGGTCGATCTGACAGCGACACTGGCCACATGGTGCGGCGACAAGGACACGTTCTTGCGCAACCACGCTGCGATCATGTTCGCACAGGAAAAATGGCTGCCGAAAGTAGCCAACGCTACGCCTGGTCAGCGACAGCGCTGGTCCACCGGCCCCATTCCCGGCCGTTTGCGCGCCATTGCCAGCGATCTGGATTTCTACGAAATATTTGAAACTCGCGGGATTGATCGCCCTGCGCTTAACCAGTGTCTGGCCGATACGAAGCTGATGGACACGCTGATCGGGACGACGATGGCGGATGCCGAAACCTATGGCATTCGCGTTACGCCCAGCTTTGCCATCGACGGTGAGTTACTCGACGCCACACATAGCTGGGAAGCATTGCAACCACAGATTCAGTCTGGACTGGACTCTGCGGATAGCGATGTCGATGGATCAGGCATGCCCGCCCCCGTGGGTGAAAGCGCATTTTCCCTTGAGTAAAAGCGTCCTCACCCGCTAATTCACAGATCATGTCCTTTACGAACGACCAAAAGGTTTTGCAGATGATTTCGACCCGCTTCCGCCGCTTTGTCCCCGCACTTGCCCTTCCGCTCGCACTGGCGCTGGCTGCATGCGGTGACAGTGCAGAAGGCGAAGGCCCGGCCGTCTCCAACAAACCATTGGCCGAAATTCCCGCGCCCGAGGGCCAGCAGTGGAGCCAGATGGTTCAGGTGACCGAGGATGACGGTTATCTGGTCGGCAATCCGGACGCGCCCATCAAACTTTTGGAATACGCCTCCCTTACCTGCGGCGCCTGCGCCAATTTCACCCAGACCGCTGCAGAAGAAATCAAAGCCGATTATGTCGATACAGGCCGTGTATCCTACGAATTGCGCAACCAGGTCCACAACGGTATCGATCTGACGCTGGCCGCGCTGGTTCGCTGCGGCAATCCCGAAAGCTTCCACCCGTTGTCAGAGCAAGTATGGCGCAATTTCGAGCAGGTGATGGGCACAGCACAGCAAAATGCCGCCGGTCTGGAAGCGGCAATGACCCGCCCCGAGAACGAGCGTTTTGCCGCTGTTGCCGAAAGCGCGGGACTGCTCGACTTCTTTGCGTCGCGCGGCCTCAGCCGCGATCAGGCGCGCACCTGTCTGGCCGATACCGAAAGTGTCACCGCTATCGCAGAACGCTCTGACGCCCAGTCGGCCGAGCTGGACGTGACCGGCACGCCGACCTTTTTCATCAACGGCCGCAAGGTTGATACGAACAACTGGGAACAGCTACAGGTGATGCTACAGGAAGCCGGCGCCCGCTAAACGGGCGCCGCATGCCCATACGTGCTTTTATGGGCGGGACATAAAGGACGGGAATGCAGATACGCAGGCTCAAGCTCAGTGGTTTCAAGAGCTTTGTCGAGCCTGCCGAATTGCGTGTCGAACCCGGCCTGACCGGCGTCGTCGGGCCCAACGGCTGCGGCAAATCCAATCTGCTGGAGGCGATCCGCTGGGTCATGGGCGAAAATTCGCCGAAATCCATGCGTTCCGGTGGGATGGAAGATGTTATCTTCGCAGGGACTGCTACCCGTCCGCAGCGCGACTTTGCCGAAGTCGTATTGCAGGCACTAGATGATGACGGCGAAGAGCTTGAAGTCACCCGGCGGATAGAGCGCGGCGCAGGCAGCGCCTACCGTGTCAATGGAGATGATGTGCGGGCCAAGGATGTCTCGCTGACCTTTGCCGATGCGGCCACCGGGGCGCACTCGCCCGCGCTGGTCAGTCAGGGCAAGATTGCTCAGGTAATCGCTGCGAAACCTGCCCAGCGCCGCGAAATGCTGGAGGAGGCGGCAGGCATTGCCGGCCTGCATGTCCGGCGGCGCGATGCGGAAAGCAAGCTGCGCCAGACCGAAGCCAATCTAGCCCGGCTGGAAGATCTGATGGCCGGGCTCGATACCCAAATCGCCGGCCTTCGCCGTCAGGCAAAACAGGCGGAACGCTACAAAAAACTGTCGGACCAGATTGCGGTGGCAGAAGGCCGCGTTCTCTTCGCCCGCTGGCGCGATGCAGCGGCGGCGGCAGAGGCCGCTCGCGCTCAGGCACAGACGGCTGAGACGCAAGTGGCCGCTCTTAAACAGTCCGCAGATGATGTGCAGAAGAAGCAGCGCGCGGACGCAGAAGCGCTGGCCGCAACACGCGAAGAGCTAGCGGATCGGCGCGACGACGCCTCGGCACACGGACATCGCATGGCGGCGCTGACAACCCAGTTGGAAACCGCCGAACAGCGCCTTGCTGACCTTGATCGGCAACGTGCAAGGCTGGAGGAAGATCGCGGCGAGGCCGACCGATTGACCCGCGACGCTGCCGAAGCGCTCGGCAGATTGGAGAAGGAACTCGCCACCAACGAGAAAGCTCTGGCCGAAGACGAAGCAAGCCGCCCCACCCTTGCCGCGAAGCTGGAGGACGCCGAACGTGCAGGTCGGACGGCGGAACTGGCACTGGCCAAGGCCACGGCCGATCATGCCGGAGTGGAAGCGGAATGGCGGGTGGCAGCCGCAGGCATCGAGCAGGCCGAGACGCGGGTTGCGCGATTGTCCGGAGAAGCCAGACGCCATGCCGAAACCCGGACTGCATTGACCGAAGGCGATGATCCCGAACTGGCTGCGCATGATGCGCGCAGGGCGGCAGAGGCTGCCACGGCCCGGTTGGGTGAATTGCGCGCAGCACTGGAATCCGACCGCGCGCGCAAGGACGGTCTTCAAATTGCCCGGGACGAAGCGGCCAACGCATTGTCCGCAGCGCAAGCCGATCTGGCTGGCATAGAGCGCGAGTTTCAGGCGCTGGAGCGTGACCGGACAGCCCGCGAAAAACAGGCGAAGGGCCGCGCGCGGCTTCCTGCTGCACTCGACAAGGTGAGCGTGGAGCCGGGCTATGAACGCGCGCTCGCCGCGGTTCTGGGCAGCGATGCGAAGGCGCCGCTCGGCCGCCCCGAAGGCGATCCCGAAGGCCGGTTCTGGACGGGCCGCGATGCGCCCTCGGCCATGCCCGCCCCCGTCGCCCATTCCCTCTCCTTCCAAGTCACCGATTGCCCACCGGAACTCGCCGCGCGCCTCGCACTGGTCCATGTGGCACAGGCCGACGACGGACGGATATTGGCCCCCGGTGAGTGGTTGGTCACAACGAGTGGCGCCTTGCGGCGATGGGACGGATTGATTGCGCGCGGGCAAGGCTCTGCCGAAGCAGCGCGGCTGGAGGCGGCCAACAGGCTCGCTGCTCTGGAGGCCGAATTGCCTGCGAAACAGGCCGTGCGCGATTCAGCTCAGGCGGAGCAGGCGGCTGCACAGGAAGAACTGTCGGCGCTGCAACGTGCGCTGGTTGGCTCCGAACGCAGCGTTGGCGAGGCCGCCGAGCAGGAGCGGCAGGCCCTGCGCGCTCTGGATCAGGCAGAAGATGCGCGCGAGCGGATTGCCGTACGTCTGGAAGAGCTGCGAAATGCCGCTGCCGATCTGGCCGAGCAGCAAAAGCAGGCCGAGGCCGAGCTTACCTCTGCAAGGGGCATGCAAGCCGCCCTGCCCGATCCAGCCACGGGCCGCGCGCAACTGGAGGCGGCGCAGGCGAAAAACGCTGCAGCGCGCTCTGCCATGCAAGCTGCCACAGCACAGATTGCCGCACACGATCAGGGGTTGGCAGTCGCCCGTGAACGGACCGCAGCGCAGCGCAGCGACCGCGCCAATTGGCAAGCCCGTTCCGGCGAAGCGGCTCAGCGTCTGGCAGGCATGGAACAGCGGTTCGAGGAAATCGCACAGGAACGCGCCGTTATCGCTGCCAAGCCTGAAGCGCTGGTTCGCGAAATCGAGCAGGGAGATGCCGTTCGCACACGCCTTGCAAATGCGCTGCTCGAAGCGGAACGCGCCGTCGCAGGCGCAGAGGAGACCGCCAGAACCACCGAGAATGCCGTGTCCGAAGCAGGCGAAGCCCTCGCTACCGCGCGCGAAACCCGCGCCGGGCTGGCCGCGAAGGCTGAAAACGAGGAAAATCGCCGAAGCGATATGGCCCGGCAATCGGGCGAGCGTTTTCATTGTCCCCCACCCCTTCTGTCCGAAAAACTTGGCTTCGAAGCAGATGATGTCGGCCCGCAGGAGCGCGAAGCCGAAGAGATGGACCGCCTTTCTGCCAGCCGCGAAAGGATCGGCCCGGTCAATCTGGTCGCTGCCGACGAGCTGGAGCGGATCGAAGGTGAGCACGGAGCCAGTGCCGCAGAGCAGGAGGAACTGGCCGAAGCGGTCAATCGCCTGCGAGGCAGCATCGGCAACCTTAATCGCGAGGGCCGCCAGCGTCTGAGCGCGGCGTTCGAGCAAGTCGATAGCCATTTCCGCCTTTTGTTCACGAAACTGTTCGATGGTGGACAGGCGCATCTGGCGCTGATCGACAGCGACGATCCGCTGGAGGCCGGCCTGGAAATCTACGCCCAGCCGCCCGGCAAGCGATTGCAATCGCTTACCTTGCTATCGGGCGGAGAACAGGCGCTGACAGCCATCGCACTGATCTTCGCCCTATTCCTGACCAACCCCGCCCCGATCTGTGTGCTGGATGAAGTCGATGCGCCATTGGACGATGTCAATATCGACCGCTTCTGTGATCTGCTGGATGCGATGGTGCGCGAGACCGACACGCGCTACCTGATCGTGACGCACAACGCTGTCACGATGAGCCGGATGCACCGGTTGTTCGGTGTAACGATGGTTGAGCACGGCATCAGCCGCTTAGTCAGTGTCGATCTGGGTGAGGCGGAACTGCTCGCGGCGGAATAAGGCCGTTTAGTCGCCTTTGTAGGTCCAGATCGCTCAAAATGCGCAAGCGCCCGAAGCAGTCAGGCTGCAATCGCTGCTTCCAGCCGCGCGCGAATGTCTTTCAACTCTGCGATCGCCTCGGCCACGGCAATCCGTCCGTCGGCGTTTGCTGCGGCAGAGCCCGGCGCACGTTCTCTGGCGCCTGCATTGGCAGGTTCGGCAGACAGAACAGGATCGGGCAGCGAAGCCTCCTCGATTCCGTTGTCCGGCACATCGGCATCGCTGCCTGAAGGCCCGCCCGCCATATCGGCGCGGCCTTCTTCGATCGCTACACGCGCGCCTTTAATGGTGTAGCCCTCTACGTTCACCAGCCGGTTGATCGTCTCGATCAGAGCGACATCGCCCGGCCGGTAATAACGCCGGTTGCCACTACGCTTCAGCGGCTCCAGCGTGGGAAACTGTTCTTCCCAATAACGCAAGACGTGGGGTTTGATATCAAGCGCCTGTCCGACTTCGCCGATGGTGCGCAATGCGCCCTCATCCTTACCGTCTTCGAACTGCGCAGTCATCGATTTACCCCTTCGCAATACGTTCCTTCAGCAGCTGGCTTGCGCGGAAGGTCATCACCCGGCGCGGAGTAATCGGCACTTCGACCCCGGTCTTGGGGTTGCGACCAATCCGCTCTTTTTTATCCCGCAGCACAAAACTGCCAAAACCCGAAATCTTGACGTTCTCGCCATCCTGCATTGCCGAGCACATATGTCGCAAAATGGACTCAACCAGGTCGAGCGATTCAGCGCGGCTGAAACCCAGCTTGCGGTTGATTGTCTCTGCCAAATCCGCACGGGTCAAAGTTCCCACCGAACGCGCCATGCCAGTCTCCTTAATCACATCGGTGCGACCCAAGTGTATTGAGATAATAGAAAAACCTAACCTTTCCGGCAATTTTCTGCAATCCATGCTGTGCAAAAAAAGGGGAAATAACGGCGCGGATAGTGTTCCGGCCTTAAAGCCGCATCAGGCTCGCCCCCCAGGTGAACCCGCCACCCATTGCTTCGAACATCACCAAAGCACCGTCCTGAATGCGCCCGTCGCGCCGTGCGGTGTCGAACGCCAGCGGCACAGAGGCTGCCGATGTATTGGCGTGCCGGTCCACGGTCACGACAATTTTCTCTGCCGGGAGGCTCAGTTTACGTGCGGTCGCGTCCAAAATTCGGGCATTGGCCTGATGGGGTACGACCCAGTCGATTTCGGATGCCGAGATACCTGCATCCTCTATCACTTCGCGCAGAACGGATGCCAGATTGACGACTGCATGGCGGAACACCTCGCGGCCCTTCATGCGAAGATGACCTACCGTTTGCGTGGTCGATGGCCCGCCATCGACATACAGCAGATCGTGCTGATTGCCGTCGGCATGCAGGCGCGATGTGATAATCCCGCGATCCGCCTCCTCACCCTCGTCAGCTTCTAGAACGATCGCGCCTGCGCCATCACCGAATAAAACGCAGGTGGTCCGGTCTTCCCAGTCCAAAATGCGGCTGAAGGTCTCCGCGCCGATGACCAGGGCACGTTTTGCCATGCCCGTTTTCAGCAGCGAATCAGCAGTGGCCAGCGCGTAAAGAAAGCCGGAGCACACCGCCTGAACATCGAAAGCGATGCCACCGGTGCAGCCCAGCCCGGCCTGCACCTTTGTTGCGGTGGCGGGGAATGTATTATCCGGGGTGGCCGTGGCCAGAACAATCAGATCGATGTCGGTCGCATCAATCCCTGCATCGGCCAGAGCCGCACGCGCCGCATCGATTGCTAGGCTGGCGGTGGTTTCCCCCTCGCCGGCAATATAGCGCTGATGAATACCCGTCCGCTCCACGATCCATTCGTCACTGGTATCGACCTGTGCCGCCAGTTCCGCATTGGAAACGACCCGCGCCGGCAAGGCCGAGCCGCTGCCACGAAAGACAGACCGGATCACTTCGGGCTTTCACTAGTAGATTTGGCACTAGTAGATTTGGCACTAGTGGATTTGGGCGCTTCGCCGGACCCAGCAGCAGGCTTCGCAGCAGGATCGCTTCCGGGTGCGCTGCCAGCCCACATCCGGGCATCGAGTTCACCCAGATCATGCGCGATTCTCTCGGTAAGCTTGTTCTCGAGCAGCCGCGCAGCAACCGCGACCGCGTTAGCCACCCCGGACGCCGTTGCACTCCCGTGACTTTTCACCACCACACCGTTCAGTCCCAGAAAGACCGCGCCGTTGTGGTTGTTCGGATCGAGATGATGCTTGAGCAATTCTGTTGCGGGACGTGAGACAAGGAACCCGATCTTCGACCGCAGCGAACTGGTAAACGCCGATCTTAGCAGGTCGGTCACGAAGCGTGCTGCGCCCTCGATCGCTTTCAGTGCGATATTGCCGGAGAACCCGTCGGTCACCACCACATCGACTTCGCCGCGATTGATTTTGTCGCTTTCGATGAACCCGTCAAAGCTCATGTCGAGCGCAGTGGCATCCTGCAACTGGGTTGCCGCATCCCGCACAGCATCAGTACCCTTGATGTCCTCTGTACCGATATTCAGCAGGCGCACCCGCGGCTTTTCACGGCCGGTCAGAATGCGCGAATAGGCTGCACCCATCACCGCGAACTGGACCAGATTGCGGGCATCCGCCTCTGTATTGGCGCCCAGATCCAGCATGACGACATCGTCGTCTTTCAGGGTGGGCATCACACCGGCAAGCGCAGGCCGATCTATTCCGGGCATGGTGCGCAGGGCCAGCTTGCTCATCGCCATCAGCGCGCCTGTATTCCCGGCACTGACTGCGGCCCCTGCCTGGCCCTGTTTCACGGCATTGACGGCCAGACCCATAGATGTCGTCTTGGCACGGCGCAGCGCCTGAGTCGGCTTTTCCTCACCCCCGACAACATCGTCGCAATGCAAAATTTCGCTGGCAGCGCGAAGATTCGGGTGGCCCTCCAGCGCCGCTTCGATACGGGCGCTGTCGCCGACCAGAAGGAACTGGAATTGGTCGTGACGCCGCCGGGCTTCGGCAGCGCCATCGATCATGACGCGCACGCCCTCGTCGCCGCCCATCGCATCAACGGCGATACGCGGCAGGGTCATGTCACTCTCCAGTTGAACTTGATTGCAGGTCTGAAATTACAAGCTGGGCGCGAGAACTTCGCGGCCATTGTAGAAACCGCAGTGCGGGCACAGATTGTGCGGGCGTTTCAGCTCGCCACAATTGTTGCACTCGTGATGCGCTTCGACTTTCAGCGAATCATGCGCGCGGCGATTGCCACGGCGATGCGGGGAAACTTTTCTTTTGGGGACAGCCATCTCGGCACCGATCCTAGAATTATCAAACTGTTGCAGGTCCGCGTTAGGCGAAGGCTGGCACGGGCACAACCGGTAATGGGCGCGCACGGGCGTAACCGTCGATTTGGCGGCGAAGGGGCGGCCTATATGCAGGTTTCGCTTACGTTGCAACCATTGGACGCGCGCTCTAGGTGGGCAGGATTATTAGGGAGAACGGACATGGGCTTTATCTTGCCGACTACACTGGCGCTGGCAGCAGCAGCCGCGCTGACCAATATCTGGCTATCTATCCGTATCGGGGCCATTCGCCGGGCTCACGGGATCAGCGTGGGCGATGGAGGCAACGAAGCGCTGGGCCGCCGGATGCGCGCGCAACTGAACTTTGCAGAGAACACGCCTATTGTGCTGGTGCTGGTCGCGGCGATCGAACTGACGGCGAAGGGCGGCCTGTGGCTGCCCTGGGTCGCCCTGATCTATGCTGTCGGGCGCGTCCTGCATGGCTTCGGCATGGACGGGGGCGGTATGCAATGGGGCCGAATGGTCGGCACGATTGTAACAATGCTTGTTCAGCTAGGACTGGCTATCTTCGCCGCCTTGATCGCAATGATGGTGGTGTGAGAAGATTTTTGATTGATGCGGGCCGGATATTCATCCGGCCCTTGCAGTTTCAGCACGCCCCTCCAACCAACCTATATCGCATCTGAAGATGATGTGCCCGGACGGAGGGGGCCCGGGGCCGCGGAGGAAAGCGCAAATGCGCTGACCCCACGCTAAGACAGCGCGTAATCGCTTACGAAAGCGTTGGTCTTGCGTTCCTGACCGAACGTGCTGGTCGGGCCATGTCCGGGGATGAAGGTCACATCGTCACCCAGCGGCCACAGCTTCTGGGTAATCGCATCGATAAGATCCTGATGGTTGCCCATCGGGAAATCAGTGCGGCCAATACTGCCCTGAAAGATCACGTCTCCAACCACTGCAAACTTGCTGGGCCGGTGGAAGAAAATCACATGGCCGGGGGTGTGGCCGGGGCAATGGACCACCTCCAGCACCAGATTACCCACAGTCACGGTGTCGCCATCATCCAGCCAGCGGTCAGGCTCGAACACTTCGCCTGCAATCCCGTATTTCTTGCCGTCCTCGCCCAGCCGGTCGATCCAGAAACGGTCGGCCTCGTGCGGGCCTTCGATTTTCAGTCCCAGTTCCTTCGCCAGTATGCCCGCTTCGCCGCAGTGGTCGATATGGCCGTGGGTAATCAGGATTTTCTCCAGCTCTACACCGGATTTCGCAACACCGGCCTTCAGCTTGTCCAGATCGCCGCCTGGGTCCACCAGCGCGCCCTTATTGGTCGCGGTGCACCAGATCAGCGAGCAGTTCTGCTGCAGGGGCGTAACCGGAATGATCCCGGCTTTTATCGGAGGGGTTGGCTTGGCTGTTTCTGTCATGCTTGCCGATGTGCCCATCGTATCGAAGTTGCGCAAGATGCGCTGCGCATTTGCCGACCGGGACAATGCGGTTTACCCAGTCAGAAACAAAACCACGGAGCTATCCAGTGATACCGAAAGTTTTCATACGCCCTGCGCCGCTTTGCCGGCTTGCCGCTCTTACCTTTGCGACGATCCTGACGGCCTGTCAGCCTGCTACTTCACCACCGGAAACCGGCGTCACGGCTTCGGCCACGACGTCGGGCGTTGCCCCTTCATTTGTGCAGGCCGCCTGCGCGGATTGTCACGGTGTCGAACCCAATATGATCTCGCCCAATCCCGGAGTGCCCGCGTTCAGCGACATCGCCAATCGCGAAGGTGTAACCCGGGAAAGCCTGATCGCTTTCCTGCGCAACGCGCACAACTATCCGGAACAGATGGATTTCGATCTGGACGATGATGATATAGGAGAAATTGCCGATTACCTGATAACGCTTCAGAATGGTGACTATCGCCTTCCGCCCTCCTGAGGCGTCAGATCCTACCGCTTTTCCATACGACGCGCCCAATCACCTCCACCTCGCTCAAGGCGACTTCGACGGGGGGGTAGGCGACATTCTGGCTCAGCAAGCTCAGTCGTTCTTTTGCGGGACTGGCGACGCGCTTTATCAACAGGGTATCGCCCAATCGTACGACATAGACACCGTCGCGCAGCAGGCGCGGCGTCCGGTCGACCAGCACCTCGTCGCCCGCGCGCAGCATGGGCTCCATACTGTCGCCTTCGACAGTGACCACGCTGAGCATTTTGGGATCGAACCCGTTGTCGCGCAGCCAGCGGTCTGAAAACCCGAAATTGTCGAACGGTGTTTCCGTGCCGGTGAACTGGCCGGGCCCGGCAGAGACGGATACCGGCAGGCGCGGGATAGGAATGAATCCGCCCCCCTTACGCCGTCCATACTGTGTATAGGAGTTTTCCTCCGCCCCTCCCAATTCCGCTTCATCTACTCCGAAGAACTCGGCCAGCTTGCGCCGGTCGCTCTCCTCCAGTTTCCGGGGGCTGCCCTTGCGTATGAACTGTTGCAGGTAGCTGGCATTACGCCCTATCAAACCGGAAAGTGCCGAAAGGCTGACGCTGCGATTCTGCGACAGTTCCAGCAATCTTTCGCGCGGATCAAAGGTTCTCTGGGCAGAAGACGAATTTACCATGTTTCCTTCCTAGACGAAAGATTTTTCCTAGACAAGTAGGATTCGGAGTGGAACATAACAGGAATAAATCAGCGAATCGTTCCCTGCCAGAGGTCAATCATGCTCATCCGACGTATCGAGAAATTCCTGCGCGAAACCGACATGCCGCCAACCAAATTCGGACGGCTTGCGGCACATGATCCACGCTTTGTGCTGGACCTGCGCGGCGGGCGCGAACCACGCCCGTTGATGGAGGCCCGCTGCGACAGTTTCATCAGTGGATACCGGGAGGCACTTCATGCATCCTGAAACCCTGAACAGGCCGCCCTGCACCGCCCGCACATTTGTCCGCCGGAGTCTTTCCGAACGTCTGCGCGCGGCGATCATTGCGCTGGCCGATGGTCACGGCAAAGTCGCGGGCCATAGCGAGAAATCATGGGCCAGCATCACCTTCGCCGGCACTCGCCACAGCCTGCAATTGGTATTCGAAGGGTGCGATGCCGTGGAAGCTGGCGAACGCATGATAGCCGCTCTGCCAGATCACGAATTTACCATCCCGCGACAACTGGTCGCCGATGCCACCATTATCGCCGTTGAATCCACCCTACTGCCCGCACCAGAAATGACCGTTTCGTGCCAGCTATTGCTGCTGGAGGATGTGTGAGAGCCGTGCTCAATACCCCAATGCGAGGTCCATCTCCGGTTCGACAGGTTCACCCCGGTGCCAACGATCCAGATTGTCCACGAACCGGTCGACGCTGCGCTGAAACATTTTGGTCTGCGCGCGGCCGGATAAGTGCATGGTGATCTGCGCGTTATCCAGCGACCACAGCGGGTGGTCCTCCGGCAAAGGTTCAGGCGTTGTCACATCCAGCAGCGCGGCCTCGATGGACTTGGTCTGCAATGCTTCCACCAGCGCATCCTGATCGACCACCGATCCGCGCGCGATATTCACCAGAACGCCTGTGTCCTTCATCGCGGCAAGTTCCGCCGCACCGATCATCCCTTCCGTCTCGGGCGTCGCGGGAACAGCCAGAACGGTCCAGTCGAACTCGCCCAGCCGGGCGCGCCATTCATCCGGCTTCAGCGCACCATCCGCACCAGACCGGCGCACCGGCACGACTTCCATACCGAATGCCTCCAGACGGGTCTTAACAAGCCCTCCGATAGCGCCCATGCCCAGCAGCAGCACTTTCTCGCCATACAGTTCCCGCTTGCCGGGGCTGTCGAGCAGCCATTCGTGCCGGTCCTGAGCGCGCACGACTTCGCGGTAGCCCTTCGCGTGGGAAAGCATCAGCATCACGATATATTCCGCAATAGTGATCGCGTTAATTCCCGCGCCATTGGTCACCACCACCCCGCGCTCGATCATCAAATCCTGCGGCAGGAAATCGAGCCCGGCATAGATTGAGTTCATCCATTTGAGGTTCGTCGCAGCCTCTACCACCGCGACCATCGACGAAGTTTCGTTCATGTCGAACCAGCCGATCTCGGCGCGCGGAACAGCTTCCAGCGCCTCCTCCCTGCTCATGAACCATATCGGCTCGATCCAATCGGGCAGGCGCTGCTCAAGCAGAGGGCGGATCATGCCAGACAGTGCAGCGGGGGTTTTTGTGGTCATTGCGGCGACTCCAGTTTCCAGTCCCAGCCCAGTGGATCGCCGTCCATCACCTCGACGCCCTTGGCCGACAGGCTTTCGCGGATGGCATCGCTGGTGGCAAAGTCCTTCGCCGCGCGGACTTCCTTGCGGCGAACAAGATCTGCTTCGATTTCGGCCTCTGTAGTTTGTGCATCGGCTGGATGGATGCGCAAGTCTTTGCGGGTCAGTGCGTCAAGTTGCAGACCGAGGACCAGGCTCATCTCCTCCATCGCGGCGCGCTTCGCTCCTGAATCGATTTTCTTGGCCGCCAGCACGTCCTCCAGTGCAGTCAGCGCCACGGATGTGTTGAGATCATCGGCCATTGCAGTGGCGAATTTCGTGCGCGCCGGAACGAGTTTGGGATGGTTGGCATCGCCGCCCGGTTCCTGCACCAGTTTTTCTGCGGACATGACCAGCCGCTTCAGCCGGGTCAGCGCTGCGCCCAGCCCTTCCCACGTAAACTCCAGCTCGCTGCGGTAGTGCGCCTGCAGGCACAGCATCCGGTAGGCGAGCGGGTGAAACCCGCGATCGACCAGCGTTTGCAGGATCAGGAAATCGCCGCTGGACTTGCTCATCTTCCCGCGCCGGTCGACCAGGAAATTGTTGTGCATCCAGATGTTTGCGCCGCTCTTTTCTGAGCAATTATGCGCCTGGTTCTGGGCGATCTCGTTCGGGTGGTGAATCTCGCGGTGGTCGATCCCGCCGGTGTGGATGTCGAACGGGTGGCCGAGCAGTTCCGCGCTCATCACGCTGCATTCGATATGCCATCCCGGCGCGCCCTTCCCCCACGGGCTGTCCCATTCCATCTGCCGGTCCTCACCCGCCGGCGTGGTGCGCCAGATAGCGAAGTCGGCCGCATTGCGCTTGCCGTCCACGCTTTCGATCCGGCCTTCGCGCTCGTCGTCTTTGGATTCTGTCACAGCCCGCGCCAACCGCCCGTATTCGTGGACGGTGGAGATATCGAAATAGAGCCCGCTATCGAGGCGGTAGCAGTGTTTGTCCTCAATGCCTTTAGCCCAGTCGATCATCGCTTCGACGTAATCGGTTGCACGCGGGTGCTGCACCGGGCGCACGTTCAGCCGTGCCAGATCGTCTTCGAACACCTGCTGGTAATGGCGTGCAATGTCCCACGCGCTTTTGCCCGCGCTGGCGGCCGCCTTTTCCATCTTGTCGTCGCCCGCATCGGCGTCGCTGGTCAGATGGCCGACGTCGGTAATATTAATGACGTGGCTGAGTTTATACCCAGCCCATTCCAGCGTCCGCCCCAGCGTATCGGCAAAGACATAGGCGCGCATATTGCCGACATGCTGGTAATTATAGACCGTGGGCCCGCAGGTATAGACGCGTGCCTCACCCGGATGAATGGGCTCGAAGTCCTCAAGGCTGCGGGTAAGGGAATTAAAGAGCTTGATAGGTCGCGTGGTCATACGTCGGCTTTGCCAAGCTGGCGGCGCACGTCAATCCCAGCCGAGGAAAGTCACCTGTTCCTCCAGCGGGACACGCTCGCGGTCGTACGTGTTCACAGGCGCATCTTCCTGACGGTAGCCGATGGCCATGCCGCAGAAGAGCATCGTGCGTTCGTGATCGAGGCCGAGAAAGTCGCGGATCGGCGTGGCATACAGCGCCATGAATTCCTGGAAGCAGCAATCAAGCCCTTCCTCGCGCAGCAACAGCGCGACCGTTTGCAGCCACATGCCGGTGTCCGACCACTGCGCTTCCTTCATCAGGCGCGGGAAGTAGCACAGCAGCAACGCCGGTGAATCCCAGCTTTCGCGGTTGCGCATCATTGCCTTCTGCCGTCCCTCGGCATCGTCGCGGGCAATACCCATCGCGCCGAACATGCCTTTTGAAACGGCATTCAGACGCTCTTTATAGGCTTTCTCCGTACCCGGAGCCGTCCAGTCATATTCCGCCTGACCCATCGGAGCTTCGGCCAGAATACCCCGCAACTCCGCCAGCGGCGCACCGGTGAGAATGGTTGCCTCCCACGGCTGGTAATTGCATCCCGAAGGCGCCCAGCGCGCGGTGTCCATGACCCGGCGAATGGTTTCCAGATCGATCTGCCGATCGGTGAAAGCCCGCACGGAACGGCGTGATTTGACGGCTTCGGTGACGTTCATATTTTTCCTTCGTCATTCCGGCAGTGGCGGGGTTGCCTCGTTCGCTCAGTTCTCGATGTCAAATAAATCAGCTAACTGTTCTATGATCGTCCCGCCAAGCTGCTCGACATCCATAATGGTAACCGACCGGCGGTAATAGCGTGTCACGTCATGGCCGATGCCGATGGCGGCGAGTTGCACGGGCGACGATTTCTCCACCCACTCGATAACCTTGCGCAGATGGCTTTCCAGATAGCCTGCGCTGTTGACGCTCAGCGTGCTGTCATCCACCGGCGCGCCGTCGGAGATTACCATAAGAATGCGCCGGTCTTCGGGGCGGGCGATCAAGCGGTTGTGCGCCCATAGCAGCGCCTCGCCGTCGATGTTTTCCTTCAGAAGGCCTTCGCGCATCATCAGGCCCAGATTGCGGCGCGCACGGCGCCACGGCTCGTCGGCTTTTTTGTAAAGAATGTGGCGTAAATCGTTGAGACGGCCGGGCGCCTGCGGCTTGCCATCGTTCAGCCATGCCTCGCGCGACTGCCCGCCCTTCCATGCGCGGGTGGTAAAGCCGAGAATTTCGGTCTTCACGCCGCAGCGTTCCAGCGTGCGCGCCATAATGTCCGCACTGATCGCGGCGATCGAAATCGGACGGCCACGCATAGAGCCGGAATTGTCTATCAGCAGCGTGACGACAGTGTCCTTGAAATCGGTATCGCGCTCCATCTTGTAACTAAGCGACTGGCCAGGGCTGATCACCACGCGGGCAAGACGCGCAGCATCAAGCAGCCCTTCTTCCTGATCGAAATCCCAACTGCGGTTCTGCTGCGCCATCAGACGACGCTGGAGCCTGTTGGCAAGCTTTGTCACCACCGACTGCAGCCCGGTCAGCTGGCTGTCGAGATAGGCGCGCAGGCGGTCCAGTTCCTCACTGTCGCACAGCTCTGTCGCTTCGATTTCTTCGTCGTAACTCGTGGTGTAGGCGGTGTAATCGAAACTGTCGGGAATGTCTGTCCATGGGCGGTTCGGCCGTACGGGCTGCATGCCCTCCTCGCCTTCGTCGCCCAGTTCGCCGTCCTGCATGTCTTCTTCGCCGGACAGTTCGGCTTCGCCTTCGCCGCTTTCCTCGCCCTCTTCCATCTCGCCGGCCATTTCTGCCGGATTGGGCTGATCTTCGCCGCCGTTATCCTCGTCTTCGCCCTCGTCCTCTTCCTCATTCTCTTCTTCACCGTCATCACCGTCGGTGTCTTCAGGCGCATCCTGCGGGCGCGTCAGCTCGAGATGTTCGAGCATATCAAGGGCAAGTTTTTGAAAAGATTTCTGGTCTTCGAGAATATCGGAGAGGCCTGTGAAATCCTCGCCAACCCGGTCCTCGATAAATTCGCGGACCATACCGACACCCGCCTGTGCCCGGCCCGGCACAGCCTGCCCGGTCAGGGCCTCGCGCAGCATCAGTGATACAGCGGTTTGTAGCGGAACCTCTGCCTCGCTTTGTGCGCGGGCAATGGGATCGGAAGCGGTCCGCAGCTCTACTGCCGCGTCAAGGTTGGCCGCTATTCCGCTGAAACGATTGGAGCCTAAAGCCTCGTAACGCACCTGCTCCACCGCATCATACACCGCGCGGGCGACCGGTTCTGCGGGGGCCTGCCGTTCATGGAGCGCCGTGTTGTGATGACGCAATTTCAAGGCAAAGCTGTCGGCAAACCCGCGCGCTTCGGTCGCTTGTTCTGCCGGCAGCGAGCGGCCCGGTAAAGGCACGCGGAAATTATTGCCCGCGGATGAGGGGCTATCCGCGCTCCACGCCACTTCCACTTCGGGATCGCGGGCGATCGCCCGCGCGCCGCCGGTAAGGGCGCGCTTGAACTGGTCGAGGGGGGTTTCGTCCGACATTGGCTTACAAAATACTCTGCCCGGTTGCCTTCCAGTCTTTCATGAAGCCTTCGATACCCCTGTCCGTCAGTACATGCTCGGCAAGCGCCATTATAACCTTGGGCGGTGCAGTCATCACGTCTGCTCCGATCAACGCGCTATCCAGAACGTGGCCGACATGGCGCACGCTGGCGACCAGGATTTCGGTCTCGAAATCGTAATTGTCGTAGATCTGGCGGATGTCGCGGATCAGGTCCATTCCGTTGACGCCGTTGTCGTCATGGCGGCCCACGAAAGGCGAAACGAACGTCGCCCCCGCCTTCGCCGCAAGCAATGCCTGATTGGCGCTGAAGCACAGGGTCACATTGACCATAGTGCCATCCTGCGTCAGCGCGTTACAGGTTTTCAGCCCGTCGATAGTCAGCGGCACCTTGATGCAGACATTGTCCGCAATCGCGCGCAACTTGTCCGCTTCCTTCATCATCGTGGGATGATCGAGCGCGACGACTTCGGCGCTCACCGGACCATCCGTAAGGCCGCAGATTTCCTTGGTCACTTCCATGAAATCCCGCCCGGATTTTGCAATCAGGCTGGGGTTGGTGGTTACACCGTCGAGCAAGCCGGTCTCGGCCAGATCTTTAATATCGGCGATTTCGGCAGTGTCTGCGAAGAATTTCATTTGATCAGTGCTCCGGCTGGCGATTCTTTCGATGCCTTAGCGAGACGCGCCAGCCGGGGCTAGATGGTCAAAAAGGGGATGCAGGAAAGCTAACGGGTCAGAGCAGCCCGCCGGCCGCCCCGAACACGCCGATCAGCAGCGGATCGCCGGTAGCTTGCGGATCAGCGCGGATGGCCGATTCTTCACGCCCGATCTCGTTCCAGATCGCATCGTTCACATTCTGACCGAGCCGATTGCCCACAGCCGCAATGTCTATGCCCGAAAGCGCGTTGATTGCCTGGCCAACCAGCGGCTCTTGCGTGATGCGGATCGCCTCCCAGATGCCGGGCACCATCGCATCAAGCAGCCCAGTTCCGAGATTGCCCCGCAGGAATTCGGTGGCGGCCATCGGCCCGCCGCGCACCAGAGCCACTGCGTTCTGGATGCCGACGGTTCGCACGGCATCGATGACCAGCGGCGCAGCGCGCTCACTGGCGTCCACGGCAAAACCGGCAAATTCGCGCTCCAGCCGTGATTTGAACAGGGCCGAGGTGAGAATACCCGACAATACGTCGCCGCGCGTACCGAGCAGATTTCCGAGCCCGATCTGTGCGACCTGCTGGTCCCAGAAGCCGCCGGTAACCGTCATACGGGAAAACGCGCGCTCGCTGGAAAGAAGCAGCATACGCCGTACGGCTTCGGCGAGGCTGAAACCGCCAGCCCCGGTCGTGCAGCCGGAAAACAGCAGGCCGCCCGCAGCGACGCCCACCCCGCCCATAAACATGCGGCGGTTTGTCGGTGTAATCAGAAGTTCGGTCATTATTGCGGCTCCCTGCCTTGCCGCGCCTGTATGGCGGCCCTCATATAACAGCCATATGAACCGCGCCCGCCTTCTTGTCCTCAATGCTGCCCTTGGCACGCTGGATTACAGAGTGCCCGAAGGGATGTCGCTTGTGCCGGGATCGGTGGTGGTCGCGCCTTTGGGCCCGCGCCAGATCATCGGGATTGTGTGGGAAGAAGACCGGCTGCCGTCCGAACCTGTTCCCGATGCCAAGCTGCGGCCGCTACTGGAAGTTGTTCCTGTACCGCCTTTGCGCGCCGAATTGCGCCGTCTGATCGAATGGACGTCGGAATATTACTGCGCTCCGATGAGCGCGGTGGCGCGCATGGTGCTGTCCAGCGGCGGTGCGATGCGCGGTCCGGCGACGATGACCGAATACCGTCTGACGGGCGGAATGCCCGAACGCACGACTCCGCAGCGCGAACGGGCGATGGAACGGCTGGAGGGTGAGCAGGCAACGATCCGCGAACTGGCGGAGATTGCAGGCGTGTCGGACGGGGTGCTGCGCGGGCTGGTCAATCAGGGTGTGTTGGAACCGGTGATAGTGGATATCGACCGCCCCTACCCACGGGCCGATGCCGACCATGCAGAGGCGATACTGTCGGACGATCAGCGCGAGGTGTCGGATGAACTGGTAAAGGCTGTGGAGGCCCGCGCCTTCGCCCCCATACTGCTCGACGGGGTCACCGGATCGGGCAAGACCGAAACCTATTTCGAACCGCTCGCTACCGCTCTGCGTGCAGACAGGCAGGTGCTGGTCCTGTTGCCGGAAATCGCCCTGACCGAAGCGTTCCTGCGCCGCTTCGAGGATCGCTTCGGTGCAAAGCCCATAGTATGGCATTCCAGTCTGAAATCGACCGAGCGGCGGCGGGCGTGGCGCGCGATTGGAACAGGCGAGGCGCAGGTCGTGGTCGGCGCACGCTCCGCGCTGTTCCTGCCCTACGCCAATCTGGGCCTGATCGTAGTGGACGAAGCGCACGAGATCAGCTTCAAACAAGACGACGGTGTGCGTTACAACGCCCGCGACGTGGCGGTGATGCGGGGACACTTCGAGAAAATCCCGGTGGTGCTGGCCAGCGCCACACCCGCGCTGGAAAGCCTGCAAATGGCCGAGAGCGGCATTTACCGCAAGCTGGAGTTGCCCAGCCGGTTCGGCGGCGCGCAGATGCCCGATATCCAGCTGCTCGATCTGACCAAGGAGCAGCCTGAGCGTGGCAAATGGCTCGCCCCGCGGCTGGCCGATGCACTGGCTGACAGGCTGGAAAAGGGCGAGCAATCGCTGCTGTTTCTCAACCGTCGCGGCTATGCTCCGCTGACCCTGTGCCGCAATTGCGGATACCGCTTCCAGTGCCCCAATTGCAGCGCATGGCTGGTCGAACATCGTTTCACCCAGCGTCTCGCCTGCCATCACTGCGGGCACGATACCGCTCCGCCCGACACCTGCCCTGATTGCGGCGAGCCGGACTGCATGGTGGCCTGCGGTCCGGGGGTGGAGCGGATTGCGGACGAGGTAAAAGAACTGCTGCCCGAAGCCCGCGTGGCTCTGGTCACCAGCGATACTCTGGGCAGCCCCGACCGCGCGGCGGAGTTTGTCGCGCAGGCAGAGGGCGGCGCAATCGACGTGATTGTCGGCACGCAATTGGTGACCAAGGGATTTCATTTCCCGGAACTGACACTGGTGGGCGTGGTCGATGCGGACCTTGGCCTCGAAGGCGGTGACCTGCGCGCTGCCGAGCGCACATACCAGCAAGTCGCACAGGTCGCGGGGCGCGCCGGACGCGGCGCGAAACCCGGCGAAGTCATTATCCAGACCCGCCACCCTGATGCGCCAGTGATCGCTGCGCTGGAAGCAGGCGACCGCGATGCGTTCTACGAGGCGGAAACCGATGCCCGCCGCCATGCAGGCGCCCCGCCTTTTGGCCGATGGGCCGCGATTATCGTGTCGAGCGAAGAAGAAAACGAAGCCCGCGATGCCGCGCGTATGATCGGGGGCAACCAGCCCAAACTGAGCGATATCTCAATCCTCGGCCCCGCACCCGCGCCAATGGCCCTGCTGCGCGGCCGTTACCGCTACCGCCTGCTGATTACCGCGCGCCGCTCCGCCAATGTGCAGGCCGCAATCCGCGACTGGCTCGGTCCGCTGGACTTCCCGCGCGGCGTGCGGGTAAGCGTCGACATCGATCCCTACAGTTTCGTCTAAGAGGAAATTTTACGCATGACACTGACCGTCCACCATCTCGGCATATCGCAATCCGAACGCGTCGTCTGGTTGTGCGAAGAGCTGGGGATCGACTACGAATTCAAGCGTTACGATCGCCGGGCCGACAACCGCCTCGCGCCGGACGAACTGAAGGCGCTGCACCCTGCCGGCATGGCTCCGGTCATTCAGGACGGTGATCTGGTGCTGGCCGAAAGCGGCGCGATCTGCGAATATATCGACCGGAAATATGGCGCCGAAAATCACTGCCCGCGCCCCGACCATCCTGATTTCGCCGATCACCTGTTCTGGTTTCATTTCAGCAACGGCACCTTCATGACAAACGGCATGATGCAGCTGATGCTGTCGATGGCCGATGCGAAGAACCCGGTGCCCGGCGGCTTCGTTGCCGACCGCACGGCCAAGGCATGGAAGCAGGTGGAAGAACGACTGGGCGAAGCGGAATTTTTTGGCGGATCGCAGCTTACTCTGGCCGACATCATGATGGTCTATTGCCTCACCACAGCCCGCATGACACGCGCGGCGACGCTGGACAATGCGCCCAATACGAGTGCCTATCTGAAGCGTATCGGAGAGCGCGAAGCATACCAGCGTATGTGGGCGAAATGCGAACCCGACATGGAACCGAACCTTTCCTAGACTGGCGCGTTAAGGCCGGATGAGCGAAAGCAATTCCGGCCCTATTCTCGTCCCCATTCTCGGCGACCAGTTGACCCGCACGCTCGCATCCCTTCGCGGGCGTACGAAGGACGACACCGTCATTCTGATGATGGAGGTGTGGGGCGAAGCAACTTACGTAAGGCACCACAAGCAGAAGATAGCGCTGATCTTCTCCGCCATGCGCCACTTCGCATCCGAGCTGGAAGATGCAGGTTGGTCGGTCGATTACGTAAAGCTGACCGACGATGATAATGCTGGCAGCTTCTCCGGCGAAGTTGCCCGCGCAGTCGAACGCCATGACCCGCGAGCCATTTATGTGGTGGAGGCTGGCGAGTGGCGGGTGCAGCAGGCGATCGAGGAATGGTCGGACAAATTCGACTGCGACGTCGAGATTTTGAACGACGACCGCTTCGTCTGTTCGCAATCCGAATTCAACGAATGGGCCGAAGGTCGCAAGACTTTGCGGATGGAAAACTTCTACCGCGAGATGCGCAAGAAAACCGGCCTGTTGATGACGGCAGACGAGAAGCCCGAAGGCGGTGACTGGAATTACGACAGCGAGAACCGCAAACCGCCGAAGGAAGGGCTGGAAGCCCCGGCGCGCCCGTTATTCGAGCCTGACAGCATAACGCAGGATTGCATTGCTCTGGTGGAAGACAAGTTCCCTAGGCATTTTGGCAGTTTGGATAATTTCGGCTGGCCGGTCACCCGCACCGATGCGGAAAAAGCTGCCGACGCCTTCTTCGCGGAACGGATCGAGAAATTCGGCCCTTACCAGGACGCGATGGTCCACGGCTCCGACGATCTGTTTCACTCCATGCTCTCGACCAGCATCAACCTTGGCCTGCTCGATCCGCTGGAGCTGTGCGAGCGCGCCGAGCAATCCTACAGGGATGGGAAAGCACCGATTAATTCCGTGGAGGGCTTTATCCGGCAACTGATTGGCTGGCGCGAATATGTACGGGGCTTCTACTGGCGATTCATGCCCGGGTTGGAGAGCGACAATGCGCTCGATGCCAAGCGCCCCCTGCCCGAATTCTACTGGACGGGCGAAACGGATATGCGCTGCCTGTCAGATGCCATCCGATCGACCCGCGACAATGCCCACGCCCACCACATCCAGCGTCTGATGGTGCTTGGCAATTTCGCGCTGATTGCAGGGATCGACCCGCGCGAAGTGCAGGATTGGTTTCTGGTCGTTTACGCTGATGCATATGAGTGGGTCGAGCTGCCCAATGTGGCCGCCATGATCCTGTATGCCGATGGCGGAAAACTGGCGACTAAGCCCTACGCCGCCAGCGGAAATTACATCAACAAGATGAGCAATTACTGCTCGGGATGCAAATACATCGTCTCCAAGAAAACCGGCGAAGGCGCCTGCCCCTTCAATGCGCTCTACTGGCACTTCATGGATCGCCACCGCGACCGGCTGGAAAAGAATCCGAGAATAGGGCGCATCTATTCCAACTGGGACCGAATGAACGAAGATCGGCAGGCCGAATATCTGGACAGCGCCGGGGCGTTCCTGAAAGGATTGGAGCCGGCGCAGGATGGCTGGGCGCGGAGATAACACTCCGCATAAAATGTCTCTTTACAAAACGATATTCAATGTTGCAGTCTTGAAGGCATGCAAATGAATGGTGACGGAATGCAAGGCTTGCCTGACAATACAGATGCGTTGGAGAAGTTGCCATTTTCATTATGTATTGCAGATCTCGAAATAGCAGATCAGCCTCTGATTTACGTCAATCGCGCTTTTGAGTGCATGACCGGTTATGCATCATCTGCTATTCTAGGCCGTAACTGCCGGTTTTTACAGGGCCCCGAGAGCGATCCGGAAACTGTCTCGAAACTAGGTAAAGCTGTCGCCAACTGCGAAGATGTTGAAGCGGTAATCTATAATTACCGCGCAGATGGCCAAGGGTTCTGGAACCGTCTGATGATGGGGCCTCTCAAGGACGAGAGTAACGGCTGCCGGTACTATGTGGGCATTCAGTACGATTTGGGAAATGAGAATAGGGAGGAACCAGATGCCGTCGTGGAAAGGCAGCTGGCCGAGGTACAGCACAGGGTAAAAAATCATCTGTCGATGGTTGTCGGCATGATCCGACTTCAGGCGCGGCGAAACACCGAAACCAATGAGGAGTTTGAAACTCTTTCCCGCAGGGTGGAAGCGTTGCAGCTATTGTATCAGGAAATGGATGCAGCAGGCGCGGCTAAAGCCACAGACAAGACAATTCCGCTCGGGGCTTATCTGGGACGAATTGCTTCAGCCTTGAACCATGTTGATGGTCGTCAGGGAATTAAGGTCAGCTTTGAAGCCGATATGCTCAAAGTGCCGACAGAAACCGCCGCTCGAACGGGCTTAATTGTTTCTGAAATTCTGACCAATTCACTTCAACATGCATTCGAAGGCCGGGATGAAGGAACAGTCAGTGTTCGCGTAAAAGTTCTGTCGCACTCGTTGTTGCGTATCGCCGTCGAGGATGACGGGAATGGCATTCCTGACGACTGCAACTGGCCCCAGGAAGGAAATTTGGGGGCACGAATCGTGCGGACGCTGGTCGCAGGGTTGGACGGGACGCTCAATGTAATGCAAGGCGAAGCAGGGACGATAATCAATCTGGACATTCCGCTTGCAAGACAAGCAGACCTGATCGAAGCAGAGCGCGAATCTCACCAAACGTCCTAGCTTTCCCGGCGCAACAACTCCCTTTTTATTTCAGTCCCATAGGCATAGCCGCCCAGCCCCCCATCGGAGGCGATGACGCGGTGGCAGGGGATCAGGACAGCAATGTTGTTCGCGCCGTTTGCTCCGCCCACGGCGCGGCTGGCTTTGGGGTTGCCCAACGCGGCGGCCAATTCGCCATAGCTGCGCGTTTCGCCTGCCGGTATTTCGCGTAAAGCCTGCCATACGCTTTGTTGGAAGGCGGTGCCTTTGACGTCCAGCGGGATTGCGGCGGCGCTGGGGTCGGTCGGGGTTTCTACCGCATTGGAAACCTGATCGAGCAGCACGCGGAATTCCTCGCCGCCCTCGGCAAGTTCTGCCTTGGGGAAACGGGCGCGCAATTCCTGCTCACCTTCGCCGAAAGACAGGCAGCATACGCCGCGCTCCGTCGCAGCGACCATCATCGGGGCGATAGACGTCTCCACCACGCTCCAATGGATCACGCGGCCCTCGCCCCCGTTCTTCCAGTCGCTGGCGCTCATGCCCATCTTTCCCTCCACTCCGGCATAGAACCGGCTCGGTGCCTCGTACCCTGCATCATATATCGCATCCGATACGCGATGTGCTCCGTTCAAACCATCGCGTGCCCGTTCCTCGCGCAGGGCCCGCGCATAGGCGGCCGGCGACAGGCCCGTGGCGCGCTTGAACACGCGCTGGAAATGAGTGGGTGAATAACCTGTCAGATCGGCCAGATCACCCAGTGTAGGCCTGCCTTCCGATGTCTTGATTTCGTCGATTGCGGCCAGCACCGCTGTCTCGTCCCGCGCAACGTCGTCCGGCAGGCATCGCTTGCAGGCGCGCAGCCCTGCCGCGCGGGCCTCTGCTCCGGTAGAAAAGAAGCGTACATTGGCCCGCGCAGGGTGGCGCGCGGCGCAGCTAGGGCGGCAATAGATTCCAGTGCTCAACACGCCGGTGACAAAGCGCCCGTCATAGTTGCGATCACGCCGCTGGACGGCGGCCCATGCAGTGCCGGGATCGAGTGGGGGCGCGGTGTTGATGCCATTGCTCATGGCGCCGCAATAGCCTTTCCCACGCTCCGCCGCATCCCGAACCTTGCGGTCAAAGCCGTCAGACGGCAGAGATTGGCGCCATGAACCGCATTTGCATCCTTCTCGCCGCTCTGTTCTTCAGCTTTCCCGTCCATGCGGAGCCCGCCGATATTAACGCGGCCGCGCGCGGAGTAGTGCGGGTCGTCATATTGGAAGGGGTCGATGCCGAAGGTCTGGACGGGCAGGAAGCAGGCGCGCCCCGCCCGGTCAGCCACGGTACCGGATTTGCCGTCAGCCCGACGATGATAGTCACCAATGCTCACGTCGTAATTCAGGCGCGGATGGACGATACCTTGCGCATCGGCATCGTGCCGGGGGACGGAGCGGAAAGCGGCTATGCCCGGCTGGTGCAGTTCAGCCCGCGCGCCGATCTGGCATTGATTGAAATCGTCGGCGATCTGCGCCTGCCCCCGCTGACGCTGGCCGCGCAGCGCCCGCAAAGCGGCGAGGCAACGGCGGTCGGCTACCCCATGAATGTCGACCGGGCGCAAGGGCTGGAGATCGGCGACATCATCCGGAGCCAGCCCGCCGTGAAAAGCCGGGGTTTTCTGTCCGGCGAACGGCCCAGCCGTGAATTCGACACGCTGCTTCACACCGCGCCGATTGCACGGGGCAATTCCGGCGGCCCGCTGCTGGATGGATGTGGACGGGTGCTGGGGGTCAACAGCTTCGGTTCAGACAGCGAGGGCGCAGATGCGGAATTCTATTTCGCCGTGTCCAACCGTGAGCTGCTGCCCTTTCTGGAAGCTGCAAAGATCGAGCCGCGCGTGAATGCAGGCCCATGCCGTAGCCTCGCCGATCTGGACGAAGAGGAACGAATGCGGCTGGAGCGTGAGCAACGGGCAGCACAGGCCGAGATGGCAGGCCGGAACGAAGCCCAGCGCGAGAAGCGCACACGGGTTCAGCTGGAAGCGGAGCAGGACGTTCAGGCAGAGCGCGAGAACCGTATGGCGCTGGCGCTGGTCTTGCTTCTGGCAGCCGTGATCTGCGCCTTTCTGGCTTACCAGCGTTGGTCGCGAGGACTCGAATATGAAGAGGCGGAGGAAGCATCGGCCGGAGAAGACGAGGCGTACGATTACGACCTGCCCACTCGCGACGGCGTGATGATCGTGCTCGCCATTGCTTCGGTTGCCCTGACCATCGGCGCGCTTGCCCTGTTCCTGACCCGCCCCGGCCTCGACTCCATCGATCGCCGCGTGAACGCCGCTATGGCCGAGCCGGAGGATGATGACGCGTCTGCCATTGCAGAAGCTCCGGGAACGCTCATTCTGTCCTGCCGCCTGCAACCCGAACGCAGCCGGATTACCGGCGCCCCTGCCGAAACGGTGGATTTCGAATGGTCGCCGGAAGGCTGCGTGAATGGACGCACCCAATATGGTTCGGCAGCGGGCGACTGGAGCCGCGTGTTCGTGCCCAATGAAGAAGCCGTCGTGTCGATCAACCGCTTCGCGCCCGGCAGCCGGACCTATACGGTCGACCGCTATCTTCTCACCCGCAGCGAAATGGTCGCAGCACGCGAGGCAAGAGGCGCCTACTCCTCACCCTCCTGCGGTACCGATGGTGCTGCAACGATGCTGGGCGATCTGCAAGGCGCGGTGTTGAGCAAGCTGCCCGCCAGCCCGAACGAGCGGCTGGTTTATGCGTGTGAGGCTGGCAGCAACTGAGGGCACAGCGTCTCTGCCAAGGGAATTAAAGCGCCTGTTTTACAGGTAAGGTCCTATTCTGGATTGCCTACGCCGCCTCGCAATGACGAAAGGCAACGCAAAAGCCCGACCGAAACGGCCCGCCTGAAACGGACTGAGTCCGGCAGACCGCAAGCGCGATCAACCGTAAAAGACAGCAAACGCCGAAACTACGCTGCCAACGCCTCTCCGCTCAGTGTAATCCGATGCATTTCGCGGCGGTGGCCAGCGTAGTCGTTGATCGCGTTGTGCCAGGTGGTCCGGTTGTCCCAGATGGCTACCGTGCCGGGCTTCCATTGCAGGCGGCAGGTGTTGTCGGCCTTACGTGCGGCATCCAGCAGTCTGTACAGCAAGGGCACGCTTTCTTCGCGTGTCCGGCCAACGAAGTGAACCGTAAAACCGCCGTTTACATAAAGCAGTTTACGTCCAGTTTGCGGGTGGCGGATCACTACCGGATGGGTCGCTCCGGTCTGCAAATCCTGACCGCGCAGGTTCTTGCCCATATCGGTCTGGGCATAAAGGCCGTCGGCCTTATAAACATGGTCGGCAGTGTGGAACGCCTCCAGCCCCTCGATCTCGGACTTAAGACCCTCGGGCAACGCATCGTATGCCGCGCCCATATGCGCCCATTCGGTATCGCCGCCGGTAGGAGGCAGATCACGCGCGACCAGCACGGAGCCCATCGCCGGTATCTGGTCATAGGAATGGTCGGTATGCCAAGCCCCGCCGATATTGGTGGATTCGTCGGCCTCTTTTCTTACCAATGCAATTTCGGGAAAATCTGCATTGAGCGGGAAATACTGATTCACATCGATACCGCCCCAGCGGTGACCGAAATTAATATGATCTTCGGGTGAGAAATCCTGATCGCGAAATACTGCAACGCCGTGTTCGTAAATCGCGTGGCGAATTGCGTCCAGCGTATCGCCCTGCGCGTCTGCCAGTTGCACGCCGCTAACCTCTACGCCGCATTTCGGAGCCATCGGTGTCAGTTTCATGCGCGTTCTCTCCCATGTTCTTTTGCAAGCAGCATACCCTATCGGGCACAAAACAGGAAGAGGCACGCCGCTCACCGCTTGCATCGCGGTGGGGTGGCTGCTAGGCGCGCGCCAGCTTTGCAAGGGTGCTTTGATAGGTCCTGACGCTGGGCGTTCGCATTATTATTTCCCGCTCACCCGAGAGGACTTCGCCCAGTGGAGATTTCCGCCGGTATTCAGGCTAGCTTGCCAGGCCGTTACGCATCTGCGCTGTTCGATCTGGCAGCAGAGGACGGCGTGGTTACAGCCGTCGAATCCGATCTTGAGACGCTGAATGCGGCTCTCGTCGAATCGGACGAATTGCGCACCGTTACGACGAACCCCGAACTCAGCCGTGCCCAGCAGGGTGCGGCCATCGAAGGTGTCGCAGGCGCGCTTGGTCTTTCAGCGCTGACCCAGAAATTCCTTGGTGTGCTGTCACAGAACCGGCGCCTGTCTGTACTGCCCGGCATGATTCGCGCCTTCCGCGCCATCGCCGCAGCGCAGCGCGGGGAAGTCACCGCAGAAGTCACCAGTGCCCATGCGTTGAGCGACGAGCAGCTGGAAACGCTGCGCCAGAAACTTACTGCCCGCGAAGGTCGCACGGTCAAGCTGTCGCACAGCGTCGATCCGGACCTTCTGGGCGGTCTCGTCGTTACATTGGGGTCGAAGCGCATTGACGGTTCGATCCGCACCCGTCTCAATTCTCTTGCACAGGCCATGAAGGCCTGACCGATAATTTTTGGCCATGAAAGCCTAAAGGACTAACCCATGGAAATCCGCGCCGCAGAAATTTCGAAGGTCATCAAGGACCAGATCGCCAACTTCGGGACACAGGCCGAAGTCAGCGAAGTCGGCTCCGTTCTCTCGGTGGGTGACGGCATCGCCCGCATCCACGGGCTCGACAAGGTTCAGGCCGGCGAGATGGTGGAGTTTGCCAACGGTGTGCAGGGCATGGCCCTGAACCTGGAAGCCGACAATGTCGGTGTCGTGATCTTCGGCTCCGACGCGGAGATCAAGGAAGGCGACAGCGTAAAGCGGACCGAGACCATTGTGGACGTTCCCGTCGGCAAGGCTTTGCTGGGCCGCGTGGTCGATGCGCTGGGCAACCCGATTGATGGCAAGGGCCCGATCGAAACAACGCAGCGCAGCCGCGTCGAAGTAAAAGCGCCGGGCATCATCCCGCGTAAATCGGTCGACGAGCCGGTGCAGTCTGGCCTTAAGGCCATCGACGCCCTCGTCCCTGTTGGCCGCGGCCAGCGCGAACTGATTATTGGTGATCGTCAGACAGGTAAATCCGCTGTCGCCATCGACACCTTCATCAACCAGAAGGAAGCGCATCAGGGCGACGACGAGAAAGAGAAGCTCTACTGCATCTATGTCGCCGTCGGCCAGAAGCGCTCGACCGTTGCGCAGATCGTGAAGAGCCTCGAAGAAAACGGCGCGATGGAATATTCGATCGTTGTGGCCGCCACCGCTTCCGAACCTGCTCCTCTGCAGTATCTCGCTCCTTATACAGGCTGCGCGATGGGGGAATTCTTCCGCGACAACGGCATGCACGCCGTGATCGTGTATGACGATCTTTCCAAGCAGGCCGTGGCGTATCGCCAGATGTCCCTGCTGCTGCGTCGTCCTCCGGGACGTGAAGCGTATCCGGGTGACGTTTTCTATCTGCACTCTCGTTTGCTTGAGCGTGCCGCGAAGATGAATGACGACAATGGCGGCGGTTCGCTGACCGCATTGCCGATCATTGAAACGCAGGCCGGTGACGTTTCGGCCTATATTCCGACCAACGTGATCTCGATCACCGACGGCCAGATCTTCCTTGAGACGGACCTGTTCTATCAGGGCATCCGTCCGGCCATTAACGTGGGCCTTTCGGTTTCCCGTGTGGGCGGTGCCGCTCAGACGAAGGCCATGAAGAAGGTCTCCGGTTCGATTAAGCTGGAGCTGGCGCAGTACCGCGAAATGGCGGCGTTTGCTCAGTTCGGTTCGGACCTCGATGCCTCCACACAGAAGCTGCTCAATCGCGGCGCGCGTCTGACCGAACTGCTGAAGCAGGCCCAGTTCAGCCCGATGCCGTTCGAGGAGCAGACCGTATCGATCTTCGCCGGTACCAATGGCTATCTCGACGATATCGCCGTGGACCGCGTTAACGAATACGAAGCCGCCATGCTCAGCTTCATGCGCAACGAGCATGCCGGTGTCCTGACCGACATCCGCACGAGCAAGAAGTTCGAAGGCGACACCAAGGATGCGACGGTCAAGGCTCTCGACGCCTTTGCCAAGCAGTTCGCCTAAACCTGACGAGAACTAGGGAGCCAAAATGGCCTCGCTGAAAGAACTCAAGGATCGGATCGGGTCGGTTAAATCGACCCAGAAGATCACCAAGGCCAAGCAGATGGTTGCGGCGGCGAAATTGCGCCGTGCGCAGGCTGCTGCCGAAGATGCACGCCCTTATGCCGAACGTCTGGCGGGTGTCATGGCCTCCATCGCAGGCAAAGTCAGCGGCGACAGCGCGCCCAAATTGCTCGCCGGTACAGGCAGCGACCAACGTCACCTGCTGGTGGTGGTCAACACAGACAAGGGTCTGTGCGGTGGTCTCAACGCCAATATCGTCAAGGCGGCGAAGGCCAAGGCACGCGAGCTGCTGGCCGCAGGCAAGCAGGTGGAGTTTTACCTCATTGGCAAGAAAGGCCGCGCACCGATTAAGCGTGATTACGCCAATTCGGTCACAGCAAATTTCGACACCAGCATGGTGAAATTGCCCGGCTTCGCCGAAGCCGAAGCGATTTCCGCTGAGCTCATCGAAATGTTCGAAGGCGGCAAGTTCGACGTTGCCCATCTGGTTTATCCCATATTCAAATCGGCGCTGGCCCAGGATCCGACTGTCGATCAGCTGATACCCGTTCCCGCGCCCGAAACCGCTGAAGCAAACGATGCCGTGGTAGAATACGAGCCGGGCGAGGAAGAAATCCTTGAAGAACTGCTTCCGCGCTACGTGAAGACGCAGATTTTTGGAGGTCTGCTGGAACGCGAGGCGTCCGAACATGGTGCCTCCATGACGGCGATGGACAACGCCACGCGCAATGCGGGTGATCTGATTCAGGATCTGAACATCGAATACAACCGTCGCCGTCAGGCCGCGATCACCACAGAGCTCATCGAAATTATTGCTGGCGCCGAGGCGCTTTAATCGACCGGACTTCCCCCTCCCGGCATTTTCAAACTACAGGATACCAGTACGTGAACAAGTTTACCCTCATCCTCCCCGCAATCGCTCTCCTCACTGCTTGCGGAGAGACAGGCGAAGATGCCGAAATCGACATCGATACTGCGCCGGCTGCAGTTGCGCCGGTGGAAACGTCGTCTCTTCCCGCTCCGGATCAGGACGTGTTCTCGAAGGTATTTGCAGAAACCTGCCCCGATGCAGAAGCGGTCAATACCGCAGTTTGCAAACGCGCCGGGCTCGGATCGGAAGACGTTCTGTGCGAGTATGGTCTTGGCGACGACGAATATCTGCGCCACGATGCAACCCTCAACGCAGGCGAAGATGCATGGATGCTCGCCGACCCAGAGACCGTCTGCGCTCAGTAAGACATAAACTTTTTCCGCCAACCAGAACCAGGCAGGACTGAAATCATGGCCACCGCACCCGCACTCAATCAAACGACCAACGGCACGATTGCCCAGGTCATCGGCGCTGTTGTCGACGTACAATTCTCAGGCGAACTGCCTGCGATCCTGTCGGCGCTCGAAACCAAGAACGGCGATAACACGCTGGTTCTCGAAGTCGCCCAGCATCTGGGTGAAAACACCGTCCGCACCATCGCGATGGACGCAACCGAGGGCCTGACCCGTGGCAGCGAAGTGATCGCCACCGGTCGCCAGATCTCCGTTCCTGTGGGGCCCAAAACTCTGGGCCGCATCATGAATGTGGTTGGCGAAGCGATTGACGAGCGCGGCCCTATCGGTGCCGACAAGTCCATGCCGATCCACGCAGAGGCTCCGCTGTTCGTCGACCAGTCGACCGAAGCGGCCATTCTGGTTACGGGCATCAAGGTCATCGACCTGCTCGCGCCCTACGCGAAGGGCGGCAAGATCGGCCTGTTCGGTGGTGCCGGCGTTGGTAAAACGGTTCTTATTCAGGAACTGATCAACAACATCGCAAAGGGTCACGGCGGCGTGTCCGTGTTCGCCGGTGTGGGTGAGCGCACCCGCGAAGGTAACGACCTTTATCACGAATTCCTCGACGCCGGCGTTATTGCCAAGAATGACGCGGGCGAAGCCATCTCCGACGGGTCCAAAGTTGCCCTCGTCTTCGGCCAGATGAACGAGCCTCCGGGCGCACGTGCCCGTGTCGCCCTGTCGGGTCTGACGATGGCGGAATATTTCCGTGATGAAGAAGGTCAGGACGTTCTGTTCTTCGTCGACAACATTTTCCGCTTCACTCAGGCCGGTTCCGAAGTGTCGGCTCTGCTGGGCCGTATTCCTTCCGCAGTGGGCTATCAGCCGACCCTGTCGACCGACATGGGTAACCTGCAGGAACGCATTACTTCGACCAACAAGGGCTCGATCACCTCGGTTCAGGCCATCTACGTTCCCGCAGATGACTTGACCGATCCGGCCCCTGCCACGTCGTTTGCCCACTTGGACGCAACTACCACGCTGAACCGCGCAATTTCGGAGCTGGGCATTTACCCGGCTGTTGACCCGCTCGATTCCACCAGCCGCGTGCTGGAACCCCGCGTTGTGGGCCAAGAGCATTACGAAACGGCCCGTAAGGTTCAGGAAACGCTGCAGAAGTATAAGTCGCTGCAGGACATCATCGCCATTCTGGGCATGGACGAGCTTTCTGAAGAAGATAAGCTGACCGTGGCCCGTGCGCGTAAGATTCAGAAGTTCCTCAGCCAGCCGTTCCACGTTGCCGAAGTCTTCACCAGCATCCCCGGCGAATTCGTTGCGCTGGAAGATACGGTAAAATCGTTCAAGGCCGTGGTCGAAGGCGAATATGATCACCTGCCCGAAAACGCCTTCTACATGGTTGGCGGCATCGATCAGGTCGTCGCCAAGGCTGCCAAAATGGCCGAAGACGCGTAAGCATCCGCCTCTCCCCTTCCGCCGTCGGGAGGGGGTGGGCATGGGCCCGAAAGGGCTCGCCCCATTGCGACTGGCGAGTAAGCTCGTAAGTCTCACTGCCCCTTCCGACAGCCGGAAGGGATAAGGTAAGAGAAAAATGGCACTGCACTTCGAACTCGTCACCCCGGCCAAGCAGGTCCGCTCCGAAGACGTCCACATGGTGGTCGTCCCTGGTGCGGAAGGCGATTTCGGCGTGCTGGAAGGCCATGCGCCCTTCATGTCCGTGATTCGCGACGGTTCGGTACAGGTCTACAAAACCGAAGGCAGCGCCCCGGAAGAGATTGAAGTGCGCGGTGGCTTTGCCGAAGTCGGCGATGCGGGCTTGGTGCTTCTCGCCGAGCACGTGGAAGAATAATCTATCCCCGCCATCCTTCCGTGCCTGACAACATTGCAGGCACGGCCTATAACGGCGACACGAACTATTTCTTGTTCGCCGCCGCTGCTTTTTTCCGCTTCATCGCATCATGGAACCGGTCTGCCCATCCCGGTTTGACCGACTGCTCCGCGCGTTCCATCCGCAATTCACCTGCGCCAACATCGCGGGTTACTGTGCTGCCGGCCGCGACAATCGCGTCGGCGCCGATGGTGACCGGTGCTACCAGTGCGCTGTTCGAACCGATAAAGGCGCGCTCTGCGATAACGGTCTGATATTTGAAATAACCGTCGTAATTGCAGGTGATTGTGCCCGCGCCGATATTTGCTCCCGCGCCGACTTCCGCATCACCCAGATAGGTCAGGTGGTTGGCCTTCGCGCCTTCGCCCAGAACAGCCTTCTTCATCTCCACAAAATTGCCGATCTTCGCGCCTTTCTTCAGCACTGCGCCGGGGCGCAAGCGAGCATAGGGGCCGACTTCGCAGCTTTCCTCCAAGGTCGCGCCCTCCAAATGGCTGAAGGCGCGAATGGTGCAACCATCCGCTACGGAAACGCCAGGGCCGAACACCACATTCGGCTCCACCAAAACATCACGGCCCAACTCAGTATCGTAGCTGAAGAACACGGTCTCGGGTGCCTTGAGCGTAACACCCTCTGCCATTGCGTCCTCGCGGCGTAGCTCCTGCCACTGGGCCTCTGCCCGGGCGAGTTCACCGCGGCTGTTGATGCCCTGCACTTCGTCCGGCGCATCGGTGGTCACAGCGGCGCAGGTCCGTCCGTCGGCCAGCGCAATATTGACGATATCGGGCAAGTAATATTCGCCTTGAGCATTGTCATTACCAACCCGGTCGAGCAGCGCGAACAGATCGTCCGCCCTGGCAGCCATCAGGCCTGAATTGCATAAGGTGCAGGCGCGCTCCACGTCATCTGCATCCTTATATTCGACCATTTTGGAGATGCGCCCTTCGCCATCGGTCAGTACGCGGCCATAGGCGCCTGCATCCTCCGGCTCGAAGCCCAGAACCACGGCGGCAGGCGCATCGCCCTGCTCCAGCCGGTCGAGCATCGCCTGCATCGTTTCAGGGCGCACAAACGGGACATCGCCGTACATGACCAGCACTGCGCCGGAGAACCCCGACAAGGCCTCCCGCGCCTGCTGCACTGCATGGCCCGTGCCGTGCTGCGGCTCCTGCAAGCAAGTCTTTGCACTATCACCCAGCGCCGTCTCCAGCTGTTCACGCCCTGCACCTACCACCACGACCTTGTGGGCGGGCGACAGGGCATCGACGCTGGCCATCAAGTGATGGAGCATGGAACGTCCGGCAATAGGGTGCAGCACCTTGTGCAGGTCGCTTTTCATTCGGGTGCCCTTGCCCGCGGCAAGGATGACGGCGGCGAATTCGGTCATGGAGACTCCTGTTAGATTCCCCCTTTGCCACCCTTTCCTTGCGGTTTGAAGTCGCTTGCGTCACTTGCTGCGGCATGAGTGATTTTCCATTTTCCGCAATCGGCTTCGACCTTGATGGCACGCTGCTCGATACCTTCCGCGATCTTGGCGCTGCGGTGAACCATGCGCTGGAACTGGGCGGGTTCGACCCTGTGCCGGTAGGCAGCAGCAAGGATCTGATCGGCGGCGGGGCGAAGATCATGCTGGGCCGCGCCGTTGATGCGCAGGGCGGGATGGAACGCGATGAATTTCACGCGCTCTACAAAAAAATGCTGGCCTACTATGCCAGGAACAATGCGGTTCATACCGAACCTTACCCCGGCGTTCTTGAGGTGCTGGACCAACTCGCCGCGCGTAACGTGAAAATGGCGGTTGTGACCAATAAGTTCGAGGAGTTTGCCCGCTCGGTCCTCACCCAGCTGGGCATGGCCGATCGCTTCGTGACAATCATAGGCGGAGACACGATGGGCAAAGGCAACGCCAAACCTGCGCCCGATCCTGTCATTGAAGCGCGCAAGCGATGTGCCCAAGCCGGAGCGGGCGGTTCCTTCGCCTTCGTCGGAGACAGCACATACGATGTCAACGCCGCCAAGGCCGCGGGTGTACCGGTGATTGCCGCCGCCTATGGCTATTGCGACAAACCGCCGCATGATCTGGGCGCAGACGCGGTGATTGAACGATTCGATCAATTGTTACCCGCTCTTGAAGCATTGTAACAAGTACACAGCGCTCTGCCCCTACGGCACGGCGCATCGTCTTCTCCCCTGTTGCAACACAGGATGGAACCTGCCACCCAACGCGGGATTGACGGGGACGTAAGCCCTGTTCCAATACTGTTCTCAGATCTTTTTAAACGACCAAACGGAGACACCCGCATGACCATTTCATTCAAGGACAAAGTCGCCATCGTAACAGGTGCAGGCGGTGGCCTGGGCCGGGAATATGCCCTCGAACTGGCCCGCCGCGGCGCAAAAGTCGTCGTCAACGATCTGGGCGGATCGCGCGACGGCAAGGGGTCTTCCGATGCGGCTGCCGAAGTGGTTGCCGAAATCGAGAAGATGGGCGGCGAAGCAATGGCCAATGGCGGCTCCGTCACGGAATATGACCAGATGGAAAAGATGGTCGCCGATGCGAAGCAGAAATGGGGCGGCGTCCATGTCCTGATCAACAATGCGGGGATCTTGCGCGACAAGAGCTTCGTCAAGATGACGCCCGATGATTTCGAACTGGTTGTGAAGGTCCACCTGACCGGCAGCGCATTCGCCACCAAGGCATGCTGGGAACTGATGCGCGAGCAGTCTTATGGCCGCATCCTGATGACCGCCAGCAGCACCGGCCTGTTCGGCAATTTCGGTCAGGCCAATTACGGCGCTGCCAAGCTGGGCCTCGCCGGTCTGACCAAGACGCTGCAGATCGAAGGCGCAAAGTACAACATCAAGGTCAACACGCTGTCGCCAGTTGCCGGCACGCGGATGACCGAAGATCTGTTCCCCGAAGAAGCGTTCAAGCTGTTCGCCCCTGAAAATGTCGCACCGGCGGCCGTTTTTCTGGTCAGCGAAGATGCCCCGTCCAACGCCATCGTCGGCGCTGGCGCTGGCGGCTTCCACTCCGCATGGGTCGTGATGAACGAAGCGACGTGGCTGCCGGAAGACGAGCGCACGGTCGAAGGCTTCGCCGCGAACTGGGACAAGATCAATTCCCAGACCAACCTCAACGCCCCGCAATCAGGCTCCGAGCAGTCTGCTGCCATTCTGAAGGCGATGCAGGAAGTGACCGGTAGCGGACCCAGCAGCACGCGCGGGTAATATCCGGCACTGATACTGTCAGCAGCTGTGTTGACACGCTAACACACAAGGCCCATTTCTCTTTCAAACGGAGAGATGGGCCTTCATGTATTCGCAGGACGAGATCAATTCGGCAGTTGCTGCCGGTGTACTGACACAGGATGCAGCGGACGCCCTGCGCGCGCACACCGCGCAAATACGCGAGCGACCTGTGACGGACGAAGAGCATTTCCGTCTGGTCAACAGCTTCAACGATGTCTTTGTTACTATCGGGATTGTCATCCTGCTGATCGCCGCGGGCGCCATCGGGCAGGCGATCGGCGGGGCTTTTGTATCCGTGCCCGAATGGCCCATATCCGACACATCAACGGACGAAATCAACCGCATCATGTCCATGCGGGAAACGGCAGAAGCGCTGAAAATGGCAATCGCAGCGCTTCTGGTTACCGCGGTAAGTTGGCCTCTAGCAGAATTCTTCACCGGTAAGCGGCGTATGGCGCTACCCAGCATTATTCTTCTGGTGGCATTCGTCGGCGGAGTGTTCGCCAGTGCAGTCGGGATAGGGCGGCTGATCGCCGGATTTGAAAATACTGTCGTGGGCGCTATTCTCATTCTCGCTAGCGGCATATTAGCAATGCTAGCAGCGTGGTTTCATTGGCGCAGGTTCAAGGTTCCTATAACCGTAGCGGCTGGAGCCGCCGCAGCAGCAGCCAGTTTTTTGGCGTTTGTCGGGTCTCTTGTGGAAGTCACGGTAGGGACTGACCCCGGTGATTGGTTGCTTCCATTTATCTTTGTTGCAGGTGTGGCCATATTCGCCTTTGCCATGCGTTGGGACACAAGCGATCCAACCCGCGAGACACGCCGTTCAGATGTGGCGTTCTGGCTTCACCTGCTGGCCGCGCCGATGATTGCGCACCCTATATTCTACGCCACTGGTGTAATGGACAATTCAAGCGATGTTAGTGTGATAGGCGCACTGGCTGTGCTGGCAATCTATATCCTATTCGGATTTGTGGCACTGGCCATCGACCGTCGTGCGCTGCTCGTCTCCGCTCTTGCCTATGTTCTGGTTGCTCTCGCGTTCCTGTTCGATACGTTTGGCGCTGTAGAATTGACCTTCGCCCTCACCGCATTGGTCATCGGATCGGCGTTGTTGACACTGTCTGCCTATTGGAGCCCCGTCCGAAGGAAAATAGTAAGTGGTTTGCCTGAAGGACTGCAAGCCAAGCTCCCAGCTAGTGCAGTCGTAGCTTAACCGTCCACTGCCTTTACCAGACGCCGCTCCATCGGGGCCAACACTCCGGGCAATTCATGCCCACGTTTCAGCACTTGCCCGTGCTCCCCGAAAAGCGTCCACATTCCTTGCCGCCCGCGCAGCGAGGGGGACTTTTCCACCCGCACTTGCGGACGTTCGGCAGCGCGTCGGAAGGCGGCAAACACCGCAGCATCTTTCGTGAATTCCATTGCGTAGTCGCGCCATTCGCCCGCTGCGACCATCCGCCCATACAGGTTCATGATGCGCTGCAATTCCTCGCGCGCGAAGCCTACTTGATCGGCACGGGTCTGAGGGAATGCAACCACAGAGCCAGACTGCGAACCGCCCGGGCTGGAAACCATCAGTCGATTGTTCCGCTGCGCAATTTCTCATCCCGGGATAGATCACCCGTATTGCCGGGCTGCCGGGCTGTTTTCAGCGCGTCCAGCTCTGCTTTCAGCTCATCGAGATTGGCCTCCAGCGCCTGAACCCGGAGCGCACCCTCGGCCACTTTTTCCCCGAGCTGTTCCCCAAACTGTTCAGAGCATGGATCATCACAAGGCGTACCGTAAGGCAGGAATTCCCGCAGCCACTCTTCCGCCGGAACCAGTGTGCTGCGTGCTTTCAAACCGATCATGGTGGCGCCCTCCGGCACTTCGTCCGTCACGACGGCATTGGCGCCGATCCGCGCCCGTCGCCCCACGGTGATAGGGCCTATCACCTGCGCACCCGAGCCGATGATTACACTGTCGCAGATGGTCGGGTGCCGCTTGCCCCCCTTGCCATTGGTCGGATTGGTCCCGCCCAAGGTAACGCATTGGTAAATGGTAACATCGTCGCCAATGACGGCGGTTTCGCCGATGACTGTAAACCCGTGATCAATAAAGAAATTCTTGCCGATTTTTGCACCCGGATGAATGTCAATCGCGGTCAAAAAGCGTGAAAAATGGTTCACCAGCCGTGCGAGGAAATAGAGCTTCGCCTCGAACAGCCAGTGCGCAACACGGTGCAGACCCAAGGCCAACACACCCGGATACAGCAGAATTTCCCAGCGCGAGCGAGGTGCCGGATCGCGGTCGCGAACGGAATTGAGATAGGATGTCAGACTTTTCAGCATGGGAACCTCATCTCGTCAAATCTCCCACTTTTGCCGCAGATGCGCAAGGCTATCACAGCAACCGGGCCTGCTCCGGCCCCTGCACGGCGTCCAGCGCATCGCGCCAGATACCCATAGTCGGCGCAGCCTTTCGCTCCAGGCTGAGCCGGTCGATTGTCGCTACCACCCGCTCTATCTCGGCAAAACTGCGGGTGATGCGCGGCAACAGATAGGTAAGCGCGCCCTCGCCCAGTGCAAGGCCGCGCAGTTCCGCGTGGATTTCGATGAGATCGGCCAGCATCGCATCATCGGGCTGACCGATTTGAAGATGCAGGGCCGCGCCCAGTCGGGAGCGCAAGTCGGGCAGCGTAATTTCCCATCCTGCCCCGTCGCTGTCACTAGCAATCAGCAGCAAGGTCTCGCCTGTTTCCTGCGCCCTGTTCCAACGATGGAACAGGTCGGTTTCGTTCCAGCGATCCGCATTGTCGATCACCGCGCCATTGCACTGTTCATCGAACCAGCGGCCCAGCAGCGATTTGCCCGAGCGCGCGGAACCGGTCAGCATCGCTGTGCCAAACGGCCAGCCGGACGGGTCAGCCAGCGCCTCTGCCGCACGCTGGTTGGCTGCGCCTATTGCGATTCGTGCGGGAGTCCCTGCCTTTTGCAAGGTTAGCGGGAGAGCGATTTGCGAAGGAGCGGCCACGGACAGTGCTGCGCTACCTAGCGCCGTATGGAGAGTGCGTTGCTTCCCTGCGTCACTGCGAAGCCGCGGCCCGCCAGCGCCTGCGCCAGTTCAGGCAAGGAGCCGCCATAGCTCACACTCATCACCGAAGTGCCGCCAATAGCAAGCGACGAGGTCGACGCCCCGCGCACACCGGGCGTGGCCCGCACAGCGGCCAAAGTAGAATTTATCGTTCCGGCATCGGGAGTGGCAAACTGGACGACATAAGAGGAGACGACAGCCGGTGTAGCGGACGAATTGGCGTTTGCCTGCGCTTCCGATGTCTCCGCGAGATTGGCTGCATCGCGCGCAGCTTGTTCTGCGCGGCGTTCTGCGGCCGCAGCTGCCTCCACGCGGCGGCCTGCATCGATCAGGCGTTGGATCGCCGGATCGATCGTGCCACCGGTACGGTTGAGCGAGGGGTCGGGCTTCAGCCTGCCGTCGGCCAGTGCCTGCTCGTAAATCGCATCAAAACGCTCGATCGCCTTGCTGTACATGGCGGGGATCTGGCGCGGATTGCCGACGCGCAAAGAAAAACCATCGAGATAGGTGTTGTCCGGGCCATAGCGGGCAATGAACCGTGCCCGCACGGGGCCCCCGGGATATTCATGCTCCAGTTGGGCAATCGCAACGATAACGTCGGATGCTCCGAACTGGTTAAGGATATTGCGCCACCATGCACGACTGCGGCGATTAATCTGGCCCGCTGTAACCAGCAGAGAATCGCTGCCTGCGCCGGAGGGTCTGACATAATCGATCCTGCTTGATCCCGCCTGATATTCTGCCCAGGCCCGCTGCCACGGATTGCGCTGTTCATAGACAAGCTGGGAACCGCCGCTGACAGTTACCGGCACCAGCAGCAGAGGCGCAGAACGAGCACGCTGGCCACCGCGTCCGAGGAAGCCGCCGGCGCGCGCCCGGTCGAATATTACGCCCAGTGTCGCAACATAACGGCGTGGGCCGACCCGCTCCCGCTCGATAACCACAGCCGAGACCAGCGATTGCAGCTGTCCGTCGGAAATAGCCGGACCGCCGATCTTTTTCCACGCCTGCCGCTGCGCATCGCGCCAGCCCTTGCTTCGCGCATCCTCCGGATCGCTGCCACTGACATCGACTTCGATACCGCCCACATCGATATCGGAGCTGGCGACAACGGCGGAAATGCCCCGATCACCTTCCACCTGTGCGCCCGCCATGCGATCACCCGCAAGCAACGCAAGCAGCACTGCACCGCCCATAGCGGCAAAAGCTAGTGTCACTCGGACAGGGGAAAGGGACAATTGCCGTATCATCGGGGAAAACCGTGTGCCTTTTGCCCAAAGCCCCGTGTGATTCCAAGCGCGAATGCGTAAAGCCGTGCATATGACCGTGGAAGAAACAGACAATAACGACAAAAAGGGCGGCTATACCTACGCCGAGGCAGGCGTATCGATAGCGGCCGGTAACGCCTTGGTGAAGGCCATCGGCCCGCTGGTGAAAGCCACTGCGCGCCCTGGGGCCGACGCCGATATCGGCGGATTCGGGGGCTTTTTCGACCCCAAAGCTGCTGGTTTCAAGGACCCGCTGCTTGTTGCCGCGAATGATGGGGTGGGCACCAAGCTGAAACTGGCAATCGACCACAACCAGCATGAAGGCGTCGGCGCCGATCTGGTGGCGATGTGCGTTAATGATCTGATCGTTCAGGGCGCAGAGCCGCTGTTCTTTCTCGATTACTTCGCCACCGGCAAACTGGAGAATGGGGTGGCGGAGCGCGTGGTCGCCAGCATTTCGGGCGGTTGCAAGGAGGCGGGCTGCGCTCTGATCGGGGGGGAAACCGCTGAAATGCCAGGCATGTACGGCCCGGGCGATTACGATCTGGCCGGTTTCTGCGTCGGCGCTGTGGAGCGCGGCGAGCAACTGATGGGCGAGAAGGTCGCGCCCGGCCATATCCTGCTCGGCCTTGCGTCGTCTGGCGTCCATTCAAACGGCTTCTCGCTCGTGAGACGGCTGGCTGCCGACAAGGGCTGGAAACTGGGGCGCCCCGCCGTGTTCGACAGTGATGTGCTCCTGATCGATGCGCTGTTGGCGCCGACACGGATCTACGTCGCCAGCCTGCTGCCCGCCATTCGTGCGGGCGAGATCGATGCTCTGGCGCATATTACCGGCGGCGGCCTGCTGGAAAATATTCCTCGTGTGCTGCCCGAGGGCGCTCATGCGGTGGTGGATGCAGATGGATGGGACCAACCGCGCCTGATGGCGTTCCTGCAGGCGCAGGGGCAGATAGAGCCGGAAGAAATGGCCCGTACCTTCAATTGCGGCATTGGCATGGTGCTGGCGGTAACGCCCGGCAATGTTGAGGCGGTGACGCATCGGCTAGAGCAAGCCGGCGAAACTGTACTGAGGGTTGGCGAAGTGATTGCTGGCAAAACCGGCTGCACCGTGCGCGGGTCGCAAGGGACGTGGTCCGCTACTGCCGCATGGGAAGCGACCCACCTTGGCTGACCTGCCAAAGGCTAAGGTAGCTGTGCTGGTATCCGGCACAGGCACCAACATGGCCGCGCTGCTCTATGCCAGCCGCTTACCGGGCGCTCCCTACGAAGTGGTGCTGGTCGCCAGCAATGATCAGACAGCGGGCGCGCTGAAACTGGCATCGGCGGAAGGTGTCCCGACTTTCGCCCTGAGCCACAAAGGTATGGACCGCGCCGATCACGATGCCGCAATGGATACGGCAATCCGCGATGCGGGTGCAGATTATGTCGCGCTGGCGGGATATATGCGTATTCTGGGCGATGGGATAGTTGGCAAATGGGCCGGCCGGATGATCAACATCCACCCTTCCCTGTTGCCGCTGTATCCCGGCCTGAAAACTCACGCGCGAGCAATCGAGGCAGGCGACAGCCAGGCCGGGACGTCGGTCCATCTGGTAATTCCCGAGCTCGATTCGGGCGAAGTTCTGGGTCAGGTGGCTGTCGCCATTCAACCTGACGACACACCCGAGACTCTGGCCGAACGGGTCAAGCTCGCCGAACACCAGCTCTATCCTCGCATTCTGGGCGAATATGTTTCACGCGGATATGATGCAGACCATCTGCACAGCCAAGTGGCTGAACTGGCACTGGCTTTACCGGAGACGGAAGAGAGAACCAGCCACGGCGCGCCCGCTTTTAAAATCGCAGGCAAGAGCGGCAAGTTTTTCGCTCATTTCAGTGACCGCCATCACGGTGTCCAGCATATCGCCTTACTCGCGAAAACCAGCGGGCAGGACGAATTGCTGCAGCTGATCGAACGCGATCCAGACACTTTCTTCAAGCCCGCCTATTACGGCGCAAGCGGTTGGGTCGGAATTATCCTCAACCGCGCAGATTGCGATTGGGATCAGGTCGCCCACTGGCTGGAACGCAGCTGGGCATGTGTGGCGCCAAAGCGGCTTACGCGGCTGCGAAAAGCTGCAGCGGAGTTTTGACCCCTGCGATTTGATCGCCTTGCATGGCGCTGACCAACCGAACAATTGATGGTGCGCCTGCTCCCCTATAGGTCTGCACTTCCGAGATTTTACTTCCGCGGAATTGAACGCGCCACTGCGTCCGGGCATTGAACAACGGATCCACCGATGTCTGTTCGCCGGACATCAGCACTTCGTCGCCATGCACTGCTACCAGATCATGCTTGATTTTTAGATCGAGATTCATCCGGCCGAGGCCGTTCAGAACATCGGCGAAGGCTTCACGCCCAGAAACGCGTACACTTCTGCTATCGATAAATTCGAAATCGTCAGTCAGCAGATTCAGAACCTGCCGTGTTTCGCCTGCACATACGCCCTTCACCAGGGTGCGTGCGCGAGACTTTCGTGATCGACTGAACATCCGGCAGGTATACACCGCCGGATGTTCCATCACAGTGTCCTATGATGTGTTCTCGATATATTCTTATCCAACGATTTCAGCGTCATCGAAGAAATATGCGATTTCGATCGCGGCGTTCTCGTCCGAATCCGAACCGTGAACGGTGTTCGCTTCGATGCTCTCGGCCAGTTCGCCGCGGATCGTGCCAGCATCGGCATCCTTGGGGTTGGTAGCACCCATGATGTCGCGGTTGGCCTGCATGGCGTTTTCGCCTTCCAGAACCTGCACGACCACAGGGCCGCTGATCATGAAATCGACCAGTTCACCGAAAAACGGGCGTTCCTTATGTACGGCATAAAAGCCTTCGGCCTGTTCGCGGCTCATCTGAATGCGCTTGGAAGCGACGACGCGCAGGCCGGCTTCTTCCAGCATCTTGGTGACAGCGCCGGTCAGATTGCGACGCGTGGCATCGGGCTTGATAATCGAAAAGGTGCGGGTAACCGCCATAGGAGTTTCCTTCAGGTTTTTATTTGGGGGAGAATTATGGCTGCGCCTCTACCTTCAGGGGCTAAATCCGGCAAGTCCTGTCGGCATCGACCAGTCAGCGGTTCGGCCGGGTTTCCGCTGCGCGCGGAGGCGCCGTACCCACAAGATACAGCTGCGCTGCAGTCACGTCGCGAAAAGCAGGCGGTGTTTCACCATTGGTGGGCGGAGCATTGGCACCCTCACCCTCTGTCGGAACGGGCAACCGCGTACCATCGGGCGCAATGCGGGCAGGCGCGGCATGAAGGGTGATACGCTGCCGGTTTTCGCCAATGGCTATGAAGGTTACGCCATTACTCCCTGCCAGATCGAGTGCGGAAGACAGATCTGCCTTTGCAGCGGCGGCGCGGTAATATTGCGCCACCTGCCCGGTCGGTTGTTCGGTTATCCACTCTATCAGCGCGATATGCAGGCCGTCTTCGGCCGTGACATGGGTCGCCCTGGTTACTTCGGCGTCCGGCATCATCGAAATGTCGACCGGCAGGGGCGATGCTATGGCCGGGCCGGAAAGCATGGTGGTATTACCCCCTGCGCCGGTTGCTCTGGCTGTGACAGTACCTGCTTCGCCATCGTAGATATAGCTGCCATCAGGCGCAGACTCATCCCCGTTGCACGCCGTTAGAGAGGAGGCCAGTGCCACACCGGCAAGGGTCGCGGCGGTCAGCCGAGACGTTGCCACCGGCCACCCTCCTGCTTGAGGAAATTTTTCTCCAGCTCTTCCTCGGCCGAAAATGCTTTCCATAACTCGCGTGCCGCCTGCCGCCGGTCTTCGCCGAACAGCAGCATCACCCGCTCAAACGCACGCGCTTCTTCGCGCCAGATTCCATCCGCCACCATGGCAAAAGTTGCGTCGTTTGCGATCGTCGTGTTTTCGCCAAGCAGGATGGGCTGGCGCGCGGCATTGCTATCGTTTGCTGCTCCATGTGCGAGAAAAGCATCGCCCTCACGCTCCCACAAGGCGCGGTCCAGCCTTGCGCGCAATTCCTGTTCGCGTGCGGCGATGCACAACCGCTTGCCAGCTTCCAGTGTCTTGCGTGCCAGCAATGGAGCAACCGCCTCCACCGGGTCCGCATCAAGCAGGTAGAAATCGACTCTCATGCGGACTGCTTAGCGGAACGGCGGCAGCGCTCGGAACAATATTTTACATTGTCCCAGTCGCGCTCCCATTTCTTGCGCCAGTTGAAAGGCAGCTCGCACCCGACACAAATCTTGCTAGGCAAGTCGCCTTTCCTGAGCATCTTGGGCATATCCGCCGGCTTTACCGCTCTGCCATTTCAGGCCCGCAATCCATCAGCTCTCCAAAGTATCGCGCACATAACGGTCGATCAGGCGCACGCCGTAGCCGGTCGCCCCCTTGCCCCAGGTGCGTCCCGGCTTGTCGGCCCAAACCATTCCCGCGATGTCGCAATGAGCCCACGGACGATCATTCGTGATGAACCGCTGGAGGAACTGCGCCGCCGTGATCGAGCCTGCGCCACGCGGTCCGACATTTTTCATGTCGGCAATCGGGCTGTCGATCAGCTTGTCGTATTCCGTTGTCATCGGAAAACGCCACAATTTGTCACCAACCGCGCTGCCGGCGGTCTGCAGCTTGTCAGCCAAATCGTCATCATTGGAAAACACGCCGCCATGCTCGCTCCCCAGCGCAATAATCATCGCACCGGTCAGAGTAGCAAAATCGACGATGGCGACGGGGTCGTATTCTTTCTGCGCCCAATGGAGCGCATCGCAGAGGACAAGGCGCCCCTCGGCATCGGTATTGATAACCTCGATTGTCTGCCCGGACATGGATGTCACCACATCGCCCGGCAGCTGTGCGCGGCCGTCGGGCATATTTTCGACCAGACCGACCACGCCGATGACATTTGCTTTCGCCTTACGCTTCGCCATTGCCAGCATCGCGCCGGTAACCGCGCCCGATCCGCCCATGTCCCACTTCATGTCTTCCATGCCCGCCGCAGGCTTCATGGAGATGCCGCCCGTATCGAAGGTGACGCCTTTTCCAACGAACACAGTCGGCCGCTCGCCAGCGTCACCGCCATTCCAGCGCATGGCAAGCAGGCGCGATTCACGCTCCGATCCGCGTCCGACGCCCAGCAGGGCACCCATGCCCAACTTCTCCATGTCATCATCATCGAGAACGGTCAGCTCTACACCGGTACCTTCAAATGCTTTCTGCGCTTTCTCGACGAAGCTGGCGGGATAAACCTTGTTGGCCGGTTCGGTTACCAGCATCCGTGCGAACTCGACCCCGTCCGCCACAGCCGCCGCGTCGTCCAGTGCGGTTTCGCTTCCATCGGGCGCTCCGACGACCACTACGTTGACGAGGCTGCGCTTCTGGTCTTTCTTCATTGTCGTACGATGCTCGTCATAACGCCACGACCGCAGCCGCAGGCCCAGTAACACTGCGCCCAGCCCGGCCGCATCAACCGGCGATCCGGCTGCATCGAGAACCAGAGTATCGACACCGCTGGCAAAATACTTCGCGCCCAGTGCGGCGCCTGCTTTTTCCAGATTGCCCAGGCGATCCGCGGCGTCGGGTTTACCCGCGCCGGTCAGTGCCAGACGTACGACTTTACCGTCACGCTCCACGAAGGATTCGAATGTCTGCCCTGCACTGGCGCGGAAACGCGCGGCATTCGCGCCTTCGCTGACCGTGCGCTCCAGATCATCGGGCATAGCGCCATGATCGACCACACGGGCGAGCAGGGAAGGATCGTCGGGCAATGTGTCGGCAAAGGTGATGTTCATGGAAGCTCCGCAAAGTTCTGAAGGTGAGGCAGACAAGTGTGCCATTTATGTCTGCCTAACGCGCATCGAAGCGCGCGGTTTCAAACCTGATTGCGATTAGGCGGGCACGGTGCGATAGGCAAGCCATGCAGAGGCCTGACGACCATTCCGAAATGCGTGGACGACACGCCTGCCAATTCTGCGTAGGCTTTGCGCAAAGCAGAACGCTGGCGACCATTGCTGCCGGCCTGCTGGTTGCACCTTTTGGCGGGCTGGCTGCACAGGAAGTACCGAGCGACGAATTGCGTCCGGTAGATATTGCGGTTGATCCACCCGAGACCGAAGACGCTGTCACCGTCGCACGGTTACCGGCAGATGGTCAGGTTTCCCAGTTGCCTCCCGTTCCAGAAGGCGAGGTTGCTTTCGAGGCAGATCAGGTCAGCTACAATTCCAACGACGACAGTGTCCGTGCAAGCGGTAACGTGGTTGTTCGCAATGGCGCACGCACAGTTACGGCCAGTGAAGTCGTGTGGAATCCCGACACCGGCGAGATTGTCGGCTCCGGCGATGTCCTGTTGTCCGAAGCCGATCGCTCTGTCCGGGCGGACTCGGTCGTCTGGAACCGCAACACTGGTGTAATTACCGGCGATGGCGATGTCCGGTTCGTAGATGAGGACGGCAACCAGCTCTATACCGACAAGATCGAACTGACGGAGGAATTCAAAGCCGGTTCGATGGACGACCTTCTCATTGCTCTGCGCGCCGGTGGCAGGCTGGCCGCACAGCAGGGCGAACGCGGGCAGGATGGCACAATCGTCTTGAGCAGGGCCGCCTATAGCGGATGCGCAATTGTCGATCCGGATGGCTGCGACAAACGCCCCAGCTGGCGCATCACTGCCGACGAAGTTATCTATTCGCCGGAAGAAGACAGCATCCGGTTCTCCGGCGCGTATCTGGAACTTTTCGGGCAGCGGCTGCTTCCCCTGCCCGGACTTGCCGTGCGCACCGATGGCGGACCTGTCGCCGGTTTTCTGGTGCCGGACCTGCGCTTCTCGGAATCCAACGGGGTGGAAGTTTCGGGAAGCTACTATACCCGTCTCGCCCCCAACCGCGACGCCACCATCACCGGTTATGTTTTCAGCGAAGCGCCGCCAATGGTCAGTGCGCAATATCGCAGCCTGAACGAAACCGGCGCTTTTCAGGTTACCGGCTACGGCACGTATAGCCGCAAGATATCCGATTTTACGGGTGCGCCGACCAGCAATAACGATTTCCGCGGATACATTTTCGCGAACGGACATGCGCAGTTCGATGAAAACTGGAGCCTGACGGGATCAATCCGAGCTGCCAGCGACCGGACTTTCCTGCGCCGTTATGACATTAGCCGCGATGACCGGCTACGAAGCCTGCTCGAACTGGAACGGATCGATCAGGACAGTTACCTGCTCATTGCGGGCTATGCTACGCAAACGCTGGTTCTGGGCCGCGAGCAGGGGCAGGTTCCACTTGCCCTTCCGGCAATCGATTACCGCCGCCGCCTGAAAGAACCGGTTCTGGGCGGCCAGATTGAATTGCAGGCCAATTCGCTTGGTATCTACCGCGACGAGGGGCAGGACACGCAGCGTGCATTCGTCCGTGCGCAGTGGGATATGCGCCATCTGACTTCGATGGGACAGGTGCTTCGTTTTACCGCATTGGCCCGGGGCGATGCCTATCACTCGGACGAGAATGATCTGACGCCGGCAGTACTTTACCGCGGGGAACCCGGATTCCAGACCCGTGCCATCGGACTGGCAGCGGTGGACGTGGAATGGCCCTTCGCCGGTGAGTTCATGGGCGGGACGCAGGTTCTGACTCCGCGAGTGCAGGTGGTGGCCAGCCCCGGGATCAAGAACCTCGCCGTACCCAATGAAGATGCGAGAGCCATTGATCTGGAGGATTCAAACCTCTTCGCGTTGAACCGCTTCCCAGGGTACGACCGGATCGAGGACGGACTGCGTGTCACCTACGGGCTCGACTGGCAGCTGACCCGCCCCGACTGGCGTGTCAAAGCAACAGTCGGCCAATCCTACCGTCTGGACAAGGATCTCGATATTCTGGTCGACGGCACCGGCCTGTCTGAGCGTCTCTCCGATGTCGTCGGGCGTACAGAGGTCCGGTACAAGGATTTCGTTTCCTTCACCCATCGTTACCGTCTGGACAAAGACAGTCTGGCTGTGCGCCGCAACGAATTCGACACAACTATCGGTTCGCGCAAAACCTATGTTGAGCTGGGTTATCTGCGGCTCAACCGCGACATCAATGAATTCGGACTGGAAGATTTGCGCGACCGCGAGGAATTGCGCGCCGCCGCACGCGTGTCGTTTGCTAATTACTGGTCGGTATTCGGTTCGGGTATTTTCAACCTGACTGACCGTGAAGAAGACCCTACATTCACTTCCGACGGCTTCCAGCCAATCCGAACCCGTTTGGGCGTGGCTTACCGTGACGATTGCCTTGAAATGGGCCTGACATGGCGACGTGATTTTCTGGATCAGGGCGATGCGCAGCGCGGCAATACATTCCAAGTCTATTTCAACCTAAGCAATCTGGGTTTCCGTTAATTCCGCATGACGGTGAACAGTCGGTTGCCGATGATTGGCAGACCGGACTCCATCAGGTATGGGCACGGACGAAACCGCCTCGCTCAGACAAGGTTCAGCCGCTTCCCCGTAGCTCTGGACTATCGACAGGCCTGCCCTGCAGGCTGCATTATTCGGACGAAACATGACCACGAAATTCGCCAGTTTTCTTTCTGCAGTGGCCGTTTGCAGCTTGGCAGCATCTCCGGTTGCCATACAGGCGCAGGCATCTGTTGTAGCGCCCACTGCCAATCCGCTTAACCTGCCGGATGACGTCCAATTGCTGGGCAAGACCAATCCGAACAACCGCCGCGCCACCGCGCGGGTGAACGGCGCGGTGATTACCGGTACTGATGTCGATCAACGCGTTGCGCTGGTTACAGCAGCCAATGGAGCAGAATCCGCCTTATCGGGCGATGCCCTGCGCCAACTGCAAATGCAGGTGCTGCGCAATCTGATTGACGAAACACTGCAGATTCAAGCTGCGGAAGCGCAGGAAATGCCGATTTCGCAGGCCGAAATAGATAGCCAGTACCAGCGGGTCGCGGCGCAGAATTTCGGTGCTGAGATTGGCAAAATGGATGAATATCTCACCAGTATCGGATCGTCCGTTGCTTCGCTGAAGCGCCAGATCGAAGGGGAGCTGGCATGGTCGCGCCTGCTGCGCCGTAACGTCCAGCCATTTATCAACGTTTCCGACGAAGAAGTCGAAGACATGATGGCCCGGCTGGAAGCCTCGCGTGGTACGGCCGAGTATCGCCTGGGTGAAATTTATCTGTCCGCCACTGCAGAAACCGCGGCAGCCGTTGAACAGAACGGCAGGCGGATTATGGAACAATTGCGCGATGGCGGCAGCTTTGTTGCCTATGCCCGCCAGTTTTCCGAAGCGTCTACCGCAGCGGTTGGTGGCGATCTTGGCTTTGTGCGCCTGGGCCAGCTGCCCCCCGCTCTGGCAACCGCAGCGCAGGAAATGCAACCGGGCCAGTTGGTCGGACCGATCGAGGTTCCCGGAGGCTATTCGCTACTTTATCTGATCGATAAAAAGCAGGTACTGACCGCCGACCCGCGCGATGCCCTGCTCAGCCTGAAACAGATTTCAATCGATTTCCCTGAAGGCACTTCTCAGGAAGCGGCTAATGGCCGCGTCGCAGCGTTCGGCGAAATGGTTCAATCCATCCGCGGCTGCGGCGATGCGGAACGCGCGGCCGAAACGGTGAATGCCAATGTCGTTACGAACGACCAGATTCGCGTTCGCTCCCTGCCCGAGACCCTGCAGTCCGCTTTGCTGGAGTTGCAAGTAGGCCAGGCTACTCCGCCCTTCGGCTCGGTAGCCGATGGTGTTCGCGTATTGCTGCTGTGTGGCCGGGATGATCCGGAATCGACCAATGGCCCCACCAAGGCTGAAATGATGGCCCAGCTGACCGATGATCGCGTCGGCAAACGCGCCCAGCGTTTCTTGCGCGATTTGCGCAATGATGCTTACATTCAGTACAATTGAGGCATTAGAGGGCGCTTGCCAGAAACGGTTGCCCCGCTAGCGCTCTCGATAGGCGATCCGGCCGGACTTGGGCCGGAACTCGCCGTTCTGGCATGGCACGTTCGCAAGTCGGAAAACCTGCCTGCATTTTACGTTCTGCACGGGGCCGATGTCCTGCGGGCAGCTGCGGACCGGATGGGCATGGCGTTGCCGCTTGCTTCTATTACCGCTGCTGACGAAGTTGCTGGCGCTTTTCCGAACGCATTGCCGGTATTGGGCGACAAATGTGTAAACTATCGCCCCGGCATTCCTGAACCGGCTGGTGCGAGACTTGCTCTTGCCTCCCTCACCGATGCTGCCGCCGCCGCCTTTGGTGGCGGTGCATCAGGCGTCGTCACTCTACCGGTCGCCAAGGGGCTGCTGGCAGATATCGGCTTTGCCTTTCCAGGCCAGACCGAATTTCTGGCCGCAGCCTGCAATCTGTCGCCTGATGCCTCTGTCATGATGCTGGCCGGACCATCCCTGAAGGCTGTTCCGCTGACCGTACATTGCGCGCTGACTGATGTGCCGGGGCTTCTGTCAGCCGAATTGATCCATCGCCGCGGAACGGTTGTGGCGCAGGCGCTGCGGCGGGATTACGGGATCGAGCGGCCTCACCTGGCAGTCACCGCGCTTAACCCCCATGCCAGCGAAAACGGCGCATTCGGAAACGAGGAGGCGCGGATTATCGCGCCTGCTATAGCCGCCCTTTGCGCGGATGGTATCGATGCAACGGGTCCGCATCCCGCAGACGCTCTGTTTGCCCCGCGGACACGCGCGACTTTCGATGCCGCGCTATGTATGTATCACGATCAGGCGTTGATCCCGGTGAAAGCGCTGGATTTCGATCAGGGCGTAAACGTGACACTGGGCCTGCCCATCGTGCGCACCAGCCCCGATCACGGTACTGCCTTTGACATTGCAGGAACCGGCCGCGCCGATCCCGGCGCAACCATTGCCGCCCTTCACATGGCAAGCGAGATTGCCACGCGGCGGACGCAGCATGGCTGACCTTCCCCCTTTACGTGAAGTCATTGCGCGTCACGGCTTGAGCGCATCCAAGGCACTGGGCCAAAACTTCCTGTTCGACGCGCAGTTGCTTGATCGTATTGCCGCGATCCCCGGTGATTTGCAGGGCAAGGCGGTGCTGGAAATCGGCCCCGGCCCAGGCGGCCTGACCCGCGCATTACTGGCCGCAGGCGCGCGAGTGACGGCCATCGAGATGGACCCCCGCTGCCTGCCTGCGCTGGCCGAACTGGAAGAAGCCTTCCCCGATCAATTGACTGTAGTCGAAGGCGACGCAATGAAGATCGACCACGCTGAGCTAATGGGTGAACCCTTTGCCGTGGTCGCCAACCTGCCATACAATGTGGGCACCGCGCTGTTCGTGCGCTGGCTTGGTGGAGAAAGCTGGCCACCGCAATGGACTTCGCTGACTTTGATGTTTCAACAGGAAGTCGCCCAACGGATCGTCTCCAAACCCGGCAGTGGTGCCTATGGACGCCTCGCCATGCTGGCCCAATGGCGCAGCGCAGCGACGCTGGCAATGAAGGTCCATCGCAGCGCCTTCACCCCGCCGCCCAAAGTAATGAGCGCCATAGTGCACGTCACCCCGGACACCATGCCGGAGGACGTCTCCGCCAGAACACTCGAGCAGATTACCGCCGCCGCTTTCGGTCAGCGCCGCAAGATGTTGCGGCAAAGCCTGAAATCCGTGCCTGGTGCGGTCGAGGCGCTCGAACAGCTTGGTATCGAACCCACCCTCCGCGCCGAAACGCTTACCGTCGATGATTTTGTAAAACTGGCGCGCGCGCTTTCCTGACAGACAGCAAACCCGTATTTCTTTATCAGCGACACGGACTGCTCGCCGATGTGTAACTGCTTCCCCAGCTGCGATAGCCGCTTGCATCGATATGAAACCGTCCGCCAGCGTAAGTTGGCCGCGCAGGATCGTAATACGCCCCCAGACCCATAAGACTGGCCGCCCCGGCGTCATCCTGCATCGCACATAAGCTCTGATAGAATTCTGCCCCACCCTGCCGCGTGGCAGTGGCTAGATCGAGAGCGGCGAAGTCGAGATGGTTGCTACGGCTGGCCCCGCGTGCGCAAGTGTTAAGTTCAGGCGTGCGATAGCTGGAGAGAACCTGCACCTCTCCTACCGCTGGCACAACCTCGTCTCTGACAAGGCGGAGTGGTTCAACTACATTGGGCCATAATTCGCGTGGCGGAACTCGAAACACCGAGAGGTCGCAGCGCCTGGCATAGTGCTCGTCAATCCGGGTCAATTGCCAAGCAGGAACGATGCTATCGACTTGCTTTGACCTGAGATAAGCCTGCAGTGCAACGAATTCGCTGCGGCGTGCATTATCCTCCCGGACCCATGCCTGAAAGGCACCGTAAGATGTTGGCGATGCCATGCCCGAAATGCGCGCAATGTCGTCGCGGCGACCCCACAAGACAATCGCCAGGCCGGCTAAAAGCAGGAACCAAATGAAACGGGGAGCGGCATGGCGAAGCATCTCGGCTTACTGTTGATAAGCTTGTTGTGTTTAGCTTTTCGCTTTCTTCTCAAGCCGCCATTTGTGCAGCAACGGCTCGGTATAGCCGCTTGGCTGTTCCACGCCCTTGAACACTAGATCGCAGGCAGCCTTGAACGCAATACCATCCCAGTTTCCAGCCATCGGTTCGTAGGTCGGATCGCCAGCATTTTGTTCGTCCACCTTGGCAGCCATACGTTTCAGGCTATCCATTACCTGTTCGCGGCTGGCGACGCCGTGAAGCAACCAGTTGGCCATGTGCTGCGAACTGATCCGCAGAGTGGCGCGGTCTTCCATCAGGCCGATATCGTTGATGTCCGGAACCTTCGAGCAGCCAACGCCCTCATCGATCCAACGCACCACGTAACCGAGCAGACCTTGCGCGTTGTTATCCAATTCCTCGCGCACGTCGTCTTCGGACCAGTTGGTGCCCTCTGCCAACGGAATGGTCAGGAGATCATCAAGGCCGGCTATATCACCAAGGCCTTTCTGAATTTCGAACACGTCTTCGCGGTGGTAGTGGATCGCATGAAGCGTGGCAGCGGTGGGGCTGGGAACCCATGCGGTGTTGGCCCCGGCACGCAAATGACCGATCTTCTCGATCATCATCTGACCCATCAGATCGGGCGCTGCCCACATCCCCTTGCCGATTTGCGCACGGCCCGACAGGCCGTGTTTCAAGCCGATGCCGACATTGCGTGCTTCGTACGCCTTGAGCCATGCGGCGTTCTTCATCGCGCCTTTGCGCATCATGGGGCCGGCTTGCATGGAGGTGTGTATCTCGTCTCCGGTACGGTCGAGGAAGCCGGTGTTGATGAACACGATCCGGTCGCGCACGGCATGGATGCAGGCGGACAGATTGGCGGAAGTGCGCCGTTCCTCGTCCATCACGCCGACCTTGATCGTGTGACGCGGCAGGTCGAGCATGTCCTCAACCGCATCGAACAGGTCATTGGTAAAGGCGCATTCTTCCGGCCCGTGCATCTTGGGCTTCACTATGTAGATGTTGCCGACCTTGCTGTTGCCGTAGCGGGTCAGACCGCGCACATCCTGGGCGGAAATGGCGCTGGTCAATACGCTGTCCATAATGCCTTCGGGTATCTCGGAGCCATCTTCGAGCTGAATTGCCGGATTGGTCATCAGGTGGCCGACATTGCGCACAAACAGAAGGCTGCGGCCCGGAAGCGTGTGTTCGGCCCCGTCGGCATCGGTGTAAGCCTTGTCGCCCGCCAGTTCGCGGGTCAGCGTTTCTCCGCCCTTGGCAAAGCTTTCCTGCAAATCACCGCGGATCACACCCAGCCAATTGGTGTAGGCGAGCAACTTGTCCTCTGCATCCACAGCGGCGACCGAGTCTTCGCAATCAGCAATCGTGGTGAGCGCGGATTCAAGAACGACATCGCTGATGCCGCTAGGGTCGGTCTTTCCGATTGGGCTCTCTGAATCGAACTGAACTTCGATATGCAGGCCATTGCGCTTGAACAGGCGGCCCTTTTCAGTTTCGCCAATATACTGACTGGAATCCTTTAAAGGGATGCCGCTGGATGGATCGCCGAGTGCATCCCATGTGCCGCTCGCCAAAGGAACCGCTTCATCCAGGAACGCCTTCGCCTCTGCTATCACCGCTGCGCCGCGATCCTCGTCATAGCCGCCCGGCTTCGCAGGTGCAGCGTCAAGTGTATCCGTGCCGTAAAATGCATCATACAGGCTGCCCCAACGTGCATTGGCCGCGTTGAGCAGGAAGCGCGCATTGAGGATAGGCACCACCAGTTGCGGCCCCGCCATCGTGGCAATTTCGGGGTCCACATTCTGTGTACCGATGGTGAAATCCTTCGGCTCCGGTACCAGATAATCGATCTCTTGCAGAAATATACGGTAAGCGGCGGCATCATGGGGCTGTCCGCGACGCTGGTTATGCCATGCATCGATCTGTGCTTGCAGCGTCTCCCTCTTTTCCAGAAGAGCAGCATTTAGCGGCGCAAACCGATGAACAAGATCGGAGAAGCCCTGCCAGAATGCTTCCGGTGTCGTTTTCAGCGGCGGCAGAACATCGTTTTCGATGAAGCCAGCCAGCGCGGGATCAACTTTCAGGCGGCCTTTGGCGATGTATTCGGGCATGGGTCCTCACTCGGGTCAGATAAATACAATTGCTGTAAAATGTCTGGGGAGGACAAGGGCGCTATGGCGAAGGCGCGCGCGCTTTGCAACGATGCACAGACGGTGCCCGGGCCATCATGATAAGCACGCCGCTTGGAAGGTGCGCGCCGCGCCGCTAGAGCAGCGGGCATGAACACTATCGAAGGCACACTGCAAGATATCGTCGGCACTGTGGACGGGGCGCACATGCTCTCGCGTGTGGAACATTGGGCGGGTATCAATTCCGGCACCGGTAATCTGGGGGGGTTGCGCACGGTAGCGGCGGCTTTGTCCGATGCCTTCTCCGAATTGCCGGGGAAAATATCGCTCGAAGAACCCGCCCCCGTTACCGCAATGGATGCCTCAGGGAAGGAAATGGAGGTAGAGTTTGGGAAGCATCTTGTCTGCTGTGTGCGTCCGGATGCGCAGCGGCGTTTCCTGCTGACCGGTCATATGGATACAGTTTTTCCAGTCGATCATCCGTTCCAAACGCTGACCTGGCTGAACGATTCCGTCATTAATGGGCCGGGCACCGCCGACATGAAGGGCGGGATCGCCGTTATGCTGCATGCGCTGAAGGCTCTGGAGGGATCCCAAGCATGGCAAGACGTCGGCTATGATGTGATGATCAATGCGGACGAGGAAACAGGCTCGCTTTCCTCCGCCCCTCTGATCGAGCGGCTAGCCAAGGGAAAATACGCCGCGCTGACGTATGAACCTGCCGCCACACCCGAAGGCACGCTGGCCCATTCACGTGGCGGCAGCGGCAATTACTCGCTGACCGTTACGGGCAAATCCGCCCATGCCGGGCGCAATCCGCGTGAGGGGCGAAATGCGATTGTCGCCGCTGCCGTGCTGGCCATGCGGCTAAAGGATTTACAGCGCGACGATATCAGTGTGAACCCGGCCAAAATCGAAGGCGGTGCCGCCAATAATGTCGTGCCGGATCATGCCGTTTTACGTTTTAACATTCGCCCGAAGGAGCCTGCTGCGGCAGACTGGTTCACCGCGGAGATGAACGCGCTGCTGGGCGACGTGCGGCAGGCCCACGAAGTCGACATTCATGTCCACGGCGGCATCACCCGCCCGCCAAAACCGGTGGATCGCAAGGCGCAGAAACTGTTCGATATCGTGCGCGAATGTGGCGCTCAGCTTGGCCAGGACCTCGACTGGCAGTCGACCGGCGGAGTCTGCGACGGCAACAATATCGCCGCAACCGGCGTGCCTGTGGTCGATACGATGGGTGTGCGAGGCGGCAAGATACATTCGTCGGATGAATTCATGATCGTCCCGTCTCTTGTGGAGCGGGCGCAATTGTCCACTCTTGTCCTTCACCGCCTCGCCATAGGAGATGCTTTGTGAGTTTCCGCCTGCGCGCCAGCCGACCCGGGGATCTGGAACACCTGTACGAAATGGCCAAGCTGACCGGCGGCGGCTTCACCAATTTACCGCCCGATCGCGACGCGCTGGGTGAAAAGCTGGAAGTGAGCGCAAAGGCTTTTGCCAATACTGGTAACGAACTGGTCGACGAGACTTTCGTGCTGGTGCTGGAGAACATGGAAACTGGCGCCGTTCGGGGTACCTGCCAGCTGATGACGCAGGTGGGACAGCGCTGGCCGTTTTATTCGTATCGCAAGAATACGCTCACCCAGTATTCGCAGGAACTGGACCGCACGGTACGGGCTGAAATGCTCAGCCTGTCGACCGAACTGGAAGGTTGCAGTGAAGTAGGCGGGCTGTTTCTTCATCCTAATGAGCGCGCAGGGGGATTGGGCCTGCTGCTGGCGCGTAGCCGTTACCTGTTCATTGCGATGCATCGGAAACGCTTCGCGGACCGGGTGCTGGCCGAACTGCGCGGGATCATCGACGATCGCGGCGGATCTCCTTTCTGGGACGGGGTCGCCGGGCGGTTCTTCGGCATGAGCTTTCAGGAAGCGGACTATTTTAACGCCATAAACGGCAACCAGTTTATCGCCGATCTGATGCCCAAACATCCGGTCTACATTGCTATGTTGAACGATAGTGCCCGCGATGTAATCGGTCTGCCCCACCCCACCGGACGCGCTGCGATGCGGATGCTGGAGAAGGAAGGGTTCGCCTATGAAGGCTATGTCGATATCTTCGACGGGGGGCCAACCATGCTCGCCCGAACAGACAATGTGAGCAGCGTAAAAGGCGCGGTGGAAGCGAAAATCGCGGCCACAAATGACGATGGCGACCGGAAAGTGCTACTTGCAACCGGACGACTGGAGGATTTCCGCTCCTGCTACGGCACCTGCACACAAGACGGCATTGCTGTGACAATCGACGCGCAGGCGGCGCGGACACTGGATGTCAGCGAAGGCGATAGCGTATGGAACGTATCGCGCTAGAATTGGCTGATTGATCACCAGCTCCAACCCCGCTCGTCCTGAGCCTGTCGAAGGACCGCTCTTTTCCTGGAGCAGTGCGGAACACAAGGGCAGCCCTTCGACAGGCTCGGGGCAAACGGGAATTTGAGTTTTGCTTAGAGAAATCAACTTCGACGGCATAGTCGGCCCAAGCCACAATTACGCCGGACTCAGTCTTGGAAACAAAGCCAGCGCCAGCCACAGGGGCGACCCGTCCTATCCACGCGCCGCTGCTTTGCAGGGCATAGGAAAGATGCGCGGCAACATGGCTCTGGGGCTGCCGCAGGGATATCTGCTGCCTCTGTCCCGCCCTAACGACGCTCTGCTGGAACGTATCGGCGTGGACGCCGATACACCGGCCCAACTGCGTGCTGCGGCATGGTCGGCCAGTTCCATGTGGACCGCCAACGCAGCCACCGTTTCACCCGCGCCCGACACTGCCGACGGCCGTTGCCACCTGACGCCCGCCAACCTCGTTACTATGTTCCATCGCGGGCAGGAATGGCGCGATACGAAGGCGCAGCTGGACATTGCTTTCGCCGACAGGGCCCACTTCGCAGTGCACGATGCCGTGCCCGCCAGCTTCGGCGATGAAGGCGCGGCCAATCATATGCGCCTGTGTAGTGAGCACGAATCTAACGGGGTTGAAATATTCGTTTATGGTCGCCCCGGCGGCGCCTTCCCCGCACGTCAGCACGAGCAGGCCAGTCGCGCAGTGGCCCGCCTGCACGGGCTGGACCCAGCCGGATGCGTCTTCATCGAACAGAATTCCGCCGCCATCGAAGCAGGTGCTTTTCATAATGATGTGGTTGCCGTGGCAAACGAGCAAGTGCTGTTCGCTCATGCCGAAGCATTCGTTGACCAGCCTGGCGCCTATGAAGCGATGCGCGCCGCCTTCCCTGCACTGGAAGTGGTGGAAGTACCCGCCAGCGCCGTCTCGCTGGCAGAGGCTATCAAGACCTATCTCTTCAACGCCCAGTTGGTGACATTACCTGACGGTGAAATGGCACTGATCGTGCCGGAAGAATGCCGCGAAAGCGCGAGCGTATGGGCGTGGGTGGAAAGCATGCTGAACGGGAACGGCCCGATCCGGCAGGTCATTCCCGTCGACGTGCGTCAGTCGATGGCGAATGGCGGCGGTCCTGCCTGCCTCCGGTTGCGAGTGGTGGCCGATCCGGCGGCCGTCGATTCGCGCTTTTTGCTGAATGAAGCCCGCGCAGATTTGCTTGAGAGCGTGATCGCTAGGCATTGGCCGGAACAGATCGACCCGGCGGACATCGGCAAAGAAAGTCTGGCGGAACAAATCCGCGCCGCGCGGCTTGCGTTACTGGATGCGCTGGATCTGGGTTTGCTTGCATAAATATCTGCATTGCAAGCTTAATCAGGGTTAACACTCTTGCGCAGCCGTCGGGTGTCCTTACACTCTGGCATACATTAACCACTGTCACCCGCATTACGCCGCCATTGGCTCGATGATTGCAAGAGAATTGGTTAAAGAGAGGGTTTGCATGTTGAAGAAGATCGGTCGCCTGTTCGTCATCAAGACACGTTTCGAGGCGTATCTGATCATCTTCGCGCTTGCGTTGGGCGCGATGACGCGCGGATCGCATTATACCCTGCAATACCCCGGCGTCGGCGGATACATGCTGTGGGCAGCGACGGCCGGCGCTGTGTTCCTGGGCGGCGCGAAGATCCTCGATGCCCTGCGCTACGAACGCGAACGTGACGCCGCATCGCGACTGGGCCAGAATAAGTAGCCAAGTATCGCGAAATGACCGAATGTTGCATTGTCAAAGGAGAAGGTGAGGGTTTCTGTTGCTAGCTACCCTCGGAGCCCCGGTTTCCGATTCTGTTACCCGGTTCGGTCCGAACCGTGCTCAAGTCTTTGTAAGATCAGGCCGTTAGGCCGTCAGGTTACGCAGCGAGAGCGAGTGCTTCGTTATCGTTGGCACTTGTGGTTGTGAGCCTATTACGGGTTACTCAGCCCGAGCAAAAACACTGCCTTTCAACACACGTCGATCCTAGTTCGGCCCCATCAGGAAGCCCGTAAATACGGGCTTTTTGGTGGAGCCGCCGGGTACTGCCCCCGGGTCCGTTGCGTCTATTACACAGCATACTTTATCGCCATATCCGGTCGAAACCGGCATGCTTGATATAGAGCATCAGGGATTAATGTGAAGTGTAGGAATGGACGATACCGGTTCAGATGGTCGGTCGCTTCTTAAGTTCGTCGCGAATTTCCTGCAGAAGCTCGAGCTCGGTCGGCCCCTTCTTCTCTTCTTTCTGAGGCTCCTCGAATTCTGTAATCACTTTCTTGGTGTAGCGAACCAGCAGGAAAATGATGAAAGCCAAGATGACGAAATTGACGATCGCGGTGATGAACGCCCCATAGCCGATCATGGCTGCGCCGGCTTCTTTAAGTGCTGCATAGTCCGATGGATCGCCAGCATACCCATCAGGCGTGCTTAGCAAGATGAAATAATTAGAGAAATCAGCTCCGCCGAAGATATATCCCACCAGTGGCATAATTAAGTCATCGGTGAGAGAAGACACGATGGTTGCAAATGCACCAGCGATGATGACCGCGACGGCCAATTCCATCACATTGCCTTTGGCGATAAATTCCTTGAAATCGGCAAGCATACGATACCCCTTACAATGCAGTCTGCGGTGACGTCATGCCACCACATTTGCTCGATGAAAAGCACGTCCTTCCATTTGCAATCATGCGGTGGTGTGCTAGTCTAACAACACAGGTTCCGCGCGGATGGCGTGCGGAAAACGCAAAGGAATGCCACGCCGATGAATTTTGTCCGCCCCGTAAGCTTTTCCCGTATGCGCAATGCGATCGTACTCGCCGTTGCCACGTTTGGCCTCGCGTCCTGCGGCATCAACTCGGTCCCGGCTGCCGAGGAAACCGCCAAAGCAAAATGGGCTGATGTAGAGGCGCAATTCCAGCGCAGGGCAAACCTGATCCCTAATCTCGTCGAAGTCGCCCAAGGCGCAGCCGAGAACGAGCGCGGCATTCTGACCGATGTGACCGAAGCACGGGCAAAGGCAACCAGCGTGAATATCGACGCGGATCAGCTGTCCGATCCCGAAGCAATGGCCCAGTTTCAGCAAGCTCAGGGCCAGCTTGGGCAAGGTCTTGGCCGCCTGCTCGCCAGTTTTGAAGCCTATCCGACGATCACCTCAAGCCAGAATTTTCTCGCCCTGCAAAGCCAGCTGGAAGGGACGGAGAACCGCATTTCCGTGGCTATCCGCGACTACAACGAGGCTGTGCGCCAGTATAATACCACTCTCCGCACTTTCCCGGATACGATCGGCGCCAATCTGATCCACGGCGCAGAGCCGCTGATTCCCTATGAAGCTGCAACCGAAGGCGCAGAGATCGCTCCCACGATCGACATGACAAACGGGAATTGATCCGCGCGTGTCAAGGCTGGCCATCTTCCTCGCGGCATTATTTGCCGCAACCTTCTGCTCACCTCTTGCTGCTCAGGAATTCCCTGAGCTGACGGGGCGCGTAGTCGATGCGGCAAACATCATTCCACCTGCCGAGGAAGCTGCGCTGGAGGCTCGGCTCGCCGGGCTGGAGGAGCAGTCCCAGCGTCAGCTGGTTGTCGCCACTGTGCCCGATCTACAGGGCTATGACATTGCCGATTACGGATACCGGCTGGGCCGGTCATGGGGTATCGGCGATGTGGAACGCAATGACGGCGCGCTGCTGTTGGTCGCACCTAACGAGAAGAAAACCCGCATAGAAGTAGGCTATGGTCTCGAAGGCATCATTACCGATGCCTTGTCTTCCATCATCATCCAGAATGATATTCCTGTCTCTTATACACATCTCCGAGCCCACGAGACGGACTCCTATC
>CAJXSN010000014.1 GCA_913060895.1 uncultured Sphingomonadaceae bacterium
ATCTACACAGAGTAGATCGTCGGCAGCGTCAGATGTGTATAAGAGACAGATCAAAACCGTCGCCGATCTCCACACCCTTTACTGCGTTGATGCCCATCATCGCCCCCGCCAGATCGGCGTCCAGCTTGGCATAAATCGGCGCGCCGAGGCCTGCCGGTACGCCCTCGGCGCGGCATTCGACCACTGCACCAAGCGATGATCCGGCTTTCCGCGCATCATCCACCAACGCTTCCCAGCGTTTTGCTGCTACGGGATCGGGGCACCAAAAAGGGTTGTCGCCAATCGAGGGCGCATCGAAATTGGCCGGATCGATCCGGTCGCCCCCGATTTCGCGGGTGTAGGCGGTGATCCGGACATCGGGAATGACCAGCCGTGCCACCGCGCCTGCGGCCACGCGCATCGCGGTTTCCCGCGCGCTCGACCGGCCGCCACCGCGATAATCGCGGAAACCGTATTTGGCGTCGTAACTGTAATCCGCATGGCCGGGGCGGTATGCCTTGGCAACGTCGGAGTAATCCTTGCTGCGCTGGTCGACGTTCTCGATCATCAGCGAGATGGGTGTCCCGGTGGTGCGTTGCTCGCCATCGGGCGCATCGAACACGCCTGACAGGATTTTGACCTGATCGGGTTCCTGACGCTGGGTGGTGAACTTGTTCTGCCCCGGACGTCGCGCATCAAGATAGGGCTGGATATCGCCTTCTGTCAGCGCGATGCCCGGCGGGCAGCCGTCCAGCACTGCACCGATGGCAGGCCCGTGGCTTTCGCCCCAAGTGGTGAAGCGCAGCAAATGTCCAAAACTGTTCCAACTCATGATCGCTCCCTAACACCTACCCCATGCCCGCAATTGTGGGAGCCTGTCCATTGCCGCTGGACCAATCTTGTCTTGTGCCCCAAGAACAAACCATGCCCAAGGAAACCACATGATTGCGAAGCTGAAGGGTCTGCTCGACGAAACCGGAACCGACTGGGCCGTGATCGATGTCGCGGGCGTGGGCTATCTGGTCCACTGCTCGGCCCGCACGCTCAGCGCGCTGGGCGAGATGGGGGAGGCGTGCACTGTCTACACCGATTTGCAGGTGAGCGAGAACGACATGCGGCTGCTGGGTTTTGCCGAAGCCAGCGAGCGCGACTGGTTTCGCCTGCTGACCAGCGTGCAGGGTGTGGGCAGCAAGGTGGCGCTTGCAATCCTGAGCGCCCTTTCCACCGGTGAAGTGCAGGCGGCGTGTGCAGGCGGCGATGCGGCGATGGTGGCGCGGGCGCAAGGCGTGGGGCCGAAACTGGCCGGGCGTATCGTGAACGAATTGAAGGACAAGGCAGGGGCGCTGCCTTCTGGTTCGGGCGGTGCTGGAGCGGCGTTAACGCCAAAGGGCGGGGCAAGTGCGGATGCGGTGTCGGCGCTGGAGAATCTCGGCTTCAAACCCGCACTGGCGGCGCAGGCTGTGGTGGCGGCGCAGACCGAACTGGGCGAAGGCGCTGGCGAGAGCGAATTGATACGCGTGGCTCTGAAAAAGGCGACGGGATGACGGAGAGAGCAATGCTGAAGACACTGATTGGCTTCGTTGCACTAGCGGCGACAACGGGCGCGGCAGCGCAGGCCCCCGACATGGGCCGCTTCGCAATGGGGCCGGTGTTCGATAGCTATGGCTCGACCGCTGAAGTGGCCGCGACCATGCCAATCCCCGAAGGCGCGACCTTCCGCGTGGCAATGGACACGGCGAAGCAGGCAGAGCGCGGCGAAAACTCGACGCTGATCGGCGCAGCGCGGCTGATCAACATGCACACAAAGGCTGGACTGCCGGTGGACGCAACGAAGGTTGCAGTGGTGGTCCACGGCACCGCAACGCTCGATCTGCTGAACGAGGAAGCCTACGCGGCCCGCTTCGATGGCGCGGAGAATCCGAACACCGTACTGATTGCCGCTCTGACAGATCACGGCGTGCGTATTATCGTGTGCGGTCAGAGCGCTGCCGCCCAAGGTGTGGACGAGACAAGCGACCTTCTGCCGGGTGTGGAAGTGGCGCTATCGGCGATGACCGGCCATGCGCTGCTGCAGGCGGATGGCTATACGTTGAACCCGTTTTGAGCGCGGATCCCATCTGGGTTTCGGCGATTGCAGCTGGTGTCTCCGCTTTTGCAGCAGTGGGCGCCTTGATTTTCTCGCTCCTCACCCATCAGAAAGCAAAGCAAACTGCTGAGCGAGCTGATGAGATAGAATCAGAAAATCAAGTCCTTCGAAATGAGTGGATACCGCTTCACAAAGCACTAAAGTATCTCGCCCTCGATAGCGCATGGAGCCGGACCGCTAATGATACCGACAGCCAATCACTTGATGAAAGATTGAGTTCTATATTTCTGGAAGCATTATCTCGCGGGAATGTTGAAGCGAGAGGTCGGAAAGCTTTTGACCAATGGTCCAAGACTGCGAACGCATCGCACTCTATCGAAAAAGGGTTTTGGCAGTATGCGTTCATCCAACCATTCGGTGAGATCGTTTTAGCCGATGATAGTCGAGGTATTGCCGCGACATCTGGCGAATTCTCATGGGTCACAAAACAGCAATTTCGAGGGGTGTATGTAAGACAGCGAGATGTGCTGCGGTGCTGGTTGCAGGCTAAGGATAATAATCCGAAAAATTCGACTTATTACAGGCCCCTTGCCGACTACTGGAACTATGGCGGCTCATTCGTTGACCACGAAGAAAACTTGGAACTGCAAAGGCAGGTACAGGGAAGTTTCCGAACGGATTGCTAGATGACCGACCACCCCCTCCACACGCCAGATCGCCAGCCGGAGGACCCGGACGCGGCTCTGCGTCCGAAATCGCTCGAGGAGTTTGTCGGGCAGCAGGGGGCGCGGGACAATCTGCGGGTATTCATACAGGCCGCCAAATCTCGCGGCGAGGCGATGGACCATACGCTGTTCTTCGGGCCGCCGGGGCTGGGCAAGACTACGCTGGCGCAGATCGTGGCCAAGGAACTGGGCGTCGGCTTTCGCGCCACGTCCGGCCCGGTGATTGCCAAGGCGGGCGATCTGGCCGCGCTGCTGACCAATCTGGAAGCGCATGATGTGCTGTTCATCGACGAGATTCACAGGCTCAGTCCGGTGGTCGAGGAAGTGCTGTATCCTGCAATGGAGGACCGCGCGCTCGATCTGATCATCGGGGAGGGCCCCTCAGCACGCAGCGTGCGGATCGATCTGCCGCCCTTCACGCTGATCGGCGCGACCACGCGGCAGGGGCTTCTGACCACGCCGCTGCGCGACCGGTTCGGCATTCCTGTCCGCCTGAGTTTCTATACCGAGGAAGAGCTGGAACGGGTGGTGACGCGCGGCGCGGGGTTGATGGATTTGCCTATCCATCCCGCAGGCGCCCGGGAGATCGCGCGCCGCGCGCGGGGGACACCGCGCGTGGCTGGCCGCCTGCTACGGCGGGTGCGCGACTTCGCGGAAGTAGCGAAGTCGGGCACCGTGACAGCACCCATTGCCGATGAAGCGCTGACCAGACTGGAAGTCGATTCGCTGGGGCTGGATGCGATGGACAGGCGTTATCTCCTGATGATTGCCGACATTTACAAAGGCGGCCCTGTTGGCGTGGAGACGCTGGCGGCTGGGCTGGCCGAACCGCGCGATACGATAGAGGAAGTGGTCGAGCCGTTTCTGATCCAGCTTGGCCTTGTCGCCCGTACGGCGCGCGGACGCTGCCTGAACGACCGCGCCTGGGAGCATTTGGAGCGATCCCCGCCGGCACAGCCGCCTTCACAATCGCCGAATCCGCCGCAAACAGGTTTGTTCGACGTATAAGGCTAACGCCCGTGAAAGGTTCGCCGTCTGAACGGTTCCAATACGGGACACGTTGGCTCAGGCTGCGGTTTTCAGGCCATTTTTCTGCAGCTCGAGTCGCTTTTTCATAGTTAACCGCATTGCCGCTTGCCGGTGCAACCTGTTCCAAGGGGAGCACGGGGATACACCCACAGCCGGACCCGCCGGCCTAAGGGAAAGCCCCAGTTGGAATAGAGAGTTTGCCCATGTCGGTTAAAATGGCCCTGGCGAAATTGTCCGCAACTGCTGCGGGCGGAGCCTTGCTAGCAGGCGGTGCGGTTCACGTCGCGGAACAGCCGATCACCAATGCCCCTTCGTACAAATCCGCTAAGTCGGTGAAGGCGCAGCCCGTGCAATACGTCAAGGATCGCAAGGTGGTTGAACGCCGCGTTCCCAAAACGGTCAAGCGCAAGCGGCGGATCACGCGGCGCGTAATCGAATGCGAACCCATTGGCGCGGGCGCCGTGATGGGCGGCGCAACGACGGCGTATTCGAACAGCGGCATCGCTGGTGCAGGCGCCCAGCATGGCGTCTCGACTGGCTACAATAGCGGATACGCCAATGGCGGTTCACGGGTTCTGTATGATGCCAATGGCTGTGCCTATGGCACGCAGGTTGCCGTCGTGCCGACCGCAGTTCCTGCCCCACTTCCCCCTACGCCGCCCTTCGTCGGCGGTAGCGGTAGCAATGGCGGCGGTGTCACGGTCATCGGCGGCAGTGGCGGCTTCGGCGGCGGCGGCGGTTTCTTCGGCGGCTTCTTCGGTGGCGGCGGTGGATCGGGCGGCGGCGGCAGCGTTGTTGTCAGCTCCACAACCACGACGTCCGGCGGCGGCACCTCGGGTGGTTCGACTTCAACTTCCGGCGGATCGACTTCAACATCGGGCGGCACGTCGGGGAACACATCCGGAGGAACCACGACAACCTCCAGCGGTGGCGATGGCTCCAGCGGGGGCATCAATATCAATATCGATATCGATAATACCTCTGGCGGCAGCACCACCAGCACGGGCGGTGTCAGCACTTCTACCGGCGGGGTCAGCACATCGACCAGCACAGGCGGCGTGACCAGCACCACGGGCGGGATCAGCAGCACATCCACTTCAGGCAATGTGTCCAGTTCATCGGGTAATGTTTCGTCCAGCTCAGGCAATGTTTCGTCGAGTTCGGGCAACGTCTCTAGCTCGTCGGGCAATGTATCCTCAAGCTCTGGCAACGTTTCCAGTTCATCGGGCAACGTGTCGTCAAGTTCGGGCAATGTTTCCAGTTCTTCCAGCTCGTCGTCTTCGTCCTCGTCCAGTTCATCCAGTTCCAGCTCGTCTTCGAGTTCGGGTGGTTCGGGCGGAAGTGGCAAGCCGGGCAAGCCCGGAACGAGCAGTGGCGGTTCTGGAGGCAGCGGTTCGTCTTCGAGCAGCTCCTCCTCATCCTCGTCCTCCAGTTCATCAAGCTCGGGCGGTTCGTCCGGCAACACCACGACCGGTGGCGGTTCGGGCCATCCCGGTACGACTACCGGCGGCGGAACCACCGGCGGTTCGAGCGGTAGCAGCTCTTCGTCCTCCAGCAGCTCCAGCTCGTCGTCTTCGAGCGGTAGCTCCGGCGGAACGACCGGTGGCGCAACCAGCGGCGGGTCGAGCGGCAGCTCGTCATCCTCGGGCAGCTCCAGTTCTTCAGGCTCCAGCTCTTCGGGCGGCACCACTGGCGGCGCGACATCGGGTGGCTCGTCCTCCTCGTCGGGCAGCTCCAGCGGTTCCAGCAGCTCATCTTCGAGCGGCGGTACTTCGGGTGTCCTGACATCGAGCACCAGTTCTTCGGGCAGCAGCTCCAGCTCGTCCTCGAGCAGCTCGTCGAGCTCCTCCAGTTCGTCCAGCAGCAGCTCTTCGTCGACCAGTGGTGGCACCACCAGCGGAACGCCGGTCCCGGCACCGCCGATGACAATCCTGTTCGGCGCAGCCGCAGCAGCAATTCTGGGCCGCCGGAAATGGTCGGCCAAGAAAGACAAAAAGGCAGCGTAACGCTCGCCTCATATGTTCCAACGGAAAAGGGCGGCCCCCATTATGGGAGCCGCCCTTTTTCCATTGGTGCTGCAGGTTCGTCAGATGGCGCTATTTGGCAGTCGAACGGGGCTGTTCCGCTGCCTCGACAGGAAACTCAGCCTTGCTCCATGCCAGGATTCCACCGCCCAGCTGGCGGATTGGCTAGCCGGTGGCATCGACCATCTGTGCAAGTTCGGTTGAGGTCAGCGTCGACCTAGCGGCAGATGCAGCTGTTCCGGCGGCTGCATTTTTGCGGCAAGGGCCGCTCCTTCAGGCGCTCCCGCTTCCCTGCGTGCACACCGCGCGAAGGGCGAGCGGCACGAAGAGAAGCGGTGCAAAGATACGCTTTATGCAGCGGCGAGTTTGCGCAGAACGTAATGGAGAATCCCGCCATTGCGGTAATAATCCAGTTCGTTCTCGGTATCGATCCTGCAAAGAGCGGTGAAGGAGAAGGTGCTGCCATCCTCGCGGGTGACTTCGACGATCACATCCTGACGCGGATTGAGGCCGGTAAGGCCCTTGATCGAGAACGTGTCGTTCGAACCCAGGCCGAGGGTTTCGCGGGTGTCGCCGTCCTTGAACTGTAGGGGCAGCACGCCCATGCCGATCAGGTTGGAACGGTGAATACGCTCGAAGCTTTCCACGATTACCGCGCGCACACCCAGCAGGATCGTACCCTTGGCTGCCCAGTCGCGGCTGGAGCCAGTGCCGTATTCCTTGCCAGCAACCACAACCAGCGGCGTGCCGTCTTCCTTGTGCTTCATGGCGGCGTCGTAGATCGGCATCTGCTCGCCATTATAGGTAGTAAAGCCACCTTCGACGCTGGGCACCATTTCGTTGCGGATGCGGATATTGGCAAATGTGCCGCGCATCATCACGTCATGATTGCCCCGGCGGCTGCCGTAGGAGTTGAAGTCCGCCTTTGCGACCTGGTGATCGCGCAGATATTCGCCAGCCGGGCTGTCTTCCTTGATCGAGCCGGCAGGCGAAATGTGATCGGTCGTGGTCGAATCGCCGAGGATCGCGAGCGGTTTCGCATCGGTGATGTCGGTAATCGGGGCCGGCGTCATTTCCATGCCGTCGAAATAGGGCGGGCTGGCGATGTAGGTGCTGCCAGGGTTCCAGCTGTATGTGTCGGATGCGTCGACCTTCACCGCCTGCCAATGCTCGTCACCATCATAGACGTTGGCGTAGCGTTTCTCGAACATGGAGCGATCGATATTGGCCGCACGGTTGTCGGCAATTTCCTGATTACTGGGCCATACGTCCGCCAGCATCACGTCGTTACCGTCCTGATCCTGCCCCAGAGGTGTGGTGGTGATATCCTGCGTCACCGTACCAAGGACCGAATAGGCCACGACCAGCGGAGGGCTGGCGAGGAAGTTGGCCCGGACGTCGGGGGAAACGCGGCCCTCGAAATTGCGATTGCCCGAAAGGACAGACGCGGCGACGATATCGTTGCCGTTGATCGCCTTGCTGATCGGCGGGGCCAGCGGGCCGGAATTACCGATGCAGGTGGTGCAGCCATAGCCGACCAGATCGAAGCCCATAGCGTCCAGATCGTCCTGCAGGCCCGATTTCACGAGGTAATCGGTGACCACCTGCGATCCGGGCGCAAGCGAGGTTTTCACCCACGGCTTGGGCTTCAGGCCCTTTGCACGGGCTTTCTTGGCGACCAGACCGGCAGCAATCAGCACATCCGGGTTGGAAGTGTTGGTGCAGCTGGTGATCGCGGCAATCACAACGTCGCCATCACCGATATCGTGATCGGTGTCGTCGACATCGACGCGGTGCGGCGTATCTTTGCCGTACAGCGTCTTGAGATCCGTGTTGAACAATTCGTCCACTTCCGGCAGCGCGACCTTGTCCTGAGGGCGCTTGGGCCCGGCAAGGCTGGGGACGACGCTGGTCATGTCGAGGCCCAGTGTTTCTGTGAACACCGGCTCGTTATCCGGTTCGAACCACATTCCCTGTGCACGGCAGTATGCTTCGACAAGCGCAATCTGATGCTCGTCACGGCCCGTCAGGCGCAGGTAATCCAGCGTTTTGTCGTCCACCCCGAAGAAACCGCAAGTCGCGCCGTATTCAGGTGCCATGTTCGCAATGGTTGCGCGGTCGGCCAGGCTGAGCGTGGAAACGCCGGGTCCGTAAAATTCAACAAAGCTGCCGACCACGCCGACTTCGCGCAGCATCTGCACACAGGTCAGCACCAGATCGGTAGCGGTAACGCCCTCGCTCATCGCGCCGTCCAGTTTGAAGCCGACGACCTTGGGGATCAGCATGGAAACCGGCTGGCCGAGCATTGCGGCTTCGGCCTCGATCCCGCCAACACCCCAGCCCAGAACGCCCAGACCGTTGATCATGGTGGTGTGGCTGTCGGTGCCGACACAGGTGTCGGGATAGGCGGTCAGGACGCCGTCCTGGTCTTCGGTCGACCAGACGGTGCGGCCGATATGTTCCAGATTCACCTGATGGCAGATACCGGTGCCCGGAGGAACCGCAGAGAAGTTCTCGAAGCTCTTGGAACCCCATTTCAGGAAGTCATACCGCTCCGCATTACGCGCATATTCCAGCTCGACATTCTTCTCGAACGCCTTGGGATGGCCGAATTCGTCCACCATGACGGAGTGGTCGATCACGAGGTTCACGGGAACCTGCGGATTGATCTTGGCAGTGTCGCCGCCCAGCTCTGCAATCGCATCGCGCATCGCGGCCAGATCGACAACGCAGGGCACGCCGGTGAAATCCTGCAACAGGACGCGGGCGGGGCGGTACTGGATCTCGCTACCGGTGGTCGGGTTCTTTGCCCAGTCGGCAATGGCCTGCACATCATCGGTGGAAACGGTGTGCCCGCCATCTTCGAAGCGCAGCATATTTTCCAGCAGCACTTTCAGGCTGAAGGGCAGGCGCGAGATATCGCCGATTTTCTCCGAAGCCTTTGCAAACGAATAATAGGCGTAATCCTTGCCTTCCACCGTAAGCGTGCTGCGGGTGCCGAGCGTGTCCTTGCCGACCTGTGTCATATGCGTCCTTCCGAGAGGTATGTTTTTGCATGGCTGCCGGAACTCTAGGCAAGCGATGCGGTTGCCCTGTCACCTGCGGCAGAGCGCCTAATTCGTCAAGGGGAACACCTGCTTCCGCGCCGCTGTCAGATGCGTGTTTTCCGGCCGATAGCGAGAAAACTGCCGATCACGATCAATCCGGTGCCCATCAGGGTGGCCACGGTCACCTGTTCTCCGAAGAACATCCAGCCAAACAGCACGGCCCATAAAAAACCGGAATACTCTACCGGAACCAGTGCCTGGGCTTCTTCTCGCGCATAGGCCCAGGCCAGCAGCATTGCGCCCATCACTGTCAGTAGGGCGGCCCCGCTTATATCCAGCAGCGCGCCGGTGGTGGGCCATTCGAGCAGCCAGGGCGCAGCCACGGCCAGCACCAAAGCCGACACGCCACCGTGAAAGGTCGCTACTTCCGCCGGCCCTGCTGCCTGCGATTGCAGGCGGATGATGATGAAATTGAGTGCGTAGAGCATGGCAGAAAACAGGATGGCCGCCAGACCCAGCAGGGTTTGGGTGCCGCCCTGTGCTTCGCCCATCCGCCCAGCGACGATCACGACAGTTCCGGCAAACCCCAGCAAAGACGCGTAAACCGCTTTGCGCTGCACGGTTTCTTTCAGGATGATGGCAGCCAGATAGAGCGCGATCAACGGAGCGACGAAGGAAATCGCAATGGCTTCTGCAATGGGCAGTTTGGTGATGGCGTAGAAGAATGTCAGCGCCATGATCGCCGACACCGCCCCGCGCATTGCGTGCAGTTTCAACGCTTTTGCCCCCGGCCATCGTCCTCCGCGTGTCAGCCAGATCGGTGCGGCCAGCGCGCAGGACAGTGCCGCGCGCAGCAGGGTGGCGCTGTAAACGCCCGCTGCCAGTGCCGCGCCTTTCATGAATGCATCCATCAGCGCCAGCAGGCCAACAGCGGCAAATGTCGCCGCGAGAGGCAGAAGAGCGTGATGACGCGGCATTGCGACTGCACTATCCCATTGCATGCGCTCGGTCATCCTGTGCTTCACCTGATGCAATGAAAGCTCAGGATCGTGGCTAATTCAGCTTCCGGTAAGCGCAGATGCTTGATGATAAGCCTCAATTACGGCACTTTGGCCGCAACCTGGTGGATAACGGATAACCATGATGACCAAATACACTCTGTCTTTGCTGACCGGCGCAGCACTGTGTCTTCCTGTTGCACTCAACGCGCAGGCTGCGCCCGAAAACCTGTTGCCCGAAGAGCGGCCGCAGATCGTACAGCCGGTGGCAGAGCCGGAATATAATGCGCCGACAACCGGCACACCACTGGATTTGCCTGCTGAAGCCACAGCGACAGCACAGCCTGAAACCACGGCAACAGCCGTGCCTGAAACTATAGTAACAGTGCAACCGGTTGCCCCTGATACCCAGTCATGGAGTACCGATCAGACAATGGCGCTGGTGGCCGTTATCGATGGCATCGCGGCGGAAGGTCTGGACCCGGCGGATTACGACGCTGCCGGACTGCGCATCGCCGCCAATGGCGACGCCGCTACGCTGAGCCGCGAAGCGAGCAAGCGGTTCGCATGGTTGGTCGAAGATGTGCGTGACGGGCGTACCCCGATGAGCGCCCGCAAACAGTGGTTCGTGATGGACCCTGATGCCGACCGGTACCGGACTGCGGAAGTGATGGAGCGTGCACTGGCCGATGGCGACATTGCTGGCGCACTGGCTTCGATTGCACCGGAGCATCCCGATTATGCGCGCCTGCGCAAGGAACTGGCGTCGGTCGATGCTCAGTCGAAGCAGGGCAAACTGATCCGCGCCAATATGGACCGCTGGCGCTGGCTGCCGCGCGATCTGGGCAGCCAGTATCTGATCACCAACGTGCCGGAATACCAGCTGCGCCTGACGGTTAATGACAATATCGTGCGGACCTATCGCACCATTGTCGGCAAGCCCGGCCGCACGGCCACCCCGCAACTGGCGGAAAGCGTGGAAGGCGTCATCCTCAACCCGACATGGACCGTGCCGCAAAGTATCGTGAAGGGCGAAGGGCTGGGCGCGCGCGTGCTGGGCAACCCCGGATGGGCGCGATCGAAAGGCTATACCGCCACCAAAGGTGCCAATGGCTGGGTATCCGTCGTTCAGGGTTCCGGACCCGGCAATGCGCTGGGCAAGATGAAGCTGGATATGCCCAATCGCCACGCGATTTTCTTCCACGACACGCCCAGCCGCGGCCTGTTCCAGAACAGCGCACGGGCGCTCAGTCACGGCTGCATCCGTACAGAGCGTGCGTCCGAACTGGCCCTGACCTTGGCAATTTTGCAGGCCGGACTGACGGCGGAAGAGGGCGTAGAGAAACTGACAAGCGGGAAATATACGCGTGTCGCTTTTGAAAAAACGATGCCTGCCTACATCACCTATTTCACGATGGCGCAGGACATTAACGGGAAGCTTTCGAAATTCCCTGATATTTATGACCGCGATGCGCCTGTGCTGGCATCACTGGATGCACCGCGCGTTGCCAATCGCAGCCGGATCACCGATGAGCAGATTATCGTAATCGAGAATGATCCGCGGGCCTGAAGCCGCTGAAACTTCGTGAAGCCAGACCTGCACCATTAACGGTAGCGGGTCTGGCTGAAGATCAAAACATGCCAGGCTTCAGGATGTCGTCGCCGCGCACAGGATCGGGTTGCAGCACTTTCAGATTCAGTTTCGGTTCGGGCACAGGCTGAGCGACCTGATTGCCATCGGCGGCCAGCCCGAGGCTGTCGCAATAGAGCAGGCGTCCACCGGACAGGTTTAGCAGCGCGAGCCGGAATTGTTCTTCGCCCATTGCGAAACAGCCATTGGAGCGGCCAAGACGCCCCCAGCGTTCCAGATGCGATTGTTCGGCATAGGCGGCGCGGTGCATCACGATATAGCGGCGCAGCGCATTGTTATTGGTCTGATCGAGGCCGCCCAGACGAACCGATGTGCCATAGCGCCCCTTGTACCATTCCCAAGTTACATACGCGCCCTTGCTGGTCGCGTTCGAGCCTTCGACATTGGAATAGGAGTTGAGCCAGCCGTCATGTTCCGGATCGGAGCCGGCACCGTGGCTGACGAAATAGCTATCGACCCGGTTCAGCCCCAGATTGACGAAGTGGAAGCGTGGTTCACTGGAGCGCAGGCCGTAATCGGCAATGCCGACTATGTCGCGTTTCCAGATTGCGCTGCCCGCCTTGTCAAGCTCACGATTGGCAATGGCAAACAGTTCGCGGTCGCGCAGGCTGCCCGCCATCGGCTGGGCAAAGGCGCGTACAGGCGTGGCAGCGATTGCGCCTACTGCGAGAGAAGTCTTGATAAGATCGCGTCTGTTCATATCCAGTGCCTACCATAGCCAAGCTTAATCGCAGCTTGAAACAGGAATGCATCCCCTGTTCTGAAAGGTCTTGCCATGAAAGCCCCTGCGATTCTTGTTCTGACTGTACTTGCCTGTGCCTGCAGCGTTCCCGCAGAGGTGGAAAGTGCATCGGGCCAGCAGGTTCGAACCGTGCGACCGGCTGCAGTGGAAACTGCCGGGCCAACACGCATATCAGCTGCTCGTCGGTTTCGTAATGCGGAAGCTGTCGTATCCATTACCCACCTAGCATTCGGGCAATTTTCCCGGAGTGGTGATTGAGACCCCGTTCGCCACCTTGTGACGGACTTTCACGGTGGTTTGATCTCCATTTAGGAGAGACGCAAAGCCGTGATCGCTGCCTTCACCACTGTGCAATCCGACATCGAATGATAAAAGACACGGCCTGTAGCCAGGAAGCGTTTGGCGGTCACTGCGCGCCGAGGATCATCCGGTCATCCGCAATCTCGACATTGTCGATGGCTGACAGGAAGGACTGGCCGAGCAGCGAGGTGTCCAGTCCTTCGGGAATGATGACTGCCTGAACATTGTGTCTGGCCATTCCGCCAACTTCGACTTCGCTCAACATGGCTGCCACGCCGTGGACATCGCCGCTGGCCCCGCGCCCGATCGGCCTGACATCGGCATCGTTCCAGCTCAGCCCTGCGGCGCTGGCATCGGCGGCTGTCAGCGCAATCACGCTGGCTCCGGTATCGACCATCATCCGCAAGGGTGCGCCGGCGACAGCGACATCGGCATAGAAATGCCCATCGCCCTCCCGCACCAGCGTATGCCCGCCCTGGTACCATTGCGCAGTGGCCGGGGCGGATTTCTGCGCGGTGATGCCTGTATTTTTCGCAAGAGCAGCATCCGATCCCTCCTCGGAACTGCCTTCAAGGCCAGGGGCCAGCGCCAGCACAATAGCACAAACGCCGAATACGAAAATGAGGGACCGTCCAATCATCCGCTGTGCTGTAAGGAACAGGGCTTAACCGCCTCTAAAGCTGTGCCGCGTGTTTTCCTGCGCCATGACCAGCATCGAGTTGGCGTGGCGCTGCGCCACTTCGCGCTGGTCCGTGCCGTATCCTCCGCCCAGCGCGCTGGCGACGGGGATGCCGCGCTGGCGGGCCTGCGCCACGACATAGCGGTCGCGCGCTGCCAGCCCGTCATCACTCAGGGCCAGCCGCCCGAGCCGGTCGTCACGGTGCGGATCGACCCCTGCCTGATACAGAACGATGTCGGGCCGGATGGTGCCGAGCAGGGTGGGCAGGTGCGTTGCCAGAGTATCCAGATACGCTGCGTCTTCCATCCCGTCGGGCAGGGCGACATCCAGATCCGAACGGGCCTTGCGCACCGGGAAATTCTTGTCGGCATGCATGGAAAAGGTCACGATATCTTCGCGCCCCGCAGTCAGGCTGGCGGTCCCGTCGCCCTGATGGACATCCAGATCGACCACCAGAATCCGCCTCGCATCACCGCTTGCAATCAGCCGATTGGCGCTCACCGCCAGATCGTTGAACACACAATATCCCGCGCCTGTATCATGCAGCGCGTGATGGCTGCCCGCCGCACTGTTGGCGGCATAGCCATGCTGCATCGCCAGCTGTGCAGCCAGCCATGTCCCGCCATTGGTGTGTTGCACGCGGGCGGCGATGTGCGGCGTCACGGGAAAGCCGATCCGGCGCTCTTTCTCGCGCGGAACTGTCTGGGTCAGCACCTGCTCGACATAGGCCGGATCATGCACTGCCTCCAGCCACTGCCGCGGGCAGGGATCGGGCGCATGCTCGGTCAACGCTGCGCCGCTATCGCGCAGGAGCATCATCACGAGCTGGTATTTGTCGAATTTGAAGCTCCCCCGTTCCGGCGGCGGGGCCATGTAATCGACGTGATGGACGGCGTGCAGCATCGGGAGCGGGGGTTAATCCGCCACGCTCTCGGCCCTTGCCAGCAACGCAAGCTCCTCGAAAATCGCATCTTCGCTGCGGCTGGCCGCGTTGCGCCATGTCTTGGCAGTGTCGCGGTTCAGCAGCGTGCCTTCAGGCGAAACGACCATAACGGTCGGCGTGCCTTCCAGAACGTCGATACCAAACCGGCGGGCGACGTCCAGATTGTTGGCGTCGCCTGTCTGCGGCATCCCCACATTGACGTAAACCAGTTCGTATTGCTCGGCGATCAGTGCGGCAAAGCGCGGGGTTTCCAGCCAACCGGCAAGGGCGCGGCTATCATGGCACCAGTTCGCGCCCATCGCGATCAGCACGCGTTTGCCAGAGGTTTGCGCAGCCGCCAGCGCTGCGTCGACTTCGGCCATAGCGTCCGTATCGGCGCTGGTGGTGTAGGCGCGGGCTTGGGGGTAATCGGCGGCTTTCCCGGCTGGCGCGGGCGTAGTTGTGCAGGCAGAGAGGCCCGCCGCCAGCAGCAGTGCAAGTAAGCTGCGCTTCACTCTGCAGCCACCGCATGCGGATCGAATGCGGTCGTCTCGCCTGCCTCGATCGCCGCGGCCTTCTCTTCCACCAGCTTCACGATATGGCCGAGCATGTCTTCGCTTTCGATGTGATGGTTTTTCACGCCCGAGAGGTAAACCATGTGTTTGCCATTGCCGCCGCCGGTCAGGCCGATATCCGTTTCGCGCGCTTCGCCCGGGCCGTTGACGACGCAGCCGAGGACGGACAGGCTCATCGGCGTTTTGATATGTTCCAGACGGCTTTCCAGCGCCTCGACCGTGCGGATCACGTCAAATCCCTGACGTGAACAGCTGGGGCAGGACACCACCCGCACACCGCGCGTCCGCAGACCCAGAGCCTTGAGCATCTCGAACCCGACCTTCACCTCCTGCTCCGGCTCGGCGGACAGGGAGACGCGGATGGTGTCGCCAATCCCGGCCCATAGCAGGCTGCCGATGCCGATGGAGGATTTGACCGTCCCGCCGATCAGGCCGCCTGCCTCCGTAATGCCCAGATGCAGCGGGCAATCGACGGTTTCCGCCAGCGCATGATAGGCCGCCACGGCCAGAAACACGTCGCTCGCCTTCACCGCTACCTTGAATTCGTGGAAATCGTGATCCTGCAACAGCTTGATATGGTCGAGCGCGCTTTCGACCAGAGCATCGGGGCACGGCTCTCCATATTTTTCCAGCAAGTCGCGTTCCAGCGAACCGGCGTTCACCCCGATGCGGATGGCGCAGCCATTGGCTTTCGCTGCGCGGACCACTTCGGCCACACGGTCGGACCCGCCGATATTGCCGGGGTTGATCCGCAGGCAGGCGGCACCTGCATCCGCCGCTTCCAGAGCGCGTTTGTAGTGAAAGTGGATGTCGGCCACGATCGGGATCTGCGCCGCCTTCACGATCTGGTCGAAATTCTCGGTCGATTCCTCGGTCGGGCAGGACACACGGATTATGTCCGCACCCACATCCTCGCACCGCCGGATCTGGTCGATGGTTGCGCCCACATCTTCTGTCGGAGTGTTGGTCATCGTCTGAACGGTGATCGGCGCATCACCGCCAACCGGCACATTGCCGACCATGATCTGGCGGCAATCGCGGCGTTCAATGGTGCGCCAGGGGCGAATGGCATTCATCGGTTGGTCTCTCGTGAAGCACTTTTGGAACACTTGGCAAACATGGAACAGGGCCCAAGGGAAGAATAACCGGCCGCGGCCAGAGCAACCAGAGCGGCCAGACTGGCAACATGTTCCATCATATAGGGGGTTTGCTGCGTATTTGCGACCGGTGTCATCGCCGCCTGACTAGCAGCATTGGCCGCAGTAGGAAATTGTGCAATTCACCAACATCAACGGGCGGAGATGCCGAAACACTCCGCCCAATGTTTACAGCATGGCAACAGGGCCGCCCATGCCCATGAAACCCGCCCTGCCGGTGAACGGTCCGGGCGGGGCGCATGGCCGGGTGCGCTGGACCGGACGATCAGGGCCAGGCGGCGCTGGGCGCACACCCGGCCCAGTCCTTACGCAGCCTGCGCAGTCAGTTTCTCGGACAGGGTCCAGAGCTCTTCGGCCGTATCCTGATCCAGCGCGTAGCTGCGAACGCCGCTGCCGGCGCTTTCGTCGTCCTGCTCAGCCACATGGCAATCTTCCAGATAGACGCCGCCCTTGCCCTCCAGCTCGGGCGCAGTCGCAGCGTAGCAGGTGGTGGCGGCGCCCTGGGGAATGTCTTTCCAGACAAAATTGCTTTCTTCCCCCGTCGCCCGGTCAATCAGGGCCTTCATGTCGTCTTCGGTCAGATGACGGCCCAGATTGGTCCGGATGCCGCCGGGATGCAGGGCGTAGGCATGAATGCCCTTGTCAGCGTGGCGCTTTTCCAGCCCGACCGCATGCAGGATATTGGCAGTTTTCGCATTGCCGTAGGCAACCCATTTGTCATAGTCGCGATTGTCAAAATTGGGATCTTCCAGATTGACCGGGGCAAAATGGTGGCCCTGGCTGGCCAGATTGACGATGCGCGCGCTGCGCCCCTGCTTGGCGCCCTTCTCCACCAGCGGCAGCAATTCATTCGTCAGGCGGAAATGGCCCAGATGATTGGTGCCGAACTGCATTTCGAAACCATCGGCGGTTTCGGCATAGGGGCAGGCCATCACGCCGGCATTGTTGATCAGCAGGTCGATTTTTTCAAACCGTTCGCGCGCTTCCTTGCCTGCCTGCGCCAGTTGCGCCTGATTGCCCAGATCGCAGACAAACGCCTCGATCTTGTCGTTGCCGGTGGCCTGCTTGATCTCCTCCACGGCGGCGTCGGCCTTTTCCGCGTCGCGTCCGGCCACGATTACATGCGCGCCGCGTGCCGCCATCGCGCGGGCAGTTTCCTGGCCCAGACCGGAATAGCCGCCGGTGATGAAAGCGGTCTTGCCGCTCAGATCCGTGTTTGCCAGCACTTCGTCTGCCGTGCTGCTTTGTCCAAAATCGCTCATATTACAGTCTCCTTGAATGGATGGTCGTGGCTGATCGAGCCGCAGCTCGAACAGAAATTCATGGTCGGTCTGTTCGCCGACCTTAAATGTGATGTCGGCGATCTTATTGAAGCCATAACGGGCGTAAAAACGCTGTGCGCCCGTGTTTTCGCTCCACACCGACAGCTGAATGGCATCGTGGCCGTGCTGGCGTGCATGGGCAATGCTCCAATCCATCAGGGCCGCGCCGATCCCGCGCCCGGTGGCTTCGGGCTGGGTATAGAGCTGGCCCAGCGCGATGGGCTGCGCAGCATCGGAATGCCCGGCGTACCAGCTGGGATCGCGCAGTTTGACGAAGCCGAGCAGGCGGCCATTTGCCTTATCGACAGCCAGCCGGTGAACGCAGAAGCCGTCTGCGATCTCGGCGGCTACCGCTTCTTCCGAATACACTTCAGCCAGAAACGCCGACAGATCCGCGTCGCTGTACAGATGCGCGAAGGCCGCGCAGAAACTGTTCCGGCCCAAAATGGCAAGCGGCTTGGTATCGTCCAAATAAGCGGGGCGCAGGATCATAAGACCCTGCGCCCCTACAATTTTCACCTGCTAAGGTGAAGTCTTGGATTGGCAATTACGCCTTCGGAGGCGTGTTGCTCTTGCTATCCCACTCTTCCAGCTTCCGGCCGGCCCACTCGCGGCCACCCAGGCCGAAGGCGAGAGCGCCTGCAACAGCGCCGCCGATTACCAGAGCGCTGAACGCGGTCTCGGTGATGATGTCGCCGACGCCGGTGTAGGACAGGCCCATGAAGGTGAAGATTACGATGGTCGCCCAGCGCACGATTGTGCCCGGGGTTCCCCCGATCAGTCTGCCCAGCATATTGGCGATCAGGAAACCTGCGCCGATGATCACTGCACCGAAGACCACACGGCCGGCCAGTTCCAGAACTTCTTCCAGAATGTTGGTCAGTTCAGGGAAGCCCAGCATGCGCGTTGCCGCGATGGCAAAGAACAGCAGGATGGCAATCTGAACGACGCGGGCAATGATGCTCGACGCGCTGGTCGTTTCACCGACAAGGCCGGTTGCCGACAGCGAACGGTCGACGCCGAAGCCAGTCAGCAGCTGTGTCAGCATGTTCACGACGAACTTGCTGATCAGGTAGCCGATGCCAAGCAGGATTGCCGCACCGATAATGCGCGGGATTGCTTCCAGAATCATGCGCAGCATATCGCTGGCCGGTTCGGAGATCGATTCAATGCTCAGCACATTCAGCGCAGCAATCGCGACCGGAATGGCAATCAGGATATAGACGATCGTACCGATGGTCTTGCTGATGGCATGATTGCCGGTGACATTGTCCACGCCGCCCTTGTTCGCCCATTTGTCCAGATCGACTGTCTGCATCGCTGTAACAGCGATATCGCGCACGATGCCCGCAATCATCAGTCCAACAAACAGCAGGATGCCAGCACCAATCAGACGCGGCACGAATTCGACCACATTCTCAAGCAGGGAATTGATCGGGCCGGCCACTGCATTCAGGCCCAGAACCTGAAGGATCGCCAGCAGGCCGAACAGCCAGATGAACAGCGAAACGATCTTGCCGAGCGCCAAGCCGACACTCTGTCCGTTGCCGGTGCCGCGCTGGAGCAATGGAACCGCGTCCACCAATTTGGCGAAAGCCCACTTGGCCGCTTTGGCCAGAAGCCATGTGACGATCAGAATAGCGATTGCCATAGCCGCTTTTTCAAGCAGCTCCACCGCCAAGTTTTGATCAAATTGATAATTCCCCAGTTGCATTCAAATCACCCCTGTTATTTTTTGAATTCAGATTGAATATGCCTGTTACCACAGCAGACAGCATATCACCAAAAGTAGAATGTTATTATCGTGTCGTTGCAGTTGAGGCGGGCGGGTTTTGTGATATCGCACGGGTATTAAAGATCTCGCGAGAACCTCGCCGTAAAACCGTTTTGTCCCAAGACCCGCCTACCGCGCCGTTCCGGTCTTGCTTTCCAGCTATCCTCTTTCACGCGCCACAGTATAGCTGCCGAGCACCCGCAATTCACGGCAATGGAAGGCCAGTTCTTCCATGGCGCGGTCCACAGCCGGATCGCCGGGCACTCCCAGAATATCGGCGTAGAACATGCTGGCAGAAAAGCTGGTGCCCTTCTGATAGCTTTCCAGCTTGGTCATGTTCACCCCGTTTGTGGCGAAGCCCCCCAACGCCTTGTACAAAGCAGCGGGAATGTTCTTCACCTCGAAGATGAAGGTCGTCATGGTGCCTTCCGGATCCATTCCGCTTACATCCAGCGGCTCGCGTGCCAGAGCGACAAAACGTGTCATGTTGTCGGCGGCATCTTCCACCCGCTCGGCCAGTATCTCCAGCCCGTACAACTGCGCTGCGATGGCAGGCGCAATCGCGCCAAACCGCGCCTCGCCAACCTCTGCCACATAGGCCGCAGCACCCGCTGTATCGGCGTGGGCGAGGGGGACGAGACCACGTTCACCCAGAAAATGGCGCGACTGACCCAGAGCTTGCGGGTGGCTGTAAACCGCCTCCATCGACGCGACATCCGCACCCGGCAGGGCCATCAGGGCGTGATGAATCGGCAGGAAATGCTCGGCCACGATGGCAAGGCCGCTTTCGGGCAACATGAAATGGATGTCTGCCACGCGGCCATGCTGGGAGTTTTCGATCGGGATCAGCGCACGATCAGCCAGGCCCGTCTTCACCGCATCGATGGCGTCGGTAAAACCGTAACACGGGAGAGGCAGGCCGTCGGGCGCGTATTCGCCCATCGCTTTGTGCGAATTGGACCCGGGCGCCCCGCCGAACGAAACGGTGCGGGCGGGTTCCCCATGCGCTGCGGCGCGCATGGTTTCGACCAGTTGGCGGGCAGGGGCAGCAAACTTGTTCATACCGGGAGGCGGTTAGCGGGGTGTTTGTTGGCGGGCAAGCGCGTCTGTATCCGTGCGCTGCGGGCATATGTTCGGCACCCTTGCGTATGGGGGGCATGCTGACTAAGTGCGGACCAACTTATTTCCTTCGCCTTTCGTGGATATCGAATCAGCATGCAAGACAACCGCAACACCGCCTTCGGATGGATACTGTTTTCCGGAATTGTCGCTTTGGGCTTCAGCAGTCTGAGCTCGAAATATTTCCACGGGGATGGCGCGGAAGCACCTGAGAAGCCTGGATATTTCATCGATGCACCGGAAGAAGGTGCTGAAGCGGATACTGGCCCGACCATTGCACAGGCGCTGGCTGCCGGTTCGGCGGATGCGGGCGAGAAGGTGTTCGCCAAGTGCACGGCTTGCCACACGATCAATTCCGGCGGTGCGAACGGCATCGGCCCCAATCTTTATGGCGTAATGGGCAAACCGATTGGCACGCATGCTGCCGGTTTCGCATACAGCTCCGCTTTGTCGGGCGTTGGCGGCAGCTGGGATTATGATGCGATGGATGCATGGCTGAAGAGCCCGCGTGCCTTTGCTTCCGGTACAAAGATGAGCTTCGCCGGTCTGGGCAGTGTCGAAGATCGTGCCAATGTGATTCTTTACATGCTCGCCAATGGGGGCGGTCCGCCGCTGCCGACACCCGAAGTGGTCGAAGAACCGGCTGAAGCCGAGGATATAGACGGCGCAGGTGAAGGCCCTGGTGCGACCGAGGGCAGCGATGCCGGTGCCGTTGAAGCAGCGGGCGCTATGGGCGACGAACAGCCGGTTCCGCAGGATCGCCCTGCCACCTGATTTTAGGTGTAAATGGATCTTAAAAAGGGGAGCCGAAGTTTGAACTTCGGTTCCCCTTTTTAGTTGCGGCCTTTGAATCCCTGAGCAACCACATACCATTCGGAAGAGCCCTTGCGGCTTGCCGGTGGTTTGGCGTGCTTCACTGATGTGAAGTGCTTTTTCAGCAGATTCAGAAGATCTTTGTCGGTGCCGCCTGCCAGCACTTTCGAAACGAAGTTTCCGCCCTTCTCCAGCGTGTTGATGGCAAAGTCGGCGGCGGTTTCCACCAGGCCTATCGTGCGCAGATGGTCGGTCTGCTTATGCCCCACCGTATTGGCTGCCATATCCGACATTACCAGATCGGGCGGCCCGTCCAGCGCGGCCTCCAGCAAGGCAGGCGCTTTATCGTCCATGAAATCCATCATCAGGATTGTGACGCCTTCGATCGGGTCCGTCTCCAGCAGATCGATGCCCACAATGCCCGCCTTGGGCCGTTTGCGACGGACAACCTGTGCCCAGCCCCCGGGCGCAATGCCCAGATCGACCACGCGGTTGGCTTTGGACAAAAGGTTGAACCGCTCGTCCAGCCCAAGCAATTTGTACGCCGCGCGGCTGCGATAGCCGTCGAGCTGTGCCTGTTTCACATACGGATCGTTCAGCTGGCGCTCCAGCCACTGAATGGATGACTGCGACCGTTTGCGACCCGAGCGGACGCGCTTGTCGGGATCACGGCCGGACCGGCTCATGCGGAGGCTCCCTGTTGATTTGCTGGCGCTTTGCTATGCGGGGTCAGATCGGCGGCCATCAGACTGCGCAGTATGCCTTCGCGTATGCCGCGGTCGGCCACGCCCAGTTGCTCGGTAGGCCACAGGTCCAGAATGCTCTCCAGAATGGCGCAGCCCGCCACAACCAGTTCGGCGCGATCGCGTCCGATGCAGGGAAGGTCTGACCGTTCGGCCCAAGTCATACCGGCCAGTCGTGCGCAGATATCGCGCATCGATGCCGACGGTACGATCAGGCCATCGACAGCCCGCCGGTCGTAATGCGGCAATTCCAGATGCAGACTGGCCAGCGTGGTTACCGTGCCGCTGGTCCCCAGCAGGCGCGGGTCGGGCTTGCCTTTCCACGGCTCGATCCGTTCAATGAAAGGTGCGAAACTGTCGGATACGGTTTTGCGCATTTCGGCATAGCGCTCGGCGCGTTCTTCCGGGGTGTCGCCTTTGCGAAGCACTGTATCACTCAGCGATACAACGCCCCAAGGCACACTCTGCCAGTCGAGGATGCGCGGCACATTGTCGCCCGGCTCGATCAGCACCAGTTCGGTAGAGCCTCCGCCAATGTCGAAAATGACCGCTGGCCCGTAACTTTGTTCCAGCAGGACATGGCATCCCAGAACCGCAAGCCGGGCTTCTTCCTGTGCAGAAATTATGTCCAGTACGATGCCGGTTTCCTCGCGCACACGGTCGATAAACCGCTGTCCGTTGCTGGCCCGGCGGCAGGCCTCCGTGGCCACCGAACGGGCGAGGAAGACATTGCGGCGGCGCAGCTTGTCAGCGCAGATGGTCAGTGCGCCCAGCGCCCGGTCCATCGCTTCATCCGACAGCCTGCCCGAATTGGCCAAACCTTCGCCCAGCTTCACAACCCGGCTGAATGCGTCGATGACGGTAAAATCTTCACCCGAAGAGCGGGCGATCAGCAAACGGCAGTTATTGGTGCCCAGATCCAGCGCGGCATAAGCCTGCTTGCGCGCAGGACGCGATTTGCCGTTGCCGCCGAACACATGAGCATTACCGGGGAGCGCGGGCGCGGAAACCTGGCCCTGCGTATACGCCGACGGCCCGGAACGGGGCTCCGTAACCGGCAGTGCTTCATTGGGCGGCGGGGAAGCTTTGTAGCGAAAATCGGCTACGCTGCCGGACGATGTATTCCCCTTTGCGCCAGCCCTGTTGGCTTTGTCCGGCGGAGAATGATCCGCCATTACGCTTGTATCTTTCTTTTCCTCTCGCAACCGAAACGGTTACGAGGACCTGCCAGAGACGCTAGCGGGCACAGGTCCGCACCGCAAGCGCGGTGGCGCGCGCATTGAGGCATGAACGCGGTCGGCAAACAAGGTCAGCCCTTGACCTGCCGCCCACCCACCCATAAATGGCGCGCCTTGCCGGACATTGATACGATTCCACTCGTTTCGTTGCCCTGCAGACTGGTAATGCCCTGTCGTCTAATGGTAAGTGTCGCGACGATTGTTTTTTTTCAATAGTTTAGCATTTAAAAACTGTGCGACTTTGCAGCTATTTGCAGCGTGAAGTCGCACCGAGTCTTCATATTCAGGGTCTTTCAGCTAAACGGCGCGCATAGCCGTAACTTGATCGCGATGATGGAGCGGCGCGCAGGACGTATGTCGAAGGAAGCTGCGTCAAATTAGCCAGATAGACTTTCACGCCCTCGGCCGCGTGGACAAAATTCATACTGGATCAACGACTGCTTACGGGCATCGTAAAAAATGGTTCGATTGGCTGAAACTGGGGTGGGAAGCGGAAGCCATTCAGATCGCGATGCCATCCGATTGGCATTCGCCTTCTTTGATTTCATACCCCCAATGCTGCGAAGCTCCGGGAGTGACGTATCCGATGATGCAAGTAACCTCTGTGTCATCCTCCATAACAACTTCTAATTTGCCACTGCCCTCACAATCGATATCAATGTGTTTGGAGAAACGCTCCGCTCTTTTAGGTAGCTTGATGACCTTATCGCAGATGTGGACTTCGGCCGATTCTACATCGTCATTGGCGTTCGCGACTGAAAAATAGTCCCCTGAGGCATTGCATGCGGTCAGCACGAAACTAGCTAGAAGCGTAAGCGTGGTAGAGCGGTCCATTTTACCGGTGTATGTCGAATGCCGGAAGTCCGCAATTGGGTCGTTAGCGGACAGTCGGCTTTTCTGCACGAAAAGCCCGAAAATCTCCCTTCTCAGTTCGTGGTTGTAACGTGTGCAACACGGTTGCGAGACTCACCAACGGGCGCAGATTGGTGAAGGTCAGCTTTCAGGGCTTTGACGCCTAGTCTCGAATGTCCTACTTTGGGGTAAGAAGCTAAACCCAATAAAGAGCTAAATCATCAAAACCGCAAACCAACTGGCAATCGTAAAGGCAACGAGAGCGCCATAAAACGCATAAACATATCTACGTAGACTATGCTCCGTGAACGCCTCCGAACGTGATGGTCGGAGGATAACAGAAAAAGTAACGCTCATGAACAGCAGCCAGTTTAAAAAACCTAACAAAAAGACCGCAATCTTCGCGAACAAGAAAGGGGAAATCGCCAAGAGCAAGGATGTTGAGATAGAGGCTATGGCAGCCTTCTCATAGATAGGTTTAGTAGCGGGCTTCACACACCAAAATTTAGACCGAGAATCTAATGGCTGCAAGGGGTCGTTAGCGGAGAGGCTGCTTATCTGCACGAATACCCAATAAGCGCCCTTAGCATTTCTCGGTTGTAACATGTGCAACACGGCTGCGAGGCCCACCAACGGGCGCAGATTGGCGAATGGCAGCTTTCGGGACTTCGTCGCTTAGTCTCGAATGTCTGACATTGGGGTGGTTAGCTGTCAGTCCGCTTCCAATACGAATTGTCAGGTAGTTATCGCTCTGGCCACGTTTAAATTTTGATCACGCGGCGTGGCTGAAAGATCCTGAGAACATGAAGTCGTCTAATTCGTAGTTAGACGACTATCATTGCCACATTCCCAGAAATTGGGGGTTGAAGGGGTGATTGTATGTGTCTAATGCGGCCCGCCGGTGCGACGCCAAGTCGCACCGAACGTCGCACAGTCGCACTGGTTATAGCCGTTTTCTTGGCTAAGCTATTGAATTATCGGCGTTTTTCTGATGCCCTGTCGTCTAATGGTAAGACTACGGACTCTGACTCCGTCAATTGAGGTTCGAATCCTCACGGGGCATCCAGCTTTTCCAGCTCGAACGCTATCTTGCGACAGCCGCTCTCCATCCGCTCCGCAACCGCCATGATTGACAACACGGCCTTCCATTGTCAGTGGCTATTGCGAATAATTCTCAAGAAATCTGCGCCAATGCAGCTGCCAATGGAACATCCCGATGCGCAAAGCCAAAACACGTAATCTTCTCGTGCTTTTCCACCTGCTGGCGGCCGGACTGCTGGCTCCGCTGTTCCTGTTGGTGGCATTTACCGGCGGCAGTTACCTGACCGATAACAAGGGCGAGACGGTGGAGACGCCGCTGGCCGTGCCTGCCGATCTGGTATTGGACCCCGATGCCGCAACTATCGAAGCCGATGTGCGCGCCGTGCTGTCGGCGAACGATCTGGACACCGGATTCGATTATCTGCGGATGCGCCCCGGCTCCATCACAACACGCCCGACATCAAGGGATTTCGTTGTCTTTTCCGAGGAGGACGGCGTCTGGTCGGCCACACTCAATCAACCCAGCGTGCAATACAGCCTGATGGAACTGCACAAAGGCCACGGCCCGGAGACTTTCAGAATTTACCAGATTATCGCCGCAATCACGCTGTTCTTGGTGGTACTGGGCGGATTGCTGGTAGGATTCATGTCGCCCGCCTATCGCGGCAGGACGATTGGATCGCTGGCACTGGGCGCTGTGGTTTTCATCGCGCTGGCATTCCTGTTTTAAACCGTTTCTGCTCTGGGTGATTGCCTGCGTGTGATTAGGCCCCTACTGGCCGCGCAATGACAGATAAAGATCAGGATAACCGACCGTTTCCTCGCGCAGCGCAGGATGCGAAAATCGCGGAAACGGCACCTTCCGATACGCCGCAGACGCGGCATCCGGCATACAAGCTGGCATTTCAGGATGATGAGTTTCTGCTGCGCGAGGAACTGCGCCCGGTCCGTTTCCAGCTCGAACTGCTGAAGCCGGAAATGCTGCTGGACGAAGCTGGCGTGGGTTCTACGCTGGTAATGTACGGTTCCGCTCGCATACCGTCGCCCAAACAGGCTGAAGCAACTGTGGAAGCAGCCAAGGATGGCGACGAGTTCGAACAAAAGGTCGCCCAGCGGCTGGCCGACAAGGCGAAATATTACGACGAAGCGCGCAAACTGGCCAAGCTGGCGAGTGAAAAGTCGATTGTCGAAGATGGCAAACGCCAATTCGTAGTATGCACCGGTGGCGGGCCTTCGATTATGGAAGCAGGCAATCGCGGCGCAAGCGATGCAGGCGCGGAGAGCATCGGGCTCAACATTGTCCTGCCGCACGAGCAGGCGCCGAACACCTTTGTAACGCCATACCTCTCGCTCAATTTCCACTATTTCGCCTTGCGCAAAATGCATTTCCTGCTTCGCGCACGCGCCGTAGCAGTGTTCCCTGGCGGGTTCGGCACGTTCGATGAAATGTTCGAGCTTTTGACCCTGATCCAGACCGGTAAAATGAAAGCGATGCCAATCCTGCTGTTCGGCAGGGATTTCTGGACCCGGGTGATTGATTTCGAAGCGATTGCGGAAGAAGGCACGATTTCGAGAAAAGATCTCGATCTGATCACATGGGTCGAAACAGCAGACGAGGCTTGGGCCCACATTGCCGAGTTTTACAGCCTTTAGAGGCCGCCTCCTGCGCTAGTCGGCCAGCCGGACTGCGTGATGGCCCAGCGGCCCGGCGCCTTCTCCAAAACCGGGGGCTTTTAATATGCCCTCTCGCACGAACCGGCGGGCGAGGCGGACGGCGTGTTCCATCGACTGGCCGTGGCCAAGCAGGGTGGCGATAGCTGATGACAATGTGCAGCCGGTGCCGTGGGTATGGCGGGTGTCGATCCGCGAGTCGGTAAAAGACGCCATTTTGGCACCTGCATCCCCACGCGCCGGGGTAACAAGCAAATCGATCACCTGCTCGTCCTGAGTATGGCCGCCCTTGGCCAGCACCTGAGAGCCATAGCTTTCGGCCAGTTCCAGCGCGGCATCGTGCGCCAGCCGGGTATCGCGCAGTTCGCGTCCGGCCAGCAATTCCAGTTCAGGCAGATTAGGTGTCAGCAGCGTGGCGAGCGGGAACAGGCGTTCACGCATCACATCCGCAGCATAATCCTGTAGCAGCCGCGCGCCGGATGTGGCGACCATCACCGGATCGAGGACAATAGGCACCGGGGTCTGCAATGCTTCCAGAGCGCCCGCGACGCAGGTGATGATATCGACATTCTGGAGCATCCCGATCTTGATCGCATCGACACCGATATCATTCACGCAAGAAGAAACCTGACGAGCGACAAACTCCCCCTCCATCGGGGCGATCCCTTGCACGCCGATGGAATTTTGCGCTGTTACAGCGGTGATGGCAGTCATTGCATAACCGCCCAGCATCGCGATGGTCTTGATATCGGCCTGAATGCCCGCCCCACCGGAACTGTCGGATCCGGCGATGGAAAGGATGCGCGGCGGTTTTTTCGCTTTGATTGTCATCCCTTGAATGCCCGGTTTTTACTCGCTGGATATTTCTCCAGCAGGGCGCGGCTGCGGATCGGGCGGTCGGTCAGTTCTCCGCCGCAATTGGGGCATTGATCATCAAGCTTTTCCGCGCAAGGCGCACAGAAAGTGCATTCGAAACTGCAGATAAAGGCACTAGGCGCATCGGCGGGCAGATCCCTGCCGCAGCGTTCGCAATCCGGGCGCATGGCGAGCATCAGGCGGCACCCTTCACGGCGTCGCACACCCTGTCGACCACGGCCTCCACCTGGGCGGCATCATCGCCTTCTGCCATCACCCTGATCAGAGGCTCAGTGCCCGATGCACGAATGACAAGGCGGCCCTTGCCTTCCAGCTCGGCTTCTGCGTCGATAATGGCTGCTTTCACCTCGGCATTGTCGAGCGGGGTGCCACCGGAATAACGCACGTTTTTGAGCAATTGCGGCACAGGCTCAAACTGGTGAAGCAACTCGCTGGCGCGTTTCTGCGACCGGACGAGGCTGGCGAGAACGCGCAACGCCGCTACGGTGCCATCGCCGGTGGTTGCATGGTCGAGCAGGATCATATGCCCCGATTGCTCGCCGCCAACGTTGAAGCCGCCCTCGCGCATCCGGGCGAGAACATAGCGGTCGCCCACGCCTGTACGCTCCAGGGTCAGTCCCTTGTCGGCAAGATGCCGTTCCAGTCCCAGATTGCTCATTACAGTGGCGACCACGCCGCCGCCCTTCAGATTGCCCCGTTCGGCCATACGGCAAGCGATCAGCGCCATCAGCTGGTCGCCATCGACTTCGCGGCCCTTCTCATCGATAACGATCAGACGGTCGGCATCGCCGTCCAGAGCAATGCCGATATCCGCGCTTTCTTCCACGACCTTTGCCTTGATAGCATCCAGTGATGTGCTGCCGACACCGTCATTGATATTGATGCCATTGGGGCTGACGCCCAGAGTGATGACATCCGCGCCCAGTTCCCAAATGGCGGAAGGCGCGACCTGATAGGCCGCGCCGTTCGCGCAATCCACAACGACCTTCAAACCATCGAAGCGGATATCATCGGCGATCGATTGTTTAACTGCGTGGATATATCGCCCGCGCGCATCCTCTATCCGGCGGGCCCGGCCGATCTCGGCGGCCTCGACCAGCGGGGGATCTTCGTCGATCAGCCGCTCTATCTCGCGTTCGGTATCGTCATCAAGCTTGAACCCGTCCGGTCCGAACAGCTTGATCCCGTTATCGCGAAAGGGGTTGTGGCTGGCCGAAATCATCACTCCCAGATCGGCGCGCATTTCGCGGGTCAGCAGAGCCACGGCAGGCGTTGGCAGGGGGCCTGTCATAATAACATCGACGCCCACGCTGGTGAAGCCTGCTACCAGTGCGTTTTCCATCATATAGCCCGACAGGCGCGTATCCTTGCCGATTACCACGCGGTGACGGTGATCGCCGCGCCGGAAATGATTGCCCGCAGCCTGCGCTACGCGCATCACTGTAGCGGCGGTCATCGCTCCGGAATTGGTTTCCCCGCGAATGCCGTCGGTGCCGAAATATTTGCGTGTCATGCTATCCCCTGCAAAGGCTTCCATTTGAAACGTAGCCTCGAGGGCCCCTTTGTGGCTGTGCGGCGGTATAAAGTGAAGAGGGAGGGGCGGGTTTTGGCCAACCAAAGTGCAGAAGACACCGGGCTGGTTAAAATATCTCTGCCGGTATGGTGGACATTCGCTGGACTGGTCGGCGGGCTGATCGTGGGAGCTTTGGTGCAGGGCAGCGGCATTCAGGCTTCTGCTGCTGCTATAACACAGCCGGTTGGCGCCCTGTGGCTGCGCGCCTTGCAAATGACGATCATCCCGTTGGTAGCTGCGCTGCTGGTCATGGGCATTGCGCAAATGATCGCAGCAGCGCGGGCGGGAAAAACAGCGCGGCGGATGCTGAGCTGGGTGTTTGGGATGCTGTTGTTTAGCGGTCTGGTCGGCGCCTTGCTGATGCCCCTGCTGCTTGCCGCTTTCCCTATACCCGAAGCGGCCACTGCTCTGCTGGCAGGCGGCGATGCGATGGAACCGCAGTCCGTGCCGGAACTTGGCGATTTCGTGGCTTCTCTGGTTGCACCCAATCTGTTTGCCGCTGCTGCGGAAACGGCAATGTTGCCACTGACGCTGTTTTTCGCCCTGTTCGCCGTTGCCATCACCCGCATTCCTGCAGGGCAGGGCGAGGTATTGCTGCGATTTTTTCGCGCGCTCGGCAATGCGATGTTGGTTATTATAGGATGGGTGTTGTGGCTTGCTCCTATCGGGGTCTTCGCCCTGGCATTCGGTGTTGCACTTCGGGCTGGCGGTGACGGTGCATTCGTTACTCTGATACACTACATTCTGACCGTGTCGGCGATGGGGGCGACGGTGCTACTGGCGGCTTATGTGCTGGCTTTCGTTGTGGGCCGTGTCAGCCCGGTGCGTTTTGCCCGGGCGCTGGTTCCCGCGCAGGCGGTTGCGGTCAGCACGCAAAGTTCGCTTGCGAGTCTGCCAGCGATGCTTGACAGCGCGCGGAGGCTGAAACTGCGCGAGGATACAGCCGATTTCGTTCTGCCGCTGGCAGTCGCCATTTTCCGCGCGACCAGTCCGGCAATGAATATGGCAGTAGCGATTTATGTTGCGACCCTGGTAGGCGTGGAGCTGACACCCGCCATTCTGGCGACCGGCATTGCAGTGGCGCTGATTATCAGCGTTGGCTCTGTCAGCCTGCCGGGCTCAATCAGTTTTGTAATCTCGATTGGCCCGATCGCGTTGGCAATGGGTGTACCGATAGAGCCGCTGGCGCTGCTGGTTGCGGTCGAAATGCTGCCCGATATCATGCGCACTTTGGCCAATGTTACGATGAATGTCGCAGTTACTGCCGCCACGGATCGTGGCGCCGAAAATGAAGGAAGCACTCAGAGCGAAGAAAATACGCCTGCCATGCAACCCTGAAGGGTCTGGCGCGTTGATACCCCGAACCACCAATCTGTTAAAACCCGATCAGGAGATCCATTCATGGCTTTTGAAGTAACCCCGCTCCCTTACGAAGATACCGCACTGGCCCCGGCCGTTTCTGCCGAAACGCTGAGCTTCCACCACGGTAAGCATCACAAAGCGTATGTCGATAAGACCAACGCCGCGATTGAAGGTACTGATCATGCGGACAAGTCTTTGGAAGAAGTTATCTCCGCAGCCCGCGGCAACGATCAGGGCTTGTTCAACAACAGCGCCCAAAGCTGGAACCACGGGTTCTATTGGAATTCGATGGCCGAAAAGGGCGGGGAACCGACCGATGAGTTGAAGACCATGATCGACGATAGCTTCGGTTCGGTTGATGAACTCAAGAGCCAATTGCAGGATCGCGGCGCAGGCCACTTCGCTAGCGGCTGGGTATGGTTGGCAGAAAAAGGGGGTAAGCTGACCATCGAGGAAACGCATGATGGCGATACGCTAGCCGACCAAGACGGCGTTAATCCGCTGCTGGTTATCGACCTCTGGGAACACGCCTATTATCTTGATCACCAAAATTCACGCCCAGCTTATCTAAAGGCTGTGACGAGCGACAAGCTCAATTGGAGCTTCGCTTCAGAGAATCTGACGCGTGGATCGACATGGAGCTACACTTCCTGATCCTTAAGCGAGCTAAACAAAAGAGCCCGCCAAGCATTGCGCTTGGCGGGCTCTTTTGTGCCGGATAAGATGATCAAGCTCCGGGCGATGTTTCAGGCGGTCGATCTGATGGAGAGCCATCCCCCATCGCCATCAGTTGATTGCCGAACAGCGGTTCCCCGAAAACAAAGCCGATCAGATTGGGCCGCCCGGTATGGTCGAAAAATGCGGTCAGCATCAGCAGTATGGGTACCGACAGCAATGCACCGAACACGCCCCATATCCAGCTAAAATAAGAAAAGGCGATCAGGATCATCACCGGATTCATTGTGAAGCGCGCACCAAGGATGGACGGTGTTATGACATTCGCTTCCACCGTATGCAGCGCCAGATAGGCAGCAGCCGGGATTAGGCCCAACAGGATGGTTTCGCTGGTTCCCACTCCGAACAGCGCCAGTACTCCGGTCATCACCAGCGGCCCGATATAGGGAATGAAGTTAAGCAGCGTCGCCAGCCCGCCCCACATCAGTGGTGCGTCCACACCCAGAAGCCATGCTCCCGTGCCCACTACAATGCCTACGCCCAGATTGATCCATGCTACGGTCAGGATGTAACTTGCCACACGGTCCTGCACTTCGCGAAGAACGCGGGCGGCCTTGATACTGGTGCCGAAGCTGGTGCGTCCGAACAGAAGATTGCGACGCAGCCGCATCCGCGCCTCCACCATGAAGAACGCCATCAGGAAGGTTAGCAAGACCTCCAGAAACACAGAGGGCGCGCCGATTGCGAGCTGCTGTAACATTGACGGTCCGGCCAGAACCACTTCATTGGCGCCAGTATTGCCGACGATTTCTGCGAAGCGTTCATTCGCAGCAGCGAGCCATGCGAACTGGTCTCGCAATTCGGCGAAGCGTTGCGCAACCTGCTCTGCCAGTCGAGGCAATTCCTCGAACAGGGCGATGGCCGGTTGTAGAATGACAGCGAAGGCCAGTAGGACGATAGCGAAAAACAGTATCAGCGACATCATCGATGCCAGCAGATTGGGCACGCCCCACCCAGATAGCCGGTCCGCCAAGGGAGAAAGCAGGATCGAGAGTATGATAGCGGTGGTAAGGGGCAGGAAGACGACGGAGCCGATCGACAGAACGAAAGGCAGGGCTAGAAATAGACCGATTCCGATTAGCACCACCAGCGTGCTTATAAGCCGCAATTCCTGCTGGGCGAGGGCCATCCGCCGCCTTGGCACAGTGCTGCTGGCCTTGGGAGATGGTACCTCTACCGAACCGTTATCTGGCGGGCCGGGCGCATCCATCAGCAGGGCTTCGCTTTCATGCGCACGTCGGCGGCTGATCTGTTGCGATCAACTTGCTGCTGCGATACCGTTGCCTGCAGCAACATTGTCCAACTCTTCAAGAATGGCGCGATGCGCGGTTGCATCATCCAGCGAACGGTTGGGGATGTCACCGCTTTCCAGCATAGCATTGAGGGCACTGCGGGCGCGGCCCACGCGGCTCTTGATCGTTCCGACTGCACAGCCGCAGATATTGGCAGCTTCTTCGTAAGAGAAGCCGCCTGCACCCACCAACAGAAGCGCCTCGCGCCTCTCGGGCGGCAAAGTCAGCAGAGCGCGATGCATGTCGGATAGATGGACAGGCTCTTCCTGACCTGCCGGAGCAGTCAGAATGCGCTCCGCCACGCCTTCATCATATTCGCCCCGAAACCGGTTGCGGCGCATATCGGTGAGGTAGGCATTTCGTAGGATAACGAAAGTCCATGCACGCATGGATGTACCAGGCTCAAACCGTTCCTGCGCAGCCCAAGCTTTCATCAGCGCTTCCTGCACCAGATCGTCGGCCATGTCTGGGCGCCCGCACAGACCACGCGCAAAAGCGCGTAAATGCGGCACAACTTCGGTCAATTCTCTTTTGAAATCGGCCTGCTCGGAGGCAGTTCGTTTAGACTCGCTCATTTTGCTTCGCCGTCCAACTTTGAGAGAAGATCTTTAAAGCTGTCCGGGAGCGGTTCGTCGACCACTGAATCATACAATTGGCGCAAACCATCGGCCCACTGAGGGTCATTCGGATTGCTTTTTTTCGCTTTCCCGGACGACGCAGCGTCCGGCGATTTGCCGTCTGTCACCAACAATTCCTTTGGGTGCCCCATTATGCCGCGCTCTTAGCAATCAGGCACGGGAGTTAAAACCATTCAGTTGGGAGGAACGAATGCTGGGCAGCATGGTTCCCCCCGTTGCAGCCCCAGTTATAATTCAGCCATCGAAAGTGCATATGCAGGTTTCCGTTTGAAATACACAGATGCCTCGAAACCCCACAGGACCAGACGCTGGCTGGTTGACTATCCACGGGCCGTGCCCTTGGCGATTTTTGTTTTTATCGCAGCGATCACTGTTTTGAGTGTTTGGGCGATCGAACGCGGTGAAAATGCGGCCGAACAGGCGCGGCTAGCGAAAGCGGCCCAAACCATTGCATCCTCCCTAGACCGGCGTGGTAATGCGACCAATTCCTATCTGCGTGCCGGTGCTGCGCTGTTTGCGACAATGGACGGGGTCGAGGCACCACTGTTCCGCAGTTTTGTCGAAGAACTGCGGCTGGATGCCGATTATCGCGGAGCTGAAGGCATCGGCTGGGCAGAGCATATCAACGCAGACGAGGTCAGGGACTTCGTAGGGCGATTGGAGCCTGGGGAAGTGGGGGCACGCAGGATATTTCCCTTCCCTTCCGACGATCGCAATAATATCGTCCCCGTTACATATTTACTGCCCGATACCGACCGAAACCGGCGCGCATTGGGTTTCGATATGTGGTCGGAAGAAACCAGACGGAGCGCCATGCGCGAGGCAGTGCGCACAACCCGCCCCACTGCCAGCGGCAAAGTGTTACTGCAACAGGAAGGCGGACAGAGTGGTTCCGGATTTCTCGTGTATATGCCGGTATTCCGATCAGGTACGCGTGTACTGAAAGGTTTCATTTATAGCCCGTTCGCTGCGCAGGACTTCTTAAGCACTGTCGTAGAAATGGAGACGATCGGGGGGCAGGGCGTCGAGCTATATGACGGCAGCCCAGAGCCACCCAATTTGTTGGCGTCCATATCGCCTACGCAGTCGACGGGCAGGTTTGCTACGGTACAATTCCGGCTCGCCAATAGGCCCATGATCGTTCAGGTGGAATCCGCGCAAGGCAGCGCCTTATCGTTACTTTCAATGATTACTCTGCTGTTCGGCCTTGCCGTAGCCAGCCTGTCTATGCTGGTTGCCCGGCTGCTGACGCAGCAGGCTCACGAAGATCAGGCATCACTCGATTATTTTGCCGAGCAGAATTCCATACGCAATTCTCTGACCCGAGAATTGAACCACCGGGTAAAGAACACGCTGGCCAATGTCCTTTCCATCGTATCGTTGACGCGGCGTAGGGCGACCGGTCTGGACGATTTTGCAGACGGCCTGGATGGGCGTATCCGGGCGCTTTCTGCAACTCATGATCTGCTCACGAAATCGGAATGGGGGACCACACCCATACGTGATGTGATCACAGCTGAAATGGCTCCGTATGCCAATGATCAGGACATGGTGCTGAAGATGGACGGGCCCGGTGTTGATCTTGCGCCGGGCGACGCGCTGTCCTTTGGGCTTGCGATCCACGAACTGGCAACCAATGCATCCAAATATGGCGCGCTAAGCCAGTTCGGGGGCTGCGTATCGGTCACATGGTCGCTCCTGTCAGATGATCTGGCGCGCATAGAATGGGTAGAAAGCGGCGGTCCACCTGTACCGCAGCAGCGCAATCGAGGCTTCGGTACTGATCTGATCGAAAAGATTGTGGCGCACGAACTGCGGCATCCGGTCGAATTGCAATTCGCGCCGACAGGCGTGCGATGCCAGATGGATGTGCCGATCCGTAAGCCTTCGGCATTCAGTCTGAGAGCGACTAAAAAAGGCGGACCAGTTACCGAAGGATCTGCAGCACAGATCGGCGAGATACTCGCCGATCCGGCTGAAGATTGAAGGGGCAGCAAGTGCCGAGGATAATGCTTAGGTGAGCGGCTCGCTGGAGTTGAAGAACAGCGCTTGACTAATGGCTGCTCGGACGGTCGCTTCCTGAAACGGCTTGGTCACCAGATATGTGGGTTCAGGCCGGTCGCCTGTCAGCAGCCGTTCTGGATAGGCTGTGATGAAAATTACGGGTACACTACCGATAGCGAGAATATCGTCCACCGCATCGAGCCCGCTCGATCCGTCGGCCAGCTGGATGTCAGCCAGAACCAGACCAGGCGTTTTTTCTGCAACGACTTCTTGCGCCTGCGTTCGAGTGGCTGCTGTGCCACAGATATCGTGGCCAAGGTCGCGAACCAAATCTTCCAGTTGCATCGAAATGAGCGGTTCGTCTTCGATAATAAGCACATTAGTCGAGGATTCGCGGTCGATTTCGGCCACGGCATCTTGGACCATCGCTTCGACTTCCGCCGCCGGCAAATCCATTATTTCGCCAGCTTCATCGATGCTGAAATCTTCCAATGTCGTCAGCAGTAGCGCTTGACGATTGAGCGGCGTGACGGTGGATAGGCGATCATGCGCAGCGGCTTCATGCCCGTTCGACGACAGATCGTCACTGAGAGATACTTCACCGGTATCAACATTGGCTGTCGACCACACCTTGTTAAATGCACGGTAAAGCGCCACCCGCCCGCCGCTTAATTCCGATTTCAGATCTTCATCGGCGAGTGCTGCTTCCAAAGTCTGGCGAACGAAAGCATCGCCGGTCGACTGAGCCCCCGTCAGCGCGCGCGCATAGCGGCGCAGATACGGCAAGTGGGCTGCAACATTTTCTCCAAGCGACATATATTCCCTTCCGAAGGTTGAGCGGCCGGATATAGCCGCATGAATGCGCGCGTTAAACGTGTCGTTACCGACTCGGTTCCATACAAAAGCGCAAATGATCATGATAGCGAACCCGTTTGACAAGTCAGATTGTCTGACGGTTAAGGGGGGCGCGCATCACAATGCGTACCGGCAAAGAAATTGGTAAAGTTAAATATGGGGACAGTGCGGTGACAATGGACAGGAAGATAACGCCATGCCGTGAATGTCCGCTGCAATCATGCGATGCATTCCGGCCCCTTTCGGAAGACAAACTGGAATTTATGCAATCCTTCAAAGAGGACGAGGTAGCCTATGCGCGCGGTGAAATCATCGCTGCGCAGGGTGGTAAATCGCCTCATCTCAACACCATGCTGGAAGGCATGGCAATACGTTACCGGTCGCTGGATGACGGGCGGAGGCAAATCGTGAATTTCATGTTTCCGGGCGATCTGATTGGGCTGCAGGGGGCATTCGATGACGATCTGTCGCATTCTGTCGAAGCCCTAACTGATGCGCGGCTGTGTGTGTTTCCGCGTAACGATTTTCACCGCTTGATGGGCGAGCATCCGCGGCTGGGATATGATCTGGTATGGCTGGCTGCGAAGGAAGAAACCGCGCTGGAGGGGCACCTTGTTTCGGTAGGACAGCGTACCGCGCGCGAGCGGGTGACATTTCTGGCCGTCTGGCTACTTGACCGCGCTCTGGCGACCGGGATTGCCGACAAAAGCAACCGTCTGGATATACCGATCACGCAAGCGCAAATAGCCGATATGCTTGGGCTCTCGCTGGTCCACACCAACCGAACGCTCAAATCTTTGCGAGAAGAAGGGCTGGTCGACTGGAAGCCAGGCGATCTGCGCATTGAAGATATGAAGAAGGCCTGCGATTTTGGCCAATACACCCCAATTGGTGAGGGGAAACGCCCGTTTATCTGATGGTAAGTTTAATTGGCGGCGGCGATTTTCAGTTATTTCTCCGCACTCGGGAACAGCATTAAGGGTGGGGCATTCTGCTTATATCATCACCGAGACCCCCCTCCCGTCCAAGCGGTGGTGATACTATCCAGAGGCCTCCAGTCGATAAAGTTCGACTGGAGGCCTCATATATTTCAGGCATGGAGAAACCATAGCCGCGCACAGCGTTTCAACCGCGATTTGAGTAGGTTCAGGGAAGCGCAGACGTCATCGGCGCAAAATATTCATTAATCCGCGCTGAGGAGGCCGTATGGCCAGCGCGACTAAATCCTCTGGCGCATAGGGCTTCACCAGCACGTCCCCCAGCTTTGCAATATTGGGCGGGATATCTTCGGGCGATCCGGTGGAGAAAATGATCTTTGGCGAATTGGGTCCGACACTGGCGACCAGTTCGGCCAACCCCCAGCCGTCATCACTATCTGCCAAATGCACATCCAGCACCAGAACATCTGGCCTATGGTTCCGCAATTTGGCCATAGCCTGGGCAGCAGTAGTGCAAACGGTAACACTGCTGGCACCGGCATCGATCAGAGTCGCCTCTATCACGGAGGCGAGTAGACCGTCGTCCTCGACCACCATACAGTGGCCAGGAAGACGCTTTCTGCTCTTTAGACGAGCCATTGTACCAACTGTTCCTGTCGGACGGGAGGGACAGCCTGCCGCCAGTGATCTTCGAACGTCGGATGCTGGTACCGGTTCCCGCTGGCGTACCAAAGGCCAAATTTCATATACTATTTTAGAGATTTCTCGAAAATTATATATTCGCGGTTGATCTTGGAATCGATCGCGTCGGCGATGGCGATCATTCCCTGATTGTCGTCCAGAACCCAGCCCAATTCTCCCCGCGACGAACCGTAAAGCCTGACTGCCTCCGTCCGGATCTGCTCGATCATCATGAAAGCAAGTTGGCTAGCCATCCGTGAATTGTGCAGCTCCTTCAGCACGCCCATCAGCGGCACACGCATTCCAGCCCCCATTGGCTTGCGCAGCCAGTTCAACATATGGAACCAGCCCGTCGGCAGCAACTTACCGTCAATGCCGGCAAGAATGCCGTTCACATCGGGGAATGTCAGCATGAATGCCACTGGCTTACCATCGACTTCGGCAATCCGGTTGAGCGGTGCTTTGATAATGGGCCGCAGTTTTTTACCCGCATGAGCGACTTCTGCCGGAGTGAAGGGCACAAAGCCCCAATTGGTCGACCATGCATCGTTCAATATGCCAAGGATCGTAGCGATTTCCTCGTTATAGCGTTTCAGGTCTACGGGCCGAACATTGATGCGATCGTTGTTCATGCCTGATCTGACAATCCTTTGAATAAGAGGGGAGAAACCCTCTTGAATGCCGAGGTCATAAGTCACCAGTTTCTTGGCAGGGGTGTAGCCATTGCCCTCAATCCAGCCGCGATAATGGGCGGGGTGATGGCCCATCATAACCATAGGCGGATGATCCTGCCCCCTCGTCAGCAAGCCCGGCTCTTCCCAGATGGACATCGAGATTGGGCCTAGCACCCGCGTCATGCCCTGACCGCGCAGCCAATCTTCCGCTGTCTTGAGCAGCGTGGCGGCTATGGCGTCGTCCTCTGCATCGAAAAAACCGAACATGCCGGTACCAGGGCCCATGCCCTGTTCGACCGGGATCTCCAGCGCCAGATGGTCTATATGCGCAGAAATGCGGCCCACAGGTTGGCCATCGCGCAGGGCCAAGAAGAGCTGCACAGAGGCGTGCTCGAAAAACGGATTTTTGGCCGGATCGACCAGTTCCAGTTCTTCAGACCGCAATTGCGGGATAAAATTGGGAACACGCGCAGCAAAGGTGCGGCCAAGATCGACAAATGTCGCGCGATCACGCTTCCCTGTCTTGCCCTTGTTCGACAGGGGACGGATCTCTATTTTACTGCCATGCATGGCAATCATTCCCTTTCACGGGTGTTCAGGTCGGGTTAGCTCCTGTCTAGGCACAGTGGCCGTTGTCAAGCACGGCCTCTTTAATGAAGGGCGAAGCATAGGCTGGCCTTTGGCCGGTATGACGCTGCATCAATTTACAGTAAGGCTCTTTAACTGATTTCCTCAAGATAAAGCTTATGAGTTTGCAACACAGCCTTGATTCAGCCGCCGCCCCCTCGGGGGCCAGCGCACGCGCACCGATTGTTGATGACAAGGCGATGCTGCGGGCTGCACGGGATCTTACGAAAGACCTGTATGTCGCGCGCGGCGCAATTTACTGGTCCGATATGCTGCTGTCTGCTGGAATCGGCTATGCCTGTATTGCGGGTGCCATTCTGACCGGTAACGTCGGGCTTGCAGTGGTGTTCGGTCTGGTTGGCGCGCTGGCGCTGTACCGTGCGCTGATGTTCAATCACGAGCTGACACATTTTCAAAAAAGTACACTGCCGGGTTTCCGCACGGTGTGGAATCTGGCTGTTGGCATTCCGCTGCTGACCCCGTCTTTCATGTATGAAGGCGTGCATGTGATTCATCACAAACGCACCCAGTATGGCACCATAGAAGATCCTGAGTATCTCCCGCTGGCGCTGATGAAGCCGTGGACATTGCCGACCTTCGTTCTGGTGGCATTGCTGGCACCGCTGGCTTTGATTTTGCGGTTTGCAGTACTCGTCCCTCTGGGCGCGATTTTGCCCCCCGTGCGGCGCTTCGTTTGGCAGCGATTTTCTTCGCTTTCCATCAATCCCGAATTCCGCCGCCGACCGGCCGAAGGAGACATGACCCGGCGTGTGTTTTGGCAGGAGCTGGGCGGTTGCTTATGGAGCTGGACTCTAATCGGCAGCATTTTTGTACTGGGCTGGCAGCCATTGCTGATTGCACTAACGATCCTTTCATTGACTGCGGTTCTCAATCAACTGCGGACGCTGGTGGCACATTTGTGGGAAAACGAAGGCGAGCCGATGACTGTGACCGCGCAGTTCCTCGACAGCGTGAATGTACCACCGCCAGGCCCATTGGCTGAAATCTGGGCTCCCGTAGGCCTGCGCTATCACGCGCTGCATCACCTGATGCCGTCCATGCCCTATCATGCCTTGCCCGAAGCGCATCGCCGTTTGCACCGCGAACTGGGCGATGGCTCTACCTATCAGGGCTCGAACCATCCCGGGATGATATTTCTCATTGGCAAAATTGCCCGCAGCACAATGGCCCGCAGGCGGGGTGTTTAAACCAACATCAGCCCAAAAAGCGTATCATCGCTATCCGGCTATCGTAGGCTGATCCTGCCTTGGCCTCCTTGTCTAGCAAATCTGCCAGACGTGGGTGGCTTTCCGCATCCTCGACTTCGACAAAACCGAGCCGCGTATAGAACGGAGCATTCCACGGTATATCGCGAAATGTGGTGAGCGTTAGGGCGGAAAAACCTTGATTGCCCGCATCGATCATCACACCCCGCAGCAGCCGTTCGCCCAGTCCTTGCCGCTGGTAATCGGGGTGGACGGATAATTCCCAGATATGCAGTTCGTGTCGCACGGGTTCGCAGGTGATGAAGCCTGCAATCCGTTGTCCATCCGCCGCAACGAGACAATGCCGCTTCGCGATGAGCGCGCGGTGTCTCGGCGCACTGATCGGCTTGTTTGCTGCCACGGCGGTATAGCCCGCCATGCCGGCAAACATCTGGCCTGCGGCCTCCTCGATTGCAGGTAGGGCCTGAGCATCTTGGGGCTTTGCCAGACGCAGTGCAGCTCCACTCGCAGAAGCCATGTCGGCCCTATTCCTCTGTTCTGATCAGCACGGTTTCACCAATTAGAAGAAACAGGAAAAAGGGCGCCCAAGCAGCGAGCAGCGGCGGATAGCCGCCAAAACTGCCCATCGCCAATGCGGCATTGTCGACCACGAAATAGGCAAAGCCTAGTGCCATCCCGATAACAGCCCGCACAAACAACTGTCCTGACCGCGCCAGGCCGAAAGCCGCCACAGCACCCAGCAGGGGCATCAGAAAAGCCGATAGGGGTCCGGATAGTTTGTGCCACCACTTGGCCTCCAACTCGGCCGTAGCGCGGCCGCTAGCCCTGTATGCCTGAATGGAATCGCGCAGTTCCATAAAGCCGAGCGCGTCGGCATCCACGCTTTCAAGCTCGATCTGAGAGGGTGTTATGCCCGGCGCGACGGTGACCTCGGCATCGGTCTGAGTTTCGGCTGTGCCGACATCGAAGCTGGTTGCTCCAATCAGGCGCCAGCCCGGGGCTGCATATTCCGCGCTATCCGCGCGCACCTGACGGACGATCTGGCCAGACTCGTTTCGGCGATACCAAGTGACACCTTGCAGGCGGATCTGTTCGGCCCGTCCTGTCATGGTTGTGGCGCTCAATATGTCGCTGCCGTCGGTCAGATACAGGCCCTTGCGCGCGTCCACTTCCAACGGAACAGCGCCGAACTCGGTCGCTTCCCATGCTTTGAGCGAAGCCGTTGTGCTGGTGACCACACGTTCGTTGAAGGCAAAGCTGATAACAGAGACGCCCAGCGCTGTAATCAGCAGCGGTGCCAGCACCTGATGTGCGGAAAGCCCGGCAGCCTTCATTGCGATCACTTCGCTGTTTTGGTTCAGCGTAATCAGCGCAATGATTGTCGCCAGCAAGACGGAATAGGGCAGAAATCGCTGGACCAGCTGGGGGATGCGATATCCGGTGTAGGTCAATAATTCGGCCTGCCCATTGCCCTCCACCGCCAGAATGTCGCCGCTGATTGCCAACAGATCCAGCATCATCAGCACCAGCACCAGCATCACCAGCACCGCAAAGATGCGGACGACGAACATCTTGGCGAGATAGACGGTCAGCGTCCACGAAGGGAAAAAATCGAACTGCATGAAGCCTCGCGCGTCCTATTCCGCCGGAGCCGTTGTGTGATGGGCATCGGTTGCAAAAGCATCGGAGCGATGTTTACGCCGTTTGAACAGCTTGCCCATTCGCTTGCCCAGATTGGAGAAGCCATTTTCCAACGCGCCTATTGGCTGGCCACCGGGCACATAGGCTGCCTGATAAAACATCCAGAATATCAGCGCAGCGAAAACCGCAAACGGACCCCAGAAGGCGATTACTGTATCGACACGGCCTAACGCGGCGATGTCCTCTGCGTACTGGTTTACCTTGTGATAGCTGACCACCATCACAATGGAGACAAACACCCCTAGGGCGCTGGTCGATCGTTTGGGGGGAATGGCCAACGCCACTGCAAGCAGGGGCAAGAGCAGCATCATCACCACTTCCACCAGGCGGAAGTTGAAACTCGCCTGACTGGCGTCGCGGGCCTCCTCCGACTGGCCTTGGTCCCAGCCGATACGGAGCAATTCGGGTAGAATATACTCCCGCTCTGCATCTCCGCGTTGCCGGAACTGCTCGATCGAAGGCAGGTCGATCGGCAAATTATGCCGGGAAAAACTGAGCAGGCGCGGGGTGGTGCCGGGTTCGTCCTGAACAATGGTTCCATTGGTCAATTGCAGGATGATGGTTTCCGGGTTGTCGGTGGTTGCAAGGAAAGCCCCCTCCTGCGCAGAAATGGACAGGACTTGCCCGTCTTCGTCCGAGACACGGGCGAAAATGCCCTTCAGCCGCCGGCCTTCTTCTTCGCTTTCTTCGATACGCAGCGCCATTCGGTCGGCCAGAGTGGTGAATTCCCCCACCTTGATCGACGCACCCAACGCGCCCGAGCGCAGATCGTATTCCAGCTGCTCGTAATAATAGCGGCTGACCGGCTGGATATAGAAGACCAGAGCGATATTCACCGCGACCAGCACGGCGGTGATCATATAGGGTACACGCAGCAGCCGCAGATAGGACATACCTACCGCGCGCAGGATATCCAGTTCACTGGATGTCGCCAGTTTGCGAAATGCGAACAGGATGCCCAGCATGAGGCCCAGAGGAATAGCGAGGCTGGCATATTCCGGGATCAGAGCGCCAAGCATCTTGAACACGACGCCAATCGGCCCGCCCTCTACCGCGACAAAATCAAACAAGCGCAGCATTTTATCAAGCATCAGCAATGATGCCGCGAGCACGAAAACGGCGGTCATCGGAACGATAACCAGCCGCAATATATAACGATCAAGAGCGGGGATAATTTTCAGCAAAACCGGTGGCTCATCATGGATAAGAGAACTGCCTTAGCGGCAAAATAGCCTGCGGTCATGCCCCGTATGGACGGAGGTGAAGAGTTTACCAGAATTGGCTGCCTGGCACGCCCTTGAATGGCCCTGATTCATGGCCGGTTATCCACCCGCCATAAAATTTACCGGGCTGCGGTGTTACCACTTCGCCATCGACGCAGCACGCATCAAGCGGATCGGGATAAAAAGCGAAATAGTCACGAATGTCGGCGAAGCTGGCGGTCGGACTGGCATAGCTCCATGCCACACCTTCGATCCGCTGCTCGGAAATCACCAGATCCCAATAGCGCGCCATTCCCTTCCATTCACAGAGTGAACGGCGCGGGTTCGGGCGCAGATATTCTGTCAAGACATCAGCAGGCGGTACATAATACGTCGGTGGATGGCTGGTTTCCAATGTCCGCCATGCGCTGCGCGTATTCGCTATAACAACACCGCGATGTTCGATTTTGATATGTCGTCTGGACGGTTCGACAATGGCCGGACGTGGGTAGCCCCACACGCTCTCTTGACCAGCCTTTGGTAGATCAGGATCAGGAGGGTGGGTCTGCTTCAAACGATCATCCGCGGCGGGCTCATGCCTTTTCCAGCGTGCATTGCAGCGGGTGCTGGTTTTGTTTGGCGAAATCCATCACTTGGTTCACTTTGGTCTCGGCTACTTCGTAGGGGTAGACCCCGCATATGCCGACGCCCTTCTGGTGAACATGCAGCATAACCTGTGTCGCTTCATCGATATTCATTCGGAAAAAGCGTTTGAGGACGATCACCACGAATTCCATCGGGGTGTAATCATCGTTTAGCAGCAGCACCTTGTATTGGCTGGGCTTTTTGGGCTTGGCCCGGGTTTTGGTAGCGATGCCGATTTCTGTATCGTCATCCGGACCACCGGGCGAGCCATCTTCTCCGGCAAAGCGGGTTGTTAAGCGATCGGTCGGGAAGGAAGATGTCATCACAGTGTACAATATCGGCAAGAGCAGAGCAGGTTGCAAGGTGGCTGGAAGTCGGCTGGACGGATTTGTGGTTTCAACTGCGACGATCATAGCAAGCCAAAGGTAAGCAAAGGCTGGCCAACCAACGCAAGAGGGCCGAATGCGCTGACGCATCCGGCCCTTTAATAGTCTCTAACCAGCAGCCCTGTTGCAGGGCCGACCGATCAGAATAGCTTAGGCAGCGTTCTTGAAACGCTCGGCAGCTTCGCTGGCGCGGCTCGTGATCGGAGCCATCGCTTCGTTGGCCAGCTTCATCCAGGCTTCGGTGCTCTTGGACGAGTAGGCAATCGCAGCATCGATATTGCGGCGAGCGAAGTCACCGTTGAGCTTCATGAACTCGGTTGGCGACTTGACGGCAGCGACGAGACGGACGTCTTCGGTTACTTGCTCGGCAGCCTTCTTCGTGTCGGAAATAGCTTCACGGCTCATATCCTGCATTCCAGAAGTCAGCACCTTGCCCGATTCCACGATGGCTTCGAGGTTGGTTTTATGGAAATCAACGACTTCACCGGCGACATCGGTGCTCTTGGCGTACGCACCTTTCAGGCGTGTCTGCGCATCCGCGGCCAATGTTTTGGCGGTGTCGACATAGTCAGTGTTCTTGACGGTTTTCTGGGCATTCTTGGCAGTGGCCATGATGGTATCCTTTGCTTTGGTAATGGTGGAGGCGGCCTTAGCCGCAGTTTTTGTCTTCGCTGCCTCGGCAGGCGGGGTCTTGCCGGCAGCTACTTTGAGGGCGGCGGCCTTCTTAACAGCTGGTTTCTTGGCTGCAGTCTTTTTTGCAGTCGCTTTGCGAGTGTCCGATTTGCGCTTGGCGGCAGTCTTCTTAGCAGCAGGCTTGTCAGGTTCGGCTTCCACAGCCCTAGTGATCGCCTCAACCTTGGGCGCGGGCGTAGTGTCCTGCTCGACGGCAGCTTCAACCTTGGCCACATCGATCTTTGGAGTATCTACCTTGCGTGCTGCCGCTTCGGCGTAAGCCTTTTGTGCGGCGCTGTCGATTTTACTGGGAGTGTTCTCAGCCATGAGTAATCCTTACAGTCTAAGCGTATTGTTGCGCTGCACAATATACATGCTGCAAGAGCGAATGCAAGAATTATTGTGCAGTGCAACATAAGCCTGTAAAGTGCGCCGCATAATTCAGGTTAAAGCACTGTTTGATAGATGTATTTTACTCCATCTGCTTATCGGCTCATAACATAACGGCCCGGTGCATCCTCAATTACAACGTCGGTCTTCAACTTGCCAGGGACGCGTATTCCGCTGGCTTTGACTGTTTTGTTGGCTTGGGCTCGCAGCCATTCGGCCCAATCTGGCCACCAGCTCCCGGGATGCTCGGTCGCACCTTCGCGGAAGGCAGACAGAGTTGTCACCTCTGGATCGTCATTGATCCAATACTGGTATTTGCCGCTGTCAGGTGGATTGACGACGCCGGCGATATGGCCGGATCCCGCCAGAATAAACCGGATCGGTCCGGTAAAATGCTCCCGCAAACGCCAGACGCTTTCAGCAGGGGCGATGTGATCTTCTTTTCCCGCCTGTACATAGGTGGGCGTCGACACCAGCGAAAGATCGATAGGTGTGCCATCTGCCTCAAGCTCGTCCTTCTTTACCAGACGATTGTCACGGTAGAGATCGCGCAAGTAGGCACCATGCCATTTCGCCGGCAGGTTGGTTACATCTCCGTTCCAATGCAGCAGATCAAAGGCCGGGTAATCCTCCCCCATCAGGTAATTGTTGACCACGTAGTTCCAGATCAGGTCGGTGCTGCGCAGTAGATTGAACGTGGCGGCCATATAACGCCCGTCGAGATACCCCTTTCCCGACATGGAATCCACACTCGCCAACTGATTGCTGTCGATGAAGTGAAGAAGTTCGCCAGCTTTCGCAAAATCGACCTGTGCAGTGAAAAAGGTGCAGCTTTTCACTCGCTTCTCTTCGCCCCGGCGATGCAGAATCGCCAGCGTCGCGGCCAGAGTGGTTCCGGCAACGCAATAACCGATCGTGTGTACGCTGGGCACATTCAGACGCTCGCGCACTGCATCGATCGCATCAACCTGCGCGCGGATGTAGTCATCCCAAATCACATCGCTCATGGTCTCATCGGCTGATTTCCAGCTGACCATGAACACGGTGATGCCCTGCGCAACGGCCCAGCGTACAAAGCTCTTCTTCGCATTCAGATCCAGAATGTAGAACCGGTTGATCCACGGCGGGAAGATCACCAACGGGATTTCCAGTACGTCCTCTGTTGTGGGGCTGTACTGGATCAGCTGATACAGCTGCGTTTCATACACCACCTTACCAAGCGTTGTAGCGATGTTCTCACCCAGCTTGAACGCGTCGGGATCGCTATGGGTCAGCTGGCCGCGCTTCATATCGGCCAGCAGGTGTTCCATCCCTTTGACCATGCTTGCGCCATTGGTTTCCTGAGCTCGTTTCAGAACGACGGGATTGGTCGCTGCAAAGTTGGCCGGGCTCAATGCTTCGATCAGGGCTTTGGTGGCAAAGCGTAGTTGCTTGCGTTTGCCCTTGTCGATGCCGTCTGCATTCTCGACCATTGCTTCCATCCGCTCCGCCATCAGCAGATAAGTCTGATGGATCAATGCATAGGCGGGCTGGCTGCGCCATAGATCGTCGTTAAAGCGCCGGTCCTTGCGCGGCAGATCGACCTCGGCTTCGCCCGCCTCGGTGGCCTGTCCGGCAAACTGCCCGATGACGCCGGTCCACAGCGAGATGGCATCCTGCCAGAAGGCTTGTAGATCGTCCGCGCCCGCCATCGGCATTTTTTTCTGAAAATCCTGCAAGTGCACCACGAATTGCATCGGGTCAGGCGGGCTGGCCATCTGGTTCTTCATCGACTGCTCGGCTTGTATGGCAGCAAAATCCGCCCACAGCTTCTGCATCTTGACCGCGTTCTTGCCCCATTCGCCCAAATCGCCGGCCGGCATCGGTCCTGACATGGCGCTTGCCAGTCCACCCGGCATTCCCGCCGCGCCCGTCGGCATTAAAGTCGACATTACCTTCTCGCCCGCTTCACGCTGCAATTCAAAAATACGGGCAAACATATCTGTCGGGGAGGGTGCGTCGGGCTTTGTCATGGCGCAGATTTTCCTGTCAGCGAAAGTGTGCTTGCAAGTCTATACCCATACGATGTTTGCATTGCGAGCAGGTTGAGGCAGGAAGGGCCTGTCAAAATGCATTTCCGATCGGACGAGGGACCGCGACAGATCAATGGACGACCAATTCTACCGTATGAAACGCCTGCCGCCGTATGTGATAGCGGAGGTCAACGCCATGCGGCATGCGGCGCGCACGGCGGGACGCGATATTATCGATCTGGGGATGGGCAACCCCGACCGTCCTCCGCCGCAGCACGTTATCGACAAATTGTGCGAGGTCGCACAGCAACCTACCGCGCATGGTTACTCCCAATCGCGCGGCATCCCGGGCCTGCGAAAGGCCCAGGCGAATTATTACGGCAACCGCTTTGGAGTCGAAATCGATCCCGAAACCGAAGTTGTTGTAACGCTGGGCTCGAAAGAAGGGCTTGCCAGTCTGGCTACAGCGATCACCGCGCCCGGCGATGTTGTACTGGCACCCAACCCGTCTTACCCGATTCATCAGTTCGGCTTTATATTGGCGGGCGCGACCATTCGCGCCGTGCCGACTACGCCGGATGAAAATTATTGGCGCGCGCTCGACAGTGCGATGGCCTTCACCGTGCCCCGTCCAAGTGTGCTGGTGGTAAATTATCCGTCCAACCCGACGGCTGAAGTGGTCGATCTTGCGTTTTACGAACGCCTTGTCGCATGGGCGAAGGAGAACGAGGTCTGGATTTTGTCGGACCTTGCCTATTCGGAACTGTATTTCGACGGCAAGCCGACGCCGTCCATCCTGCAGGTGCCGGGCGCAAAGGATGTGGCTGTGGAATTTACCACCCTGTCCAAAACCTACTCTATGGCCGGTTGGCGCATGGGCTTTGCCGTCGGCAACAAATCGCTGATAGGCGCAATGACGCGGGTAAAATCCTATGTCGATTACGGGGCCTATACTCCGATTCAGGCTGCGGCGTGCGCTGCGCTTAACGGGCCGCAGGACGTGGTTGAAGAAAACCGCCTGATCTATCACAAGCGCCGCGATGTATTGGTGGAGGCTTTCGGCAGGGCAGGCTGGGACATTCCTTCGCCGCCAGCCTCGATGTTTGCATGGGCCCCGTTGCCACCGGAGCTGGCACATATGGGCAGTCTGGAATTTTCCAAGGAATTGCTGACCCATGCCGACGTCGCCGTTGCGCCGGGTGTCGGTTACGGAGAAGAGGGCGAAGGCTTCGTTCGCATTGCTATGGTCGAAAACGAGCAGAGGCTGCGTCAGGCAGCGCGCAATGTGAAGCGGTATCTCGCGTCGAAAAAGACCAGGGCCTGATACGCACCCGCCGAAGGTCCATGCCGGTAATTCAGCGCTGGACAGTCGCATGATGCTACGCAAGGTGAAGGCCAATCAGAAGAGGACCAGCATGACATTTCCGACCAACGAGCGCGTTTCGATTCAGTTGAGCGATACAGGTGTCGCTCATGTCCGGCTGACCCGACCTGAAAAAATGAATGCGCTCGACCCGCAGATGTTCGTTGCAATTATTGAAGCGGCCGCGGCTTTAGAAATTAGCAAGGGTGTGCGAGCCGTAGTAATCTCGGGCGATGGCCCGTCTTTCTGCGCTGGTCTTGATACATCTACTTTCGGCGCGGAACCCGATCCGGATAAACCTTCTCTGCTGGAGCGGACTCACGGCGATTCGAACACTTTCCAGCAAGTTGCCACGGCGTGGCGCAAGCTGCCAGTTCCGGTGATCGCGGCAATTCACGGTGTTTGCTTTGGCGGAGGAATGCAGATCGCCAGCGGTGCAGATATTCGCGTAACCGCGCCGGATGCGCGCATGGCGATTATGGAACTGAAATGGGGTCTTGTGCCTGACATGGGCGGATATCAACTGTGGCGCGGGCTGGTTCGTGACGACGTGCTGCGGGAACTGGTTTACACCAATCGCCCGTTTTCCGGCGAGGAATCGCAAGTGCTGGGGCTATCCACCTATATTTCGGACGATCCACTGGCGAAGGCGATAGAGATTGCTGAAACGATCGCCGACCGCAATCCTTATGCGATCCGCGCAGCCAAGCGTCTCTCCAACGCCATGTATGATCAGACCGGCGAAGAAATGCTGATGCGCGAAAGCGTGGAGCAGGAAGCCATCATGCGGACACCCAATCAGATCGAAGCCGTTATGGCCGGCATGACGAAGCGCAAGGCGAACTTCGAAGACGTAGCCTAGCCGAATACCGCAACGCACTGCAGGCCGCTCATGACCAGCCTGCCATCGGTGTCCCACAGCCGCAGTCGCTCGCTGGAATAGCCATGATCCGCGTAATCGCTGGAGGTTTCCGCCAACCACCACCCATCGCGGGTGTTGGCTTCATGGTCCAGCACGTTGAAGCTCCAGTTGATGGAACTGATCGGCCCCTGTCGTTCCATCACGCGCATAGCGCCGGGCGGAAGCGTATCGCCCACCAGCACCAGCGTGGATGTAGGATCCAGAGTGGCGCGGTCCTTCAGCCGAATCCAGCGGCGGACCACTGGCGGGCCCGCGCCGCGTACTTTCTGGGCGCGGCGAAGCTCGAAATTATTCTGAATGAACGCCAGGCCATTGCCTTCCATCACAGGTTCCATATTCTCAGGCGCACCGGGCCAATTGTCTGCCTTGACTGCCGGGTGTCTGGCGTTGGCTGTTCTTTCCGCTCCGAACAAGAAAAACGCTGTCAGCGCAACCACTCCGCCGACTAGCAAATCACAGCGCACCTGCGCCACATTGCGTCCACGGCGAACCACCTCGACGCGCGGCTCTACTTTATTACCCACCGGTGCCACAAACGCGACTTGGGCCGAACGGAGCGGTGGCAAATCAGGCAGGGCACGCACCGCAGCAGTATAGGCCACAAGCGCGCTGGCGCCGCCATACAGGGTGCGGCCCTGAAGCCATTCATCTGCGGGCAGCGTAATGCGCCCCTTCTCGGCCCCGATGGGGTTCAGCAATGCTTTTATCGACATGAGAGCCCCCTAGCAGGCCCGTCAGGTGTCACAAGCGGATTGCGCTGGCTGCAAGGACGCGCTAGTGGCGCGCGTCCGACATACAGGCGAGCGGCTTTGCTGCCGCCTGCAGCCGGTTGGCCCGATGGCGGAGTGGTTACGTAGGGGACTGCAAATCCTCGCACGCCGGTTCGATTCCGGCTCGGGCCTCCAGCCTGCCGCGAAATTCTGCGGCGAGGCAAACATATAGGTGGTAATCCATCCCACCCGTGAGCGCCGCTTTAGCTCAGTTGGTAGAGCACATCATTCGTAATGATGGGGTCAGAGGTTCGAATCCTCTAAGCGGCACCATCGCTTTCAGTAGGAAACCACGAAAACATGCACTGCGAAGGCTTTTCGGCTGGGCGTGTATGCGAGCCTTTTGGGAAGCCACGTATAAATCGTCAAAAGGCTAATGTATTTGAGCTCCGATTCTCACTTTAGGTTTTGATAATTATCTAGTTTATTAAACTTTAAAGCTCTATGCGACTGCTGCAGGCAATCGCCATCAGTTCAGAGTTTGATCGTCAATTTGAGATCGCCGGGAGGCATGGTGAATAAACCCGTTACTTCGTGCGACACATAGGGTTTTTCCAGCGCGGCAATTTCCTCAGGCGTCAGTTTCAGGTCGAGTGCTGCGACAGCATCGTCAATATGGCCAGCCTTGGTCGCGCCTATAACTGGGCTGGTGACTGCCGGCTTTTGCAACACCCATGCGAGGGCAATCTGCGCCATCGGCACTCCGCGAGAGCCAGCAATCCGCTCGACTTCAGAAATTACCTTCGCATCGGCATCCTGTGTTTGGTCATACAAGACCGATTGCAGCCGGTCGGTCTGGGATCGCTGGGTCGATGCGCCATCCGCTGGTCGCGCCAATTTGCCTCGGGCAAGCGGGCTCCACGGCATCACTGCGATCCCCGCATCGGCGCAGAGGGGGAGCATTTCGCGCTCCTCCTCGCGGTAGATCAGGTTCACGTAATTCTGCATCGAAATAAACTGGTGCAGCCCTGCATCTTGGGCCAGATGAAGCAGCTTCTGGAATTGCCATGCATACATGCTGGATGCGCCAAGATATCGCACTTTGCCGCTGCGCACGATGGCGTCCAGTGCCTCGATGATTTCCTCCATCGGCACAGACGGATCCAGCCGGTGAACCTGGTACAGATCGATATAATCTGTGCCGAGCCTGCGCAGACTGTCATCGACGGCGTGCATCAACGCCTTGGCTGACAGTCCGCCGGTATTGGGGGCCTGCTTCCAGCGGAAGAAGCCTTTGGTGGCGATCACCAGCTCGTCGCGGTTGCCCATTTCCATCAGCAGCTTGCCGGTAATCGTCTCGCTCGTGCCGCCGGAATAGGCGTTGGCAGTGTCGAAAAAGTTGATCCCTGCTTCCAGCGCCTGGCGGAAGAAGGGCCGCGCCTCGTCTTCCTGCATCGTCCAGTCATGCCCCTCCGCCTGCGGATCGCCAAAGCTCATGCAGCCAAGGCAGAGGCGCGACACATCAAGACCGGATTGGCCAAACTTCACATATTCCATCGGGGTTTCTCCTGTGCTTGTTATCATAACACATACGCTGGCCCGGTCGAGAAGACGAAACCGACTTGCGCATATAACAATATCTTTATATCCTCCTGCTCATGCGGATCGAAGGCATCATGCGGGCATTGGCGGACCCCACCCGGCTCAGGATCATGCGGCTGCTCCAGACGATGGAGCTGGCCGTAGGGGAACTGGCGCAGGTTCTGGGCCAGAGCCAGCCGCGCGTCAGCCGCCATGTCGCCATCCTGACCGAATCCGGTCTGGCCGAACGGCGCCGCGAGGGGAGCTGGGTGTTTCTGCGCTCTACCTGCGGAACAGAGGGTGAGCCGCTGGCTGCCGCTGCCGCCCGTCTGCTTGCCACGGCCGAGATCGAAGATGCGGGCTTTGCCCTGCAGTGCGAAGCCGATCGCCAGCAGCTCGCCGACATTCGCGCATCGCGCGAAGCGGGTGCGGCCAGCTGGTTTGCCGACCATGCCGAGGAATGGGACGGTCTGCGCGGGCTCCATAGTCCTGACGGACAGGTGGAACAGGCGCTGGCCGATGCTCTGGGAGAGAAGCCACTGGGCCGCCTGCTGGATATCGGCACCGGCACCGGACGCATGGCGGAACTGTTTGCGGCAAAGGCCGATCATATCGTCGCGCTGGACAAGAGCCTGGAAATGCTTCGTGTCGCCCGTGCGAAATTGCAAAATCTGCCCGCCGACCGGGTGGAATTGGTGCAGGGCGATTTCTCCGCTCTGCCATTTGCCAGCCAGACATTCGACACCGTGCTGCTGCACCAGGTGCTGCATTTTGCCGCCGAGCCTTCGCGTGCTCTGGCCGAAGCGGCGCGGGTGGTGCGGCCCGGAGGCCGCATCGCCATTGTCGATTTTGCAGCCCACAGCCGTGACGAATTGCGAGAGCGGTTTGCCCATGCCCGGCTGGGGTTCAGCGATATCGATCTGGCCGATGCGTTATCCTCTGCCGGGTTCGAGCCGAAAGCGCCCACTGCGCTGTCCGGTGGCCCGCTGGTCGTCAAAATCTGGCTGGGCATCCGTGCCGAGAAGCCTGTCCATAGTTCCAACAGAAAGATTGCCTCAAGGTGACATCCCTTCAGACCGCCCCTCTCGACCCGCAGCAGGAGGCGCAGACCGCGCGTGACAATCCGCTGTTCTCCGGCCTGCCCGGCGACATCGGAGTCAGCTTCGAATTCTTCCCGCCCAAAAGCGAGAAAATGGAAGCGAAATTGTGGGAAGCGGTGCAGGAACTGAGGCCGCTCGGCCCGAAGTTTGTTTCCGTCACCTATGGCGCTGGCGGATCGACGCGCGAACGTACGCACAATACCGTTGCGCGGATTATCAAAGAGGCGGGGATCCCTGCTGCCGCGCATCTGACCTGTGTCGATGCCAGCCGCGCGGAAACGCAGGCGGTGGCGGAGCAGTATTGGGAAGCGGGTGTACGGCACATCGTGGCCCTGCGCGGCGATGCTGGTGAACCCGGCGCACCATTCGTGGCCCATCCCGATGGTTATGCCAGCGCCGCCGAACTGGTTGCCGGTCTGAAGGAAGTGGCGGATTTCGAAATTTCCGTCGCCGCCTATCCCGAAACGCATCCCGATGCCGATTGCCCGCAATCGGACATGGACAATCTGAAGCGCAAGATTGATGCAGGCGCTACCCGCGCGATCAGCCAGTTCTTCTTCTCTGCCGAAACCTTTTTCGATTTTCAGGAACGAGTTAAGGCCGCCGGGATCGATGCGCCGATGGTGCCGGGCATCCTGCCCGTGACCAATGTGGCGCAGGCGCGCAAATTCGCCGGGCAATGCGGGGCGGTAATACCTGGCTGGATGGACGGATTGTTCGACGGGCTGGATGAACGCCCTGCCGCGCGCCAGCTGGTGGCTGCAACCATCGCTGCAGAGCTGTGCCGCCGTCTGTATGCAGGCGGGGTGCGCGAATTTCATTTTTATACCCTGAACCGGGCCGACCTTGCCTACGCAATTTGCCATCTGCTCGGTCGCCGGCCGCTTGAACGAACACTGGAGACAGCAGCATGACCTCTTCGACAAGCACCGGACAGGGCGCCCGCGAGAAACTGAAAGCTGCCGCCGCCAAGCGCGTACTGGTGTTCGACGGAGCGTTCGGCACTCAGATTCAGAACCGCAAGCTGACGGAAGAGGATTATGCGGGCGATCTGGGCCTGACCGCCGATCAGAAGGGCAATAACGACATTCTGGCGCTGACCCGCCCGGACGTCATTTCTGATATAACCCGCGCCTATCTGGCTGCAGGCGCAGATGTGATTTCGACCAACACTTTTTCCGCCAACACCATCAGCCAGGCGGATTACGCGGCCGAGGACAAAGTCCGCGATATCAATGTGGCGTCGGGCAGGCTGGCACGCGAACTGGCCGATGAATATGCAGCAAAGGATGGGCGCCCCCGCTTCGTTGCTGGGGCGATTGGCCCGACCAACAAGACACTGTCGCTCAGCCCCGAGGTGGAAGACCCCGGTTTCCGCGAGATTACCTTCGACGAACTGGTGGATGTCTATCACCAGCAAGCCGCTGCGCTGGTCGAGGGCGGGGTGGACTTCATCCTGATCGAAACGATCTTCGACACGCTGAATGCCAAGGCCGGTATCTTTGCCGTGAAGCGGCTGGAGGCTGAGCTAGAGCGGGACGTGCCGATCATGCTGTCCATGACGCTGACCGATCTTTCGGGCCGCAACCTGTCGGGCCATACGGTGGAGGCGTTCTGGTATGCCGTGCGCCACGCCAATCCCGTGACCATCGGTCTGAACTGTTCTTTCGGTGCGGAGCAATTACGCCCGCATGTCCAGTTGCTGTCCGATATCGCCGATACGCTGGTTCTGGCCTATCCCAATGCCGGCCTGCCGAACGATCTGGGCGAATATGACGAATTGCCCGAAACCACCGCATCCCTGGTGCGCCAGTGGGCAGAGAACGGGCGCGTGAACATTCTGGGCGGCTGCTGCGGCTCCACTCCCGATCATATCGCTGCGATAGCCCGCGCGCTGGAGGGGCTTGCCCCGCGCAAACTTCCGGAGCGCGACACGCAGATGCGTCTTGCCGGGCTTGAGCCGTTTACGATTGCGGCATGACAGATACGGCAGCCCCAGAAGCGCGCATCCGTGCAGCGACCGCAAGCGATTCCGCGCGTTTGTCGCTGATTGCGGACGCGACATTTTTGGAAACGTTTGCAGGCATGATCGATGGGGATGCATTGGTCGCCCACTGCGAAACCGCGCACCGGCCTGCCTTTGTTGCCAGGCTGTTGCAAAGCGGCGCGAAGGCATGGCTGGCGGAAATTGACGGAGCGCCTGTGGGATACGCCCTGCTGACGGAGCCAGAGCTGGACGCTGCCGTTTCCGGCGATATCGAGTTGAAGAAAATCTATGTGCTTTCGCGCTTTCATGGCAGTGGCATTGCCGGAAAGCTTTTCAGCGCAGCGCTGGAGGGTGCGCATGGCCGCTCACGCCTGTTGCTGGGTGTGAAAGACGACAATCACCGTGCGATTGCGTTCTACGGCAAGCAGGGTTTCAAACAAATCGCCACGCGGCAATTCGATGTCGGTGGCAAACTTTATGACGACGCCGTGCTGGCACGCGCGCTCGATCGGGAATGATATTGTGAACGACCAATCCACCGTCCGCCTCAGCGCCAATTTCGTCAATATCGGCGAACGCACCAATGTTACCGGCTCCGCCCGGTTCAAGAAACTGATTCTGGGCGACGATTACGACACCGCTGTGGAGGTTGCGCGCGATCAGGTCGAAAACGGCGCGCAGGTTATCGATGTGAACATGGACGAGGGGCTGCTGGATGCGGTCCACGCCATGACCACGTTCCTGAAACTGATCGCGGCAGAACCGGACATCGCGCGTGTTCCGGTGATGGTCGACAGTTCCAAATGGGATGTCATCGAAGCAGGCCTGAAATGCGTTTCGGGCAAACCGATCGTGAATTCCATTTCGATGAAGGAAGGCGAGGACCAGTTTCTGGAACAAGCGCGCAAGTGCATGGCATACGGTGCCGCTGTGGTTGTGATGGCGTTCGACGAAACGGGGCAGGCCGACACGAAAGAGCGCAAGGTCGAAATCTGCAAGCGGGCCTATGACCTGCTGACCGGTATCGGTTTTCCGCCAGAGGACATTATCTTCGATCCCAACATCTTCGCGGTGGCGACGGGGATAGAAGAGCATGACCGGTACGGCCTCGACTTTCTGGAAGCCGTGGCGGAGATCAAGGCCGCTTGCCCGCACGCCAAAACCAGCGGTGGCCTGTCCAACCTGTCCTTCAGTTTCCGGGGCAATGAAACCGTGCGCCGCGCGATGCACTCTATCTTCCTCTATCACGCAATCCCCGCCGGACTGGATATGGCCATCGTCAATGCCGGGCAGCTTGACGTGTACGACCAGATCGACCCGACTTTGCGCGAGGCGTGCGAAGATGTGATCCTTGCGCGCAAGCCCGATGAAAAGACCGGCTTCGACAGCGCAACCGAGCGGCTGATTGCTCTGGCCGAAAGCTACAAGGGCAAGACGGCGCAGGAAGAAAAGCAGGAAGCCGAGTGGCGCAGCTATCCGGTTGCCAAGCGGCTGGAGCACGCGCTTGTCAAAGGCATCGACGCCCATGTCGTGGCCGATACAGAGGAGATGCGCGCGGCGCGCGAGGCCGAGGGTGGCCGTCCGATCGAAGTGATCGAAGGCCCGCTGATGGACGGCATGAATGTCGTCGGCGACCTGTTCGGCAGCGGCAAGATGTTTCTACCGCAGGTCGTGAAATCCGCACGCGTGATGAAGAAGGCCGTGGCCCACCTGATCCCCTATATCGAGGCGGAGAAGGAAGAGGGTACCCGCGCCAAGGGCAAGATCATCATGGCGACGGTGAAGGGCGATGTGCACGACATCGGCAAGAACATCGTTGGAGTGGTTTTGCAGTGCAATGGCTACGAAGTGATCGACATGGGCGTGATGGTTCCGTGGTCGCAGATCCTCGAAGCGGCCAGGGAACACGACGCGGATATCATCGGACTCTCCGGCCTGATTACCCCTTCGCTGGACGAGATGGTGACAGTTGCCGAGGAAATGAGCCGCGCGGAAATGAGCATTCCGCTGCTGATCGGCGGGGCGACCACCAGCAAGGCGCATACGGCGTTGCGGATCGACGGAGCCTATGAAGGCCCGGTGATCCATGTGCTGGACGCCAGCCGTGCGGTTGGTGTGGCCAGCCGCTTGCTATCCGACACGCAGCGCGATGAATTTGTCGAGACGACAGCCAGCGATTACGAAAAAGTCCGGATAGCGCGCGCTGGAAAGGGGCAGAGCGCGCTGCTGAGCCTGAAGGAAGCGCGCGCCAACGCCTTCCAGCCCGACTTGAGCGACCAGCCTGCGCCTCCGGCGAAACCGGGCCTTCACGTTTTCGACGACTGGTCTCTGGCCGATTTGCGCGAAGTCATCGATTGGACGCCGTTTTTCCGGGCATGGGAACTCCACGGCAATTATCCCGCCATCCTGAAAGACGATGTGGTTGGCGAAAGCGCCCGCAGTCTGTTTGCGGATGCGCAGGAAATGCTCGACAAGATTATAGACGAAAAATGGCTGACAGCGCGCGGTGTCGCAGGCTTCTGGCCCTGCGCCCGCGATGAAGACGATATCACGCTGCACATTGGTAAGGACGAGCACGTAACGCTGCCCTTCCTGCGCCAGCAGGTGAAGAAATCGCGTGACCGTGCCAATATGTGCCTGGCGGATTTTATCGATCCGGCGGGTGACTGGATCGGCGGTTTTGCCGTGGGTATCCACGGGATAGAGCCGCACAGCAAACGCTTCCAGGCGGACAAGGACGATTATTCCGACATTCTGCTGAAAGCTCTGGCGGACCGCTTTGCCGAAGCCTTCGCCGAACGTCTGCACCAGCATGTCCGGACCGATCTGTGGGGCTATGCCCCGGGCGAACAGCTGACCAACGAAGCGCTGATCAAGGAGCAATATCGCGGCATCCGCCCGGCGCCCGGCTATCCCGCCTGCCCCGATCACAGCGTGAAACCGATCCTGTTCGATCTGCTCGATGCCCCCAAGAATGTCGGTCTGACCCTGACCGAAAGCTTCGCCATGTGGCCCACGGCTGCTGTATCCGGCTTCTATTTCGGCCATCCCGAAGCGCAGTATTTTGGCGTGGCCCGCGTGGGGCGTGACCAGCTGGAGGATTACGCCACACGGCGGGGTGTGGATATGGCAACGGCGGAACGCTGGCTGCGGCCCAATCTGGATTGACGGGTTGGCACTGCGCAGCGCAGCCCTGCCGGGAATAACCCGCACCTGCCCTTTCAAACGCATTGACCGCTCCGCCGCTATCGCGCATCCCCCGGGTGTCGGCTGCTGGAGCGATTCTGTGGCAGGCGCGCGCGGGAGAGCGTGGGGGTGGCCCGGCCATCATCCGCCGCCGAAGGAGCAACCGCCCCGGAAACTCTCAGGCAAACGGACCGCGCGGGCCATCGACACTCTGGAAAGCGCACGCCCTTCATACGGCTGCCACCGAAGGAGAAAGCCCTGCGCCGCCGTGTTCCGGTGCGCGGGAGCAAGCTCTCAGGTTTCCCGACAGAGGGGGCGGTAGACTGGCGCGCCAGACGGCGGGGCGCGGTCTTGTTGGGGATTGTGTGATTGTAATGACCGATATCGAAAACGAAATGGCCGACGAGGCTGAAGTGCCGGAAACGCAGGCTCTTCCGCTGGATGCATGGCACCGGGCGCGCGGCGGGAAAATGGTCGAATTTGCCGGTTATTACCTGCCGATCCAGTATTCTGCCGAACATGGTGGAGGCATTGTGGCCGAACACGAATGGACCCGCACACAGGCCGGCCTGTTCGATGTCAGCCATATGGGCCAGTTAATGCTGACCGGCGACAATCCGGCGCAGGCTCTGGAAGAACTCGTCCCCGGCGCAATCAGCAATCTGAAGCCGGGGCGCGTGCGCTACACCCTCTTGCTGGATGACAATGGCGGCATTCTGGATGATCTGATGGTCACCAATGCGACGCCGTGGGTGCCAGCTGAAGATGGGGCAGACGAGGAAGAAGGTACGGAAGGGCATTGGGGCGATCCGGCCTATTATCTGGTCGTCAACGGCGCGATGAAGTGGGATGATATCGCCCATTTGCGCGAACATCTGCCCGACGATGTCAGCATGAGCCACATGGACGAATATGCGCTGATTGCGTTGCAGGGGCCGAAGGCAGCGACTGCGCTGGGCCGGGTGATGCGCGGCGTGCCCGACAGCCTGACGTTCATGCAGTCCACCATCTATAATTTTGGTGAATGGCCACTGCGGATAACCCGTGCAGGTTATACCGGAGAAGACGGTTTCGAAATTTCGGTTCCCGCCGAATTCGCGGAAAGTCTGGCCGATCGGCTGATGGCGGAAATCGAGGTGCGGCCTGCTGGATTGGGCGCGCGCGATTCGCTGCGACTGGAAGCGGGCCTGCCATTATACGGGCACGATCTGACCACCGAAACCGATCCGGTGAGCGCGGGCCTGACCTTCGCCCTCAGCAAAAAACGGCGCGAGGCAGGCGGCTATATGGGCCATGCTGCCATCGCCAAGACGTTGCAGGACGGCCCGGCCAAAACGCGCGTCGGATTGATGCTGGAAGGCCGCTTGCCAGCCCGAGAAGGAGCGCAGGTGTACGCCGGCGACACGCTGGTCGGCACGGTCACAAGTGGCGGTTTCTCGCCCACGCTCGGCCATCCTGTTGCGATGGCCTATGTCGATACCGCCCACGCCAAACCCGATACCGCGCTGGAAGTGGAGGTCAGGAAAAAACGTCTGCCCGCCCGCGTCGCGCCCATGCCTTTCGTGCCGCACAATTATTACCGAGGGAGTTGAACCGATGGCCCGTTACTTCACCGACGAACATGAATGGATCGATGTCGAGGGCGATACAGCCACCGTCGGTATCACCGATTACGCTCAGGAGCAGCTGGGCGATATCGTCTTCGTCGAACTTCCCGATGTCGGCGCGATGCTGGAGAAGGGCAAGGATGCCGCCGTGGTGGAAAGTGTGAAAGCCGCCAGCGACGTTTACGCGCCGATAACCGGCGAAGTGACGGAGGCCAACGATGCGCTGGAAGAAGACCCTGCACTGGTGAACACCTCGCCCGAAGAAGAAGGCTGGTTCTTCAAGCTGACGATCGGCGACCGGGACGAGATGGAAGGTCTGATGGACCTGAAAGCCTACAAGGCGTTCGTCGACGAATTGTAACATCTTCTTCTCTCCCGCTTGCGGGAGAGACGCGGGCCGGGCGCGATATCGCGCAGGCCAATGCCGACCCGCTGCGACCAGGCAGCACGCTGCCAAGTCTCACTGCCCTTCCCGCAGGTGGGAGGGGGCAATTACGGAATTATAATATGCGTTACCTCCCCCTGACCGACACCGACCGCAGCGATATGCTGGCGACCATCGGCGCGGACACCATTGATGATCTGTTCAGCGACGTGCCGGAAGAGGCGCGGCTGGACGGACCCATTCGCGGCCTGCCAATGCACGCCAGCGAGATGGCGGTCGAGAAGCATATGCGCCTGCTGTCGAAGAAGAACCTCGCGGCATCGGACGCTGCGTTTTTTCTCGGGGCGGGGGCATACAAACACCATGTGCCCGCTTCCGTCGATCACATCATCCAGCGCGGCGAGTTTCTGACCGCTTACACGCCCTATCAGCCGGAAATCGCGCAGGGCACGTTGCAGATGCTGTTTGAATTTCAGACGCAGGTTGCGCGCCTGTATGGCTGCGCAGTTGCCAATGCATCGATGTATGATGGTTCCACCGCCTGCTGGGAAGCGGTGGCGATGGCGGGCCGGGTGACGAAGCGCAGCCGTGCCGTGTTGTCAGGCGCGCTGCATCCCCATTATGCCGAAGTCGTGAAGACTATGGCAAAGTTCACCGGCGATACGATCGCCGGTGCCAGCCCTTCCATCCAGCCGGAGCCGGATACAGCCGGCCTGATTGCCCGGATCGACGATGATACATCCTGCGTCGTGGTCCAATACCCTGACATTCTGGGGCGCGTAAACGACCTCAACGAAATTGCCGATGCCGCCCATGCCAAGGGTGCATTGCTGGTTGTCGTGAACACAGAGCCGGTCGCTCTGGGTGCGCTGAAGGCACCGGGTGATATGGGCGCCGATATCGTAGTTGGCGAAGGCCAGTCGATCGGTGTCGGCCTGCAATTTGGCGGGCCGTATCTGGGCCTGTTCGCCGTGCGCGATCCCAAGCATGTGCGGCAGATGCCGGGCCGCCTGTGCGGAGAAACCACCGATGCGGAAGGCAAGCGCGGTTTCGTGCTGACGCTCTCCACCCGCGAACAGCATATCCGCCGCGAGAAGGCGACGAGCAATATCTGCACCAATAGCGGCCTGTGCGCGCTGGCCTTCAGTGTCCACATGACGCTGCTGGGCGAGAAGGGACTGCGGCAGCTTGCGGCGGAGAACCACCGGCTTGCCTGTCTGGCTGCCGACAAACTGGCCGCCATTCCGGGTGTCGAAGTGCTCAACACCGCCTTCTTCAATGAATTCACTATCACCGTGAAAACAGATGCGCGGGCGATGGTGCGCAAGCTGGCGGACAAAAACGTGCTGGCCGGCGTCTCGCTGGCCCGCCTGTTTCCCAATGTCGATACGTTGTCGAGCAGACTGCTGGTCGCAGTCACTGAAACGACGAGCGAGGCGGATATCGAAACGCTCTGCTCTGCGCTGAAGGAGGAGTTGTCATGAAAGCTCCCAACAAATCCGGCTGGAAGCCCTCGATGCAATCAGACGATGGTATGCAATCGGGGCCCGCCACCAACAGCGGCAACCGTGCATTGATGCTGGAGGAGCCGCTGCTTTTCGAAATCGGCAATACCGACATGACCGGAGTGGATTTGCCGGAAATCGATCCCTCCGCCACCACCCGGATGGGCGGGTTGGAGCGCGTCGACTCTATCGGGCTGGCCGGCCTGTCGGAACCGGAAACGGTGCGCCATTACACTCGCCTCAGCCGCCAGAACTATGCCATCGATCTGGGCCTGTTCCCGCTTGGCAGCTGCACCATGAAGCACAATCCGCGGCTGAACGAAAAGGTCGCGCGGATGCCCGGTTTTGCCGATGTCCATCCGCTGCAGCCGGTCGATACGGTGCGCGGTGCGCTGGAGGTTATCAACGAGCTGGCCCATTGGCTGATCGACCTGACGGGTATGCACGGTGTTGCGATGAGCCCGAAGGCGGGCGCGCACGGCGAACTGTGCGGGATGCTGTGCATCCGCGCGGCGCTCGAAGCACGCGGCGACGCGCGCAAGGTCGTACTTTGCCCTGAAAGCGCGCACGGGACGAACCCGGCCACCGCGGCCTTTGCGGGCTATACGACCGAGGATATTCCCGCAGGCAAGGACGGGCGGGTCGATCTGGAAGCGCTGAAGGCGCGGCTGGGGCCGGATATCGCTGCGGTGATGATCACCAATCCGAACACTTGCGGCCTGTTCGAACGGGATATGAAAGCCATTTCCGACGCGGTTCATGCGGCGGGCGGATTTGTCTATTGCGACGGGGCGAATTTCAACGCCATCGTCGGCAAGGTGCGCCCCGGCGATCTTGGCGTGGATGCGATGCACATCAATCTGCACAAGACGTTCTCCACCCCGCATGGCGGCGGCGGCCCGGGTTCCGGCCCGGTGGTTCTGTCCGAGGCGCTCAGCCCCTATGGACCGCTTCCCTATACTGCCCGGACGAAGGACGGCGTGGTGCATCTGGTGGAGGAGGAGCAGGCAGACGCGTTCTCCGAAGAACACTCCGACGGGAAAATGCAGAGCTTTGGCCGGATGACCGCGTTTCACGGGCAGATGGGGATGTTCACCCGCGCGCTGACCTATATGCTCAGCCACGGCGCAGACGGGCTGCGGCAAGTGGCAGAGGATGCCGTGCTGAACGCCAATTACGTCCTGCGTAGCCTCGAAGATCTGCTCCATGCGCCTTATGCAGACAGCGGGCCTTGTATGCACGAGGCTCTGTTCGGCGATAAGGGGTTTGGTGATGATCTCTCGACCCTGGATCTGGCCAAAGGAATGATCGACGAAGGCTATCACCCGATGACGGTGTATTTCCCGCTGGTCGTCCACGGCGCAATGCTGGTCGAGCCGACCGAAACGGAAAGCAAGACTGCGCTGGACCAGTTCATCGCTTCGTTCCGCAGCGTGGCGCAGCGCGCGAATGCGGGTGATGCAAGCCTGAAGCAGGCACCATATTATGCGCCGCGCCGCCGTCTGGATGAAACGCAGGCAGCGCGCAAACCGGTGTTGGCCTACCGGGAACAGTCGCCGCCTGCAGGCAAACCTACCCTGTCGGAACAGGGTGGAAGCTGAACTCTAACGCTCCGGCGGGATTGGCCCTGCCGGAACGTTCTGCTGCGCTGGGTCTGGTTTAATGGTGATGTCGAGCCGGCTGATAATCGCGATCCAGAAACCAAGAACGGCCAATGCACTTGCGCCCAGAACGCATAATGCGGCGCCTTTCAGGCCCTGCCAGCCCATCGCGGCGTCCAGCGTGGCAAAGGCTATCGCCATCGGCACCGCTCTGCACAGGAAAGCCGTGCCTGCGCGCCCGGCGCTGACCAGCAGGGACTCAAGGCTGGCACCCACCAGCTCCACCGCGCCTCCGATAGCCAGAATGACCATTGCCCAATAAACTACGCTGAATTCTTCGCCCGCGATCAGCACCAGTGCTTCGCGGCCGAACAACAGTGCTGCGCCCACCGCGAGAATGCCGCCGACCAGAGCGACATTGGCGATACGGCGGGCGATTGCGACTGCGTTTTCCTTGGCTTGGACCAGTTCGGGATAAATTGCCTTGCTGATCGTCTGCGCCAGTTGCACCAGCGCCTGCCCCAATTGGCTGGCCACGCGGAACCCGCCCGCAAATGCTTCCCCGCCAATCGCCCCGACCAGCAGGATCATAATCTGCTTGCCAGCAATCTGCAGACTGCCGGAGAAATTCGTCGCCAGAACGAACCGCCAGGCATCGGGATGTGCGGCGGGTATCTTGCGCAGCGAAATGGCCGATGTGTCGATTTTTTCGGAACGGGCGGCAATGATCCAGTAGGCTGCAGCCACCACCACTTCGGATGCGGCCCATGCCAGAATAAATCCGGTCACCGTAGGCATGAAGAAGAATGCGAGGATAGCGCCTGCTGCGCGCACGATAGGCTGGGTCGCATCGGCGGCAGTCGCTCGCGCGTACTGGAACCGCAGGCGCAGCAGGCCGGTGGGGGTGGAGCGCAGAGCCAATAACGAGACAATGCAATAAACAAACGTGATCCACAGCAGATCATCCGGCAATGGCAGCCACAACTGCGCGGTGGCGACCAGACCTGCTGCAAGGATCGTTCCGGTCACCAACGAGAGCAGGTCCAGTGCAATGGCAAATCCGGTGGCATCACGCGCGCCATCCTCTCCGGAGCCCCAGCGCACCACGAATTGCCATGTCTGGAAATTGGCTATGCCGGTGACTGTCTGCCCCAGCGCCACAATGATGGCAAAGTGGCCAAACCCGTCCAGCCCAAGCGTGCGGGTCGCCAGCGCCAGATAGACCAGGCTGAGCATGGCATTGATGCCGCGCCCGCCCAGCAGCCAGCCCATATTCTTCACGATACGTTGCATTGCAGGTGGGCCGGTCTCGCGCTTGCTGCGGGGAGCGCGGCACTTAGCCCCTAGTCACGGACTTGGCAAAACCTTGTCGCAACGATTGCTGGCGGGCAAAGCCGTGTCATGCGGATTATCTTCAGTAGAAAAGGGTTCGATAGCGCGGCAGGCGGCGGTCCGTCGCCTATCGTGGATGGCTGTCCCATCAGCCTGCCGATCCCAAGTAACGGGTACTCACGCACCACCTATGGCGATCTGCGTCTGGGCGACCATGCGGCGGCGACAAGCAGGGGAAAGCTGGGTGCGAGCGATCTCTGCCACCACGATCCGATGTTCACAGATGGCGGCCAGTGCCTGTTCGGCCAATGCGGCGCAGCGCAAACGCATCTGGTCAATCAGGGCGTTGGTGTGGGCGATGTGTTCGTGTTTTTCGGACTGTTCCGAGAGAAGGGCGGTGATCCGCATCATCGCATCTTCGGCTATCAAAGAATCGAAGAAATTGTCGATCTGACGCAATGCGATGACATTCGGCGGGAAGAGCTGGCGGCACTCGGCCACCCGCACGCACTGGGGATGCACGCGAAGAACGATGCAATTTATGTGGGGGAAGGGGGCACGGCATCACGCGCTTCGAATGCTTTGCGACTGACGGTTCCAGAGGGTCCGCCCAGCCTGTGGGATCGCCCCACCTGGCTAAAGCGCGGCGGCCTCAGCTATCACGACCGCGCCGACCGATGGCTCCCGCACGGCCGCCTGCGCTCGGTTGCACGGGGACAGGAATTCGTTGCCGATATCGGACGACGTAAGGCCCCCCGAAGCTGGCTGGACAGCGTGCTGGCTGAAATCAATATGTCTTGATGATTGCGCTGAAATCCAGCCCGTCATTGCCTGCCCCGGAGAAATCTTCGTAAAGTGCAGCGGCGCGGGCGCCCAACGGCACGGCGCTATCGGAATTCTCCGCTGCTTCCATTGCTAGGCGCAAATCCTTCAACATCAGAGCCGTGGCGAAACCGCCCTGATATTCGTTATCCGCCGGGCTATCGACACCTACCCCGGGCAAGGGCGTGTAGGCATTGAGGGACCAGTTGTAGCCGCTCGACTGGCTGGAAATATCGTAGAATTTCTGCGGGTCGAGGCCCAGCTTCTCGGCCATTTTCATCGCTTCGGCGGTGCCGATCATGTGGATGGCGAGGAGCATGTTGTTGCAAATCTTGGCTGTCTGGCCTGCGCCTGCATCGCCGGCGTGGATCACCGCCTTGCCCATCGCTTCCAGTATCGGTTTGGCGCGCTCGAACGCCGTCTCTGTCCCGCCGACCATGAAGGTCAGCGTACCCCCATTGGCCGCCGCAATGCCGCCGGAAACGGGCGTATCCACCATGTCGTAGCCTGCGCTCGTGGCTGCTTCGATCACATCCTTGGCGGTGGCAACATCGATGGTCGAGCAATCGAGGAACACTGAGCCTGCGGGTGCGTGGCCGATGACATCATCGGTGTAGACCGATTTCACGATGGCTCCGTTGGGCAGCATGGAGACGACCGCATCGACGCCCTCGACCGCTTCCTTGGCGTTTGTGAAAGTTTCGCAGCCATTGCTGCGCGCAGTGGCTGCGGCTTCCTCGCTAAGATCGAAAGCGCGCACGGAATGCCCCGCCTTCGCAAGGTTCGCAGCCATTCCGCCGCCCATATTGCCGAGACCGATAAAAGCGATTTTCATGTCAGCGTCCCTTCCAATTGCCATCACGTTTTTCGATAAAGGCGGCCATGCCTTCCTGCTTGTCTTCGCTCGCGGTGAGGATCTGGAAGATGCGGCGTTCCACGATCAGGCCCTGATCCAGCGTCATCTCGAATGCGCTGTTGACCATTTCCTTGTTCGCGATGGCGGCCATTGGCGGCATCGAGGCGATGGCGGTGGCGGTTTTTTTCGCTTCGTCCATCAGCGTGTCGTGCGACACAACTTTTGCGACCAGATTGCTGCGCTCGGCTTCCTCGGCATCCATCATCCGGCCCGTCAGGCACATCTCCATCGCCTTGGATTTGCCGACCGCGCGGGTCAGGCGCTGGCTGCCGCCCATGCCGGGCGCCACACCCAGCTTGATTTCCGGCTGGCCGAATTTCGCGTTGTCCGATGCAATGATGAAATCGGCCATCATTGCCAGCTCACACCCGCCGCCCAGCGCGAATCCGTTGACCGCTGCGATCCACGGCTTGCGCGTGGTCTTAACGATCTTGCTGGTCCAGTCGCCGAAGAAATCCTCGAGGTAGAAATCGGCCGGCTGCTTGTCGGACATTTCCTTGATGTCGGCCCCTGCGGCAAAGGCCTTGTCCCCGCTGCCGGTCAGGATCGCACACAGCTGGCTGTCGTCGGCCTGATAGGCGGCGAAGGCTTCGATCAGTTCCTTCAGCACGATGCTGGAGAGCGCGTTCAGGGCCTTGGGCCGGTTCAGCGTGATGGTCGTTACCGCGCCGTCTGTTTCGGTCAGGATGGTTTCGTACTGGCTCATAACGGTGTCCATTCTTCGTCTGCGGGCAGGGGGGCAAAGATGCTGTCGATCAGATCCTCGCTCACATCCTGCGGGGTGGGGGGATCCCATTTGGGATCATTCGTCTTGTCGGTGATGACCGCGCGCACGCCTTCGGCAAAATCCGGGCGGGTGATGACCCGCGATGCGATGCGGTATTCCATACGCATATTGTCGGCGAAGTCGCTCAGCGTCTCGCTTGTCGCAAGCTGGCGCAGGGCAACCTTGCAGGTCTGCGGGCTCTTGGTGCCAAGTGTGTCGCGTTCCTTGGCCGCCCAGTCATCGCCGTCCTCTGCCGCCGTTTCCAGCGATGCGAGAATATCCTCGTAATTGTCGGAGGCGAAATGCTTGCGGATGAGATCGGCATTGGCCTCGATCCGCGCTTTGGGCGGGGTCCCGACGGGTTCGGACAGGATGCCCTGAATACGGTCCGGCTTGTCGATAATCCGTGCCTTCAGATCGGCCAGCATCTCGCTCGGCACGTAATGCGTGGCGATATGCGCCCACAGGCATTCGGCCCCGTCCAGGCGCGCACCGGTAAGTGCAAGGAACTGGCCCAGCCGCCCGCCAAGGCGCGAGAGGTGCCAGCCGCCCCCCACATCGGGGAACAGGCCGATGCCCGTTTCCGGCATGGCGAAGCGGGTGTTTTCGGTCGCCACGCGAACTTTGGCCGGTAGGGCAATGCCTACGCCGCCGCCCATCGTGATGCCGTCCATGAAGGCGACGATGGGCTTCCCATAGGTCATCATCTGGTGGTTGAGCTGGTACTCGTCATGGAAGAATTTACGCCCCGACGCGCCGCCATCGTTCAGTGCGGAATCGCGCAGGAAGGCGATGTCGCCGCCGGCACAAAAGCCGCGGCCTTCAGCATGGTCGAGGATCACGGCTTCCACCGCGTCGTCGTCTGCCCATTTGGTCAGTGCAGCACTGATCGCGTGGCACATGTCCAGGGTCAGCGCGTGCAACGCCTTGGGCCGGTTGAGGCTGATATGGCCCACGCGGCCATGTTTGTGGATGTTTACCTGATCGGTTTGGGGGTCTGTCATTTCTGAGGCCTTACTGGCGCAGGAGGTCGCGGCCAACGATCATACGCATGACCTGATTGGTGCCTTCGAGGATCGAGTGGACGCGCAAATCGCGCCAGAACCGCTCTATCGGATAGTCTTTGAGATAGCCGTATCCGCCGAACAATTGCAGCGCGTCGTTCACGACCTTGCTGCCATTGTCCGTTGCCAGCCGCTTCGCCATTGCGGAAAAACGCGATTTGTCGGGTGCGCCATCCGTCACCTTGGCCGCTGCCAGATACAGCAGAGCGCGCGCGCTTTCGAGGTCGGTCGCCATGTCGGCCAGCATGAACTGCGTGTTCTGGAAATCGGCAATCGGTGTATCGAATTGCTTGCGGTCTTTGGTGTAGGCAACCGCCTCGTCCAGGCAGCGTTGGGCGCCGCCCAGCGAGCAGGCACCTATGTTCAGACGCCCGCCATCGAGGCCCATCATGGCAAACCGGAACCCTTCGCCCTCGTCACCCACGCGGTTGGCGACTGGCACACGCGCGTCCTCAAAAATAACCTGCGCGGTCGGGCTGGCGTTCCAGCCCAGTTTTCTCTCCGGCGCGCCAAAGGAAACACCGGGCGTATCCTTGTCGATGACGAGGCAGGTGATGCCCTTGGTCTTATGATCGCTGGTGCGGACCATCGTGACATAGACATCATTCACACCGCCACCTGAAATGAACTGCTTCGTGCCGTTCAGCACGTAAGTGTCGCCATCCAGTTTCGCGCTTGCTTTCAGGCCCGCTGCATCCGACCCGCTGCCGGGTTCGGTCAGGCAATAGCTGGCGATCTTCTCCATCGAAATCAGATCGGGGAGATAGCGGTCCTTCACATCCTGCGATCCAAACGTGTCGATCATCCAAGCAGCCATGTTGTGGATCGAGATAAATGCGCTGGTCGTGGGGCAGCCATAGGCCATTGCCTCCATGATCAGCGCCGCTTCCAACCGGCCCAGCCCCTGTCTCTTATACACATCTGACGCTGCCGACGATCTACTCTGTGTAGA
>CAJXSN010000015.1 GCA_913060895.1 uncultured Sphingomonadaceae bacterium
GAGATAGGAGTCCGTCTCGTGGGCTCGGAGATGTGTATAAGAGACAGGATCAACACGATGCGTTCATCGCCGGGCATGGTGGCAACGGCATCGCCAATCATTTGTCCAAATTCATAGGCCCGCTGAAGGCGAACATAAGGCTCCACCCCGCTGGCCATGTAAACGGGAACGGTCTGAACCGATCCGTCGGTTGGGAGAGCAAGCTGGGACGGAACCCCGATAGCATGATCCACACCAAGATCATGCGCGACGGATACGTCGAACCCGTTGCCATGGGCATGATTGACAAGGTAACTGGCGAAGCCCGGATCGCTTGCAATAGGTGAATTGGCTACACCCGGCAGCCGATCAATCGGACCATGCAGATCGCCAGTGGCAATAAGGAATTGCGGCAAGCAGCGGGGGCCGAACAGAATGTAATGATCGGCACCGAAGATGATCGCTTTGGTTGCGCCCAACGCCTGAATTTTGTCGCGGATCTGCGAATACACTGCGAGCAGGTGATCGCGCTCCACTTTTTGGGGATTTACGAACAGCAGGGGATCATGCGGCATGGTGTAGCCGCCAACGATTTTCGCCATGTGACAACTCTTTCCTGTGTCGAAAGCTGGGCGACGCGAAGTCGCAGAATCTATCCGCTTAGTCGGACGAAGCTTCCAGCCGTGATGCAAGTGTGGGAACCCGCTTGAGATAGTCGGGCATCGATTGCGGACCGTGAACGCTGGTCCAGAAACCCATTAAGAGCATCGGATTGATGCCGTATTCGAACAGCTCTTCCACCTGCATGGAAAGGACCATTTCGCGTTCCGTATCGCTAAGGGCATATTTCCCCGCGACCTCTTCTGCGTTCTCGCGAAACGCGTCCTTCCGGCTTCGCGAAGTGCTCACGTCATAGAACAATTGTTCGACAGCCCCGTAGCTCATCCCATTCGCTCTCTATCTTGCCTTCCCACAATGGGGAGAACCTTCAGAGCCTTTCTAAACACTGCCCCGCTTGAGTCAATACTCCCGCGTATGGTTCTTTAGCCGCTTTCTCCCGCTTGAGGGCGCTCTGGGCTGCGGCGCTACCAAGACAGCACGACTTTGCCGACTGTGGCGCGGGACCGTAACGCCTTCATTGCCGCAACCACCTCGCCCATCGGATAGACGTCCCGAATCAACGGGCGGATCCTGCCTGCGCCGCAAAGCTCGACCAGCTCTTGCTGGATCGCCTGGATTTTGTCTGGATCACGGTCGAAGCTCCAGTAGACGCCGTGTACGCTGGCTGATTTCACCAGCATGTAATTCGTCTTCAGAGCCGGTGTCTCGCCGCTGGCGAAGCCGCATACGAGCAGTTTTCCCTGCCACGCGAGCAGCCGCAAGCTTTGTTCCGAAATTTCACCACCAACCGGATCAACCACGATGTCAACGCCATCTGGAGACAGTGATTTGATCTCTTTGTACCAATCGGGCTGGCGGTAATCGATAACATGGTCTGCACCATTTTCGATTGCGAAGCGGCGCTTTTCCTCCGACCCAGCCGTAGCGATAATGCGGGCTCCGGCAGACCGGGCAAGCTGGGTCGCCGCCACCCCGAGACCGCCGCTCGCTGCGTGAATCAGAACCGTTTGCCCCGCAGTCAGATTGCCTTTCTGAAACAAGGCGACATGCGCCGTGGTGTAGGACACCGGAAGCGCAGCGGCAGCGCGGGCATCGATGTCGCTGATCGCCATCAACCGGTCTGATGCAACCGCGCAATATTCCGCGAAGGCACCGCTGCGAACCTGGCAAGCGACCCTGTCACCAGGTTGAAAGCGTGAGCCTGCGCTGGTCTCCACCACTGTTCCGGCAAGCTCGTTGCCCGGCACAAACGGCGGTTCGATACGATCCTGATAACGGCCCGCAATCGCTATTTCGTCAGCGAAATTAAGTGCCGCAGCCTCCACCTTTACCAAGGTGTCAGACGCATTTGGTCCGCCATTTTCCAACACAGGAACGGGGATCCGGTCGAACACCAGATCCTCGGGTTTGCCATATTCCTTCACGACCCACGCCTGCATAGTATCCAAGTCAATCACCTCTTGCAAAATCTCCATTCGCATACGTATGGAGAGTGCAGGGCACTGACAAGCCGCATCGGCAATAACGGGAGTTCTGATTATGTCCGCCAGCGTTGAAACGCCAACTTGGCACAGCCACTACCCCCAAAATGCCCGTGACCTTTCCCTCCCCGAACCGCGCGCTCTAATCGGACTGCTCGACGATGCCGCGCGTGATTTTGCCGACCGGCCCTGCCTGACGCTAGAGGATTGGACGCTCTCTTATGGCGAGGTTGCCGAGCTTGTGTCACGCATCGGGGCCGGACTCTCCCAAATGGGTATCGAGCCGGGGGAAAGGGTTGGCTATATGGGCCCGCCCCATCCCCTGTTCACGCTCGGCTGTTTCGCAATGTGGCAAATCGGCGCAGTCTATGTCGGGCTTAATCCATTATACAGCGCGGAGAGATTGGCCGGGCAATGTGTCGACAGCGGCCTGAAAGCGATCATCACTTTCGATGAGCCCGGGCTGCTCGCCAAGGCGCAGCAGATTTGTGATCACATCGGCCAGCCCGTGCCCTTGCTGGTCGGTTCCTTTACGCAGGATCCACGCGAAGCGATCGCACTACAGGGGACAGAGAAGCTGTCACCCGTGCAGACCATTCCCGACTTGCTAGCCACGGACGGGACGGCAGAGCGGGCCATTTTCGATCCCGTCGCCCATCCTGCGGTGCTGCAGTTCACAGGCGGCACCACCGGCGCACCCAAGGCTGCGGTCCTCACCCATCACAATCTGTTGGTCAACTCGGCCCAGATGGTTAGCTGGTATCCCCAGCTTGAGCCGGGCCGGGAAGTGATGCTGTCGGCTGCCCCGGTGACCCATGCGGGCGGGATTGGCCCGGTTCAGAATTTCACCATGCAACTGGCGGGCGAACTGGTTTCGCTTCCGCGCTTTGATCCGATGAAGACGCTCGACCTTATCGAGAAAAGGAAGGTCACCATTCTTCTGATGGCCCCGACTATGGCGATCGCCTTGCTTGAGGCAGCGCGGGAACGGCCGATTGATTGGTCAGGGATGAAATGCGTTCAGTGCGGTGCGGGGCCGGTTCCGGCAGAGCTGAAGGAAAGATTCATGCAGGCCACCGGCCACTGGATCACCACTCTTTACGGCATGAGTGAAACCGCCCCTGCCGTCGTCTATTCCCCGCCGGAGCGGACACTTGCGCGGTTCACCGGTGTTCCTCTGCCGTTCACCGAAGTGGAAATCCGCAAGACCGATGATCCCCATCAACAGGCGGCGGCCGGCGAAGTTGGCGAAATCTGCCTGCGCGGCCCGCAGGTGATGAAGGAATATTGGCGCAGTCCCGAAGCTACGGAGCAGGCATTTGTCGACGGCTTCTTCCGCAGCGGCGATCTGGGTTCGATGAATGAAGAGGGGCTGGTCACCGTTAGTGACAGGCTGAAGGACATGATTATCGCTAGCGGCTTCAATATCTACCCTGCTGACGTTGAAAGCGCGATACTGGCCCATCCCGCTGTTCGCGAGGCAGCGGTGATTGGCGTACCCGACGATTACCGGGGCGAAACCGCCAAAGCCATTGTAAGTTTGCGCCACGGAGAGCAGCTCGATCTCAAGCAGCTCAAGGATTTTCTCACCGGGCGTCTTTCGCCGATGGAAATTCCCACGATCCTGTCGATCGTCGACGAAATCCCGCGTAATGAAAATATGAAGATTTCACGGCTGGATCTGCGTAAACGCGAAGGCCATACTCCGCACTGATTGGCGCCTATCCCGCGAGGAGTATGGACCACGGAACTGGAAAACAAATCGGGCGGCGGAATTACACCGCTGCCCGATCCATTTCTCCGCTGAAGCCGGAATAGATGAAGCCAAACTAAACCAAGTCGCGTTCCTTGGCCATCGATAGAGCTGTGTCCTCGATCATGTCTTCCTGTCCGCCGATCATCTTCTTGCGAGCCAGTTCAATCAGAATGTCACGCGCGGACAAGCCGTATTTCTGCTCCGCTTCCTTGGCCTGATACAGGAAGGTCGAATAGACACCCGCAAAGCCGAGGGTGATAGAATCCCGGTCTGCACGGGGCGGCTGTGGCATGATCGGCAGCACACGGTCTTCCGCCACGTCCATGAGCTTAAACAGGTCGACGCCCGTATCAATACCCATCCGTTCGCTGACAGCGGCCATTAATTCCAGCGGCGTATTACCCGCGCCGGCACCCAGTCCCGCCGCCGAACCGTCGATACGATCCGCGCCAGCGGCCACTGCCGCCAGCGAATTTGCCACACCCATGCCAAGATTGTGATGGGCATGAAAACCGATCTCGGTCGCATCCTGCAAGGCTGTGCGGAGCCCGCCAATGCGAACCGTCACGTCATCGGGCAGCATGTAGCCAGCCGAATCCACGCAATAGATTGTCGTTGCTCCGTATCCTTCCATCAACAAGGCCTGTTCGACCAGATGCTCAGGCGTAGTCATATGCGCCATCATCAGGAAGCCAACGGTGTCGAGGCCGAGTTCGCGCCCCAAGCCTATATGCTGTTCGGTGACGTCAGCCTCGGTGCAGTGCGAAGCCACATGGACACACCCGGCCCCGCTATCGGCGGCCATCCGCAACTCGTCCAGCGTACCGATGCCCGGAACATGAAGAACCGAAATCGTTGCATTCTTAACGACTTTGGCCACGGCTGAGATATATTCGCGATCCGTATGCAGGCCGCGCCCGTAATTGAGAGATGATCCCCCCAACCCGTCACCGTGGGTGACCTGAATCAGCGGTACTCCGGCATCATCGAGCCCCGAAGCTATGTCGACCATCTGGTCGAGCGTGATCTGATGGCGCATCGAATGCATACCATCGCGCAAACACATATCGTGCAGCTTAAGATTGCGGCCTTTGACTTGTTCCTCAAGTGACATCATGCGTTCTCCTTCACGGGTTCAAGTTTAAGCTGGCCATCCAGGATATCCTGCGCGAACATTTCGGCCGTGCGGGCAGCAGCCGCAGTCATAATATCGAGGTTTCCGGCATATTTCGGGAGGAAATCACCAAGCCCCTCTACCTCCAGGAAGATCGACACTTTGCGGCCATCGAAGGTCGGCCCGTTCTTCAACTGATAGCCGGGTACATATTGCTGTACCGCCGCGATCATCTCGTGGACGGCGGCAGTGATAGCTTCCTGGTCGGGTTCATCGGCGGTTTCGCAAAAAACCGTATCGCGCATCATGAGCGGTGGCTCCGCCGGGTTCACGATCACAATAGCCTTGCCTTTCGTCGCCCCGCCAACTTTGGCTACCGCAGCAGAGGTCGTGCGGGTGAACTCATCGATATTCTTGCGCGTGCCCATCCCGATCGACTTCGAAGCGACGGTGGCGATGATTTCGGCATAGTCCACCTTCTGCACGCTGCTGACTGCGGCGACCATCGGGATGGTGGCCTGTCCGGCGCAGGTAACCATGTTGACGTTCATCGTTTTGCGCCCGGCAAGGTCTTTGAGATTAATCGGCGGGACGCACAGCGGGCCGATGGCCGCCGGCGTCAGATCGATCATCAACACGCCAAGTTCATTGAGCTTGCGGCTGTTTTCTGCGTGAACATAGGCCGAGGTCGCATCGAACGCGATCTGAACGCCATCTTCAATCACATGGGGAACCAGCCCGTCGACCCCTTCTGCAGTGGTCTTGAGCCCGAATTCCTTCGCGCGGGCCAGACCTTCGGACCCGGCCTCGATGCCCACCATCCAGACGGGTTCGAGGACTTCGGAACGCAGCAGTTTATATAGAAGATCGGTGCCGATATTTCCTGGCCCGATTATTGCGCATTTGATTTTATCCATCTCTTCTTCTTTCGGTTGAATTGAGCTTGGCGGAGTATTTCATCGCCTGTTCGTGGCCCCTGATCCCTGCACGGACGGCTTAGGTGAAAGTTAGCCGGCAGGTTCCCAGACCATCACTAAGGCTGAGCTGAAGCGTATCGCCGGCAGATATTTCGACCATCGGGCCAAGCGCGCCAGAAAGGATAATTTCGCCAGCTTTGAACGGCATACCCAAGCGGCCCAGCGTATTGGCGAGCCAAGCGACCGAGTTAAGCGGCGAGCCTTGGACTGCGGCACCAACACCGTTTGAAACCTCGGTTCCGTTGCAGTCGATTTTCATTGCCACGCTGGCTAGATCAATGTCGCGCGGATCGACCTTTTGTGTGCCGATAGCGAAAATTCCGCATGAAGCATTGTCAGCAACAGTGTCCTGAATCTGGATGTCCCAATCGCGAATACGGCTGTCGACGATCTCGAAACAGGCGGTGACATATTCGGTCGCCTCCAGAACATCTGCCGCTGTCACACCCGGCCCTGTCAGGTCGTGTTTCAAGATGAAAGCAATCTCGCCCTCGGCCTTGGGCTGGATAAGCGACTTACGCTCTACCGTGGCATCATCTGAAACCAGCATGGCATCGGTCAGCTGGCCGAAATCGGGTTCAAAGACCCCGATCATTTCCTGCACCACCTCGGATGTGACCCCGATTTTCTTGCCGATAATCTTCTCACCGGCTTCCAGTCGGCGGGTGATCATGCGTTCCTGTATGCGGTAGGCATCGGCAATATCGATGTCCGGGTTGCGGACCCGGAGATTTGGTATCGTCTCACCGGCAATCAGAGCGTCGTAAAGCTCATCGCCCAATGAAGTGATGATCGAAGGTTCAATTGTCATTATCTGAAGCTCTCCCAAACGACTGCTTGATTATTCAGTCAGTGCTTTGTCACCCACTCTGCTCGACCACTCATTAGTGCGTCATCAGCCAAAATTGGATGAGTTCATAAATCTTCACTCCGCTGGAAGCAGTGCGATTGATCGTTCTTCAGAACATTGGGGCAGCTATCCGTTTTCCACCAGCCTTGACCGCCCGCTTATTTGGCCTAGAGCCTCACCCTGTGAGAGAAAGCGCCGAATTGGATGAGGGCGGAGGAACGTCGGTTGCCGAGCGAATGCTCGACCTGTTTGAGTGCCTTTCATCATCCCCTATGACGGTGAAGGAAATATCCGCAGCCTCCGGCATTCCGCTTTCGACCGTTCACCGGCTGCTGCGCCCCCTTGTGGCGCGCAAATACGTGTTGCGGCACGGGCGGGGTCGCTACTTACTCGGTATCGCCAGTATGGAGCTGGGGGCGCGTGCTGACCTCGATCCCATCTTGACCAGCGCTACCCGTCCCATAATCGCGGACCTTGCCAAAGCCTGCAAGCGCACCGCCCATCTGGGCGTTTTTCGGGACAATCTGGTTCGCTACCTCGTGAAGGTCGAAGCTGGATATTTGCGTCCTCCCTCCCAGGAAATGACCGAACTGGAGGCTTATTGCACCGGGATTGGCAAAGTGTTGCTGGCCCAGCTGGCGCAAGATCAGCTGGAGGAATATCTGTCTCCGGGCGATTTCGTGCCGCTAACGCCAACTACCATTTCCGACGCCGATGCCCTGCGGCTTGAGGTGGATCAGGTGCGGGGGCAGGGCTGGGCGTTAGACAGGGGCGAAATGTATCCCGAACTGCGTTGCCTTGCAGCGCCGATATATGACCCAACCGGGCGGTTGATGGCAGCACTATCGGTGACGGAAGTCTGCAAGAATGGGAACTTCGAGGAGGTGGAGGAGAGGTTACTTACGTTCCTGCCGCGCATGACCGAGGCGGCAGAAGCAGTCTCCGCTCTCCTTCGAGTCCCCTAGATCACCTGCACATAACTCCTGTTTGGCGTCAGGCAGTGATGCCTATCCCATTCTCGAACTGAGCCCGCCGTCGCTTACCAGAATGGTTCCGTTCAGGTTCTTCCCGTCGCGCCGCGATGCAAGCAGGGCGTAACATCCGGCATGATCCTCTGCCTCTGCGGCTCGCTTAAGCGGTGATGCCTTGGCCACCATTTCGACGGTCCGGTTTTCGGAATCGAGCCGGCGCGAGGAGCTTTCCAGTGCGTCAAGGCCAGAGAGGCCGGTTATTGTTCCGCCGGGAGCAACACCGTTTACACGCACATCCGGTGCCCATTCATAAGCCAGCTGATAAACGATGCCGCGCAGTGCGAATTTGCTGGCTGTATATAACGTGCCGCCTCCGCCGGCCCTGAAACTGGCATTGGAACAGCTGACGATAAGAGAGCCGCCCGATTTGCGCAGCGCCTCTATGGAGCACCGCGCAATCAACAAGGTGGAAAGTACGTTGATGCGGAACAGTTCCTCGAACGCGGCCTGCATATCGGCCACCTCCATCCGGTCTATCCGTTTATACCAGTCATATACCCCCGCATTGGCAACAACACAGTCCAGCTTGCCGAATCTCTCCAACGCCAGCGCGACCCCCTGCTTGCAGATATCGGCCTCGGTGCAATCACCTGCCAAGACCGCACACCGATCACCCAGACGATCGGCCAGACCGGCAAGTGCATCCGCATTGCGATCCAGAGCCACCACATTTGCTCCATCTTTCACGAAGCGTAGAGCAACGGCCTCTCCAATGCCCGAAGCTGCCCCTGTTATAAGTACCGTCTGTCCTGATAGATTGCCTGTCATTTTCTCACCCACTGATTATTGGTCCACCCCATTTTGGCTAACCATACTCTCACGTATTGACATTACAGGGGTGCCCTCGCAACACATATCCATAAGAATTTGATAATACGCTTGGAGGGGAGAGAGACATGACCGGTAACGCGGAGCTTCCAGATATCGGGAATTCGATTGACGTGGGCGGTATCCAGACAAATTATCACGAATATGGTGAAGGCGATCCGGTAATTCTGCTCCACGGCTCGGGTCCGGGCGTTACTGCGTGGCAGAACTGGCGAGGGATCCTGCCTCGTCTTGGCGAGACACATCGCGTTCTGGCTCCCGATATCGTAGGCTTCGGCTTTACTCCCCTACCCGAAGGCGAAAAGCCCGGAATCAAGCTGTGGACCCGCCATCTGGCGGGCTTTATCGAGGCTATGGGTCTTGAGCGTGTGACGCTGGTCGGCAACAGCTTTGGCGGTGCGCTCGCGCTGGGAATGATGGCTTTCCATGCCGACAAGGTGCGCTCGCTGATCCTCATGGGAACGCCTGCTGGTGAGTTCGAGCAGACCCAGGGGCTTGCAAGCAGCCGAAGCTTCGAACCCAGCATGGATGCCATGCGCGCAATGATGCAGGCATTTCCCTACGATCCTTCATTCGTTACAGACGAAGCTGTTGCTGCGCGCCTGCGCGTCGCCGAAATTGCCAGTGGAAAAGAAACCATCCGCAAGCTGCAACCCGGCGAAGAAGAGAAGGCCAAGGGCCCCCGTATTGTAAAGGGCATCCCGTTGCAGCAGCTCGATGCGATCGACGCGCCGGTGCTGATCCTTCATGGGCGGGAAGACAAAATGATCCCGCTGCATGTCGCTGTGCGGATGCACGAGCATATCAAGCGTTCGGAAATGCACGTCTTTGGCCAGTGTGGCCACTGGGTGCAGCTGGAGCGCGAGGACCAGTTCCTCGAACAAGTCCGAGGTTTCCTGCGCATTAACTGACCGCGCCGCAAGCAAGCGCAAGCGCGCTATAATCCGCCCTCAACCCAGCTTTCGCCGAACATGGTGCTCTATGCATGAATCAAAAACCCGATCCGAGATACTTCGTCGCCTTAGTGAAGGCGATCCGGCTTTTACCCGGAAGGAATATTCCGATGTCGTAACCATGTTCTGGGACACCGTAGATGCGTGTCCGGATCAAGCCGCCCTGATCGAAGGCGGCAGAAGGCTTTCCTACGCCCAGTTTGGCGACGCGGTGGCCAGCCTTGCGGCGAGGATCGGTGAAATTGTACCGCCTGGGGGACGCGTTGCGATCTACATTCCGAATTCGATCGAGGCGAATATTGCTATCTATGCCGCGTTGAGCGCCGGTGCAGAAATCTCGATGGCCAACGCCGAATATACTTCGCGCGAACTGAGTACGCTTTTCGAAATAGCGCCGCCCGATCTGGTTCTGGCCGAGAAGGGTAATTCAAAGGTGGCCGGAGAGGCGGCCGGCAATGCCGACATACCACTGATTACCGTGGGCGAAGGCGGCGTCACAATCGAGCAATTACTGGAAACTCCGTCCAACCGGCCAGAAGTTGAAATCACCGGCGACAGCCCCTGTATCATAATGTTCACCGGAGGATCGACCGGCGTGCCCAAAGGTGTGCGGCGCAACCATCGGTCGGAAATGGGTGTCATTAAAGGAATGAACACCGCCTGGCCGACGCGAGTGCACGAAGAAATGTGGCTCAATGTCGCGCCAGTCAGCCATGTGTGGGGCGTACACATGGGCTGCTTCAATCCTGTGTATGGCCGATCGCCCCTTATAGTTGTCCCCCGCTTTCAACCGGATGTGGTTGCGGGCCTGATGGAAGATCATCGGGTCAGCGTGTTCAGCGGCGGTCCCGCAGCGATTTATCAGGGACTGCTCGCCGCCCCGGATGCGGATCTTTCGGCCCTGTGGCTGTGCCCAGGAGGAGGCTCGGTCTTTTCCCGGCAAACCCTGACGCGCTGGGAGGCCAAGACCGGCCTGCCGATCCTGGAGGCGTTCGGCATGACCGAGGGCGGCCCGCTGACTGCGCAGCCACTGGATGGCTCGCATCAATACGGGACCGCCGGACTTCCCCTGCCAGGTATTGAAGTGGCCATTGCCTCACTCGACGATAGTGGCAAGCGACTGCCCGCAAACGAGAATGGCGAGATACTAATCCGCGGCGAGCGAGTGATCGACCACTATATGGGGCTGCCCCCCGTTGCTGAATACGGTTGGCTGCCCACCGGCGACATAGGCTCCATGACCCCGGACGGCTTTCTGGTGATAGTCGACCGCAAGAAGGACATGCTGATCGTTGCCGGCTTCAACGTATATCCAAGTGAGATCGAAGACGTCCTTTCCCTAATTCCCGAGGTTTCGGACGCTGCAGTGGTTTCTGTGGTGGATGATCGCAAGGGAGAGGCGCCGTTCGCCTTCGTGGCCGCCGCGCCGGACGCAGGTGTGACCGAAGAAAAGCTGTTGGACCACTGCGCCGAACATCTCACCAGTTACAAGATTCCTCAAGCCATCGTTGTGCTTGACGAACTTCCCAAAACTCCTGCCCGCAAGCCGGATAAGAAGCGGCTGGGAGAGATGGCCGGGCAGTTCATGCAGAAGCGCAATAATATCCGGGACGCAGATCTAAAACATTGATTTAAAGTAGTAAGTGGAGGAAAAACGTGAAAAATATATTATTGACGACAGGAGCGGTGCTACCGTTCCTTGTCTCCCCGGCTGTGGCCAACGCACAGAATACCGCTGGAGGCCTTGACGACCAGACAAATGAAGCAAGACCAACTGCGGCAACAAATGCTGGCGGGTCAGATGGCGTTATCATCGTAACGGCCACTCGCCGCGAAGAAAGCCTGCAGGAAGTACCCGTGGCGGTTACCGCCTTGTCGTCGGAAACGTTAACTACAGCCGGTGTCGAGCAGGTCCGGTCTTTGAGTCAGGTTGTTCCCGGCTTTACCGGCGGCCGCAACCAGAATGTGATGCAGCCCAGCATCCGCGGTGTCGGTTCGAGCGGCACCTCTGTAGGCGATGAATCAAACGTCGCCGTCTATGTCGACGGCGTTTACCAGGGCGATCCCTATTCGACCCAGATCGACCTTGTCGAAATCGAGCGCGTCGAGGTTCTACGTGGGCCGCAGGGTACGGTATTTGGCCGTAACGCAACGGGTGGCCTGGTCAATGTCGTGACCCCGGACCCCGAATTCACGCCGCGTGCCCGCTTCAAGGGTAGCTGGGGCCGCTTGCGCGAGGATGCGAACAATTTCGACGTCCGTGCCTATGCCACTGCTGGCTTGACCGATACGATCGCCGCTGATCTTGCAGTGCTGTACCGCAATCAGGATGGCTACGCCACAGACCTGTTGAACGGTGGCACCGTGGGCGATACCGAAATCGCCTCGATCCGTTCGAAGCTGCTGTTCCAGCCAAGCGATACGGCCGAGTTCGTCCTGACAGTCGCATATGTCGACACGCACGATGAAACTGCGGCGACTGGTCAGCCGTTCGAGGGGAACACGTTGGGCGCGCAATTCGATGGCGCTATTCTTCCTGACGAACCTTGGGAAATTTCAAACGATGCCTTCGGTACGCCTGGCCTTTCCGAATTCACCCGGCTGGACATCGCCCTTAAAGGACAGCTCGATCTGAACGGGGTCATTCTGGAATCGACAAGCTCCTATATGCGCACGCGTGTGCATCAGGTCGCTGATTCAGATGGCACCAATATCCATCTCGGCGAAACCAACATGCGGGTTAAGCCCGATACTTTTACCCAGGAATTGAGGCTGCTGTCGGACAATGGCAGCGCTCTAAGCTGGACAGCTGGTCTCTATTACTACCAGCTGGAAGGTGAGCAGCCGCTCACCCTGATCAATCGCCGGGATGTCACAACTCCGATCACGGAAATCCTGATCGAGCCGGAAGTCAAGAATACGTCAATCGCTGGTTTTGTCGAAGGCACCTATGAACTAACGCCGAGCCTCTCGTTTACACTGGGTGGTCGCTACACCACGGAAACGCGGAAATTTTCGCAGAGGATCAACGGCAACCAGCTGTTCACGGATGCTGAAGAAGATTTCGACAAATTCACGTATCGCATGGCGCTTCAGTATCAAGCCACGCCCGATCTGAACGTTTACGCTACTTATGGTACCGGCTTCAAAAGCGGCACCTTCAACACATTCGGTACTTCGAATGAAGCGGTGGAACCTGAAACGATCAAGGCGTTTGAATTCGGCGTGAAATCCGATCCGCTGCCATGGCTGCGGGCGAACCTTGCAACTTACTATTACAACTACGACAACCTGCAAGTGAATGCTCGGGCGAACGACAACACATTCATCCTGCAGAATGCTGCCAGTGCAGAGATCTACGGCGGTGAGTTGGAGCTTTCGGTAGAACCTTTCGCTGGCCTCAATTTGCGTGCGGCCGCTGCCTATACGCACGCTGAGTATGAAGAATTCCTCGGCGCGCAGGCATTTATTCCGCTAGAAGGCGGCGGAAACATGGTTTCGTCCGGCGATGCCTCTGGTAAGCAGTTGGTCCGCACACCCGAGTTTACTCTGACGCTCGGCGGCCGCTACACGTTTGACGCATTCGATGGGCAAGCCTTCCTCGGTGGTAACGTGTTCCATTCGAGCACGGTCTATTATGACTACCTCAATACGTTCGGTCAGGATTCTTATGAACTCGTGACCGCTGAGATCGGCTGGACCAGCCCGGATGATGATCTTACCTTCCGTATCTTTGCCAAGAATCTTACTGACGAAGCAGTGGCCCAGCAAATTTCGCCCGGACCGCTCGGCGCTTACATTATTTACGAGCGTCCACGTGAAGTAGGAGCAAGCGTAGAACTCCGGTTCTAATGGAATGGGCGGCGCAATATACGAAAGCTATATTGCGCCGCCTTTCATTGATAACAATTAATAGAACTACATTATCTGCTGGGGAGCATCCTACCTATTTGAGCATTGCAGCAACTTGACCGAGGTTTTGTGCGGCATCATGAAACGCCAAAACCTACTTCACAGTTGCTGACAGATAGACTTCCAGAAACGCCTTGGCGTCCTGGGTCTGGCAGCGTTTTCCCTTGGAACGAGAAAGTATATTCAGCCCAGTTATTTGGGCAAGAGCCATCGTTGCTGTTTGACGGGCCTGATCTTCCTTCATACCTAACTCGGCATAAGCATCCGCGATCAAGCTGACCCGATCTTCATCCACCTGTCTCGTGGTTTGCTCGGCGATTTCGGACATCCGTGCCCATTCGTGTAACGCCCGTTCGATGGGGCCTCCCGGCACGTCTGGCCGACGATTAAATGCGAGAGTGAAAAAATATCGCAACCGATCTACGGGCTCGTCAAAATTGCGTTGCGCAGCCAGACCAATTGCTTTCGTTGCAGACTTGTACCAATACTCAAGTGTTTCCGAAAGAAGTGCATCTCTATTTTGGAAATGCCAATAAAAACTACCCTTTGTCACATTGAGTTCTTTTGCAAGAGATTCGACTTGAATGTTGGCGACCCCGATTTCTCCAATTTTCGTCAATGTATGACTCAACCAGCTCTCTTTCGACAGCCTGACCCGCTCCTTTGAGCCACCGTTAACCTCAGGCATTAGAGACCCTCAATTCCTACAATCCAGTACCAACAGTTTTGCTGCTGGGTCCGCCACAGCTATTGGGCGGACCGTGATAACCGATAGGGTGTTGCAAGATGTATCGCCAGCGGCAACTGCAGTGTTATTGACCTTGCAACTTCAATCAAGGTTATGATGGGCGCAGGTTGAGTGGTCTCCAGCTGGCATTAGAGCTGAGCCGCGTTTTTGCGCATGCACGACGATGTGCGCCGAGCATGCGACCTATACGGTAGAGTCGGCGTTGACAGCTTCTGTCCGTAGCAGGCTTATTCGCCACGCAAACCGCGCCAGCTTGGCGTTCGCTAGACGCTGACATACTAGCGCGCTTCGTTCGACAAAGCGGCGTTTTCACGTGCACCGACCGTATTTTCCATGATTACCGTGCGTGTCGGGAACGCAATGTTCACACCCAATGAATCCAGTTTATCCATGAAAGACAGCAGCAGATCCTCTTGCATGGCCAACGATTCAGAGAAAGTGCGAGTGCGGAAATAGGCGTATACTTCGATATTCAGCGAGCTATCCCCGAAACCGATGAATCGGACGCGCGCTTCATCTTCGATCACGTTGTCGTTTTCCGCCAGAATCTGGCGCATTTCCTCGAGAACCTTCTGCATCATCCGCGCCTCGGTATCGTATGTCACTCCAATCGTATGTCGGAAGAGGAACCGGTCGCGCTCGGCGTAATTTTCGATCCGTTCGGAAGCCAGATAACCGTTCGGAATAGTGACCAGTGTGCGATCAAGCGTGCGCACTCGGGTCGATCGCAAGCCGATATCTTCGACCACGCCAAAGACTTCGCCGATCTGTGCAGCATCGCCGACTTGAACCGGCCGATCCGCAATTATCGTCACAGATCCGACCACATTTTCGATTGTCTTTTGTGCGCCCAGCGCCAGAGCGAGGCCACCAATACCCAGCGCTGCGATACCAGTCGTAACGTCGACGCCGAAGGTATCGAATATGGCGATGGCAACGATCACCAAAAGAAACAGCTTTGCTGCACGGCGCAGGAGAGTGACAATCGATGCTGCTTGACGGCGCTCGGCCCGCTCCATCCGCTCGGTCATGATGCGCGACGCGGCGTCGATCAGTCTCAGGAGGAACCATCCCAGTGATACCCAGGCGGCAATACCCGCCACGCGAAGTAAGGTCTGGCGCGCCACAATACTGACATGCAGATCGGTCGCGATGAAAAAGAAAGCGACAACGGCGCCATATAGCGCGAGCGGCGGAAGGGCGGCGTGAGCGGTTCGATAGACGATATTGCTGTCGTGTTCGGAGATAGCCCGGCGCAGGACAGTGAGCCCGGCAGCAGCGAGCAAGCGCAATCCGAAAAACAGGATCAGCGCTAGGCCGATCAGCTGCACCCAATCCATAATCGGCGCGCCGGCAATCTGATTTTCGGAAGTAGTTTCCGCATTCACCACTGCCGCGCTGGGCTCCCATTCTGCAAGAGTGTCGGCAGTTTCTGCGGCAATGCGCCACTCCATCTGACCGGACTGCATATTCTCACTTAGTTTAAGCAGAATAGGCTCGGTCTGATCGCCAACCCGGATCGTTCCGACCTCTTCGACCGTCGGATTGCCATCATTGTAATTACCCTTCGGATCATTCGATAATGCCGCAAATGGCAGCAGCTTTCCGTCAGAGTTCAGTGCCAGCTTAAGCTTGCGCGCCAGCTCCGCCCCAGTGTTCGATCTATTACTAGAGGCCTCGTCGGGTTCGATCGTAGCGGTTGCAGTATCATCAGTGTCATCGGCATCCGGGCCTGATGCGGCAGACGGATCGGCAATACCGGGAAAATAATGCGCAGCGCGCTCGTAATCGTCTGCTGCAAGTGCGCTAAGTAAGGCGGTGATGCTGCTGCGCGGGGTCTGCCGCTCGAAAGGATCGGCAGCCACGGGGGCATCGGTCGCCGTCTCGCTATCCGTTGACGGCACCAGCTGGGCCGACGCTGGCTGCGCGGCGCAGATACCGATTGCCAGTATCACAGCCATGCATAACTGAACAAAACGGTTGAGGAGCAAGGCTGATATACGCCTGTCTTTATTCATTGTAACCTGTAAGCCCTGCGATTTTAGAGACACGTCATTCATGGGGCAGGCTTACGCGATAATCGGCCCATTGTAACGGCTCGGCCGCGTGCAGCCCAGAACGATAGAAGACCGGGGCCACCAAAAGCCAAACGCGGAATCGACGCGATCACGACGCCTGAGAGGATGATGAGCGCGCCCAGCACAACGTAGTACGCGCGGGAAAAGTGCAACGAATGCCATTGTCGCGGCGAGATACCGCAAGCCCACGAACCCGAGCGGCCCAATATATTGCATCCCGGCTTTGGTCGCCAGAAAGCTCGCACCCCACAGGACGGATGCCGCAAACAGCGACAGTTCCGGCACAAAACGTGAAATCGAACGGTTGGAGGACACGCTGGACCTTTCCGCGGTCGGTGTGCGAGAACTTGAAAAGAGATGTGGACGCTGAATCTGCGGTGTATTCAAACAGAGGATATACCTGTCTGGAACGCGCATTTCTCACTGAAGTTCAGGGACCGCGCCGCAGATTCTACGGAAAGGCTATCGCAGTGCAGCAGAACACGTCGATTGACGCGATGGACCGTAAAATACTTGATGTTCTGCAGCCCAATGGCCGCATATCGAACCGGCGTTTGTCGGAACTGGTTTCTCTATCGCCAAGCGCCTGTCTCGCCCGCGTCCGGCGGCTTGAACGCGCCGAAGTGATTACGGGTTATAAAGCCCAAGTCGATCCGGCAAAACTCGGATCGAATTTGACCATGTTTGCGGAATTGACTGTGTCCGGGCACCATTTGGCAACCACACGCCGGATTGAACAAACGCTACTGGATATGCCGGAAGCCATCGAAGCGTTTCAGGTCAGCGGAAACTACGATTTCCTCGTGCGTTTTCTGGTGCCTGATATGGAGCGTTGGACAGACCTGGCCGACGAACTCGCCGATAGCGATTTGACTATCGAAACCGTTCGCACGGTCGCATCCATGCGCCGCATAAAAGGCTGGGTAGGCGTTCCACTTGGCCCCGCAGCTGGAACGGACCGGTTATGACGGAGTGGCATATTCTCGCTGCTATATCGGGCATTATCGGACTGGCTGTTATCGCACTACGACTGCTCTTCCCCCGGCCGTCATTCGAAAAACGCACAATAGGCGCTGCGCGAAAGGCCGCTGAAACAGGCCCTCTGGCGGATGGTTTGCGTGACTTGGCGAAACTACATACAGGTCGTTCCGGGTTCGCAACCCTGTCTGATGGCGTGGCGGCGTTTGCGGCCAGGATCATCTTTGCACGCTCCGCAAGGCATACCATCGATGCGCAATATTATATCTGGCACAATGATCTTACAGGATTGCTGCTGCTCGACGCTTTGAAGAAAGCTGCGGACCGCGGGGTGAAGGTACGGCTTTTGCTGGACGACAATGGAATCAGTGGCCTCGATTCCATTCTGGCCGAGCTGAACAGACACCCCAATCTGGACGTTCGAATTTATAACCCCTTTACCGTGCGGCGCTTCAAGCCTTTGGGTTATGTCTTCGACTTCCTCCGGCTCAACCGGCGAATGCACAACAAGTCTTTTACGGTCGACGGGGTGGCAACGATTGGAGGGGGGCGCAATATCGGCGACGAATATTTCGACGCTGGTTCGGATGTGTCGTTCGTCGATCTCGATCTTTTGACTGTAGGGGCAGTGGTACAGGATATATCCAACGACTTTGCGCGGTATTGGAACAGCAAGTCCGCCTGCCCCATAGAACGCATCGTAGACGCGAATGGCACAACTGACGCCTTGGCAGCTGCGCTGGAGCGCATATCGAGTAGCGCGCAACACGAGGAGTACGAGAACCGTATCGAACTAAGCGATACGGTAAACAGCCTCGTCGACGGAACGCTTCCCCTGGAATGGGCAAAGGGCACATTGGTCAGCGACCCGCCCTTCAAGACACTGGGCATGGCTTTGGACGACCAGTTGCTCGTGGGGCAGTTAGAGAGCCTTCTTGATACGATCACGCGCAAAATCGATGTCGTCTCGCCTTATTTCGTGCCTGGCAAAAAAGGTACCGACCAATTCATCGCTATGGCCAAAAGCGGTGTGCGCGTGCGTATCCTGACCAATGCGATGGAAGCGACGGATGTGCTGCCTGTGCACGCCGGATACGCTAAATTTCGCAAGCGTCTGCTGAAGAACGGCGTGGAACTCTACGAATTGAAAGCCGCCGCGTCGCCGAATTCGAAACGCACGGATTCTGGCCTGACCGGGTCGAAGGGCGCGAGCCTACATGCAAAGAGTTTCGCGAAAGATCGAAAGCGCCGTTACATCGGCTCCTTCAATTTCGACCCGCGTTCCGTTCGGCTGAATACGGAAATGGGAATTGTGATCGATAGTGAAGCGATGGCTGACGAGATGCACGATGAGTTCGATCGTGAACTGCCGGCAAGAAGCTATGCCGTGACATTGCGCAATGGCAATCTGCGATGGAGAGAGGAAGATAGCGACGGTACAGTCCAGTTCCATCGGCGCGATCCGAACTCGACCATGCTTGAGCGCGCGGCGGTACGCATCATGGGCTGGCTGCCCATTCAGTGGCTTTTGTGATCGTCCTCTGTTGATTTTGCTTAATTTTCTTCGACTGGCAAGCTGTCCGGAACATTCGCAACAGGCAATTTGACAATCAGCGCCCAGAAGCATGCCCATCCGGTGCCCAGCAACCAGCCAGCCAGAACATCGCTCGGCCAGTGAACGCCCAATGCGACGCGGGAGATACCTATAGCGAGCACTATCAGCGCTGCCATGGCTATAACAAACAGTCGCGTGCCAAGATGCCGTTCAAACCGGATAAACAGCACGGCAATGGTCAGGTATGCGATTGCGGAGTTGGCTGCATGACCGCTGGGAAAGCTCATGCTGGTTTCGCTTACAAGATGATGGACCAGATCGGGCCGCGGCCTTTCCAGAAAATCCTTGAAAATAGCCACCAGAATGCTGCCGGATACAATCGCGCCGATCAGTATTGCGGACACGCGGTAAGTGCCTCTGACTGCCATCAGGCCGGCACTTCCGACGGTCATTAGCGTCAGCATGGTTGCACTGCCGAGCGTGGTGATGTCGACCAGGGTCTGTTCGAGCCATGATGGACCGATCACCTGATCCAGATTTTCGGATTGGCGAAACAGGAGCAATATGTCCCGGTCCAGTTGCCGTGCATCCCCTTCGGCAATTTCCTGCCATAATTCAACAACCAGCAGTCCGAACAGCGCAACCAAGCCGATTGAGAAAATATACCGCCACGGCAACTCACGCTTGGCGAGGAGAGCCCATTGCCGGGTTCGGGATATGGCTGAGCTCATTGTCCGCTTCCGATAGAACCGATCGAAGGGCGAACTGATCCCAGTTCGCCCTTCTGGTTGTCATATTTGATCGTGCCGCCCCAAATAGTCCGCCTGTAATCTATGAGTTACATGGTTTCCAATTGAGCGTCCGGCAAAGCGGCAATCTCTACCGCCGTCATGGTGGTCTGCAGATCGGTATCGTCGCCATCGGCGCGCGTCGTCAGACCGTCCAGCATAACCACGACATAGCGGTCGGGATCGTTATCTTCCAATTCGACCAGAAAACCTTCGACATCGCCTGCGGCATTCCTGCGAACCTGTTCAATATCGCCCATATCCGTTCCGTCGGCGGCCATCAGATCGGCATCCAGCAGTTGCGCTTCGTTCAATCCAAGCGCTGCAATCTCGCTTCCCGCGGCCGCTGCACTTGCGTCTGCCTGCTGTTCAATACGGTCTTCTGTAGCATCGGCTTTTTGTTCGGCTTCGCTGTCGCAAGCCGACAATGAGAGCAAAACGGCAGGCAGCATTGCATATTTGAGATTAATCATGGTTCGTCCTGTTATTAGTGCCATTTTCGATGGCGGTTTCAAATTGTGGCTTGGTCCTACTTTTAACGCCTGACCACAGTGCATCTCTAGCCCCCCGTCATCTTGCACCCGTAACGCGCAAGAAATGTTTCGACGGCTTCAACCGCCGTGAAGCGGCATTCCTCTTCGGTTGCGAGGGCTGGTGCTCCGAACAGCCGTGCATCGAAAATGTCGGTTTTGCACAATTCGCTCAATTGCCTTGCTGCGAAGCTCGGACGGTCGATATGCAATTCGCCGCGTTCATGCCAGACACGAAGCAAGGACGCGATCTCGTCGGTTCCGCGCCACGGACCGTTACGAAGGAACGTGTCTGTAGCTGTCTGGAATCGGTCGTTTCCGGCGATGCACATCTTGCAAAACATGAGCATGTCATCGTCCCGGCCGAACAGCCAGGTCAGTTCATGCGCCACTTTCAGAAGACCTTCACGGGCGGCAAGACGAGCAAATGACGGACTGGCAATCGTGGCACGATTACGCCCTAGCATATGCTCTATCGACGCCAGATACAGCGTAGCCTTGTCCTTGAAGTGATTGTAGATCGTCGGCTTGGCGACCCCGGCCGTACGCGCGAGCACATCCATATTGGTACCATCGAAACCATCCGCAGCGAACTGCTCGACCGCTGCTTCGAGAATTCTCTCGTGAATACTCAGGCGAACTCCAATAATACTTCTGGTCTCATCGTTGCTCATCGAAATCTGGCCCTCGGGGTGACGAACCCCTCTCCTACGACAACCATCCTCAGGTGTAAAAACGGTTGAATATCTTGTCTCGATAGTTCAGCGGCCTGAACCACGCAGTTCATGAAAGGCACAGAGTTGGCGAACCAGAACAACGACATGTCCAGCTGGGCAGGCTTTATCACCCGGCGCTTCTCGATCCTACTCACCGGAATGCTTTTATCCGGGTGCATGGCCGTGGGCGGAGACTATGTTCGTGAACCGCTGCCTGCTGAGCAGACGCACTGGATCGACCGTGCCAATGTAGCGGTTGCAGAAGAAGAATTCGTGGCATGGTGGCGTGATCTTGGCGATCCCGAACTTGCCAGACTGATCGAGACGGCGCTGGAGAACAACCTAACGATCCGTCAGGGACTGTCACGCATAGAGGAAGCCAATGCGCGCCGCATCGGCGCGCGGGCGGCCCGCTACCCCGTAGTGGATACAGAAAGCTCTGCTACCGTACTTCAGCAGAGCCTGAACAGCCAGCCGGGCATCGCTCTGTTTCCGGGTTTTGAGCGGCGGTTCGAGCAATACGCACTGGGCGCATCGCTCAATTGGCAAGTCGATCTGTGGGGCCAGACGCGGCGGCGTATCGATGCTGTCGATGCACGGGTCGAATTGCTCATCGCAGCAGCCAACGGCGCACGTCTGGCGATCGCGTCGGAAACAGCCGCGACCTATTTCACCATGACCGGCTTTCAGCAGGAAAAGCGTGCATTGCTGCTCGGGATCGAGGCGCAACGCACCCAGCTCGATCTAGCGAAAACGCGTCTGAAGGCTGGCGCCATTTCGCGGGCGCAGCTCATCCTTGTGGAAGCGGAACTGGCCCGGTTGGAAGAACAGCTGCCGGGGGTCGAAGCGGAAATTCAGGCCAATGCGCTATCACTTGGCGTTTTGACCGGCCGTTTGCCTGAAAGCGAAATTGCCTTGGCCGATAGAGTGCCCCCGCTATTGGAACTGCCCGAGATCCCCGTAGGAACCCGGGCAGATTTGCTCAAGCGTCGCCCGGACGTTGCCCGTCTGGAACGCGAATTGGCTGCGCAAACTTATGAAATCGGCGTGGCGAAGGGCGAATTGTTCCCCCAGTTGGCCTTGAATGCATCAGGCGGTTTCACATCAATCGATCCCGGCACATTGCTGTCCGGGGATAGCACACGGTTTTCAATCGTGCCGTTCCTGTCCTGGCGTATTCTCGACGGTGGACGGGTGCAGGCAGATATCCGATTGGCCCAGGCCGAAGGGCGCACCGCCGCATTGGCTTATGTAGAGGGCACGCTGACCGCGATCGAGGAAGCCGAAATAGCGATTGCGCAATACGATCTTGCGCGCGAGGGGCGTCCGCTCGCACTGCGCACGATTGCGCTTGCGCAGGAAAATCTGCGCCTGTCGCGCATCCGTTTCGAAGCCGGCGACATCGACCGGTTCGAACTGCAAGATGCCGAACGCACATACAGCAACGCACTGCGCAATGGCGCGATTTCCTATCGCAATTCGACGCTTACACTCGCGCAACTATACGCGGCGCTTGGGGGTGGCTGGCAAGCTGTTCCGCCGCCGCCCGCACTCATACCCGTGCCCGTTTCGACTGAATAGAAAGCCCCGATGACTATCCCATATTCAAGAAAGCTGGTTGCCCTCGCAATCATGTCGCTGGCGCTCGCCGCTTGTAGCAGCAAGGATGAACCAGCTCCGCCAAAACCGGTTGCATGGATCGAAATCGGTGCGGGCTCCGACAGGGAAATCGCAACAAGTGTTCCGGGCCGGGTGCAGGCCAAAAACCGGACGGTATTGAGCTTCGAAGTCGGTGGCACGATTGCAAGCATGTCTGCCGATCTTGGGGACCGGGTCGGACGGGGCAGTGTTATCGCATCGCTCGATCCTGCAAGCTACCAGCTCGAAGTTGCAGGCGCTCAGGCCAATCTCGCAGAAAGTCGGGCACGGCTCAATCTGGCGCGGCAGGACGAGGAGCGGCAGCAATATCTGTTCTCCGAAGGCGCTGCTTCGCAAGCAAGGCTTGAAAATGCGCGTGCCCAGCGCGGCAGCCTGGCCGCCATTGCCGATGCAAACGAAGCGCAGCTTGGTGTGGCGCGCGAATCGCTATCGGATACACGTTTGCGTGCGCCGTATTCGGGCCGCATTGCCCGCCGTCTTGTCGAACCGGGTACACAGGTATCCCCCGGACAGGCCGTCTATGAGCTGGATGGAAACCAGCTGGAAGTGACATTCTCGGTCCCGCAACGCCAGCGTGACCGGCTGTCGGCCGGACAGGATGTCACCGTTGCACCGTCATCGGGTGATGGCAGTGCAAGTTCCGCCCGCATCACCGACATCGGTAGCAGGGCGAGCGGACCCGGAGCGTTCGAAGTCGTGGCCGTTCTGGCAGCGGACAGTCCCGAACTGGAGGCTGGCCAGGTCGTAGAGGTCAGCTTGCCGGATCGCCCCGATCGAACAGAAGGCGGGCAGGATGCCGCTTCGATTACAGTGCCGTTGACCGCCCTCGTGCCAGAGAGCGAAAATCGTGGTTTCGTGTGGCGGATATCGCCGCGCACAAAGCAGCTTGAAAAGGCTCCGGTTCGGCTTGGCAAAGCCATCGGAAACGAGGTGGTCGTCCTCTCTGGCCTATCGCGCGGCGACATGATCGTATCGAAAGGTGCAGCCTTTCTGTCCGAAGGCCAGCAAGTCACCCGTCTGGGTGTCGGTCCGCGGCGCTACGCACGATGAGTACACTTTCCGAAATCGGTTTCAGGTTTCGCCCTGCGGTACTGCTTACCGTTGCGTTGGCGATGATATACGGCGCGATCAGCTATTTCACGCTGCCTGCACGTGAAGATCCGCAGATAACCATTCGCGAAGCAGTCGTTTCCACCAGTCAACCGGGTCTGGCGGCGAACCGCGTCGAACAGCTTATCACCACGCCTCTTGCCGAAGCGATCAAGACCATCCCCGATGTGAAAGAGGTGCGCGCGACCTCAATGGAAGGTCAATCGATCATCCATGCAGAGGTCGAGTTTTCTGCGAGCGATCTCGATCAGGTGTGGAACGAACTGGCAGACAAGGTCGAGGAAACGACGCCTTTGCTCCCCGAGGGCGCTCGAAAGCCTTTCGTTAATGACGAATTTGGCGACGTCTCTGTTATCACGATGGCTCTGCAATCCGATAGTTTCGGCATGGTCGAGCTGGGCGATCTCGCCGAGCATATCCGCACCCGGCTTTACATGATCGACGGTACGCGTGAGGTCGATATTCTGGGGCGCCCAGACGAGCGTATCTATGTCGAAATGGACAACGCCACTCTGGCGCAGCTTGGTGCGCCGCTCTCGGCAGTCGCGCAGGCCCTGCGGTCCCAGAATACCGTTGCACCGGGCGGGACAATCGAAACCGAAAGCCGGCGCATTGCGATCCAGCCTTCTGGATCGTTCGACAGTGTGGAGGAGATCGCCAATCTCTATCTCGATCTCGGACCGGATATCGGCCCGATACGGCTAGGGGACTATGCCGAGATCAGGCGGGGTTTTCTCGATCCTCCTTCCCAAACCGCTTATTTCAATGGCGAACCGGCAATCGTCTTCGCGATCTCGATGCTCGACGAGGAAAGCGTCATCAATTACGCCGGGCGCGCACGCGAGGCGATTGACGAGTTGAAGCAGGCTCTTCCCGCAGGTGTCGAACTGAACGACATGACGTGGCAGGCCGATCAGGTCGAAAACGCGGTCTATGGTGTCAGTTTCAACGTCCTGCAGACTCTGGCGCTCGTGCTCGGTGTCGTCATCCTGTTCCTCGGCGTCAGAACCGGTCTGATCGTTGGCTCGATTGTGCCTGTTGTGATTCTCGTGACGCTGGCCGTGATGGGCATTTTCGAGATCAAGCTGGAGCGTATGAGCCTTGCGACGATCGTTATTTCGCTGGGACTGCTGGTCGATAACGGCATTGTGATCGCCGAAGATTTTAAAACCCGGCTGGCGCAGGGCGTGGACCGGCGCGATGCGATTGGCGAAACAGGCAAAGAGCTTGCCCTGCCCCTCCTCGCATCGACGGTAACGACCGTTCTCGTCTTCCTTCCGCTGATGTTGGCCGAGGAAGGTTCGGGCGAATATACCCGCAGCATTTCGCTCGTCATCCTGATTGCACTTTCCTCGTCCTGGCTGATCGCGATGATGGTAACGCCGACGCTGTGTTACTGGTTCGCACAGCCGACCGACAAGGAAACGCAGGGGAAGGTTCGCCGCAAGGTGGATCAGGTTTTCGAGTGGGCAAATGACAGGTACGAAGATCGCCTGCGCTGGGCGCTGGATCATCGCAAGCTGTTTATGGGAGCAATGGCCGGCGCCTTCGTTCTGGCTGGGTATTCGCTTCAGTTCGTGCCGCAACAGTTCTTCCCGGCATCCGACCGGGCGCAAATCCTGATCTATGCCGACATGCCGGTCGGCACCTCCAGCGCCGCAATGGACGACCGGATACAGCAGCTTGCGCAGTACATTGATGATGACGAGCGTTATCCCGATTTCGAGAATGTGGCTGCCTATTCGGGTTTCGGTGGCCCACGCTTCGTTCTTTCGCTGGCACCCGTCGATCCAGCCCCGAACCGTGGTTTCATGGTCATCAACGCGATCGACGCAGAGGCCCGCGACGAAGGCGTCCTAGCGCTGCGCAACGATCTTGCGGCCCAATTTCCCGACATACGACTTAGAATAGCGGGCATGTTCCTTGGCCCCAGCGACCCTAACATCACGCAGGTTCAGGTGCGCGGTCCCGACCGGGATGTTCTGCTGGAAACTGGCGAGAAAATGGCCGCCATTCTGCGCGATGTCGAAGGCACCATCGACATTACCTCCGATTGGGAAAGCCCGTCCCTGCAATACCGGGTTTCGGTGGATCAGGCCGCTGCGCGGGCGGCGGGTGTATCCTCGATGGACGTCTCGCAGGCGCTATCGGCGTATTTCGCAGGCCAGCCTGCGGGCGAGTTCCGCGATGGGGACGATCTGGTCCCCATAGTGTTGCGCGCACCCGAAGGGGAACGCTCCGACCCAGGGCGGATCGAGGCGGTCACGTTGACCGGCCGTGACGGGCCCGTCCAGCTCGGCCAGATCGCCACAGTTTCGCTACGCCCGCAACTGGGCCGCATCCAGACCGAAGATCTGATTGAAACCCTGACTATCGAAGCCAGACCGACCGAGGTCACGCCGCAGGATCTTGTGCCCATGATTCAGGAACAGCTCGACGAACTGGAAGCGAGCCTGCCACCGGGTCACTTTATCGAATGGGACGGCATCATTGCTCAGAGTGCCGAGGGCACAGGCGCCCTGTTCGTCAGCGTGCCCGCAATGATCGGACTGATCGTGATCATGCTGGTCGCGCTGTTCCGGGGGTTCAAGCGTACCGGGATCATCCTGCTGACCCTTCCGCTCTCTGTCATCGGCGCGGCAATCGGGTTGCATGTCATGCGGGCAGACTTCGGCTTCATGGTCATCCTCGGCCTGTTCGCGCTGATCGGGATCATCATCAACAATGCGATCGTGCTGGTCGACAGATGCGATATCGAAAGGGAAGAGGAAGACAACGTAACTGACGCTGTCATTACAGCATCGCTGAGGCGCTTCCGCCCTATTTTGATGACCAACATAACCACGATACTCGGCCTGCTGCCCCTGATCATCGGCCGGGACGTACTGTTCTACGGTATGGCGTGTGCGATCGCCTTTGGTCTGCTGGTGGGAACGGTCCTGACGCTCGGTGTCGTTCCGGTGCTGTATGTATGGTTCTTCGGCGGCAAGGAGCCGGGTAGTGATGAGGCTGATGAAGATCAGGGATCACAACAATCTCCGGATCGAAGCAACAACGGCCCTGCCCCCCAGCCGAGTACCGCCTGAAGGGCAAACCGCTTTGCTCGCACAGGGCAACTGCCGATCAAGTCGCTGGAAAACAGTGTCTCGGAATAAGCTCCGGAGCACCTGCACAAACCTGCGCGCCCTCCGCTGCAAGTAATCCGGCACCAATCAGGGCGATAGCCGTTGAGGTTCAGAGACAGAGCGTAACGTACTGAATCTATATTTATTCGAGAACTTCGATTTGAACCGCCGGGCATCGGTAGACGATCGGAAAATGACTGCAAGGAACCATTCTATGGCTGACGATTTTGACCTATCCGAAAATGGTGTAAACCACCAGAAACCTGAAAATGATGAGGATGTGATGACGACCGCGCAAGGCGTTGCGGTTGCAGATGACCAGAACTGGCTAAAGGCCGGGGCGCGTGGACCGCAATTGCTCGAAGACCATATTGCGCGCGAAAAAATCTTCCATTTCGATCATGAGCGTATTCCGGAACGCGTCGTGCATGCGCGTGGATATGGAGTACATGGCGAGTTTGAACTGACAGACCCCATTCCCGAACTGACCCGTGCGGGGGTACTGGGCGGCGAAAAGGGCAAGAAAACGCCTGTCTTCACCCGGTTTTCGACCGTGGCCGGAAACAAGGGATCACCCGATCTGGCGCGTGATGTGCGCGGATTCGCGGTCAAGTTCTACACCGAGGAAGGCAACTGGGATATTGTCGGCAACAACATTCCCGTGTTCTTTATCCAGGATGCGATCAAGTTTCCCGATCTGATCCATGCCGTGAAGCCGGCACCGGACCGGGGATTCCCCCAAGCGCAAAGCGCGCATGACAATTTCTGGGACTTCGTGACGCTGACACCGGAATCCATGCACATGGTGATGTGGCAGATGTCGGACCGGACCATTCCGCGCAGCCTGCGCTTTATGGAAGGCTTCGGCATTCACACATTCCGTTTGATCAATGCGGACGGAAAATCGAGCTTCGTAAAGTTCCACTGGAAGCCGAAGCAGGGTTTGCAATCGGTAGTCTGGAACGAAGCACTGAAAATCAACGGAGCCGATCCCGACTTCCATCGCCGCGATATGTGGAATTCGATCGACGCCGGCGACTATCCCCAATGGGATCTGGGAGTGCAGGTTTTCGACGAGGAATTCGCCGAAAAGTTCGAGTTCGATGTGCTTGATTCTACGAAAATCATTCCTGAAGAACAGGTGCCGGTGCGTATCATCGGTACAATGACACTGAACAACAATGTCGATAATTTCTTCGCTGAAACCGAACAGGTGGCGTTCTGTACGCAGAATATCGTGCCCGGCATCGATTTTACCGACGATCCATTGCTGCAGGGGCGCAACTTCTCCTACCTCGACACCCAGCTGAAGCGTCTGGGCGGCCCGAACTTTACCCATATCCCCATCAATGCACCAAGATGCCCAGTTCGGCATTTTCAGCAGGATGGTCACATGGCGATGACGAACCCTAAGGGTCGGGCGAATTACGAGCCGAACTCTTGGGGCACGGGTGATGGCAAAGAAGAAGATCGGGGGCCGCGTGCCTGCCCAATGAACGGCTTCACCAGTTATGAAGCGCCGGTGACCGGCCCCAAGCTGCGCACCCGTAGTGAAACCTTTGCCGACCATTACAGCCAGGCTCGTCAGTTCTATATCAGCCAGACGCCAACCGAACAGACGCACATGGCGAATGCATTCGTGTTCGAACTGTCGAAGGTGGAGCGGATGGATATTCGCAAACGCATGGTCGGACACCTGCGCCATGTCGATGCTTCGTTCGCGCAGGAAGTGAGTGACGGGCTCGGACTGGATGAGTTGCCGCCCAAGGTGCCTTTGGCCCGTGAACCCCGGACCGACCTTCCCGAAAGTCCGGCATTGTCGATCCTGAAAAACGGACCCGGTTCGTTCAAGGGGCGCAAACTGGGGATTTATATTGCCGAAGGGGCTGATGCAAAGGTTGTACAGGCGCTTCAGGATGCTGCGAAAGATGCCGGTGCGATGGTCGGGATCATTGCTCCGAACGTTGCCGGGGCGAAGCTGTCCGATGGCAAGAAACTGGAGGCAAACGAGAAGATCGACGGCGGTCCTTCAGTTATGTTTGATGCAGTTGCCATCGTCATGGCGAAAGATACCGCAACAACTATGGCGAAAGACAAGCCCAGTCAGGACTTCGTATCCGATGCCTTTGCCCACGCAAAATTCATCGCTTACGTTCCGGAAGTCATGCCTTTGTTCGAAGCCGTAAGCGTCGGGGAAAAAATGGATGACGGATTCTTCGACGTGTCCGGAGACACCGGTGCGAAGGATTTCATCGAAGCATGCGGCAAGCTTCGTTTCTGGGATCGCGCACCTGTAAAACAGGACTGACGTCCGTTTTCATAACGGTCCGGCGCATTTGCAATACGGACCGACAAAAGCCCACATAGCGGGGGCGGTGGCCATCAAGAGCCGCCGCCCCCGTTAATGTGTCTGCGCAGATGCTTGCGATCGTCCCTGTACGGCTCGGGTTTGTAGTTACCCGCCAGTGGCGCCGATAGCATGGATTTGGGACTATGATTTAGGGTCGGTTCGGGTCTCGACAAAAGACGAACTGAAGCCTGGAATACATGGCCCGTGATCTCGAGGATTGCGTGGTCGATCTTGCACCGGAAAAGCGTCTGCTTGAAAATGCATGATGCCGTTCGGAAAAGACGAACATGAGGCATCCTGCGACCCGGAAGCCGGGGGCCAACTTACTTGTCCGAACAGTCGCCTGATATTTTGGGGTAGACCGTACTTACGTCACAAAGGCTAGATATACGGTTTACCGATTTCAGGATTATGGCTTTTGGATGCGCCTTGGCAAGGGGCGCATCCAATCGCTCAACATCAAAAACTGCTCTGATACCGTTCTCTTATAACGGCATCGGCAATGTACTCGCCATGCAGCGAGTGGTCTTAAAACTCCATACCCACTGCAATACCGTATCGACGTGGGTCTAGGGTGTAGATGTTCGTAAAGTTCCCTGACGAAGCGTCTGTGACATATAGCCCGGTCACCGAATTGCTATCGAAGATATTCTGAACGAAGCCTCTGACGAACCACTGATCGTCCCGGCTATTGAGCTGAACGATAGCATTGGCCTGTACGAAGGGCTCTATCCGGTTAATCCGGCCGTTAAATATGCTGCCATATTGGGCCCCTGTAAGGGCGACATCGACACGCGGAACAAGCGTCATTCCGTTGCCAAACTCAGCCGTGTATTGCACGCCCATCGAAACCTTCATTTCCGGGGCCTGCGGCAGCGTATTACCGTTGATATTCACTTCTACGCCCGGACTAAGCACTGCGATCCCACTGTTGTCGGGAACCGAGCTCGCCAAAACGTCGCAAATGCTAAAGGCACCGCTCGATGGGAGGTTTCCGTCCGCCGGAAACTCCTCGGGCCCACGCAGTCCAAGAGCTGCATTGACCCCGGTGACAAACGCATCAGCAACCCCTCCGGCAGGCCCAGTAACCGCGCAGTTGGAACTGTTGCTGATATCCTTGATGATCACTGCATTGGGATCGCCACCACCGGGATCACGCGGGTTGGAGAAGAACTGATCGCCAGCAACTTCGGCACTGAGATAGCTGAAAGTCATGTTTATCAGCCAGTCCGGGTCCGGGCGAATAACGGATTCCAGTTCCACGCCCCAGATGTCCGCATCGATAGTATCGTTCACCGATGTTCTGGCGACGATCCGGCTCAGTTGAAGGCCGCTATATTTGTAGTAAAAGCCGGTGGCGTTCAATTGCAGTGCGCCATTGGCAAATACGTTTTTGGATCCGATTTCAAACGCGTCGATCGTTTCCGAACCGAAGCTTTCCGGCACAGCAAAGATCGGGGTCAGAGGCGGGTTGATACCGCCGGATTTGTAGCCTCTCGAATAAGACACATAGACCGAATTATCAGGCGACACCTCGTAATCGAGAACTGCGCGTCCGGTTACCTCGCTGAAACTCACTTCCCGGAACTGGGCGAGCTGATTGCCTTCCGTTCCCGGATCGGCATCCAGTGTCCCCACAAATGGCGAGTCGAATGGAGCCCCATCGTTGGAATGCGGGTTTAGGAAGGTGGCGAAGGTGGTCCGCGCCGTTACATCCTTTGTGTCGTCATTATAACGCAACCCGCCAGTAAACGTCAGCCGGTCGGTTAGGTCGAAGTAAACCTCGCCGAAAACTCCGAAGCTCTCGAGGTTCGATTCCAGAGCATGGTTCCGATACATCGACGTTGCCAGATAGGAAGGCGGCAAACCCGCCGACAGCGATCCGAACGCCCCCAGTATCGCGCTTGCGTAATCCAGCGCGAAGGAATTCACGTAATAGCTGTTGTCTGCCGTCTTCGACTCAGCATAGATACCGCCGAGCAGGAAGTTGAACGACCCGTCGAAATCACTGGAAACCAAAATTTCCCCACTCCAGGATTCGCGGTTTTCGGTCGATCTGTCGTATGACAGAGGCGTATCCCCACAGAGCGCATTGCCTTCGAAAGCGCCCCTGTTGCCGTCGTCATTGTCAGATGTGCATAGTACGCCGTCAGGTCCGTTCGGGATGAGAGCATCTACAATCGGCGAGAAATAGGCTGAAGAGCCCGGTATGAACGCTGGAGCCGGCGGCGCGAGACCGGTCGGCAATCCATTCGCACCAAAAAATGCAAGAGTGTTGAGCGCCGGAGCAAAACCGGAACGGTCTTGTATCCCGAGGAAATAGTCCTGCCGCGAATCGACTTCGGTTTCCTGATACAGTCCGGTCGCCGTCACCGTCAGCGCGCCGATATTCTGTTCAAGACGTGCCTGAAACTGCATCTCGTCCGCAAAATAGAACGGGGTGTAAGCCGTATTGATAGTTCTTGTGTCACTCGACTTTTCAAAGCCCGAAAAAGGGTCCGGTCCGTACAGGCTACTTAGACCCAGCACTGCCGGAATACCTTGTATTGCCAGAAATTCAGATGACGAAAGCACGGCGCCAAGAGTGGAATTGGCGTTGGTAATATCGAAATCCCGCCGGCTGTTCAGGCAACCAAGAACCCCGATAGGATCACGCTGGCAGGCCTGTTTCTGATTGCGCAGCCGGGTGTCCTCTTCGCGGAAATAATACCCCATGAGATCGATGGTGGTATCGGGACCGGGTTCAAACCGCAGAGAACCTCGTACCGCGTACAGGTCGCGATCATCGACGTCATTGCCGTCGAAAAGGTTGGTCGTGTAGCCATCGCGGTTGATATAAATTCCGGCCACCCGGGCGGCAATCGTGTCGCCGATAGGGACGTTGACCATCCCGCGTGCTTTAATGCTATTATAATTTCCGTACTCGAACTCAGCCGCGGCATCGAAACCGGACATTTCCGGCTTCGCGGTCACGATATTTACAACGCCGGACGTCGCGTTTCTTCCGAACAAAGTGCCCTGGGGCCCACGGAGAACCTCGACCCGTTCAAGATCGAAAAATTCGGTTTCGAACAGTCTGGTCCCGAACAATGGCGAACCATTGACGTGAATAGCCGTCGCGGAATCGCAGGTCGATCCTACGCAAAGATCGCCGATGCCACGGATCGTGAATGTCGACGATGTAAAGTTCCCCTTGGCGAAGGACACATTCGGCAATGTCAGTTGAAGATCGGCAGCGTTCTCGATCTGCTGGCTTTCGAGTGCTTCGGCATCGAAAGCACTCACCGCAATCGGAACTTCCTGCAAACTCTGGGCCCGGCGCTGGGCGGTGACGACGATTACGTTGTTAGTTACACTGTCGCGGCTGGCCTCCTGCTCATCCGCGCCAAGTTCCTGTGCATTCGAAACCTGCGGCATTGCCAACAGCGCGGCACCAGCCAACCAAATGGTTTTACTTTTCATGTCGATCCTCCCCCTAGTACTTTTGTACTTATAATCGCTCCCAGGCTGCCTCTCTTGTTTCAGGTTTCGGATGAGGTCGAACCGGCCGTTCCACATCCAGAAAGCAAGTTTGAGAGGCTTACCTTGCCGTAAACGGTATTCGCAATTTACCTTTGCGTAAAGAACAATGTTGAGGGGTTGGATTTAATCACGAACAATGTTGTTTTCTTGCGATATTGCAGCTCTTCGCAAGTATTACCATACGGCCAAGTATTGACAATTTATCCTGTCTTACCGCATCTGCGAAGCGACCGTACAGCTAACCTGCGCCTGCTCGCCGAGTTACCGGTTAGCGGCCGAAACGCTCGCTCTGCCTGGCTTGAATTCTGGCGCCGCGTTCCTCTTATTTCGAGGTCGTTTCCCATAGCGAAAGAACGCTGCGCAATGCAGTCACAAAGGCCAGCGGTTGATCGAGCATCAGGTGATGGCGCGCCTTGGGGACACCTATTATCGGTATGTCGGTGCCGCCCAATTCGCGGATATATTTCGCAGAATCGTCTGTGAACAGCTGGCTCTCGGAGCCGTGGACGATAGCCTTGCGCCCGGGCGCATTCACCAGATGCTCCCCCATCTCCAGCCATTCCTTCGGTTTGTTGCTTCTGCGGAATACCTCCGGCGAGAATTTCCAGCTCCACTGATCGTCAACCTGTGTCAGGGAATGGTATGCCATGTAATCCTGTAAGAAAGGTTCCTCTACCGGCTGCGGCGGAGAGAGGACGTATCGCGCTCTGGCCTCTTCATAGCTGGAGTATAGCCTGTTCGGCTTGTCCGGATTGCCGGACCCGGGGCTCGATCGCCGCGCATCCCAGTACTTCGCCATATATTCAGGCCGCATGATCATCAGGTCGCAAACGATCACTCCGGCAAATCGGTCGGGCGACTGCGTGACTGCTGTCAATGCTGCACTGGAACCGAAACTGTGGGCGATGATCGTTGGCTTTTCATTACCCTTGAACAGGCCCAGCGCATCGCCGATCTGCGTGAATTCTTGTCCACGTGCCGAGGGGTCTGCCGCCCCGCGCATTTCACTGTCGCCCATGCCCGCCAGATCGAACGCCACGACATCGTAATCGTCGGCAAAGAACGGTGCGACAAACGCGAAACAGCGTGCATGGGCGAGGAAGCCATGCGTCATCAGCAAGGTAGGTTTGTCAGGCTGGCCCCAGCGGAAATAATGCGTCTTGGCCCCGTCAATATCCACGAAGCCTTCTTCTCGCGGGACATTCAGCGCGGAAACGAACCACTCCGGTAAATGCTTTCCGTCACCCGCCCACAGAGGGTCGATGTCGCTGGGCAGGGTTTCGACAGGAGCCATTTCGTTCATTTGGAGGCGCTTTCATTTACAGGTGTGTTTCGGTTGTGAAGCCGCGATAGGCGTCGCCGGCCACGTCATCGCAAAGCGCGGCATAACCGGCTACGCTGGGAAAGTTGATCAATTGACGTTTTTTGCCCGGAATATTGGCACCCATGTACCAAGAATCTGCTTCGGGGAAGAGCGTCATGGCGCCTGCTTGAGCTACCATTTCGGTCCAGCCCTTCTCGGCTTCCGCCTGCGCATCGAACGCCGAAATGCATTCCTCCCTCAACCAGACCAGATAATCGCAAATCCAGTCACCCTGTATCTCGGCAGTGGTCGGTCCGTTCGAAAAACCCGAAGGGCTGAGGGGACCGTAGGCAAACAGCATGTTGGGAAAGCCCGATACCGTCATGCCAAGATAGGCGCGCAGGCCATCTTCCCAAGCCTGAGACAGGCCCAGTCCATCGCGGCCCGTGATGTTCATATCGATCAAACCGCCACGACCTGCATCGAAGCCGGTGGCAAAAACGATGAGATCGCAATCGTATGCAGCGCCTCCCGTTTCGATCCCTTCGGGAGTGATATTGGTAATCGGCGTTTCTTTCAGATCGACGAGAGCGACATTGTCCTGAGCAAAGATCTCGTAATAATTTTGTTCGAGCGACGGGCGTTTGGTGCCGAAGGGGTGCGGGGGGTTAGCAGGGGCCAGCTTTTGGGCCAGCGCAGGGTCATCGATCCGTGCGCGAACCTTGTCGCGCCAGAAATCGTAGGCATGCCTGTTCGCTTCACGGTTGGTGAGCATGTCCGCAAAATTGTGGTACCAGAATTTCAGCCCGCCCCGCTGCCATAGATCCTCGAAATGTGCGTCGCGCTCCTTGTCGCTTACATCGAGCGCCGAAACCTCCAGCGACTGGCATTCAAACCCGCCGCTGGTCTGTCGGCGCTGCCGGAAAATATCGGGGTAACCCTGTTTTTCTTGCGCCTGCTCCGCTTCGGCCAGCGGTTCCTGCCGCATTGGAAGGGCCAGAATAGGTGTCCTTTGAAACAGCGTCAGACGATCTGCGCATTTCGCCGCTTCCTGCGCCACTTGAACACCGCTGGCTCCGGTGCCGATCAGGCCAATCTTGCGACCGGCAAGATCGATCCCGTCCTGCGGCCAACGCGCTGTGTGGCACCATTCGCCTGCGAAAGTGTCGAGGCCGGGTAAGTTGGGGACATATGGTTTCGACGCAAAGCCCAAAGCCGGCAGCAGAAACCGGGCCGTTACGGTTTCGCCTGCGTCCAGATGCAAGCTCCACTGCGATCCCGCTTCGTCGAAGCGCGCTTCATCGACCCGTGTCCCCATACGCATATCCGGCCACAGGTTTAACGTATCGCAGACATGGCGGAAATAAGCCCGAAGCTCTTCCCAGCCGGGGAACCGCTCACTCCAGTTCCAGGTCCGCCATACCTGCGGCAGCGAAAATTCATACAGTGGCACCTGCGAATCCACCCGCGCGCCCGGATAACGGTTCCAGTACCAGATGCCGCCTGGCTGGGCAGCGGCATCGATCAGCAGGACATTGAAGCCCGCCCCCCGCAGTTTGTGAAGCAGGTAGATACCGCTGAAACCGGCGCCGACGATAACTGCGTCGTAATCCGGTGTCACCCGACCGCTCACGCTACTGCCCGGCTGCCTTCCGCAATCTTCTTCGCTGCCGCGTAATCTGCCTTTCCGTTAGAGGCGCGCAGCGGCGTTGCAGTGGGATGGATGGCCTTGGGCGTCTTGTATCCCGCCAGTTGTTCGCGGACATGGCCAATAACCGCTTTCTCGTCGAACTCGCTCGATTCGTCGAGATGAACAACGGCCGTAACCGCCTGACCCCATTTTTCATGCGGCACGCCAACCACCAGCGCATCGGCGATTGCCGGGTGCGTTTTCAATACCTCCTCGACCTCTTCAGGGTACACCTTTTCACCGGCGGTATTGATGCAGACGCTGCCGCGGCCAAGCAGGGTCAGGCTGCCATCGGTTTCTACCTGGCACCAGTCACCGGGTATCGAATAACGGACCCCGTCGATCGTCTTGAACGTCTTGGCCGATTTTTCCGGATCCTTGTAATAGCCCAGCGGGATCGCACCTTTGCGTGCGATGAAGCCAGGAACGCCGCTGCCCGGCTGCACAATCTTGTCCTCTTCGTCGAAGACATCGCAGAATTCACCGATACCGAACTTTGCCGTGTTCGTTCCTCCCTCTGCCGTGGTGACGGACAGGCCGTAACCCAGCCCTTCCGACGCACCGAAACTGTCCATCAGAGCGACCTGCGGAATGTGCTTGCACAGCCCCGCCTTTACTTCCTTGCTCCACATCACCCCGGATGAAAGGATGGTGATGAGACTGCTAGTGTCCCAGCGATCGGGGTTTTCATCGAGTGCGCGCAGCATGGGCTTGGCAAAAGCGTCGCCAACGATAGCAATGCTTTCGACCTTATGTTGCTCGACAATATCCCATAATTCTTCCGCTTCAAATGACAGCGATGGGAGTGTGACGACCGCCCCGCCCGACATCAGCGCACCGATTGCGGTGATGAAACCGGTGCCGTGCATCAATGGGCAGGATGACAGAGTACGCCTTCCGGGGCCTTCGCTTTCAATCAGTGCAACATTTTCTTCGAGACTTTGAGGTACGGGACCAAGCAGTTTTTGCGCATCGAGCTGTGCCTTGCGCATATCGTCATGCTGCCACATTACCCCTTTGGGCATACCCGTGGTGCCGCCGGTGTAGATAAACAGAAGATCCTCGGGCGACCGTTCGATACCGAGAGGCGATCCGTCGCCTTCGCCTGCCAAAGTTTCATAGGGAATGGCAAACGGCGCGATATCATCAGGATCGCCGATCTCGACGAAAGTGTGAACCTTTTCCAGCCGGTCTTTCAATTCGACTATGCAGTCGCGGAATTCGGAACTGTAAACGATAACTTCGCTATCGGAATCATCGAAGATGTAGAACACTTCTTCGGGTATATAGCGGTAATTGATGTTCACATGCGTCAGACGACCCTTGAAACAGGCCGCCATCAATTCCCCATATTCGGGGCGGTTACGCATATAGAATGCAACCTTAGCTCCGTTGCCCGCCCCACGTTTGCGCAGGGCACGCGCGACATTGTTAGAGCGCGCAGACATTTCAGGCCAGGTTATGACCTTGTCCCCGTGGATCAGGGCGGGCGCATCTTTCGGCATGGCGGGCTCGATAGCATCGAGAATGTCGCCGAGATTCCATTCTATCATATATCCATCTCCTTCTGTCGGGAGCGGCGCTGTTGTCGCGCACGTCACCATCGTATTATCGGGTCACGCCGCCCGGTCCCATCCTTGCAGTGCGGCTGCTTCGGCCCGTACCGCTTCCGGGCCACCCAGAACCTGCCTGTCGAAACCAATCCTCTTGAACCAGTAATGCAGTCCGAGCAGGTCGGTAAATCCCATCCCGCCATGCACCTCTGTGGAAGTGCGGGCGACGAAGCGGTACACTTCGCCGGTATGCGATTTTGCATGGCACGCGGCAAGCGCCGCTTCTTCCGGTGCGGCATCGAAGGCATGGGCGGCATACCAGACAAGCGAACGGCAGGGTTCATGCCGTGCGGCCATCTCCGCACACATATGCTTCACCGCCTGGAAACTGCCGATAATCCGCCCGAACTGCTCGCGCTGTCCGGCGTAATCCACCGCCTTTTCGATCATTGCCTGACCTGCGCCCAGACTGTCTGCTGCCAGTATCACCCGGCCCGCATCGCGCAGCCGTGCCGCGCCTGCTCCGCCATCATCGGCCAGCGGCTGCACGGCAACCTGTTCGAACCGCAATTCGCCGACACTGCGTGTGCGGTCGATCGTCGTCAAGGGCCGTCGCTCAAGTCCCGCTGCGTCTGCAGGTACAAGATGCAGGCGGCCCGCAGTATCGGCCACCAGATACGCATCGGCACCGGTGAAATCGAGCGCGAACAGCGCGGTGCCGGTAAGCTTACCATTCTCGGCAGAGATGCCCGCGCCGTCGCGCGCTTCGATGGTTTCGGCAATGGCCACGCCAATCCGCGCTTCGCCATTCGCGATTTTCGGCAGCCATTCGGACTGCTGCTGCTCGCTCCCGGCCTGCGCCAGCGCAATCGGCGCGAGCACATGGCTGGAAAGGAATGGTACCGGAGCCACAGCATAGCCAAGCTGTTCCGCCACCACTGCAGCATCGAGCAAGGTCATGCCAAGGCCGCCATGCTTTTCGGGAACCATCATTCCCGCAATGCCAAGCTCGTTCAGCGCAGATTGCACCTTGTCGCTGAACGAAGCCTCCCCTTCCGCGCATTCGCGGACATGGTCGAGCGGGCAATTATCGGCCAGACACCGCGATACAGCGTCGCGCAGCATCTGCTGGTCTTGTGAAAGTCCAAAATCCATCAGGCGGCTCCCTGTTTCTGGCGTGCCGTGACAGCGGCGGCCTGTTCGGCCGGTGCGGGTTTGGCAAGCCGTGGTTCACGCGGCATGTCGAGCCCGCGTTCGGCAATGATGTTCTTCTGGATCTGCGCAGTGCCTCCACCGATAATCAGACCCAGCTGGAACATGTAGTTCCACTGCCACGCGCCGCCTTCCCGCTCCCGGTCGCTGCCGTGATACAGAATGCCCATTTCGCCAGAGGCATCGATGGCAAGCGCGGATATCTGATGCGCAAGTTCACAGCTTTGCAGTTTCACGATCAGCTTGGCCATGCCGCCCGGATCGCCCTTCAGATTGTCCGACAGAATGCGCATTCCGTTGTATTTCATCGCCGCCACTTCGGCCTGCAACGCCGCCAGCCGGTCGCGCAGCACTGGATTGTCGATCGCCCGGCCCTGCCCGACGCGTTCTTCCTGCATCAGCTTGACCAACGCCTGAAAACGGTTCTCCAGCGCATCGGGATCGCCCAGCATACCGCGTTCGTGGCCCAGTGTCGCATTGGCGACATACCAACCCTGTCCGCGCTGGCCGACGATCTGATCCATCGGCACCCGAACATCAGTAAAGAACGTCTCGTTAAATTCCGCATGACCGGTCATCGTTTTTAGCGGACGCACTTCAATACCGGGCGTGTCCATCGAGAATATGAGGTAGGAAATCCCCCCATGCTTAGGCGCGTCGGGTTCAGTCCGCACCAGACAGAAAATCATGTCCGACTGTTTCGCCGTGCTGGTCCATATTTTCTGCCCGTTGATAACGAAATCGCCATTCTCGACATGGGCGCTGGTTTTCAGCGCAGCGAGGTCCGATCCCGCGCCCGGTTCGGAATAGCCTTGGCACCAGACAGTTTCGCCTTTCAGTGTCGGTTCTATCCAGCGGCGCTTCTGTTCCTCCGACCCCAATTCGAGGAGTGTCGGGACCAGCATCGATATGCCCTGATTGGACAGTCCGCCGGGAAGGCCCGCGCGCGAAAACTCCTCCGCGATGATCCGCGATTGCAATATATCCGGCTGCGCCCCGTAGCCGCCGTACTCCTTGGGAATGGTACGGGCAGTATAGCCATGTTCGATAAGCAGTTTTTGCCATTCGACCGCTTCGGAAGAAGGGCGCGCGGCGCGGCCCTGTCCGTCCGGCGCACGATCACCGTGCTTTTCGAGAAAGCTTCGCAATTCCTCGCGGAATGCGTCGTATTCTGGTCCGTATTCAAGATCCATTGCAGGCCTATCCTTTGCCGGGCGGGTTTGTATCGGGGCGAAAGACCGGCAGGCGAAAATCCTCGCCGATCGTTTCGAAATCAAGCGTGACCGGCATGTCGAGCGCTAGCGCATCGCGGTCGCAATCGATCAACCGGGTCGCCATGCGCACGCCTTCCTCCAGTTCCACCACCGCAGCGATGAACGGTATGTCGGCAGCGAAGGCGGGGTGCAGCGCCTGGTGCGTTACAGTCCATGAGAACAGCGTGCCCTTGCCGCTGCTCTGCTCCCACGAAAATTCGGGCGAACCGCATTTCGCGCACATATAGCGCGGCAGATGGCGGAAAGTGCCGCATTCGCCGCAACGCTGGAAATAGAGATTGCCGTCCTGACACCGCTTCCAGAATTCCTGTTCAACGGGATCCTGCGGGCGCGGCTGCGGTTTTGGCGGTATCTTCTGCACCGAAGGGCGCATCTTTGGCGGTAGGTCGCTTTCGTCGGTCATGTATACCTCCTCAAGATAGCGATGCTGCCATCGCCAAGGTCGCCCCAGCCGGTGACCAGCCCGGTCTGCGCGCCTTCTACCTGGCGTTCGCCGCAATCATGGCGCAGCTGGCGCACCGCCTCGACCGTGTGGTTGAGGCCCCAGACATGCGCCTCGCTGAGAAGCCCTCCATGCGTGTTGACGGGATAGCGGCCACCGAGCTCGATCTGTCCGTTCGCAACGAATTCAGCCTGTCCGCCAGGTTCGCAATACCCCAGCGCCTCCAGCTGCAGCAGTACGACATAGGTGAAGCAGTCGTAGATCTGCAGGAAGTCCATATCTTCGCGCCCGACGCCAGCCATTTCGAAGGCGCGGGGCGCAGCATAGCTGAGGCCGATCTTGAACGGATCGGGGCGCGAAGGGATATCATCCGCCGGATAGGGATGCCCTTCGGCGGCACCGGCAATGGTGACGGGGACATGCGGCATGTCTTTGGCCCTGTCGGTCCGCGAGACGACCACGGCGCAGGCTCCGTCAGTCTCCAGGCAGCAATCGTAAAGCCGGAACGGTTCGGAAATCCACCGCGCCGAACGATAGGTGTCCGCATCGAGTTCGCGGCCATAGGTGAACGCTTTCGGGTTCAACTGCGCATGGCGGCGGCAGGCCAGCGCGACGGCCTCCATCGCATCTTCGCCAACCCCGTGAAGCTGGGAATGCCGCGTTGCCAGCCAGGCGTACATCTGGACCGGCAGGAACACGCCATAGGGAATATAATAACCCTGAATGGTGTTGGTCAGCGTGTTCATGTTCATCGGCCGGGTTGGCGGAGCCCCCGCTTTGGGCCGGAGGGCGGAATAACCGTTCCACCCCAGGGTCACCAGCACATGATCGCACAGGCCATTGGCGATCGCCATAGCAGCATTCTGCAACGCCGTGGTCGGGCTGGCCCCGCCCATATGCACCGTGGACGCATAACGCAGAACATCGATGCCCAGATTGGCGGCCATTTCCTCCGAAGTTGTATAGATCGGAGGCGGGACCATTCCATCGATGTCGGACGGTTTCAGCCCGGCATCCGCGATTGCCCGGCGCGAAGCTTCCAGCATCATGGAAACGGCCGTCTCTTCGGCACCCTTAACGAAATCCGTCTCGCCTACACCGGTTATGGCGGCTTTGTCGCTAAAACTCATCGTGGACGATCCACTCATTCCCGTTCCACTCACGCCTTGTGCCCCTCCAGCCGTCCGGCTTGAAATTCGCGCTCCAGCCGGCGTGAAAGATCTTGCGCCTGCAAATAGCGTGACGGCGGCGTCAGGTTCAGATGACGGCGCACCTCGTCAAGCGGAGTATCCAAGTGCTCCTCCCAGTAAAAAGTGGTTACATCGCTGGCTTTTCGCCCGCGCTGCCATGCTTCGAACGCAGCGCGCGCTACCGGAAGATTCCGGTGTTCGACGCGCAGCTTCGGTATCCCGACCCCGACAATGAAAGCTATCCCGTGGTTATAGAACTGCGCATTACCGAAGGAGAGAACAGACAGTTCACCCAGCGCATCGCGCCCGTAGCCTGTGATGACATGGAACAGATCATGCGAATCGCGCATCCGCTTGCGGTAAAGAGCGATATCAGGGTCGCTGAAATCGAAGGCTTCACCCTCTTCGCTTGCTTCCACCAGTCCTTCCGCAGTCAGGCCCTCTCCATAGACAAAATCGAGATAGGCCCGGCCGAGCGTCCCTGGCGCGCACCGCTCTAATCGTGTGCGGTCGCACAGAACGGCAAGCAAATCGGCGCGATCCGCCAGTATCCGTTTCCCGCCTGTGGACGCCGCAAACCGGCGGAAGTTGCGGTAATAGGAATTGCCCGACAGTGCACGGACGATACGGAACACCTGCTTGGTATCTTCCTTGTCCGCGATCAGATGCCGCATCGCTGCCAGTGCTTCGCCCGGCCGGATGGTACGGCGCAGTTCGTACCCTTTATGCAGTCTGTCGATATCGCTCATGGCGCTCCGCCTCCTTTGCAAACCTTCAGGAATAAGATTTTGCAGCCGACAGCGCCTCTTCCGCCCCTTTGACGAGATCGCGCATGACGTCGGCCGCCGGCTTGATCGAATCGATCAGGCCGATACCCTGCCCCGCAAAACCGGGCAGGACGTCCTTGCGCTCGGCTTTGATGCCCGATGCCATCACCGGGCCGGAAATCATCGACTGATAGGGCATGGGGAGCGGCTCCCGCTTGGCTTCCACCCAGGCATCCGCCCATTTGTTGCGGATCATACGGGCGGGCTTGCCGGTCAGCGAGCGGCTGACGACAGTATCGGCATCGCCGCTTTCGGTAATCGCTTCTTTCTGGAACCGTTCGATGCCCGCTTCCTCGGTCGCGAGGAATGCAGTGCCGATCCACGCGCCTTCCGCACCCAGCATCAGGGCAGCAGCAACGCCGCGCCCGTCCGAGATACCGCCAGCCCCGATCACCGGGACCCGGTCCCCGACCGCGTCGACCACTTGCGGGATCAGCGAAATCGTACCGATGGGCGAATTATGACCACCGCCATCGTGGCCCTGCGCAACAATCATGTCGATGCCGGAATCCACCACCTGCTGGGCATGTTTAACCTTGCCGATCACGGCCATGACCCTGGTGCCATTGGCGTGCAGGCGATCCATCCACGGCTTGGGATTGCCGAGCCCGGCGGCGTAAACGGGGACTTTCTCCTCGATCACGACCTCCATCTGCGCTTCGAAAAATTCCTTCGAAAACAGTTGCGGCGCGCCCTTACCCATATCGGGAGCACCGGCCGCGCGCATGGCTTCGGCGGCTTCGACCTGCGGCAAATGCTCGCGTTCCATGAAATCGTTCGCGAATTGCTGATATTCACCCAGCATTTCCATCGGGTTTTCCGGTGCGCTGCCGCTTTGCGGGGCAGAACCCCGCCGGACCGAGGCCGGCAGCAGCGTATCTACGCCAAACGGCTTGTCGGTCAGCTCGCGGGTCTGGCGAATCCAGTCACGCAGTTGCTCTGGCGAACACGCGGCTGCACCCAGCACGCCAAGCCCGCCTGCATTCGATACCGCGGCAGCCAGGGCCGGAACGCTGGCCCCGCCCATGCCGGCCAGCAGGATCGGGTATTCGATACCCAGTGTTTCGCAAATTCGACTTTTCAGCGCCATTATATTTTTCCTCTCCGCATACGCACTCGCTGGCACGTTTAGCTGTATGAATTACTGGTGGTTGTATGAAATTACTGGATTTGCCCCCACTTGACCCGCTGAGCCAGCAGTTCGGGACTGCGATCGGCAAGATAGGACGTCGATCCAGAAACGAGGCGACCCATCGCCTGCTTCGCAGCAGCAGCATCGCCGGTGCGGACCGCCTCGAGAACGCGGCGCAGAAAGCGCAGCTGGACCGCCCGCTCCTGCGCAGAATATCCCAGTGAGTTCGAGAACTGACGGGTCAGCAAATGCATTGCTGAGGTGAGCAGCCCGAACAGCGGATTGCCGCTGGCCCAGCCCAGCAAATCGTGAAATCGGCGGTTCAGCTCTTCAAAATCATCGCCAGCTACGCCGCGCTCCAGCTCCTTCAGGCAATCGGCCAGCGCGCTCAGATCACCGGTCGTCGCACGCTCTGCGGCGTAGCCAGCCACATCGGGAGCAATCGCTTCCCGAAGTTCCAGCAAGCCGCGCAGATCGGCATCCATGAAATGCAGGATCAGTGACAGGCTGTTCACGAAATCGCCGGTCTGCGGGCGCGCCACTACAGGGCCGCCGCCACGGCCCAGCTGCAGGTGGATGACACCCTGCAGCTCCAGAAAGCGCAAGGCTTCGCGCAAGGTCGCGCGGGCGACCTCGTAACGGGCCAGCATCTCGTCTTCCTGCGGCAGCCTGTCTCCTGGGGAATGCGCCCCGGCCTCGATATCACGCACGATATTCTGCGCTAGCGACAACGCGCGCTTGGCCTTCCTGACTGTTGCCGCCTGAGGTTGCATCGTTGCGGTTCACCCACCTGATAAGTTGGCCCTGATAAGCTGGCCCTTCGAACGGTCAGTCCGCCGAAATCTTATAATACTTAAATCGCTTCCGCCGCGTCCGTCAATGGACTTTCCGCGTCAGAAGCGGGCCTGGCGAATAAAGGTTATAAGGTTTCTTGACGGCAAGCGCCCACATCTTTAGGCTGCGCAAAAATAGTCAAATTGCTGCCGAAAAAGAGGAATGCTGGAAATGAATACCCAGGTCATGGAAATGGATACGGCGGAAAAGATCGCATCGATTCCCCTCGACGAGATCGATGTTGCACGGCCCAGCCTGTTCCAGAGCGATACTGTAGGACTGTTCTTCGATCGGCTTCGCGCTGAAGATCCGGTGCACTATTGCCGTGAAAGCTATGTCGGCCCCTATTGGTCGATTACCAAGTTCGACGACATTATGGCGGTCGATACCAATCACAAGGTATTTTCGTCCGAAGCGAAGCTGGGCGGTATCGCAATACAGGACATGCATTCGGTCGAAGGCGGGCTGGAACTGGAAATGTTCATTGCGATGGACCAGCCAAAGCACGATCAGCAGCGCAAGGCTGTGACTCCTTCGGTCGCTCCTTCGAACCTTCAGCTTCTGGAGCCGGTGATACGAGAGCGGGCGGGCGAAATACTCGATCAGTTGCCCATTGGTGAAGAGATCGATTGGGTCGACAAGGTTTCTGTCGAGTTGACAACCATGACTCTTGCGACATTGTTCGATTTCCCTTGGGAAGAGCGGCGCAAGCTGACCCGCTGGTCGGATATTACGACAGCGGCACCCGAAACAGGTATCGTCGAATCTTACGAGGCAAGGCGCGAAGAACTCATCGAGTGCGCCATGTATTTCAAAGGATTGTGGGAACAACGCATCAATGAAGAACCAAAGAACGACCTGATCTCCATGATGGCGCATTCACCGGCCACGAGGGACATGCCTTTTCTGGAATTCCTAGGAAACCTGCTTCTTTTGATTGTCGGCGGTAACGACACTACCCGCAATTCGATCAGCGGCGGCGTATTGGCTCTGAACCAGAATCCTGACGAATATCGCAAGCTTAACGAGAACCCGGAGCTTATTGGCAGCATGGTGCCGGAGATCATCCGGTGGCAGACACCGCTGACTCATATGCGTCGAACCGCGCTTGAAGACTATGAGATCGGCGGCAAGCAGATCAAAAAAGGCGACAAGGTCGTGATGTGGTATCTTTCGGGTAACCGCGACGGCAGCGTAATTGATCGGGCGGACCAGTTCATCATCGACCGCAAGAATCCCCGTCACCACCTCTCATTCGGCTACGGCATTCACCGTTGCATGGGCAATCGTCTGGCCGAACTGCAGTTGCGCATTATCTGGGAGGAGATCCACAAGCGGTTTTCCAAGGTCGAAGTGACCGGAGAGCCGGAACGGTTGTTCTCCAATCTCGTGCGCGGGATCACCAAGTTGCCAGTGCGCTTGCACGCGCGCTGATCGTAAACACAAATATATTTTCGGAGTTCAAAATGGTTAAGGTAACGTTCGTTGCGAGCGATGGCGAACGCCGGGCGGTCGAAGTCGAAGAAGGCGAAACCGCGCGTGAGGCGGCCCTGTTCAACGATGTGCCGGGCATTGATGGCGATTGCGGCGGGGTATGTGCATGCGCGACCTGTCACGTTCATGTCGATCCCGAATGGATCGACAAGGTCGGCCGCCTGATGAAAGACGGTATGGAAGCCGATCTGCTGCAATTCGCCGAGGGCACTACGGAATATAGCAGGCTCGCCTGTCAGATCCCGATCAAGCCAATGCTGGACGGGCTCGTGCTCCACGTGCCGGAAGAGCAATATTGATTTGAAATAGAGGGAACTGCGGCTCGCCGCTCTATCAACAGCGAAGCATCCCAGATCCGCAAATGGAGGCCATGATGGCGACACAGCTGAAAGATGATACGCAAACGCATGATGATGCGTTTCGGAACGAAGTTCGCGAATTTCTCGCAGAGCATTTTCCTGAAGAACTCAAGGGCAAGGGCAATCTTCTCGCGGGCCTCGACGGTCCGACGAATGAAAGTCCTGCCCACACCAAATGGCGCGAGGCAGTCGGTGATCGCGGCTGGGGCACCCCGACCTGGCCCAAGGAATATGGCGGTGGCGGGCTTTCCCGGTCGCAGGCGAAAATTCTGGATCAGGAGATGGCGAAGGTCGGTGCGTGGAACCCCATAGGCGGAATGGGCATCATGATGTTCGGCCCAACGCTGCTCGAGTATGGTAGTGATGAGCAGAAGAAAGAGCATATCCCTTCAATCTGTCGTGGCGATATCCGCTGGTGTCAGGGCTATAGCGAACCGAATGCCGGGTCCGACCTTGCCAATATTCAGACTTTTGCGGAGGATAAGGGCGACCATTACCTCGTCAACGGCCAGAAAACTTGGACGAGCGGCGGGCAATGGGCAGACAAATGCTTCGCCTTGGTGCGCACAAGCCGAAGTGACAAGCATAAGGGTATCAGCTTCCTGTTATTCGATATGGATGCTCCGGGAGTTGAAGTTCGTCCGATCACTATGATCAGCGGCACCAGCCCGTTCTGCGAGACGTTCCTGACCGACGTGAAGGTCCCCAAGGGCAACCTTGTGGGCAAAGAAGGCGAAGGTTGGACCATCGGTAAACGCCTGCTGCAGCATGAGCGGACGAATATTTCAGGCGGCGGACGGCTTGCTGAAATGATGGGCCGTAGCCTTGGCGATATTGCGAAGCAGCATTGCGAAACGGAAGAGAACGGGCAGCTTGCTGATGCTGCGCTGCGCCAAAAAATCGCTAACTTCGAAATTCGCTGGAACAGCTTCCTGCTTACTGCGCGGCGCGCGATGGAAGAAAGCAAAGCGCAAGGCGGCGTTTCCGAAATCAGCTCGGTTCTGAAAAAGGCGGGCACGAAGCTTGCGCAGGAGCGAAGCGAGATGCTGATCGATATCCGCGGACTGCAGGGGCTAGGCTGGGAGGGCGATTCCTTCGAGGACAGCGAAATGGAAGATGTTCGCGCATGGCTCTTTGGTAAAGCGGCAACAATCTATGGTGGCTCCACCGAGGTGCAGAACAACATTATTGCCAAGCGTGTGCTTGGTATGCTCGATCATCAGTAAGGGGAGCAAAGGATCATGGCGGTTCTGAACGAAGAACAGGAAATGCTGCGCGATATGGCGCGCGACTGGGCGACCAATAAAAGTCCGGTGACCGAATTTCGCAAGGTGCGCGCTAGCGGTGAGCCCGAAGCGTTTAATCGCGATGCCTATGCAAAAATGGCTGAAATGGGCTGGGCTGGCGTTATCATTCCCGAAGAATATGGCGGGAGCGACTTTGGTTTCATGTCGGCAGGCCTAGTGGTCGAAGAGCTCGGCAAGACGCTGACAGCAAGTCCGCTGGTTATGAACACCGTCGCTGCAAGTGCGATTGTGCTTGGCGGAAGTGACGAACAAAAATCACAGTGGCTGCCAAAACTCGCAAGCGGGGAGGCGATTGCGACGCTGGCGATCGATGAGGGGCCGCGCCACGACCCCGAAAAGATCGAAACCACAGTGTGGGGCGGCAAGTTGTCAGGAACGAAAGCTTTCGTTCCTGAAGCGCATGGTGCCGATCTGTTCGTCGTAGCAGCAAAGGACGGGCTGTATTTGGTGGAAAAGGGCGATGGCGTCTCCCTTGCGACCCGCAAGCTCACCGATCAACGCAGCCATGCCGATGTAACTTTCGATGGAGCGGCAGCACACAAATTGGAAGGTGGCGGCGACACTCTGCTCGGCGATGTACTGGACCGTGCTCGGGTTCTCACCGCTGCGGAAATGCTCGGCATGGCGCAGGCCGTGTTCGACACGACGCTCGATTATCTGAAGCAGCGCGTCCAGTTCAATCAGGTGCTGGCGACTTTTCAAGCACTGCAGCATCGCATGGCGGATCTGTTTGCCGATCTGGCGCAGATGCGCTCTGCGGTCGAAGGTGGATTGCAGGCGATCGATTCCGGTTTCGGCATCGATCGCGCGGCGATTATTGCCAAGGCGGAAGCAAACCGGGTGCTGCACACCGTTTCGAACGAAGGCATTCAGATGCATGGCGGGATCGGCATGACGGATGAATACGATGTCGGGTTCCATCTGAAGCGCGCACGCGTTCTGGAGGCAAGTTTTGGCTCCAGCAGTCAGTTGAACAACCGGTTTGCGTCGCTGGCGGGTTACTGATGGCAATTAAAGGCATCAGTTAAGGGCGCCAGCGAACCCAATCATCCATTCTGGGGGAAACGGCGGTTCACCCTACGACCTCCGAAGCGGGGCCGTATCCCGCCTCCTCCGGAATGGTGAGGATGTTTCTGCCATCACGCTGAACGATGGTCGGCAGCACCGGTTCGATCGTGCGGTCACTCGCACGGGCAACACAATCCTGCGCACTTTCTGCCTGAGCCAGCAGTTCCAAGTTCAGTCGGGTGGGAAAGATGATCGTCCGTTCTCCCGCTTCGCCCATGGCAAGCGCACCGCGAGGTGACAGCCATTCAGCATCCACGGTTTCATATCCGTCACATGCCGCGATCTGCCGATCCGGTGCGCGAGCGACGTAAAACCAAGTATCGAAACGCTTATTCATGAAAGTTGGGGTAACCCAGCGCGCGAAGTCGGTAAGACCACCCAACCGCAGATGCACACCAGCCTCCCTAACGACATCAAGGAACGTGCGTTCGCCCTGTTCGACAGCCTTACGGGTTTCAGGGTCGCAGGTATCTTCAAAAGCGCTGCCGTCCAGATTATCGGCCAATAGGATACCTGCCTCCTCATAGGCTTCACGAATCGCCGCAATACGCAGGGTTCGCTGGGTCGAATCGAGATCATCCCAACCGGTGCAATGCTCCGCCCACTCCGGCGCATCGTCGCCGTTAGCGGGCTTACCTCCGGGAAAGACCAATGCGCCGGACGCGAAATCGATCTGATGGTGCCGCTTCACCATTAATACCTGAAATTCCGGTTCGTCGCGCAGCAGCAACATGGTTGCCGCAGGGACGGGATCGACGGGTTGTTCCTTGGTCATTATCTTCCTCCGGTAGACGTATTATTATATGCGTGTCTTCTTTCCTGTCATCGAACGATTGAATCATCTCCATTTCCACAACAGAGCGAGCAACGCAGCGGCCAGCGCAACACTCGCCAAAATCCATGATTGGTCCACCAGCAGTGCAGCGGAAACGATCAATGCGGCGACCACCGGCCCTTTCACCGCCTGGTTAGCTGTCGGCGATTGATTCTGTTCGGCAACGCCAGGCCCGTCGATCGTAACAGGGATCGCACCTGCCCGAACAATCTTGGTCACGCTCGACGTGAGTTCTGGCAGCAATTTCGAAAGGCCGAACAGCTGGCCAGGCAGGCTGGCAAGTTGCTTGCGCGTCGCTCCCAATGAAAACCGTTCCGATAGAAGTTCGGCGACGATGGGTTTGGTCTCTTCGGCAATATTGTAATCGGGAGCGAATGAACGCACGAAACCTTCGGCGGTCAGCAGCGTGCGGAGCAGGATAGCGAGATCGGGCGGCAGGACCAGCCGGTAGTCGCGCAGCAAAGCAAACACCCTGTCAAAAATAACCGAGAATTCCACGCCCGACAGCACGGTGCCGCGGAATTCGGCGATCAACTCGTCCAGATCGATCGCAAGCCGATCCCGGTCTACCGGCGGATTGCCGGCCCATTCCAGCAGTAGCCCGGCTGCATCGCGCGCCTGTTCGCCCGCAATGGCGAATATCAGCTGGATAATTTCCTGCCGCCGCGTCCCGCTGAGAAAACCGACCGAGCCAAAATCGATGAACCCGACCTGGTTCGCTTCCATCCGGAACACATTGCCGGGATGGGGATCGCCGTGGAATTCGCCGTTGAGGATCATCATCCTCAACACTGCGTCGGCATATCGCTTTGCAAAGGTGGTATTGGGCGCATCGCCTCCTGTTTGGTCGAGCTGCGAAGCGGGCGTTCCGGGTAGACGCTCCTGCACATTGATTTTAAGGCCGGTAAGATCCCAATGGATAGCCGGAGTTTTCGCGCCCAGAGTTTCCAGGTAGCCACCGATCCGTTCGCAGGCACGAGCCTCCGCCGCGAGATCCATCTCGCGCGAGAGATTCTTTCCGAATGTCTGCAGGAATTCGACCGGGCGATAGCGCGCTATATCCTGCGAACGACGCGCGGCGACGCCTGCCAATCGCACAAGCAATCGCATGTCGGCTTCCAACCGGGCCGCCGCACCGGGACGGCGAACTTTCACGATCACTTCCGTACCGTCGCGCAGGGCCGCCGCATATGTCTGCGCGATCGAGGCGGATGCGATCGGTTCGCGTTCGAATGCCGTAAATTCTGCCTCCCATTCCTCGCCCCAACTTGCGATGAATACAGGCTCGATTGCTGAAAAAGGGACAGGCTCGACCTGGTCCTGCAGCGTCGCGAAAGCGTTGATCCAATCGTCGGATAATAGATCGCCGCGCGTTGCAAGAAGTTGACCCAGCTTCACGCCTACGGGACCGACGTCGCGCAGCAGCGCTACGACAGCTGCGGGACGCAATTGCTCGTGGTCGAGATCCTTTTGCGCATGCGGTATTATCCCCATCGCGCCGGCAAGGCTTTTGGCCCCATGCCGGGCGAATATCCGGCCGAGTTCCGTCAGCCGGGACAGTTCCCCTATCGGTTTGTCAGCAACATCGCTCATTGTCTTTAATCCGGTCCGCCCAATCGTCTATCGAGATTAACTGCAACCCGGTCGAGCAGCCGTTTCAGCACGTCCTTCTCCTCCGGCGAGAAGTCGTGCCACAATATCGCGTGCAGCCGGTCCGCTGATCGCCTCAGGTCCGGGAGGATAGCGTCGACATTTTGGGTGAATTTGATCCGCCAGGCCCGGCCATCAGAAGGAGCCCGTTCCCGTTCGACAACGCCCCTTTCACTCAATGCATACACCGCCTGACCGATAGTGGCTGATTCTAGCTCGAGCCGCTTGGCAATCGCAGCCTGGGTAAGATCCGGTTCGCGCAATAGCAGTCCGATTATTCGCCATTGGGTCTGATTCAGACCCACATCGGAAATCCATTCGTCATAGATACGCCGCGCGCTGCGGCTGACTTCGCCCATCAAGAACAAGATGGAATCGTCATTGGAAATAACATCCCCGGGTTCGTGCGGTTCGCGAAACTTCCGTTTTCTACCATCCATGCCGTTGCTTACGCCCTTTCTGCAAAAAATATCAACCAAATATGATAAAGTACTTTATATTCTACTGCCGAATGACTAGGTGCCCAGCTTCCTAATGCCCCCCTGCCGGAAAAGAATACACGTCATGGACAGTTCTGCTTCGTCGAGGCCTGAAACCGAACACGAAGGCAAACCGCGTATCGGCAAAAAATTGCGGCTAGTCATCATTGCTGCAGTGGTCATCGCAGGCATTGCCGGTGCCTGGTGGTACTATCGGTATCAAACCTACGGGCAGTACATGCAGTCGACCGACAATGCTTATGTTGCAGCCAACAGCGTCGTCGTTTCCTCCAAAGTCGCCGGATATGTCGACAAAGTGCTGGTTTCGGAGAACGATCGCGTTACCGAGAACACCCCGCTTGTTCAGCTGGATCTGCGTGATTATCGCGCACAAGCAGCGCAGGCACGCGCCCAGATAACGGCCACTCTGGCCGGTGGCGACACGATCCGTTCCCAGATAACCGAGCAGGATGCCGCAATTCGACAAGCGCGGGCGCAGCTAGCTGCCGCACGCGCAGCACTAGACCTCGCGAACGAGCAAGTGAACCGCTATCGTCCGCTTGCTGCAAGTGGAGCGGAACCACGCGAAAAGCTGGACCAACATGTCATGCAGGCACAGCAGGCCCGGGCGGAACTGGCCGCCGCACAGGCTGCAGTGGCAGCGGCCAGCGGACGCCGCTCTACCCTGTTCCAACAAATCAAACAGACACAAGCGCAAGCGGATGCCGCGCGTGCCCAGCTCGAAGCCGCCGATCTGAATGTTTCCTCGACAATGCTAAAAGCTAGCATAGCCGGTCGCATCGGAGATTTATCGGTTCGGGTGGGCCAGTTCGCGCAGCCCGGCCAGCGATTAATGAGTATTGTTCCGGTCGACCAGATTTACGTTTCGGCAAATTTCAAGGAAACGCAGGTTGGTCTAGTGCGGCCCGGCCAGAGGGCGGAGCTGGAAATAGACGCACTGCCCGGCATTATGATTGAAGGGCGGGTGGACAGCATTGCGCCGGGGACGGGCGCGGAATTTTCCATTCTGCCTCCTGAAAATGCCACTGGGAACTTTACAAAAATCGTTCAGCGCATACCGGTTCGCATCGCCATCGAGGCATCCCCGAAAATACGCAGATTGCTTGTCCCGGGAATGTCGGTCGTCGCCACAATCGATACCAGAAACGCCGCCGATGAACTGGATGCGATTTCGAGTGCCCTGGAATGACCGCTGGCCCTATCGCCAGTGCTGCTGAAACAGTTCCCGGAGAACAGCGACAAAACGCCGATATCACAGCGTGGGTTGCCGTAGCTGCCGGCGCTTTGGGCGCAATGCTGGCAACGCTCGATATTTCTATCGTGAATTCCGCACTTCCGGTCATTCAGGGGGAAATCGGGGCGAGCGGCACGGAAGGTACCTGGATAGCGACGTCGTTTCTGGTGGCGGAAATCGTTGTCATCCCACTGAGCGCGTGGCTGGAACGGCTTCTTGGACTCCGCACGCTTCTAATCATCGCAGTCAGCGCGTTCACTGCCTTTTCGGTGCTGTGCGGAATTGCAACCGACCTTACGACTATGATCGTTGGACGCACCGGGCAAGGTTTCATGGGCGGCGCGCTGATCCCTACCGCAATGACCATTGTGGCTAAGCGCCTGCCACCGCATCAGCAACCGATTGGCATGGCACTTTTCGGAATGACGGTGGTTCTTGGCCCGGTTATGGGTCCACTGATCGGCGGCTGGCTGACTGAAAACCTCAGCTGGCATTATGCGTTCTTCGTGAATGTTCCCGTCTGCGCTGTGCTTTTGCTGCTTCTGTTTGTGGGTTTGCCACACGAAAAACCAAACTGGGATTATCTGGTTGAAGCCGACTGGGCAGGAATCGCAGGGTTGGTTCTGGGGCTGGGCGGGCTGACCGTGCTGCTGGAAGAAGGACACCGGGAGGAATGGTTCGCTTCGTCCACTATCCGTTGGCTAGGGATTGTCACGGTGATCGGATTCGCAATGCTCCTTCACGGGCAACTCTTTGCAAAAAAGCCGGTGCTAAAATTGCGCCTGCTGCTTAGCAGGCAATTCGGCAGCGTTGCCATCATGGCGCTGGCCTTGGGTATGGTCATGTATGGATCGACTTACGTCATCCCCCAGTTTCTCTCCATCATCTCCGACTATAATGCTTTTCAGACCGGACTGGTTATATTCTGGATGGGGGTGCCCGCATTCCTGCTGATGCCGGTTCTGCCTTTCATGATCCGCCGCTTACATATCCGTCTCGCGGTCGGAGCCGGAATGTTTCTGATGGCGCTAAGTTGTTTTCTGAGTGTGAGCCTTACGGCCCAATCCACCGGCGCCATCTTCATCGAAAGTCAGCTCGTCCGGGGGTTTGGCATGATCCTTTCGATGATGTTTTTGAACCAGGCAACCGTGGCTTCGGTTGCGAAAGAAGATGCAGGCGACGCGTCAGGCATTTTCAATGCGTCACGAAATCTGGGTGGTTCGTTCGCGCTAGCAGGGCTGGCGTCGTTCCAGGACCAACGTATCTGGCATCACAGTCGCCGAATGGAAGAAACGCTAAATGCCAATAGCGTCGCGTTGCAGGACTATCTCGATGGGCTGGCAAGAAACTTCGGCGGGATGGAGCAAGGCATGGCGATGCTGATCCGCACCATTCAGCGCGAGGCATTCGTCATGACGTATAATGATGTCTTCTTCATGATGGGACTACTGACCCTGATCACAGTTCCACTAGTGATCTTTCTGAAACCGCTGCCCAAAAACGTTTCTCTATCGATGCACTGACCCTGATATGAAGCGAAGATATATACCTCTATTAGCCACTGCCATGCTTGGGGCATGCACTGCCGGACCTGATTACCACGGACCGCCGGATGTCGTGCCCGCTTCTGCAAGCGAGCGGTTCGTTCGCGCGGATGGTCAGGTTGACGCCTCTGCCCCAGAACTTTCGCAATGGTGGCTGCTGCTGGACGACCCGGAACTGGCTCGTCTGATGGACATGGCTTTGGCTGAAAACCTCTCGCTGGTCGCTGCGCAGGCTCGCATTGAGCAGGCACGTGCCTCGTTCAGCCAAGAACAGGCGGGGCGATTGCCCACTCTGGGCACTCAGGCGACCGTGGTGCAGGGCCGGCTGCCTGGTCTCGATATTCAAAGCGATCGCCCGGTACCACCGGGCATTCCCGACGATTTTCAGATTGAGGATGATGACAGCGTAAGCCTCTACAATATCGGCCTGAACGCTAACTGGGAGCTGGATTTCGCAGGAGGAACCGGTCGCCGGATTGAATTGGCGAACGCGCAGACTGCCGCTGCGGTCGCTAATGCAGAGGATGCTAAACTTCAACTGACAGCGGAAGTGGCAAACAGCTACATCAATCTGCGCGAGGCGCAGCTGCGCGCGCGGCAATATCGTTCGCAAATTACTTTGCAGGAGGAAATTCTAAAGCTGACCTACCAACGGTACCAGTTGGGCACCTTACCCTTGTTCCCGGTCGGGAACGCCAATGCCGAACTGGAAGTGCTCAAAGCGCAGTTAGCGAGGGCAGAAGCGGATAAGGCGGTGCTGCTCGATGCGCTGGCGGTTCTGATTGGAAAGGCGCCAGGTATGCATCCGGTAAAGATTGAAGAGACCGGCGATATCCCCCTACCGCCCGCAAGCGTACTGGTAGGCGACCCTGCAGGACTGATCGCTAGGCGTCCGGATATTCGTGCAGCAGAACGCAATCTCGCCGCAGCGACAGCACGGATCGGCATGGCCGAGGCGGCTAAGTTTCCCAAGCTTTCTTTCATGGGTATTCTTGGTTTGGGCGGCTCGTCTCCTGATGATATGTTCGATGTGAGCGAGTTATCGGCGCTCGCCATACCTCGGCTACAATGGAATTTCCTTGATTTCGGGCGAATCGACGCTTCGGTCGAACAGGCCGAGGCTGGCCGTAGCGAAGCGGTCGCCATGTACCGCCAAACAGTGCTCTTTGCCCTCCAGGATGCCGAACGCGCTCTTGCCAGGTTCACGCAGCAGCGTGCGAACCTGGCGGCGCTGATACAGATCAAGGCGCAGGCTGACGGCGCGGTCGATCTCGATCGGCAACGGTTTGATCAAGGGGCGATCTCACGCTCCGAACTCAACCGCGCTTTGCGCGAACAGGATCAGGCAGTCGCGGATCTCGCACAGGGCAAAGCTACGGTGACGCTGGCTTGGGTGGCCTTACAAAAATCGCTCGGTCTGGGGTGGCAGGCGCCCACCTGATTGCGTCCTAGCCGCCGCAGATATAAGCGCCTCTGCCACTGGCCAACAGTTTTCCATCAGATCCGGTTATGCTCGTCTCTGCAACTGAAATCTGCCGCCCGACTTTTACTATCTGACCCGCTGCAATAAGCGGCCCTGCCGTCGCAGGCCGGTGATAATCGACCCTTAGATCTGCGGTCGCCTTCGCCTGTGTTCCGTGGGCGTTCAGGGTGTAAAGACCGGTCAGGTCTATCAGCGATGCGAGCACGCCGCCGTGAACGGAGCCGATCGCAGGGTTGGACACGATTTCATCGCGCCATGGCATTTCGAGTTCGAGCCCTTGCGAAGTTACCGACCTGATTTTCAGGTTAAGCCATGCGTGAAAGGGTGCCATCTGCAGCATGTTCTGCAAACGCTGGACATCTATTGCTTCGGTCTCCTCGGTCATGCCGTTGCCCCTTCACATGAATGATGGCGCTGCAAGAAGTCGCGAATTGCGGCAGAAAAACTGTCGTTTGCGTCTCCCACAACCATATGTGTCGCACCGGCAATATCTGTAAATTCGGCATGCGGCGCGAGTTCGAGAAAATGCGATACTGCCTCTTCGCTAATGAGATCGCTAGAACCGCCGCGAATAAGGTGCACTGGTGGCGTAAGATTACCGGCCGCCTTGCTCAGCGCTTCGAATTGATTGCGATGACGTTCGCTGCTGTTTTTACCGACCGTACGACTTCCTGTTATAAACGCGGGGTCCCAGTGCCAGTAAAAACGGCCATCGTTTTTCTGCCGCAGATAATGGCGCAGCCCGTCGCTAGCACCCCGTTTGCGCCGGTGGGGCATGTATTGGGCAATAATTTGCGAAGCCTCCTCGGCGGAGGCGAAACCGGTTTCAATATGCTCTTCCATAAAACCAACGATACGCTTGACCCCGCTTTCTTCCATTCGGGGGGCAATATCGACCAGGGTTACCGAAGCGAAACTGCCCGGTGCCAATTCGCCCTCGGCCAGCATGCCAGCCATTCCGCCAAGCGACGCGCCCACCAGCGCCGGACTGCGTTCCATCGCCGATGCAATAGCCACCAGATCGGCCGCAAAATCGCGGGTTTCGTAGGCGCCGTCCGCCGACCAAGCACTGTCGCCATGACCCCGCAGATCGACCGCGATAGTGCGAAATCCCGCCTCAGCAAGATCGCCTGTAACGCGCTTCCATGCACGCCGTGTCTGACCACCCCCGTGAGCCAGCAGAACGGGCATGGCATCGCTCGCTCCACATATTTCGGCGGTAAGGCTGATGCCGTCGGCACCGGTACATTCAATCGTCTCAAACTGCATGGATCAACGATATAGAGAGAGCGCTTGTTTAGTAAACTGCTTTATATGTTTCCGTAGCCCTGAACTTCTCTCTGTATGGAAAAATCACATTCCTTACTAAGCACTGTGAACCAGTGCGTGATGGATCAGGCTTTGCCGATTGCAGGCCTCAGAAACCGTACCGAATGCCGCCCCAAACCGTGCGCGGCACACCCAGATCGAGGCTGCCACCTGCATTGCGAGTCACAATTGTCTCGTCGAGGATATTTTCCGCCCGCAATACAATGCCCAGTTGTTCTGTCAGAGGGAAGCTGGCGAATGCTCCCAAAGTGGTGGCTGACGGCAGCGGGTCTGTTTCCTGATCACTTTCAAACTGCGCACCTACATGGCGCAATGTTGCGGCTAGCATCAAACCTTCGCGCGGCTCGAATGCCAGCGTTGCCGATCCTGCCCATTCGGGCGTTTGCGGCGGCCGATTGCCATCCAGCGCAGCAGAGGCCCCTACCCCGTCCACCCTAGCATCAGTGTAGGCAAGCGTCCCGTTAAACCGCCACGACCCGCGTGACAGCTTCGCACCCAGTTCAAGCCCCTGCGCATCGATAGCCCGCAGATTTTGCCGCTGCCGCTGGGTAGGGGTCAGCGTGACATTGGCAATCGCGTTCTCAAGTTGATTATCGAAAGCCGTTACAGATAATTCCATTCCCTTTGCAGGCCGCCAGTCCACGCCGGCCTCAAATCCTACAAGTTTCTCGTTTTCAAGCTCCGCATTGGCAGAGGTGACTATCGGAAACACAACAAAGGGGCGGTACAGTTCATTGAGAGTTGGCAAGCGCAGGCCGCTGTAACCGGCTGCGCGCAGCGACAGCGCATTGCTGACGTTCAGCAGCACTCCTCCGCGACCAGTTATGGTCCAGTCGCTGCGCCCGGCAAAAAGGTTGCCGGTAGTTAACGTTCCGGCCGCATCGGTTTCACGAAAGAAGCCGTCGCTGATTGCCGTTTTGTCGGCGCGGATACCGCCAGTCAGCACCAGCGCGCCGCGTGTCCAGTCATGCTCTGCAAAGAAGCCGACGTCGCTGGTTGCGCCGCCCGCACGCCTGCGCGCGGTCAAATCACCGGTAAAGGCGCTGAACGCGTCTTCCTGTAGCTCGCCGTCGCTGCGGCGGTAATCTACGCCGAAACGCATGACATGGTCTGCGCCAACAGGTGGGCGAACTTCTATCCTCCCGCCAATTCCGGTGGAGGGCGTGTTGCGCTGGTCCAGCACTTTCACGAAGCGGGTAGAGCTGACCACCACGTTGGAGAAATTACGCGCCTGCACATAGGCCAAGGCGTCCACCTTCCATGCACCGCGTCCGATTACGCGGATGCTGGCATCCTGTCCGCTGGCGGAACTGTCGGCCCCGTCGAATCGCAAGGTGCGGTTGTCTTCAAACGCCAGCACCCGCGCCTGAACTTCAAATGTCTTGCCCACGGGAATTGCAGCGCGGATCTGGCCCGAACGGCTGTCGAATGCGGCCCGCGCACTGGCAGGAACGCGCTGTTCTTCCGGCGTCGTGAAGAAACCCTGCCCCCGGTCCCAGCGTCCGCTGGCCACGACATAGCCGGCACCTAGAGGCGTAGCGAGGCTGGCACTCGCTTCGGTAGCCCCCCGGTCATTCGCAAGCAGCGATGCGTTGACTGTGCCAAGCTGCGCCAGCCCGGCGCTTTCGAGCCCGATCGTGCCAGCCAGTGCGCCTGCTCCGAACGGCCCGGACCCTCCACCGCGGGTCACTCGCACACGGTCCAACTGTTCCAGTATCAGCGCGGCGAAGGGAGTGTAGCCGAAGAACGGGTCCGCCATTGGCACCCCGTCCAGCGTCACCAGAGCGCGGCTCGTGGCGTTTCCGCCCAGTGCGCGCAACGTTACTCCCTGGGCGGAAGGGTTGGAAGAACGGCTGTCAGAACGGCGAAATTGCTGGAAGCCCGCAACCGAGCCAAGTACATCCTCGATCCGGCCCGACGGTGCAGTGACGATCTGCTCGCGCTCCAATACTAGGGTGGCGTAAGCCGGGGCGGACGGAGTTTCAGGAAGGCCCTGTCCAGCCACCACGATCTCTTCAGTTTGCCGATCTTCATCCGATACACCCTGCGCCTGCACAGGCATTGCCGCGAATGGAGCGAACAGAAACGGTACGGCAAGAACGAGTTTGGTTTTGCGTGACATGCCTCGCCGCCTAACGATTAATCCGCCCCCCGTCAGCCAGCAACTTCAATTCAAGGACTCGCCAAGTGACAAATGCTCGCTTAGGAGATATACGTTGCAACGGAGGACCGATATTATGAGCGCACCGACAGATTTCGACGTACTAATCGTTGGCGCGGGCATATCCGGCATTGGGATGGCCGCCCATCTTGAAATGCACTGCCCCGATCACAGCTACAGCATATTGGAAATGCGGGAGAATTTGGGCGGTACATGGGATCTGTTCCGTTACCCCGGCATCCGCTCCGACAGTGACATGCATACGCTGGGCTTCGTGTTCGAACCCTGGAAGAACGAAAAAAGCATCGCCGACGCTCCGGCAATCATAGATTACCTCAACACGATTGTGGATGAACGCGATATCCGCCGCCACATCAGATATGGTCACCGCGTCTTGTCGGCTGATTTCAGTGAGGCCGACGCACGCTGGACCGTGGTGGTTGAAACCGCCGATGGAGAGCGCAAGCGTCTTACGGCAAACTGGCTGTATCTCGGATCGGGCTATTACGATTACGACGAGCCCTATGACGCCGGCTTCGAGCTTGGCGATTTCAAGGGGCAGGTGCTGCATCCGCAATTCTGGCCCGAAGATCTGGATTACGCAGATAAAAAGGTCGTTGTGATCGGTTCTGGCGCGACTGCCGTCACCATTGTTCCCTCGATGGCAGATAAAGCAGAGCACGTGACCATGCTCCAGCGCACGCCAACATGGATGTTCTCGCGCCCGGCAAAAGATAAATTTGCCAATATTCTACGCAAGTTCCTGCCGGAAAAAGTGGCATACAAGATCACCCGGTTCAAGAATATCCGAATGCAGGATATCAGCTTCAAGATGGCCCGGAACAAGCCACAGAAGGTGAAAGACGCCCTGACCAACGCAATCAAGGAAGCGCTGGGCAGCAATTACGACGAGGCCAGCTTCACCCCGCCTTATGATCCGTGGGATCAGCGATTGTGCCTGGTGCCCGATGCCGATCTGTTCAAGGCCATGAATGCTGGCAAGGCTGCGATAAAAACCGGCCGCATTGCACGCTTTGCCGATAACGGCGTGGAGTTGGAAAACGGGGAAGTGCTGGAGGCCGATATCATTGTTACCGCTACCGGCCTGAAGATGGCAGTGTGCGGCAAGATCGCCGTCAGTGTCGATGGTAAGCCTGTCGATTTCGCGCAGGCTTATTATTACAAAGGTTGTATGTTCTCCAATGTGCCGAACTTCGCTGTGGTGTTCGGCTATCTCAATGCAAGCTGGACCCTGCGGGCAGACATAAATTCCGACTATGTGTGCCGGGTTCTTAATCGTATGAAGGCGACCGGCCGTGATATCGCAGTGCCGCTGCTGACATCGGCTGCAAAAGCAGAACTGGAAGATGACGATATTTTTGATTTTTCTTCCGGCTATATCCAGCGTTCGAAGGATATCATGCCCAAAAACGCGATCGATTATCCGTGGCGGCTCAATCAGGAATATGTCGCTGATCGCAAGCGGATGGAAAGCGATCCGATAGAGGACGGCGTGCTGACTTTCGCGCGCGCAGGAGAGCATGTTATTCCTGAAAGCGAGCAACTGGAAGCAGCAGAGTAGCAATCGGCCCGCCGCTCGCTTAACGCGCTGTCATGAGTTTATCGGATAAAGACCATATATGGACCGCAGGCCTTGTCGTGATAGGCGACGAGATCCTGTCGGGCCGCACACATGACAAGAACATCGCCCAAATTGCATCATGGTTGCAGGTGCAGGGTATCCGGCTGGCAGAGGTGCGCGTCGTAGCCGATAGTGAAGATCGGATCGTGGACGCGGTAAATGCTTTGCGTACTGCCAATGACTACCTGTTTACTACCGGCGGCATTGGTCCGACACATGATGACATAACCGTTGATGCCGTGGCCAAGGCACTGGACGTCGACGTCATAATTCATCCCGATGCCCGCGCCCTGCTGGAACGATATTATTCGGACAAACCCGGCGGCCTGACACAGGCGCGCCTACGTATGGCGCGCGTACCAGAAGGCGCAGAGCTGATACCCAACCGGATGTCCGGCGCCCCCGGCATCCGTCATGGCAGTGTCTTCTTGATGGCAGGTGTTCCGCATATCACCGCCGGAATGCTTGATGCCCTTACCGGCACGCTGGAAGGCGGGATGCCGTTAAAATCCGAAACTATCGGCTGCTGGACTTCCGAAAGCGAAGTGGCCGATATTCTGCGCGAAACTGAGGCTGCGCACGAGGATTGCCAGATCGGTAGCTATCCCTTCTTCCGCGAAGGTAAAGTCGGCGCGAATTTCGTAATCCGTTCTATAGACGCGGATGATTTGTCCAGTTGCGTTCACACCTTGTGCGATGCGCTGGGCACGGCCGGGCTGGATTTCACCCCTGGCGGCATTTGACCGGCAATTTTTCAGTATAGCGATGCCTTAACCATTCACCGTTAAGTCTCTTGCTATGACGCGGGTGTATCTCACGATCGATACGGAATACTCGTCAGGGCTCGCCAATGGCGCGTGTCCGGTCGACAGGACCGAGAATTTCGCCCGGTCCATTGCCTGCTTCACGCCCGATGGCCCTGCCGGCATCACCTACCAACTGAAGATGTTCGAGCGTCACGGCATCAGGGCGGTATTCTTCGTCGATCCAATGCCCGCTTTGCTTTGGGGTATCGCCGCGATCGAAGATGTGGTCACCCCGATCCTCAACGCCGGGCAGGACGTGCAACTTCACTGTCATACCGAATGGCTGCGGCTGGCCGGCGCGGGCAGTCCTCTACGCGGACTGTCGGGCGGACATATTAAAGATTTCGATTTCGATGAACAATGTCGCATCCTCGATTGGGCACGCGACGCACTGGTTGCGGCAGGCGCGCCTAAGCCGGTTGCCTTTCGCGCAGGCAATTATGGTGCGAATAACGATACCTTGCGCGCGCTTGCCGCAGTTGGCCTGCGTTATGACAGCAGCCACTGTCCGGCACTTGTGGGAACAGGCGCATGCGACATTGATCTCGGGGCAGGCGACCAGCTTCCCATGCTGTATGAAGGCGTTATCGAGGTCCCGGCGGGATGCATCGCAGAGGCCGGTGGCGGTTTGCGCCATGCACAAATCACCGCGCTTTCCCTGCGCGAAATGAAAGCCGCGATCCGAAATGCGAGGAACACTAATACCACCAGCTTCACCCTCGTCTCGCACAGTTTTGAACTGATCAATCGCCGTAAACAGGCGGTTAACCGTGTCGTGCAGCGCCGGTTCGACGGCCTGTGCTCGTGGCTGGAGGCCGCCCATAACATCGCAACGGCGAATTACAGAGGCACCCCTCCGCTCCACGTCGGAGAAACCAATTTGCCACGTAGAGCGGGCCAGCAACCGCTGGCTCCATCCGTGCTTCGCACCTGGCCCCGCCTCGCCGAACAAGCGGTATCCAATATTTTTTATTGACCCTCCGTTTGCAGAGTTGCTGTACAAAACACCCGTCTTTCCCTTGACTTTGCTTCACTCCGCAGTGCCTTGTTGCATCCTGTATCGGGAGCGGGCGGTTTGGAATTTCTGATCATTCTCGCTCTCGTCGCAGCCGTAATATTCCTTTGGAAGCAACTGGAAGCTTTGCAGCGGCGTGTTGCTGTGCTGGAGAACGCAGAGCCTGCACCCACAGTGCGGACGATAACGGAATCCGCTCCGCGCATAGCACTGAAGAGAAACAGTGATGACGACGAGGCGTTGGCCTCGGCCTCGGCTACATATCCTGACGAACCGGTAGAGAAGCCGAACTCCCGCATTAGTATAGTCAGTGCGACAACACCTAAACCGATGGCGTCGCTACTCCCTGCCGATCATGCTGCGAATGAAGAAAATCTGCGCGAAGCCGACGATGAGGGATCGACCGAAGAGTCCCCAAGCGAGCCCCGAAAACGCTTCGACATCGAAGATATTTTCGGACGCCGCCTTCCCATATGGGTGGGCGGTATCACGCTTGCGATCGCTGGTGTGCTGCTGGTGCGATATTCAATCGAAGCAGGGCTGGTCACACCGCCCGTTCGCGTGGCTATGGCCTTCCTGTTTGGTCTCGTTCTGTTCGCCGGGGCCGAATTCACCTACCGCAAGGCAGAAGCGGTGAACGACCCGCGCATCTGTCAGGCTCTTGCGGGAGCCGGTCTCGCAACGCTGTATGCCGCGTTTTATCTTGCCGGAACACAATATGGGCTGATCGGGCAGACGCTCGCCTTTGTCGGGCTGGCGGCTGTAACCGCAGCCGCGATCGGCCTGTCGTTCCGTTTTGGCCTGCCTTGCGCTGTCCTCGGGTTGGTAGGCGGATTCGCTGCCCCGCTGCTGGTCGGCGGCGATGAAGCGAACCTGCCGCTGTTGACGATCTATCTCGGCCTCGTGGCTGTGGGCCTGACACAAGCAGGGGAGCGTCAGGGGCGGCCATGGCTTTCGCTCGCAGCGCTGGGCGTAGGTCTGGGCTGGGGGCTTCTGCTCCTGTTCACCGGTGAATTCGGTACGGCAGAGGTACTGGCGCTCGGCTTCTACCTTCTGCTCCTTGGCGCCATCCTGCCATCCCTGATGTCCGGTGGAGCATTTGCCCGACCCGTGCGTCTTGCATCGGCATTCCTCGCTAGCCTGCAACTGGCGCTTCTGGTCGACCGGGCGGGTGACGGGCTGCTGGCATGGTCGCTCTATTTGCTGATGGGAGCGACGCTGGCTGGCCTGGCATGGCGGCGCAGCGAGCTGCGCGAAGGTAGCGCGGTGGCAATGGTGATTGCCATCGGTTTACTCACGCAATGGGACCCGGCGGTCGGCTGGGCATTTTATGCCATTGCTTCGGCCATTGGAGTGATTTTTATCGCAATGCCGCTGGTCCATTTATGGAATAGCCGCGATACATTCGCTGACTGCGGCCAGATAGCGGGTGGTCCGCTAGCCCTTGCAGCAAGCATGTTTGTTGTCGCCGGTGACATTACATCCGATGCCGCGGCACCTGCTTTGGCGACGGCGTTTGCGTTGCTTGCTATGTTCCCGGGAGTCGCCGCGTGGTTTGCTCGATCTGACGACGACAAAACGCTTTGGCTTGCACTATTCAGCGCGGGCTCCGCCACGCTGCTGCTGGCTGCTTTACTGATGGTCACTCCATCATGGACTGCCCCGCTGATGGCTGCGGCCATTTTCGTGGGGTTGATGCTCGTCTCACGTGGCCGCTCCGATATACCAACACGGTCGCTGCTTTGTGGTGCGGGCATTGTTCTGGTGCTCACCCTCTTCGCCTCTGATGGGGCGGAGTACGAAATGGGCAGACTGTTCATAGGGCAGCATGACGGATTCACATTGCGGGCTGTCTTGCGCTGGGCTGCGATGGCGATCGGTCTTGGCGCGTTTGTATGGCACAGTGCCGAAGCAGGTGGCCGGGTATTTGCCGTGACGCAGGTCGGCACTGCATTGGCGGGATACGGACTGGCGGCGCAGCTCCTGCCGGACACTGTCCTGCCATGGGGCGTGGCCCTTGCGGTCATCGCGCTGCGCTTTGTGCGGTTCACCAGCTCCCCTTCGCAGTTGGCCTTGGCTGGCGTCGCAGCCCTGTGGGCGGTGGCCCCGCTGATGGAGTGGATCGAAGGCGGACTGGAAGCGTTTACCGGCGCGGCGCCGCTGATGTCAGACTGGCCCACATGGGATGAGGCCTTGCTGCGCATAGCGCCGTTAGCAGCTGCGCTGTTTGCATTGCCCGGTTACGGCCTTCGCAAGGCATATATCCCGGCCGGATTGCCCCGCGCGGTCGGTCTTGGTGTCGCATTGGTCACTGTCCATACACTCTACAAATACGTGTTTGCGCTGGAGACACGGACCGAATTCATTGCGTCTGCACTGGCAGAGCGGACAATCTGGCAGGCATTGCTCCTCGCCGCCGCATTTACCGCGATGCGGATGCTCCCACGTATTGGTGCGCAGCCTGCCATCGCTGCCGTTCTGGCCGGGCTTTCGCTGGCGCACCTAGTTTGGTTCACTGGCGTGGTTCACAACCCGCTGTTTACCGAGCAAGCTGTCGGGCCCGTACCGTTGGCCAATCTGGTGCTGGCTTTGGGAGCGGTGGGTCTGGTGGGAGCATGGTGTTTATGCAAGCTTGCTTCTGAACAGGTTAAACCGGCTCTGGATGCAATCGCCATGATCACTATCGTCATCTGCGCGCTGGCATTGCTGCGGCAGGTCTTCTCCGGCACCGTCCTGACCGCTGTTCCCATGGGCCAGACCGAGGATCTGCTGCGCTCGCTGATCGGTATCGTATTGGCCATCGCATTTTTGTTGTTTGGCAGGGTGCAGGACACGCAGAGCTGGCGCATCGGATCGCTTCTGTTGATGCTGATCGCAGTCGCTAAGGTGTTCCTGATCGATGCGGCAGCTCTGGAGGGGCTGATACGGATTGCCAGCTTCATGGCATTGGGCTTCAGCCTGCTCGGCATCGGTTGGCTCTACGCCCGGCAGCTGGGTCCGCGTAACGGCGGCGATGAAGCCAAACCCGGTCCACCCGGACCATCCCGATAAGGCGTCAAAGAGAGAGGGCCTCCTACACCGAAGTGCAGAAGGCCCTCTGATCTTAACGCTGCCCTGTAGGACAACACATTCTCGCTCAGCGACTTTCGACCGTTATACGGCTGTATTAAGGTCGGCCAGCTACCAGTGCTTAAGGTTCAGAAGACTACGCGCCTTCCATCCCGCTGGTGTCGATCTTTAGACCAGGGCCCATCGTGGATGTCAGCGAGACCTTCTGCAGATACTTGCCCTTCGCACCCGACGGCTTTGCCTTGACGATCGCGCTGGTGAAGGCGTCGAAATTCGTTTTCAGGTCGCCATCCTTGAACGACATCTTGCCGATGCCGGAATGGATGATGCCATTCTTCTCGACGCGAAACTCGACCTGGCCGCCCTTGGCGTCCTTCACGGCCTGTTCCACATTCGGGGTCACGGTGCCCAGCTTCGGGTTCGGCATCAGACCCTTGGGACCCAGAACCTTACCCAAACGGCCGACAACGCCCATCATGTCAGGGGTTGCGATCACGCGGTCGTAATCGAGGTTCCCTGCCTGCATGTCTTCCATCAGGTCTTCCGCGCCAACCTTGTCGGCACCGGCTGCCAATGCCTTGTCAGCATTGTCGCCCTTTGCGAACACGGCGACTTTTACGTCCTTACCCGTGCCGCTGGGAAGCGCGACCATACCGCGGACCATCTGGTCTGCATGGCGGGGATCAACGCCCAGGTTCATTGCAATTTCGATGGTTTCATCGAACTTCTTGGATCCGAACTCGCGCAGTTTCGCCAGCGCATCGTCGAAATTGTAGATGGCTTCCGGATCGACCTTCTCGTTCCGCACTTTTTGGCCTTTTGTAAGCTTAGCCATGTTCAGCCCTCCACCACGTCGATGCCCATCGAACGGGCGGACCCGGCGATGATCTTGGTTGCCTGTTCGATGTCATTGGCGTTCAGATCGGCCATCTTCGATTCAGCAATTTCGGCCAGCTGGCTGGTCTTGATGGTGCCGATGTTGGCTTTGCCCGGTTCCTTGGAGCCAGATTTGATCTTCATCGCCTTCTTAATCAGGAAGCTTGCAGGCGGCGTCTTGGTAACGAAGGTGAAGCTGCGATCGGCGAAGACGGTAATCTTCGTCGGGATCGGTGCGCCCTTCTCCATCTCCTGTGTCGCAGCGTTGAATGCCTTGCAGAATTCCATGATGTTCACGCCGCGCTGACCCAGCGCAGGGCCGATTGGCGGGGACGGGTTGGCAGCGCCCGCAGGCACTTGAAGGTTGATATACCCTTCGATTTTCTTAGCCATGACAGGCCTCCTTTTCTCACTGTCGGCACCACTGTTCGCGCTGCCTCATGGTAAGCGGTCAAGCGGTGCACCCGAAGATCACCTCCCGCAGCGGGTTTCCAAAGCGTAACTTGGGAAGCGCGGCACATAGCGTTTTTAAGCATCTTTGCAAGCGATTCGCGCCGCAGAAGCGGGCATCGGGCCGATGTTGGATCGCTGCCGGATTACCGCAAGCAAAAGCCAACTTCTGGACCACCTGAAGCACGGTCAAAGAGGAGAACCCTTGCCCAGCTGCTTATTCAGACAAATCCGTGTGACGCCAGAATGGTTGGGCCATCACGATATTCAGGATAATAGAAAGCCGACGCCTTGTAGGAGAGGGCGTTTTTCAATCCGTATCGCCTGCCGGGTCTGCCGCATGCACTTCAATCCACGATCACTCAGTCCCCGCGAGCCCGTGGCATTTCGGCACGCGGAGTCTTCATGCCCTTTGTCCGGCTGGTGAGATGGAATTGTTTACACAGGTCGCAGCAGTAAGCGCGCAGCGTGAACGGAGCCCGACCTGCCACATATTCGGCCTCGCTACGGCTACCGAAACGCTTTTTGTGATTACAAATACCCGGACGGGTTTTCATGCCCAGCCTATAATGTTGTCCGAAAATTTTCGGAAATGCGGCACAGCACGACCCGGTAAAACATGGTGCCGGATTTCAAAGCCGCCGCCCGGAGCGCTCAATCTTAGGTAAGCAGCAGCAGAGACGCCGGTCGGCCATTCCCTTATTTCATCAATTCGACTTGCTCGAAGTCCAGTTCCACCGGCGTTGCACGTCCGAAGATGGAGACCGACACCTTGACCTTCTGCTTGTCGAAATCGAGCTCTTCCACCACGCCGTTGAAGCTGGCGAAGGGGCCGTCCAGCACCTTGACCTGATCGCCAATTTCG
>CAJXSN010000016.1 GCA_913060895.1 uncultured Sphingomonadaceae bacterium
CACCCGCACCAGCGGCGAAAGAAGCCCCGGCCAAGAAGGCTCCGGCTGGCGAAACGCCGCAGGAACGCGTCGCCCGTTTGCAGCGCGAGGCCGAAGAGGCTCGCCTGAAAATGGCCGAAGACAACCGCAAGCGGGATGACAAGAAATCCAAGGAAGCGGCTGCTGAAGAGAAGAAGCGCGCCGAGGAAAATCGCAAAGCCGAAGAAGAAGCTGCCAAGCAGGCCAAGCTGGATGCCAAGGACGCGGCCAACGCCGAAGCCGGTGCAGAAGCGAAAGCCGTTACCGAAGCTGCGAGCGAAGATACACCTGCCGCTGCCGAGCCCGCTGCGAAAGCCGCGCCCGGTGCGCGCAAGTTCACCCCCGTTGCCCGTCCTGAAATCAAGCGTCCTGCGAAGAAGGAAGAGAAAAAGGCCCGCAGCACTCCCGAACGCCCCGACAAGCGGCGTGGCGGCAAGCTGACCGTGACCAAGGCGCTGAACGAGGACGAAGGCCGCCGTGCCCGCAGCCTCGCGGCGCTGAAACGTGCCCGCGAACGCGACAAGCGCGCGCAGGGTGGCGGCAGCTCCAAGCCGCGCGAAAAGCAGTTCCGTGACGTGATCGTCCCAGAGGCGATCACCGTTGGCGAACTGGCCAAGCGTATGGGCGAGAAGGGCGCCGAGCTGGTGAAGGCCCTGTTCCAGATGGATATGATGGTAACCGTCAACCAGACCATCGACGCTGACACTGCTGAACTGCTGGTCGAGGAATTCGGCCACACCGTACAGCGTGTCTCTGCCGACGATGTCGAAATCAAGGTCGAGGAAGACAAGGACCCTGAAGAAACCCTGAAGGCCCGTCCTCCGGTGGTCACCATCATGGGCCATGTCGATCACGGCAAGACCAGCCTGCTGGATGCCCTGCGCGGCACCAATGTGACCAAGGGCGAGGCCGGCGGCATCACCCAGCACATCGGCAGCTATCAGATCAAAACGAAAGACAAGCAGACGATCACCTTCCTCGATACACCCGGCCACGCCGCGTTTACCGAGATGCGCCAGCGCGGCGCGAATGTGACCGATATCGTCATTCTGGTGGTCGCAGCCGATGATGGCATCATGCCGCAGACGATCGAGGCGATCAAACATACCAAGGCATCGGGCGTCCCGATGATCGTGGCGATCAACAAGATCGACAAGCCGGAAGCCAACGCGCAGAAAATCCGCGAGCGTCTGCTCGAACACGAAGTCATCGTGGAAGCGATGTCGGGCGATGTGCAGGATGTCGAGATTTCTGCCAAGGATGGCACCGGACTGGACAAACTGCTGGAAGCGATTTCGCTGCAGTCCGAACTGATTGAGCCGAAAGCCAATCCCGATCGACCAGCCGACGCGACCGTGATCGAGGCCCAGTTGGACAAGGGCCGTGGCCCGGTTGCAACCGTGCTGGTGACGCGCGGCACGCTGAAGCGCGGCGACGTGTTCGTGGTCGGTACACAGAGCGGCAAGGTGCGCGCCGTAGTCAACGACCAGGGCAAGCAGATCAAGGAAGCCGGACCATCCATGCCGGTCGAGGTTCTGGGCCTTGGCGGTGTGCCGATGTCGGGCGATAAGTTGACCGTGGTCGAAAACGAGGCGCGTGCGCGCGAAGTGGCCGAATATCGCCGTGAAAAGGCTACGGAACAGCGCACCGCGCTCGCCCCCACCAGCTTCGATACGATGTTCAACAACCTGCAGGCCGATGTGGTGGAATTCCCGCTGCTGGTGAAAGCGGATGTGCAAGGCTCTGTCGAGGCGATCAACACCGCGCTGCACAACCTGTCGAACGACGATATCAAGGTCCGCGTGCTGCACGCAGGCGTCGGTGCAATCACCGAAAGCGACGTGACGCTGGCGGCTGCTTCGAAGGCCCCGATTATCGGCTTCAACGTGCGCCCCAATGCCAAGGCGCGCGAACTGGTGAAGCGCGACGGGGTCGAGATGAAGTATTTCGATGTGATCTATCACCTGACCGACGAAATTTCGAAAGAGATGATTGGCGAACTCGGCCCGCTCAAAGTCGAGAACGTGGTCGGCCGCGCCGAGGTCAAGGATGTCTTCAAATCGGGCAAGAAGGACAAGGCAGCCGGTCTGCTGGTCACCGAAGGCGTCATTCGCAAGGGCCTGTTCGCACGCCTTACGCGCGACGATGTCATCGTTTCTGCCACGACCATCTCCAGCCTGCGCCGGTTCAAGGACGATGTGGACGAAGTCCGCACCGGCCTGGAATGCGGTGTCGTTCTGGAAGACACCAACGATGTGCAGGCAGGCGACAGTCTCGAAGTGTTTGAAATCGAGGAACGTGAACGCACTCTGTGAGTGCTGACGCAGGTGAGGCTGGGATCGTGAGCGCAGACGCACATTCAGGGCATGAAACCGGCTCGCCGCATTCCGCGCTGCTGGGGTCCGAATTACTGAACTGGGACGAGGGTACGCAAACAGCGACCATGCGTTTCACTGTGCAGGAACAGATGTGCACCTGGCGCGGCGGCGTGCAGGGGGGCCTGGTTGCGGGCTATCTCGATGATGTGATGGGCTGCGCCTATATCACCTCCACAGGTGGCAAGCAGGCCCCGCTCAATCTGGAGCTATCGATGTCGCTGATCCGGCTGATCCCGACCGGCGCGGTCATCACCGGCACAGGCCGGGTGGTGAAGGCGGGGCGGCGGGTGCTGTTTCTGGAAGCGGAATTGCATGACGAGGAAGGCCGGGTTCTCGCCCGGGCAACCTCCACCGCAATCCCGACGCCCAAGCCGCAGTCAGGCGCTCCCCCTGCCGGGGATACAGCCTGATGGCCCGGCAGCAATTCACGGCTGAACAGCAATCCGTCCGTGTCCTGAAGGTGGGCGAGCGTGTGCGGCATATTTTGTCAGAGCTTCTCGCGCGGCAGGAGGTGCATGACGAGATCGTGTCCGCCGCCAACATCGCCGTTACCGAGGTGCGCCTGTCGCCCGATTTGCGCAATGCGACGGCTTATGTGAAGCCGTTGCTGGGCATGGGCGAGGAAGAGATTATCGAGGCGCTGCGCAAGAATACCGCCTATCTTCAACGCGAGGTAGCCAAGCGGCTGGGCCTGAAATTTGCCCCCAAGCTGAAGTTTCGGGCCGACGAGAGCTTCGATGAAGCGGACAGGATCGAGCGCCTTCTGGATGATCCGAAGGTCGCGCGTGATCTGGATGGAACCGACGAGGTATGAGGGCTGGTCTTGTGCTCGCGGCCCTCGCAATGTGCCAGAGCGCAAATGCTGTTGCCGAAACACCTGCACGCGCCAGCATCGCTCCTGTTGGCGAGACAGTCTTCCGGCCCATTGATCTGGTCCCTTGGGGCTGGAAACTGTTCGACAAGATCGATGGCGATCTGAACAGCGATGGCCGCGATGACACGGTGCTCGTCATCCAGCGCAACGATCCTGCTTTAATGATGCAGAACGAAAACCTTGGTGTGGACAGGTTCGATGCCAATCCGCGTGTTCTGGTCCTCGCTATGCGTACGGATAACGGTTACAGGGTAGCCGGGCGTGCGCCGGAACTGATCCCCGATCACGACATGCCGACCATGTCCGACCCTTATGACAGTCTGGAAATTACGAACGGCGCAGTGCGTGTGCGCACCCGGCTGTTCATGAATGCCGGGGGCTGGGGCGCAGGTTCGCAGACTTTCACCTTCCGCTGGAACGGGGAAGCGATGGCGCTGATCGGGTTCGACCGGTTTGATGTCCATCGCGGCTCTGGCGAGACGCAGCGGGTGAGCGCCAATTATCTGACCGGCAAGCGCAAGGATGCCAAAGGCAACATAGCCGATGACACCGATGACTGGCGCTGGAGCGACCTGCGGCCGGGCAACCGCCCGGTCATGGGCGAAGTGGGCAACGCTTTCACGTTCGAGAGTTAAGCCGGCAGCCTATCCACCGGGCAAATTTTTGGCGTTATTATACGAGGCATACCCAAGCCCGATTGGGGGTGCTAGATGCTAGCGCCTAATCGGATAGTGAGTCTTTTTGATATGCTTGATCTCAATGCGGGAGCATTTTTGGGTGCTGCGGCTAACTTGGCGCGACTTCACCAGTGCTTGTGGCGCTTTCGGACGCGCATCAGGAGGCGTTAGTTCCGGCAAGTGTCGAAAGGATTACCAGCTATGTCGAAGCTTTCAAAGAAGAAGCTGAAAAACTTGGCGCTAGATTGGCCGTTGTTTCAGGGCAAAGGCTAATTGATTCGATAGCAAGCGAACCCTGTCTCGTAACCGTCGGCCAGGCAACGGCGGGAATAAACGACATTGAAAGCCGGTTTGCCGATTATCTTGTAGAAATTCAGCTCGTTGTGCTTGATCCACATGAAACCACGTATCTGCTGCCAGCAGATGAGTTAGTTCTGATAGAAGGATTCTCTTCGGCCTTTCCTAGAGCCGCATTTGAGGTGGAAGAAGCGGCAAAATGTATCGCGCTCGGAAGATCTACAGCAGCCGTGTTCCATGCCATGAGAATGCTGGAGATTGGAATTAAGGCACTTGCTAAGCGGCTTAACATTCCTGACCCAGTGAAGGCGGCAGAGAGAAATTGGGGGGTCATTCTAAGAAAGATAAAAGATAAGATAGACGAAAAATGGCCAAGTGGAAGTAGGTTGCCAGAAACTGACGGGACTAAGTTTGAGGACCTGTATGCCCACCTTGATGCAGTTCGTAGTCCTTGGCGCAACGCCACTATGCATGTTGAAAACACTTACCAGCCACATGAAGCCATCCATATTCTTCGCTGCGCCGCCTATTTCATGCGGAAGCTTTTTGCGTTGACGGATGAAATGGGCATTGAAGTTACTCAATCAGAGGAAATTGACGCGGTCGAGACTCCTAATTTGGGCTAAGTGACTTACGCACAAGTACATCAAGGGCACTATCGGCCTCGGTGGGGCTTAGTTCGCCAGCGTCGATTAGCTTTTGGACCTCCCTTTTGAACCTTTCCGATTGCTCAGATGCGCTCTCTTTGTGCTTTTTCTTCGGCATCACGCCCTCGCAGAAGCTGTTTCATAGGTGAGTCGCTTGCCAGTGGCCCCGGCTAGCAAAGCATCGGCGCGGTCGGTGTCATTGCAGCCAAGCGCAACGCGGTTGTTATAACGGAACTCAAACTCTGCCAAATAGCGGTGCAAATGCTGCTCTCCGCAATGCTGGTAAACGCCCTTCATGCCTCGCTTGAAGATGCTAAAATAGCCCTCCACAGTGTTGCTGTGGATGCTGCGGTCTTCAAGGTTCACATATTCGCCGCGACCATGACTGGTAGTGCCGTGGCCCGCGAAAAAATGCTTCATGTCGCGGTAGCCGCTGTGCTCGTCAGTCATAACCCGGGCTTCCCGGGCGACATTATCAAGCACGATAGGCATCAGGGTTGAGGCGTTCACATTGTCGATCACCATAGTGCGCGCTTGGCGAGTGTCGCGGTCAATAAGAGCAAGCACCTTCATCTTGTGGTGGAAGGCGCGACGCTTCGGAACACCCTTCAACTGGCCGATAAAGGTTTCATCGACTTCAACGGTTCCACCGTTGCCGCCAAATGGGGTCATGTCATTCGAGCGCATAGCTTCACGAATACGGTGTGACATAAACCAAGCGGTTTTGAGGGTCACGCCAAGGATGCGATGAAGTTGGTTGCTGCTGATACCTTTCTTGCTGCCAGCAATGAGATACATCGCCTGCAACCAGACGCGCATAGCAACCTTGCTGCCCTCAAAGATGGTGCCGATCTTCACGGTGAACGGCTTGCGGCACTGATAGCACTTGTAGGTTCCAATGCGGGTGCTCTTGCCCTGCATCTTGGAAATACGATCTACACCGCCACAGTGGGGGCACACGGGGCCATCCGCCCAAAGACGCGCTTCGATGTAAGCGTAAGCAGCTTCTTCGTTGTGGAAGTGGGGGCTGGAAAGATTGGACATTAGGTGAACTCCGATTATGGATTCACCTTACGTTCTCGCAGTGGGTACGTCAAGTATAATAACGCCAAATTTTTACACAGCGGTTAACATTGACCCCATGATGAATGCTGGCATCCGGCGCTATGCAGAGCTAGCGTCGCGCCCAGATGGCCAAGCTCTATTTCTATTATGCCAGCATGAATGCGGGCAAATCGACCACGCTGTTGCAGGCCGATTTCAACTACCGCGAACGCGGGATGCAGACCATGCTGTGGACGGCGGCGCTGGACGACCGGGCGGCGGGTCTTCCGATTGCCAGCCGGATCGGACTGGAGGCAGAAGCGCACCGTTTCGATGGGGCGACAGATTTGTGGACACAGGTCACGCTTACCCACGCAGATGCACCCATCCACTGCGTTCTGCTGGACGAAGCGCAGTTCCTGACCAAGCGGCAGGTGTGGCAATGCGCGGCGCTGGCGGACGAGGCGGGTATTCCGGTGCTGTGCTACGGCTTGCGCACCGATTTTCAGGGCGAGCTGTTCCCCGGTTCTGCAGCCCTGCTGGGCATTGCCGATGCGCTGGTCGAACTGAAGGCAGTGTGCCATTGCGGGCGCAAGGCGAGCATGAATATGCGGGTCGATGAAAGCGGGACACCCGTAGCCGAAGGGGCGCAGACTGAAATCGGCGGAAACGAGCGCTATGTCGCGCTGTGCCGCCGCCATTTCAGCGAAGCGATCCGGCCGCAATGAAAGTGATATACTGATGGGCGAGATGAGCGAAACCCTGACACTGGTCGTCATGCTGGTGCCGGCCCTGATTATCGCCATAGTCTTCCACGAGGTCGCGCATGGCTGGACGGCGTTGATGCTGGGCGATTCCACGGCGAAAAACGCAAAACGGCTGACACTCAATCCCATCCGTCATGTCGATCCGGTGGGCACGTTGCTGGTGCCCGGGATACTGGCGCTGGCCGGCGGGCCTATCTTCGGTTGGGCCAAGCCTGTTCCTGTGCGCAAGGACCGGCTGGACAATCCGCGCTTCGGCATGATGGCCGTTGCCGCAGCGGGGCCGGGCACCAATCTGGTGCTGGCCGCCATCGGCGCAGTTCTGCTGGGCATAGCTGCTGCAAACGGACTGACCGCCGTGGGGGAGGAGCAGGGATTGCTGACGCAGGGCCTGCTCTATTTCATCCTGATCAATATCTTTCTGGCCCTGTTCAATATGCTGCCGATCCCGCCCTTTGACGGGTCGCACATTCTTGAAGGGCTGATGCCGCCCAGCTGGGCGAAAGCGTATGACAGATTGCGCCCCTTCGGAATGCTGCTGTTCGTTGGGTTGATTGCACTGACATGGTTCGCGCCCGAACTCGGCGTGCTGGAAAACATCATCGGGCCTCCCGTCAACTGGGCGCTCGAGCAATATCTGGCACTGGCGCAGGCTGTTGCCGGCGATGGCTGAGGGGCTGCGGCCCGTCCTGAGGCACCGTTCATGAAACAGGCATCGGTGCGGCATTGGTACGGCGCTGCACCAATGCCTCCACCCATCCTCAACGCCGGGTTTCAGGCACCGGCGCGACGATGCATCCGCCGGGCATCCGCTCGCCCTTCAGACCGAGACACGCGTTCGTTCGAACCAGTCGGCCACGGCCTGCTTGCCTGCGTCATCCAGATGCAGGCCCAGCTTGCTGCGCCGCCAAAGCACGTCATCAGCGCAGCGGGCAAATTCCTCTTCGACCAGATAGGCAAGTTCTGCTGCATAGAGATCGCCGCCGATATGCGCCCCGCAATCGCCGACGCCGTTTTTCCCGCCCAGAATACGTTCGATACGGGTGCCGTAGGCGCGGACCATCCGGGCTATTCCCTTCTGCGGGAAGCCAGGCAGGCGCTGCTGCCATTCGACTATAAAATCATCCACATATCCCGGGTCCATGCGTCCACCGGGCAAATGGACATCCCGGGTCCAGCCCCTGCCCATCTCCAGTCCATCCTGCCTTAGCTGTTTCAGGGCATGTTCCGCCAGCTTGCGATAGGTGGTGATCTTGCCGCCGAAGATCGACAGGATCGGTGGAACGTCGCCGCCGCCATCCAGCTCGAACATATAATCGCGCGTTACAGTCGAATTGCTGGATGCCTTGTCGTCATACAGCGGGCGCACGCCGGAATAGCTCCATACCGCGTCCTGCGGGTGAACATCGGTGGCCAGATATTCGTTTACCGCATCGCAGATATAGGCGCGTTCCGCATCGTCGATATGAACAGCGTCCGGATCGCCTTCATATGTCACATCGGTCGTGCCGAGCAGGGTGAAGTCGTGTTCGTAAGGAATGGCAAAAACGATCCGCCCGTCACCATTCTGGAAGATGTAGCAATGTTCGCCTTCGAACAGTTTCGGAACGACAAGATGGCTGCCTTTGACCAGACGCAGGTTTTCATGGTTCCCGGCCGGCAAAGCTCGCCCGAGGATGTCGTCTATCCAAGGTCCGGCCGCGTTGACGATTGCCTTTGCCGTCACCGTCTCGCCACTGGATAGCGCGGCAACCCAGTGGTTGCCGTTTCGATGAAGTGCAGTGCAGGCAGTGCGCGTTTCCACCCGCGCGCCGCGTTCGCGCGCATCCAGCGCGTTCAGCACCACCAGGCGCGAATCCTCGACCCAGCAATCCGAATATTCGAAGCCTTTGGTAAGGCGTGGTTCCAGCACGCCTGTATGCGGTGCCTTGCGTAAATTGACGCGGCGCGTGGGCGGCAACAGTTTGCGGCCGCCGATATTGTCATACAGGAACAGGCCCAGCCGCAGCAGCCATGCAGGGCGCAGGTCGGTGTCGTGCGGCAGGACGAAACGCAGTGGCCAGATAATGTGCGGGGCGTTGCGAAGCAGCACCTCCCGTTCCTTCAGGCTTTCGCGCACCAGCCGGAATTCGTAATGCTCCAGATAGCGCAGACCGCCATGAACCAGCTTGGTACTGGCGCTGGAGGTGTGCTGGGCAAGATCGTCTTTTTCCACCAGCATAACCGACAGGCCGCGGCCTGCAGCATCACGGGCGATACCCGCGCCGTTGATTCCGCCCCCGACGATAAGAAGGTCGTAAGGATCGCTCATAACTATTTGTCGCCTCGAAATGCAGGGCCGGGCTGATTTGCATTAACCCGGACCGTCTCCGGCCAGTTCCCGTTAACGCAGACCCGTCTGCAAGAAAATCGCTGTGTTCCCAAAGGTGTTTTCCAGGACTGAACCATCATCCGGAAAAGGGCGCTGTAACGCCCGGCCCATCAGAACGCGATAGATGGATCGTTTTTCAAAGATTGCCACACAAAATACCCATTGCCGCTGATAGGCAAACCGGTGTGCAGCCACGGCACGCGGCTTGTTATCGGGCGCCGCGAACCCCACCCTTGGCCGACATGAACAAGAACCCAGCGCAAAACCGCCCGCTATCGGGCTGGATCATCCTTGATAAACCGCGCGGGCTGGGCTCGACGCAGGCGGTAGGTGCGGTGAAGCGCAATTTGCGCGAGGGCGGTTTTGCAAAGACCAAGGTCGGTCATGGCGGCACGCTGGACCCGCTGGCGGAAGGTGTGCTGCCGATTGCACTGGGCGAGGCGACCAAGCTGGCCGGGCGAATGCTGGATGCATCCAAGGTTTACGAGTTCACCATTCAGTTCGGGGAGGAGACTTCCACGCTGGATACTGAGGGTGAAGTTGTCGAAACATCGAACCACCGCCCGCGGATGGCGGCCATTCCGGCGGTCCTGAAGCATTTCACCGGACCGATCGAACAGGTTCCGCCTGCGTATTCTGCACTGAAGGTCGATGGGAAGCGCGCCTATGATCTCGCGCGGGCAGGGGAAGCGGTCGAGCTGAAGACAAGGGCTGTGGAGATATTCTCGCTCGATATCCTCCCCGGCACAGGCAGGGGAACCAGCGAAGCTGGTGGAGAGGCGCGCTCGGGCAATTCGGGCGGCGACGATTGGAACAAACCAGTCGCATCACCCCCCAATCCTGCAGATGGTCCCCCTGCCTGTATCGGGGAGGGTTTGGCCGAGACCGTTACCCTGACCGCGCATGTCAGCAAGGGTACGTATATCCGGTCTCTTGCACGGGATATCGCGCGCGCGCTGGGCACGGTGGGACATGTGACCTATCTGCGCCGTACAAAGGCCGGTCCCTTCACCGGAACACAGGCGATTTCGCTGGACAGTTTGAACGAAATCGGTAAGGGCGCGGGCCTTCAAGATCGTATCTTGCCACTGGAGGCAGGGCTGGACGACATCCCGGCTCTTTCCCTCGATCCCGACAGTGCGCAGGCGGCCCGTCAGGGCCGGATCATTTCGGGGTTGCCCCAACCCGACGGGCTCTATTGCGCGACACAGAACAATGTTCCGGTGGCGCTGATGGAAATCGTCGATGGATCGGCGAAAGTCGTCCGGGGATTTAACTTATCCGATGCCGCTGAGTGAAAGAATTTTATAATGACGATTACCGCTGAGAAAAAAGCCGAAGTTATCAAAGATAACGCCCGCGAAGAAAACGACACGGGCAGCCCCGAAGTACAGGTCGCGATCCTAACGGAACGCATTCGCAACCTGACCGATCACTTCAAGGCCAATCACAAAGATAATCATTCGCGCCGCGGCCTGCTTGCGATGGTCAACAAGCGTCGCAGCCTCCTCGCCTATCTCAAGAAGAAAGACGTGGAGCGTTACAACGCCCTGATCGCGAAGCTGGGCCTTCGCAAATAAGAGTTTCGTGAAAGGCGGCTCCCCCCACTTCAAACGGGCGGGCCGCCTTTTTCGCATATGGAGCCTGCGGCATCCGGTCGCGGGCCCAAGGGGCGCACAATAGGCCCCGTACCGCTCCGGGCGGATTTCCCGGATCAAGTACGCCCCGCATCGCAATATGGCCGTGCGGGTCATTTTAGGAAAATACATGTTCGACAAGAAAACCGTATCGATTGAGTGGGGCGGCAAAACCCTCACCCTCGAAACCGGTCAGATCGCCCGTCAGGCTGACGGCGCCGTACTGGCCACCTATGGCGAAACCGTGGTGCTGTGCGCCGTGACCGCCGCCAAGAGTGTGCGTGAAGGCCAGGATTTCTTCCCGCTGACCGTCCACTATCAGGAAAAATTCTCTGCAGCCGGCCGTATCCCCGGCGGCTTCTTCAAGCGCGAAGGCCGCGCCACCGAAAAAGAAACGCTGACCAGCCGTTTGATCGACCGTCCGGTCCGTCCGCTGTTCCCGGAAGGTTTCTACAACGAAATCAACGTCATCTGCCAGGTTCTGTCATATGATGGCGAAACCGAGCCCGATATCGTGGCGATGGTTGCAGCTTCTGCTGCCCTGACCATTTCCGGCCTGCCCTTCATGGGTCCGATCGGCGCAGCCCGTGTTGGATTTGCCGACGGCGAATACATTCTGAACCCCAGTGTGGCGGATGTGTTTGATGAACAAGGTCGCCTCGACCTGGTCGTCGCTGCAACCAACGATGCTGTGATGATGGTCGAATCCGAAGCCAAGGAACTGACCGAAGAAGAAATGCTCGGCGCGATCATGTTTGCGCACGACGAAAGCCGCAAGGTTATCGGCGCCATCGTCGATCTGGCGGAGCAGGCTGCCAAGGATCCGTGGGAAGTGAACACTTCCGACGACACTTCGGCGATCAAGGAAAAGCTGCGCGGCGTAGTCGGCGACGACATTGCCGCCGCATACAAGCTGACCGACAAGTCGGAGCGTTCGGACGCGCTGAACGTAGCCCGCGCCAAGGCGAAGGAAGCCTACGCCGAAGAAGACGGCCAGACCCAGATGGCTGCCGGCAAGGCCGTCAAGAAGCTGGAAGCCGAAATCGTTCGCGGAGCCATCCTGAAGGACGGCCAGCGGATCGACGGACGCAAGACTGACGAAGTTCGCCCGATCGAAGCGATGGTCGGCCTGCTGCCCCGTACCCACGGTTCGGCATTGTTCACGCGCGGTGAAACGCAGGCAATCTGCACCACCACGCTGGGCACGAAGGATGCAGAGCAGATGATCGACGGGCTGGAAGGCCTTTCGTACAACAACTTCATGCTGCACTATAACTTCCCGCCCTATTCGGTTGGCGAAGTGGGCCGTTTCGGCTTCACCAGCCGCCGCGAAACGGGGCATGGCAAGCTGGCATGGCGTGCGCTGCACCCTGTGCTGCCTTCGAAGGAAGACTTCCCTTACACCATCCGTATCCTGTCCGACATTACGGAGAGCAACGGCTCTTCCTCTATGGCGACGGTATGCGGTGGCTGCCTGTCCATGATGGATGCCGGTGTGCCGATCGAGAACCCTGTATCGGGCATCGCGATGGGTCTGATCCTGGAAGGTGATGAATTCACCGTGCTGTCCGACATTCTGGGTGATGAAGATCACCTGGGCGACATGGACTTCAAGGTTGCCGGTTCGGCAAACGGGATCACCAGCCTTCAGATGGACATCAAGGTTGCCGGGATCACCAAGGAAATCATGCAGACTGCCATGGAACAGGCGAAAGCCGGCCGTGCGCACATTCTGGGTGAAATGACCAAGGCGCTGGGCAATGCCCGCGGCGAAGTTTCCAAGCATGCTCCGCGTATCGAAACGATGCAGATCGACAAGTCGAAGATCCGTGACGTTATCGGCACAGGCGGCAAGGTCATCCGTGAAATCGTGGCTGAAACCGGTGCGAAGGTCGACATCGACGACGAGGGCACGATCAAGATCAGCTCCTCCGACGCTGACCAGATCGCCGCTGCCCGCAAGTGGATCGAAGGCATCACCGAAGAAGCAGAAGTCGGCAAGATCTACGACGGCAAGGTCGTCAACATCGTCGATTTCGGTGCGTTCGTGAACTTCATGGGCGGCAAGGACGGTCTCGTCCATGTGTCCGAAATGAAGAACGAGCGGGTCGAGAAGGTGACCGACGTTGTGTCCGAAGGACAGGAAGTTAAGGTCAAGGTTCTCGAGATCGACCAGCGTGGCAAGGTTCGCCTGTCGATGCGCGTCGTCGATCAGGAAACCGGTGAAGAGCTGGAAGACACCCGTCCTCCACGCGAGAACAAGCCCCGTGGCGGCGGTGGCGGTGATCGTCGCCCCCGTGGCGGCGGTGGCCGTGATCGCGGCCCTCGTGGCGGTGGTAACGGCGGCGGTCGCGGTGGAAACCGTGACGGCGGCGATAATGGCGGCTCCGGCGATGGCGCAGCCCATGTGCCGGACTTCTTGAAGGACTAAGCTCTTTTGTAGCTAACAAAGAGAAGGGCCGGGGGCGTTTCCCCGGCCCTTTTTTTGGAAGGCAATATCATGCAGCCGGTTCTCGCTTCGCTTGTTCTTCGGCAGCTTATCTGGAACGGTTGACCGGCGGGCGGAATTTTCTTCCCGTCTGCTGTGCAAAGTGAATTACGACAGATGAGCGAAAAACCCGCGAGATCCCTTCGGAAGGGTACACCGCTGCGCGAGGCGTTTTCGCTTGGCGGGGAAACTGTCGTGGCGGGCCAGTCGCATACGATCGATCTCCCGATCAGCCGGCTCTCAACGCGCACGGAAATTACCATGCCGGTGCGCGTGCTGCATGGTGCGAAGCCGGGGCCCACCCTGTTCATCAGCGCGGCGGTGCACGGAAATGAAATTGTCGGGGTGGAGATGATCCGGCGTTTGCTGAAGAATGTCTCGGCCAAACGGCTTGCAGGCACGCTACTGTGTATTCCGGTAGTCAACGCCTACGGATTTACAGCTCACAGCCGCTATCTGCCTGATGGCCGCGACCTCAACCGTGTGTTTCCTGGTAGCGAACGCGGCTCTCTGGCGGCGCAGCTGGCCAATGTCTTCACACAGGAAATTCTTGCACGCAGCGATTATGGCATCGATCTGCATTCGGCTGGCATTAATCGGGAAAACCTGCCCCAGATCCGCTACAGCCCTGATAATGTGCGCGCTTCAGCCTTGGCAGATGTATTCGGTGCGCCAGCCATAATTGCATCGCCCCTCAGGCCCGGATCACTCAGGCAATCCGCTGACGAGACAGGCTGCACCATGCTGCTGATGGAGTCTGGCGAGGCGTTGCGATTCGACGAATACGCCATTCGCATCGGGGTCCGCGGCATACTGCGCGTCATGGCGCATCTGGAAATGGGTGTGCGAAAACAGCCCGTACCGGCCGCACCGGCAGTTCGTAGCGAAGGAAGCCGTTGGGTGCGGGCTGAACAGGGAGGCATCTTCCGAGCGATGCGCAACACCGGAACCATGGTTCTGGAGAACGAGCAAATTGGTTATATCAGCGATCCGTTCGGCGATCATGATACGCCGGTTCTTGCACCGCTCACTGGCCTCATCATTGGCCGAAGCGTAATGCCAGTAGTCAATCAGGGCGACGCATTGATGCACATCGCGCGGGTGCGTGTGCCGGATACGGCAGATGCGCGACTGACCGCCATCGAAGAAGCGACCATCGATGATCCATTGTTCGACGAAGACGAGATTATGTAAATGTTACCACGTGAAACCATCGCTACTGCGCAAATACCGCAAGGGGAGACGCTGACCCTAGTCAGTCACGGCCGTGATTTCATAATCATGCTGGGTCGTGATGAACTGATGGGAACGCGGATGCAGTTCAGCGAGGAACAACTGGCACAGCTGACAATGGAGCAGATGTCCCAGACACGCCCACGCATTCTGATCGGCGGATACGGCATGGGCTTCACCTACCGTGCTGCGTTGGCGGCTTTGCCCGCGACAGGCGGTAAGGTGGTGGTGGCCGAAGTTGTGCATGAAATTCTCGATTGGGCGAAGGGGCCGCTGGCCGAGTTGACCGGCGACAGTCTGGAAGATTCGCGTGGCGAAATTGCCATTGCCGATGTGGCGGCTCTAATCGACGATGCAGTGGATGGTACGACGCCGAAATACGATGCGATTCTGCTGGATGTGGATAATGGCCCGGATGGAATTGTGCGTGAAGGGAATGAACGACTCTACACCCGCACTGGTATCGCCCGCGCTCGCGACGCGCTGAATCCCGGGGGAATTCTGGCCATCTGGTCGGCCGCTGACGATTTCAAATTCACAGGACGGCTGAAAGATGCAGGTTTCGACGTGGAAGTGCGCGCTGTGCGCGCGCGGCCCAACAATAAGGGACCGCGCCACACCATCTGGTTTGCCCGCAGAACTTAAGCGGATTTGATCCGCACGCGGCCCATGAAGTCCATTTTACCCACGGATACACCTTTCATGCGCAGAATGTCGTAAGCTGTTGCCGAATGGAAATAGAAGTTCGGCTGGCTGAAGCTAAGCAGGAACTGGTCGGCGGTGAAATCCATTCCCCGCTCTTTGAATTCAAAGCGCATTGGCTGACCGATAAAGCTCTCCATTTCCTCCTCGTCCACGCTATTCACAAAGGCAATCGCCGTGTCGATCGTGGCTCGCAGAGTAGCAAAATCGCTCGGCGGTGGATTGAGATTGGGCGAATATAGTCCCGCGCGCACGCCCTCGATCGATCCTTGTGTATGTTCGGCCACGCATTTCACCTGATAGGTGAAGGGCAGCATATCCTCGATCAACTGCGCGCCGATCATGTCCGCTTCGGTAGCATCGCTATCGGTGGCCCAGCCCTCTGCCTTGTCGATCAGATGATGCGCGGTGCCCAGCATCTGAAGAGCACTGGGGATGTAGGCGGCGTGTAAGGACAGGGGCATGGTCAAACTCTCTTCGTATTAAAAGAAAAAGGCCCGGCTGTCGCGCGACTGCCGGGCCTTTGAAAATAACTGATCAGCGCACACGAGGGCCGCCGAAGGGTAGTGGTGGAGGGGGCCGGCGGGCGCCGCGCGGAAGTTGAGCCTGATAGGCCCGGCCGCAATGTTCCACGCAATAGGGGAAGCCGGGGTTCACATCGTTGCCGCAGAAATGAAAATCGGCCTCACCGGGATGCCCCATTGGCCAGCGGCAGACTTTCTCCGACAGATCAAGCAGTGTCGTCTTTCCCTCGATGTCAGGACTCGGTTTCTGCGGCACGAGGCGGCGCGGAGGGGCGGGGGGAATCGGCGGCTGCTGATCGCCCGGGCCCTGACGCAAGAACCCGCCTGGTCCGACGGAGACGATCTTGGGCAAATCCTTCTGCTTGTTCGGCATTGGGGTTTGCGGATTGTTGCTACCACCGGACTGCGCCGCAGCGGCGGGCGCGGGAGTTGGTGAAGACGCAGGTGCCGCCTTGGCTGCTGTCGAAGCAGGTTTTGCCGCCGGTTTTTCAGGCGGTGGTGATTTTTTTAATACGGGCTTGGCAGATTTCGCCGGAGCCTTTTTCTTATCACTCGACTTTACCGGTGACGGCCTTGATTTCAGACCTAGCCGGTGCGCCTTGCCAATTACGGCATTACGGCTCACTCCGCCGAGATTCTCGGCAATCTGGCTTGCGGTGGAGCCATTTTCCCACATCTCTTTCAGCGTGGCAGTGCGTTCTTCGGTCCAGCTCATCGGTACCCTGTCATAATTATATCGTCCGGATTCGGACTGTGCTTTACGCCCACATAGGGCGCGCGCTCGTGTTTGCCAGCCTTCCTTGCATGGAGCGGTGTGTGCGCCTAGGCGCAGAAACCATGAATGACCCGTCAGGCAACACCCAATTCGTCGACCCCGCTCCGCAGGAAAGCCCACGGTTTTCGCCGCGCGGAGTTCCCGTAATCACCGGAATAAACCGCATCGGATTGTGGAGCCTTTATTTAAAGGAAGTGCGACGTTTTCTCAAGGTGCAGACCCAGACAATCTGGGCTCCTGCGGTCACGACTCTCCTGTTTCTGGTGATCTTTACTGTGGCGCTGGGGCGGGGCGGGCGCGAAGTACTGGGCGTATCCTTCGCCAGTTTCGTTGCGCCGGGTCTCATCGTGATGGGAATGATGCAGAACTCCTTCGCCAATTCCAGCTTCAGCCTTCTGTCGGGCAAGATTCAGGGCACGATTATTGATCTGCTGATGCCGCCTTTGTCCGAGGGGGAAATGATGGCTGGAATCATCGGCGCTGCTATTACCCGCGCCGTGGCGGTTGGATGCGCGGTCGCGCTGGCAATGGCGCTCTGGCCTGGTGTCGATCTCAGCCCGCACTCCATCTGGGCAATTGTATGGTTTGGCTTGATGGGGGCGACTATGTTGGCGTTGATGGGCCTGATGACTTCTATCTGGTCAGAGAAATTCGATCACAATGCAATGATCACCAATTTCGTCGTCGCCCCGCTAAGCCTGTTGTCGGGGACGTTCTATGTGATCGATAATCTAGCGCCCGTGTTTCAGATTATCAGCCGCGCAAATCCGTTTTTCTATGTGATTTCCGGCTTTCGCTATGGCTTTCTCGGAGAAAGCGATATCGGCGATGGGGCTGGAGCTGTGGTTCAGGCCGCTATCGGACTTGGCCTTTTCAACCTTGTGGCTGGGATTATCGTTTACCGCGTGCTGAAGTCAGGGTGGCGGATCAAAGACTGATCCGCCTGTCCGGCTCACTTCATCAATGTGTCAGATTGCGCCGCATCCTGTACCGGCCCTTGCTGAATTCATCGAACAGATGCGAGACTTCGGGATGTTCCACCGGACCGCCTTCAGGATCGGGCAGCAAATTCTGCTGGCTGACATAGGCGACATAATTCGATTCGTCGTTATCTGCGAACAGATGGTAAAACGGCTGGTCGCGGCTGGGGCGTATGTCCTTCGGAATAGATTCGTACCATTCTTCGCTGTTCGCAAAAACCGGATCGACATCAAAAATAACCCCTCGGAAATCGAACATCTTGTGCCGCACGACATCTCCAATAGCAAAGTTGGAGCGCACCTCGCGCGGCGTCTCGATTTCGCGCCCGGCAGTCTGTGAAAAATAAACCGTATGATCCATGCTAGGATATATAGGCGAGCGGAACCCGTCCGACAATGCGCGCACCTATTGGAGGATACCTCTCTGTTGGTAGAGTGCCTGCCGATAAGGGGCCGGGCAAAAGAGCTTGGCAAGGTGATGCGCTTGGGCTAACCGGCGCGCTCCCGAGGGCCGGGTGCGCGAGAGCGCTGACACGATACCCCTTGTGCGGAGAGGTGCCGGAGTGGTCGAACGGGGCAGTCTCGAAAACTGTTGTGCCTTATGGGTACCGTGGGTTCGAATCCCACCCTCTCCGCCATTACCTTGATCCAGCCAAACCTTCGCGATCCGAAATCGTGCGGAATCCTTTACCATTCTGATATTTGCCAGTCCTATGAAGTCCGAGCCGAGCTTCCCTTGACTGAACGCAACCGGGGGGTGATTCGGGGGAAACGGATTGGCAGCGGTGGGGGTCTTGGATGATTACAGACAAGGCTGATGCGCGCGGCCACCGCGAGAGACAGGCCTTACGCGCTGATGGCTATGCTTCGAAAACCCCGCCGATGTCATCAACGATGCATTGAAGCCATTGCCGCCTTCGAAGCGTTATCCTGCTCTGGTTACGGTTGATGGGACACGAAGGGAATACACCCCTTCTTTGTGTTCCGCGCAGAGCTGACACCTGCGGCGAAGGCAGCGATCATTATGAACGAAAGTTCCGCAAATGGCGGCCCACTCTACACCCGAACGTCACTTGCAGCCCCAGCAGCACGATACCAATGCGCAGGAAATTGCGGGACGGGAAATTAAGTACCGCAAGGGGCGTGCGCGTTTCTGCCCGATGGACCTCATCGAACAGGTCGCTCGCACCGAAATTCCGGTCATTCGAACTCATGCGGTCGTCGATCGGGGGAACGCGCCAGAAAAGGTTCCTCCGGGCACGCTACCGGAACGGGCATGGCTGCTCTGCCTATCTCATCCTCGTAACCTGTTTTTACTGAAGGTGAACGTTCCGCCGCAATAGCTATCACCGAATGTGCAGCTTTCACTTGTAGGCATCCATACATTCTGCTTTTCAAAGAGAAAGGGTTTGAGCGGAGGAGACGGTGTTGGTTGACGAGCAGTCTGGGGGAGCGTCGCGCAAGCCGCTGACGACCGATCCCTCCGCCTCCGGCTTGGTGGCCACTACCGCCCGCCAGACCAGCACAGGCATTCCTCCATTGGGTCTTATGACCAAACTGGCATATGGGTTCGGTGCTGTCGCCAATGGCGTGAAGGAACAGGGCTATAATTATTTCCTCATGTTCTTTTACAGCGCGGTGATGGGGCTGGATGCCGGTCTTGCCGGGCTGGCGATCTTTCTGGCGCTGATCCTCGACGCGCTCAGCGATCCCCTGGTTGGCTATTTTTCCGACAATCTGCGTTCGCGCTGGGGCAGGCGGCATCCGTTCATGTATGTCTCCGCCATACCGCTGGTTGTCGCGTATTACTTCGTTTGGACTCCGCCGGAAGGGCTCAGCCAGGGGGGGCTGTTCGCCTATCTTCTGGGGCTGGCGGTGCTGACACGAACATTCATCACCTTCTACCAGGTGCCATCGACGGCTATGGTCCCCGAGCTGTCCGACAATTACGACATGCGTACCGACATCATGAGCTACCGCTATTTCTTCGGCTGGCTGGGGGGGGCGTCGATGTCGGTCATTGCGCTGGCATTCTTTCTGGTCCCGACCGATACGATTGCCAATGGCTATTTCAACGTCGAGGGATACCGCACTTACGGGTTCGTCGCCTCGTCATTAATTCTGTTAGGCGTGCTGGTGTCCAGCATCGCAACACATCACAGAATCCCTTACATGAAAGCCCCGCCGCCGCCCCAGAAGAAAACCGCAGGCAAAATTTTCGGCGAGATTTTCGAAACACTTGCGAACCGATCCTTCCTGGTCCTGTTTGCGGCGGTCCTGTTCGGATCGGCTGCCACGGGAGTATCGGCCGGACTGAACCATTATCTGATGGGGTTTTTCTGGGGGTTTGCGCCGGACGAGGTGTCGTTGATACAATTGTCGCTGTTCGTTTCGTGTGTGACTGCGCTTATCCTGTCGCAGATCATGTCGCGCCGGTTGGGGAAGAAAACGGGCGCATTGGTTACCGGCAGTATTGCAATGGTGATGACCCCGCTGCCCTATATCCTTCGGTTCATGGACCTTCTTCCGCAGAACGGCGAAGATGCCCTGTTCTATTTCATTCTTATCTTCCAGATGGTCGACGTTGCTCTTATCATCGCATCGCAGATTCTGATGTCCTCGATGATTGCCGATCTGGTTGAACAAAGCGAACTGCGCACGGGCCGACGGTCGGAAGGCGTCTTTTTCGCGGCGATCAGCTTCTCGCGCAAATGCACATTGGGTCTGGGCGGGATCATGGTCGCGCTGATCCTATCGCTGGCGGCATTCCCTGAGGGCGCGCAGCCAAGCGAGGTCTCGCAAACCGCGATCGATGGCGTGGGCCTGTATTTCATCCCCGCCATCTTCGGCCTGTGGCTCGGCATGCTCCTGTGCATATCGGCCTATACGATCAGCCGGGACGATCATGAAGCCAATCTGGCGGAATTGCGTAGGCGGGAGGCGTAGCGGACCGCTGGCGAAGAAATAGCGGTTAGCTGTCCGCGATGTTGCGGCGGATGGCGTACAATACCCGAGCGGCAACATCCAGCTCCTCTTTTTCGATCCCGTCGAAAGCCGAGTAAGCCACATCACTGCCGATCTGCGTCATTCTTTCCGCCGATGCGACCGCGCGGCGGCTGGCGACCACTCGCTTTACCCGCTGGTCGCCCTTGTCTTCATGCCGCTCAATATAGCTCTTTTCCTCGAGCTGCCGGATCAGACTACCCGCCGACGCACGGCCGATACCAAGGGATTCGGCCAGTTCCGTCTGGGTGGGCGACCCAATTCTTAGAACGCGCACCAGCACTTGCCACTGCGCCCTTGTCAGGCCCAGCTGCTGCATTTCCCTGTCATAGGCGCGTCGCAATCGGCGCGTCGCATCGCCCAGTAGGAAGCTGAATTCGATCCGTGCTGCCTGACTATCCATACCATTGGCGCTGTGTATTTCGTCCGCGACCGTCATCCGTCCTCCCGATCCCGAGTAATGCCATCGCCGCCGGACTTTGTCATGTTCGCATTGTGAACAAAGCCATTGCATTTTGTATGCTTTCCTACAAAGTCCTCCGAACCGGGAAGGAACGAAGCATCTGCACAGTCCCTTCCATCACGGCAGTATCGCGCTGTCCGCACTCGAGCAGCGTCGCGGCGCCTTCGCCGCGACGATTTTTCTGCGATCTCATGGTGCTCCGCCCCGGACGGCTGGCGTACCATTCCAGCCGCCGGGCTCCGAAGATTCCGACCAGCGGAACAGGAAGTAGGAGCATAAACCATGTCAGACCCCCGCAAAAGGAAACATTATCGAATTCACCGCGTTCAACGCAGAGGCGCGCGAAAACCCTCACGGCAAGCTGAAGCAGCTGTGCGAAAGTACCTGTGCAATGCGCGATGACGCGGCCAAGGTCTGGATGGTTAGCCGGTTTAAGGATGTTCGCGGGCTGATAAACGATCCCGCGATGCTTCGCAGTCCCCATGCCGCCGAAGAGGGTTCGATCAGTCGCCGTTTTGCGCAAATGAATGACGGAGACGGACCGCAAAGCATCCTGTTCATGGACGATCCCGACCACGCACGGGTGCGCAAACCGCTGGCCAAGGCGCTGTACAAACGCACCCAGTCCATGAAGACCGAAATCGAGGGCCTGATCGACACGGTGATCGACGCATGCCCCGCGGATGGCATTTTCGACTTGATGAAAGACGTGGCGATCCCCGTGCCGGTTTTGGTGATTGCGCATATTCTGGGGGTCGATGAAAGCCGGCTGGATGACTTTCGCGAATGGTCGGAAGCCGCCATCCTTTCGCTCAACCCCGTCCGCACGCCCGACCAGACTGCGCAGATGGAGGCCGGTAACCAAGCCCTGCTGCAATATTTCAGCGAATTGCTGGAGCGGCGGCGAAGGAACCCGCGCGAGGATCTGATTTCTGATATGGCATCGTATCAGGCAAGCGGGGGTGAGATGAGCGATGCGGAATTGTTAACTAATCTGGCAAGTCTGCTGATCGGCGGCAATTTTACTACCACCGATCTGATCGGCAACGGCGTGTGGCTGCTGCTCACACACCCTGACGAACTTCGCAAACTGCGGGCCGACCGCAGTTTGACCGGGCCTGCGGTGGACGAAATCCTGCGCTTTGAATCGCCAGTTGCATCGACGTCGCGGACATTGCCCGCCGATCACGAAGTCGCGGGCTGTCCGATGAAGCAATCGCAAACCGTGTTTTGTTCGCTGCACGGCGCCAACCGCGATCCGGAGGTTTTCGCGCAATCCGACCGGTTCGATATTACGCGCGCGAAAAAGGCGCATGTCACCTTCGGCGGAGGCCAGCATTTGTGCATCGGCGCGCCGCTCGCCCGGATCGAAGCGCGCCGTGTTCTGGAAAAGCTGCTGGACCGGTATGACACCATCGAACTGGCGCAGGACGAAATTGTCTGGCGCCAGTTACCGTTTTTTCGCGGGATCGAGGAGCTGAAGATCCGCGTTTCCTGATATCGGCATCGAAAGAAGGCAGACCCATGGCGACAAAAACCCATGCAGAAACCGCAGCCACAGGCTTCGACAAGACCGCCTTGCGCCGCAAATATGCGGAGGAACGGGCTAAGCGCATCCGGCCCGACGGGAACGATCAATATCGACGGCTGGAAGGGAAATTCGCTGCCTATGCCGAAGACCCGCACATGCCGGTAAAACCGCGCGAGCCTGTCCGTGACCATGTGACGTTCGCCTTTATCGGCGGTGGCTTTGCTGGGCTTGTCACGGGCGCGCGGCTTGCCGAACGCGGCATCGACGATGTGCGGATCATCGAAAAAGGCGGTGACTTCGGCGGCACCTGGTACTGGAACCGCTATCCTGGCGCGCAATGCGATACGGCATCGATGATCTACATGCCCCTGCTGGAAGAAACCGGCCACATGCCGAGCGAAAAATATGCACATGGGCCGGAAATTCTGGAACATTGCCAGCGGATTGGCCGGCAATACGATCTCTACCAAAAGGCCCTGTTCCAGACAGAAGTGACGGAACTGAAATGGGATGAGGCAAACCATCGCTGGATCATTCGGACAAATCGCGGAGATGAGTTCACTGCGCAGTTTCTGAGCATGGGCACCGGCCCGCTTCATGTTGCCAAACTGCCCGGCATCGAAGGAATCGAGACATTTGCCGGAAAAAGCATGCACACCAGCCGGTGGAATTACGATTACACCGGCGGCGATCCCGCAGGTGCGCCGATGGACGGCCTAGCCGACAAGCGTGTCGCGATTATCGGTACCGGGGCCACCGCAGTCCAATGCGTTCCCCATCTGGCCAACGCGGCCAAAGAACTGTTCGTGTTCCAGCGCACCCCATCATCGGTGGACCGGCGCGACAACCGGCCAATCGATCCCGAATGGTTCAACGCTATTGCAACGCCGGGCTGGCAGAAACGCTGGCTGGAAAACTTCACGGCCAATCAGGCTGCAGGCCCCGGCGCACAAGAGGATTTGGTGCAGGATGGCTGGACCGACATTGCCCGACGCCTGCGCGCCCGCATCTTCGCCCTCCCGCCCGAACAGATGAACCCCGAAGGCATCATGGCCGCATTCGAAGATGCCGATTTCGAAAAGATGGAGGAAATCAGGGGCCGGACAGACGAGCTTGTCGATGACGAGGCAACGGCGCAGGCCCTGAAGGCGTGGTACCGCCAATTATGCAAACGGCCATGCTTTCATGACGCCTATCTGGCTGCCTTCAACACGCCCGGCACGCATCTGATCGATACCGGCGGCCAAGGTGTCGAGCGCATTACTGAAACCGGGATCGTCGTGAATAGCCAGGAGTATCCGGTCGATTGCATCATCTACGCGTCGGGTTTCGAAGTCGGTTCCGATTACACCGATCGTGCGGGTTACGACGTCACCGGCCGCGATGGCATCAAGCTTTCGAAATATTGGGCCAAAGGAATGCGCAGCAAACACGGCATTCACGTTCACGGTTTTCCCAATATGTTCATCGTTCAGCCGACCCAGGGCGCCAATCTCATATCGAACATTCCGCACAATCTGACCGAATCCGGCGAAACGATCGCCGAGGTGGTCGCTCACGCGGTCGAACAGGACATAAGCGAAGTGGAAGTGACTAAGGAAGCAGAGGATGACTGGGTCAAGCTGCTGCTTAGCGGACAGGGTCTCATGATCGGAGCGCAGGATTGCACGCCGGGCTATTACAACAATGAAGGGCAGGAACCCGGCCCCAAGGCCAAGCTGGCCGTGGGCCATCCCGCCGGCGCGATGGCTTACTTCAAATATATCCAGGGCTGGCGGGAATCGGGCGCGTTCGAGGGTCTGGAATTTCGCTGATCAAGCAGCGTCTTTCGTACGCCGCTTTTCCGCCTGCTGCGACCACCAACTTTGATCGTAGCCCCGGTTGGTGAAACTGTCCGGGCGCGATTCATACTTGTCGGTCGAGAGCCACAGGCGCTTCAAATGCCGTTTGCGATCCTCTTCCTCATGATCTTCGTATGACGTGCGCGAATGGAAGATCACGTAATTGTTCACGAATTGCACATCGCCGGGCTGCAATTCCATATCCAGCCGAAAATCGGGATCGACCGTCAGTGCATCAAGCGCATCGAGCGCCTTCTTGTCGGTGTCCGAATGCCGTAGCAACTCTTCGAACCGCTGGGCGCTGTCGATGAAACCGCGAATATACCGATTGAACAGACGGCCATCGTGCCGGGTAAAGGTCGGCATTTCGTAATAGGGTTTCGACCCCGGCTTTTCTTCACCGCGCCAATCATAAGCGAAAGGTTCGTAGTGTCTTTCGCACAGTTCCGGCTGCATGCGAGCCAGTTCGTTGTGGCAGGCGACGGAGCTGACAATCGAACTCAGCCCCCCGCTCTTCGAAGTGCGCAGGCACATCAATCCCACCAGATCGGAGCCGTCGGTATGGAATGGCAGGCGGACATTGGTCTGATATCCGCGAACGGTCGGATCCATAATGCTGCGCCCGGTATCGCACACATCGCCCAGCACATCCCCGCTCGCATTCTGCGGCCACGGGCTGCCGATATAGGTGCCCATACCCCAGAACACCGAACTGGCATCTTCCTTCGAATAATCCAGCGCGGGAAAACCGCGGATGAGGAAAAACCCGCGGCCATTTACCAGCTCTTCCGCCAGATCGTCGAAAACCGGCCCCAGAGTGGGCAAGGGGAAATCATCGCGGGTGATGGACGTGCCGATCAGGCCCTTCCCCTTCGCATGGGCCAGCGCCGCGTCGAGCTCTCCGATCTGGCTTTGGGACAGGTGGTAGATCCAGCTATCGTTCTCGCGCCATCTGGACGCACGCCAATCGGCATTGGATTCGATCGGGGTTGCAACACTCATCGGCTATCCTCTCTTTGTATGTTTACATACAAATTTCCAGGCGCTTTCGCAATGACCCCTTCGGCGATGGCGGTGAATGCGGGTGTTTCAGCCAGCCTTCTTCACGCAATTCGGCCCGGCAGGACTGCGCGAACCATCAGCTCTGCGGAATCGAAAGCAGCCGGGGAAGCCAGCACTAATTTTCCGGATGCATACTTTTGCCGTCGTGTGAAAACCGGGTATGGTTTCAGGCAAGGCGCGCAAAAGCACCACGTTCGGGAGATGGAAACATAGCATGGGATTTCGAAACCGATCCCGAATTTCAGGACAAGCTCGACTGGATGGATCAATTCGTTCGCGAATAGGTCGATCCGCTGGGCCTTCTGGGTATCCACCCCTACGATGTGACCAATCGCAAGCGCAACGAACTTGTGCGCCCTCTCCAGCGGGAAGTTAAGGCTAAGGGCCTATGGGCTTGCCGTCTCGGCCCCGAACTGGGCGGACAAGGCTACGGACAGGTCAAGCTGGGCCTGATGAACGAAATTCTGGGCGGCGCGACCTTTGCCCCGATCGTATTCGGCTGCCAAGCACCGGACACGGGAAATGCGGAAATAATCGCGCATTACGGAACACCGGAACAGAAAGAGCGGTATCTTGAACCGCTGTTCGAAAACGAAATCGGCTCGCCTTTTCGATGACCGAGCCGCAAGGCGGTTCGGATCCTACCAAGTTCGTGACCACGGCAAAGATGGACGGTAATCACTGGCGGATCGATGGCGAGAAATGGTTTTTGACCAATGGCAAATGGACCGATTTCCTGATCGTGATGGCAGTGACCGATCCCGATGCGCAGCGACACGAAAAGATGAGCATGTTCATCGTCGCGGTCGATACGCCCGGCGTGGAAATCATTCGCAATGTTGGAGTCTACGGTCAGGAAAGCGGCTCCGAAAGCTATATCCGCTATACCGATGTGGAAGTCCCCTCCGACCATCTGCTGGGCGAACGCGGCGGCGCGTTCGCAATCTCCCAGACCCGCCTGGACGGCGGGCGCGTCCACCAAGCGATGCGCACCGTGGGGCTGCTGGTGCTCAAAACAGCGTGTATGATCGAAAAATATCAGGATTACCGGAAGGTCCGCAAGGATATTCCCACGATCAAGGCGTTGATACCAGGCGTCTATCACAACATCGCGCAGCGCTGTATCCATATCATCGGTTCGCTAGGCGTATCCAATGAAATGCCGTTCCTCGGCAACCTGATCGGCTCGACGGCCATCGGAATGTCGGCTGCCCTGCAGATCTATTTCGGGACATATCTCTGGGGCCTCAGCTCCACCCAGCTTGCCATACTCATTCTCGATTCCCTGGTCGAGGCCACGCTCAGCCTGTTTCTCGCCCCGTATCTGTCGCGCAAGCTGGGCGCCCTGCCTTATATACCGCGCCTGATGGGTCTGTTCTTCGAAAACGGCGATCCCCGTTGCTGGTACCGGCGATCTTCCTGCTGGCAAGCCTCTACACCATGGGCGGGGCATCGTCGGCCATGCTGACGCACGCGTTGGTCGGCGATGTGGTAGAGGAAAGCCAGCTTTCGACGGGACGCCGTTCTCAAGGTCTGTTCCACGCTGCCAACACCTTCATGCAGAAATCGACCTCGGGTCTGGGTGTGTTTACAGCCGGTCTGCTTGTTGCGTTTGTCGGGTTGGCACCGGGCATCGATCCGCGCAGCATCGACCCCGCCATTCCGTTGCAGTTGGCACTGGTTTATGTACCATTGCTGTTAGGACTTTATATCGGCGGTGCAATGTTGCTGTTCTTCTACCGGATCGACCGGACCAAGCACGAAGCCAATCTGGAACAATTGCGCATTCGCAGCGGTGAAAGCGAATACAGTGCCGAAATATCCGCCAAGACATAGATATGATCTTTGAACACGCATCCCTACGGCGTTCGTGACAACGCGGCAAACCCAACTGACAGGCGATGAACAACGGCGACGCAGTCCGAAATTGACGCAAAATCCGAAGCAGACGTATTCCGCGAAGAAGTAGTCCAGTTCATCGCCAGGCCGTTTTCGACACCACGCTCGGTTACCTGAAACAGCGGGTTCAATCTAATCAGGTTCTGGCCACTTTCCAGGCATTGCAGCACCGGATGGCGGGCCTTTTCGGCGACCTCGCCATGATGCGTTCCGGAGTGGAAGGCGGCCTGCAAGCTCTCGATGGGGAATACGGGATCGCACGGGCCGCAACGATTACCAAGGCGGAAGCCAACCGGATCCTTCATGCGATGAGCCGCGAAGGCGTCCAACTGCATGGCGGCATGGGCATGACCGACGAATACGATATCGGTTTCTACCTGAAGCGTGCTCGTGTGCTGGAGGCAAGCTGGGGCAGCACATCCTGGCTCAAGAACCGCTTCGCCGCGATCGGCGGTTATTGAAGCATTGGGTCCTTCGGGCAATCCTGATGAAAATACGACCTCCGCCAGCGCCCACGAACAGGCGCTGGCGGACAATACGCGTTTCGTCGACGAGAACCTGAAACGCAATGTCACCGCCAATTTCATTCATGGTGTGCTGGGCATGACAGGCTTTCGGCTGATCTACGCGCCGACCATAATCCCGGCCTATATCGTCCTGTTGACCGGCAGCCCCGCAGCGGTCGGCGTCGGGGCCGCCCTGCTCCAGCCGGGCGCGACAATCAGTCCCATCGCCAGCGGCGCCCGGATCGAACATCGCAGCCACATCCTGCCCTAAGCAATCAGGGTCGGTTCGCTCATGCGGCTGATGATCCTGGGGCTGGCGCTGGCAGGCTGGTTTCTGACCGGGAGCCTATTGCTGGCAGCGACCTTTGGGTGTTTCCTGCTGCTGGGGTTCTTGACCGGAGCGCAGCGTGTCGCCTTCCAGATGCTGATGAGCAAGCTGATCCCGATCCGCAAGCGCGGGCGATTGCAGGGTTATCGCAATTTTTCAGGCGGTCTGATTTCGGCCGTCCTCGCTTGGGTGGCTGGCAATTACTTTATCGAGGACGAGTGGCTGGGCAATGGCTACGCCACCACGTTCCTGTTCGCCTTCCTGCTGACCAGCGCCGGACTGGTGGTGCTTAAAACAATGATCCGCGAACCGTCTGCCGTGACATCCCGCCCGCAAATACCGTTTGCCGAACCTATGAAACAGTTTCCGCTGCTGTTGCGGGACCGTAATTTCAACGGTCTTCTATGGGTACAAAGCTTCGCCACGATGGCCCGGGTCAGGGGGCCGTTCTGGACAGTCTATGCAGGAACGCAGCTCGGCCTCGATGGCGCATTGATTGGCGGGCTGTTTTTCGTATTTCTGGGATCGGGCACGATTTCCAATCTCGTCTGGGGTCCGATGGGCGATCGCGGCTTCAAGCTGGTCTATGGCGGGGCGCTGGCCTGCAACATTGCCGGTGTGCTCCTGTTGCTGTTTGGCAGCACAGAAATACCGATCTATTCCGCGCTCACCCTGCTGGGGTTCGGCGCTTCGGGCTGGATGCTGGCCGCCAGCACCATGGTTCTGGAGTTCGGCGAGACGCAGGACACGCCGATCCGGCTGGGTTTCGTAACTACGGTGGAAGGTGCAATCGCCGCCCTCGACCGATTTTCGTAGGTTTGCTGGTGGCAGCGTGCGGCTTCGTGCTGCTTTTCTCCATCGCACTTGCCGCAATGGTCGTCGTAGGCTTCATCCTGTTATTCAAGGTGCGCGAACCGTAACCTGACCCGGCCGGGCACTGCCTAGCCTTCGTTTAGCAGGCCTTTGGTCACGACCGAGACGTAGGCTTCGATGGCGGCTGCGGGATCGCTGAACCGGGCGGCCCAATTGCGCGCTTCATACGCGCTGTTCAATGTCGACATGAGAACTTGGCTTGCCACCAGCGGATCAAGCGGACGCACGGAACCATCGGCGATCCCATCGATCAGAATGCCGGCAAATCTTCGTGCCAGACGGTTCGAACGCATCACGACATCTCTACGCTGATTGCTATCCAGCGATTGCAGCGCTGTGGTCCGAAGCAGCGGCGTCGTATCGTGGAACTGTAGATCCAGCAGTTCGGCCAGCATACCGGTAAGCTGCGTCCAGCGGTCGCCGGCCAGGTCCTGCCCAGCCATCTGGACGGAAGACAACCGGTCGTAGCTTTGCTGGAAGCAGGCGGCGATCAGATCGTCCTTGGTTTCGTGATGGTGGTAGAAGCTGCCCTTGGTCACATTCAGGTATTTCGCGATGCGGTTGACCGACGCCCCCAGATAGCCGAACTGGTTGACCATGACGGTCGCTGCCCGCAGGAATTCACCGTTCTGGCGCGGCAGGCCGGTGTCTTCGGTGCGCCAGGGCTTCACATCGAATGATGGGGGCTTCCATAGGCCGCGCTCTGTGGGAAGCCCCCGAGCCAGAATGTCGAACAGTCTGTCCTCGACCCGCGGAAAATCCAGGATCGAATAGTGCAGCGACCACACCGGCCACCACAGCATCGCTTCCATCAGGACATGGGCGCGAGCGGTATTAAGCTCGCGGTGCTGCGACGATGGCGCTTCCCCGAAGAAGCCGCGAACGATCTGTACCACATGATGGTACCGTTCGAGCAGCGGCTCCTGCAATTCCGGATTCAGTGTCCTGATTTCCGCTAGGGCAGTGACCAGTCCGCGACCGCCCTGGCGGATGCGCAGGCGCAGGGCGAAATGAAGCGCGATATATTTTCTTAATCGTGCAGCCGGGTCAGCCTCGCTCCCCGCCTCGGAAGCCATAGTGTACATGAGGTCCAGCGTTTCCTCATACACGGCAACCGCAAGGTGTTCCTTCCGCTTGAAATAATACGTGACGCTGGTCGCGTTTAGGCCAATCGCACGGGCGACTTCGGACAGGGTCGTGGCTTGTAGCCCCACTTCGTTGATTAGAACCGATGCCGCATGCACGATCGCCGACCGCTTTTCGGCGAACCGCTTCGTTTTCTGGATCTTACTCTCCATGGCCGCTCCCAATTCCTCGGCGGTTAGCTAGCGGGCATTGTTGCGCCAAGTCATGATGCGAGAAAAAAGGACATGAGGTCCTTTTTCAGAATCTTGCCATTGGCGTTGCGTGGCAGCGTTTCTTCGGAAAACGCGATTTTAACGGGCACCTTGAATTTCGCCAGCCGCTGGGCGACCCATTCCTTCAATTCGTCCTCACTCGCGTTCATCCCCGGAGCGCAATGGACGACCGCCGCAGGCTCTTCGCCCAATTGCCGATGCGGCAGCCCGATCAGGGCCGCGTCGGTAACGGCGGGATGATCGTAAAGGGCATTTTCGACTTCGCTCGAATAGATGTTCTCGCCGCCCCTTATGATCATGTCCTTGGCCCGGTCGGCGATATAGCAGAACCCTTCCGCGTCCAGCCGGGCAAGATCCCCGGTTCGCACCCAGCCATCGATGAAAGTTTCCGCCGTTGCTTCGGGTTTGTTCCAATAGCCTTTGACCACCATCGGTCCGCGCGCCCACAATTCGCCAATTTCCCCGATGGGCAGTTCCTGGCTGCCATCCTCGTTCATGATTTTTAGGTCGGCGACGGCGACGGGCGGACCGCAGCTGTCGGGGCGGTTGAGATAATCCTCGCTCGAATGGCTGGCGACGGTCGCCATCGTCTCCGTCATGCCCCAGCCATTGCCCGGCAAGGCCCCGAAAACTTCGCGGATCTTGCGCACCAGTTCCGGTGCGGCCGGGGCACCGCCATAGGCGATTGCCTCGATACTGGAGAGGTCGTAATTCTTGCGTTCGGGATGTTCCAGCAATTGCCATGCGATGGTCGGCACGCCCCCGGTCATGTTGACCTTTTCCCGCTCGATGATCCGGAATGCTTCCACCGGATCCCATTTATGCATGAAGATCAAAGTATGTCCGGCGTAGACAGCGCCCATCAATCCAGCGGAACACGCCGTGACATGGAACAGCGGAATTACCGTCAGGCTGGTTTTGGGTACCGGCGTCGGCGGTGTTTCACCGCGCCGCAAGACGCCGCACATCGCGCTGTAACCGCTCGACAGTATATTCGTGCACAGATTGCGATGCGTACCCAGCGCGCCCTTCGGCTTGCCGGTGGTGCCGCTGGTATAAAAGATTGTAGCATCGTCATCGGGCAGAATGTCCATGTCGGGCAGGGCGCCATCCGGCAGATCGCCATAGTCTGCCGGCGAACCGACGATCGCCTCCAGCCGGTCCGCCGTGCCATCATCGGCATGGCTGCGGGTAACGATAACATGCTCCAGCGAAGGGCAGTCTCCGCGATGTTCGGCCCCGTGATGTCCGGCTATGCGTTCCCGTCTTTCCTCGTCGCATAGGAGCAGCCGCGCGCCGGAATTGGCAAGACCGTAAGCGAGTTCCTGTCCCGTCCACCACGCATTCAGCGGCACGCAGATCGCGCCGATGCAGGTGGCCGCGAAAAAGGCAACCGGCCATTCGGGCAGGTTACGCATTGCAATGGCAATCCTGTCACCCTTCTTCAGGCCGCGCGCCTGAAACTCGCTTGCAAGCGTGCAGACGGCGCGAAACCACGCATCGTAAGTAACCCGTTCATTTTCATAGATGGTAAACACGCGGTCCCCATGCGCGGCGCCTTGCATCGCGACTGCGCGCAGATTTTCAGGTGCATTTTTCCAAATGCGCGTGGGCACACCACCGATTGGAATGGTATCCATTTCGAAAGGCAGGCCGGGAGCGGTCAGACGCGCCTTGCATTCATCGCGCGACATCGCCGGCCACCCTTCCGGTGCCACCCAGTCGATCGTTTCTGCCAGAGTTCCCATACTGCCTCTCCCCATAATGTTTCGCGCCGCTTCCCCAGTGGGAACCTGCTGGCTCGATTGAAAAACCTGCTTGAACGCGCCGAGTCTTCGCCGTTCAGTCTAGACAGGATCACTGGCAAGCGACAAGATCGACCTCGCCGAATTCGAATGTCCGGTATGAGATTTTCCCATAGCCTTTTTCTGGCAGAGGTGCTTTGCAGAAGGGCAGGTACCGGTAGATGATCCGCTGCTGCGGGGGAGGACACAGGGAATGCGGGAATATAATGCGGAATCCCTCGGCTTCGATGAAAGCCGGCTAGAGCGTATCGAACCTTTTTTGAAACAGAACTATCTGGAAACGGGGCGTCTTAAGAACACGCAGCTTGTCATCGCCCGCGACGGTAAGCCGGTGCATTACGGCCATCAGGGCGCACTGCGGGATGACGGCACACCGATGCGCGACGACGCGATTTTTCGCATCGCCAGCATGACCAAGCCGGTGACCTCGATCGCCTTCATGCAACTGGTCGAACGGTGCAAGGTGGCGGTCGACGATCCGGTCGCGCATATCCTTCCCGAATTTGCGAAGCTTGGCGCGTATGATGGCGGCGGCGGTGCGGTTCCGTTCGCACCCATGCGCCGCGGCGAGCCGATGCGCTTCATTGATCTGCTCACCCATATGTCGGGCCTCACATACGGGTTTCAGAACCGCAGCAGCATCGACGCGGCGTATCGCGATGCCGGGCTGGATATGACGCGCACCGGGTTCACGTCGGACGAATATATGACCACGCTGGCGAAGATTCCGCTGGAATTCGAACCGGGCAGCCGCTGGAATTACTCGGTTTCGACCGACGTGCTGGGGGTCGCGGTCGAACGCCTGTCCGGCATGAGTTTGGGCGATTATTTCCAGAAACATATCTTTGCGCCGCTTGGCATGACCGACACCGGTTTCACCGTACCGGAAGCCGAACAGGATCGACTGACCGATGCCTATGGCTATCGTCCCGGCAAGGAGCCGCAACTGGTCGATACGGCAGTCAAAGGCAGGCTGCTGACCCCTGCGACATTCCATTCAGGCGGCGGCGGACTAGTCAGCACGCTCGCCGATTACCACCGTTTTGCCACCATGCTGCTGAACGGAGGCGAGTTGGATGGCGCGCGCATCATTGCGCCAAAAACTCTGGACCTGATGACCGCCAATCATTTGCCGGGCGGAGCGGACTTGACCGAGATGAGCGACAGCCTGTTCAGCGAGGCGAGCAATTCGGGCACGGGTTTCGGCCTTGGCTTCGCCACCGTGATCGATCCGGCGAAAACGCTGATGCCCGCCAGCAAAGGCGAATTTTATTGGGGCGGGGCCTATTCGACCGCCTTTTTCGTCGACCCAGTGGAACGGATAAGTATGGTCTTCCTGACCCAGCTCTATCCATCTTCCATCTATCCAATCCGCCGACAGCTCAAGACGCTGATCTATTCCGCTCTTACCGACAGCTACGCCTGAAGGAGCTTACGACATGCCCTCTCCCATCCGCACCGAACGCCGCGACAATGTTCTGGTGATCGTTTCCGACGATCCGCCTGTAAACGCGCTCGGCCAAACGGTCCGCGAAGGGTTGGCGAAAGGTATCGAGGAAGCTCTTGGCGATGACAGCGTGGAAGCGGTTGTCATCCGCTGCGACGGGCGCACCTTTTTTGCCGGAGCCGACATCACCGAATTCGGCAAGCCGCCGGAAGGGCCAAGCCTGCCCGAAACACTCGACACGATGGAGGCGAGCGACAAGCCGGTCGTCGCAGCGATCCACGGAACCGCTCTGGGCGGCGGCTGCGAAGTTGCGCTGGGGTGCCATTACCGGGTCGCCGTGCCGAGTGCGAAGCTGGGCCTGCCCGAGGTCAAGCTGGGCCTGATCCCCGGTGCCGCCGGAACCCAGCGCCTACCCCGTATTGTCGGGGCGCAGGCGGCCCTGCCCATGGTGGCCGTCGGCAATCCCATTCCCGCCAGCAAGGCGAAATCCATCGGCCTGATTGACGAAATCGTGGGTGAGGGCAGTCTGGAAGCAGACGCGATCGCCTTCGCAAAGTCGAAAATAGGCCAGCCGGTCCCGCGCAGCAGCGAGGGAAATGCCAATCAAGACGGCGTGAGAAATCCGGATATATTTGACGAATTCCGCGCTAAGAACGGACGCAAGATGCGCGGGTTCGATGCCCCCAATGCGGCAATCGAAGCAGTCAAGGCTGCAGGGAGCATGTCCTATGCCGAGGGCGTCAAAAAGGAACGCGAGCTGTTCACCACCCTGATGAGCAGCACCCAGTCGGCCGCCATGCGCCATTATTTCTTCGCCGAACGCGCGGCCAACAAGATCGATGATGTGCCTGCCGACACTGCCCTGATCCCGGTGAAGAAAGTCGGACTAATCGGTGCGGGCACGATGGGTGGCGGGATTGCGATGAATTTCCTGTCCGCAGGTATCCCTGTGACGATGCTGGAGATGAAGCGGGATGCGCTGGATCGCGGCACCGGCACGATGCGCAAGAATTACGAGAACACTGCCGAGCGCGGCCGAATGACGTCCGAACAGGTGGAGGGGGCGATGGGTATCCTGACCCCCACGCTGGAATATGGCGATCTGGCGGATTGCGACCTTGTGATCGAAGCGGTGTATGAAAACATGGACGTGAAGAAGGAGGTTTTCGGCAAGCTGGACGAGGTGGTAAAGGATGGCGCGATCCTCGCCTCCAACACCAGCTATCTCGATATCGACGAAATTGCCGCCGCGACCGGGCGGCCAGGCTATGTCGTCGGCCTGCACTTTTTCTCGCCTGCCAACATCATGAAACTGCTGGAAGTTGTGCGCGGCGAGAAAACGCGAGGCGACGTACTCGCGACAGTGATGAAGCTATCGAAAAAGATCGGCAAGGTCGCTGCGGTTTCGGGCGTATGCCCAGGCTTTATCGGCAACCGCATGCTGTCCAAACGTCAGGAACAGGCCAATCAGTTGATCATGGAAGGCGCAAATTACTGGGATGTTGACGACGTCTTGCTCGACTTCGACTTCCCCATGGGCCCGTTCCAGATGGGCGACCTGGCGGGGATCGATATTGGCTGGCACCGCGATCCGTCAAAGGTCACCACTATCCGCGAAGCCTTGTGCGCCGCTGGCCGCTTCGGCCAGAAGGCTGGCAAGGGATATTACGATTACGACGAGGCGCGACAGCGTACGCCTTCGGACGAAGTGAAATCGATCATCGCCGACTTCGCCACGAAAGAAGGCACGCCGCAGCGAAACATCTCGAAGGACGAAATACGCGAGCGTTTGCTTTATCCGATGGTCGATGAAGGCGCAAAGATCCTCGATGAAGGCATGGCCCAGCGCGCCAGCGACATCGATGTCGTATGGATCAACGGCTATGGATGGCCGCTTTACACCGGTGGTCCGATGTTCTGGGCCGATACTATCGGGCTCGATAATGTGGTCGCAGGGCTGGACAAGCACGATTTGTCGGTGAGCGATTACCTGCGAAAGAAAGCCGAGGCGGGTAAGCGCTTTACTGCATAGCCCAGTACGCAGCGATATCGGGAGGAAAACGTGGCAACAGCAGCGCCGGCAGAGGCAAATGAATGCGCACCGTCAGCAGTGTCACCGCGCGCACGGAACGTGACGCTGGGGCTGCTGACCGCGACCTATTTCTTCAGTTACATGGACCGGCAGATCCTGGCCATCCTGTTGGAGGATATCAAAGCCGATCTGCTGCTCTCGGACACGCAGCTTGGCCTCTTGTCGGGGCTGGCCTTTGCGCTGTTCTACGCGACGCTCGGAATTCCCGTAGCCTGGCTGGCCGATCGCTATAGTCGGGTGAATATCATCTCCGTCGCGCTTGCTTTATGGAGCGGAATGACGGCGGTTTGCGGGCTGGCCACCAATTTCTCCCAGCTTCTTCTCGCCCGCATCGGGGTCGGGGTCGGCGAGGCCGGATCGAGCCCACCGAGCCATTCGATCATCGCGGATATGTATCCGGCGGAAAAACGCGCGTTGGCGCTGTCCATCTATTCGTTGGGCGTGACCCTCGGGGCGGCGGCAGGACAGATTTTTGGCGGCAATCTGACTTATTTCTTCGACTGGCGAACGGCCTTCATTGCTATCGGTTTGCCCGGTGTCATCCTGGCAATCGTGGTAAAGGTTTTTGCTACCGAGCCGCCGCGCAAGGCGGAGCCTGGCGCGATCGAGACAGAAGGACACCCATCAGTATTGGCGGGTTTCAAATCGATCATGGCCAACCGCGCTGCGGTATGGTTGGTCGCAGGCGTCACGCTGACATCGATGATCGGTTATGCGCTAACCGGCTGGACGCCGGCCTATCTCATCCGGTCATTCGGGTTGAATACTCTGCAGGTCGGCAATATCGTCGCGCCGCTCCTCGCCATTGCCGGGGTTGCCAGCGGATTGGGAAGCGGCTGGCTCGCCAACAGGTTGGCGGTTACATACGGCATGAAGGCCCAGCCGCTGATGATCGCCGGTCTGAAGGCGATTGCGCTGCCGTTCCTGGTGCTGTTCTACCTGGTGGAAAGTCCCTGGGTAGCGGTCGGCGCCTATTTCGTCGCCGTGCTCTTCCAATCGTGTTACCTTGGCCCAACTTTCGCGATGATCCAGACGCTGGCACCGCTCAAGATGCGGGCGGTTTGGGCGGCGGTCACCCTGCTGGCTATCAACTTGATCGGATTGGGCATCGGCCCGACCCTGGTGGGCGTCTTTTCCGACCTGCTCGTTCCAGCTTATGGCGATGAATCGCTGCGTTATGCCCTGCTTATCATCGCCTGTTTCACACCCGTCGCGATCTTCTGTTACTGGCGGGCCAGCGTCGCAATGCGTCATGACGAGGCGCGCAAGGGGCCGGCGACACCCTGATTGCCCCCACCCCGTGTGCGACCCCGTCCGGTACATAGCGCCCTCTTAGGGGGACCCGCCGACGCGAGTTGCCCCGGACTGTCTGCGAATGTTGAATGAAAGGTATGTGCCAGCATTATCCAGGGCGCCTATAACAGGCGCTTTGCCTGCACCTGTGCCGCACCGCGCCGATAGCGCGCGATTCTCGCTATTCATCTCGCCAAGCCAATAGGCTGATTCGAACGGCACTGACTGGGAATTACCCCCTAATATTGCAGAGGTTGCGGGAAGGCTTGACACTTTCGAACAGAAAGCGGAAATCTAAAGGACCGGTATGCCCGCAAAGGGTGGCCATGGGGGAGAGGCAAAATGAACAAGGTAATTTTTCGCCATAGTTGCGCCTGGTCGGCGCTGGCTGCCGGATTGGGTGTTTTTGCGCCAAGCCTGGCCTCCGCGCAGGAGACAGTGCAACTTCCGGTCGAAGAACAGGCTGTAAACGAGCCGGGGCCGATCAGCGACGAGGACACCACCATCGTGGTGACAGGCTCTCTCATTCGCGGCACACCCGAAGACAGCGCTTTGCCCGTAGATGTGTTCTCCACTGCCGAGCTCGCACGAGAAGGCGTCACTTCACCTCTCGATTTCATTAAGGATATCCCGGCGGTCGGTTCCGTCCTCGGTGATTCCAACCAGTTCTCTACAGACGCGCAGGGTCTCGGCGGCGTCGGTTCAATCAATCTGCGCAATCTTGGCCCGGTACGCACTCTGGTCCTGCTGAACGGTCATCGCACGCTTGTTTCGCCGGGTGATGGTCTGGTCGATACCAACCTCCTGCCGCTGTTCGCGCTTGAGCGAGTTGAGCTGCTGAAAGATGGTGCGGCCGTGACATACGGGTCCGACGCGGTTGCCGGGGTGGCGAACTTCATCACACGAAAGAACTTCGACGGGGTCGAAGTTCAGGGTGATTACCGGTTCGTAAAAGGCAGTGATGGTGATTGGACCGCCAGCATCTTGGCCGGCAAGAATATCGGTGACGATTTCAACATTTTGGCAGGCTTCGGCTATCGCCACCGGTCCCCCCTTGCGACAATCGACCGGGATTATTCAAACCTGCCATACGAGGTTAATCCGGCCGGCTATTCGGTCGTCAGCAATCCGGCCACCTACTTCCCCGCGATCCGACCTGCCGGGCCGATCCGGAACAATCCCGGCGCGGCCGCGCGGCCCACGGTGATATCAGGCACGCCTTTCGAGGATGCCGGATGCGCCGATCTGGGCGGCACGCAGCTTTTCTCGGGCGGTGCCGCGCCGGTCTGCGGATACCAGTTCACCGATTACAACAATCTGGTGGAGGAGCAGGATTTCTATCAGGGGTTCGTTCAGGCGAACGCGGATCTATCCGATACCGTGCGGTTCAATGCCGATGCCCTATGGGCGCGCAGTGTGACGCGCACTTTCCTTTCAGCGTCCTATCCCTCCACCACCGGGCCAGCAGGACCGGGAACGCAATTCAACTATTTCGTGCCGAGCAGCAATCCCGGATTTTCCGATTTCGTGGGGCAGACCGGCTTCCCGACATCCGTCCCGTTGCCGTTCGGTCCGGGCGGCTCATTGGTCAATGTGCCCAATGGCGCGGCCATCCTTCTCTATCGACCCTTTGCGTTGGGCGGGAATCCGCTGTCCGAATCGCCTTTCGGCAATGAAAGCTTCGGCAAGAACAACAGCTGGCGAGTATCGGCGGGGCTGGAATTCGATATGTCCGACAGCCTGTTGGCATCACTGCAGGGAACATATATCCAGTCCAGTTCAGAAGCCCTTGCGCCAGATTACCTGCCTGTGCGGCTGCAGAATGCGCTGGATGGTCTTGGCGGACCCGCATGCAACGTGGCTAATGGGACGCCGGGCCAGGGCGGCTGCCAGTTTTTCAATCCGTTCTCGAATGCGATCGCGGTCAACCAGATCACCGGCCAGACCAATTCCGGCTATACCGGCCCTGATGGCCAGGTGAATTCCAACAGTACCGAACTTATGGAATGGCTGTTCGGCAATACAGGCACCATCCAGCAGGAACGCAATTTCGTGGTCGATGGCCTGATCGCGGGTGATCTTGGTGGCCTGGATTTCGGGTCCGGTCCGATCCAGTTCGGGATCGGCGCACAATTTCGGTCGACCAATTTCACTTCGCGCGGGCGGAACGACGAAGGCCTTCTGTTGAACGACCCCGATGTCAATCCCTGCCCGGTTATCGGCGACACGACTTGCGCCGTCAGGACAGGCCCATTCGCATTCCTCGGCCAATCCCGAAACATCGATGTGTCGAACAATGTGTATGCGGTATTCGGTGAAGTGCAGATCCCGGTCCTCGACACGCTCGAAGTGAATTTGGCTCTGCGTTACGAAGATTACGGCGGCCTGACCGGGTCTACACTCGATCCCAAGGCGAGCTTCCGGTTCGAACCTATTCCGTGGCTCGTCTTGCGGGGCTCCGCTTCCACCACGTTCCGTGGCCCCTTGCCGAGCAACATCGCACCGTCCACCGTAACCGCCTTGCAAGCCATCGACGCGGCCAATGGCGGGTTCCTGTCGGTCGATATCACCGGCGATCCGGCGCTGCGCCCGGAAAGCGCCTTTACTTACAATATCGGTGCAGTCGCCGATATTGGCGGCTTCAGCGCGTCGGTCGATTACTGGAGCTATGATTTCGAGGATGCGATTGCGACGCAGGACGAGAATGCGATCGCCTCTTCCGTCATTCCGGTGGCGGGAGGTCTGGCCGATTGTACCAGTCCATTGGCCCAGCGCCTGGTTTTCTCTGGCGGCTGCACGCAAGGGGTTACCACAGGCGCCGATCTGGCCCGCATCACGACATTCATCGTTAACAGCGCCCCCATTAAAACCGACGGTATTGATCTGAAAGCCGACTATACGTTTCTCTTTGGCGAGGCGGCCTTAACCATTGGCGGCGCGGCGACATGGACTCTCAATTACGATGTCGATCCGCAAATCGTGGCCGGAGTGCAAATTTCTGATGCCTATGACGCAGTCGGCCTTGCCAATTTCGACCGGACGCCAGGCACCATATCGGAATGGAAGGGCAACGCGTTTGCCAATCTCAACGTGGGCAATCTCAATGCGCGCTACGTCTTTCGCTATGCTAGCGGTGTGACCGATGATCGCTGTCCGGACGATGCACCATGCTTCGTATCGACCTTTGGTACGAGCTTCGGTGATCCGACGACGGAAACCGATTTCGGCCGCGAAATTCCCGCGCTCGCGCAGCATGATTTTAACGTCATTTATGATCTGCCGGTCAGCTTTGCAGAGGTGCAGTTGCAGGGGTCGGTCGAGAATATCTTCGATGAAGACCCGCCAGAGGCACGCTTCGAACTGGGTTACAACCCGTTCATCGGCAATCCGCTGGGCCGCACATTCCGGCTCGGGGCGAAGGTGCGCTTCTAACTATCAAGCCAACTGTTCCCTTTAAAATATGCCCGATGGTTCGAACGCCGGGCATTTTTATGGGCCTGTGATCCGCACAAAGGCCTTGAATTGGTCAATCTTTGAATATTCGAGAGCAAATTGCGCCCGGCAAGTTTCAGATCGGGCGTAATCAAATGCGTACAAGCCGTTTCGGCACAAACCATCAATCGAACAACGTCGTCGGGACATAAGTACCGCACTATTCTAGAGGCTCGGAGCCTCGCGGGGCTTCAGCAAATCGATCCGGAACTTTTCATGTTCGATCGCATCGAGCGTATGGTCGCGGTGCGACTGGAAGCTTTCGACGAAGGTCGCTGCCGCGTGCTCACCGGAAAGGGGCAGATCGCTGGGCCCGGTCCAATTGACCAGCAGACACAGGCCGTTCGATGCTAGATCGCGCTCGGTGTTCGCCGCCATCTGTAAGATCTCTTCCCGCGACAAAAAGTACAGAATTTCCGACATGACGATCAGATCGTAACGATCTCCGGGCCATCCACCGGGTAGCTCGACGCGTTCGAACCGGGCGATGTTGCCAAGCTCTGAGCGAGCTCTCGCGATGGCTTCTCCCGACACGTCGATTGCGGTTACCTGATCGCTGCGCCGCGCGAGCTTTTGCGTCAGTGTGCCGAACGAGCAACCAAGATCCAGAACGCTGCGAAAATGCCGGCCGGATGGAAGTGACGCAATCGTGGCGGCGAACTTGGTTCGCTCGTAATCGCTGGTCGTGACGTCCCACGGGTCCCCTTTTTCCCGGTAGAGATTGTCGAATGTAGTTTCGCGCTCGCTTGCCTTGTCGGTCATCGCTGATCCAAGTGCTGAATAAAAATCTCGTCATAATCCAGAAAGTGATCCAGCAGGATTGCCAGCATTATGAACCCCCGGGGATCGTCATCGATCATGTGCGTGATCTGGGTGCGATAGTGCCCCGCGGCGGTGCGTTTGCAGTCACGTGCAGCAGGATCTCCAAAGCGACAAATACGGCCGGGCGAGGGCACCGCTCGTTGGCCGAACTGCCCCTATACGCATAATTCCATAGCGGGGTTCAGCGTTCCGTGCAGCACTGGCAACCGCTTAGTGATCGCAGTGGGGGATCGCCGTCCCATGTAGCCCAAATGGCTTCTGTTTTTCTCTCGGCCCCGATTGACACGGTCCGATCTGCAAGCTCGGCAACATGATCCGGGCCAAGACGTCCGTCCGGATAGTTGAGCACCTGAAACGTAATTCCGCCTCCACCGAGTTCGTCGACAGCGTTTTGGAATTCGAGATATCGGCAAGCCTTTAACCGAGCATCACGATAAGCTATCGAATTCGGGTGCGATGCTTCGCCAGCGGTTACCACGACGATATGTTCAGGTATATTTTCCACCACAGCCTCTGCGATAGCCATTCCGCAGCTAAATGTCTCATCATCGGGATGCGGAGCGAGTACCAGCACCGGGCCCGCTGCAAGGTTGCGAATCAGCGCAACAGGGCGGTCCTTTGCCTCGTCGAGCAACGCACCTTCTGCTGTAGAAGGAATCATAAACAGTCCGCCTTGCCGCCGGTTAGCAACAGCATCCGAGTGGCGCAATCGAATTTTCCGTCGATATCCGCCTGGCACAAAAACAGAGCGAGATCGCGGCTGATCCGGTCCGGCGCGGCAGTCTTCCGCATGACCTGCCGTGCCCATCATCCGGGCTAGACCGTTCCACCCTGTTCGCCGCTTCTGACACCTACAAACGCGCCGTTTCACATAGGTTCGCCATTTGTGTGATACGTTCGCGTTACCGATGCGAACCATCATCCATTGTCGCAACTGCTTCATTGCGCATGGCTTCCGCACCGCCGAGATGAACGGCACAATATGGCCGGACGCCCCCTTCGAACAGGGTTCCCGTTGATATTCGCCCGGCCAGCCCAGTGGCTGCGCGAGAACGCCGGTGAAATTATAGCTTCCGGAGCGGGTCGCACGCATCCGCTTACAGGCCAGATGGAAGCATCCCCGCGCTCGCTGTCGTCGCACGGCGCGAGGTATAGCTAACAATCCGTTCCGTTACCCACTGGCACGACTGCCAAGGCAATATTGTTGAGTCCCGATGCAAATCGCTTGATCCCGATGAGCTTACCGCCCGTGCAGGTTACCGGTTCATTGCCCTCCGCTCCCATACGCCGAGCCACCCGTGCTTGACCTATTCTGCCAGATAAACTTTCGGTAATTTGGTCGACTATAGTTGACTGGCACATCAAACCTGAATGTTCGCTTCTAGGTTGAACCTTTGTACCTCCTAGCGATAGGGTGGGGGCGCGTTGTTAACCGACAGCTTTTGGGCCAGAAGCAGATCGTCCGGTTTGGCACCATCAGACGGCAAGGCAAACGTTTGGCAGCCACATAACGCGTCTACGCCGTTGAACTTGTGTGGAACCATTGGCTCTGGAATGCGCTCCCAGTTCATACAGCGGAGAAAAGCCAATGGATCAAAAACTAAAAGCAGGAGCGGGCGTGAGCAGCCTTATCCTGGCAACGGGCGCAGTCGCCTTGGGAGCGTTTCTTTCGCATCGCCATCGCCTGCGCACAACTGACAATGCTTCTAGTTCTGCCAAGCGTCAGCCACCAGGTGATCTCGCGCTTGTGGGCCGTTCGGTCACCATTCGTCAAGCAAGAGCCAAGCTGTTCGAATACTGGCGAGATTTTTCGAACCTACCGAAATTTATGGAGAACCTGGAAAGCATCGAAGATGCCGGCGCGAACGATGCCCTCATGTGGAACATAAAAGCTCCCGCCGGGCGAACGGTCAGCGTTACGACCGAAATCGACAGCGAGAAACAGGACGAGCATATCGCTTGGCGCTCTGTTGAGGGCTCGGACATCGAGACCTCAGGCGAGGTGCGGTTCGAAGATGCGCCAGGCGACCGCGGAACACGGGTCAGTCTGACCATGTCCTACGATCCGCCAGGGGGGGCGTTGGGTCAATTAATCGCAAAACTGTTCCAACGTGAGCCGCAGGTTCAAACCCGGCACGATCTCAAGCGCTTCAAGATGCTGATGGAAACGGGTGAGATAGCAACTTCGGTTCGGACGAATGATGAGACCCGCGTAGTGAAGCAGGAGAACGGATAATGCGTGCACTAACATGGCATGGAACCAAAGACGTTCGCGTGGATACCGTTAGCGATCCCGAAATAATCAATTCACGCGACGCTATCATCAGGGTCACAAGTACCGCGATCTGCGGTTCCGATCTTCATCTGTACGATGGTGTGATCCCCGCGGTAAGACCGGGCGACGTACTCGGCCACGAGTTCATGGGCGAGGTCGTCGAAACAGGTGCGAACAGCAATCTGGAAAAGGGACAGCGCGTAGTTGTGCCTTTCACCATCAGTTGTGGCGGCTGCTTCCACTGCAAGATGCAACAATATTCGGCCTGCGACAATTCGAACCCCGTCGAAAAACAGGATTTGTCGGCTACGCTGTACGGTCAGCCCATGTCGGCGCTATTCGGATACTCTCACCTTACCGGGGGTTATTCGGGCGGTCAGGCAGAGTATGTCCGCGTGCCATTTTCTGACGTCGGCCCGATTGTCGTTCCTGACCATCTAAATGACGACCAAGTGCTATTCTTGTCCGATATCCTGCCGACGGGATGGATGGGCGCGGAAAACGCCGATATCGAGCCTGACGATACGGTCGCAGTATGGGGATGTGGCCCCGTGGGACTGTTCGCAATCCAGTCAGCCATCATGATGGGGGCATCAAAAGTAATCGCAATCGATCATTATCCGAACCGGCTTGCTCTCGCCAAGAAACTTGGTGCTGAGATCATCGATTTTCGCGAAACCGACGTGCGCGAAGCCTTGATGGAAATGTCTGGTGGTATCGGCGTAGATGCAGTGATTGACGCTGTTGGTATGGAATCGCACGGCTTTGCCATCGACAACATAATTGACGTGGCTAAGCAGAAAGTCGGGATCGGTGCAGACCGGGCCAGTGCGCTCAAACAGGCGATCATGGCCGTGCGGTTCGGAGGTAAAGTCTCCATACCCGGCGTCTATGGCGGCATGAGCGACAAATGGCCACTCGGGGCAATAATGGAAAAGGGTCTGCAGATCCGTAGTGGACAGACCCATGTCCAGAAATACACCAAGGACCTGCTCGCCAAGATCGAGGACGGCACTCTCGATACCACCTTCCTGATCAGCCACCGACTGCCGCTAGAGAAGGCGGCCGAAGGCTACAAGAACTTCAAGGAACAGCAGAACGAATGGACGAAAGTGGTCCTCAAACCCGGAATGGCGGGTTGAACATGAGCAAGGGAGTCGAAAAACTCTATGCCTGTATATATTGCCGGCGCTTCCCGCGGAATGGGACTTGAACTGGCCAAGTTGGCAACAAGAGGCGGGTGCGAACTGATCCTTGCAGTCGACCGCGATTTTAATGGGCAGAAATGGCAGCGCGGGATCGTGGTGTGGCGTCGTGGACAAAAGGTAGTCAGAGTTTGACTTAGGCAAGTGCGACGAAGCCGAGATAGGACTGCTGTTTTCGTCATAGCAAGTGACGACTCTGCGCCAGTTCTCTAGCTTGTTGAACAGAAGCTCGGCCGGGTTCCGCTGGTGGTTAGTCTTCCCGCTCTTGTGAAATGGAATTGCGCCGGTTTCTCTTTGTTGGAATCACCGCCTCGACGTCAGTGGCAGCCATCTCCTCCGCGGATAGCACTGGCATGGTAACTACGGTCGGCGAGGGATGCCTTGATGCGGTCGCCACCCGTCATCGATAATGGCGGAAGACGCTGCTCTAGGTGTGATATCCATCCGGCAGACGTGGCCTCGGCGTCGCGGCCGTGCCCACCCTCTCGGCCAACATATCAGTCAGGCCAGTCCAACATCATTCAAACACAATGATGCGAAAAGCCAGCATCTGCATATCTCCGCGCGAAGCCGAAAGATATGACGGTTCCAAATTCCGATTCGCCCGGAAAAAGCAGTTCTTCCATTTAATGGCTAACCCCAAATCTCGCTCACCGTTGCGCGCCACAACGCAGTAAGTCACCCACACTGCTTCGCGATGGAATGGTTCCCCGTCATTCGTTCACCCGGGTCAGATATGTCGCGGGCAGAGAAGGTGAACGCACATACAAGCATCTGGCGTGCGAATAGCGTATCTGCATTATGATAGATGGTTCGGACAATCGTATCTGTAGAAGGGATCAAGCATTTGCACGGTGATCATTAGGAGACCACATGAGAGATACGCGCACCGAAATTGATTCTCTTGGACAGATCGAAGTTCCTGCGGACGCCTACTGGGGGGCGCAGACCCAGCGCAGCCTGTGTAATTTTCCATTTCCCATGCACCAACGCATGCCGCTACCGATCGTTCATGCCCTTGCTGCGGTGAAACAGGCCGCAGCGCGCGTAAACCGACAATATGGGCTTGACGCGAGCCTGGCGGATGCGATCGAGGGAGCGGCAGAGGCAGTGCGAGACGGGGATCACGACGATCAATTCCCGCTTACTATCTTTCAAACGGGTAGCGGCACTCAAACCAATATGAACGTGAACGAGGTCATCGCCGGGATCGCCAATGAGCATCTCGTCGGTACTCGTGGCGGCAAGAAGCCGATTCATCCCAACGATCATGTGAACAAATCACAAAGTTCGAACGACAGTTTTCCAACTGCGCTGCATGTTTCGACGGTGCTAAAATTGCGGCAAACCCTTCTGCCTGCTATGGATTCGCTTCATTCGGCGCTCGACAACAGGGCGCGGGTTTTCAGCGAGATCGTCAAGATAGGGCGAACCCATGCGCAGGATGCTACGCCGCTCACGTTGGGTCAGGAATTTTCTGGATACGCCGCACAAATTGCCAGCTGCCGAGAGCGTGTCGAAGATTCATTAGACCGTGACCTTAGTGTTGTTGCTCTGGGCGGAACAGCGATTGGCACCGGACTGAATACGCCAAAAAGCTGGCGAGGCGATGTGATCGCGGCGCTATCCGATATTACCGGAGAGCGGTTTTTGCCCGCCGACAACTCGTTTGAGCAGATCGCTGCGAAGGATGGTCTAGTCTCCTTTTCAGGAGCTCTTAACACCTTGGCCGTTGCGTTGAACAAGATCGCCAACGATATTCGCTTGCTCGCCTCTGGCCCTCGCTCTGGCTTAGGCGAATTGTCGCTTCCAGCAAACGAACCGGGCAGTTCGATCATGCCCGGCAAGGTCAATCCGACTCAGGTGGAGATGATGACGATGGTTGCCGCGCAGGTGGTCGGCAATCATCATGCGGTCACGATTGGCGGTATGCAGGGTCAGTTCGAATTGAATGCTTTTATGCCTCTGATCGGTTCGAACGTGCTTCATTCAATCGAACTTTTGGCTGTGGGCATGGATAGCTTCGCAAACCGCTGCGTCAACGGAATCGAAGCGAGGGAGGGGCGGATCGACGAGCTGGTCGAACGCTCGTTGATGCTGGTCACCGCGCTGGTACCTGAAATCGGATATGACGATGCCGCGACAATCGCCAAGCACGCGCTGAAGAGCGGTCAGACGCTCAAAGAAGCCGGGCTGGAGCTCGGCTTGGTCGATATCGAAACCTTCGACCGCCTCGTGCGGCCGCGCGATATGGTCTAGAACTTTTTGATGATAGCTCTTTGGTCGATTACGGACTGCTTGGTTGTAAACGAAATTTGCATCAGCGGTTACGCTATCAATCTAGATTGATGGCAACCGCTGTTCGGCAAAACCCCAGCCGGCCAGCGCTTTTCCCTTGGCACGTTTCAATAGGACCGGGGCATTGTCAACAGAATAGAATCTTGCATCGATCAATGCGTCAAGTTCCTCCCACGGAAGGGGAACGGCCACAGGCGCGCCGACCCGTGCCCGCGCGGAATAGGGCAAAATAGCCGTGCTGCCGCGTTGGTTTCGCAGCCAATCGATGAAAATGCGCCCCTTGCGCTTCCCTTTGCTCATGCTTGCTGTAAACCGATCAGGTTGCGCAAAGGACAAAGCCTCCGCAAAACGGCGCGAAAAATCCTTGTGTGTCTCCCAGCTATGGTCCGGGATGAGCGGTACGACAAGATGTACGCCTTTGCCGCCGGTTAACATAGCGAAACTAACCAGACCTAGATCGGCCAACTGCTGGCGAAGATCATGCGCCGCCCGCTTTACGACGGCGAAATCGAGCCCTTCGTCGGGATCAAGATCGAACACCATCCGTTCCGGGGCTTCCACATCCATCGTGCGTGCCCCCCAGCCGTGGAATTCAATGGTGCCCATCTGGACGCATTCCAGAATTCCGGTCGCATCGTCGAGATACAGATAGTCCTCTGTCCTACCGTCTTTTTCGGCGATCGGAATAGAGTGGACATGATCCCCCAGACTGCCGCTGTCATGCTTCTGAAAAAAGCATTTTTTCGCACGCCCCTGCGGGCAGCGCACCAAGCTGACCGGGCGCTGACCAATGAAGGGAAGCATCAGCCCGGCAACCGAAAGGTAATAGTTCGCCAGTTGCCCCTTGGTCTGCCCACTTTCGGGAAACACGATCCGGTTACGGCTGCTGATCTTCACCACGGAGCCGGTACCGGGAACCGGCGCTTCGGTTTCGGGCCGGACATCTCTTGCAGGTTTGTCCTCTCGTAGACCCAAAAACGAGCCGTGCCGGACCCGCTTGTCAGCAGTCAATTCGGCAAAAGCAATCTCTGCTACCAGCTTAGGTGTCACCCAATGGGCGTTGCGAGCAGCAGATTTTGAAACCTCCACCGGTGGGGTCTTGCGTTCGATCCGCCGCAATTGCGCGCTGATATCGGCCATAGTCTCACTATCGAAACCGGTTCCGACCTTGCCGCGATAGCGCAGCTTTCCGCCTTCGTGCTGCGCTAGCAACAGGGAGGCAAAGGGACGGCCACGAGCGGACGATTCACTCCAGCCTACGATCACGAATTCCTGCCGCCGTGTGCACTTGACCTTCACCCAGGCCTTCGTCCTCCGGTGCTGATAGGGGCCATCAATCTTTTTCGATATGATGCCTTCCTGATGGGCGGCACATATAGCTTCGTAGAGTTTCTCCCCCGAACCGATTACGTGATCAGCCACATGGATGGGCGGTGCCGCATTAGTCAGCAGCGCCTCCAATCGTTCCTTGCGTTCAACGTTCGCTAGCGGCGTAAGATCGGTATCCCTCAGGTCAAGCAGATCGAAGGCATGGTAGGCGAGCATGTCTTTTTCGCTCTGCGCACCAGACCCGCGCTTTAAAACGGCTTGCAAAGCGGAAAAGTCGGGATTGCCTTTGGAATCATAGGCCACGATCTCTCCGTCAATCAAGCATCGAGGCAGGCTGAGCGCACGGATATGCCTGGCTAGAGGGGCGAACTTGTCCGTCCAGTCTTTGCCGTTGCGTGTCCATATCCGTATATTGTCCCCGGCGACGGCGACAAGCGCGCGATAGCCGTCGAACTTGATCTCGTGCATCCAGTCGTTGCCGGTCGGAACATGATCGACCAGCGTCGCAAGCTGCGGTTGGCGATAGGATGGAAGGTCAACTCTAACCTTGCTCCTAGCACGCTTTTTCTTGTCTTTTTCCGGCACAGCCACAGCTTTGGCCCGATCGGCCAATTCACAGTCCGTTTGCCCCTTTCCAAATGCAATTTCCGCCATCGAGCGTCCGGTCTCGACACTGGTTAGCGCGCGTTCAATCAACGCATCGCCAGTCTCGGCGAAGTCGTCCTGCAGTTTGCGCAGCAACCAATTCTCACTCTTTTCTTTGACTCGCCGCTTGAGGCGGATGAGCAGCCATTCCCCGCGCATCCGTTCCCCATCTAGGATGAAATGCAGATGGCCCTCATTCAGATCCTTGGCGCTTTTCCCGGCTATCGGCGCCCACGTGCCGTGATCCCATAACATGACCGTGCCACCACCATATTCGCCCTTAGGGATTACCCCTTCGAAAGTAGCGTAAGACAGCGGATGATCTTCTGTCCGTACAGCAAGACGCTTGATCTCGGGGTCGGGGGATGGTCCTTTCGTGACTGCCCAGCTTTTCAGTACGCCGTCGATCTCCAGCCGCAAGTCCCAGTGCAGCCGTGTTGCGTCGTGTTTTTGAACCATGAAAATATTGCCGACGCTGCTCGAGGCTTTGCCAGCCGGTTCTGTGGTGCGCGCAAAATTCCTTTTTGCGTTGTATTCGGCAAGAGGGTCACGCTTGGTCATTTCCTACGCTTTCTTGCGAGCTTTGGGTTTCTCCTTCGGTGAATCTTTGACCGATTTTTTCAATGCTGCCATTAGATCAATGACGTTCGCACCCGTCGCCTCTGGCTCCTCCACGTCTTCGAGTATTTTCTTGCTGCTTTTCGATTTAGCTTTCTTTTCGATCAGTTTCATTAACGCATCGGCGTAACGATCCTCGAATTTGCCCGCCTCAAATGGCGCAGTGCGCTGCTTGACCAGCGTGGCTGCTAGATCCAGCATCTCTTTCGCCGGTTTGACGTCGTCTATCTCGTCGAAGAACGTCTGACCCTTCTTTACCTCGTCAGCATAGCGCAACGTTTCCAGCAGCATTCCCTTACCGCAAGGCTTGAGTGCAATGAGTTTCTCCGAGCCGCGCACAGACAATTGACCAAGAGCTATCTTCTTGGCCTTACGCAGGGTTTCGCGGACTACAATGAACGCTTCTTCGGCCAGTTCGTTGGCAGGCACGACATAATAGGGTTTCTCGTAATAGAGCGGGTCGATTTCGTCGGCGCCGACGAACTGGACCAGTTCGAGGGTCTTCTTGCTCTCGACCTTTACCGCTTCGATTTCGTCGTCATCAAGCAACACGTATTCGCCCTTAGACAGTTCGTATCCTTTAATAATTTCATCGCGGTCGACTGGGCCGATGCCAACAACGGTCTTTTCGTAGGATATGCGCTTGCCCGACGGTTCATGTATCTGCCGAAAGCTGATTTTCGCGCCCGATTTTGCTGCTGAGTAGATTTCCACAGGGATCGAAACCAGCGAAAGTCTGATCTGTCCTTGCCAATATGCCCGTGCTGCCATTTGTTTTCCCCTCTTCCTGTACTCAACGGAACAGGGCGACCCTGGTTTCCTAGTGTCAATTATCGGCCAGCTGCAGACTATTTGTATACGGCTATCTCTCAACGAGAGTTATGAACCATATTCCGGCCTATAAAGCGAGTGAGCCCTATCCCTAATAGGCTGGCCACCAGCCGGAGGTTAATTCGCTGCAACAGTTTCGCGGAATGAGCATCGAGACGTTCAGAACGCTGCAGGTATTTAGCTCCACAAGATAAAAGAGAACCATTCTGGAGAAAATGAATATAGCTCTGCTAATAAAATTATGTCGCCGCTTGGGAATACGAAAAGCCGAAGCTCGCTTCGACTGCAAGATCGAGATTGGGATATACATATGACCAATCGCTATCGGATAACTCCGGGGGTAAATTTTAGGTCAAAAATTGGTTTCGCCTTGCCCTTTGTAGGTATCTACTGGAACAATTTTGGAGGGCGGCGGTCGCTTCGAAATTTCTGAGACCTGTCGAACGGTTTGTTCCGGTTGCGCAACGAGGTCGGCGTGATTGACAGCAAGAAAAGCTGGAGCGCGTTTTGCTAGCCCTAGCCAGTTTCGCAATTTCGCAGTGCGCATCGCAACGGCATTCTCGAATGGCAGGCCCGTGAGCGGGCATTGCTCTTCGCGTATAGGCTTTCTATATTGTTCATCGCCGGACTCTATTCCCCAGAAGTCTTCTGACGTGACCCCCAGCTTTCCCCCAGCTGGGATTAGAGTCTGGCCGCGTTGTTGC
>CAJXSN010000017.1 GCA_913060895.1 uncultured Sphingomonadaceae bacterium
TCTGTCAGGGCCGGACTCTAATCCAACTTGGAGGAAAATCAGGGGGTCACGTCACCACCGCTTGCAGTCAACGCGATGACTAGAGGCTATCTGGAGACACATGAAGGACGGCTGGATAAGTTTTTCTTAGCGCTCGTTGCTCGAGAGGAGGATTTAACTGAGTTCTTATCAGAAAATGGAAACGATGGATTAAGAGAACGCTCATTTTCTCTACTTGGAAGATATCCAATTGGTGGGATTTATTTTTTCAGCTATGATGAGCAGGCTGATTTTGTTGAACTTTATGATATAATAAATCTATAACTCTGACTGGACCGTTGCATATTTAGAGGCGTCCTCTCTAATGTTTGGCGGAGCTCGGTTCGCGACCAGCGGACCGCAAGGGCTACCGCCCACCCGCAGGGGCCCGTAGCGCAGCGGAGGATCAGCACCGAGGACGCGAGCGCGGATGTGCTTGCGGCAAACAAAAACTGCCGCGCATCTCATAGCGCACCCTTGCAATCCAGCACCAAGACTCTTGGTGCCAGCCAGCAAGCACCGACCAAGCGGAGAGGAGTTTTTGTTTGGACCCTGCGGGCGGCGGGCATCCGCCCGCCTTGCTTCCTCGCATAAGCTCGGGCGGCCGGTCGGCCTTGCGGTCGGCTGGGCGCCGACCGGACTAGAGCTCAACCGGATTGGCTTGGTCCTAGAAGCTTGGCGCACACTCGCAGGCTTGGTTCAAGAGCCTTGGCGCTACCTCACTACCGTGTGGCGGAGCACGGCGCGAAGCGCCGCAAGGGCGACCGCCCGCCCGCAGCGCCGTAGGCGCGAGGATTTCGCACCCCGGATGGGGTGCGGCCAACAAGAAACTCCCGCGCGCCTCATGGTCCGCCCTCGCTACCGTGGACCAAGACCCTTGGTGCCAGCTAGCAAGCACTCACCAAACGGAGAGGAGTTTTTGTTTGGACCCTGCGGGCGACGGGGTTGTCCTCGCTCCGCTCGTTCAGCTTCGCTTCCCGCCCGTCTTGCTCGCCGCAGGGGTGGCGGCGCGCGGTCGCGCGCTGGCTCGCCTTCGGCTCGCGCCATTCCCGGCCACTGGCGCTGCGCCAAAACCCAACAACAAACCATTTTCCTACTTGGCGGGAATGTGCATTTTACGCGGGATGTCAGATCATCACCCAGACCACCCTCCCCATAAACACTCCGCCGAAACAACCGGGCCGCCACCAGCGGACCGCAAGGGCGACCGCCCGCCCGCAGCGACCGAAGGGAGTGATGATAGCCTAAGCGGGCGAATGCCCGCGCCGGCGCTTGAGGCTACTCGTAAAACAAAACGTCAGGCCACATCCGCCGTCGCGCATGTCGCGCCGGTGCCTGCGGACGACGATCCGCTGCTGTCCTTCACCCCCTATCTCCACTCGGCACCCCGCTCCAATTCGATCACGCCGGATCGCCAGCGGCGGTTTATCGCCACTCTGGCGGCCACCGGCATCGTCTCGCAGGCCGCGCGGTCCGTCGGAAAATCCATAGAGGCCCTGTACAAGTTGCGCGCGCGGCCGGGGGCGGAGGGGTTTGCGGGCGCCTGGGATGCGGCGCTGGCGCGCGGGGTTCAGCGGCTGGAGGATTGCGCGATGGAGCGCAGTCTGGTCGGCACGCGCACGCCGATTGTTTCGGGCGGCGAAATTCTCGGCCATTGGGACAAGCCGGACAACACCCTGCTGCGCTTCCTCCTCCAGCATCGCCTGCCGCAGAAATACGGGAAGTCCGCCGAGCTGGGGCCCGGCCATCCGGTTTACGATGCGCTGGAGGCGAAAATGCTGGAAGAGGTTAAAGCTTACAAGGCCAAGCTGCACAGGGAGGTCACGCCCCGGGCCATGGCCCTGCAGGTCTATCGCCGGCGCGCCCGCTATCGGCAAAGACTGCGGGCCGGGGATGACACGCCGCTGGGTGATTTCTGGGACACGGTGGACGAAACCGGCCTGCCCTGCCTTTCCGGATCGTTCTATAACAATCCTGTAGAAGACAAGATTGCGGAAGACTTTCTGGAGGAGCTGGAGCGGGATCGCCCGTTCGAGAAATACTGACGGGGCAGTGCGCCGGGTGCGTCAGTCCCCGCTGAGATGCGCGACGAGGTTCTTGACCTTCTTCTGCCGCCATTGCGGTGTGGGCGCGACCAGCCAGTAGGCGCGGCGGCCCTCGTCCGGCCCTTCCAGCGCCTCCAGCTTACCTGCCTCCAGCGCCTCTTCCACCAGCAGATACGGCAGCACCGCCTTGCCCAGTCCCGCAACCGCGCTGCTGAGCGCTTGCCCTGCATTGCCGACCTGCACTGTCGCCACCGCGCCATCGGGCAGCGGAGCGCCGGGCCAGTCGATCCAGTCGTCCGGCTTCGTATCGGGCGCTGCCACCACCACGCGGCGCGCAGGGGCCAGTTCCACCCCTTCCAGCTCGCCCGGGCCATCGACCAGCCGGATCGCCACGTCCAGATTCGCTTCCGTAAAGTCGGCGTCCTCGTTCTCCACCAGCTGATAATGGATGCCCGGATTGGCGGCGCGGAAGGCGGCCAGACGCGGGGCGAGCCACTGGGCGTAGAATTCACGCGGGGCGGCGATGGTGTAACGGTCGCTCGCCTGCCCGGCCTGCATCGCCTGCACGCTTTCCTCGAACCGCAGGAACCCTTCGCGCAGAGTGTCGAGACCCGCGCAGCCTTCTTCCGTCAGCTTCAAGCCCTTGGACGTGCGGCGGAACAGCACCGTGCCGAGGTGATCCTCCAGCGCGCGAATCTGCTGGCCTACAGCGGCCGGCGTCACCGCCAGCTCGTCCGCCGCGCGGGTAAAGCTGAGGTGCCGGGCCGCTGCGTCGAACACGCGCAGGGCGTTGAGGGGGAGATGGGTGCGCTTCATTTCGCAGCGGCCTGTATTATGAGCGGACGTCTGGTGCAAGTTATGCGGCAGATGCCAGCATGCCCTCCGCTTCGGGATACAGCCGCACCAGCAACCGCCGCCCGCATACATGAAGCAGATCGCGCAGATCTTTCTCCAGCCCTTCCGTATGCCCGTTCTTGGCGCGGACATACAGATCACCGATCTCGGTTTCGTAACGGGTCAGGACGCCTTCGACATGGGCGATCCAGTGCTCGGGATGCTCGCCCTCCTCCCAATCGCCCCGCCCGCGTCCGAAATGCGCAACCGCAAGATAGCGCAACAAGGATGCCCCGAAGATGCGCGCGAAAAACTCCTGGCTCCAGCGGACCTGCGCGCCATTCTCTCCGCGCGCCATATTGATCCCCTTGGCAAGGCCGCCCGCGCCCAGCGCGCCGAGCAGCCCGCCAACAATCATCCCGCCGCCCAGCGTCAGGCCGCCCGCCATAACATCCGCGGCCAGCCCCGTGGCCGCGCCCGAGAGCAATCCGCCCATCAGCGCAGAGGCCCCCTCCGGCGCCTTGTCGGAATGTTTGAAATCGTCGGCCAGCCGCTCCAGCACCTTGCGCGTGGCACTGCCGGAAAGATTGTGCAGATGGATCAGCTGTTCGGTCGAATCGCGCGTGCCCGCGGCCAACCGTTCGGATAGCTGCTCCATTGCTTTTCCCGCGGCCACCGCTTCACTCTTCCCGCCGCGCAGAGCCTTCACCAGACCGTCACGCCAGTCGCCTTCGCCCACATCCTCGCGGTCCACGAGAGCTGCTGCCAACGGAGTTGCGAGCGCGGCCATCGAAGCGGAAAAGCGTTCGCGGTTCAGTTCGCCCCAGCGAGCCGTCAGCCGTGCCATCGCTGTGCGCTTGGCCTCTGGCACCAGTAACGCGACCTGCGACAGCAGCACGCCCTCCTGCACCCACACGCGGGCAAAAGCATCCAGTGGCAGCGCACCCGCAACCTCTGCATGGCCGCGCACATGAGCCAGCCATTTTTCGACTTCACCATCCGTATCTTCTCGCGGCGGGCCCATCTGGTTGAGCAGGATCAGCACCGGCTTGCCGATCCACGCCAGCACTTCCATTTCCAGCGCCACATAAGCAGCGGCCGCAGGATCCTCTGCCGCATTGACGAGATAGAGGATCACGTCTGCTTGCTCGCGAGCGTTTTTTACCGCCTGCTGGCTGGACCACAGCGGCCGCTCGCGCCACCGGTCCCATACCTGCGTCAACAGCCAGCCGACAGGATTGCCGCTCATCCGCAGGCGGTCGAGCAGGCGCGCTGTATCCCCGAAACCGGGGGTGTCCCACAGCATCAGTGTATCGCCATTCGCTTGCACCAGCACATGACCGCTGGCCAGATCGGTAACATGGGCGGCGTCGCGCACTTCGCCGATATCCTTGCCCAGCAGGGTGCGCGCCAGCGTCGTCTTGCCTGCGTTGGTGTGGCTGATCAGGCTGAGATTGACGGTGGTGCCCGCTGCACCCGCAGGCCCTTCACCTTCTACAAGAGCGCTGCCGTTCATTTCCGTTTCGCCGGACCAAGCAGCACTGCTTCCAGAGCCTGGGCGCGGGCCCGCGTCGTATCGCCGTCCAGCGCCAGCGCGACCATAGGTGCAGGCACTTTCGCCATTACCGCCTCCCATGCTTCCAGCCGCCTTGCGATCCGATCGTCCAGCCCCGCCTGACCGGCAAAATGCGCACGGTAGGGATGCTCGTCCACCAATGCAGCCACACGAACGCCCTGATTGGCGAGCGAATAGAATTCGCGCAGAAGCGACAGAAACGTGCCGTGGTTCTCCTGCTCCGGTGTGGCAGACAGGCTGAACAATACAAGGTGCAGGTCGGCTTCCGCATCGGGCGGGTTGCGTTCCAGCCAGTCTTTTTCCGCCCCGTAAACGCAAGGCGGGTCGATGGTCAGCCGGGTTCCATCGCCAAGGGCTTCGCGCATCATGGCCTGCAACGCCGCATGAACCGTTTCGCCCGGTGTATAGGCGTATGGGGTAACGCGCACGCCGGCGCCGGCGCTTTCCCCGCCCATCGCGCGAAGCATCCGGCGCACTGTAAAATCATCCCGGCCCGGAACCTTCACCCGGCGCGCCATCATGCCCGCGCTCGCAGCACCAAGGCCGGCCAGCATCAGGCGCGGCACGACAACGAGGCCAGTGACCGTCGCGGTCCACAAAATGATCCACGGGCCTGCGTTTTCCCCGCCCCGATTGCCTCCGCCCGCATCCGCCCCTGTCCAGCGCAAATCGGTTATTCCCGCTGTATCCGGCAGGGGAATACCGGTCAGTGCGGCTGCCGGGCCGAGCACGGTATCGAGCAGTGCCCTGACTTCGTTCGGGCCCAGAAACGTACTTTCCCATCCGGCGCTATACTCGACCGTCAGCGCGCGCAAAAAGATGCCTGCAACCAAACCCAGAGCAAACAGCGCAGCTGCGAAATGCAGCACCGTGCCCAATCGCATGGCGTACAGTTTTCGTGCTGCGCGCGCCCAGTCTGCGGTGAAATTACCCAGAACCTGCGTCGTCAGTCCGCTCGCGCCGTCCGGCGTCATCATGGACAGCGGATTGCCCAGCTTCTGCCACCAGCGCGGGCCGGACAGCTCTCCCACTGCTCCGCCGAACAGGGGCTTTAGCGCCAGATACAGGTAAACCGCGATGTTCCAGGCGATGACCCCGAGAAGGGGGAAAGCCAGTAGCTCCAGCCGGTTCCCGCCATCAAGTTCGTTGGAAATCATTCCGGCGAAGAAGGCGAGGCCCGGAACAAGCTGGAGCCAGCGAGGGAACCGGCTGTGAGCAAGCGCTCGTGCGATGGCAGGATGGCGGGATTCCAGCCGCTCGCTGGCGAAACGGGACCGGGCCGCCAGAAAGGGGGCCTGCGACCGCTTGCCTGTGCCGCTTACTTCGCCGCGCGCATAGGCCTCCGCCTCTGCCCGGTCTTCGTGCGTTAAAAGTTGCTCGCCCGAATCGCTCGCCTCCACCGCGCGGACCAGCCACAGGCGACGTGCATCGTCTTCGCGTAAGGCGAAGCCTGCGGCCATCTGTCAGCCGCTACCTGTCCGCCGTGGCGGGCGCAGCCAGCGGGAAGAAGGGAATGCGCACCTCGACCGGGCCATTGTCGGTTTCAAAGGTATAGAACCCCTCCATCGAACCGCTCGGTGTGGTCAGGGGGCAACCCGACACATAATCATGCGCCGTGCCGGGCTTCAGCCGTGGGTTTTCCCCGACCACCCCGTCACCATCGACATGGCTGACCATGCCGCGGCCGTCGGTTATCCGCCAGTGGCGGGTCATCAGGCGGATATCCTGATCCGATCCGTTCTCGATACGGATGTGATACACCCAGAACCACTTGCCCGCGCTGGGCCGGCTCTGCTCGGGCAGGAAATTAACCGCTACACGCACAGTTACATCGTGCGTGATTGCGGCATGCTGGAACAGTTCTTTCATCATCACGATTCGAGAGGGTAAGGCCTGCCGCCCACGCCGCAAGGGAAACGTTCGGCTATTTTTCCACCGCAGCGATTAGTTTTGGTATCTGCGTGTCCGCAGCGGTTTGTATTCTTTCCCGGATATTCATCGATCTCTTCCGCTTCCCGGCTAAGGTCGGCGCAGTGGGCTTTGCGATGAATGTGGCAGGATCCCGTAATCTCTATTGCGGCCCCAGCATATCCTCGATCTGGCCGAGGCGCTCCTTGCCGAAGAACATTTCCGTGCCGACAAAGAAGGTCGGGATACCGAACGCGCCGCGCTCTACCGCATCGGCAGTGTTGTCCGACAGGTGCTGCTTCACCTGGGGGTCCTGCGTGGCCTCCAGCAGGGCCTGCGCATCGAGCCCACAGGCCGTCAGTTTTTCTCCGACCACGTGCGGATCGCCCACTGCGATATTCTCCTCCCAGATCGCGGGCAGCAGACAATCGAGCATGGCACCGCGCTGCTCGGGTGGACACGCCATCAGAGCGCGCTGCACCAGAATTGAATTGAACGGCAGATCGGGATGGGTGCGGAATTTTGTCAGCCCGTGTTTTTGTACGAAGCGTTCAAACTCCAGCATCGCGTAAGCTACTTTGCCCTTCACCCCGGCATCGCGCATCATGGGCGGGCTGTTGCCGGTCAGCTTGTGCATCCCGCCCAGATAAACCGGCGTGATGGTGATCGTGGCTCCGGTGCGCGCCGCAATATCCTTCAGCGGATACCATGCCAGATACCCGTTGGGTGCGGAGAAATCGAAGATGAATTCTACTGTTCTGGTCATGGATACTCTCTTTTTCACCGTACTCTGGCTTTTTCACCGTACTCTGGCTTTTCCACCGTACTCTGGAAAAGCAGTCCCACATACATTCGCGGTGGACAAGATAATCGACACGTCGTTTCTGTGTTGCAAATCATTCGCATTAGCATATCAATGCCGGGCGAAAGGAACTGCTTATGGCTTCGAAATTCGGAACTCCCCTGCTCGACCTTCCCCTGCCCCGGGAACGTCACCAGACGCTCGGTCTGGTCCTGATACGGCGAATGACAGCGCATGGTCCGCACGATGCACGGGCCGCAATGCTGGCGATGGACATTGCCGGCGCCCATTTTCGTAAGCTGCTGGTGCTGTGCCGGGCCTATATGGTCGATCTGGGCACGACTTCGCGGCGTACCATCCGGCTCGCTCCGTGCTGCGCCACCGGCATGACCCGGGACGAAGGGCTGATGGTCCAGCTGTTCGAAAACGGCGGGTTGGATGTGCTGGCCGCGCTGACCGACGACGCGCCCTGCGTTGCGGCGAGGGAAACGGCCCTCGCCTACGGAGCGGAACTGCGCAAGCTTGCGCTGCGCAAAGGGTGGAAGCGTTAGACGCCCGCAGCCGCAAGCGCCGCGTCCATATCCTCGGTCACATCGGCAATATCTTCCAGCCCCACATTGATGCGAAGCAGGCCCTCCGTCACACCCATCGAAGTTCGGGCGTCTTCGTCCAATCCGGCATGGGTAGTGCTCGCGGGATGGCACATCAGGCTGCGGGCATCGCCGATATTGTTGGAGATATCGACCAGCTTCAAGGCGTCCAGCACGGCGAAGGCGCGGGCGCGTGTACCGACATCGAAGGCAAAGATCGGGCCGGTCGCATCCATCTGCACCATCGCCAGATCATGGCGCGGGTGGCTGGGCAGGCCGGGATGCAGCATACGGCCCCCTGCCTTATCCAGACGCGGCTCCAGGAATTTGCCCAGTTTAACGGCGTTTTCGCTTTGCCGGTGCGCGCGCAGGTCCAGCGTCTCCAGCCCTTTCAACACGACCCATGCGTTGAACGGCGCGCAGTTCGGGCCGGTATTGCGCTGGAACGGCAGGAGGACATCCTCGATCCATTCCTCGCTGCCGCACACGGCTCCTGCCAACACGCGCCCTTGCCCGTCCATCAGCTTCGTCGCACTGTAAGCTACGACATCCGCGCCAAATTCCATCGGCCGCTGGAGAGCGGGGCTGGCAAAGGCATTGTCGACCACAGTGGTGATCCCGTGCGCTTTAGCCACGCCGCAAACATGGGCCAGATCGACAACGTCCAGTGTGGGGTTGGCGGGCGTTTCGAAGAAAAACACCTTGGTATTGGGACGGATCGCAGCTTCCCATGCGTCATTGTCAGCGCTGTCGATCACGGTGGTTTCGATCCCGAAACGCGGCAGAAGATGATCGACCAGCCAACGGCATGAGCCGAACGCCGCGCGCGCGGCCACGCAGTGGTCACCTGCCGATAACTGGCACAGCAGGGCTGCCGTCATCGCCGCCATCCCGCTGGCCTGGGCGCGGCAGGCGCCAGCCCCCTCCATCAACGCAATACGTTCCTCCAGCATTGCGACGGTGGGATTTTGCAGGCGGGAATAGGTCATGCCCGGCGCATCGCCCGCGAACCTGTCGGCCACGGTCTGCGCATCGTCGTAGGTATAACCCGAGGTGAGGAAGAGCGCCTCGCTCGTCTCCCCATGCTCGCTGCGCCATGTGCCGCCGCGCACGGCACGGGTGGCAGGGCGCCAGTTGCGGGTAATCGAGCGGTCTGTTCCGGTGGTCTTTTTCATTGCCCTGCCCGCTTAGGCAGGCATGCAGCATGCGGCAAGTATGACAATGGCCTCTCCCAGCGCATCCTTCTCCAGCACAAAAAAAACGGGGCCCGAAGGAGCCCCGTTTTCAATCATGTTAAAGATGCCTTAGTTGCTGACGGGCACGTCATCGTCATCATCGTCATCGTCCGATACGATCAGCGCAATCATTCCAGCCGCAGCCAGCGCACCAATGATGAAAATAGGGGCAACTTCGCCGCCCATTTCGCTGGATTCACCAACCGGAGCAGAACGTGCGGACACGGTTGCCTGCGCTGCGAGCGGGGCAGTTGCCATTGCAACTGCAGCGGCTGCCATTCCAAGTGACTTCAATTTCATAATTTTACTCCATTAGCATTTGTTACGACCGTCAACTCCCGTTTGGAGTCTACCAGTCTAAAGGCATAGGCGATCCGGACCGCTTCAATCAGTAGTATGACACGTAACGGAACGTAGAACCCTCCAATTATCAAACACTCGCCGTGCGGCAGTGTTCCCGGAAGTTTGAAACCCTACCTTTTCGAACCCACTCCCATCCTCTGCTGCGCAAAAAAACGGGGCCCGCAATGGACCCCGTTCCTTAATCTTCAGCGATGTTCCTTAGAAGGAACGAAACTTATGCGCTAACCGCATCATCGTCGTCATCGTCGTCGGCAATGATGACAATACCTGCAATCACGGCTGCTGCGGCAAGCACAGCGATCAGAACGCCGTTCTGGCCTTCCAGTTCGCTCGCGCTGGCAATAGGTGCCGAACGATCAGAAGCGACGGCCTGTGCTGCAACTGGTGCGGTCGCCAGACCAAGTGCGGCGACGGCAAGTCCGAGAGACTTCAATTTCATGACTTAACTCCAGATAGTTATTCTGCGACCGCTCACCCCGGAACGGGGTTTGCCTCAATCACGGTATAGGTAAATGCAGCCTGCAGCGATAGTATGTATCCGACATTTTCTAGCTGCCTGCATATATGGCATAAACCCCTGTTATATTATAGCAAAATGTTCACTTGCAGCTCCCGTTCATCCAGCGCGAGCGCATTTTCTTATCCCTTTGTCTGAAATCGCAAGACCGGCAGAGCATCGAGTCGCAATGGGCGAGCAGTTTCGGGTGCGCCAGACATCGCTTGCGGTAAAACGGCTTGGTGGTATCCCTGCGCCGCCGATGTTACCCCTCGCCCATCCTGCTCCGAAACCTGCCGATCCGGTCGGGCTCACACTGGCCATCACGGCAGCGTTTTTCGGCCTCACACTCTGGCGGCTGACAGTCCCGCCAGGGCTGTACTTCGATGAAGTCCATTATGTGCCGGCCGCGCGCATTCTGCTTGATCTGGAAGGCTGGCCCAATGCCGAGCATCCTCCGCTCGGCAAGCTCATCATTGCTGCCGGTATCGCTGTGCTCGGTGATAGTCCGCTGGGCTGGCGGCTACCCTCTGCGCTGGCTGCTTCCCTGGCGCTGTTCGCTTTCACCCGCGCGCTCTGGTTTGCCAGCGAGCGCAGACCGGCGACCATCGGTTATGCCCTGCTGCTGGCGAGCGGGTTTCAACTGTTTGTGCATGCCCGCATCGCCATTCTGGACGGGTTCTTCATTGCCTTTCTGAGCCTGGCTCTATGGCAGGCTGCAGGTGCAGTGCGGCAGCCGGAGACCGGGCGCTGGCGGCTGGCCGTGTGCGGCACAGCGATCGGAGCCGCACTGGCCACCAAATGGACGATGATCCCGTTCGCGCCGCTGTTCGGTCTCGCGTTTCTGGCCGCCCGCATGGGCGCCGGTCGCCGGCGTCTGCTGCTGAGCCGCCGGGGTGCGCCGGTGCCGGGTATAACGCTGGTAGAGGCTTTCGTGTGGCTCGGCATCGTACCGGTGCTGGTTTATATTGCCAGCTTTGCGCCTGCATTGATGGTAACGCCTTCGCCTTTCATCACCTCCTTCACAATCACCGATCTGTGGGATCTGCAGCACCGGATGCTAGCCATGCAGCAGAGCGTGAAGGAAGCGCATACCTATCAGAGCGTGTGGTCCGAGTGGATCCTGAACTGGCGACCCATCTGGTATCTGTACGAGCCGGTGGAAGGCGTGCAGCGCGGCGTGTTGCTGGTGGGCAATCCGCTGACGATGCTGGCCGGACTGCCCGCTCTTGCTTGGTGTGTCTGGGCCGGTCTGGTCCGCCGCCGATGGGACGCGGCAGCAATTGCCATCCTGTTCGCAGCGGCAATGGTGTTCTGGATTGCCGCGCCCAAGCCGGTGCAATTCTATTACCACTATTTCGCTGCAAGCTGTTTCCTGCTGGCTGCGCTGGCGCTGGCTATGGATGCCCTGTGGCAGCGCGGACTTCGCTGGCCGATGGTGGCGATAACGGGTGCCGCGCTGGCGCTGTTCGCATGGTTCCATCCAATCCTTAGCGCCGCACCGCTGGAGAACACGGGCAGCTTCGCCAGATACACATGGTTGCCATCATGGATTTGATCGCGCGTCTGCCGATCCCCTAATACCGCCCCCAGACAAACCGGCTGGACAGGGCGTAGTTCCATACCGCCCCGATCACGATGCCTGCACCTGCTGCTAGCATCCAATGCACACCCCGCGCTTCCAGCAATCCGGCCAGCGCGATATTGGCCAGAGCGCCTACCGCGCATGTTGCGCAGAACCCCAGCCAACCGCGCAGCACCGCGCCTGTCCCGCGCAGCCGCCGGTCGGCATAGGTCAACTGGTTGTTCAGCCAGAAATTGAAGCTCATCGCGGCAAAGGTTGCCAGCGCCTGAGCAAGAATAAACCCGCTGCCAGCCATCAGATACAGCAGCGCAAGCACCGCCATGTGCACACCCACACCAACAGCGCCGACCGTGGCAAACAGCGCAAAGCGGGTCGGCACGAACCGGCCCAGCAGCCGATCATACAGGCCGACGAGAAACTCGAATGCTATGGTCCGGTCCAGCTTGCTCTGCCCACTGCGCCGCCCGGCAAAATGCAGCGGAATTTCAGTAATCCGCAAAGGTTCGGCAGAGGCGCTGAGAATATCGAGCAGGATCTTGAACCCGATGCCGGAAAGACGCGGGGCGAGGCTACGCAGGCGCTCCGTTTCAAGCAGGAAATATCCGCTCATCGGATCGGTCAATTCGGTGCCCGTCAGCTTGCAGGCAAGCCGATTGGCAAGGCGCGATGCGTTTTCTCTGCCCACACCCTCCAGCCCGCCTGCATCCGCCCCGGGCATGAAGCGCGAGGCGACAACGATATCCGCTTTGCCGCCGCTGACATCCGCCAACATGGCAGGCAGCAACGCCGGATCATGCTGGTGATCGGCATCCATCACGGCGACGTACTGCGCTGCCGTGGCGCACGCACCCTCGACCACGGCAGAAGCCAGCCCGCGTCTGCCGAATCTCTCGATCACCCGAATACGCGGGTCCGCCAATGCGAGCGCCCGCGCTGCATCGGCGGTACCATCCGCGCTGTTATCATCGACGATGATCGCTTCCCACGTGATACCGCCCAGCGCCGTGTCCAGCCGCGTGATCAGCGGAGCTAGGTTCTCCCGCTCGTTCAGAGTGGGCAGGATAATGGCGAGTTGGGGCATGATGCCCGCAACCTTACAGGCGGGACAGCACCGCGTCAGCCAATTCCCGCGTTCCGGCGCTTCCACCCAGATCGAAGCCGCGTGCGCCATCCGCCAGTGCCTGTTCCACGGCGCGCTCTATGCGGACGGCGTTTTCCTCCTGTTTGAAAGAATGGCGCAGCATCATGGCTGCCGACAGGATCGCGGCCAGCGGATTGGCCTTGCCATGCCCGGCAATATCCGGCGCACTGCCGTGGATCGGTTCATACAGACCGAACGTGCCATGCGCCGTTTCCCGCTCACCCAGAGATGCGCTGGGCAGCAGGCCGATAGAGCCTACGCACATGCTGGCCTGATCGGACAGAATATCGCCGAACAGATTGCCGGTGACGATCGTATCGAATTGTCCCGGTTCGCGGACCATCTGCATCGCCGCATTGTCGACATACAGATGTTCGAGCGCCACATCCGGGTATTCTTCGGCGACCTCCACCACTACATCGCGCCACAACTGGCTGGTTTCCAGCACGTTGGCCTTGTCCACGCTGGTCAGACGTTTGCTACGGCCTTGCGCTGCACGGAAAGCCACATGGGCGATGCGGCGCACTTCGCTTGTCGTATAGGCCATACGGTCCCACCCCTCGCGCTGGCCATCATCCAGCGTGTGCGTCCCTTTCTCGCCGAAATAAACATCGCCATTCAACTCACGGATAATCAGCAGGTCGATTTCGCGGGCAATTTCGGGACGCAGGGCACTCGCATTTTCCAGCCCCTTGAACATGGTAGCGGGACGCAAATTGGCGAACAGGCCGAGTTCCGATCGCAGTCCCAAAACCGCCTGTTCAGGCCGATGCTCGCGAGGCAAATCGTCGCAGGAGGGATCGCCCACAGCGCCGAACAGCACTGCGTCCGCCTCGCGCGCCATCGTCAGCGTTTCGGCGGGCAGCGGGTGGCCGTGGCGGCGATAGGCGGCTGCGCCTACGTCGCCCTCGAACAGGGTCAGGCCCGGCAAATCCAGCGCATTCAACACACGCACGGCTTCTCCCGTAACTTCAGGGCCAATACCGTCGCCTGCAAAAATCGCTATTTTCATGGGTGTTATGCCTGCTTTCTCATAATATTCTACGCAGCCTGTCGAGCAGCTGCGCACGGGCGGCCATAGTCTGGCCCTGCCGGTCGGTTAGCAAATATTGCGCAATAGGTGCCTCCAGTTTTTCCATGCCGGTGACAATATCGGCTAGCGTCTCCGCCTCTGGGCGCATCCCGCCATAGCCAAGCTCGCGTAGCAGCAGTGCCTCGTACACAAGCAAGCCGCGGGCCCAGCCCCGCGCGCTCGGCGCCTGACAAATCGCGGCAAGCACTCCCTGCAAGGCACTGAACAGTCCGGGATAGGCATTCCGTTCGGCCAGCGCGCTGGCGGTTAACGCGGTGACCCACTGAATGGCCGCGGCAGGCAGCGGCTCACTCAGCCACGGGCCTCGGCTTTCCAGCAATTCCAGTTTGGCGAAGGGCAGCTGGCTGTCCGAGCGGGCGCGCAATTGAGCCTCCACCAGATTGCCGGGAATGACGACAGGCCGCAATACACGCCCGCGTCCGCCCGCGACGTAAGCAGCGATCATGCCGTATTGCTGCGTAAACAGCCGCACAATCACGGCGGTTTCGCCATGCGATCTGGCAGAAAGCAGAATGGCAGGTGCGCGCAGGTCCATCGGCGCGCGCCCGCCTTCCAATCAGCTCGAAATCTTAGCTTCCAGCGCCTCGATACGCTTTGCCAATGCTTCGTTTTCTTCGCGCGCCTTGGCCGCCATCGCCTTCACCGCGTCGAATTCCTCACGCGCGATAAAGTCCAATCCGCCGACGGTTTCCTTGACCCGCTCGCGCGCACTCTCCCGCGCCTCGCGGGTCATGCCTGCAAACGTGCCTGCGGCCCCGTTCATAAGCTTCACGAAATCGGCGATCATCGGGTTCTGACTTTGCATGGAAAAGTATTTGGGTGAGGTGGAGGTGTTTGTCTAGTCCGAGTGTTTCGTTGTTCGTATGCCCTCCATCGCGCGAAGTCATCGCGGATGTGAGCGCATGAAACAAAAAATTACAACTCTATTCGCTGGGTGCTGTTGCTGGGCGTCGCGGCATCGTAGTCCGGGTTCGCGATCAGGAATTGATAATTCAGCACCGTGGCGAATATCACCCATGCCAGATAGGGCACCAACAGCAGCGCAGCCCCTTTGCGCACCCGCCAGAAAGCCACGACGGTTGCGATAAGCGCGATATTCAGCGCGCCGATAACCACCAGCGCCAGCGTAATTTCCTGTGCGCCAAAGAAAGTCGGCGTCCACGCCAGATTGATGATGAACTGAATTATAAAAAGCGCAATCGCCAGCGTCCGCCCGCGCGCGCCCCATGCGGCGCAGACCAATGCAAGCGCGAACCCCATCATGACGTAAAGGATGGTCCATACAATGCCGAACAGCGCCGGCGGCGGAAAAATCGCCGGTTTGTCGAGCATGGCGAACCACGGATTTTCCGGGCCGGACTGGAACAGAAGACCAGAAAGGAAGCCAAGCAAAACGCAGGCGGGAACAGTAAACAGCGACCAGCGCAGAAGGCTGGCTCGCAATTGCCCGCGTGAAGCCAAACCGGTCATGCACTCTCCCAAAGGTTTGCGTCGTGATTCGTATCCCGCAGGGGTTTGCCCATTGGTGCGCCGACAAGCAAGCAGGTGAGTCGACCTGTCCCTTAAGTGGGCAGGCAAGTTGCACCGACGCGGGCACCGCGCCACGCCGAAACGAGAAATTCAATGTTGCCCTCCGGCCCCTTGATCGGGCTTTCGACGATTCCATCGACCGTCCAACCGGACTGTTCCAGCCAGGCACGCACATCGTCGCAGGTTCGCTGATGCAACGCGGTATCGCGCACAACGCCGCCCTTGCCCACTTCTTCGCGCCCGACTTCAAACTGCGGTTTTATCAGCGCGACCACCCGGCAATTGGGCGCGGCCAGTTCAAACGGGCGCTCCAGCACTTTGGACAGACTGATGAAGCTGGCATCGCACACCACCCAGCTGCATGCCCTGTCAATCTGCTCAGCCGTCAGAATACGCGCGCTGGTTTTCTCCAATACCGTCACACGGTCATCTTCGCGCAGCTTCCACGCCAGTTGGTTGGTGCCCGAATCGACTGCAAAGACATGCTCTGCTCCCTTGCTCAGCAGCACATCGGTAAAGCCCCCGGTAGAACTGCCGATATCCATCGCTGCCATGCCCGCCGGGTCCAGCGCAAAATGTTCGATTGCATGCGCCAGTTTAATTCCGCCACGCCCCACCCACGGGTGATCGCGCCCGCGAACCTCCAGCGGTGCATCGGCAGACAGTTGCTGACCCGGTTTCACAAGTTTGGTTTCGCCGGTAAACACCGTGCCTGCCATCACCAACGCCTGCGCCCGGGTGCGGCTGGGGGCCAGTCCGCGAGTGACCAGCATCTGATCGACGCGTTCCTTCGCCCGGCTCTTATGCGAAGCTTTCTCCGGCGCTTTCACAGGTTTGGGAACACGTTTGGGCTTGTTGGGCATGGACACAAGGACCGGTTAGCGCGCATGAGTGCCCCATGTCGACTATACAGAATTCATCGGGCCAAAATCCCGGGCACCGCCATCCCGCCATTCGCGCCATTACATTGCTGGCTTGTCTGGGCCTTGCCTGCTGCACGCCGCCCGCTCCGCAGCCTACGCCTCCGCCGCCAGCCCCGCCGCCGGTTACAGTCACCCTGCCACCGTCACCAGCGCCGGAATATGACAATTGGCTCGATGCACCGGCCAGCGCTGGCAACTGGACCTACCGCGACGGCGTATCCAGCAGCTTCGCCCTCTTCGGGGTATCCGGCGAAGGCGCACGTTTCGGAATGGAATGCCGGAAGGCCGACCGCACCGTACGTCTGGTGCGCGCCGGATCGTCCAGCAATGCCGTGCCCATGAATATCCGCACGGAAACCGCGCAGCGCACGCTGACAGCGCAACCGTCCCCCGGCGGACAGGCGACAGTGTTTGTCGACTTGCCGGCAAGCGATCGCCTGCTGGACGCGATGGCCTTCAGCCGCGGACGTTTCGCGGTGGAAACGTCGGGTCTGGAACCGCTGTATATTCCCGCCTGGGCCGAAGTGACCCGGGTGATCGAGGATTGCCGGTAGGGGATAACTGCACTTACCGCTTGCTTTCTTGCCCCATTGGAATCACATTCCTTACCGAGTTCTGCACAGAAGGCGGCGCTCGGCCCCCGGTGAAACGATTGGGGTCTGCTTCATAGCTTGAAAGGAGGTGATCCGATGTCTCATGGTTCAATAGCGAGGTCGGTGAAATCCCGTACGGAGCATATTCGGTAACATTCTCTTTGCCGAGTAAGGCTTTGTAAGCGGCGTTTCATCGTCGCTGACCATGTTTTGGGGCGGTTCCTCGCGTAAGCGGGGGCCGCCCTATTCATTTGTGTGTGTTTTTTGCGGACGGATTGTTTGTTTGCCGCACGCCAACCGGTGTGCGTCCTCGGTGCTGTTTCGACACTTCGCGCCGGGCACTTGCGGGGTTCAAAGCAAAAATTCCCGCGAGCTACAAAAGCAAAGCTAGCTACCTTGCCTCAAACCTTCCCTGCCAGTAACCGCACACTATGGAATTCACGCACACCCCCCACCCCTCGCCAGTCGACACCGACACCCGCGCACAGATCCTCGCCGAACCCGGCTTCGGCAAGCATTTCACCGATCACATGGTGGTGATCGATTACGACGCGGAAAAAGGGGGCTGGTATCAGGCCAGTATCGGCCCGCGCGAACCCATTAGCTTGGATCCTGCAGCCTCCGTATTGCATTATGCGCAGGAAATTTTCGAAGGCATGAAGGCTTACAAACAGGACGATGACAGCCTCTTGCTGTTTCGCCCCGAGGCAAACGCCGCCCGCTTCAACACCAGTGCGCGCCGCATGGCGATGCCGGAATTGCCTGAAGCACTGTTTCTGGAATCGATCCGGCAGCTGATCGCACAGGACCGCGACTGGGTTCCCGAAATCGAAGGCGGCGCGCTGTATCTGCGGCCTTTCATGTTCGCTTCCGAAGCGTTTCTGGGCGTGCGCCCAGCAACGCAGTACAAATACATCCTGATAGCCTGCCCCGTCGGTGGCTATTTCAAATCCGATGCACCGGCAGTAAAAATCTGGGTGAGCCGCGATTATGCGCGTGCGGCCCCGGGCGGTACCGGTGCTGCCAAAACCGGTGGCAATTACGCCGCATCACTGGTCCCGCAGGCCGAAGCGATAGAGCGGGGCTGCGATCAGGTCGTGTTCCTCGACGCGGTAGAGCACAAGTGGATCGAGGAACTGGGGGGCATGAACCTGTTCTTCGTGTTCGATGACGGCAGCGTGGTTACCCCTCCGCTGACCGGTACAATTCTGCCCGGCATCACCCGCGACAGCCTGATCCAGCTGATCCGCGAAGAAGGCCTGCAACTGCGCGAGGAGCCTTACTCCATCGACCAGTGGCGCGCCGATGCGACAATGGGCCGCCTGACGGAAACTATGGCCTGCGGCACGGCGGCGGTCGTCACCTCCGTGGGCACAGTCGCAGGTCCGGAAGGCGAATTTTCCATCGGTGCCGGAGGCCCCGGCCAGCTGACCAGCAAACTGCGCGAGCGACTGGTGGGCATCCAGAAGGGCGCGGCGAATGACACCTATGGCTGGGTGACGAAGCTTTGAATGACTTTGCCTGAGCACACCCCCATCAAGGTAGCGGCCCTTTACCGCTTCACGCCCTTCCCCGAACCTGCAACATTGCGCGACCCTCTGATGGCGGCGTGCAACGAAGCGGGCGTAAAAGGCACCATCCTGCTCGCGCCGGAAGGGATCAATGGCACTATTGCCGGGCCGGACAGCGCGGTCGATGCCGTGCTGGACCACATCCGCGCCCTGCCCGGCTGTGACAAGCTGGAGTTGAAGATTTCGCGCGCTGCCGAAATGCCGTTTTACCGCATGAAGGTTCGGCTTAAAAAAGAGATCGTTACGATGGGCGAACCATCGGTCGATCCCACGGCCAGTGTCGGGCGCTATGTTTCGCCGCTGGAGTGGAACGATGTGGTGGCCGACCCCGACACCATCCTGATCGACACCCGCAATGATTACGAGGTCGCGGCGGGCCAGTTCAAAGGCGCGATTGATCCGCAAACCCCGTCTTTCCGCGACTTCCCCAAATGGTTCCGCGAGCGGCGCGACGAACTGCTTGGCCAGGGCAAAACGCCTCGCGTGGCGATGTATTGCACCGGAGGCATACGCTGCGAAAAATCGACCAGTTTCCTGCGCGGCGAAGGCGTGGAAGATGTCGTGCATCTAAAAGGCGGTATCCTGAAATACCTTGAAACCGTGCCCGAGGATGAGAGTTTGTGGGAAGGCGAATGCTTCGTTTTCGATGAACGGGTAACGGTGAAGCATGGCCTGGAAACCGGCAGTTACGCCCTATGCCGCGCTTGCCGCCGCCCCTTGGACGAGGATGCGCGCGCCCACCCGGATTACGTCGAAGGTATCTCCTGTGCCGGCTGCATCACCGAGCGCGATGACGAACAGCGCGCCCGATATGCCGAACGCCAGCGACAGGAAGAACTGGCCGCCAAACGCGGCGTTGCCCATGTCGGCGCGGTGTTACCCGAAAGAGAACTGCGAGACGGAGGCGACTGGGAAAGCGAATGGGGGCCAAAATTCTAATGACCGAACCCGCTACCGACCTCCCCATCCTCTACAGCTTCCGCCGGTGCCCCTATGCCATGCGCGCCCGGATGGCGCTGGCCATCAGCGAAACACAGGTGGAATTGCGCGAGGTAAAACTGGCGGACAAGCCCGATGCTCTGCGCGAAGCTTCGCCAAAAGCGACTGTGCCCGTCCTGCATCTCCCGGACGGTAGAGTGCTCGAACAGAGCCTCGATATAATGCGCTGGGCGCTCGCCAAAAATGACCCGGAAAACTGGCTGAACGGCGATGATACGAGTCTGATCGCACTGGCCGATGGCCCGTTCAAACATCATCTCGACCGCTATAAATACGCGGATAGATACACCGACGAACCTGACCACGGCAAAATGGATCATCGCGGTGAAGGCCTCGGCATCCTGAGCGATCTGAATTTCCGCTTGGCAGACCGCGCGCAGTTGATGGGCGAGACCCGCAGCCTCGCCGATATAGCGTTGTTCCCCTTTATTCGCCAGTTCGCCAATCATGACCGCGACTGGTTCGATGCCCAGCCGATCCCGCATCTGCACAGCTGGCTGGAAAGACACTTGGAGAGCGATCTGTTTACAAGCGTCATGACCAAATACACGCCGTGGAAATCAGGCGATGAACCGGTGATTTTCCCCGGTTAGTCCGGACACCGCGCCAATTGATCACGTAGCGCATCAATCAGCCAGCTGGTCGCCGGGCCCAGCCGCGTATCCCGCCGCCACAAAGCATTGAGCGCGTAGTCATCACCGGGCTTCTCCGGCAGATCGAGGAGTGCCAGCCGGCCCTGCTCCAGATCGTCTGTGACCATGTGGCTGGGCATGTTGCCCCAGCCCAGTCCTTCTTTCAGCAGCGCGTGCTTGGCCGATAAATCCGCCAGCCGCCATGTGCGGGGAGCAAGGACGGAGAACTCCCGGCCTTGCGTCAGCGGGGACCGGTCGGTCAGCACCAGTTGCAGATGTTTGCGGCTTTCACCCGGTGCGATGTCCGGCCCGGTCAACGGGTGGCCGGGTGCAGCCACGGGGACCAGAGCCACTTTCCCGATGGCCTGGCGTTCCAGTTCTGCAAAATCGCCCGGCACAGGCCCGCCGATGGCCAGCTGCGCCTCCCCGTTCAGCAGGCAGCCGGCGACTGCGCCCAGCGCCTCGACATGCAAGCGCAGCGCCACCGTGGGGAACATGGCGAAAAATTCGTTCAGCACCTTTGCGGTGACATCACCGGGCATCATTACGTCCACCACCAGCGAAATCTCGCTTTCCAGCCCAGCCTGCATGCTGCGCGCCTTGGCCAGAAGGGCATCCGCCTGATCCGCCACGGCCCGTGCCTCGGGCAGAAGGCCCCTCCCCGCAACCGTCAGCACCGGTTTTCGGGAGCCTTCACGCGCAAACAGCGTCACACCCAGCTGCGCCTCCATCTGGGTAATGCCGTAGCTGATCGCGGAAACCGCGCGGCCCATGCGCCGGGCTGCCGCACCAAAGCTGCCTTCTTCCTCTACGCAGAGGAATATGCGGATCTGGTCCAAAGTCGGATCGGCCACGCTCACTGTTCTGATTTTCCGAACATCTTAGCCTATTTTATCAGACTTTTCCATTCACCATGCAACTCCTATTTCCCTCCCAGACACACAATAGGAAAACCTCCCATGATCGAACTTCGCCCCTTTCATACTCTGGGTTCCGCCAATCACGGCTGGCTTGATGCCCACCACCATTTCTCCTTCGCCGGATATCACGATCCGTCGCGGATGAACTGGGGCGCGCTGCGCGTCTGGAACGATGATACGATTGCCGCCGACAGCGGCTTTCCACCCCATCCGCACAACGACATGGAAATCATCACCTATGTCCGCACCGGCGCCATCACCCACCGTGACAGCATGGGTAATGAAGGCCGCACCGAAGCGGGCGATGTGCAGGTGATGAGCGCGGGCAGCGGCGTGCGGCATTCGGAATGGAACAAGGAAACGGAAGACACCACGCTGTTCCAGCTCTGGATCATCCCAAGCGAACGCGGCGGTGAACCCGGATGGGGCGCGGCCAGGTTCCCCAAGGGGGACCGTTCCGGCGCATTCGTTCCGCTCGCCAGCAGCCCGGCAAACGACAGCGATGCAGCGAAAGGCGCGCTGCCCATCCGTACCGATGCCCGCGTTCTGGGCGCTACGGTAAAGGCTGGGGCTAGCGTCACCTACACGCCGCGCGATCCCTCCCGCCATCTTTATCTGGTGCCCGCCACCGGCAAGGTGCGTGTCGAGGACGTGGAAGCCAGCGCCCGCGACGGCGTGGCCATTACCGACCAGCCAGGCATCACCATCACTGCATTGGAGGACAGCGAACTCGTCCTCGTCGATGCTGCCTGACACTTCCCTTACGGAGACATTTCCATGACCAATATCCTGCACATCACCGCCAGCATCCGCGGTGAAGAATCTGTCAGCACCGATCTGGGGCTGCGCATCGTGGAGAGCCTAAGGGCTAAAGACGGTGCGGCGGTCGTCACCCGCGATCTGGCGCAGAACGATCTGCCCTTCGTCGATGCAGACCGCTTTGCCGCCAATCTTGCGCCCCATGCGAACCGCAGCGAAGCGCAGCACGAACTGGCCGCGATCGCCGACACCCTGATCGAGGAATTGCAGGAGGCCGATGTAATTGTTTTCAGTACGCCGATCTACAATTTCACCATGCCTGCCAGTGTGAAAGCCTGGGCCGATCTGGTCGCCCGCGCCGGCACCACATTCGAATACACCGCCGAAGGCCCGAAGGGTAAACTGACCGGAAAGAAAGCCTATCTCGCAATCGCCAGCGGCGGCACACCTGTGGGCAGCGAGGTGGACTTCATGTCGCCGTGGTTGAAATTCTTCCTCGGCTTTCTGGGCGTTCATGATGTTGAATATGTCGCGGCCGACGGGATTTTGGGCGAAGGCGGCGAGGAGACAATCGCTGCGGCCAAGGAGAAGGCCGGGATGCTGGCGAAGTAATCCTTCGCTCTAGCAGCAACCCGAGGTGGTGGGGGTACGGCATCTAACGAAAGCCTGCCCCTACGCGGCTCGCAGCAGGTTCCGCTATTGGCGATCGTTCATGAAACGACGAACGACCGAGATTGGGGGTGGGAAGTAGACATTCAGTCCGCAATCTCGTTCGCCCATCCTCGCTCTGTAAGGTCCGGCTAGTCTTCACGGAACTCTGTGTCGAAGTCTGGCTCCCAAGGAAATATCCCAGCCCTGTCTGGCCAAACGATTTGCAGGCAGGGGAAATCATCGCCGCCGTAGAACCAGCGGCTCCAGCCGAGCAAATCTCGGTAGTGCTTCCTGGCGACGAGGAAGGCGTAGGCGGGTAGATTGGCAAAGACGGCATCCGTTCGCTCACCAAGGGGCAAGGTTTTTCCTGCCTTGGCATCGCGGAAGAGGTCGCCGAATACATCGTGAGCGATGTCGTCCTTCATGCTAAAAATGATGACCTCAGGCTGGCTCGCGTTCACCCAAAAGCCCGTGGTGAATGAGAAGCCGGGACCTTCATCGTCGCCGAAAACACTCGTCCGAAACCAACCAAGCTCCCTTACTTTGGCGACGAAAGACTGTTCGCCATCATCGAGCACATCTGGTGGAGCATCCAAGGCTGTTCGCATCCACCAAACCTAGGCCGCTGACCTGATGTCCGCAACCGGGTCGTAAGCTGACAATCCGCTTTCAAGAGCTACTCCGGCACCTTCGCCTTCAATTCGTCCAGCCACACACCGGCCACCGCGTCGCTCGGCGCACGCCAGTCGCCGCGGGGGGACAGTGCGCCGCCGCTGGTGACTTTGGGGCCGTTGGGCATGGCGCTGCGTTTGAACTGGCTGAACTGGAAGAAGCGCCAGAGGAATTTCTCCAGCCATTCGCGGATCACCGGCAGATCGTATTCGTTGCGGCGATCCTGAGGGAATTCCATCGGCCACACGCCGGACTGCGCATCCTTCCACGCGTGATAGGCCAAAAACGCCACATGGCTGGGCCGCTGGCCGTATCGCAGGATGTGGTGGAGGAAGAAGTCGTTCAGCTCATACGGGCCGATCAGGCCCTCCGTGCTCTGGATTTCGCCGTCTTCGCCTTCGGGCACCAGTTCCGGGCTGATTTCGGTATCGAGCACTGCGTCGAGCGCCTTGTCGCAGCCCGGATCGAACTGGTCGGTCCGTTCGGCCCAGCGGATCAGGTACTGGATCAGTGTCTTGGGTACGCCGGAATTGACCCCGTAATGGCTCATCTGGTCGCCCACACCGTAAGTGCACCAGCCCAGCGCCAGTTCGCTCAGGTCGCCTGTGCCGATGACGAAGCCGTTATGCTGCCCCGCCAGCCGGAACAGGTAATCGGTGCGAAGGCCCGCCTGCACATTTTCGAACGTGGTGTCGTAAACCGGCTCTCCGTTCGCAAACGCATGGCCGATATTTTCCAGCATCAGGCGCGCGGTAGGGCGGATGTCGATTTCCTCCGCCGTAATACCTGTTGCGTCCATCAGCTTCCATGCGTTGGACTTCGTGCCGTCGGATGTACCAAAGCCTGGCATGGTGTAGCCGCGGATGGTGGTGCGCGGCAGGCCCAGCTTGTCGCACGCCTTTGCCGCCACCAGCAGTGCCTGCGTGGAATCCAGCCCGCCGGAGATACCGATGACGAGAGACTTGGGCTTGGTCGCCTGCATCCGGCGCATCAGGCCATCGACCTGGATGTTGAACGCCTCGTAGCAATCCTCGTCCAGCTTTTCCGGCCGGTTGGGTACAAACGGAAAACGGCGGACGGCGCGGCGCAGGCCGATATCGCCGCCCTGATAGCGGTGAGTGAACTCGATCCGGCGGAAATATTCGTCCGGCCGGCCGGCATACTCCGCGCCGTCGTTGAATGTGCCGTTGCGCATGCGTTCGGACAGGATGCGCTGCGTGTCGATATCGGTCACGCACAGTTCGGGATTAAGATCGAAGCGCACGCTTTCGACCATCAGCTCGCCCATTTCATAAACCATGCCCTGCCCGTCCCACGCCAGATCGGTGGTGCTTTCCCCGTGTCCGCTGGCGGAATAGGCGTAGGCGCAGATCGAGCGGTTTGAACTGGCGCGGCACAGCAAATGCCGATCGTCGCTGCGCCCGATGGTGATGGGCGAGGCAGACAGGTTGCACAGGATCGTAGCCCCCGCCAGCGCCGCAAGTGTGCCGGGAGGCTGCGGTGCCCAGAAATCCTCGCAAATTTCCAGCCCGAAGGTAAATCCGTGCAGGTTTTCGGCGGCGAACACCAGATCGGTACCGAAGGGCACGTCCTGACCGTTCAACCGGATTTCCAGCCCCTGAATATTGTGCCCGCGCGCGAAATAGCGTTTTTCGTAAAATTCGCGGTAATTGGGCAGGAAGCTTTTCGGCACTACGCCCAGCAGACGGCCATGCGCGATAGCCAGCGCACAATTGTAGATACGGCCGCTTCTCCGCAATGCCGCACCTATAATCAGCACCGGGCTTAGGTTCTCCGATGCGGCAACAATTTCAGCCACCGCAGTCTCTGTCGCATCCAGCAGCGCCTGCTGCAGATGCAGATCATCCAGGGCGTAGGATGTCAGGCATAGTTCGGGATAGACCAGCAAATCGACATTCTGATCGTCCGCCGCCTGCGCCTGTTCGATGATAGCCTGTGTGTTGAACGCAATATCTGCCGTCCGAACACTTGGTGTACTGGTTGCCACCCGCACGAAGCCGTGGCTGTGCATATCGAAAAAGGGGTGCTTGCTGCTGCCTGTCGCCAAAACCGAAAATCCTTATATGGCCGTTGGACCGGCCTAGCCGCTTCTTAAGCCGCCAGCAATTCGGCCGCGCCCGGCACATCCTCAAGCAAGGCAATCAGGCCGCGCTCTTCCACAGTCAGCCACTGCGTTGCACGCGGAAGATCGATATCGGCACGCCATTCTTCCTGCCGTTCCTGCACGTGGAAGATTGCCGGATGTATATAGCTTTTCCGCGTGATGGCGGGAGTATTCCCGAGCGACTGGGCCACCTCCTCGGTAATCGCCTTGATCGTAATCTGCCCTTCGCCACGCGCAAGCATATCGAAGGCAAGAACGCTGGCATGCCAGGTGCGGAAATTGCGGGCGCTGAACTCTTCCCCCATCGTCTCGCGCAGATATTCGTTTACATCGGACGATGTGACCGTCTGATGTTCCGCATCATCGTCGACATATTGAAACAGGTGCTGCCCTGGCAAATCCTGCATCCGGCGGACCATCGTGGCGAGACGCGCATCGTTCAACACGACCTCCCGCTGTTTCCCGCCTTTGCCGCTATAACGCAGGCGCAGGGTCTTGCCGGTAATTTCCGCATGGCGATTGCGCAGGGTGGTAGCGCCGAAACTGTTGTTACGCTGGGCATAGCCTTCGTTCCCGATCCGCACCGCACCCAGATCCAGCAGGCGAACAACGCTGGCGATTGCCCGATCACGCGTCAGCGTTCGCCCGCGCAGGTCTGTTTCCACACGCTTCCGGATCAGCGGCAACAAATTGCCGAACGCGATACAGCGGTCGAATTTTTCGCCCTCCTGCTGCACCCTGAAATCAGGGTGATAGCGATACTGCTTGCGTCCTTTCGCATCGTAGCCAGTTGCCAGAATATGGCCGTTGGGCGCGGGGCAGAACCATGCATCGATATAGGCCGGCGGCAACGCAATCGCGTTCAGTCGGCGCTTTTCCGCCATATCGGAAATCAGCTTGCCCTTCGGATCGTAATAGGCCCACCCACGCCCGGCGCCTTTGCGCGTGATGCCCGGCAAGTCATCATCGACATATATCAGTTTGGCCGGATCCTGTTTCATGGATTTTCAAACTGCCGATAGTGCCTTGCGGTTCCTCAACCCGGTGGCCATCTTGACCCAAAGCCGTCCGGCAACAGTAACACAAAGGTATCCCATGACAGAATACACCCCGCCCGCAGTTTGGACCAATGATACCGAAAACGGCGGAAGGTTTGCCGCAATCAACCGGCCTACTGCCGGTGCTCGCGAGGAAAAGGATCTGCCGCGCGGCAAGCATCCCTATCAGCTCTATTCCCTTGCCACGCCCAACGGGGTTAAAGCGAACATCATCTTCGAAGAACTGATCGAAGCGGGCGAAACGCTCGATTACGATGCGTGGGCGGTGAATATCGGGGAGCAGGAGCAGTTCACCAGCGGGTTTGTGGGTGTGAACCCCAATTCGAAAATTCCCGCGCTGCTGGACCTGTCCGGGCCGGAGCCGGTCCGTGTCTTCGAAAGCGGCGCAATCCTGATGCATATGGCGGAGAAATTCGACCGCTTTCTGGCGAAGGGTACCGGGCGGGCCGAGATGCTCAGCTGGCTGTTCTGGCAGATCGGCAGTGCGCCTTTTATCGGTGGCGGCTTCGGCCATTTCTACGCTTATGCACCGGAAAAATTCGAATACCCGATCAACCGGTACGCGATGGAGACCAAGCGCCTGTTCGATGTCGCCGACCAGCGGCTGGCGCAGTCACAATTCCTGGCAGGTGATGAATACACCATCGCCGATATGGCCGCGTGGCCGTGGATGGCCCCCTTCACCACCGGCAAGATTTATGAAGATGCCAAGACCTTCCTGAGCATTGACGAATATGAGCATGTCGGACGCTGGGCGAAAGAAATCGGCGAACGTGCGGCCGTGCGGCGCGGGGCGATGGTCAACAAGACCTGGGGTGAGGAGGACGAGCAGGTGCCCAACCGCCACTCCGCCGCAGATTTCGAGGGCAAGAAGCTCTAGGACAGCTCCTCGGCGAGCCGCGCCATAAACCGCGCGCCCGCCTCCAGCTGGTCCAGCGCGATCCATTCATCCGGCTGGTGCGCTTGCTCGATGCTGCCCGGTCCGCAGATGACTGTGGGGAAACCGGCCTGCTGGAACTGGCCCCCTTCTGCCGCATAGGCGACTTGCAGCGGCGCAGTGTTCTCCCCCGTCAGACGGCGGACAAAGGCCACTGCGTCGTCGCTGCCCTGCGGGGTCATCGGAACGGTGCCTGCATGGCGCGTGATGCTCACTCCGCAATCGGGGAACCGGGCCTTCACCTCGCGGTCCACCGCCGCACACCGGGCAATGAACGGTGCCAGAATAACATCGGGATCCTCATTAGGAGGGCAGCGCAGGTCGAACACGAAACGGGCGTGGCCGGCCAGGATATTGGCAGCCTGCCCGCCTTCCATAACACCTACGGTCAGCGTTGCCTCTGGCGGATCAAAGCCATTGTCCGGCTCGGCCCGCGCGCGCAATTCGTCTGCCAGCAGCGACAGATCATGCATCAAATCGATGGCAATCATATTGGCCGAAACGCCGTGCCCCGTCAGCGAGCTGTGCGCCTCGTACCCGCGCACCGTGACTTCGTGAACCGCAATACCCTTGTGCCCCGTCACCACCCTCATCAGGCTGGGCTCTCCCACGATCGCCAGGCGAGGGGCAGGAATGCTCTGCGCCATCCGGGCAATCATCGCAGGCGCGCCCTGGCAGCCGACTTCCTCGTCATAGCTGATCGCCAGATGCACCGGCAGTCGGCCCGCGACAAAGCGCGGTACCGTAGCAAGCGCCAGAGCGATGAAGCCCTTCATATCGGTAACACCGCGGCCGATCAGATGTCCGCCATGCTGCCTAACCGTCCAGGGGTCGCTGTTCCAGTCCTGCCCCTCCACCGGCACCACATCGCTGTGGCCCGAAAGAATCACGCCGCCCTTGATAGAAGGGCCGCAAGTGGCGAACAAATTGGCTTTGGTGCCTTGAGCATTCGCCACACGTTCCGAAGCGACGCCCGCCCGGTGCAAATAATCCTCGACCCATTCGATCAGCGCCAGATTGCTGCGGTGGCTGGTCGTGTCGAAAGCGACAAGTGTGTCCAGAATAGTACGGGCGCTGGACAGGATGGCTGGGGCGTTCTCGATCATACGTGTGATATTACTGAGCATATCCCTCAACACCACCCCTTCCCTTCCTAGCCAAGACCGTTATAGAGCGCGGCCAGTGCTGGGGCGTGGCCAAGTGGTAAGGCACCGCTTTTTGGTAGCGGCATTCGCAGGTTCGATCCCTGCCGCCCCAGCCATTTTTTCCGATACCGTCTGCCACAGGCACCATGTCGGCGTGTAGTCCCGGTCACGGGCCTGCGCACTCTTGCGTTTTATCGCGCCACGTATTGGTGCGCAGGACCGTGTTCCGCTATACTTCATCCATGAAAAAATCCTGCCTGTTACTTGTAGCTCTGCCCTTCGCCTTTTCTGTGATGGGGTGCGCCAATTATAGCTCAGAGGCCGAACCTCAGGCTGTGTCCGAAAATGCAGGAGATGAAACCCCGCCCGGCAATACAAGTAGCTACGGCTCGGTATCGCAATCCGAGCGGGACGCATTTCTCGAGAGAAGCAAATTCTGCAAGGAAGATGATCTGAACCGCTTCGTCGGAATGCGCGCAACGGACGAGAACATCTCGGAGGCGGTTGCGGCGAGCAATAGTAAGACTGTCCGTGTGCTGGCACCGGGGCAGGCGGCGACGATGGATTACCGGACCAATCGGCTCAATGTGCTGACCGACGAAGAGGGCGTCATCATAGAGATGCGCTGCGGTTAAAGACCGTAAGGCCCCGCAAGGGCCGAAGATAGGCATCCGATGCAAAAAGGGGCCGCAGATTTCTCCGCGGCCCCTTTTGCTTGGCCAAAGTCGATCTGGATTAGAACCGAAGCGTGAAGTCGGCCATTGCGCGGTCGTCGCGGAAGGCTTCGCGGCCGATTGCCGTTTCGAAGCTTGCGCCGAACTGGACCGTACCATTGGTCAGCTGGATGCCGCCCTTCACTTCACCCCAACTGGTGTCACCGCCAGCGAAAGGCAAAGCGATCGGAACATCGGAAGCACCTGCGAACCGGACCGTCATGCCATCTTTCGATCCGTCGACCACGCGGACATAGTCAGCCTGGACCTGCGGAATCAGCGCCCACTTGCCGCTCACACCCTGACTGCCTGCCAATTTCGCACCGAAGCGGGCTTCCAGCTGCTCGGACTGCAGGTCATCGATCTGCAGGGCGGTTTCACCCCCCAGTTCGTTGAAGTCGCTCAGTTCCGTGTTGGAGTAGGCCATTTGAACACGCGGGGTCAGGGTCAGGCCTTTGCTCACGTCAAGATTGATGCCTGCTTCTGCCATCGCCGTCATTTTGCGCATCTTCGATGCGCCCAGCAACTGATAGGAACTGGTCCCGTCAAAACCGGAACGCGTTGTTTCCAGCTGAGCCGTTTCCATTGTGCCGACAGCCCCCAGATAGGCACCGCCGCCCAAGTCGTAGGACGCATAGCCCGCAATCTGGTTCAACTCGCTATCGGCGAAGTCTCCGCCAACATTGCTGCGACCAGACGCGCGGCCAAATGCTACGCCGACATGCAGATCATCGGCCATCTCATGCTCGATACCCATGCCGAAATAGCTGGAACGCTGACCGTCGGATGCGGTTTCGTTCACACCGAAGCTGTTGGCCGAGCTGATCACGCCGCCGGTTACAAAACCGGTTACGCCTTCAGGTAGAACCAGCTGTGCTTCCTGGGTCGGGGCAAGCCCTGCAACACCCAGGCGGGTGCTGACAGCAGCGCTTTCATACGAACCGTTGATCGCCGCACGCGGAGTACCGGTGATGCTAAGCGAACCGCCAACAGCATCGCCCATCAGCGACAGGCGATCCGTTACACCGTTGAACAGGGCCTGGCTCTGCCGCTCCTGCAGATTTGCGCCTTCATTGCTGAAGCTGGGCGCGAAATTCGAAAGCGTACCGGCCAGCGTATACGGATCCATCAGATCGACACTGCCGAACAAATTATACAGATCATCATAGCCGCCCTGCGCACGGATCTCATCCAGACCCTTGGCAAATGCGTTCACTATGGCCGCGTCGCCTTGAGGAAGGGCCGATGCACCAGTCCCCACGAAATCCGCAAGGCTGCCAGCCTCCAGCTGGATATTAACATTCGTAGCACCATAAATGACATTCGCCTGAAGGTTACCAAGAAGGCTGACAACTTCACCGAATTCGCCTTCGATACCGTCACTTGCACGCAGAATAGAGAATACCTGTTTATCTCGCGGCTTCGTGGCGGCTGACGGACGGCGAATAAATAGGGTACCGCCTACGGATTCGTCGTTCGAAAGAGAGGCCATCCCGCTTACGAGAATGCGGTCGCTTTGCGTTCCATTAACGTCAATCGAAACCACACTTCCTGATGTAAGTATCAGATCGCCGCGGAAGCGAAGGTTGCCATAAGCTCGGTTCGTCCCGGAGTTCACAAACGGGTCACGCGCTCCAGGAGCGATAAGTCCAGCGCCCACAGTTGTGAAATCCGAAACAAAACGCCCAGTGCCGGTCACGACCCCAGCGCCTAGGAAAATATCATTCGCGACAATATCCCCTTCGTTATGCGTGACTCCGCCAAACTGCGCGTAATCACCGAGCACGGTAAGCGAGCCGGACGAGAAAACGTCAAGTGTCGCTGCTCCACTAATCTTAAACCAGTCGATCTCGACGGCGCTGGTCAAACGGGTGCGACCTGATGCGGCAAGCGACACTTCGTAATATTTCGAACGGACATTCGTTGCTGGATCGCCGATTACATTGTTAGGCACAAAGCCGCTTGTGCCCGGTCCATTGGGAACCACTAGAGGAGTTCCATCAGCGGTAACTACGGCATCGTAGTTAAATTCAACGCAATCGTCTTCAAAGCAAACATCGCCGAAGCCAGCGCCACCGCCGAACACTCCAGGTCCTGCTACAGATGGAACCCCGTTTACCAGATCGCCATCGACCTCAATCATGTAGGACGGGTCAACTTGTCGAACCCAATGGTTCTTGCTTGTCCAGAGACCGTCGCCAGCTTTCGCCGTAGCATAGGTATAGGGATTATTTTCAACGATCGTCTCCCAGAAAACGTGCAGAGGCTGATAGAAGCTACTGGTACCGAAGCTGCTAAAAGACTGCGGGCCAAAAAAGCGCGACCCGCCCGATAGCACGCCGGCAATCACAGGAACTTCAAACTTCTGGTCGACGATAAGCGGGCCACCAGAATCTCCTCCAGCCGTGGTGGATTCTTTAGACAATGCGATATCATCACTACCGAACAGTCCGAAATCGAACTCACAACCGGCAAGGGTAGAACCAGCCTCGCAGTTGAACGCTGTGTGATAGAGCCGTTGAGGGTTGTCGCCGAATGCATCGCCAAACAATGCGATATTGCGATCATCAAGCGATCCTAGGAAAGACACGTAATTCTCTCCCGCGCGTCTTCGCCAGTCGATGCCTTGAGTATCGCCCCCGCTACCGGTGCCCGACCGTCCGTATCCAGTTACGGTGACATGCGCCTGTTCACTCAATGGAGTGAACAAAAGCGCCCATTTGGGAACGTCAAATGCCGGTGTATCCAGCGTCGCAATCGCAATATCCGCCTCAAGGAACCCGAAACCCTCTGGCCGAGCCACCGACCGCGGATCGTACCAAATTTGCTCGACATTATAAACGGCTGCATCCGGGTTCGAGGCTAAATCGTTATTTAACCAGTCAATAAAGCCGGGCAGCGCATCGCTACCAAACGAGAACGCCGAGGCCAGTCCGTCATCGGTGTCGTAGTCGCTTGTAGAAATATCATTCACGCAGTGCGCAGCGAAGAGAACCATACGTGGATTCACTAAAGACCCAGAACAGACGAAGCCGTCTGTGCGATAGAACATACCCACGCCGTTGATTCCAGTCGGGTCGAGCACGCCTGTAGGCGGAGGTGCGTTGGGATCCAGCGTACCAGGAACAATCGAGCGATAATTCTCGACGCGGAAACCGGCCTGAGCATTCACATCGAATGCAGGCGCATTAACAGGCGTATTCACAACCGATGCGCGTTCTGGCGCAATGCGGAAATGGTCTTCGTCAACTTCCTGAGCAACTGCAGGCGCAGTGACAGTGATTGCCGCAATGGATGTGGCGGCAAGAAGGCTACGGCGCAGCACGGTGGCAGTCATCATGTGATAATCCCCTAAAGCTTAACATACCAAAGCAACCATTTCTGGCGACTCGACATGACCCAATAACCCGTACTTTACGGTTTATTCATCTTATGGAAAGCCCCTCAGAAAACAAATTCTTGCAAAAGCAGGGGGCTAACCAGACTTTCGTTGCGCCGCACAATTCTTGGTGCGACTACGAATGACAACGAAAAGGATAGGACTAATCTGCTCGAACCAGTTCCGGTTGGGGATTATGCGGAGTCAGGATCAGGACATTGTTCTCCACGCGCCAGCCAGACAATCGGCTTAGTAAATTCATGCCGATTACGTTGGTTTTGCCAATATTGGGCGCGATAACGGCATCCAGTCCGCGTGCAGCGACATTGCCGAACCGCATTTCTTCGACTGTCGTCATGGCAACGCTTACCGTTCCATTGGCAGTCGTCATTTGAATAGGCAGGCGCTGATTATCCGGTTCCAGACCGGCAGCCTGCGCAGTTTCTTCAGATACGGCCGTCAAAGTCGCACCTGTATCGACCAAAAAATCGGCTTCCACACCGTTTACCTGGGCACGCAACCAGAAATGGCCATCCTGAGCCAGCGGCACACGGGTTTCGTCCCCCATCACCGTTTGTTCGGGTAAACCCATGCCCGGCATGGCGATGTCGAGCCTGGGATCCAGCCGTGCGACCTGTAGGACGACGGTTACCAATACGCCGACTAGAACCAAAGTACTGATACCGCGAACCAGCCCGCCCAGTGGCACACGGCGGCGTATCATCGTGCTACCGATCCAACCGACAAACATCGCAGCCACTGCCAGCATCAACAGCTGGGATTGGGAGATGGTGGCAATGCGCTCTGCGCCGATGTCGAAAAGGGTTTTTAAGTCCATAGCCCCTGTTCTATCGTATTTTGCGTGGCAGCGTTATGAACAACGTTCTAAGCGATTCCGGAATGCTCTGTCAGGAGGCGACAGCGCGAGCAAGGCCGTTGCCCGATACCCATGCGCCCTCAACACGCGGACTTGCGAGCCAGTCTCCGCACACGCCAAATCCACTGGGCGCATCCCACAAGAACCCTGCCTGTTTCGAGCGTCCGGCAGTCTGCGCTTTGGCGAAACGCCAGCGATGTGCAGCCAGATGGAGCGGTCTTGTTTCCGCGACGTCAGTCTCTGCGCAGAAACGTTCGAGCAGGGCTTCACCTGCTTGCTCAGGATCCAGCTCAAGATGATGCGCCGACCATGCGGAGGAGCCGTGAATGACCCAGTGTTCCCCCGCTTCTCTCCCCGGCTTGGCAGAATTGCGCGCTGCCCACGTGATCTCGGTACCGCGAAACGTATCGGCCAAAGGCAAAGTATGTGAAAATGTGGCCATCACCGCCCAACATGGACTGGATGTGCTTGCCCGTGCTCTTGCCGACCAATTGGCTGCAACCGGAAGCTCAATCGCGGAAAGCATCGGCATCGCCTGTTCAGCCGGAACAGCGATAATGACCTGACGAAAGTCCGAGGCGCCGCCATCCCGACCGGAGCCATCTTCGAAAATGACGCGCCAACCGTGTTCGGAACGCTCGATTGCTTCGATACGGGTCGCCCAATGCACATCCACCGCTGCGGCCATGCGGCGGATAGGAGCATTCATGGAGGGTATACCGACCATCGCGTCATCGCCCGCTGCTGGCCAAGGGGCAACGACATCAGCATGCTGCCAACCGGCTACTGCGTTTGCAAAGCCAGTATCGCGCACGGTGAAGTATTGCACGCCGTGATCGAAGGACACTGTATCGCCGGCTACCTGAGCGCGGCGGGTCGCCATCCGGCCACCGGGGCCGCGGCCTTTATCGAAGACGGTGACGCTGCGTCCTTGCTCCTTCAACCGCGTGGCACAGGCAAGCCCGGCCATTCCGGCCCCGATGATTGCGATATCGCGCAAGTGCGGCCCCCTGCGCCCTTACGGTGCCGTGCGCAGGATACCAGCGTCTGCAAGGACCACGCTGAAACATCCCTGGTTATCCAGCCAGCGCCCGCGCGGGGTCCAGCCGCCTGCCTGCAACAGCGTATTGGTGCTGCGGCGTTTGAACTTATGGCTATTTTCGGTGTGGATGGTGTCTCCTTTCGCCAAGGAGAAGGCCTCGCCGGCGACATTGAACGCCATATCCTCCTGCGCCACCAAATGCATCTCGACGCGCGCAAAATCATCGTTCCAGCGCGCTTCATGCTTTAGGCTATCTACCGGTATAGTGCCTTCAAGCTCCCGGTTGATCCGGCGCACCAGATTGAGATTGAACTGCGCGGTAACGCCGCCTGCGTCATCATAGGCCGCTTCCAACACTTCACGGTCTTTCACCAGATCCATGCCAATTAGCAGCTGTGCGCCCTCGCCCAAAGTCTCGCGCATGGTGCGCAGCAAGTCGACGGCAGTGCGCGGGACCATGTTGCCGATGGTGGAGCCGGGGAAAAAGCCCAGCTTGGGCATATCCGCCACTTCGGCGGGCAATTCCACACGGCGCATGAAGTCCGCTTCTACCGGATAGACGGGCAGGCCCGGGAACTGGGCCGAAAGCTCGTTAGCCGCCGCACGCAGAAAATCGCCTGCGATATCCAGCGGAACGTATGCAGCTGGATCGATTGCTTTGAGCAGCAGCGGCGTTTTTACGGATGATCCGCTGCCGAATTCCACCACTGCTCTGCCCGGACCGATGGCGCTGGCGAATTCGCTGCCCCGCGCTTCCAGAATTTCGCGTTCGCAGCGGGTCGGATAATATTCCGGTATCTGCGTAATATCTTCAAACAATTGGGAGCCAGCGTCGTCATACAGCCAGCGTGCGGGAATGGCTTTCTGTGCGCCCCGCAGCCCCTCCAGCACGTCTGCGCGGAAGGCGCGATCCACACCGTCATCATCGCGATCGACCAGTTTCAGTCCGGGTGTTTCGGCCATCAGATATCCTTTGCCAGCCGCAATCCGGTGAACTGCCAGCGCTGGTGGGGGTAGAAAAAGTTGCGGTAGGAAGCACGCGAATGTCCGCGCACGGTGGCGCAGCTGGCCCCTTTCAGCACAAACTGCCCGCTCATGAACTTGCCATTATATTCGCCAACAGCGCCCGGTGCTTCCTTGAAGCGCGGGTATGGTAGATAAGCGCTGCGGGTGAATTGCCAGCAGTCGCCGAACAAAGCCTTTGTTCCGGTTGGGCCAACAGGCCCTGCGTCATCAAGCTGGTTGCCTGATGCTGCGTCATGCGCAGGCGCTGCGTCCGAATGCTGTCCGCGCGCAATGGCTTCCCATTCAAATTCCGTAGGCAAGCGTGCGCCTGCCCAGGTGGCGAACGCGTCAGCCTCGTAGTAGGAAATGTGGGTCACGGGCGCGGCCGCATCGCGGGACTGCCAGCCTTGCAGGGTGAAGTATTCGTCTTCTCGCCAATAACCGGGCGAAGCGATGCGATTTTCCTGCACCCAGCTCCAGCCATCGGACAGCCAGAGCGCAGCGGTATCATATCCGCCATCGGCGATGAATTCATCCCATTCGCCATTTGTGACCAGCGTATCGGCCAAGGCAAACGGTTCCAACAGCGTCCGGTGACGTGGGCCCTCGCAATCGAATGCGAAGCCTTCTCCGTCATGACCAACCAAAGCAATACCGCCAGGGTGCTCGATCCAGTTCCGTTCGCGCAGATCGGACTGCGCAGGCATTCCGTTCCACATTGCCGGACCGAGCGGGTTGCGAGACAGCGCGTGTTTGATATCCGTCAGCAACAATTCCTGATGCTGCTGTTCATGCGCGAAGCCCAGCATAATCAGCGGAGCGAGCTCTTCGCGCTCCAGAAGCGGCATGATCGCTTCATCCACATGGGCCCTCCAGTCCAGAATTTGCTGCACCGTTGGGCGCGACATCAGCCCGCGTGAGAACCGGTCGATCCGCTCGCCTTCCGCCTCGTAATAGGAATTGAAAACAAACGGCCAGCGTTCGTCATATAGGGTGTAACCGTCCAGATGATCGCGCAGCAGGAAGGTTTCCCAAAACCACGTTACATGCGCCAGATGCCACTTTGCGGGCGAGGCGTCCTCCATCGACTGGATGGTCGCGTCGCTTTCGGAAAGGGGCGCTGCCAGCGCTTCTGTTAAAGCGCGAGTGGAGCGGTATTTGTCGGCAAGATTATGGCCCGCCTTGTGAAAGGGGCGGGGTGCTGCGGCATTCACGGTAGGGCCTCCTCTGGCGACCGGTCCGAGAAAGACTATGAACGACGCTTGCCCCGATTAAAAGGGACCAAAGGCCAGTGGCGCCATCAAATCACGCTGAAAAACACTGCTTTTTGTTAACTCAGGCTGCGTCGGCCTGTTCTTCTTCTGCCGCCAGCTTCAGCATATCGGCAAGGCTGAACGCCAGTTCGATTGACTGCGCTGCATTCAGACGCGGATCGCAATGCGTGTGATAGCGGTCGTTCAGGCCAGCATCGGTGATTGCGACAGCACCGCCGACACATTCGGTTACATCCTGCCCGGTCATTTCCAGATGGATGCCACCCGCGTGAGTTCCCTCGGCACGGTGAATGGCGAAGAAGCCGCGCACTTCGGCCTGAATCCGGTCGAAGGGGCGCGTTTTATAGCCGCTATCGGCCTTCACGACATTACCGTGCATCGGGTCGCAGCTCCATACGACGGAGTGCCCTTCGCGTTCGACTGCGCGGATCAGGCGCGGCAGACCGGCTTCCACCTTGTCATGACCGAAGCGGCTGATCAGCGTGATGCGGCCGGGCTCGCGCCCTGGGTTCAGGGTATCAAGTAGACGAATGAGATCATCAGGTTCCAGCGAGGGGCCGCATTTCATACCCAGAGGATTGCCGATGCCGCGTGCAAATTCCACATGCGCGCTGCCTTCGAACCGGGTGCGATCACCGATCCATACCATATGCGCGCTGCAATCGAACCAGTCGCCGGTCAGCGAATCGCGCCGCGCCATCGCCTGTTCGTAAGGCAGCAACAGCGCCTCGTGACTGGTGTAAAAACTGGTCCCCTGCAGCTGCGGCACAGTGGCGGGATCGATGCCGCACGCCTCCATGAAATCGAGCGATTCCGAGATGCGGTCGGCGGTTTCGGCAAAGCGGTCTGCCCACGGGCTGCGTCCCATGAAATCAAGCGTCCACTGATGGACCTGCCGCAGATTGGCATAGCCACCGCCGGCAAAGGCGCGCAGCAGGTTGAGTGTACTGGCCGCCTGAGAATAGGCACGCACCATGCGTTCGGGATCATTGCGGCGCTGGGCCGGATCGAACTCGATACCGTTGACGTTATCGCCGAAATAGCTGGGCAGTGTCACACCGTCCTGCGTTTCAGTGTCGGAGCTGCGCGGCTTGGCGAACTGGCCCGCCATGCGCCCCACCTTCACCACCGGCAGCTTGCCAGCGAATGTCAGCACCACAGCCATCTGCAACAATACCCGGAAGGTATCGCGGATATTGTTGGGATGGAATTCGGCAAAGCTTTCCGCGCAATCACCGCCTTGCAACAGAAAAGCCTCACCTGCAGCCACGTCGGCCAGATCGCTCTTCAATGCGCGCGCTTCGCCAGCGAACACCAATGGCGGATAATTGAGCAGTTTCTCCTCGGCAGCGGCCAGAGCAGCGGCATCTTCATATTTGGGAAGATGCCGTGCTTCGTGCGATTTCCAGCTGTCGGGGGACCAATTCTGCGCCATTATCTGCCAATCTTGTTTTGTATGCGAAGGCGGCAATACCGCCGCCCTGCCCATAAGAGCAAGCGAAGGAATGGTTTAGCGCAGGCTTATCTGGCTTCAGCCCCCCGAGGCAGGACTAAGCATCAGCGGCCTGTGATCGCCTGCGCTGCCGGATTGGGCGTACGTGTCGCATCCTGATCCGGAGCAGCCTCTGCCAAGTCCTGACCTTCCGGAATTGCTGCCACCCGGTATCCCTCGCGCCCGCCGAAATATTTCGTCGCCAGTCCCTGCATCACAGCAGGAGTGGTTTGCGAATAATCGTTGAGCAGCGAGCCCAACGCCCGCAATCGTGCGACATCCCGGCTGGAACCCTCAAGCTGGTATAGCCAGAACATATTGCCAGTGCTGGCCCGTGTAATCGTCTGGCGCAGCGGTTCCGTAACGCGCGCCAATTCGTCTGCGGTAGGCGGATTGGCGACCAAATCGGCAGCAATGGTGTCCGCTGCTTCAAAGAAAGCTGGCACATCTTCCGGCCTCAGCTGAGCGATGGCGAGGATATTGCCCCCGTCCTCCATGTCCACTGGCCAGTTCGAGCGAACCTGCGGGGCGTAGCTGGCCCCTGCCCGTTCGCGCATTTCATCCATCAACCGATTGTTGAACACCGATGTGAGAATCTCGAGCTGACGCGATTCGCGAAGGCCAGCGACACCGCCGCCGCTCGGCCATGCGATCACCGCCGCCGCTTGATTGGCATCTCCGCGATGCCGCAGAACGGTTGTTTCGCCAGCATCGGGGAACGACGATCCGCGCGCAGCCACATCCGCCGGAACAGGCTCACGCTCTGGCAAAGCGCCGAAGGTACGGCGCAAGGCCTCTACCGTTTCGTCGCGGTCGAACTCGCCAAAGATCAACAGCTCTACCGGACCCTGTTTCAACAGCGGCTCCCAAACCTCGCGGAAACCCTCGGCCGTCGTTTCTTCTAGCGCAGCGGGATCGGGCGTAGCGAAACGCGGGTCCCGGTCGCGCAACAGAAACTCCAGATCGCGACCAAGCAATGCACCTGGGCTTGTCGCATAGGTATCGTAGGCCAGCCGCGATGCGGCACGCGCGCGGATGACCGGATTGGCATCCCAGCGCGGCATCCCGAGCTTGGCAGCGAACAGATAAAGCTGGTCGGCCAGATCCTCACCCCGCGTCTGGGCGGAGAAGGAGAATACGGCGTCTTCGATTGCAAAATCGAATCCAAGTTTGCGACCCGTTGCGAGCCGGTCCAGCTCTTCCTGACCCACCTCGCCAAAACCGCTGCCGACCAGCGCTGCCTCGCCGAGGCCGACATAGGCTGCATCTTCCGGCTCGAATGCGCGGTAGCCTGCACCGAAGCGTACCTTCATGGTGACGCGGCCCGGCTCTGCATCATTGGGCCACAGCAATGCAGTAACGCCATTGGCAAATTCGACCCGCTCGATTCCAAGAACGCCCAGATCACCAGCGCTGAGGATTTCTCCCGGCTCTCCTACCGGCGGCAGGTCATCGAAAGAAATCGCATTTTCCGCCAGTCGCGCGCTGCCATCGGCAGAGGCATCAAGCAATAATGCCGTCTGCACGGCCTCGCTGTCCGCCTCTCCGGTTGCGGGGGTCACATAGACAGAGCGCAGGACTGTTCCTTCGAACAGCGCCTTGGTGCGCTCCAAAATAGCGGCAGGCGTTACGCGGGGGCGCATGTCACGGAACACCTTGAGCACGGTGTCGGGCGAAGCCGTGGTTTCGCGGATATCGACAGCCTGGACGATATTGTCTGCCAGCCGCGAACCCGGGGCCACTTCCTGCTCCGCTACCGACGCGGCAAAGGCCACATCGAACTCGGCATATTCCCGGGCGATTTCCCCTTCACTCGGCGGAGTAGTCGTCGCATCGACAATAACCGAACGAACATCCGCCAACGCGGCCTCCCAGTCTTCTGTCAAAGGAGCGAAGGATACGAAGGTTGCATCGGAAGTCCGGCTGACATCGTCCTGCTGGACCTGCGCATACAAATATGAGCCACCGCCACGCGCGCGGGCTTCCAACCGCCGATTGATCAGCGCCTGCGCCAGAGCATCCATCAACAGGCCTTCATTATAGATGATCGTATCGTTGACCGGCCGCCACGGACGCATGATCCCGTAGGTAAAACTGCGCGGCAGATCGGGTTCGACCAGAACTGTCGCTTCGCCAATCGCAGGTGTACCGGTAGAGCCGTCAGGCGCGACGGGGTCGCCGAAATCGGGCGCCGGTTCGGGTGTGCCCTCCCCCTGCCAGTCACCGAAATATTTCTCGACCAGACCTGCCAGAACCGTGGGATCGGCATCCCCGGCAACAGCAATCACTACATTTTCGGGCCGGTACCAGCGCGAATGGAATGCTTGCACGGCTTCGGGCGTTGCATCCCTCAGCGTGGCTTCCGTCCCAATGGGGGAGCGTGTTGCGAGCCGCTGACCGGCAAAAAAGGTTTCTCGCGTCTTATCCCCCACACGCTGGGCGGCGCCGCCGCGTTCGCGCTTCTCGGCCAGAACAATCGGCACTTCAGCCTGCAATTGGCGGGCCTCAAGCACGGGTTCACGGACCATACCGGACAATAATTTGAAACTCTCCTCCAGCTTGGCCGGGTTCGCTCCGGGCAGGTCCAATTTATATACGGTATGGGTCGGACTGGTTTCGGCATTGGTGTCGCTGCCAAAGGTCGCACCCATCTGCTGCCAGCGGGGAATCGACTCGGCAAAGCCAAGATATTTGCTTTCGCGGAACAGCAGATGCTCCAGCAAATGGGCAAAGCCCTGCTCGCCCTCGCGCTCATGCAATGAACCTGCATCTATTCGAATGCGGATGCTGACCTGATCGGGCGGCACGCCATTGCTGCGCACGGCGTAGCGCAGACCATTTTCCATATCGCCAAACAGCCATTCCCTGTCGACCGGGATGTTACTGCCTTCGTACAGCCAGGGAACAACACCCTCAGCCTGAACCGCCTGCGGTGCAGGTACGGCAGGCGGGGCCACATCCTGCGCCCCTGAAGGGGCCGCCAGAAGGGCAAGAGAGATGAAAAACGCGAATGGGCGCGATGCGCGTGAAAACAGATTCATGCCGGGCGTATAAACAGCAATGGCGTGAAGCACGAGTGAATAGCTTGCCGACGCTACACTCGCTCACTACATTTGGGTCATGTTTATAGAAACCGAAACCACGCCCAACCCCTCCACCCTAAAATTCCTGCCGGGTCAGCAAGTGATGGAGGCCGGCACGCGAGAATTTACCTCGCCAGAGGCAGCGGAAGCCAGCCCACTGGCGCAGACCATTTTCGATACGGGCGAGGTGACCAATGTGATGTTCGGCGGCGATTTCGTGTCGGTTTCTGCCGCGCCCGGCGTCAACTGGACCGATCTGAAACCGCAGGTAACAGCCATTCTGCTCGACCATTTCGTGAGCCAGGCCCCGCTGTTTGCGGTGGGCACTGCTGGGGCGATTTCCGTTCCCGCAGAGGATGAAATGGTTGTCGAATCCAATGCCGACGATGCGGAAATCGTCGCACAGATCCATGAATTGCTCGATACGCGGGTGCGCCCCGCAGTTGCCGGTGATGGCGGGGACATCGCCTATCGCGGGTTCAAGGACGGGATCGTCTATCTGGGCATGCAAGGTGCATGCGCCGGTTGCCCCAGCTCCACAGCCACGCTGAAGCACGGCATCGAAGGTTTGCTGAAACATTACGTGCCGGAGGTTGTTGAAGTTCGGGCAGCCTGATTTCTAACCGCGGAGTTTCAATGACCAAGCAATATCACGACCACGCTCTGTCTGCCGACGCTCTTGACCAGATTTTCCGCGAAGCGCGGACGTATAATGGATGGCTCGACAAAGAAGTCTCGCAGGATCAAATCGAAGCGATTTACGAACTGGCGAAAATGGGTGCGACCTCGGCTAACATGCAGCCGGCGCGGTTCGTCTGGTGCCATACTCAGGATGCCAAAAACAAGCTCGCTGACCTTGCTTCCGAGGGTAACGAGGATAAAATTCGCGCAGCGCCGGTAACCGTGATTATCGGATACGATGTTGACTTTCATCATGAACTGCCTTGGCTGTTCCCGCACGCCGATGCCAAGAGCTGGTTCGAAGGTGATCAGGATGGCCGCCAGGAAGGCGCTGCCCGCAACTCTGCGCTGCAAGGTGCCTATCTGATGCTGGCGGCGCGGTCGCTCGGGTTCGATTGCGGACCGATGTCGGGGGTCGATCTTGACGGCGTAACAGAAGAGTTTTTCGCCGACCAGCCACAGGTGAAAGCCGACTGGATTTGCTCCATTGGATACGGCGACAAGAACACGATTTTCGACCGCAGTCCGCGGCCGGACTTCGACAAATTCAACTCTGTCGTCTGAGAACTTGAGGAATTACCATGATTGGGGCATTTGCCCCGACCATGTCTTCTGAACAGCATTCCGGAATGGATCGCACACTGGTCATCGAGTGTGCCACAGAAGCCTGCTCGGTGGCCCTGTTTGATAACGCAGATTTGCGTCTGGTGGCTCGCCGACACGAAGTGCTGGGCCGTGGTCATGCTGAACGGCTTATACCGATGATCGCTGAACTGCCCGGTAATGGCAGCGCAGGCCGGATATGCGTTTCACTGGGCCCGGGGAGCTTTACCGGAGTACGGATTGGCATTGCTGCTGCCCGTGCGCTTGCCATTGCCTGGAACGCTGCTGTCGAAGGTTATCCCACTCTTGCACTTGTCGCTGCAAGCCATTGGCAACCCGAAACCGGGCCGGTGACAGTGTGCATGGAAGGCGGGCACGCGCAGTGGTTCGTCCAGAATTTCGATAAATATCGACTACCCGAGGATAACATTCGGTCCCTGACCCACGAAGACGCAGCCAGCGCTTGCCGCCATTCCACGATAGTCGGCAACCGGGCGAAAGCCCTGGCCAAACTGCTGGGAGGGGACCATCTCGCCATCGATCTATCTGCCGATGCGCAGCACTTCCCTCATTTAGGTCCCAACTTGCTAACCAGCGATCTGACACCGCTCTATGGCCGCGCGCCCGATGCAAAGCCGGCGGCTGCGCGCCCATGATCGATCCGCTCGACACCATTATGGCAATCATGGGAGAAAGTTTCGATCCTGTTTGGGGAGAGGCATGGAACCGGGCGCAGGTCGCCTCTTCGATGGATATGCCCACCACCCATCTTGCCTTGCTGACAGCCGATTGCCTGCCGCCCACATCCAGAAATCCCGCGGTTTGCTTTGCGCTGACCCGCGCCGCGCCGGGAGAAGAGGAATTGTTGTTGATCGCCGTACATCCGGATCACCGGAAAAACGGCCTTGGCACCCGTCTGCTAACTCTGTTGGCGGAGGATGCACGCGGGCGCGGTGCAGAACGTCTGTTCCTTGAAATGCGAGAAAACAACCCTGCCGCCAGCTTATACCGTTCTGTAGGTTACAAACCGATCGGGCGCAGACATGCCTATTACAAGTTGTCTGATGGGAGCCGGTTAGACGCGATTACTTTCGCCAAGAAGCTTTAATACCGCGAATTGGTTCGTTTCCACACCGTAAAGCCCGATTTACCGTCTGGCGATGTTGCAACTTTGCAATATTTGTATAGTGGCGCACACCAAGACGGACGGACAATAGCCGCCGGTCTACAAGAACTATAAAGATCGCAAAGGAAAGAACCATGGACGCTATCGAATTCGATATGTCTGAAACCCTCATCACGCTGACATCCGATATTGTCGCTGCGCATGTCAGCAACAATAATGTCGATGTCGAAGATGTACCGACACTAATCACCACAGTACACGCGGCCCTCGCCAGCCTGGACGGTAATGCAGAGCAAGAGGAAGAGCGCCCCGAACCCGCCGTTTCGATCCGCTCCTCCGTAAAGAAAGATCACATCGTCTGCCTGGAAGATGGCAAGAAATTCAAGATGCTGAAGCGGCATTTGATGACCACTTACGGCATGACGCCGGACGAATATCGTGAGCGTTGGGGCCTGCCCAGCGATTACCCGATGGTCGCCCCCGAATATGCCGAAACCCGCCGCGAACTCGCCAAGAAAATCGGTCTGGGCCGCAAGCCCGGACAGAAGCGTGGCCGCCAAAAGAAAGCGTAAGCCACACAGGCTGACGTGCGAATACAGGTGATGACAACGCATCAGTTTCGCACATATGGTTGAGAGAGGCGCTTCGCCCCGTTAAGGGTCGGGGCGTCTTTTTCTTTTTGCCGCCCTTTTTGGGAGCCTGTCTTGCCCGACCGCATCGATCTTGAACAATTATGTGCAGACAAGGGTTTGCGCATTACCGAACAGCGCCGGGTGATTGCGCGGGTCTTGTCCGACAGCGAAGACCACCCCGATGTGGAATTGCTGCACAGCCGTGCCAGCGCGATCGACCCCAAGATCAGCATCGCCACCGTGTACCGCACGGTGCGCCTGTTCGAAGAAGCCGGCATTCTGGACCGTCACGATTTCGGCGACGGACGCGCACGTTACGAGCCCGCACCGGAAGCACATCACGATCATCTGATCGATGTCGAAAGCGGCAAGGTGGTCGAATTCGTCGATCCCGAACTGGAAGCCTTGCAGAAACAGATTGCCGAGAAACTGGGTTACCGCCTCGTCGATCATCGGATGGAGCTTTACGGGGTCCGGCTCGAACGTGACGACTAGGGCCGACCAGCAGGCGCGGCCCGATGCGGGTTACGATTCCCGTAACGACCCGCTGGGCAAGGAGTGGCGCCACCGCGCCGCCGCTGCCAAGGGTGTACCCACGCCGCTCAATTTCATGGAGTGGTATCGTTTCATAATCCGTCTGGCGATGATCGTCCTGTCGATGTTCGTCTTTGTGCCGCTGCATTACGCCTATCGCCTGTTCAAATACGGCTCTCCTTTTCCGATGCTTTTCCTGCGCACTGCTGCACGGATTTCCGGTGCGAAAGTAGAGGTTAAGGGCACACCGCTGCGGCGCGACGTGTTCTTCATTTCCAATCATGTTTCCTGGCTCGATATTCTCTCGCTTGCGGGGGCCAGCGGAACGGCCTTCGTGGCGAAGCAGGAATTGAGCGAAGTGCCGATTATCGGCTGGCTATGCAGTCTCAACCGCACCGTATTCGTGAAACGCGAGAATCGGCTGGATGTGGCGGAACAGATCAATGCGCTGCGAGAGGCGCTGATGGACAACTGGTCGGTCACCGTCTTTCCCGAAGGGACGACCACTGACGGCCATTCGCTGTTGCCGTTCAAGAGCAGCATGCTCAGCGTGCTGGAGCCGCCACCGCCCGGTGTTATGGTCCAGCCGGTAGTGATCGATTACGGGTCAGTCGCCGAATGGCTGGGCTGGATCGATAACGAAAGCGGCATCAACAATTTCAAGCGAGTGCTGAGCCGCAAGGGGACTTTCCCACTCGTCCTGCATTATCTCGAACCGTTCAGCCCCGAAGATTATCGCGGTCGCAAGGCCATCGCTGCAAAAGCGCGTGAGGAGATCGAAACGCAGCTTGAAGCCAGCCTTGGCCACCCCGTCCGCCCGTTCAAGTTCAACGTCGAACCCATCCGTTACAGCGCGCCGGAAACGCACACCGATTGAAGCGCCCAGCCGTTTCGACTAACCCACGCGCACTATGAAACCTATCGATACCCCCCAAGACGCCCCGAAAACCTACCGGGTAAAAAGCTTCGGCTGCCAGATGAACGTCTATGACGGCGAACGGATGGCGGAGCTGCTGGACGAGCAGGGCATTGCCCCTGCTGCGGAGGGTGAGGATGCGGATCTGGTGGTGCTCAACACCTGTCACATCCGCGAACGGGCGGCAGAGAAAATCTACTCCGACATCGGCCGCCTGACCAAGGGCAAAACGCAGAAGAAAGCGCCGATGATTGCTGTGGCCGGATGCGTCGCGCAGGCGGAGGGCGAGGAGATTATGAAGCGCGCCCCGTCGGTGTCGATGGTCGTCGGCCCGCAGGCGTATCACCGCTTGCCCTCGATGCTGGAGCGCGCCGTGGCTGGAGAGCGGGCAACCGACACCGATATGCCGCCGATAGCCAAGTTCGATGCGCTACCCAAACGTCGCAAAAGCGCGCCGTCTGCATTCCTGACCGTGCAGGAAGGATGCGACAAATTCTGCACCTATTGCGTGGTGCCCTACACACGCGGCATGGAAATTTCGCGGCCCTATGGCGATCTTGTGCGCGAGGCCCGGGGACTGGTCGAAGCAGGCGCGAAGGAAATCACGCTGCTGGGGCAGAATGTAAGCGCCTGGTCCGGTGAGGATGAAAAAGGCCGCCCGGTTGGTCTTGCAGGCCTGATCCGCGCATTGGACTGCGTCGAAGGCCTTGCGCGCATCCGATACACGACCAGCCATCCGGCCGACATGGATGATGACCTGATTTCAGCGCATGGCGAAGTGCCGAAGCTGATGCCATACCTCCATCTGCCGGTGCAATCGGGCAATGACCGGGTGTTGAAGGCGATGAACCGCAGCCATAGCGCGGATGGGTATCTGCGCCTGCTGGAACGCTTCCGCAATGCTCGCCCCGATCTGGCAATCAGCGGCGATTTCATCGTTGGTTTCCCGGGTGAGACGGATGCCGAGTTCGAGGACACGCTGCGAATTGTCGAGGAAGTACGCTACGCTCAGGCGTACAGCTTCAAATACTCACCTCGCCCCGGAACCCCCGCCGCGACCATGAACGGGCAGGTGCCGCTGGAAGTGATGGACGATCGCCTGCAACGCCTGCAATCCGCCATCGGCCGCCACCAGATCGCCTTCAACGAAGCAAGCGTAGGCAAAACCTGCGAAGTCCTGATCGAACGGCGTGGCAAACTGAAGGGTCAATGGCTGGGCAAGACCCCGTGGCTGCAGAGCGCGTGGTTCGAGGGCGATTATGCATTGGGCGATCTGGTCAAAGCCGATCTGGTAGAGGCCAATCCCAGTTCCATGCGCGCCATGCCGCTGGAAACCGTCGCGGCGTAATCCCAGCCTGTATTCACTGCGAGGGATGATCGCTGCGGATCTGTGTCTTCTGTGTGGCTGCGGCGTAATTTTCCCCAGTCGGCTGCGTTACAACCGCTTGCCTCCCCCGCTTCATTGCTTACATTCCTTTGGATATTTCGAAAGGAGTGCATCCAGCACATATGGGCCGTAAGCCGACATCAACAGCCGATCCGGTGATTTCACCCGATCCTGTCCCCAGCCGCGAAATCCGCCGTGCCCGCACGGAGGTGTCGTTCGACAACCAGGCACTGCTCGGTCCGCTTTACGGCCAGTTCGATGCCAATCTGGTGCAAGTGGAAAACCGGCTGGGCGTGTTTATTTCCGCGCGCGGCGATCTGCTGGAAATCGAAGGGCCGGAAGACGCCGTGGCCCGTGCGCGCGCAGTGCTCAAGAATATGTATGACCGGCTGGCGATGGGTCAGGATTTGGATGGCAGCGCGATAGAGGCGCTGATTGCAATGTCCAACGAACCCACGCTGGAAGGGATTATCTCTGGCAAATCGGGTGCCGGAAGCGGGAGCGGGGCCCCGATCATGATCCGCACGCGGCGCAAAACCATCGTGCCGCGCAGTGCCAAACAGATCGACTATATGCGCAGCCTTGCGCGCGACGAGATTATTTTTGCCCTCGGCCCGGCGGGCACCGGCAAAACCTATCTGGCCGTCGCACAGGCCGTCGCGCAGCTCATCACCGGCAGCGTCCAGCGCCTGATCCTGTCTCGTCCGGCAGTTGAAGCAGGCGAGAAGCTCGGCTTCCTGCCCGGCGACATGAAAGACAAAGTCGATCCGTATCTGCGCCCGCTTTACGATGCGCTTTATGATTGCATGCCGCCGGAACAGGTGGAGCGGCGCATTGCCAGCGGGGAGATCGAGATTGCCCCTATCGCTTTCATGCGCGGGCGCACGCTGGCCGATGCCTTCGTCATTCTGGACGAAGCGCAGAACACCACGCGCGAACAGATGAAAATGTTCCTCACCCGCTTTGGCCAGAACAGCCGGATGGTGGTCTGCGGCGATCCGAAGCAGGTGGATATCCCCGGCGGTGACCGGATGAGCGGGCTGGCGGATGCAGTCGACAAGCTGGAGAACGTGGACGGCTTCGGCACGATCCGCTTTACCGCTGCCGATGTCGTGCGCCACCCGATTGTGGGGCGGATTGTAGAGGCCTATGAAGGGCCTATCGAATAGCTGCGCCGGATTTGGCAGCGTTGGGCCGGAACACTAGTGGATATTGATGCAGATATCGAAGCGTGGCCTGATGGCGACTGGGCACGGTTGTGCGATCAGTCGGCACATGCTCTGTCTCTTATACACATCTCCGAGCCCACGAGACGGACTCCTATCTCG
>CAJXSN010000018.1 GCA_913060895.1 uncultured Sphingomonadaceae bacterium
TCTACACAGAGTAGATCGTCGGCAGCGTCAGATGTGTATAAGAGACAGGGGTTACATTGATCGCCGGATCTTCTGGGACGATGCAATCTACGCGCTTGAGCTGGAGCGGATCTTCGCCCGCTGCTGGATCTTCGTTGCGCATGATTCACAAGTGCCGGAAGTCGGGGATTTCCTTACCACCACGATAGGTGAGGATGCGGTCATCGTTTCACGCGGCGAAGATGGAAAAATTCACACTTTTCTCAATTCCTGTTCCCACCGCGGCAACCGCGTGTGCTTTGCCGAAGTTGGCAAGACCCGCCGCTTCACATGCAATTTTCATGGCTGGTCCTACGGCCTCGATGGAAGCCTGAAGAGTGTAAGCCGTCCGCAATCCTACGATGGCAGGTCCAATTTCGACAAGGCGCAGCTGGGCCTCCATCAGGCGCGGGTGGAGAGTTACAAGGGCATGCATTTTGCCTGTTTCGATCCTGACGCACCGTCGCTTGAAGAATATCTGGGCGACTTTCGTTGGTATCTCGACGTCATTCTCGACAATGATGAAGGCGGTATCGAGTTCATCGACGGCAACATCAAATCGCGCCTGAAGTGTAACTGGAAGTTCCCGGCGGAAAACTTTACGGGCGATTCCTATCACGCTCCGTGGACGCACAGTTCGGCCCTGATCGCCATGTTCGGCAAACAGCCGACCATGCGGCCTGATCGCTCCTACCACGCCAATGCCAATGGTCACGGCTGGGAATTCGGTCTGGATTTCATTGGCAATGCCGCCACGCTTAACTCCCCGCAGATACTCGAATATCTGCGAGAGCAGGAAGCCAAGTTTGCCGAGCGTTTGGGGAAAGTTCGCAGTAGAATGGTTGCATCGCTCAGTTCGGCCAATGTCTTCCCGAACCTGTCCTTCCTGGCCGGTCACAACACCTTCCGCACATGGAACCCCAAAGGTCCGAAAGAAACGGAACTTCACACCTGGGTCTTCCTGAATGCCAATGCGCCAGAGGAACTGAAGGAAGAATATCGCCGCGGCGTGATGCTGACTTTCTCGCCCGCAGGGGTCTTTGAAATGGACGATGGCGAGAATTTCGAGAATTGCACCGCTGTCAATGCAGGTGTCGTCACGCGGCGGCAGAAGCTGCACGCCGCGATGGGCCTCGATTCGCGCATCGAACACGAGGAACTGAAGGGCAATGTCCATCAGAGCCAGATCAACGAAGCGAACCAGCGGGCGTTCTACCAACGCTGGGCCGATCTGATGAGTGCAGAAACCTGGGCTGACGTCCCGGTCCGCTAAATACCAGTTTGAGGTGATCGTGAACCAAGCCGAACAAATCGAAACCCGCGAACATCGTGCAGTTTCCGTCGATCTAATTATCGAAATCCAGCAATTTCTCTATCGCGAAGCCCGTCTTCTGGACGGCGAGCATTTGCATGAATGGCTGGAGCTGCTGGCGGAGGACATCCACTATTGGGTTCCGGGCGTGCAGGGACGCTACCGGAATGACGACGCCAGGTTCAGCCCCACGAGGATGGCCTTCTTCGACGACGATCTTGAATATCTCAAGATCCGCGTAGCCCGCGCCAAACAGCCCTCCGCATGGGCTGAAGATCCGCCCACACGGCATTTCCATATGGTGAGTAACATCGAGGTCGAAGCAACCGACAATCCGTCAGAGTGGACTGTTCACTCGCTGATCCTGAACAATCGCCATCGGACTGAGGATGACGAGATGGAATTGAAAGCCCGGCGGGTCGATCTGATCAGGCGCGATGAGGACGGATGTTTGAAGCTGGCACGGCGCAAGGTTACCCTGCTGCAAACGGTCCTGCAGGCGAAGAACATCAATACATTCCTCTAGGTTTAGAGGACAACGCTTGGCCCGAGACTTGGTATAGATGGCACGGGCAGGTGCGCAATCGTGGTATCTGCCTGAGAAAAATTAAGTAGGACAACGTGTCCGGCCGTTATCGGAAATAGCTTGCGGACAGCATGCTTGATGCCCTTGCCGGCACTGATTTCAGAAAAACCTGATGTATGATGCTTGTCCGTCGTCAGCACCGACGACACAGTTTGCTGCGTGCCTCGCGCTTGCGAAGGTGATGGCGAACATAGCTCATGGCTTTCGCCTTGATATAATCGCCTAATTCGTTGGAGATGTGGATCGCACCATAGTCCGAGGGCAGCCTTGGCCTGTGCCGAACATGTGCCTTGTCCTCAAGCCAGGATCTGCGCGTTCCGTCTGCCTTCGGATGGCAACGAAAGGCTGCGGAAAATACCGCCTTGAAAAAACGTGTAGTTTCCTCTGGCTCCGGACCGGGCCGCGGCGGAATCACAAGTGGCGGAGACGGAGGTGGCAAGTGAGCTGATGCAACCACTTGTGGTTTAACGGAAATGCGACGGGTTTCGAGGGCTGTTTACCACAATTCCTCCCCGACTTCCCTGAATTGCGATTTAGGCCTCGGACTTTGAGCAATTTTAGGCTCAGTGTCACAAAATTTTGGAAACGCACAATATGTCCCGTACGGGAAAGCACGCCTTCGGTAGCTATTCTTTGAGTGCGAAATATCCCTTTCGGGAAAATTCTCTTGAAATTGATCCACTATCCGCATAGGTTTCCCGATCGGGAAAGGCAGTGCTGATGCTCAATGTTGCCACTATCGGCCAAATCATTCGCGACGAACGCAAGGAGCTTGGTCTGCGCCAAGACGAGTTGGCTGCTGCAAGCGGCGTCGGCTTGCGCTTCCTCGTTGAACTGGAGCGAGGGAAGGTAACCGTCCAGATGGGCAAAGTGCTCGATGTTCTCGCCGCTCTTGGTTGTGAACTTCAGATCAAGCGGCCCGACGGGATCGTGATTGCGGGTCGAGCGGATGCGCCCAAGAAGGATGAGGCGGAGTGACGCTGCCAATTCTGGATATGCTGGTGATCTGGTGGGACGAGCGCCAGGCAGGCGAACTCTCGATCGACAAAGGCGGCGCGATGCATTTCGTATACGCGCCTGACTGGCTGGCTGATGAAACGGCCCCGGCGCTTTCCTATGCGATGCCCAAGCAGCAAGAGCCATTTAAAGATCATGCTTGCAAGGCAGTCTTTGGCGGACTGCTACCCGAAGAAAGCCAGCGCACCGCTATCGCTCGGGCACTTGGGGTTTCGCCGGACAATCCTTTTCGGCTGCTTGAAGCCTTAGGCGGAGATGTTGCCGGTGCTCTAGCCTTCCTGCCTAAAGACGAAGAACCGCTCCAGGACCACTCCGAGACCGCTCCAGAAGCACTGCAAGAGAACGAGCTGGCTGCACTGCTCGATCGGTTGCCCGCCGTACCCATGCTGGCAGGCGAGGGCGGCGCGAGGCTCAGCCTTGCAGGCGCACAGAGCAAACTGCCCGTTGTGCTCACCGCAGATGGAGGTATTGCGATCCCCCGTCCTGGCGAGCCATCCACGCATCTGATTAAGCCTGAACCGAATCGCTTTGCCGGATTAGCTGCGAATGAGACCTTCTGCCTCGCACTGGCGCGCGCGGTGGGTATTGATGCTGCCAATGCAGAGTGGCGCGAGGTGGCAGGCAAGCCGTTGTTGCTAGTCGAACGCTATGATCGGATGATACTCCACGGAAAGACGCACCGACTGCATCAGGAGGACTTCGCTCAGGCGCTTGGCGTCCCCTCGAACCGAAAATACGCGGCGGAGGGCGGGCCGACTTTTCGCGATAGCTTCGCTCTGTTACGCAGTGCTGCGACGCGGCCAGCGCGCGAGGTGTTGAAGCTCGCCGACGCCGCGATCTTCAATCTCGTCATCGGCAACGCCGATGCCCACGCAAAGAACTACAGTCTGCTGCGCCGGGAAAACGGCGAGGTGGTGCTTGCCCCGCTTTACGACCTTGTCGCCACGCATATGTGGAAGGAGCTGTCGCCAAAGCTCGCGATGCGATTTGGCCGCGCAGCGACTTTGGAGGAGTTTGATCGGGAAGCTACGGCGCGCTTCGCGGAAGAGTCGGGGTTGGGCGGGCCATATATCAAGAAAAGGGTATCTGAAATCGCGGCAAGTGTTGGAGTGAACATTGATGCAGGACTGACAAAACCTGGGTTGACTTGCTCAGATGGCGTCAAGGAACTTGAAAACGCAATTGCGCGGCGGGCGAGCAAAGTGGAATTGCTGCTGTGATTGAGAACCCCATTGTCTCCGTTAACGCAATAGTGCCAGGTCGCAGTGCGCAATCGCCCCTCTCGGAAGGAACGTGAGGCCATGGTGCGATCCAACAAGAAATCTAGCAAAGCCAAATTGCCAAAGCCTCTCAGAGAGAAATTGGCGTTTTGTCACGAGCATCCTGAGCGTGTGATGTTCCTCGACATCGAAACCACCGGCTTGAGCCATTATTACGATGAAATCACTGTCGTGGGCTGGGCACTGAACCAGAAATCTGGAACCTACATTAAAGGGGGTGATCCTAAGCCAATGCTTGCGGCGATCGAGCGGGCAGTGGCAATTGTGACGTTCAACGGAATTCGATTTGATGCGAAGTTTCTTGTACAGGAATTTCCCAAAATTAGGATCCCGGAAACGCATATCGACCTGATGTACCTTTGCCGCCGCGTGGGCCTGAAAGGTGGGCAGAAAGCAATCGAGCAGGAATTGGGTGTCAATTTTCGAGATGACATCGAAGGGGTCGATGGCTTTGCGGCGGTACTACTCTGGCATAGATATCTGAGGGGCGAGTTGGACGCACTGCGCACTTTGCTTACCTATAATCGAGCAGATATCGCTGCGATGGGAGCGTTATTCGACGATGCACTGAGTAGGCTAGGCTTTGAAGCCGATCTTCTAAGCGAGCCAATTAATTTCGTGGATTGGTCTGCCCCCTCGGATCGGCTTGTTCTGCCCGACTTAACAAAGGCGTCCAAAAGAAAATTGGCACGGGCACCGACCTTTCGAGAGCTCTTTAGCGGTTCCAAAGCTGAGTTTGCTAGAGTTGTAGGCATTGATCTCACCGGCTCAGAAAAGCGGCCATCAGGCTGGTGCAATCTCATCGGTCGTCATGCGGAAACAAAGGTCTTATCGAGCGACGAGCACATCATTGCAGAAACTATTGCTGCCAAACCTGAGCTTATTTCGATTGACTCACCTCTTTGCCTTCCGACCGGTCGCCTGACTGTTTTTGACGATGATCCTGGTCGCGACCAATACGGCATTATGAGGGTCTGCGAGCGCGAACTGAAACGCAGAGGCGTCAATGTGTATCCGAGCCTGCTTCCCAGCATGCAGAAGCTTACAGCTAGGGGGATAAAGCTTGCCGACGAGTTTCGCAGGCAGGGGTTTCCGGTAATCGAGAGTTATCCTGGTGCGGCGCAAGACATCATGAGAATTCCCCGGAAAGGAGCAGGTGAGGAATGGCTCAAGCTTGGGCTGAGCGAGTTTGGTATAAGCGGCGACTATACAATCCAGCGTGTCACCCACGATGAGCTGGATGCGATAACATCTGCAATTGTCGGCACATTTCACTTTGCTGGCTTGTCTGAGGCGTTGGGTACTGAGACTGAAGCTCCATTGATAATTCCCCGCCTTCAGCGCGAAGCTACGCCGTTGGTAATTGGGGTAAGTGGCCCGATCGCAGCAGGTAAGACAACGCTAGCAAAGGGTCTAGAAGAGCTCGGGTTCGCGTATACCCGTTTCAGCCGGGTAATCGATGACCTGTTGCTGGAGCAAGGCCTTCCTCTTGATCGCAAGCACCGACAGCAGATGGGGGCCGAGATCAATCGCACCGGACGTCAACGTGAATTGGCTGAGAGGACTATTGCTAGGGTCGCAGCGGCTGAACGGATTGTGGTAGACGGATTGAGATTCCCGGAGGACTATGCCTTCTTGAAGGAGCAATTTGGGTACTGCTTTCTCCATATTTTCGTCGATGCTGAGAAGGAAAGCAGGCGAAGCCGTTACTCCCAGCGAGATGAGGAGAGTCCACACGTTTGTCGATCAGCGTTCGAAGAGGCTTCTGCGTCGGCGGTTGAGCAGAAAGTTTCGGATATGCGACCGCTCGCAGATCACACGATCTTCAATAATGGACGCGAGCAAGAAATGCTCTTAAATGTAGATAGAGTGCTCAAGGCTTGGGAAGCGGAGATATAGATGCCAGTATCCATTGTCATTGGTGGCCAGTTTGGCTCGGAGGGCAAGGGTAAAGTATCTCTTGAACTAGTGCGAATGGCGGATGCGCCGAGGATCGCCGTGGTAAGGGTTGGCGGCCCGAATTCCGGCCATACGGCATACAATCGGGCAGGTCAGAAATTTGCGCTGAGGCAATTGCCTGCGGGTGCGATCGATCGCAATGTTGATGTCGTATTTCCAGCTGGATCTTTCATCGATCTTGACGTGCTTCAACATGAGATCGAGATTTTAGACTACCCACGCAATCGTATTTTCATAAGCCCATATGCGAATATTATCACTCCTGAACAAAAGGCTTGGGAAGCTAATGCAGGCTTGGTTTCGGGGATTGGATCAACCGGGAGTGGCGTTGGCGCAGCTATCATGGCTTCGGTCGCTCGCGAGGCGGCAAACTTCCCTCTTCAGAGGCAAGATGCTCAGCACTGCGCGCCCTTGGAACAGTATCTCTGCGACACGACGGCGAAGATGCGTAATTGGTTGAACGAAGACGCTCGCATTGTGATCGAAGGTACGCAAGGATTTGGCTTATCGCTTTATGATGGCGGATATTGGCCTAAAGCGACTTCACGCTGCACGACCGCTGCTTCGGCTCTCACAGAAACGGGGCTTAGCCCCATCGATGTCGATAGCGTTGTGCTCGTGATAAGATCGTTCCCTATTCGTGTCGCGGGAATGTCCGGCCCATTGCCCAATGAGACGACTTGGGAGCGCATCGCAAAACCGCTAGCAGCCGAACAAAGTATTCGCGAATATACGACTGTTACGAAGAAACTTCGCCGAGTTGGAAAGTTTGATCCCGAGATAGTTAAGTCAGCGATGGCCGCTAATAATCCCAATCTGATAGTGTTAAATCATATGGATTATGTTGCCTCAAACGGTCGAGCGTTCGTCCAGAAAATCGAGGAAGAAATTGGCAGAGAAATCGACTATATGGGGTTCTCTGCAGAAAGCATGGTCTCAAAGAACAGTGCGTTCGTCTAAGAAAGCAGACCCTGCGACCGTCAAACCTCATGCGCAAAATTTCGCAGCAACTCTGACTTCAGACCAAGCTGCGATACTCGCTGAAAATTGGCATCAAGGAAATGTTGAATCCGAGGTTTACGACCGGATTCGAGATATCCCGTTCACTTTGTTGGCTTCTCAGCACATCCAAGAAATCGTGTTTGCGACAGGTGCCGTTGCGCCTTTCTCTGAGAAGGGGGACAGGCAATCACGATTAAAAAAGGCTGCCTACGAAGGCCGGATCGGTAGCTGTGCTTATGAATACAGAAACAACAAGGTCTTTCGGTTCCGTGGCCGTGAATTTCGAATACCCTTTGCTAAAGAACAATGCTCTCTCGAAAAGATCTTTGACTCTCAATCAGACAAAGGCTTACTCGTTCCAAAGAATGGAATCGTTTTTGTAGAGACTGATCTAGAATTTAGGCTCCCAGATTTTCTAGCTCTTCGTTTTAATTTGCAGATCAAACACGTCCACAGAGGGCTTTTGCTTGGTACCGGCCCACTGGTTGACCCAGGGTTTTTCGGTAAGCTCTGCATTCCTTTGCATAATCTTACCGACGAAGACTACTTCATTGGGAAAGATGACGGCTTGATTTGGGTTGAATTCACGAAGACATCGATCCCTGCCGGAGAAAGAGATCCCGCGCGTCCTCCACTGGACCAAGGCCATTTTTATAAAGATATTAAAGAGTTTATCGAGAAGGCGGCCTACCGGCATCCAGGCGAGAAGATTGCTATTCGAAGCTCGTTGCCTAGCATGTTCGATCAAGCTAGCCGATCTGCGAAAAAGGCTGAGAGTTCAGCGAAGATCGCTGCCGGCGTGAACGTCCTAGCGGCCTTGGCAGCAGTTGTAGGCCTCGGCTCGCTATTGTTCACAGCAGCAAACTTCTTGTCATCCACCTCGGGGAGGGCACAAGTCCAGCTTGAAAGCCTATCCAATGAGGTGGCTACTCTCAAAGATCAGAATGAGGCGCTTGTTGAGCAATTTGAGGCATATGAACGTAGAGAAGCGATGCGGAGCGAACCGCAACCATCATACTCTACAGATCAAGTGAGGCGCCCTGATCCCTAAGCCAAAGTTTTTTTTCCCGAAAATTTGGCAGCACCTTGTCGACCTCATTCCAGAACGCATCGGAATGGTCACGATGCCGTAAATGACAGAGTTCGTGAACCACAATGTAGTCAATGACGGTTTGCGGGGCCATCAGCGTCTTCCAGTGAAAATTGAGTGTCCCTCCTGCACCGCATGACGCCCAGTGATATCCAAGCTCCTTCACCGCGATTTCCCTGGGGGCAACCCCAACTCTGGGCGCAAAGTGGGCAACTCTGTCGCCAAAGACTCTTCTGCCCTTCTCGATGTAGAAGTCCCGGAAGGCCTTCCGCGCTCCCACTTCCCCGGCATCTTCCACAAACTTCTTACAAATCTCCCATCGCCCATTCTTCAGAACGAGTGGGCTCTTGGCGTTGTCGACAAACTTGAGCCGATAAGAGCGACCAAGGTAGGCAAACCCCTGCCCCTGAGCGATGGGTCTCTTTCCTTTGCTAGCATTCAAGCTTTCCCATTCGGCAAGAGATCGATGCACCCAGAGTGCGCGATCAGCGACTGCCTGGAGAAGCTTCCCATCGTCGATTTCGCTTGGCGCTCGCACGATAACGTCGCCGGACCGTTCGATCACGATATCGGCTGTTTTCCTGTCGCTCCGTATAAGAGTGAACTCGATGTCTTGCGCGCACATCTTCATGATCCGAGCAATTCTGCATGCCGTTTCTCGGCAAGTTTAGTGAGCTCAACAGCGATCCGTTGATGGTTGTCTTGTACAGACGTTATTCTGGACACCATGACCTCCGTGTCAATGTCTGCTCTCAATCGGCGGACCTGGTCGGGCTTTCTCCAGAAATCGACGATCGTGATCGCCTCTCGAGTAATTTCGACGATGCGCGCCGCCAGTGCGTCGAGAAGAACCGCGTCCTCTTTGGAGAGCGTCACACCGTCGCCGATCAGGTCGAAGAGGTTCGCCCGGAACACCTGCACTTCGGCCGGTTGCTCGGTACCTTCTTCGCCTCGACCGGACCTGATCTCGGCCCGCAACGCTTCGTAGTGCTCTGCTAGGGCTTTCCAGTCGTCTCCATGCTTGGCGATCAGAGTGTCGAGCTTCTCGCTCATCCGCTTGAAGAAGGCAGGATCTTCGTCAAAGTGAATAGTGCAATGTTTGCGGATGGCGTGCTCCATCTCGCTCGCCTTTGCTCGCGTGCTGGTCCCGGCATGCCCGGTGACATGATCGACAAACTCGGGGTCGAGAAGCTCGATCGGGGGTATTTGCGGATCAATACCCAGCTCGATGAGGTGGTGGTTGATCAGCGCGGCGACCTTCTCGCCAACCCCTGCGAAGTTAATCGAGTCATCCTTGTAGCGCTCTTTCGCCATGCGCATCAGATACCCGAGCCGTCTGGCCGGGCCGCGATACTCATGCGCTGCCGAACCCGGCAAAATCAGGTCAAGGCTCATCAGAAATTTCTTCAGGAACACCTCAAAGTCGGCCCGCGCCTTGATGTTCTCCAGCGCATCGACCGCTATGTGAATGACAGCGGCTTCTTCGTCAGGCCCAGCTAGTGAGGCTGTCAGAAATCGCTCGATCTCGTTCACGCCCAGACCCTGGAAATGCTGGAGCAGACGGCGGTATCGCTCTTCCAGAATCGGCAGCTCCGAACTGATATTCTGCAATCCAGCCTGAAGGTCTTCAAGCTCTTCGTCCGCGTAAATCTTAAGGGCGTCGGTCAAGTGGTTGGCAAGGCCGATATAGTCGACAATGAAGCCGCGTCGCTTGCCATGCGTCACGCGGTTCACGCGGGCGATGGCCTGGAGCAGATTATGCTCTTTCAGCTTCTTGTCGATATACATGACCTGCTCGATTGGAGCGTCGAAGCCAGTCAGCAGCATATCGCACACGACTAGAAAAGCGATGCCCGTGTTGGTCTTGTCGTAATCGTCCAAATCAAAAGGTTTGCAGAAGTTCTCAACGGCGTTTGCCGTCTTCGCTTCCTTGCGAGCGTTGGTGATCTCAGCTGACTCATTGGTGCCGTCAGACGAAATGACGACAGCCACCTTCAGGAATGCGATGCGCTTAATCGCTTCATCATCAGGTTCAGCTTTCGCCCGCTCTTCCTCCAGCCGCTTCTTCAAGGTTTCGCGCAAGGCCTTTTGATACCGCACGGCGGCGAGCTTCGAGTGGCAGACGACCTGCGCCTTGAAGCCATTGGGCAGGATATTATCGACGTAGTGATAGACGATATCTCGGGCGATGACCTCGATCCGGCCCTCCGCTTCGAGGATATCGCCGGTTGCGCCATACTTCTTCTTGATCGCCAGCAGCTCCTCTGGCGTGCGATCCGCGAACAGATCCTCGAAAGCCTCGTCGAAATCAGCCTTGTCGCGCAGCGCGGTGTTGGCAGTGCGGCCTTCGTAAAGGATCTTGAGCGTCGCCCCGTCCTCGACCGCGTCCATCAGCTTGTAGGTGTCGATATACTCGCCGAAGCGTTTGACGGTTTTGCGCCCTGCATGGCGATCGGTGATCAGCGGCGTGCCGGTAAAGGCCACGCGCGCGGCATTGGGGAAGGCTTCGAACAGATTGTCGCCCATGTCGCTGCCTTGCGTGCGGTGGGCTTCATCGACCATGATAATGATGCGGTCAGATTCGTTGACTGTGCCAAAGCTTTCGGCGCTTGGCGGCGGGGCGTATCGGCCCAGCTTCTCGCGCAGACCGTCGGAGAGATCTTCCTTCGCCTCCAAGAATTTGTGGACCATCACCATGTTGATGTCTGAGGCAGGCGAGGCGAGCTGGTCGCGCACATCGGCGCGGCTTTCAATCACATTGACCTTGCCGCCGATCAGCTTTGCGGTGGCCGAGAGTTGGTCTTCCAGATCGGCCCGGTCGACCACCATCAGGATCTTGAAGTCGTTGAGATCGCTGGATGCGCGGAGCATCCGCCCGACGAAGACCATGGTGAGCGATTTGCCCGATCCCTGAGTGTGCCAGACGACGCCGCTGCGGTCTTCGCGTGTCTGTCCATCGCGCAGCCGCTCGACGATCTTCCGCGCCGCGCGGTGTTGCTGATAGCGGGCGAGCACCTTGATCCGCTTGCCATTGGGCAGGTCCATGAAGGCAGAGCAGGTACGTAGCATGTCGAGCAGGGCGTGCGGGTTGAGCAAGCCTTGCGTCAGCGCCTCCTGCGAACGAACCACGCCGAGCGGCGGATCGATCTTCGCATATTGCTCGGGCCAGATATTGCGCCAGCTGTAGAAATGCTCAGGCGCGCTGGTGATGGAACCGAATTCCGCCGCCTCTCCGCAGGTCCGCACGACTGCGAGGTTATTGTAGAACAGCCTCGGCTCGCCTTCGCGCAGGCCAGCGGCTTCGGTTTCGGGACGCGCGCCGCGATAGCGTTGCAGCTGGATGAAGGCCTCGTGCATCGGATTGGCGGTGTTGGCGTCGCCAATCTTGCCCTCGATCACCACCAGCGGCAGACCGTTCACGAACAACACAACATCCGGTATGATAAAGCCTTTCACACAGCCCGGTGTATCGACGCGGAACTGGTTGATCGCGTGGAATGTGTTGCGGGAGGGGTTGGCGAAATCGATCAGGCGGACAGTTGGGTCTTCTTCGCCTGTTATCTCGTTGCGGTCGACCTGCGCCTTGAACAGCAAGGCCTGCACCGCCTCGTTTGCTTCGAGGAGGCTGCGATTTGGCTGGCGATAGATGTCGTCCACCAGCATGTCGAGCTGTCGATCGGTCAGCCATTCTTCGCCGTCCTTGGTGCGATTGAGCGCGCGGATCGACTGGCGGAAGATATCAGGCAAGTGCAGCTGGCGGAAACTGGTGCGCAGGGAATTTTCTGGATCGGTAGGGATACCACTACCCAGGTCAATCGCCGTCCAGCCCAGCCCTTCGAGCTGATCCAGCAACGGCTTTTCGACATGGGCATATTCGCTCATGCTGGCTCCTTCTCCAGCAAGGGCTCGACCGAGACTGTGCCCGTGAGCAGGTCTTGCATGAGGCCGTTTTTGAGAAGTTGCAAAGACGATAACTCTGAGTTGAGTTGGTCGTTGAGAGCATCGTGACGCAAGATGCAATTTACTAATTCACGTTGCTCAGATGGATCAAAATTCGGGATGAGCAATTTCCGGAGTTCGCCCAAGTTGATTCCTTGAACAGCATTTCCAAGTGTGTTTGCGGCGACAAATCTCGTCGCAGAGGCGCTTTCCAAAAAGTATCGCGCAAATGATGGGTCGCACCCAGTCATAGCCAGGCGCGCTGTATCCTGCGTAATGTTTGCACCTGTCAGAGTTTCTGGAACGGTTGCTAGTCGACCCACGGTTCCTCGAATAGTAAAAAGGATATCTCCAGGGCGCAGGCGTGATCGGGCGTACTCCGCATCAATCAGTCGAGAAGTCCGACGCAAACCCAACTCAAGAATTTTCCCTCCTCGAATATCCTTCACTTTGATAACTGGGATCCCGTCCGGTACATGAGGGCCGGGCATCAGAATGCCGTAGGAGATTGGACGGGACGGGTCGATAAGCTGGAAGAGCGGGGTCGGAGACCAACCCTTCGGCAACCAGCCAAGTTCAGTTTCGTGGTAGAGGTGCGGGGCTTCTTCGCGGGGTGGGCGAAGTTCGCCGTTTTCGTCCACGCCGCGCGTGAAAAGGTCCTGCATCAACCCGGCGCGCAGCCGCTCCTGCTTCGCAATCAACGCCTCCGTCGCCTCGATTTGGCAGTCGATCAGATCGAGAATTTGAACGATGGTATCTTGCAAAGGCTTTTCGGGGATCAGTACCGGGAAAGCCGCTGTGTCCTTTTTTCCTACCTCTAGGAATGTGCTGCCTGAACCGAAGCGGGCGTACTCGCCCTTAGTCCGATGGATTTGGTAATACAGAAACTCGTTCGAAACTCCGGGATTGGCAATTAAAGATTTAAAGCCTTGGTTGGTGCAAACTTGCACCTTTGATATCTTGGCTTCGCCCAAGGTTGCACGCGAAGTCATCAGGATGGTCCCAGCGGGCAGAAGGGAGGCAGAACACGATCTCAGACCTCTGTCTGTGATCATTTCCGCAGTCTCAGAAATGTATTTCCCTTGGGTGCCAGTGATGTCGGTCGGAGTCGCCCAAGCGATCGTTCCGCCATCCCAAAATTCTACCGACGTTCGTGCAGGAGTACCGCCACTGACGATCTGTGCCAGTTCACTAAGCGGCTGAGTTGACCATCCAGGAGGCAACTCCTCAGACATACCCCAGCTCTTTCAAATACCCGTCCAGCTCACTCGCCGCGCTGGCGCGCTGGTCCTCGATGTTGCGCAGCGTAACCGCATACTTGTCGTGCAAATTCTCGATGGTCGCTGTCGCCGCGCGGCGGTCCGCCTCCAGATAATGGCGATAGGTGGCCTGTACGATCCGGTGGAACCGCTTGAGGATTTCATCGCGCGCTTCGTCGCGGCTGATATTTGTGCGCGCCTGTTCGACCAATTCGTCCTTCTTCTTCTCCGCCGTGCGAAGCTCCGCCTTCAGCGCCTTCGCCTCTTCCTCCAGCGCCTTGTGCGCGGCGAGACGTTTGCCAATGTCGAACAAGCGCAAAGCCAGTTCTTCACCCTCATGAGCCAGCCTCTCCACTGGAGCGATAAGGAAAGGATCGACCTCTGCGTCGCGGGCGACTCCAAATGTCCGTCCAGCGCCTTCGAGATCGGGTTTGGTCTGTGTTCCGCCAATTCCGAAGTCACTCTTGGTCCAGCAATCAGGCCAGGCATCGCGCCGGTCGATGTCGGCCTTGATAGACTTCTGGACCTCCTTGGCTTCCTTGACGAGCTGCTTGAGTTGGACCTTCGCGTCCTTCTCCTCTTCCTTGAGCGAGGAGACGATCTCGCTGCCCAGAACGCCGGTGTCGTCCTCGTCCTCAAAATCCTCATCATCGGCAGCGGTAAAAAGCGCGGCCAGCTCATCAATCCGCGCGCGTTTGACCGCCATTTCCTCGATCAATTCGGGGAACTGGCTCTGCAGGATATCGTCGTCAGGGATTAGCTCAGGCCCCCAGCCGCTCGCGGCAATTGACTTCAAATCGACCTTCAGCCCGTCAATCGCCTTGGCCATCGCGCCCCGCAACTGGAAATCATTGAGCAGCGTCTGATCGCCAAATGCCTGATCGATCGACGCGATCAGCGCGCGGCGCACGGCATAGACATTGCCACCACTTTGCTTGCCATCACCCGGTTCGATCTGCTGGATCGTCGGCAGGTTCTTGGACCACCAATGGTCGAGGCGTTCCATGAAAGCGGCGTGAGTCTGGGTGACGCCTTCGTGCTCGCGCACCAGCCCGGCAATATCCCGCCGAGTATCAATGGTGTCAGCGAAGTCGCGGTACTTTGGGTCACCAGCGCGGGTAGCAAAGCAGCTCTCCCGCAAGCCGGGATAGTTGCACCAGTACCGTTCTAGGCCATCCACTTCGGAAGTCGGCACGCCGCCATGAATATGCGCGCGGACGTCCTGTGGTTCGGGCGGCGGCGCGTTGTCGACATAGCGGCGGATGTTGCAGTTGTAGTCTTCGCCCATGATCTCGCTACGCGGCACAACGCGGGCATAGCCAGGCTCGTCTATGCGAGCGCGATAGACGTGGACGATCTTGGCCATGTCTTCCGGCCGCAAGAAGTTTTGCGCCTTCCCCTCGCGGTATTCCCGGTCAGCATTGATGAACAGCACATCGTCACGCTCGGCAGCGCGTTCCTTGTTCATTACGAGCAAGCAGGCTGGAATACCGGTGCCGTAAAACAGCGATGACGGCAGGCCGATCACCGCGTCGAGCCAGCCTTTGTCGATGAACTGTTTGCGCGCCTCTTTCTCTTCCCCGCCACGGAACAGAACGCCGTGCGGCATCACGCTCGCCATGCGGCCTTTCACGTTGAGCACGGAAAGCATGTGCTGGACGAACATCATGTCCGCTTTCTTGCCCTTTTCCGGCATCCAGACGGAGAACCGTCCGGTCGCATCCATGTCTTTCTTGCTATAATTCTGGCTGAATGGCGGGTTGGCGAGAATGCGATCGAACCGCATCAGCTCGCCGTCCTTGTCGCGGTGCTGCGGGTGCTGGATGGTGTCTTCCTGCCGGATATCCGCCGACTGGATATCGTGCAGGATCATGTTCATTTTGCAGATCGACCAGGTGGTGCCGATCTTCTCCTGCCCGGCCAGAGTAAGGTCGTAGGGATCGCCCCCGGTGTCCCGAATATAGTCGCGTGACTGGATCAACATACCGCCCGAACCAACCGTTGGATCATAGACCGACATGCCCGGTTTGGGGTCGACGATTTCGACCATAGTGCGAACTACATCAGCGGGCGTGTAGAATTCACCGGCCTTCTTGCCAGCAGAGTCCGCGAAGTACTTGATGAGGTATTCGTAGGCAGCACCAAGCAGGTCAGGAAACTCGAAGTTTTCGTCGCGCAGCGGGATCTTCTCGAAGACCTGGATGAAGTCGACAAGGGTGTCGTCGCTAAGGGTTCGCTGGCCGATCTTGCGGTTGAAGTTGATGTGCTCGAGCACGTCTTCGAGCTGATCCTTGTTGTGGCGCTCAAGCTCACCGAGCGCAGTATTCAGTCCGTTGCCGACATCTTCTTTCAGGTGCCGAACAGTTTCCCAGCGCGCTTCTGACGGCACGAAGAAAATATACTGATCCGGGTTGTTGAGCGCGGCATCCAGCCGATCACCATCAAGCCCGCGAGCTCGAAGATCCTTTGCCAGCTTTTCACGCTGCTGATCGAACAAGTCGCTACACCTTTTCAGGAACAGCACGCCGAAGATGTACTCTTTGTATTCAGAGGCATCCATGTTCCCGCGAAGCTCGTCGCAGGCTTTGAACAGAAGGCCGGTAAGTTGTGACAGTGTTAGCTTGATCATCGCTGATCTATGGCATGAGGAAGATTGGCTGGCTATGTTCTAATGTCTGAATTCAATCGCCATTCGAGCTCGCGTTTCCGTTTGGCAGGAAGTGAATTTCTCGTCAGTTTGAAAACGCCCCATGAGACTGGTCGAGCAGGGCGATGGTCGGAAATTGGAGGGCACACCGTACCCGGGGATCCGGAGCTTGGGAGGCGAGGATTTCTGCGGGTTTCGCTGCCATTTTGGCCTCTGTTGCCAAGTAATGTCATCTGATGTCACTACGCGATTTGCAACTCACATGTGAGTTGTGCGCCACTAAGCCAGTAATTTTTATAATGAAAATGGCGTTTTCCTACAGCGTGCGCGCTGCTGTAGACTGATGTTAGTCTAGAGGGATCATTGGGCCGAGGAGGGGCGGCCAAACGTCAGGTGACGCCGTGCGGTTTACCCTTCAATGCTATGTCGACGAAGACCTTCATGCCCTTGTTAAAGCCGCTGCTGATGCAGCGCATATGAGCGTCAGCCAGTGGCTGAAGCTCACCGTCATCGAGGCTCTCGAGCAGCCCCAAGACGAGGCGTTCCGCGATCAGGTTCTAGCCGATCTGCTCTTCACCAAGATCGCCCTCGACGGCTGGCTTCGCACACACAAGGACAAGGAATTGCGGGATCGTGTGGTGGTCGCTTACCAACGACGTATCCGCGAATATCGCGAGCGCAAAGCCGCGAAGCGCGAGGGGCGCTGAGCGATGCTTTCGGTTGCCAATGTGCGCTCGGCGGGCGGTGCTGCCAACTACTTCGCCAACGACAATTATTACACCAAGGCGGACGCTGATCGGTCCGGCATCTGGGTCGGTAAAGGTGCCGAGCAGCTGGGTCTTTCGGGCATGGTCGATGCCAAGGCGTTCGAGGCAATCCTGCGCGGCGAACTGCCCAATGGCGAGCGTATCGGACACCAGGGCCAATACCACCGGGCCGGGACCGATCTGACCTTTTCACTGCCCAAGAGCTGGTCGCTTCTGGCACTCGTCGGCAAGGATCAGCGGATCATTGACGCGTACCGTTCAGCGGTCGTCGAAACGCTCCAATGGGCGGAGAAGAATGCGGCCCAGTATCGCATTGAACAGGGCGGGAAGGAGCGACTTCATGCGAGCGACAACCTGACCGTTGCCCTGTTCCAGCACGACACTAACCGCAATCAGGAACCGAACCTGCACTTCCATGCGGTCGTCGCAAACATGACGCAGGAGAAGGACGGGAAGTGGAGAGCGGTACGCAACGACAAGCTGTGGCAGCACAACACGCTGCTCAATGCCATGACAATGGCGCGCTTCCGGATCGAGGTCGAGAAGCTTGGCTACCGGATCGGTGAATTCGGAAAGCACGGCAACTTTGAAGCCAAGGGCATCGACCGTGACACAGTGATGGCCTTCTCGACGCGGCGGCAGGAAGTGCTTGAAGCCCGGCGCGGAGGCGGGGTTGAGGCGGGTGTGGTGGCGACGCTGGCGACCCGGCAGGCCAAACAAAGCGATGTCGATCGCGGTGCCTTGATGGCCCAATGGGAGGGGCAGGCCTGGGACCAGGGGCTCGACCTTGAAGGCATGGTGCGCGACGCCAAACTGCGTTCGCATGAGCTGATTGTAGCGGCAACAAAGCGGGCAAATGATCGCCCCACTTTACTTGAACGGGGCAAGGCAATGGTCGCCAGCCTTGCCGAGCGAATGGGCATCAAAGAAGGCGATCCCCTGATCCCTAAGCGGCTCCATATGAAGAGCCGTGAAGAGATTGCGGCGGCCCATGCGGTCGCATCGGCGGTGCGGCATTTGTCCGAACGAGAGGCGGCCTTTACGGCAACTGATCTTGCTAAGGCTGCGCTCGATTTCAGCCTGCCGACAACGATGAAGTTGGTCGAGAAGCGCATTGGGCGACTTGCCCAGCAGGGCGCGCTTTTGCGCGGGCGTGGCGCGCAGAAAGGGTGGCTGACGACATCAGATGCCTTGACGCTAGAGACCCGCATGCTGGCGGAAATCGAGAAAGGGAACGGCGCAGTCCGTCCGATCCTCGATTCCGAGACCGCCGGGCCGTACTTGCAGGCGTCGGCAGCTATCAACTACGGCATGAAATTGAATGCCGGTCAGGAAGAAGCAGGCCGGTTGATCCTGTCTTCGAGCAATCGCGTGGTAGCAGTCCAAGGTGTGGCCGGGGCCGGTAAATCAAGCGTGTTGCGGCCCCTCAATCAGCTATTGGAAGAGCACGGTAAGAGAGTCATCGGCTTGGGTGTTCAGAACACGCTGGTGCGCATGCTCGCGAAGGATACCGGCATTACGTCGATGACCCTGCATCGCTTTCTCGGGCAGAATCGCAAGCTGCTGGATGGCTGGGCAGGCAAAGCGGAAGTGGCAACCACGCGCGAGGAATTTCGCGACACCGTCCTCGTTCTTGATGAAGCCTCAATGGTCTCTACCCGAGACCAGGACCGCCTGATCCGGCTTGCCAATCTACTGAAGGTCGATCGCCTCGTGCTCATGGGCGACGAAAAGCAGTTGGGGGCTGTCGAAGCAGGTAAACCGTTCGCTCTGGCGCAGCGTGCTGGGACTCAAACGGCGCGCATGGACCACAATCTTCGCGCCCGCTCCGATACTCTGAAAAGGGCGCAGCAGGCGGCGCAGTCGGGCAAAACCAGCGATGCCCTCGATCATCTCAAGGATCACATTGTCGAGGTCCAGGAGAACAGCGCAATCGTTGCAGCGGAACGCTGGCTGTCCATTCCGCCCGCCGAGCGCGAACACACGTTGATCTTTGCGGCGGGCCGCCGACTGCGCTCTGAAATCAATACCGCAGTCCAGACCGGCCTCACCGCCAATGGAGAAATTGGGCCAACAAGCGTACAGCTTACAGTTCTATCCCGTGTGAACGCGACCCGCGAGGAATTGCGCTACGCGCGCAATTACGCGCCGGGCATGGTGCTCGAAGTGGCAAGCCGCCAATCGCGGCATGGTCTCGGACGTGGAAGCCATGAGGTCGCCGCCGTCGATACCGATAAAGGTGTTGTTACGCTTCGCGATGAGCGAGGGCATTTTCGCCGCTTCGCGCCAGCGAGGTTGTCGGCGAAGGGCAGCGACCAAACATTACAGCTGTTCGAGAAGAAGGATCTCGACCTGTATACCGGGGACGCCATCCGTTGGACGGCGAGCGACCACAAACGCGGAATGATCAATGCAGACCGGGCAACAGTCACCGCGATCAATCAGGACGGAGTAACAGTCACTACGTCCAGCGGCATGGAACAGAAGCTAAAGCCGAATGACCCGATGTTGAAGCGGATCGACCTAGCCTACGCGCTCAACGCCCACATGGCGCAGGGCCTCACAGCAGATAAGGGCATTGCTGTCCTCGACAGCCGCGAGCGGCGATTGCTGTCGCAGCGCAACTTTCTCGTCACGATCACGCGGTTGCGGGACGAACTCACGTTGATTGTCGACAACCGGGACAAGGTTGGGCGAGGTATCTCGACCAATCTGGGCGAGAAGGCATCAGCGGCGGAGGTTTCCGAGAGACTTGGATTGGCGGCCGCCAAGGGGCGGCGCGCAGGCCATATCCAAGCGGCCAACCAGGAAACGAAGGTTGAACGAGGTAAGGCACCTGAGCTGACCAAAGAGCGGATCAAGCCGTTCGAGATTGGGCTCTAGCCCTTCAGGCAAAAGTTTGACCACTCGCGCATAAGCTCGCGTCGTTTTTCCAGGTAGTTGGTGCGGCGATAGGCGGCTTCCACTTTGTTGGTGATCGTGTGTGCTAGCGCCGCTTCCGCGACCTCGCCAGGATAGCTGGTTTTCTCCGCCGCCCAATCTCGGAATGCAGATCGAAAGCCGTGCACGGTGAAGGGCAGTTTTGCATATCGGAGGATCTTGAGCAGCGTCATGTCGGACATCGGGCGCAAGACGTTGCGACCGGGGAAGACCAGATCGCTGCATTCAGCGTAGTAAGGTCTGGCACGTTCGAGCACGTCGATTGCCGCATCGGTCAGCGGGACCACGTGTTCCTTTCCAACTTTCATCCGCTCCGCAGGGACAGTCCAAAGCTTTGCGTCCAGATTGATCTCCGCCCATTTAGCACCCCGCACTTCGCCCGATCGAGAGGCAGTCAGGATCAGGAACTCAAGCGCGTGCCGTGCGACACTCATTCGCTTGTGCAGATGCTTCAAGAAAGTTGGGACATCCTCATAGGGCATCGCAGCGAAATGGCCGTCCTGCTTGGGCTGTCTTGGCAGGGCACGGCTCAGCGAGCGCATCGGCGCTTCGGTCGCGCGCATTCCGTTCGCATACGCCCAATCGAGCACAACGCCGATCCGTTGCTTTACGCGGCGAGCAGTCTCCGGCTTTTCCAGCCAGAAATCGAGAAGCACTTCACGGATGAGCGGTCCCTCAATGTCGTTAACGAGTCTGTCGCCAAGCTTCGGGAAGGCATAGGTTTCGAGCGTCTTGATCCACTGATCCTGATGCTTGCCGTTCTTCCAGGTTGCTTTCTGCTCCGTGTGGACCTTCTCTGCGGCGGCCCTGAACGTGAGGATTTCGATTTTCTGGCGCTTGCGCTCTTCGATCGGATCAATGCCTCGCTGAATATCGCGGCGCATGTCGATCGCGAGTTCGCGCGCTTCAGCCAATTTCACCAAGTCTAGCGGCCCTAGGCCGATATCCCTTCGGCGTCCGTTTATGGTCGCGCGCAGCACCCAATACCCCTTTTTTGGGGCGGTGAGCAGCAGCGATAGGCCATCGCCATCCATGTAGCGGCCCGGTTTAGTGAGAGCTCGAATCTGAGCAGCGGAAAGTTTTCCCATGGCCATCCATCCTGGTTCTCTTCCCACATCTGCTCCCACAATGGTGGGTAGAAAGTGTGGGAATGGTTAGAACAAAATAAGAACTAGAGATTCCGATGCAAGTCCGAAAAACCTCAGAATTCTGCGGCTTTCAGGGACTTTCTGGGATCTCTTGGGATGGTATAGGTGGCGGAGACGGAGGGATTCGAACCCTCGATAGGATTACTCCTATGGTTCCTTAGCAGGGAACTGGTTTCAGCCACTCACCCACGTCTCCGCATCACCATCGCGGCGAGCGGCGGGCTATAGCGGGCACTCCGGCAGTGGGCAAGCACAGTATGGGCCCCTCGTTTTCTACGCCACTGGGACTCGGTTCACCGTGTTTTGGATTCGTTTGGCCGCGCATTCATTGCCGCTTCACCGCGAAGGGTTCTCTATGAAATTACGAAAGGCAGATTTGTCGTAATCAGCGAACGCTGACGGGGTAAAAAATGACTGACATCATAAGCAAGTGGCGCAATGCGGTTTTCGCGGTGGGCGCAGGGCTAGTCCTGTCCGCTTCGCCTCTGGCCGCCCAGGGGTTCGAAACGATTGATCCCAATGCTGGTGCCGGCATAGACGGCGATCTGGGCGAACAGCCCGGCGATGCTCCGGTCTATGCTGACGAGCAGGTCGTAACCCAGCAATCCCCAGCTTCCCAGCCACCCGCTTCTCAACCAAACGTTGCCGACGTGTTTCCGAATACCACCGGTGCCGAAGCCGAAGTCGCCTACGAATGGGCCGACCCTGTCGTGACCGCTACCGATGCCGAAACCGCTGCCGGCCAAGCTGCCGGAAATCCCGAAGTCGCGGCAGCGCAGGGGGCGACTTACAAGCAGGACGATTTGATCGGGGCGGCACAGGGCGTTTTTGGTGACGGCGCGGAAGGTGTTGCCAAGATGATTCAGGATCTGTTGGCGAAGCAGGGCGAGCCCAATGGCTACATTGTCGGGCGCGAAGCGGGCGGGGCATTTATCGTTGGTGCGCGCTACGGATCGGGCACTTTGTATCACAAGGTTGAGGGCGAACGTCCGGTATACTGGACCGGCCCGTCGATCGGATTTGATGCCGGAGCGAATGCAGGCAACACCTTTGTGCTGGTTTACAATCTGTATGACAGCGAACAGCTTTACGAGCGTTTCCCTGCCGGAGAAGGTCAAGCCTACGCATTGGGCGGCTTAACTGCCAGCTACCTGCGTAAAGGGGATACGGTGCTCATTCCAATCCGGGTGGGCGCAGGCCTGCGCCTGGGTATCAATGCCGGTTATATGAAGTTTTCCAAGAAGCAGCGCTGGCTGCCCTTCTGATCGCACGAAGTCCTTGGGCGAACCGTAATTAGCGGACACCCAAGCATCGCTTGACCCATTAAAGGTTGCGGGCGTCAAGCGGTCGCGGCAAAGGCTGAGACTATGCTTGACCGTCTCGAAGCCCAATCACCCGACGCGCTGCTTGCGCTGATCAAACTCTATGCCTCTGATGAAAGGGTGGACAAGATCGACCTTGGTGTGGGTGTATACCGCACCGACGAAGGGGCTACCCCGGTCTTCACGTCGATCAAACAGGCAGAGCAACGCCTGATCGAGGAACAAAACTCCAAGAGCTATCTGGGCCCCGAAGGCGACACGGCGTTCGTCAGCGAATTGATGCCTTACATCTTCGGCACCGGTAATGACGACATTGGCGGGCGTATCGGCGGTATGCAGACGCCTGGCGGCACCGGTGCTGTCCGACTGGCTGCCGCCCTTGCCAAACAGGCAGGCGCCGCCCGTGTCCATCTGGGATCGCCCAGCTGGCCCAACCATGTCCAGATACTGCGCGATATCGGGCTGGAAGCTGTTCTCTTCGATCATGCCAACGAAGACGGCAGCGCCAATGTCGATGCCCTGATTGCGGCCATCGAAGGTGCCAGCGAAGGCGATGTCGTGCTGTTGCATGCCTGTTGCCACAATCCCACCGGCGTCGATTACTCGGCCGATGAATGGGCGCGCATTGCCGAAGCACTGGCCACTCATGGCATTCTCCCGATCATAGACAGTGCCTATCACGGGCTGGGCGCCGGCATGGAGGAAGACGTTGCCGGAATTCGCACGGTGCTTGCTGCCGTGCCGGAAGCGCTGGTTGCGTACAGCTGCGATAAAAACTTCGGAATGTACCGGGACCGGGTGGGTGCCTTCTACGTGATGGCCCGGGATGGCGGGCAGCTGGATGCGATCATGTCCAATGCCAATGCTCTGGCCCGCGCCAACTGGTCAATGCCGCCCGATCATGGCGGTGCGGCGGTGCGTATCATCCTGCAGGACGATGCGCTGGTGGCCGACTGGCAGAACGAGATCGAAACGATGCGGGCGCGCCTTCGCAAAATGCGGGAGGCGCTGGCCGATGCAGATGGCCGGGTGGGAGGGCTGAACCTGGCCCCGCTGGCAGATCAGAACGGTCTGTTCGCCATATTGAAGCTGGACAAGGACCAGATCGCTCTGATGCGCAGCAAGCACGCTGTCTATATGGCTGGCTCCGGCCGGATCAACATTGCCGGCCTGACCAGTGGCAATATCGAGAAGTTCATCGACGCTCTGGCCGACGTGGCTGGCTAAGCCGACATGATCGACAATTAAGTGGACAGGCAGCCAACCCTCGAGACAGAGCGGCTGGTGCTTCGGCCGATGGAGGAGGCGGACCGCGAGGCTTTATACGCTGTCGCGTCCGATCCGATGGTTTGGGAACAGCATCCGATCCATGACCGATGGCGGCGGGATGTCTTCGATGTTTTCTTCGACGAAGGACTGGCTTGCGGCGGTGGGCTGGTGGCAGAGCGCAAGGAGGGCCAACAGATCGTCGGCTCCACCCGCTACGGTCGCTTTGTTCCCGAAGACCAGGGCTGTGTCGAGATTGGCTGGAGCTACCTCTCCCGCAACTGCTGGGGGAAGGGCATCAACGCCGAGATGAAACGCGCCATGCTTGCGCACGCTTTCAATCATGTGGTGCAGGTCCACTTCCGGGTCGGCGATACCAATTACCGTTCCCGCAACGCACTGGAAGCCATCGGGGCGGTGCGCACAGATCATTACGAATTGGAGCGCTATCAGGGCCGCCGCGTGGTGCATCTGACCTATGCAATTGATCGCGGCTGCTTCGCTGCAGGTCAGATGGCCCGATAACTGACGACGACCGGATTTGTGCTGTACTGCCCCAACTTTCGGGCATTTGAAACAGGTGTCAGGAAGTGAAAGTTATCCGGCGCCTCCGACGATCCTTCCTCGAACGCCCGGCGGCTCTGCTGCTTTGTGAACGGAGTCGGCTCAGATTTTTGCCGCTTTGCAGGATCGACCAGCACGTTTCATGATTGCATCAGGCCCGCAGGCTTTCCATCCGCTTGAGATAGCGCGCCAGCACATCAATCTCGAGATTGACCGTGCGCCCTTCTGCCAACGATCCAAGCGTGGTAACTTCGCCGGTGTGAGGAATGATGTTGAGGCCGAAAACCACATGGCCTCCGGGCTCATCCTTCACTGCATTTACGGTCAGGGATACGCCATCAATGGTGATCGATCCTTTCTCGGCTACGAAGGGTGCGATGTCTGCTGGTGCGCGAATATCCAGACGCCATGAACCGCCCTCCTGCTCCATACGGACAACCTCGCCAACTGCGTCGACATGGCCGGTCACCAGATGGCCGCCCAGTTCGTCACCCAGTTTCAGGGCCTGCTCCAGATTCAGCTTGCGGCCTTCTGTCCATTGATCACCGGCCGTGCAGGCCACTGTTTCGCCAGAGACATCGACGGCAAACCATGCGGCGCCTTGGCTGCCACCGCGCTCGACCACTGTCAGACATACGCCGGAACACGCAATGGACGCGCCGATGGCCATGTCTTCCGGCGCGTAGGGGCAGGCAATGCGGATATGCAGGTCGCTGCGTTCTTCTACGCTTTCGATCTGGCCTATGGCGGTGATGATACCGGTGAACATGGGTTGCTGTCGTTCCTTTACGTTCGGATGCGGTCATAGGCGACGAAGGAATCGCTGCCAAGCTGGCGCTGTTCGGACAGTGTCCATCGGCCATGTGCAGGGACTAAATCGGTCAGACCCAGATCGCCCAGCATCGGCGCGCCGTCGGCCCCGATTACTATAGGAGCGGTGTAGAGTTCCAGCCGGTCCACAAGATCTTCGGCAAGAAAGGCGGCTGCCGCCTGTCCGCCGCCTTCGACGTAAAGATACTGGGCCTCCAGCGTAGTAATATCGGCCAGGGTAGAGATGGTTTCGGCACCCTCGACCGGTTGCGAGGTAAGAACCACGCGCCGGGGGGAGCGATCCTCAAGCCCGGGTAGCCGCACGTCGAGAGCGGGCCTGTCCGTTCGCCATGTTCCGCCGCCGACCAATATAGCATCGGCCATAGCGCGGCGCGAATGGACATGGGCGCGGGCCGGCTCGCTGGTGATCCAGCGGCTGGTGCCATCGGCCAGAGCAATACGGCCGTCGAGAGAGCTGGCCAGCTTAAGCGTTACGTGGGGGCGGCCGAATATCTTACGGGTAAGATACCCTGCGAGGCTGGCGGCGCTGACGGGACAATTCGCTTCGATCACATCGATACCGGCTTCGCGCAGGGCGTCAGCGCCTCGTCCGGCAGTGCGCGGATCGGGATCGGTATGGCCAATGAAAACGCGTGCAGGCCGCGCTTTTGACAGTAACGAGGTACAGGACGGCCCGCGACGGGATATATGGGCGCACGGCTCCAGCGAGACGTACACATCGGCCCCTCGCGCAGCAGCGCCGGCCTGCTCCAGAGCCATCGCTTCTGCATGGGGACGCCCACCGGCCTGTGTCCAACCGCGCCCGGCGACCATGCCATTGCTAACGATAATACACCCGACAGACGGGTTGGGAGTGCTGGCGGGTCTGCCGCGCAGGGCCAGACGCGCTGTGGCTTGCAGCCAGCGGGTGTCGGCTGGTCCACTCACCCTGCAGCTATTCCGTCGCAGATGACGTGTCGGCCTCGGCGGCTGTTTCTTCCGTGCCTTGCTGCGCCTGCCACCGCTCGCGCTGCGCTGCTTCGGCGGCCTCTGCGGCGGCGCGGTCGGCTGCGGCTTCGGCTTCGATGGCATCGACATCCATGCCCGATGCGCGGCCAAGTGCGCGGTACATTTCGCGTTTGCGCTCCTCGCGCTGGGCAATCAATTCGGCAATCTCGTCTTTGCGTTTCTGATTTGCGATATTTGCGGCGCGGATTTCCTCGTCCGTGCGATCAGGCGCGAAGGACGTGATGTAGGTCACTTCCGGGCGAACGGGCGGGCCTTTAACGCTTTCCTGCGTAAAGGCGAAGATTAACACGGCGGTGGCCGCGAAAGACGCGAGCAGGATCGGGACGCGATAGGGCTGGGGCTTGCGGAATTCGGTCCAGAAATCCGCCGCAGCCGGGGCCGGATTGAAGCGCGATATGAGTGACATTGTGCCAAGATAGGAGCAGAAGCCGCGACGCGCCAGTGCGAACACCGCCGGGTCAGTCGTAGCGCGGCGGTATTTTCTTAATTGTATTCGACCGTAATTGGCACGCGTCCCCGCAAGTCCCCGCCATTTCCGATCGTGTCGGTCATCGTAAGTTTGCCTGTGAAGCTGAATTCCAGCGTGCCGCTGTTGTCGAGCCGGGGCATGATGGGCAGGCTGGTGCTAAATTCGCGCAATTCGGCAATTCCCCCACGCGGATCGCGCATGGTTATCCGGTTCGGAAACGACACCTGAACTTCGCTGTTCGGTATCCCGATCACCGTGGCGCGCCCCACCATCGAAACGCCTCCGTAATCGTCCAGCCCGCCAGCGGTGATTTTCTGCCCGCTTTCCAGATCGAGCAGGACGCTGGAATTGCCATTGCCCAGCCGGATCAGGCGGCCGAAATTGATCTCATTCTGGATAAACAGTTCGGGCGCGCCTGTGTTGCCGCCATTTCCGCCATTTCCGGTTCCGTTGCCACCACCATTATTGTCGGAGCCATCTCCGCAGGCCTGGCCGTTGCCATTGCCGATCGTACCGTTTCCGTTACCTCCGCCGACGCCGTTGCCACATCCCGATTGCTCGGGGCCGCCGTCGCCTTCATCGGTTCCTCCATCGTTCGGCCCACCATTTCCGTTGCCGTTTCCGTTATTGCCTCCGCCGCGACCGTTGCCATTGTTGGCGTTCTTCTGGGCACGTTCTGCAGGGGCAGACAGCCAGTCCTCCGACGTTGGTTCGGTGCTCTGCTGTGTCTCGCACCGGCCGCAATCGCGCTGAGCCTGTAACGCGGATGGCGCAATGAGTAGCGCGATGGGCAAGTGTGCCAGCAGCAAGAAACGGGAAGTCATCGCATAATCATAGCTGAATACGGTAAATCGATGCTTAAGGCGTCAGGCGCGGTGCAATTACCCGAACGTGCTGAACAGTGTCTGCCCATGATCGCGCAGCCAGCGGTCGGCTTCAGGCAGGTCCGGCCCGAACAGATTGGCCAGCAAGGCGTGGAACGCCGGCGAGTGGTCAAAATGCACGCGGTGCGCGGTTTCATGCGCAACAACCGAGCGGCGCACATGATCGGGCGCTTGCACCAGCCGCCAATTCAGCCGCATGGTCCCGTCGCTGGCACAGCTGCCCCAGCGGCGGCGCGCGGTGCTGAGCGATAATGGTGGCGGAGGCAGATTTACCTTTATGGAAAAGTCGGCCGCATCGGTTTCGAACAAGGCCACTGCTTCTTCGCGCAGCCAACGTTTCAAACGTGGCTCTATGCTGTGTTCGGGGCCACCCAGATAGATCTGCTCATGGTCGGCGACAGCTCGGCGCGGGGCCTTGGCCGACCATTCGATGGCCAGCTCCCGCCCGCGATACTGGATTGTCCCGCCGGGAACGGGGGCAACCCGTGCGGGGCGTTTAGCCAGCTGCGCATTCAGCCATTCAGTCCGGGATCGGGCAAAATCGAGGGCATCGGCTGTTAGTCCCCATCGCGGAATAGTGACCTTCACACTCTCCCCGTCAGGGGCAAGGCGTAGCGTCAGGCGTTTTGCTGTCGGGTGGCGGATAATGGCAATCGGCAGTGTTCGGCCGCCCAGCACCAGAGTATGCGCAGCAGGCTCCTCCGTGCCATTGCGCCAGAGCCAATCGATCACTGGTCCGATCCGTTTTCCGACCAGTCGACGATATGATGCTCCAGAGGACCTGCCTTGTCCTCGCTCACTACGCGGCCAGCCACGCCTGTACCGCGCAAATGCACGGCCTCGCGGTCTCCGCTGATCAGATAATGCCATTCAGGCAAAGGATCGCCATCTGCCCGCAGGCGATAGGCGCAGGTGTCGGGCAGCCAACGCACATCTTCAACGATTTTCAGCGTCAGGCGCAGGCAATCGGGAACGGTCGCCTTGCGGTTCGCATAATCGGAGCAACGCGCAGTGTCTGTATCCAGCAGGGTACAAGCGACATTCGTGTCCTCGATTGCACCGGTATCCCAATCTTCCATTTTGTGAAGACAGCAGCGCCCGCATCCGTCGCACAGCGCTTCCCATTCGCCCTCGGTTAGATCGGCCAGTGGGCGCTGCCAGAAACGGTCTCTTAGCGCACCCATTTGGCCAGCTCTTGTGCCACCGCCTCCGCGCCCAGATCGGTAGGCAGAGTGGTGATGGGCAACCCGTCGGGGCCGAACAGATAAGTCACATTGGAATGGTCCATAAGATAGCCGCCGCCGGGCGCATCTTCGCCGCGCGAATAATAAACGGCAAATTTTTTCGCGGCAGCACCAATTTGCTCTGCCGAACCGGTCAATCCCAGTAACCGCGGATGGAATGCATCGGTAAATTCGGCGACGACTTCCGGTGTATCGCGTTCAGGATCGATTGAGATAAACAGCGGTTGGATTTTTGCGCCTAACTCTGGCTCAGCTTGCTCGAATTCGCGTAGGCCTGCCATCGCCCGCTGATTATCGGTCGGGCATATATCGGGGCAATAGGCATAACCGAAATAAACCGTGCGATACTGTCCGTCGAAATCGGAGAACCTTACCTTGTCGCCCGTTTCGGCCACCAGCTCGAAGTCCCCGCCAATCGTTGCGCCTTGCAATGGCGGTTCGCCGGACGCGGCATCTGTCTGCGGCGAACAAGCTGCCAGGGCAAGTGCAGTGAACCAGGCGAAACAGGTAATAGGACTTTTGGTCATGGCGGACAGGTTCAGGCTTTGCTAATTGGGTTTGAACGAAAAGAGATGGCGTGGGCACATTTCCCACGCATTATGTGGTCGAATATGGGGCATTATACAATGAGTGCGCAGGCACCTTTCCGGAAAATTCAACTGGGCATCGCGGCGGGCATTAGCCTGGCTATGCTGCCTGTTTCGTTTGCTGCGATGACAGCGCCTGCTTCAGCGCAGGGGATGTTTTCCGATGGCTACCAGTTCCTGAAACTCGTGAAAGAACGGGACGGAACGAAAGTCACGAATCTGCTCGATACTCCTGGCCAGACCATCATCAACACCCGCGATCTGACGTCCGGCGAAACCGCAGTCCATATCGTTGCTGCGCGGCGTGATGCAGTGTGGATCAAATTCCTGACCGATCGCGGGGCCAACCCCAATATCGCCGATGTGAAAGGCGTCACCCCGATCATGATCTCCGCCAATCTGGGCCATCTTGACGGCGTTGCGGCGCTGATCAATGCCGGCGCGCGGGTCGATGTCGCCAGTACTGCCGGGGAAACGCCTCTGATGGGCGCTGTCCACCGACGCGATGTTGCGATGGTCCGCCTGTTTCTGGCAAACGGCGCTGACGCTGATCGCAACGATAATTCTGGGCGGTCGGCGCGCGATTACGCCGAATTGATTGGATCGAAACGTCTGGTGGATGAATTTACTGCTGCCGACGAAGCGCGGTCAGGCACCGGGGAACAACGAACCTACGGCCCTAGTTTCTGATCCATGATCGAGAACCCTGAAAATTTGACGCTGCCTGAACTTCGCCTCGCTCTGGCCCCTGCCATCGCTGACTCGGCGATTTTCGACGGGTGGAGCGATGATGCCTTGCAGATGGCGGCGGAGATCGAGGGAGTCGATCCCGCTGTGGCGCGGCTGGCCTTCAAACGGAATGCAAAGTCCAGCGGCGCTATGGCGATGATCACCGCCTGGATCGAAACGATCGACGCGCAGATGATGGTTGAACTGCCGAAAGACGAATTGGCCGGACTTAAAATCCGCGAGCGCATTCGTGCGCTGGTGGCGTTCCGCTTGGAAGCGGTGGAGGGTCGGGAAGAGGCTCTGCGCCGGGCAATGTCGATAATGGCCATGCCGCAAAATGCACGACTTTCGCTTAAAACCGGATGGAACAGTGCCGACCTGATGTGGCGACAGGCGGGTGACGAAGCGACCGATTACAATCACTATACGAAGCGCGCGATTCTGGCGACGCTCTACGCCTCTGTTCTGACCAGCTTCGTCAATGACGAGAGCGAAGGCAAAGTGGCCACGGCGGAGTTTCTGGATCGGCGTATCGACAACGTGATGCAGTTCGAAAAGGTAAAAGGACGTTTTCTGAGATCCGATCGTGAAACATTCAGCGTCACGCGCTTTCTCGGACGGTTGAGGTATCCCGCACGCTGATCAGGAGCAGGGCCTGAAGAACGGATGTCTGGATCAAGCCTCTATTGATAATCACTTGCAATATCGCGCTCTGCATGGCAGCATGCATTCATGAGCCTTGCCACCCTGAAGACCGGCCAGACGGCCATTATCACTGATATTGACTGGACTTGCCTTGCGCCCGGCGATGCCAAGCGATTGCGCGCTCTGGGGTTGGATACCGGGGCGGAAGTCGCTGTGGCTTATCGCGGTGTTTTCGGTGGAGCCGATCCGCTGGCGATCACCATTGGTCGCACGACCGTGGCCCTGCGCCGCAATCACGCAGCGGCGATGGCTGTTCAGCCGACCGCCCGTTCTTCTTAAAACTATCAGGACGCAGTCCAAATGACCGAGCCGCGCCGCGTTGCCCTTGTCGGCAATCCCAATGCAGGCAAAAGTGCGCTGTTCAACAAACTGACCGGTGCGCGGCAGAAAATTGCCAATTATCCGGGCGTTACGGTGGAGCGCAAAGCCGGCCGCTGGGCGCTGCCTTCAGGGACCAATGTCGAACTGATCGATTTGCCGGGCAGTTATGCTTTCGATGCATCCAGCCCGGACGAAGAGGTTACGCGCAAAGTGGTGCATGGCGAATTTCCCGGCGAGGCCGCGCCCGATGCGCTGGTCATCGTGCTGGATGCAGCCAATCTGGAACAGCATTTGGTGTTTGCGCAGGAAGTGCTGGCGCTGGGCCGCCCGACCGTGGTCGCGCTCAACATGGTCGATCTGGCGGAACGGGATGGACTGACTGTCGATCCGGCTGCCTTGTCTCAGGCGCTCGGGGTTCCCGTAGTATCGACGGTAGCCGTGCGGAAGCGCGGATTGGAAGATCTGGTAGCTGCGGTCGACGCGGCTACGGCAGAGGGCTCAGCCCTAAACGCGCGTCCGCAAACCGATCTGATAGAGCGGCGTCTGGCAGCCAAGAATATCGCGAAAGGGGCGATTGTCTCTCGCACCCCGGGCCACCGTGTCCGCTCCGGCCTGGACGGGCTGCTGCTGCATCCATGGCTTGGCCCGATCATCCTGTTTGGATTGCTCTTCGTGGTTTTTCAGGCGGTGTTCGCTTGGGCGGATCCTTTTATCGGGCTGATCGAAGGAGGGACTGAAATCCTTGCCGGATGGGTCACGGCGATCATGCCTGAAGGGTTCTTCCGCGACCTGTTGACCGAGGGTGTAATTGCGGGTGTCGGCTCTGTCGTCGTATTTCTGCCGCAGATTGTCATCCTGTTCGCCTTTATCCTCGTGATGGAAGCAACCGGATATATGGCCCGCGCGGCCTTCCTGATGGACCGGCTCATGGCTGGCGTGGGCCTGTCAGGCCGTAGTTTTATCCCGCTTCTGTCCAGCTTCGCCTGCGCCATTCCCGGCATTATGGCGACCCGCAGCATTGCCGATCCGAAGGACCGGCTGACCACCATTCTGATCGCTCCGCTGATGACATGTTCTGCCCGCCTGCCGGTCTATGCTGTCATCATCGCCGCCGTTATTCCTACCACTACCGTCGGCCTAGGCATCGGTCTGCAGGGGCTGGTGCTGTTTGCGCTCTATATTGCCGGTATTGTCGGGGCGATGTTCGTAGCCTTGGTGTTACGGCGTACGGTTACGCAGGGTCAGGCATCGGGCTTCATTATGGAGCTGCCGCGTTATCAGTGGCCAGCGCTAAAGGATCTGTTGATCGGCCTGTGGCAGCGGGCATGGGTCTTCCTGCGCCGTGCTGGTACCATCATCTTTGCTGCCACGGTAATTCTATGGCTGCTGCTGACGTTCCCTAAGGCTGAGCCGGGCGAAAGTCAGCTGGACGCCAGCTTCGCTGGACAGCTCGCCACCGGATTGCAACCGGTGTTCGAGCCGGTCGGCTTTAACCGCGAAATGACTTTGGCCCTGATCCCCGCGATGGCCGCGCGCGAAGTAGCTGTCTCCAGTCTGGCGACCACTTATGCAGTCGAAGCGGACGGCGAGGAAGAGACGGAAGCCGCCCTGCGCGATCAGATTGCCGCGCGCTGGAGCCTGCCAACCGCACTGGCTTTTCTGGCGTGGTTTGTCTTCGCCCCGCAATGTCTCAGCACTATCGCTGTGGCCCGGCGCGAAACTAATGGGTGGAAATGGCCGCTCTTCATGTTGGGCTATCTGTTCGCGCTCGCGTATGTGTTCGCGGGAATCACCTACTGGAGCGCCCTCGCTCTGGGGTTGTAGCTAGGAATTTTACATGGCCGGGTCACTCAACAAGGTAATGATCATCGGAAATCTGGGTGCCGACCCGGAAGTCCGCAGTTTCTCCAACGGTGGCAAGGTCTGCAACCTGCGCATCGCCACGTCCGAGAATTGGAAAGACAAAAACACCGGTGAACGTCAGGAACGCACCGAGTGGCACACGGTAGCGATTTTCTCCGAAGGTCTAGTCAACGTTGCCGAGCGCTTCTTGAAAAAGGGCAGCAAGGTCTTTGTCGAAGGCCAGCTGCAGACTCGCAAATGGCAGGATCAGCAGGGTAATGACCGCTATTCGACCGAAATCGTCCTGCGCGGCTTTAATGGCACGCTGACGATGCTCGACGGAGCCGGTGGCCAAGGTGGCGGCGGAGGCGGAGGCGGAGGCTACGGCGGCGGGTCTGGCGGTGGCGGCAATTATGGCGGTGGCCAAGGTGGCGGTGGCTGGAATCAGGGCGGCGGAGGAAACGGCGGTTCCAGTGGTGGTGGTTCCGGTGGCGGCTCCAACTACGACGATCTGGATGACGACATCCCGTTCTGATGCAGGATACAATCGGCAGAAGGTTTATTGAGCGGCCCGCGTACCACGCAAGGCCGCTCAGTCCTTTTTCAGGGCCTCCAGCATATGGGCCAGCGGCCCTCGCGAGCCTTCCTCGATCAGGCCGGCTTTTTTGCGCACGGCATCGGCCTTCGGCCCCTCGGCGTAGGGATCGATAGCCAGCGACAGGGTCTGCGCGACAGCTTCGCCGATATCGATTGTGTCGCCTTCATACTCGATCTCGTCCAGTTCCTCGCGCTCCAGCTCGATTTCTATCGGTTGGTCATCATCGGCGGGGCTGGCTTTGCTCGCTGGCACGAACACCAGCGTGATGTCCTCAGAAATGGGGACCGGAAAATCTTCTCCCGACACGGCGCAGCTCTGGACAATATCAGCCTGCATGGTGCCCAGTGCGCGGACCTTATCGCCGTCGCGGTGCAATGCTATTTCGGCAATCAGCGCAGGTATCGACGGTATGCCGAAGCGCGTGGCCAGGGCTTTGCGCTCTGCTTCTGCAGGTTTCACCAAGACGGGTCGGGCGTCGATATGGCGTAACTGGATAGGCCTCGAAAGTTCTGGTTCCGGGTGCTTCCTGTCAGTCATAATTGCAGCTCCGCATCCAGCAAGTGGTGATAGGGCATCCCGTTCATCACGATTGAAAGTCTACGGACCTTCACTGCCACGCATTCTGCCGAGCCACCTTCGTTGAATGTAATATTGCGGTCCATCGCTGCGGCCAAGGCTGTATCGCCATCACGCAGCCCTTCGCGCAGCGCGCCAGTGCGACCGCCGAGGGCACTGACCAGATTGCCTACTTTCTTGCCCACCGTGGGATCGCCAATGCCTGCCTCGCGCAATTGACCTTCCATATCTTCGACAAATAATTCGGTCAGCCTTGCACTGGACGGAATGGTGTCAGGGTCCTGTTCGAACCGCAGCATAGCCAGTGCCACCATCGTGCTCAGCACGTCGAAGCGGCCTTCCAGCGTATCAGCCACCTTGCATTCCGCATACCATGCCGGATCGCGCGCAAGGCGCACAAGCCGGTGCCAAAGTGGGCGGATTTCCTCTTTCGGATCGGGCGCGCGGGAAAACAGTTTGGAGAAGAAGGACATGAGGCAGCATTGCTCCATTGAAAGGTAAGTTTTGCAGGCCGTTCATCGGCAATTCAATGCAAAGGCAGCAGGGTTTGGCAGTCTACTAAGGTGATTGCGATACCGGCATACATTGCCAGCGGCGCGATGCACCCGTAAGGCGGGCTTAACACCATATAGGCCGACCGGCTGCCCGCTTAAAGACGGGCCGGGGATGGCATTGACTGACGTACGGATTGGCAAGGATCGATAGCGTGATGAACCTTCGCAAGGGTCTTAGACCACGGCTTCTGGCAACGGCGCTTGGCCTGATGGCCATTGGCACGGCAGGCTGCACCTCCATCACGGAAGGTGCGGGTTATATACCCAATGATCAACTGACCAGTGCGATCCAGCCTGGCCTGGATAACCGTCGCTCTGTTGAAGAAACTCTGGGACGTCCCAGCTTCGAAAGCCAGTATGGCGCGCCCACGTGGTATTATGTGTCCAGCACGACCGGGCGTAAGCCTTTCGTACGGCCGCGGATCCAGCAGCATGCTGTGTTTGCTGTGCAATTTGACGGCGCGGGCAATGTAGTATCCACCGGCACAACTGGTATGGAGCAGGTGGTTTACCTGACGCCCGATGGTAATGAAACACCGACGCTGGGCCGCGAACGCAGTTTCCTCGAGGACCTGTTCGGCAATATCGGCACTGTCAATGCGGCGGGTGCTCCGGGCGGCTAATTCCGTATCGGTTCGCTTGATACCGCCGCGCTGCGTCCCATATCTGGCGCATGAGCAATTCCAACGACAGCCATGGCCTCACCCCGTGGCACGGCACCACCATCATCGGCGTGAAGCGCGGCGATAAAATCGTCGTCGCAGGTGATGGTCAGGTTTCCATGGGCAATACGGTTATGAAGCCGAACGCCCGTAAAGTGCGCCGGATTGGCGCCAAGGACGGGGGCGAAGGAAAGGTCGTCGCCGGATTCGCAGGCGCAACCGCCGATGCCTTCACTCTGTTCGAACGGCTGGAGCGCAAGCTGGACCAGTATAATGGCCAGCTGATGCGGGCCGCTGTGGAACTCGCCAAGGATTGGCGGACCGACAAATATCTTCGCAATCTGGAAGCGTTGATGATTGTGGCCGATAAAGACACGCTGTTGGTGCTGACCGGCAATGGCGACGTGCTGGAGCCGGAAGGCGGCATCGCGGCTATTGGTTCGGGTGGTAATTATGCCCTCGCAGCGGCCCGTGCATTGTCGGATTATGAAGACGATCCGGAAAAAATCGCGCGCAAGGCAATGGCCGTGGCGGCGGATGTTTGCGTCTTTACCAATGACCAGGTGACGCTGGAAACAGTTTAAACCCCTTCATTTCGGAAATTCCATGACAGAATCACTTACTCCCAAGGCGATTGTCGCCGCGCTGGACGAGCACATTATCGGGCAGAAGGATGCCAAGCGAGCCGTCGCGGTGGCGCTGCGCAATCGATGGCGGCGGCAACGCCTCGGCGAGGAATTGCGCGACGAGGTTACGCCCAAGAACATCCTGATGATCGGCCCCACCGGTTGCGGCAAAACCGAAATCAGCCGCCGTCTGGCGAAGCTGGCCGATGCCCCGTTCGTGAAGATCGAGGCGACCAAGTTTACGGAGGTCGGCTATGTCGGCCGCGACGTCGAACAGATTGCTCGCGATCTGGTGGAAGACGCGATCCGATTGGAAAAGGACAGCCGGCGTGAAGCTGTGCGCGAAGCTGCCAGCGAGGCAGCGATGGACCGGCTGCTGGATGCTATCGTGGGCGACAATGCCAGCGAAGCGACCCGCGAGAGCTTCCGCAGACGTATTACAGACAATTCGATGAACGACACCGAAGTCGAAATCGAAGTGAAGGAAACACCTTCCATGCCGATGGATATGCCGGGCATGGGCGGCAATGTTGGCATGATCGATCTGGGCGAGATGTTCGGCAAGGCGATGGGCAAGGGTGCATCCAAGCGCCGCAAGATGAAGGTGCCCGAAGCGTGGGACCGGCTGGTCGATGAAGAAGCCGAGAAGCGCATGGATCAGGACGACGTGGCCCGTGTCGCGCTGGAGAATGCCGAAACCAATGGCATCGTCTTCCTCGACGAAATCGACAAGATTGCCGTCAGCGATGTGCGCGGCGGCAGTGTGTCCCGTGAAGGCGTGCAGCGCGATCTGCTGCCGCTGATCGAAGGTACCACGGTTTCCACCAAGCACGGCCCGATGAAAACGGACCATGTGCTGTTCATCGCCAGCGGCGCGTTCCACGTGGCCAAGCCCAGCGATATGCTGCCCGAATTGCAGGGCCGCCTGCCGATTCGGGTGGAACTGCGCGCACTGACCGAAGAGGACTTCGTCGCGATCCTGAGCGAAACCCGCGCCAATCTGGTGACCCAGTACAAAGCGTTGATCGGCACCGAAGATGTGACACTCGACATCACCGAAGACGCGGTGCGCGAAGTGGCGAAAATTGCGGCTCAGGTAAATGAAGGCGTCGAAAATATCGGCGCCCGCCGCCTCCAAACCGTGATGGAGCGTTTGCTGGAAGATATCAGCTTCGACGCAGAGAACCATGCGGGTGAGACGATTACCATTGATGCGGCCTATGTGCGTGAGCGACTGACCGATCTGGCTGCGGATACAGATCTGTCGAAGTATATTCTTTAGCATCAAGAAAGCTGTTTCCAGCGGAACTGTTGCTGCGATAATACATTGGTATTTCATGAACATCGATCATGAGCAGCAGCAGTTTCGCACATCCAAGCCATCACGCCTCGGGCGCGGAATTGAAAGGCTGACCCATCCATTTGGCAAGGCTTTATCTGCGGTGGTTCCCAAATCACTTGTAGAGGCGGTTCTTAAAGGTCTCGACCGGACGGTCGGTGCGGCGCAACTGGTTCGTTTCGATCACGATGTTTATGACATCGAAGCAGCAAATCGCGCTGCCAAAACTGTTTCCCGCACAGCTCAATCTATCAGTGCCAGTACGGGCGCAGCGGCGGGCCTTGGCGGTGCCGTGTCGATGAGCGCGGATATCCCGGCCACTATTGCGATCGCATTGCGGACAATACGCGACACGGGCCGTGCGTTCGGATTTGAAGGTGCCGGAGCAAACGAAAAACTGTTCCGCCTCCAGATACTCGAATTGGCAGCCCTGGACGATCCTGATTTACGTACACAGCGGATTGCCGACCTCGAAAATGCAATCGGCCCTGATGGCACCCTGATTGAAGCGGACCATGAAACAATCACGCCAATTATCGATCAGGCGGTAGAGCGGGTTTCCCGCGCTGTCGCATTTGCAAGCTTTCGCAAGCGCGCAGGCATGATCGTCCCGATTGTCGGTTCGCTGGTAGGTGGTGTGGTCAATTCATCGTTTCAGAAAGACGTCGGAAAGGCAGCCCGTTTTGCATTCCAGACCCGCCGTCGACGCAGTCAGGGCGCTGATCAGCCAGTGCCTGCCTAAGGGTGGGGCGCTAGCCCGATTTCCACGCCCGTTTTGTCTGTTAACGCGAACTTGTCGATCAGATCGGCACTGGCCTCGTTCAGCCCGATTACCTGAACGCTGCGGCCATTGCGGCGCATCCGCTCGACAACCTTATCGAGCATACCGACGCCAGTGATATCCCAGAAATGCGCGCGGGTAACGTCGATGATGACGTGGTCTGCCGGATCGGGGCGAGCGCTTTCGCGGCCAAAGGATTCGCTGAACCGGTCTACGCTGGCAAAGAAGATCTGGCCGGTGACGATATAGGTCGCCGTATCGGCTTCGCGTGTGCGCACCACACCGAACATGCTGCTTACCTTGCCGGTAAAGAATATCCCCGACAACAAAACGCCGACCAGCACGCCCAGTGCCAGATTATGAGTAGCAACCACGACGATAACCGTTGCCAGCATGACCACGCTGCTCTGCCACGGATGGACGCGCAGGTTGGGGATCGAATTCCAGCTGAATGTCCCGATGCTGACCATGATCATTACGGCGACCAGCGCCGGCATTGGCACCTGTCCCACAATCGGGCCTAGCAGCCACAACAGCACCAGAAGGGTGAAGCCGGCGGTGAAACTGGAAAGCCTCCCGCGCCCACCGCTTGTCACGTTGATGACCGACTGACCGATCATCGCACAGCCGCCCATGCCGCCAAAGAATGCTGCGACAACATTCGCAACGCCCTGGCCCCAGCTTTCGCGCTGCTTGTTGCTGCCCGTATGCGTCATGTCATCGACAATTTGTGCGGTCAGCAGCGATTCAAGCAGGCCGACAGCCGCCATCGTCAGTGAATAGGGCAGGATGATCTGCAGCGTTTCCAGTGTCAGTGGAACGTCGGGAATGATGAAGTAAGGCAGACCCTCCGGCAACTCGCCCATGTCTGCCACAGTGTTGACTGGTGCGCCGAGCCAGATTGTCAGCCCGGTCAGCACGATGATCGCAACCAAGGGGCTGGGTATGGCAGTGGTGAGTTTCGGCAGCAGGTAGATAATCGCCAGTGCGCCTGCGACCATCGCATAGGTCAGCATGCTGACACCCTCATTACCGGGCATCAACTGCGGTAGCTGCGCCATAAAAATGAGGATGGCGAGCGCATTGACGAAGCCGGTGATGACACTGCGGCTGACGAACTGCATCAGCAGGTCGAGCCGCAGTAATGCCGCGATTCCCTGGAAAATGCCCATCAGAACAGTCGCGGCGAACAGGTATTCGACACCGTAATCGCGCACCAGTGGGACCACCACTACGGCTACCGCTGCCGTAGCAGCGCTGATCATGCCCGGACGGCCACCGGTAAAGGCGATGACCATAGCAATCGCGATGGAGGCATACAGTCCCACACGCGGATCGACGCCTGCGATGATACTGAAGCCGATAGCCTCCGGAATCAGCGCCAGCGATACGACGATACCGGCGAGTATATCCTTGCGGATATTGCCGAACCAGTCCTGCTTGAACGACGCATTGGTCGCAGCGATTGCGGTCATGATAAAGTGCCTGAAGTTTTTGCTTAGGCCATTCCGCCAAAGAGGAACGACAAGAATACGATGAAAGCGCGCCCTAGTCTTTGCTGCAATGCAGCACAAGCGCTCGCTTTTTCTCGCCCTATTGGGCGGCCACGTCCTGCGGTTGATCCTCGGTCTGTTGGCGCGCCCACATTTCTGCGTAAAGGCCGTCACGGCGCAGCAGTTGTGAGTGTGTCCCGCGTTCCTCCAGCCGCCCTTCGTTGAGGACCAGAATGTCATCTGCATCGGCAATCGTGGACAGGCGGTGGGCAATGGCCAGCGCCGTGCGATCCTGAGCCACCCGGTCCAGCGTTGCCAATATGGCTTGTTCGGTACGCGAATCGAGCGCGCTGGTCGCCTCGTCGAACAACAGGATTGGCGGATCTTTCAGCAGGGTGCGGGCAATCGCGACGCGCTGCTTTTCTCCGCCAGAAAGCTTCAGGCCGCGCTCGCCGACTTGAGTGTCAAAGCCCTCGGGCAGGGTCTCGATAAAAGGCAGGATTGCGGCATCGCGTGCAGCTGCCAGCACTTCAGCCTCGCTTGCGTCCCCGCGTCCATAGCCGATGTTATAGCCGATGCTTTCGTTGAACAGCACGCTGTCCTGCGGGACGATGCCGATGGCCGCGCGCAAGGAAGCCTGTTGAACCTCGGCGATATCTTGCCCTGCAATCAGGATGCGGCCCTGTTGTGGATCGTAGAACCGGAAGAGCAAGCGCCCGATGGTCGATTTGCCTGCACCCGATGGTCCGACGATTGCGGTGCGTGAACCGGCGGGCACCTCAAAGCTGAGACCGTGAAGAATCGTCCGTTCCGGATCGTAACCGAACACCACATTGTCGAACACGACGGTAGGCGGCTGAGCGATCAGGGCCGGGGCGCCGGGCGCATCCTGTACCTCGACCTCCGTGTCGATCAGACGGAACATCTCCGCCATATCGACCAGCCCTTGGCGTATGCTGCGATAGACCCAGCCGAGCATGTCGAGCGGGCGGAACAGCTGCATCAAATACATATTGATCGCAGTCAGATCGCCGACAGTCAGACGGCCTTTGCTCCATTCCCACACGGCAAAGGCCATTGCCCCCGCCATCAAAGCATTGGTAATCAGCGACTGGACGATGTTCAGCAGCCCGAGCGAGTTTTCGCTTTTAATTGCAGCCTGCTGATAATCGGTAGTGGCGGAGGCGTAGCGGTCCTGTTCGCGTTTCTCGGCCCCGAAATACTTGACCGTCTCGTAGTTCAGCAGCGAGTCTACGGCGCGGGAAAGGGCGGTTCCGTCCAGCTGGTTCATCTCTGCGCGCAATTGCACCCGCCATTCGGTGATCCAGCGGGTGATCGCGATATACAGAATGACGGTGAAGGCAGTAGCCGCCACCAGTTCCCATCCGAACAAAGTGTAGAAAATGATCGCCACCGCCGTCAGCTCGATCAGGGTGGGGGCGATGTTGAACAGCAGGAAATAGAGCATCGAATCGATGGTCTTCGTCCCGCGCTCGATCGTCTTTGTCACCTCGCCTGTGCGGCGCGAAAGGTGGAAGCGGAGCGACAGGCGGTGGAGGCGGGAAAATACGTCTTCGGCCAGTGCGCGGGTGGCATCCTGCCCGACCCTTTCGAACACCACATTGCGCAAATTGTCGAAACCGACGGAGGTGAAGCGCGCACCCGCATAGGCAAGCACGAAACCCAGCGCGACCCACAGAACCGTTTCACGCCCTCCGAAATCCGCGCCATCGTTGGCGCCGGTCATTGCGTCGATGGCCTCTTTCATCGCCAGCGGCATGGTCAGCACGACGGCCTTGGCCATCAGCACGATCAGCAGTGCGCCGATGATGCGCGCCTTCAGATCGGGCCGGTCCTTTGGCCACAAATAGGGGAGGAAGCGGCGTATCGTCCCCCAGCTATCGGCGGGCGGGCGTTGTTCGGGCATGGCGGTATCGGGTGGCACGGCAGCCTATGTGGTGCACGCAGGTGCCGACAGCAAGGCGGCTGGAAGCCCTATAACTACACACGCATGACCTTCGTCCGCGGATAAAGGAGTATCGCGTGCGGCAGACCTTTACAGATTACCGCGCTGCGAACCCGCAGCAATCGGCCGCCTGCCGCGTGTGCGCTTGCGGGTACCGACCGGCAAATCGAACAGAATTTGGCGGCTGGCAAAATCAATCGCCACCCGGTCGAAGCTGCGCAAACTCTGCATGCCCAGAATGAGTGCCGGACGTTTATCCAGACCCAGCGCGGCAAAGGCAGGCCCGTCGGCAAAGGATACCGGCACGCGCGAAAGGGCCAAGCCTGAAATCATCACCTGCCTCGCGGTGAACAGATCGCTGGACGTTGTGACGCCGTTCACATCGGTAGCGATCGTTTGGCCGGAGGTGCGGCCTCGCATCCGGCGTTGCAGCGCCATGTTGCCGACAGACCCTTGCGCGCCGGTGTCGATGATGATCGCGGTTTTTACCCCGTCGACTTCTGCGTGGGTAATAATCATCTGCCCCAGCTTGCGCCGTGCGCGCACCACGATTTCAAAGCCGTCGCTACTGTCGTCTTCAAAGGCATCACCCACCGTCATCGTCCGGTCGCGAAAGTCGATCATGACGCGAAGGCCCTGCAGCGAATCCAGCCCCAGAATGCCGTCCGCCCCAATGTTCCGCTCCAACAGCAGGGGGGAGCGCAAATTGTCTAGCTGGCGACCGGCGAATTGCAGGCCATCGAAATCGACCATCGTCACCTGAGCTTTGCTGCTCATGCCAACCAGTGTGGCCGTGCCGGTGGGCGTCATGGCAAAACGCTCGGACAGTTTCGGAGTGACGACGGTTGCCTGGGCTCCGGTATCGACCATGAAATCGAACGGACCTTCGCCGGAGATCTGTACCGGCACCGTCATACGGTGATGTCTGTCGCGGGTGATCGCGAGGATATCCCCCTCGATTGCATTGATCCGCTGCTCCAGAGAGCGGATGGTCTGCGCCGTGCTCTGCGCGGCTTGCGCGGCAATGGGCGAGAGCATGGCTCCGGCGGCGGCTGAACTTGCGGCGATCCCCGATACAATGCGTTGAAAGCACGTCATATGTCTCTCCCGTATCTACCCCGCTAGCAGATTAGCATGGCAGGGAAGACAGGGCCAATATGGACGCAGGGCTATCCTATCCTGCGCGCGTTTTAGCGAGCAGCGCGCCGGGCCCAGCGTTCCGATCCCCAGCGGGCAACGACGGCATCGGCCCGCGCAAGATCATCGCCCGATAGCTGGTCGTAGGGGGTGCAGCGGTTCTGGGGCTGGAAGCACACGGCATGGGTGTCGAGCCGGATGCTGACGATTGTGCCATCGTCTGCTGCCAGGCCGATGGCGGTCGGTTCATCCAGCGGCCCGATTTGCAGGAAGGGGGGCAAGTCCGGCTGGACAGGCTTTTCCCCGGCCATTGCCGACAGGATGATCCCGCGCAGATCGGACAGGCCGAGCGGGCCCGCCGGGGCGACGCCGGGGCGGTTCACAACCAGAAAGGTTTCGTTCTGGGCTTTGCCGATACGGTGACCGTGGCCCAGAAATCCATCATCGAACAATTCCTCCCCGTGATCCCCCGTCACCACCAGCAGCGTATTGTCCCACTCGCCGCGCGCCTTCAGCCGGTCGATCAACTCGCCAAGCCAGTAATCCGCCGCCGCAACTGCATTCCAATAGCTGCGCCGGACGTGATCCGCGTTCTTGGCCGAGATCGCGCTGCGCACGATCGGATTGTCCTCGATCAGATTGGGCATTTCGTCATGCGCATAAGGGAAGTGCGGAGTTTGAAAGTTGAAATAGGCGAAAACCGGCCTTTGCCAGTCATCAGCCGTGCCGAAACTTTCGTCGAATGCGGCCAGCAGGTGATTCTCCGCCACCAGCAAAGACCCCTGCGCAGCGAAACTGAACGCGCGTTTTTCCTTCAGGCTTTCTGCATCGACATAGATATCGGCGGCATCGCGCATCCCGACGGTTTCCGAAATTCCTCCGAAATCCTCTGGCTGACCCGAGAAGACGCCAATGCGATAACCGCTTTCGTCCAGATCGCGGAACAGCGACGGGCTGCCCGGCTGCGGCAGCAGCGATCCGGAGAAAAGCGATTTGAGCGATTCGGTCGTAAAGCCAACATGGCTGAAGATGGATGACGCGGCGCTGCCGCCGGCCGCCAGCACATTGAGATGGGGGGCGACTTCCCTGCCATTTACCCGTTTGCCCAGAACATCGCCGCGTGTGCTTTCCATCACGACGATCACCAGATTGGGCCGCTCTCCCTTAATAGAAGCGGCGCCGGGCTGCTCTGGCACAGGCACCAGTTTCAAATCCCCGCCAAAGCCATCCTCGTCCACGCCATTGCCCGGAATATCCAGCGCCAGTGGGTGGCGGGCTGCATCGAAGGGGTGATCGTCATGGATGATTGCGGCAAGGCCGTAGCCGTCGCGGTCAAAATCGGTCGCGGTATCGAGAGCGGTTCCCCCGGCGCTCCAGACCTGGGTGCGGTTGAGGCCGAAGGCTGCGTCCCCGCCCGAACGCGGAATGATAAACAGTGCGATGGCCAGCGACAGCGCCGCTACGCCCATCGTCTTCCAGCCTGCGCGCGAAGGCTTGGTGCGCGAATCCGTTTGTTCCCCGGGATGACGGCGCACCCACCGCCAGACCAGCCAGTACGCCAGTACGATTAAGAGCAGCGCGCCGACACCCAGCGTAATTTCGTTGAGACCATACAATATGGCATCACCCAGACTGCCACCGCCCAATTGCTTCAGCAGACCAAAGCTCATCGCATCGCTGAAATAGCTGGCGAGTTGATAGCGCAGGGCCATTATCCCGGCGAAGATCCCGCCAAAGGCAAATATGAAGTGGAACAGCAGGTGCCGGTTTGACCCGCTGCGGTTGAGCCGCGCGATCAGGGCCCACGCGATTATGCCGATAAAGGCCTGCGCGCAGACATACCCTATGGCGAACAGCGCAATCTCTGCCGGCGCATCGACCGCGCGGGACTGGCCGAAGCCGCCAGTGAACAGGCCGAACTTGCGATTCGCCAGCAGCAGCTCGATGAAAGACAGCAGGGCGATCACGCCCGCCGCCGCCATGAAGGTCTGCGGTCTGGTGAGGGAAGGCAGCCTCATATTACGCAGGTTCCAGATCGCGGTGCAGGATAAAGGCGCGGATCTCGCGCAGGGCGGGGCGCGCAATAATCAGCAGCACCCCGGCATAGGTGGCTGCCCCCAGCGCCCCGATCACGATCAGGGTAACAGGCGGCGGCCAGTCGGGCAGGGCGGGGCGAATCCACAAAACCATCAGTGCCATCGCCAGTGTCGCCAGCAGGCAGGGGCCGAGTGCGACAAGAAGCTGTGACCACCGCACCCCGACCTTGGGCAAGGTCATGGCCAGTGTCACCAGCAACAGGGCCGGTGCGCCGACCCACCATGCATGGACCAGCCCCATCGGCCCGGCATTCACCGCAATCAGGAACAGCACCGGGAAGACTACTGCGCCAAACCCGTTGGTGGTCAGATACGCGGACGGCCTGCCCATTGCATTGGTTGCCGGGCTGCACACGATTTGCAGCGCCATCAGGGGCATTGCGAGCGAAAGCCCGGCGACGATCGGCGCCATCTCTGTCCATTTCGGCCCGAACAGAGTGTACACCGCTTCATCCGCCGTCAGCGCCAGACCTATATATACAGGCGCGGTCACCAGCAGGACGGTGCGCAGGGTGGTCACGAAATAGGGCGCGATAGAGCGTCCGGCCTTATGCACCTCGGCATAGGCGGGATAGGCGACCTCGTTGATCGGCGGCAGAAATCTGCCGGTCACGATCAGCGTCAGGAACAGCGCTTCTGAATACAGGCCCAGATCGTGCAGATCGAAATGGCGGCCGGCGATGAAGATGTCGCTCTGGCTCTGGATGATCCAGAACAGCTGGCAAATCGTCAGCGCGCCGCCAAAACCGATCAGATCGCCTGCCCCGCGCATATCGAACACCGGCCACACCAGCAGCCGCGCTGCATACGTCAGCATCATGGCCCGCGATGCAAAGCCGACGATGGGGGCATAGACCAGCGCCCACACACCGTAATCGAACCACGCCAGCCCCAGCGCTGTCAGCGCGGCAGTGATGGCGCCCACCATATTGGCCAGGCCCTGACTGCGAAATTCCAGTCGCCGCGAAAGCAGCGCGGTGGGCATCGCTATAAAGGGGGTGGTGAGAAAGATGAGCGCCTGGACCCGCAGCATGGAGGCGACTTCCGGCTGGTTGTAATAGTCTGCCGCGATAGGCGCCATCAGCAGCTGCCCCGTGGCAAGCGCACCATTCAGCATCAGCAGCATGGCGAACACCTGCCCGATTCGCCGCTCGTCCACAGTGTCTGCCTGAATAAGGGACGTGGCGAAGCTGTGCCCGTTGAGGAAGTTCAGCGCCACGATCACCACCTGCGTCATTGCAAACAGGCCGTAATCGCCCGGTTCCAGCAGACGCACGACCATCAGGGTGGAGGTCCATGTTATGATCTGCGCAAGCAGCTGGCTGCCCCAGCGCCACGCGACAGCCGACCGCACACGGGTGGTGAAACCCGGATTGGATGAATCGGTAGGGGGCAGGGCGGCAGTCACAATGCGGATGCGTTAGTATGAAAAGGTGAAGGATTTGCAGTCAGCGGCGGGAACCTGCGGGATGCAAAGGTTACCGGGGCCTTGTTATCGCGTGGCGTGCCCCCATATCGGTGGGGCAGCAGGATCATCATGCGGTGGTTTTGGGCGGGTCAGCAGATTTTTGTAAGATTATTGCAAAACAGTTGTTGACGCGAATCAGACCCCCGCATATATGACCTCTCACCGGACGCAACGAGGACGCTTCAACGGCCTCTCACCGACCGGTCGCCAACATAAACGGATAGCCGGTCCCCCGGTGTAAATCGGGGAAACCATTGCTGTCCGCCATTTGTGTCTGGTGGGCTCTTTGACATTGTTAGTATTTGATGAAGGGACATGTGGGCGACGGCGCCCGGTTCGGGGATTTTAAGGCTCCGAATACCGGTTAAATTAAGCCGACGCCACATCTTGGCTGGACACCACGTCTGGCCCTGATGATGCATGTTCATTCGTATCCATTACGTTTGACAGTGCAGGTATCGGCTCCTTGAAGCTCATGCCAAGCAGGTTAACGGGGTTATCCCCGTGCTTGTTTAGTATGTGACACAAACTTGAGAGTTTGATCCTGGCTCAGAACGAACGCTGGCGGCATGCCTAACACATGCAAGTCGAACGAACTCTTCGGAGTGAGTGGCGCACGGGTGCGTAACGCGTGGGAACCTGCCTTTAGGTTCGGAATAACAGTTAGAAATGACTGCTAATACCGGATAATGTCTTCGGACCAAAGATTTATCGCCTTTAGATGGGCCCGCGTTAGATTAGCTTGTTGGTGGGGTAATGGCCTACCAAGGCGACGATCTATAGCTGGTCTGAGAGGATGATCAGCCACACTGGGACTGAGACACGGCCCAGACTCCTACGGGAGGCAGCAGTGGGGAATATTGGACAATGGGCGCAAGCCTGATCCAGCCATGCCGCGTGTGTGAAGAAGGCTTTCGGGTTGTAAAGCACTTT
>CAJXSN010000019.1 GCA_913060895.1 uncultured Sphingomonadaceae bacterium
TCTACACAGAGTAGATCGTCGGCAGCGTCAGATGTGTATAAGAGACAGATATCGAACAGGCCACTGCGCAGCCGTGCTGTATTACGGTTCGAATTGCCGGCGAAAAGACCCGCCCGTCTTAACGGGGCTTAAGCGACAGCAAGTTATTGTGCCGGCATGACCGAAACAATGATCGCATGGATTGCCGGCATTTTCCTCAGCCTCGTCGGCTGGGGCAGTATCGTGCATTTCGCATGGATAGTCCGCAACTGGTCGCAAGCTCGCGGAGTGGTTGTCGGCAACAACGCGGAATGGTCAAAGGCCCAGACAACTGGCGGACCCACCCGCCATACGGTCTATTTTCCCAAGATTGAGTTCGACGCGGGCGGGAAACTACACCGCGCGAAAGGTGGCAGCGGCCGGTCAAAACCCTATAAATTGGGCGAAGCGGTCAATTTGTATCACAAACCCGCGAACCCCGACCATATTCTGGACCTGAATTTCAGGGACCGGATGCTTTTCTCAGGCGGCTTTGCCTTTATCGGTAGTTTGTGTCTCGCCGCGGCGAATGGCTGGATCAGCTAGAGGAAAAGCGTACTTCTAACCAGCAAATTTCTGTCCACACGCTTTCGCTAAACACTCCTACCTCTCTTCATCGTTTGTACCGCCAGCCAAGCGCCGATGCTCCTCCACACCCCGGCGCATTTCTTGCGCCTGCAGGTGGAGTGCCTTGTTCGAAAGCCTGATTTCGCGGCTTTGCTGGAAGAAGCCGAGGACCAGCCACAGAAAAGCGAGTGGACTGGATAGGCCGCCCATGAAGTCACCCAGCTCATTCAGCCGCAGATCGGCAGGGTTTTGCCCCTGCACGATCAGATACACCGCCACGCCTGCTACATAGACCACCGACAGCCCCAACCCGATCAGCGGCAGACGGCGGCGTTCGCGGCGTTCCACTTCCGGATCAAGGATCTGCGCGGCGGGTGTATCGGGCCCCGATTTCGTTTCCGCTGACACGGTGCCTATACGTCGCTACGCGTGATAAGCGTGTCGGCATCCTCTTCAGCGAGATACAGCTTCTCGCCCTTCTCCTTATAAAGCTGGCTCATTTCCTTCATCCCCGCCTCGGCGGCTTTCCGGCTTGCCTCGGCGGTTTCTGCGCCAAGTTTTTCAGACGCGAGGAAACCTTCCGGCGACTGGTTCTGCTTGCTGGCAAAATCACGCACTTCCTGGCTAATCTTCATGCTGCAGAATTTCGGGCCGCACATGGAGCAGAAATGGGCTGTCTTCGCGCCTTCTGCGGGCAAGGTCTGGTCGTGAAACTCCTCAGCCGTATCCGGGTCCAGCGATAGGTTGAACTGGTCGCGCCAGCGGAATTCGAACCGCGCTTTCGACAAGGCATCGTCGCGCATCTGTGCCGCCGGGTGGCCCTTCGCCAGATCGGCGGCATGGGCCGCCAGTTTGTAGGTCACCACACCGACTTTCACGTCGTCGCGGTCGGGCAGGCCCAGATGTTCCTTGGGCGTGACGTAGCAAAGCATCGCAGTGCCGTACCAGCCGATCTGCGCAGCGCCGATGCCGCTAGTAATATGGTCATACCCCGGCGCGATATCGGTCACCAGGGGGCCGAGAGTGTAGAACGGCGCCTCGCCGCATACCTCCAGCTGCTTGGTCATGTTCTCCTTGATCTTGTGCATTGGCACATGGCCCGGCCCTTCGATCATGACCTGCACATCATCCTTCCAAGCGCGATGGGTCAGTTCGCCCAGCGTGTAGAGTTCACTGAATTGTGCCTCGTCATTGGCATCGGCGATACTGCCGGGGCGCAGGCCGTCACCCAGCGAATAGGCAATGTCATAAGCTTTCATGATCTCGGTGATGTCGTCGAAATGCTCGTAGAGGAAGCTCTCCTTGTGATGCGCCAGGCACCATTTCGCCATGATGCTGCCGCCGCGTGACACGATACCTGTGACGCGCTTTGCCGCCATCGGAACATAGGGCAGGCGTACGCCGGCATGGATGGTGAAGTAGTCCACACCCTGCTCCGCCTGCTCGATCAGAGTGTCACGGAAGACTTCCCAATTCAGATCCTCGGCCACGCCGCCGACCTTCTCCAGCGCCTGATAAATCGGCACGGTGCCGATGGGCACTGGGCTGTTGCGAATGATCCATTCGCGGGTATCGTGGATGTTGCGCCCCGTGGAAAGATCCATAACCGTGTCCGCACCCCAGCGAATGGACCAGACCATTTTGTCCACTTCGCTGGCGACATCGGATGCGACAGCAGAGTTGCCGATATTGGCGTTGATCTTGACCAGAAAATTGCGCCCGATCGCCATCGGCTCGCTTTCGGGATGGTTGATGTTGTTGGGGATGATCACGCGACCCCGCGCCAGCTCGTCGCGGACAAATTCCGGCGTGACGAATTCGGGAATTTCCGCGCCCCAGCTTTCGCCCTCGGCAATCTTGCCACGGATTATGTCGCGGCCAAGGTTCTCGCGCTCAGCCACATATTCCATTTCGGGCGTAATCAGGCCCTGGCGGGCGTAGTGCATCTGGCTGACGTTGGCACCTGCCTTGGCCCGCAGGGGGCGCGGGTGTTTGACAGGGAATGGAGGGACACCGCCGCTGCGATCAGGGCCGAGTTGGCCATTATCTTCAGGCTTGATAGCCCGGGCATCGTATTCCTCTACATCCCCGCGCGCCATGATCCATTCGCGGCGCATCTGCGGCAGACCCGCCTGAATATCGATGGTGGCTGCCGGGTCGGTATAGGGGCCAGAGGTGTCGTAGACCCGCACAGGATCCTCGCCTCCCTCCAGATCGATCTCGCGCATAGCAACCCGCACACCGCTGCCAGTGCGCGCGCCGATATGAACTTTCCGGCTGCCGCGGATTGGCCCGGTGGTAACGCCGATTTCGAGTGGGGAATTGATGTCGGCCATGATGGGTATCCTCTTGAGGTGAATTTCAGATGCTCTGGAGCCGCGAGACTGCGGTAATAACGAAGCCAGCGCCCACTACGGCGGATATGCCTGCAATGGAGCCGGAATGGCGTGTCATCAGCTTGCGCCCCAGGCCGGCCATCCGGTCAGGCGCAGCGATAAAGACCAGTCCCTTCACGGCGGCCAGTCCGCCGATGACGGAGATGGTCATGCTCATCACATCACCCGGGCGCCACGGCGACGCAAGATAGATTGCCGCGCCCAGTGCCGTAGTGAATGCACCGGATAGAAAAGCGACGGCAGGGGTCTGCTCGAAAGAATCAAGCAGCCGCGTCCATGTGCCGGAACTGCGCAATTCGCCCACACCGGCAGCAAGAATGTACAGGCCGAGGAACAGAGCAATCCATGCTGAAGTGTCGGCAGTTTCGGCCACGGCGCAATCTCCTCCTATTTGTGCAAGCAAAGAGCAGGGGGAAGCCGGGGGCGGTCCTGTGATGGTCGCCGCCCTTCCCTCCGCCGGTGCTAGCCGGTTCAGGTTCAACGGGTCGGGCGCTGCGAAACGCCCCTCTCAGCGTGCGCACGCTCCCCGGGGTTGCGACCTGTCTAAACGCTTTGGTTCGCGCGGTAAAGTTGCTTGACGTGGACAAAAAACGCAGGCGCGCCTCTGCCAAAAAAAGTGCCCCGCAGATGGATTGCAAAATCAGCCGGGGGGGGGAAAGGCTTTATAGATTTCTAGTTTCGTTTGATGCCATATCAACTCACCAATCTGGTATTTAGTAATACTACTTATACAGCAACAAACTTCATTACAAACAATGCTTTTCATAAGAGAACCTACCAGAATGGAAAATAATCCTGGGGAGGATAAATATGAAACGCGTTATTATGTCGACACTATCCGCAGCTGCAATTATCGGCGCGGTTAATATACCATCAGATGAAGCGCTGGCACAGGAATGCGTACTCGATATCAATAGTACCCTGGTAAACCTGTTAGGCCTTGATGTCGTACTCCTTTGCGAAGGCGATGGGGAAAACTCGACGGTCTTCGGCGAAGGAGCAGAGGCCACGGGCGATTCTACCACTGCGGTCGGTTCCAACTCGACCGTAAATGGGCAGTCTTCTTCAGCAGTCGGTGCAAATGCGACTGCGACGGGAACTGGCTCAAGTGCCTTTGGGGCAGACAGTCAGGCGACGGCCGATAATGCAACGGCAATGGGTAATAATGCCAGCGCCACACAGAATGGCACCATTGCAATAGGTGCATCCTCTGTCGCGAGCGCGGAATTTGCCTCGGCAGTAGGGTTCCAGTCGCAAGCATCAGGGCTGTCTTCTTCAACGTTCGGTTATCAAAGTTCCGCAGCAGGTGACAATTCCACGGTAATGGGCGCTCTAGCTGCTGCTATCGGTAATGATGCCGTAGCACTTGGTAGTTCGTCGGATGCGGCGGGAAATGGCGCCACAGCAGTCGGGTATCTTGCAGACGCAGGCGGTGATAACGCCACCGCCGTGGGCCGCGCAGCTTCCGCGGCAGGTGCCCGGGCGGCATCGTTCGGTTTTTCGGCTGTTTCCAGCGGTGATGATTCAATCGCAATTGGTAGCATGGCGCACGCTAATGCATCACGCGCAATTGCCATAGGAATCAGAGCGGTTTCGACAACCGATGATGCGATTGCCATCGGCCAAGGAGCAACTGCTGCCGCTTCGGGAAGCTTTATCGCCGGCCTCGGCGCTTCGGGTACGGCATCGGCTATCAATGCAACAGCGGTTGGACAGGGCGCGACGGTAGGCGCCTTGAACGCGTCTGCTTTCGGTCAGCGGGCCCAAGCCCTTGCACAGAATGCATCCGCCTTCGGCCGCTTTTCCTCTGCCGAAGCGCAGAATGCCTCGGCGTTCGGTGCTTCAGCCAAGGCGCTGGGCAACGGATCTTCTGCTTTCGGGTTTCAGGCGGAAGCCACATCGCTGCGCGCAACCTCTGTAGGAAGGTTGAGTACAGCTAGCGGCAATGCCAGCACGGCCATTGGCGAATTGGCCACTGCTAGCGGCGGCAGCGCGACTGCTGTGGGCCAAGGCGCAGTTGCTTCGTTCAACAACTCCACTGCGATTGGACAAGGCGCAGCAACCACTGCGAAGAATCAGGTGGCGCTGGGAGGCGCCGGATCTTCGGTTGTCATCGCCGACATCGACAGTTCCACTGCCGCACAGGTCGGGCCTGTTGATGCAGTGACGGTGGATGCCAATGGTACACTGGGCCGTCAGTCAGTGGCGACCTCCGGTTCCGTGCGAACTGTTGCATTGTCAGTGGACCGCATCGCAGCTGTCAGCGACGCGCAATTCAATTCGCTGTCGGGACGGGTCGGATCACTCGAGGCCGGACTGTCGGACCTCAATTTTCAGCTCGGCGATCTGGACGAGCGCATGAGCGGAGGGATCGCAGCCGCAGCGGCTCTGGGCAGCGCGATTGCGATGCCGGGTAAAACCTTCACGATCGGCGGCAACGTCGCCACCTATAATGGCGAACAAGGCTACGCAGCATCTGTTACGGGCCGCGTCAGCGAAAGCTTTGCGCTGGGCGCTGGCATTGCCGGCAATAGCGGCCACGGTGAAGTCATTGCACAGGCAGGCTTTGCCTTCGGGTTCTAACCCCCCCAACCGATCGCAAAGTCATCCGGGCGGACCAGTGGTCCGCCCGGATTTTTGTATTTGAATATCGAGAGGGCGGCCACCAAAAGGACAAAAGGTCCTAAGACGAAAGAGAAAAAAGCAAATTGAAAAACTATTATTTTAAATATTTCAAGGATATAACTGTTAAATGTCGGATTTGTACAACGAATAACCTTTGACTCTTTCTTTATATTGGGCGCATGCCGCGCTGCAACCGAGGGGTGTCGTCAGAACATAACCGCGGTCGCAGGCTCCCCTTTCGGGCAACCATCATCATGGTCCACGAGAGGGAAAATTTTATGCGTACTCAATTTCTTATTGGCGTAGCCAGCGCCGCCATCGCCTTTGCCACCAGCGCACAGCCTGCTGCAGCAGTAGAGGATGCGGAATGCCTCGCGCCCGGAAGCAACTCCGATGAAGCAAGCAATACGGCGCTCGAACCGTGCGATGAAACCCTCTCGCCAGACGCCGCAGTTGCCGACATCTCCAGATCGATCCCCGGCGGACAATTGGCTCTGAGTCACGTGCAGCAATTGGCGACCCGGCGGAGCGACATCGATGGCGCTGCTGACGAAGCGCCGCAGGGCGTTGGTGCGGCCTGCGAAGAAAGCGCCGGACTGGAATGCGGCAGCGGGTCCTCGACATTGTCCGGTGCGTCCACTGCATTGGGAAGACAGACCGTTGCTGATATAAACGCGACAGCGGTTGGGTTCTCAGCCGACGCGACAGGCATAAATTCCCTTGCAATCGGCAGTACTTCGCTAGCGTCTGGCGATCAGTCAATGGCGATCGGTAGAGCTTCGATAGCAGATCAGACGGACGCAAGCGCCGTCGGCCATGGCGCCAGTGCCATCGGAGTGGGATCAACTGCTCTTGGAGTGGATGCTACTGCTTCGGGGACAAATTCCATAGCCTTGGGCATTGAAGCCGTTGCAGGGGGCCTGGCCGGAATAGCCATCGGAGACCGCGCCAATTCGGGAACGAACCAGACTTCGATTGCGATAGGCGAGCTTGCGGAAGCGACAGGAACAAACGCCATTGCAATTGGTGAGGAAACCGAAGCGTCGTCAACCAACACGGTTGCGCTCGGCAATTTCAGCGCGGCGACAGCGGCTGAAAGCACTGCGCTCGGCGCATCTTCAAATGCCTCGGGCGTTCGTTCCAGTGCGGTCGGCAGAAGCGCCGTTGCCTCGATGACGGACAGTACGGCTTTGGGCTATACTGCGGATGCAACCGGCATCGCTTCTACTGCAGTTGGCGTGTCCTCTTTCGCATCCGCCGAGAACGCGTCGGCCTACGGAGCCAACACTATTGCCAGCGGAATCGCATCGGCTGCATTCGGCTTTCAGGCGGAAGGCGTTGGCCAGAATAGCGCTGCTGTCGGTAACTCGGCAAAGGCAATCGGGAATGGCGCAACCGCAATCGGACTGTTGGCAAATGCCGGTCTCAACCGGGCCACAGCCGTAGGTAGACTGGCCAATGCAAGCGGGACTGCCTCTACCGCTGTTGGCGAAAGCGCCATTGCTGGTGGCACCAATTCCACCGCCATCGGACAATCGGCTTCGGCCAGTTTCAACAATTCAACCGCAATCGGTGTGGGCGCTGCATCCACTGCAGCGAACCAGGTCACGCTCGGCGGATCCGGATCCTCGGTCGTGGTGGCCGACATCGACAGCTCTACCGACGCTCAGATAGGGCCCGTCGACGTAGTCACAATCGATGGCAACGGCACGCTGGGCCGTCAGACGGTGGCCACCAACAGCCAGTTGCGCACCGTGGAGGCTTCGGTCGATCACATCGCCGCTGTTACCGATGCGCAATTCAGCGGTCTTGCGAACAGGGTCGGCACTCTGGAAAACCGCTTCGCCGATCTGGACTTCCGCCTGAGCGATCTGGACGAACGTTCCAGCGGAGGCATCGCGGCGGCCATGGCGATGGGCGGGCCTGCCGTTGCCCCAGGCAAGGCGGTTTCCCTATCCATGTCGGTAGCCAATTACCGCGGTGAGCAGGCAATCGCAGGCTCCCTGACCGGCCAGATTGCAGAGGATATCTACCTTTCGGCCGGGATCAGCGGCAACACCGCCGATGGCGACATCGGCTCACGCGCAACGGTGCTGTTCGGCTTCTAGGCTGCTCCGCCCACTCATCACGGAAAGGGGCGGCCTTTACGGGTCGCCCTTTTTTGTAGGGGAAGCGCTGGATTGCCGCACCAAGTGTTCTTTTTTCAATTGAGAGAGGAAAAAGCATCTTTCGATCGCCCCTCAATGGCGAGGGTGCAAGCGCATTCGCAAATGCCGTGAATTTGTATTGCAAAGTTTGAAATTCAGGTGATTAGGAAAATTTCCGGCAGGCCAAGGGGCGCTCGTCTTTAGTGAAAGTTCTGCAAAATGATCGCTTCATCTCTGAAGTCGAGCGCAATGCTGCTCGCATCAACTGCTCTTGCCATTGTTGCAACGCCTGCATGGGCAGATGCCACACCGGACTGTAATGCCGAAGCAGGGCCGGACGGCGTTATTGGTACGATTGACGACGGGCTGGAATGCGGCGTCGATGCAGACGCAACCGGAACATCCGCGACAGCTGTTGGCAGCAATGCTTCTGCACCTGTCGATCGCGCAACGGCTATAGGCTCTTCGTGAAGCGCCGTCGCGATCAATTCCATCGCCATCGGCTTCGGCTCTTCGACCTTCGACCAGTTGGGCGGAACGCAGGGACAGATCGCCATTGGGTTGTTTGCGGGCGCGAATGGCGACCGCGCAATAGCACTGGGCGCTTTCGCACGCGCCAACGATGCTCGCGGAGTCGCATTGGGCGGTGACACTGTAGCGCTTGGGTTGTCGACAGCGGTTGGCCACGATGCGCAGGCGGGTGATCCTTTTTCCTCCGGCGATCTTTTGGCCACCGCTATCGGTGCCGAAACGAGCGCCGACTTTGAGGCGACGGCGTTGGGTTACCGCGCGAGCGCAACCGATGGCGCCGTTGCGGGCGGGACATATGCCTTTGCAGACACGCAAGGCATAGCGATTGGTGCAGACGGCGATGACGACGACAGCTTCGGACGTTTCGGCGCAATGGCAGGAACATTGGCAGTCGCTATCGGCACAGACAGCAGAGCGTTGCAAACCGGCGCAGTGGCTCTGGGTGCGAACGCAGTAGCCGGAGCCGAACAAGCGGTCGCCATAGGCATAGATGCAGTCGCAATTAGCGAACTTTCCATTTCGATTGGTGCTCTCTCGCTAGCGTATGGCACCGAGAGTATCGCTTTTGGAAGCAGCGCACTCGCCTACGCCAACCGGGCAAGTGTGCTTGGCAGCAATGCAACTGCGACCAACTTAGCCGCCACAGCGGTCGGGTATGCAACACAGGCAAGCGGCAGTTTCAGTACAGCTGTTGGTAATGAAGCAGCTGCCAGAGGTTCGCAATCTACCGCAGTCGGTACTGCCGCTCAGGCAAGCGGTTATTTTTCCAGCGCGCTAGGCAGCCTTGCACGCGCAACCGGTTTGGGAAGCTTGGCACTCGGAGCTGACACAATTGCGAGCGATACGGGGAACATCGCTGTTGGCATACAGGCAGGAGCGATTGGTACCGACGCAACAGTTATTGGCGCTTATGCGTTTGCGACTACCCAAGAATCAACTGCCGTCGGAACTCGCTCTATCGTTGGCGGAGATTTTTCGACAGCAGTCGGGACAGATGCCGTGGCCACCGATCAGGGAACTCTTGCATTGGGAGCTAACAGCGCAGCAACAGGTACGTTTTCCAGTGCGATAGGGACTGCGGCGGTTGCTTCTGGCCTCCAGTCGACGGCAGTCGGTAACGACTCCGATGCGACAAACGAATTTTCGTCAGCCTTCGGGAACAGCGCTCAAGCCAGTGGCGAACAATCCACATCGATTGGCAGTTTTTCATCATCTGAGGGCCTATTCAGCGTAGCGGTTGGTGTGCTCGCCAATGCTAGTGGTCGTAGCTCCACAGCTGTGGGCGTCGGGGCGATTGCGGACCAGTTCGGAGCCACGGCCATCGGCACCACCGCAGATGCTCTGGCGGTTGCGTCGACTGCATTGGGCCACCGAAGCTTGGCTCAGGGCATCGGGTCCGTTGCGATAGGTGGCGACCAGAACGACGATGGATCTGGAGCACGGGTCGATGGCGATTTCTCGGTCGCCATCGGTTCCGACGCGTTGACTACTTCCGAAGCGGTCAACTCTCTTGCTCTTGGCTTCAATTCCATCGCCACAGAGGCCGATACGGCCTCTTTCGGTAGCGTGGGCAACGAGCGTCGTCTGGTGAATGTGGCAAATGGCATCGCGGCAAGCGACGCTGCCACTGTCGGCCAGCTCGACACAGCAATTGCGGGCGCAACCGGTGCAGCTGCTGCGGCGCAGAACACCGCCGACGAGGCCTTCGCGCTAGCAGGCAGTGCAAATACGCTGGCGACCGGGAACCAGGCGGCCATAGCTGGCAACACTGCGCGGATCAGCGCGGTTGAAACTGCCATCGCCGGGAACACCGCGTTGATCGGTCAGAACACGGCGGACATCGCCGACAATACCGCCCGCCTCGGGGCGAACGAAGCTGCGATTGCCTCTCTCGGGGCAGGCATGAAGTATATCGACGTAAACTCCAGCGGAGCGGCAGCTTCCGCAACCGGGGTGGACGCCATCGCATTGGGAGCGAATACGAGCGCAATAGGGGAGCGCTCTCTGGCCGTCGGCAACCTTGCTTCGGCAGGCGCAGCAGGGGCGACTGCAATTGGCGCAGGCGCACCTGCGGCTTTCGCCGGCTCTACTGCCGTGGGGGCGAATGCAATGACCAGCGCCGAGAACCGGATCATGCTGGGCGGCGCCGGGAGTTCGGTTGTCATCGCCGACATCGCAGCCTCTACCAATGCGCAATCAGGCCCTGTCGATGGGCTTACCGTGGATACGAGCGGCGTTCTGGGACGCGCTTCCTTTGCCACCGCAAACGGGCTGGCCGCTGCGAACACCCGGATCGATTTACTCGACACCCAGATCGGCTCTCTGAACCAGTCGCTTGCCGGCCTTCTGGGACAGGTCGGCACTCTGTTCGACCTGACCGAAACCATCGATCGCGACGCCCAGCGCGGCATCGCCTCCATCGCCGCGGCGGCCCACCCCCACTTCCGCAGCGAGGCCGGCAAGACCAGTTACGCCAGCAATGTCGCGACGTATCGCGGCGAAGTCGGCTTTTCCGCTGGCCTGATGCACCGCCTGGACAGTGATTTCGCAGTTACTGCTGGGGTCAGTTATGCTGGCGGCAACAGCACTGCGGTACGCGCAGGGATTGCGGGCGAGTTCTGACTTCGCAAGCTTGCTGAAACAACCAGGCACCGGAAAGTACTTTCCGGTGCCTTTGTCATCAAGAGTTGCCGCGCCTAACCTTGAGGCACCCCGCCCGCCTGCATTTCAGCGGGGGACATAATCCCGTCGCGATCCTGGTCCATCGCATCGAAATTGTCCTGCGTTCGGATGCGGTATTCCACCAGCGTAATCGCGCCGTCTCCGTCGCGGTCAAACTCCTGAACCGTGGGAACGGGGACGGCACCCACCGCAGCGGGATTGGCCAGTGCGGAAAATTCTTCCCGCGAAAGTGCCCCATTGTCGTCCTGATCGAGCTGCTGGAAAACCGATTGATTGAGCTGCAGCGCGGCGGCCTGTTGCAAACTTTGCCGGCGCTGTTCGATTTCCGCATCGGTGATGGTACCGTTCTGGTCGATGTCCATTTGTGTGAACTGGGCATCCATCTGGGCGATGAAGTCTGTCCGGCTAAGGCTTCCGGTAGCCGGATCCTGCGCCGCGACGGCAGTGGTCAGCGTGGCAATTACGGCGGAAGTGCAAAGAAGTGTTTTCATCGCGAAGTGTCCCCTGTCGTCAATGTATACGGTGTATAAACGACTGTTATAACACCGCCAAGCTGTCCACAGAATGAGCAAGCGCCATCTGGTCCGAAACGGGAAAATCAGGTGCAACTATAAAGGGACGGAGCCATCACAGCCCCCGCCCCCTTATTAATGGCAAGGAAGGCTGCTGTTATTGCTGACTGGCAATCCAGCGGTCGATCTTGGCCTCAAGCACCGGCAACGGCAGGGCGCCTGTACCCAATATCTGTGCGTGGAATTCCTTGATATCGAAATCATCGCCCAGCGCAGATTCGGCCTCGGCGCGCAGTTCCTGGATCTTCAAGGCGCCGACCTTATAGGCGAGCGCCTGCGAGGGGATGGCGATATAGCGTTCCACTTCGGCAACCACTTCCGTACGGGTCATGCCGGAATTTTCCAGCATGAATTCGATTGCTTTCTCGCGGCTCCATCCTTTGGAATGCAGGCCAGTATCGACCACCAGACGCATAGCACGCAGCTGTTCGTCCTGCAGCGTGCCATACCGGGCCCACGGATCGTCGAACAGGCCCATCTCGTGACCCAGCGTCTCCGAATACAGCGCCCAGCCTTCGACATAGGCAGTGTTCCCGCCAAAGCGCATGAAGGCGGGCAGATCCTCGTTCTCCTGCGCCAGACTGATCTGGAAGTGATGGCCCGGAGCCCCTTCGTGCAGATACAATGTGACATTGCCCGTAGTCAGTCGGCTGGGTAGGTCGTAGGCGTTGAAATAGAAGGTGCCGGGGCGCGAACCGTCGGGCGCGCCGGACTGGTAGGACCCACCTGCGCTGAACTGTTCGATCGCCGGATCATACGGTTTGATCAGCAATTCGCTTTTCGGAAGCAGGCTGAAATAATCGCCAATCTTTGCATCTACCGTTTCACCGATATCATAATAGGTTTGCGTCAGTACCTCGCGGCTCTCCGGTTTGAACTGTGGATCTGTGCGCACGTAGTCGAAAAATTCGGTAGTCGTGCCGGTGAAGCCGACTTCCTGTTTGATCTCTTCAAACCCCTCCATCACACGGGCCACTTCGGACAGACCCAGATTGTGCAGGTAATCGGCAGTCAGGGGCAGCGTAGTCGTGCTTTCGATCAGCTGCGCATACAGCTTCTCGCCGCCTTTCATCTCGCTCAAACCGACAGTGGTGCGCGCGGCGGGAAGATATTCATCCCGCAGGAAATCCCGCATCCGTTCGGTGCTGTCATAGATGGCCTGCGTGGCGGTGCGGTATTCGGCTGTCAGTCGCGTTCTGTCTTCCTCGGAGAAATCCCCCGGCATATCCCTGACTGGAGCCCAGAACTGCGATTCTTCCAGTGGAATCTCCAGCTGCGTATCCAGTTGCTTGATCACACGGTCTATGGTCAGACTGGTTTCCAGAACCCCCGTTTCCATCCCTTCGCGGAATTTTTCGATCGAGCGATCGCCGATGGCGATGTAATCCTGATGCCGGGAGAGGTTGTTCTCGTAATCCTCGACAGTGTTGAACTTCGCCGCGCTCTGCCCGCTAGCGAAGGTCGGGTAGAAGGTGTGGAAGCCGCTGAAATGGTTTACCGGGCGCACTTCGGTCAGCGCGCGAATTTCATCAGTACTACCCTTGAGGCCCTGCTCCTGATTATACTTGAACACGTCATAGGCCAGCTGGTCCGTTTCGCTCAGCTTGCTCCGGTCGATCTGGTCGAGCAGCGCCATGTTGAGCTGCGTATCGGTACGCGCTGCAATAAAGAAACTATCGGTCAGGAAGTCGCCCAAACGGTCCGCCCGGCGCATATCGCCGCGGAACAACCCGCTGATCGGATTCAGCGTCAGACTACGCTCGTCGGATTCCTCGAACAGCGCCTGCAGCTTCTCGCCTTCGGTCATTGCCGACTCTGCGGAATGTCTTTCCCCCTGCATATGGGCGTCGGCCAGCGCCGGTACGGCAGGAAGCGCCATTGCGGCAGTGGCAAGCAGAGCAGTACGGATCAGTTTCATGGTTTCCCCCAGTGGACGAGTTGCATAGTGTGCACACAGCACACTGCAGCAATTTGCTTACCCCTAGGGCTTCGAATGCACCGGGCGAGCCTGCAATCTATCAAAAGCGGAACCCGCCCGACCAAGGGCGAGCGCTCAAATCATAGCCGTCACTCGATAACCGTTCCCCGCACCATCACCCAATCGACATTTTCAAGCACTGTTCCGTTGGCCAGAGGGTTGCTGGGAAAAGCGATGGTGTCCGCCGACTATCCTGGATCCAACCGTCCGATTTCGTTCTCCAGACCGATCACTTCGGCGGCCAGGGTGGTAACGCTGGCCAGAGCTTCGCTGGCGCTCATTCCGCCCAGCACCAATTGTCAGTAGGGCCGCAGTTGCCAGATCTGCGGTGTGATTTTCATGGATTCACCCCCCGTCATGGCTTCGCGCATTTGCGCCCCGTTTCCTGTTCGCTATAGCGCGATGCAATAGAACGACAAATCGAGAGGATGTCCATGAGAACCCTGCGCACCGCATTGCTGACTGCCAGCTTGCTGATCCCTGCTGCTGCCTTCGCCCGGCCGATGACGGCGGAGGACGTGGCAAAGCTGGAAACTGTCGGCGCACTGGCCGTTTCGCCTGATGGCGGACGCGTCGCCTTCACTACGGCGCGTCTTCCCGACGTTACTGAGGGCGAGGAGGACGGCAGCTTCAAGCAGGAGCTGAAAGTTGCATTCGGCAAGGACAATGTCCGTAGTTTCCTGCCTGACGATGTCAGCCCGTCGGATATCGGGTTTTCGCCCGATGGCCGGATGCTCAGCTTCGTCTGGGCTCAAGATGATGAAGACCGCGCTGTATGGGGTATTCCCGTCGATGGCGGGGCGCAGCGCAAGCTGGCGCTGGTAGAGGATGCCGATGTCCGCAGCCACGCATGGTCGCCCGACAGCGCGTCGATTTATATGTTGGTAAGCGCAGAAGAGGATGAAGGCCGTGAAGACGAAGCAGACGCTGGTTTCACGGCTATCGTTTATGAAGAAGAAGCCCGATTGAACCGGCTTTATCGTGCCAAAGTCAATGCGATGGGGGGTGCGATGCATGGGACTTCTGCCGACCCGCAGCCTCAGGAATTTGCCATTCCCGGCTATGTCAGCGCCATCCGCATCGCATCGGACAACGCAACCGCCATCATCGATACCGCCCCCACTCCAAATGTGGATGACAGCTATACCGTAAAACGGGTGAACGTGCTCGATCTAAACAGCGGCGAGGTGAGACGGGTGGTCGAAACACCTGGCAAGCTGGGGGATGTCGAAATTAGCCCCGACGGTAAAACCCTGTCGATGATTGCTGGTGTCGACATCAACGATCCGGCGGAAACAACCCTGCATCTGGTCGATGTCACCAGCGGCCAATACCGCGCGCTGAATGCCGGCGCTGCCGAAGCCACACAAGATGCGGAATATCTTTCCGACGGACGGCTGGCCGCGATCATCCATCAGGGTGCCCAAAGCCTGCTGCGCGTTTACAACCCCGATGGCACAGTTGCGGAAGAAGCCGATCCGGGCGACCTGATCCTGACAAGGATCGAGGCTGGCGGGGATCTGGTGATCGTTAAGGCGGAAAGCCCAAGTCATCCGACAGAATTGTATCAATACGCCAATGGAGCATTCACTCGCTGGACCACGCACAATTCATGGCTGTCCGACATCGATTTCGGCACGCAGCGCACGCTGACCTACACTGCTCGCGATGGGGCGGAGATTGAAGGTATCCTGATCGAACCTCTGGGCCGCAAACCACTTGGCGGTGCGCCAACCATCATGATGGTGCATGGCGGTCCCGAAGCCCACTATTCCAATGGCTGGCTGACCGGATATTCGCTCCCCGGCCAGATGGGCGCGGGCGAAGGATATGCCGTATTCTACCCCAACTATCGCGGCTCCACCGCCTACGGCACGGCCTTTTCCAAAGCCCACCAGAACGATTATGCGGGCAAGGAATTCAATGACATCGTAGATGCGAAGCGCCATCTCGTGGCCGAGGGCATCACCGATCCAGACCGCACCGGCATAACCGGCGGATCCTATGGCGGTTACGCCAGTGCATGGGGTGCCACCGCGTTGAGCGAGGAATATGCCGCCGCCGTTATGTTCGTGGGTATTTCCAACCAAATCAGCAAATTCGGCACGACCGACATTCCGGTCGAGATGTACAATGTCCATAGCCGCAAATGGCCGTGGGAGGACTGGCAGGGAATGCTGGACGTCAGCCCGATCTACCACGTCGACAAGGCCGAAACGCCGATCCTGATCATGCACGGTGCAGACGACACCCGTGTCGCGCCCAGCCAGAGTTACGAACTGTATCGCAATATCAAGGTGCGAAAGCCGGACACTCCAGTGCGGCTGGTTCTGTATCCGGGCGAAGGCCACGGCAACCGAAAGGCGGCCAGCCGGTACGATTACAACAAGCGCATGCTGCGCTGGTTCGATGCCTATCTGAAATCAGGCGATCGCAAGGCGGAATTACCGCCCAGCCGTCCTGCTCTGGAACTGGGTTCCGATAAAGATTGATTAAGTAATAAGGGGCCGGAAACATGCAGTTTCCGGCCCCTTATTGGATTTCGTATCGTAGGTGCGTTTTTAGAACGTGTAACCAATGCCCGCGCCGACCACAAACTGGTCCGCACTACCGCGAATGCTGGTCAGCGGGGTGTCCTTGGAATCGTTCATAAGACGCGAATATCCGCCGACGCCGACCAGTGCCAGGCCGCCATTGGCGATATCTCCATCCAGATCGACTGCTACAAACAGGTTCACACCCAGGCTCTGCAAACCGCCTTCTGCCTGAAACTGCGGCAGTACGCCGCCGCTGGCGACAGTATCGGCCGGGCTGACACTAAAGTAATAATCGGCAAAATCATCATCGATAAAAGTGGCTCTGCCGGTAATCGATGCAGCTATGCCCCGACTGAGCGGCGTGAAATACGTTACCGAAGGGTTCACCGTCATGCCCGAATGCGCTCCGGCCACATCCCACATTGCATCAACATTTACACTGATGCTGTCGTACGGATTGAGCACGCCCGGGAAACTGATCCCCACGGTCGGGCCGACTTCCACCGCACGGTCCAGTTCGCCAAGGCGCAGAACGACATCGTCCTTAATCTGGTCAACACGGTCACTGCGAAGACGCGCTGCGATACCTGCATCGAAAGAAGGGCCGCCAGTGTCAGAATCCGGAACGAAGTCCAGCGCCAGACCTGCCGGGCGCGGATTGACATCTATACCTTTGTAGCTGGCTTGAACGACCGGCACCGGAAACACGGCGTAATCGTCCGAACCTGTATAGCTGGGCGAAAGCCCAACGCCGAGGCCGATAGTCAGAAAGTCGCCATCGAATACGGTTTCGCCGACCGGAGGTCCCTCTGTCGCCCCATCTGAATTCTGGCCTGAGTTTTGGCCTGAATTCTGGGATGCCGGGCCTGTCTGCGCCGAAATCGCATCCTGAGCGGAAAGCGGGGCAGCCAGCGCGAGGCAGAGGGAAGAAGTCAGCAAAAAAGGTGAACGAAATCGCATTGTAAGGAACTTTCAAACTAAGGTGTCAGGACACAGAACGGCGCATCGCCGATAGCGTTCCGCACTATAGGGTCCTAAAGCCCAATTGCCCATGCCCCTGCCGCGCCGTAGAACGGGAATCAGATGAAAGGTCGCCGTGTAGATATAGCCATAGCAGGAGGCGGATTGGCAGGCGGGCTGATTGCGCTGGCTCTTCGCCGTGCGCGGCCCGAACTGGTTGTCGCGCTGGTCGAAGCCGAAGACGTCTTGGGCGGCAATCACCGATGGAGCTGGTTTGGCAGCGATCTGGACAAGGCTGCAACAAAATTGCTGGCTCCGTTTCGCAAAACCGAATGGAGTGGGTACGATGTCCGGTTCCCTGCGCGCAAACGCACACTCGGCGCGCGCTATTTCTCTCTCGCCTCATCCGATTTCGACACGGCTCTGCGGCGCGAACTTGCGCAGGATTGCATTCAGCCGGGCTCGCCAATAAGCGCACTGGATGCCTGCGGAATCGATCTGGACGACGGCACGCGATTCACCGCGCGGGCCGTAATCGATTGCCGCGGGTTTGTGCCCGGCACCTCCCTGCGGGGAGGATGGCAGGTATTCATGGGCCGACATCTTCGCACAGCCCGGCCCCACGGCGTCGAGCGCCCGGTCATCATGGATGCCGCCGTTCCGCAGCACGGGGCCTATCGCTTTGTCTATACCCTGCCGCTGGGCGCAAACGAACTGTTTGTGGAAGATACCTACTATGCTGACGAGCCAGTGCTGGACCGCGGCGTGCTGTCTTCCCGAATCGATGCCTATTGCACGGATGCCGGCTGGGAAGGAGAGATACTGGGCGGCGAAACAGGCATTCTTCCAGTCATCACTGGCGGCGATTTCGCAGCGTTTCAGGCAGCATCCCGCACGCCCGGTGTGGCTGTGGCAGGCGCGCGCAGCGGCATGGTCCATCCGCTGACCAGCTACACCCTGCCTCATGCCGCACAGACAGCGCAGCTGGTGGCAGAGAATGCAGATTTGGCCGGCGTCCAGCTGGCCTCCGTGCTGGAGGCGCAGGCGCGTCGCGTGTGGCGACAAACCGGTTTCTACCGGATGCTCGGCCAGATGCTTTTCGGTGCCGCGCAGCCGGACAATCGCTACCGCATATTCGAGCGGTTCTACGGCTTGCCCGAACCGCTGATCGAACGGTTCTATGCCGCCCGCAGCACTTTGGGTGACAAGGCGCGGATACTTTCCGGCCGTCCGCCCGTTCCCGTATCTCGCGCTGTCGGCGCTCTCCTCTCTTCGCGCGAACCATTGACCGCGCAGCATCCAAAGAAAGATATTTCTTCATGAGCAGCGAAAGCAAGACCGCTTGCGTAATCGGAGCCGGTTTCGGCGGTATGGCACTGGCCATGCGGCTGCAAAGCGCCGGTATCCAGACGACCGTTATCGAAGGCCGGGACAAGCCGGGCGGCAGGGCGTATTACTGGGAAAAGGAAGGTTTCACCTTTGATGGTGGGCCAACCGTGGTGACCGATCCCGACTGCCTGCGTCAGCTTTGGAAGCTGAGCGGTCATGACATGGCGCAGGACGTCGAGCTGATGCCCGTCGCTCCGTTTTATCGCCTGAACTGGCCCGACGGCACGAACTTCAATTACACGAACGATCACGAAGAATTGTTTGCTGAAATTTCCAAACTGCACCCGGACGATGTCGAAGGTTACAAACAATTCCTCGAATACAGCGCGGGCGTTTACGAAGAAGGTTATGTGAAGCTGGGCACTGTCCCGTTCCTCGATTTCAAATCGATGATGAAGGCGGCCCCGGCTCTGGCGCAGAAGCAGGCCTATCGCAGCGTCTATTCAATGGTTTCCAGTTTCGTGAAATCGGAAAAGCTGCGCGAGGCACTCAGCTTCCATACCTTGCTCGTTGGCGGCAATCCAATGAAGACCAGCAGCATTTACGCCCTGATCCACAAGCTGGAGATGGACGGCGGTGTGTGGTGGACCAGAGGCGGTACCAACCGTCTGATCGCCGGCATGATCCGCCATTTCGAGCGGCTTGGCGGCAAAATGATCGTCGGCGACCCTGTCATACAGGTGCACGAGGAAAACAACGTCGCCAGAAGCGTCGAGACCGAAAGCGGCTTCAAGGCCGATTTCGATGCCGTAGCCAGCAACGCAGACATCATGCATTCCTATCGCGACCTTCTGGGCCGCAGCCAGCGCGGCTGGAAAATGGGCAAACGGCTGAAGCGCAAGAAGTATTCGCCCGGACTGTTCGTGGTTCATTTCGGGCTGGAAGGCACATGGCCAGGCATTGCGCACCACCAGATCCTGTTCGGGCCGCGTTACAAGGGTCTGTTGGACGACATCTACGACAATGGTGTTCTGCCCCAGGATTTCAGCATCTATCTGCATCACCCCACCGTGACCGATCCCAGCATGGCACCTCCGGGCAAAAGCACTTTCTACGCGCTGGTCCCGGTGGCCCATATGGGCAAGCTTAAGGTCGATTGGGATACTATCGGCCCGCAACTGGAAAAACGCATTCTGGACGAGATCGGTCGCCGCTTGATTCCCGATATTCACGACCGTATCGTGACCAAGTTCAGTTACGCCCCCAGCGATTTCGCATCCGATCTCAACGCGCATCTGGGCAGTGCCTTCAGCCTTGAACCGCTGCTGACGCAAAGCGCATATTTCCGCGGACATAACCGCGACGACGTGATCAGGAATTTCTACCTCGTCGGCGCAGGCACACATCCGGGCGCAGGCATCCCCGGCGTGGTCGGCAGCGCAAAGGCGACGGCAGGACTGATGATCGAAGATATGCTGGAAAGCGTGACATCATGAAACGTATCGCTGTCTATTGCGGCTCTGCCACCCCGGCGGACCCCCGCTACATGGAGCTCGCCCGCGACACCGGACATACACTGGCGCAGCGCGGCATTGGCGTCGTCTATGGCGGAGGGCGGCTGGGTCTGATGGGCGCGCTCGCCTCCGGCGCGCTGGATGCAGGCGGCGAAGTAATCGGCGTAATTCCCGAAGCGCTGGCGGGCAGCGAAGTTGCCAATACCGCCTGCAGCGAGCTTATCATGGTCGCCGGTATGCACGAGCGCAAGCAGCGTTTCACCGACCTGTCAGACGGTTTCGTCACCATCCCGGGCGGTGTGGGTACAATGGACGAGCTGTGGGAAGCGATAAGCTGGGCGCAGCTTGGCTATCACACCAAGCCTGTCGGTCTGCTCAATGCCTTCGGGTTTTACGACGATCTGATCGCCTTCAATGCGAAAATGGCCGAGGTCGGCTTTGTCCGCCCTGCCCATCAGAACATATTGATAGCTGGGGAAACCATGTCCGAATTGCTTGGCGCGATGGCGGATTATCAGCCACATACGCCAATATTCCGTATGAAGGCCGAGGATCTTTGACCCAGAACCGTCCCTTGTTGAACGATATGCGGTCTACGCCGCGCGTTCACGGTGGCGGACGCAATCGTGAGGCTCTGGTCGAAAAAGCGCGTCAGGCCATCACGGACGGCTCGCGCAGCTTTGCTATGGCATCGACGCTGTTCCGAAAGGCAACGCGGGAGCGTGTCTGGCTGTTATATGCATGGTGCAGGCGGTGCGACGATCTGGCCGATGGTCAGGACATGGGCGGCGCATTGGGCAATCAGGCCGGAATAGAAGACCGCGTGCAGGCGATTCGCGTGCTGACCCGCCGGGCACTTGAGGGTCAGCCCACCGCCGATCCAGCTTTCGATTCGTTCGGTTTGGTCGCTGCGGAAATGGGCCTGAACAAGGATATGTCCGACGATGTAATTGCCGGTTTTGCGATGGACGCCGCCGAGTTTCGGCCCAAGGGCAAGAAAGACGTGCTACGCTATTGCTATCATGTAGCAGGCGCCGTCGGCGTGATGATGGCCCGGGTGATGCAGGCCCCCGACGACAGCGATGTTTATGACCGTGCCTGCGATCTGGGCATAGCGTTCCAGCTGAGTAATATCGTGCGGGACGTGGTAGAGGACGATGCTGGCGGACGCTGTTATTTGCCAGTCGAATGGCTGGCCGATGCAGGTCTGGATTCAGGCGATTTTGCCGATCCCGACAACCGGTTTGCCCTTGCCGCAGTGTCCGCGCGGATGGTCGATCTGATGGAAGTGTACGAGGCTGCTGCGCGCATGGGTGCAGCGCGGCTATCCTTCCGCAATCGATGGGCAATATACGCTGCTGCGCGCATTTATGGTGCAATCGGCCGGAAGGTTCGCAGCCGCGGGCAACTGGCATGGGATAGCCGGACCCGCATAGGCCGCATGGCCAAAATCGGCCATGTCGCAGCGGCTCTGGGAGACGCCGTGATCAACCGCCCTTCCCCTCCGGCACAATGGCCCGAATACACCCGCTCCGATCTGAGGCCTATCAAGGGCTGGTGAAACGAGCGCAGCCGGACTAACCCTGCGCTTATGATTTCAAAGCTTCTGATCGCCAATCGCGGCGAAATTTCCTGCCGCATCATGCGTACCGCCCGCGAAATGGGTGTCGCCACCGTTGCGGTCTATTCCGATGCCGATGCGAAAGCGTTGCACACGCGTTCAGCCGACGAGGCGGTGCATATTGGCCCCAGCCCCGCTGCCGAGAGCTATTTGGTCGGTGCGAAAATCATCGCGGCAGCAAAGGAGACGGGCGCAGACGCGATCCATCCCGGTTATGGCTTCCTGTCCGAGAACGCCGATTTTGCACAGGCCGTACTGGATGCAGGGCTGATCTGGGTCGGGCCAAAGCCGGAAAGTATCCGGGCGATGGGCCTGAAGGATGCGGCAAAAACGCTGATGATGGAGGCGGGCGTGCCCGTCACTCCCGGCTACCTGGGCGAGGACCAGTCGGTCGGGCGCCTGAAAGCCGAAGCCGACACCATCGGCTATCCCGTGCTGATCAAAGCCGTTGCCGGCGGCGGCGGCAAGGGTATGCGCAAAGTTTTGGCCGCCGCAGACTTCGAAGTCGACCTGCAAAGCTGTCGCCGCGAGGCCAAGGCCAGCTTCGGCAATGACGAAGTGCTGTTGGAAAAGTGGATCACCTGTCCCCGCCATATCGAGGTTCAAGTGTTTGGCGACACCCACGGCAACGTGGTCCACCTGTTCGAACGCGATTGCAGCCTCCAGCGCCGCCACCAGAAAGTGATCGAGGAAGCGCCTGCCCCCGGTATGGACGAAGCCACCCGCGCAGGCATCTGCGCCGCCGCCGTGCGCGCCGCAAAGGCAGTCGATTACGAAGGCGCAGGCACGATCGAATTCATCGCCGACTCCAGCGAAGGGCTGAGAGCGGACCGCATATTCTTTATGGAAATGAACACCCGTCTACAGGTCGAACATCCGGTGACCGAGGAAATCACCGGCGTCGATCTGGTGGAATGGCAGCTCCGCGTTGCGAGCGGCGAGCCTATCCCGCTGAAGCAGGAAGAGTTGAGCATCAACGGCCACGCTATCGAAGCGCGGCTGTATGCCGAGGACCCGGCGAAAGGGTTTTTGCCGAGTACGGGGCGGCTGGATCGATACGCGCTTCCGGATACAGAGTATCGAGTAGATTCCGGAGTCGAAGAGCACTCCGTTATCTCCCCTTTTTATGACCCGATGATTGCGAAGATCATCGTGCATGAAGACAATCGCAACGATGCGATTTCAGCGATGCTTGACGCATTGGAAGGTACGGCAGTTTGGCCGGTGAAATCGAATGCAGGCTTTCTCTATCGCGCATCGAACTCCGATGCCTTCAAGTCTGGCGAATTCACGACTGGCTTCATAGGCGATCAGGGCGAGAGCCTGATCCCATCGGGCGAGCCAGACGAAGAAGTTCTTGGGCAAGGCGCACGCCATCTGATCGAAGAATACAGCAACGATAGCTATCATAGTCGGGCCAATGAGCATCTCGAGGGGTTTCGTCTTAATGCACAGCCTAGGCGCAGCTTGCTTGTCCAAGCCGACGGCAAAGACACCGAAGTTTCTAACGTCCCTTATTTCGGGGGTCACACCTATTCATCGTCAGCAACACCTGGCTCTGCATTGGTAACGAAGAACGGCGAGAGTTTCGTAGTTAGGCTGCCACGTTACGAAGGCGGCGCAGCCTCCGCCGCAGACGGCGCCATTCTCGCCCCCATGCCGGGCAAGGTTATCGCGGTCGATGTGACCGAGGGCGACACCGTCTCTTCCGGTCAACGCCTTATGGTGCTCGAGGCGATGAAGATGGAGCATGCGCTCACCGCGCCATTCGACGGGACCGTGACGCAGCTTGCCGCCAGCGAGGGCGGGCAAGTGCAGGTGGAAGCGGTGCTGTGTGTGGTTAAGCCTGAAGAAATGGATGAGACGTGATTCCCCGCTCCCCCCGAGGAAAGGGCCGAAAAGATGGGGCACGACAAGAAGGTCGCTCAGCAGCACCGATACGGTAAACTGGAGAGCAGGGCGTAGCCTGCCTCAATCTTCTTCCGGCCGAGGCCTTCCGAACAATTCGCCCTTCTCGCTTATCAGAACGAAGATCAGACTGAGAATGGCCGTCGCCAAAAGTGCCATAGCCAGCGGACGAGCCGTCCCGTCGTAACTGTAACCGATGAACGCGCCCAACGCCGCGCCGCTTGTCATCCGCAAGAAACCCTGCGCGCTGGAAGCCGCACCGGCAATATGCTTGAAAGGCTGCAGCGCGATCGAACCGAAATTGGCTCCGATAAATCCGAGCAGGCTCATATTGGCAGCCATCAGCGGAACGAAAACCCACAGCGTTTCATCCGGCTGGTTGGCATAATAAAGCTGCGCTGCAGCAACCGCGATAAAGGCGAACAGAGCAGCGTGGCTTACCCGCCGAGCGCCAAAACGTTCAACAATGCGGCTGTTCGACCAGTTCGCAATCGCCATGCATCCGGCGCAAATCGCGAAGATCAGCGGAAAGCGGTCTCCGGCTCCGAATGCCTCGCCGATCAATTGCTGGCTGGAATTGATGAAACCGAACAGGCCTCCGAACACCAGCGCGCTGCCCAGCGTGTAACCGACGGTTTCGCGCAAGGTTACAGCGCTCCTCATGTTGCGTAGGATCAGGGGGATGTAGATTTCCTGCCGGTCGTCTTCATGCAGGGTTTCGGGCAGCCGGGTATAGACCCACGCGCTCATCACGACACCTGCGGCCGCCATTGCAGCGAAGATCCAGCGCCAGTCACCCAGCAGAGCCAGCACGCCCTGACCGATGCTGGGCGCGACAGCGGGTACAAGCAGAAAGATCACGAAAATCAGGCTCATCATGCGGGCCATCTTATCACCGCCCACGCGGTCGCGGATGATCGCCGGGGGCAAGGCGATGATGCCGGCCGCAAAGAATCCATGCAGGGCGCGCAGTGCCACCAGCATTTCAAAACTGGTCGCCAGTGCGCAGGCCGCCGATAGCACGATATAGGCGGCAAGAGCGGTAAACAGAACCGGCCTTCGCCCGAACCGGTCGGCAAAGGCGCCCGGGATCAGCGTGCCGAAACCCGCAGCCAGCAGATAGGCACCAACAACAAACTGCCGGTCATTGCCCTGCGCACCGAGATCCAGAGCAACTGCGTCAAGCGCAGGCAGAATGGCATCGATGCCAAAGGCGTTGAGCGCCATCAGAAGGGCCATCATCCAGATAAGCTGGCGTTCGCCAATTGGCGGGCGCAGAGCCGCAGAAGCGGGCGGCCGCGTCAGGCCAGGCATTGTTTCATCTCTAGCCATTACGTTCCTTCGCACCTGCACAATTGCAATTGGCGTCGAAGGTTCCGCTTTGCAACCGGTTCCGCTATTTCCTGTCCGATGGAATACGGCGCGGACCTTGAAGATAATACAGAGCACGAAGATGCGTCCGGCACGCGCAAGATCATCCATATCGACATGGATGCCTTCTTCGCCAGTGTGGAGCAGCGCGACAACCCTTCGCTACGCGGCCGACCCGTCGCGGTGGGCGGATCCAGCGGGCGCGGGGTGGTTGCCGCCGCCAGTTACGAGGCGCGCAAATTCGGCGTGAAAAGCGCCATGCCCAGCGTAACGGCAAAGCGGCTATGTCCGGATCTGGTGTTCGTCAAATCTCGCTTCGATGCCTACCGAGAGGTAAGCGGCCAGATCCGCGAGATATTCAGATTTTTCACGCCATATGTCGAACCGCTCAGTCTGGATGAAGCCTACCTGGACGTGACTGCCGATCTGCAAGGCATCGGCTCTGCCACCGCCACGGCGCAGGCGATACGGCGGCGTATCCGGGATGAAACCAGACTGACGGCCAGCGCAGGCGTCAGCTACAATAAATTTCTCGCCAAGCTGGCAAGCGACCAGAACAAGCCCGACGGAGTTTGCATAATTCGCCCGGGCGAAGGCGAAGCGTTCGTCCAGTCATTGCCCATCCGCCGTTTCCACGGCGTCGGCCCCAAAGCGGAAGAGAAGATGGCCCGGCTGGGCATTGCCAGCGGCGCGGATGTGGCCGCAAAGGACCGAGCGTGGCTGCGGCAGAACTTCGGCAGTTTTGGCGATTATCTGTTCCGCGCGGCGCGAGGCGTGGACCTGCGCCCGGTGCGCACCAATAGGGTGCGCAAGTCGGTCGGAGGGGAACGGACATTCGGAGAGGACATCCATGAAGGCGAAGCTTTACGCGAAACTCTTGAACGAATTATCGAAATCGTATGGGAACGGATCGAACGGGCGCAGGCGAAGGGGCGTACAGTTACGCTAAAACTGAAATACAACGACTTTACGCTGCATACCCGCGCGCAGTCGGTCGCGCAGCTGGTTGAAGACAAGGCGACTTTTGCCAAGCTCGGCCGTGCTTTGCTTGAAGAGGAACTGCCTCTGCCGCGCCCGATCCGGCTGATGGGCCTGACGTTGTCCAATCTGGAACGCGATAGCGACGAAGAAGCCCGCCGCTCCGACGGCAAAACCGGGCAGCTGGCTCTGTTCTAGCCCATGTTCCAATTTCTATTCCAACAGGGCAAGGCGCGCCGCGACCAAACCGCTGAGCCGAGTGGGCAATGCATCGCGCGCAAAAAACCGCGCCTGTGCAATTTCACGCCGGTCGGGCTCCGGAACGTCCTGCAACCAGCCTGTCACCACATGGGCCGTATGAGGCGATCCGGACAGGCTTTCCGCCACCCGGCCAATCAGCCGCGCATCATGCAGCACGGCACTCACCTCCTCGTGCGTCTCGCGCACTGCCGCCGCAACAGCATCCTCCCCGCGCTTCAACCCGCCGCCGGGCAGGGTCCACACATCGGGACCGTAAGCATGACGCACCAGCAGGATGTTTCCTGCAGCGTTGCAGGCGATGATCGAAATACCTTCCAACTGCACCTTGCGCCAGCGCCGCCAGCGATGCCGGACGGTGTGCGCAATTCGTAACGCAGCCCGGTGAAGGGCGCGCGGGACCAGCGATTGGATCAGGTGAAACATGTCACTTTCTGATCGGTCGCACCCAGAAAACGCGCGATAGGTAAATCGTTGTCGCCCCTTGCAGCCGCTTCGAAAAGTCTGCGCTTTTCAGGATTCTCGCCCAAAGTGAACACGATCGTATCACTGGCCAGCAGGCTGGGAATGGTCAACGATATCCGGTCGAAAGGAGCTTCCGGCGGGAGCGGATCGGGCGTCAGCCGTATTACCGATTGCGGCGCGGTTACCTGTGGATCGGTGTTGGGGAAGAGCGAGGCAAGATGGCCGTCTGCGCCCATGCCGAGCCAGCATAACGAAAAGCGCGGTATCTTCTCCATAATTGTCAGAGCCGCCACCTCGGCGCCGACAGGCTCGAATATGGCGCGAAGTTTTCCGGTATTGGAAGCTTCATGATCTTCCGGCACCACGCGATCATCCCCCGGCCAGACTATTACGCGCGACCAGTCGAGGTTGCGCGGGACGAATTGCTCCATAATAGGAAAAGGGGTGGAGCCACCCGGCACGGTAATCGCCTGCGACTTGTCCGAGGCAGACAGCGCCGATTTCAGTTGCTGCTCCAGCCAGTCGGCCACTTGCGCGGCACTGGCACCATCTATCATTTCAACATTCGCCATAGAGACGACCTATAAACCAAAGGCCGCATCCGGCGAACCGGAAACGGCCTTTGGCTCGGGCATTTCTGAAAAACTCAGAAGTGCGGTTTACTTCAGCACTTGCGACAGGAACCAGACACGTTCCTCTGCCATATCGGTCCAGTCATCCAGCATACCATCGGTTGCATTGTCCCCGGCCTTCTCAGCCAGTTCCTTCATACCTTTCAGGCGCTTCACCATTGCGGCGTTATCGTCACGCAGTTCCTTCACCATCGCATCGGCTGTCAGAGCCGTATCGTTCTGATCTGCAACCTGCGTATGCTCCGCAACCGAGCCTACCGAAGTCAGCGTCATCATGCCGTTCTTGCGCACACGCTCGCCAATGGCATCGATCTGGTCGCGCACCTCGATTGCCTGTTCGTCGAACATCAGGTGCAAATCTCGGAAACGCGGACCGGCCACATGCCAGTGGAAGTTCTTTGTCTTGATATACAGTGCGAAGTGGTCGGCCAGAAGCCCGTTGAGTTCCTGAACGAGTGCGGTTTTCGAATTATCGCCAGCGTCGGCCATAAAGGTATCCTTTCAAATCGTGTGAGCGTTTGCGTAATATAACGAGGCAAAGCGCGAGCCGGTTCCTGCGAAAAGCCGGTCTCTTTAATCGCTTTGGTCGATCAGTTTACGATACCGCGCGCTGTCAGGGCGATGACAATTCCTGCGATGAAGGTGATTGCTGCGAGCCCTAGCCGAATGCACCGCAATGGCACATCCTCTGCCAGTCGCTCGCCCAGAACCCAGCCAAAAGTCAGCGCCGCCCCACCGCCCAGGGCGCCCCCCACGGCCGACAGACCCGGCAGGGCCGTCGCCGCCGCCAGCGCAAAGATTACGAAACGCGACGCATCACCCAATTGTCTCGAGAGCAATACAAGAAAGCCGGCAAAGGTAGAATAGGTCGGCTCGGACATCGCCTTCTCGCGGTTGGGCCACGCTAGCTCTGCCGCCGCAGCCAGCAGCGCGAAGGCAACCAGCATGTGGCGGCCCGAGGTTGGCAATATCTGCGCAATCACCGCGCCCGCCCATGCCATACCGGTGGCAGAGAGAATCGCTGCGGACCATCCGGCCAACAGGATACCGCGTCCGGTTTCCCGGGCCATGCGCGCCACCAGCAGTTGGTCCCGCGCACCCTGGCCGATCAGCAGCGCCGCAAGAAAGGCAAAGAAAAAGCTCGGCATACGGTCCCTGCTACGAAATCAGGTCCACGGCCCGGTAATCGCAACCGTAATCGTCGGGCTGTAAATATTGACGAAGAACCACTTTCCGTCGGGAGAGAAGCACCCTCCTGCAAGCTCCGTCTGCCGGTGCAGCCGCCCGAAGGCATATGCCTGTCCCGCAGGTGTAATGCCGCGCAGGTAATTGTCGACGACGTCGGTATATTGATCTTCGCACACAAACAGGTCGCCGAACGGGGCGACTGTCAGATTGTCGCCATAGTTGAACTGGTCCCTGTTCTCGCTTTCGAAGAAAAGTTCGAACCGGTCGGCTGCGCCATTATAGCCGGGCATAAAGCGGAATACCTGCCCCAGACCGGCGGTGCCGCCGCTGGTCGAGCAGATATACAGCTCGTCTTCGCCCATATGCAGCCCCTCGCCGCGCGCAATCAGCAGTGCGCCCTGCGCTGCAGCACGGGTGCGCAGATCATCTGACGGAGACTCTACATTGTCGAGATCGATCCAGCGCACCTGCTTGGGCGCAGACACCCGCATCCGGCTGGCCATATCTGTTTTGGGCCAATTCCGGCTGTCGGTCGTGCCATCGACAGCTGCCATCGCCTGCAACCGGCCTCCGGCGGCCAGATTGCCCGGCTCTGCGGGAAGGAAGCGATAGAACACGCTATCGTCGCGGTCCTCTGTCAGATAAACAATACCGGTGCGCGGATCGACTGATGCTGCCTCGTGGTTGAACCGGCCCATTGCCTTCAGCGGCACCGCATCCACCTGCCGCCCCGCACCGGCTGGCACTTCGAATACCCAACCGTGGTTCTGCTCCAGACCCTCCCCGTATTTCTGGCCCGGGCCGGTCGGCGCTTCTTCGCAGGTAAGCCAGCTGCCCCACGGAGTTACCCCGCCCGAACAATTGCGGATAGTGCCCGCCAGGCTGCGATATTCCTTCTCCAGTGCAAGAGTTTTCGTATCTAGCACCAGCGTTGTCGTTCCACCGGGAACGATCGCGCCTTCCTGTGTGCCATAACCATGCCTCAGCGTTCCGCCGCTCTCGTCGCCCGGGACCAGCTCGTGATTGCGCACCAGCGCGATCTTGCCGCCGCCCAGATCGAGACAGCCCATTCCGTCAGCCTTGTCCGGTACGCTCAGCCCGTCGGACATCGTATCGCCCAATCGCGAAAGAACGCGGTAGGAGAAGCCCTCCGGCAGATCGAGCATTCCGTCGGGGTCGCTGACCAATGCACCATAACCTGTCTGCGTGCGGCCAGCCCTTGCCACATCGCCCGCTCCCATCCTGCTGTCTGCCGAAGCCATGCTGCACCCGCTCGCACCCAGCGCGGCAAAGGCGCTGCCCGTGGCGGCCATAAACCGGCGACGGTTGAAAGAGAGATTTTCGGCATGGGAGAAGTGGGTCATCGCGCGGATCCTGTTCAATTGCACCCTTTACGCAGGGCCAATTAGTGTATGATGGTTGCATATTATAGTATTGTGAAACGGTATGACATCGACAGCAGGAGAAACAGGATGAAATTGCAGCAGGGAATGGCAGCAGTAGTGACCGGCGGCGCATCGGGCCTCGGCTTTGCCAGCGCGAAAGCCTTGGCAGCAGAGGGACTGAAACCGGCGATCTTCGACATCGACACCGAAAAAGGCCCTGCCTGCGCCGAGGAAGTGGGGGGCACGTTCCACCATGTCGATATTACAGACGAGCAATCGGTTGAAGATGGTTTTGCCGCTGCCCGCGCAGCTCACGGTCAGGAGCGGGTTACGGTCCACTGCGCGATGACCAGCCGCCGGGGCAAGACTTTGGGCTGGGACAAGGAAAACGGGCGCTACAAACGCTTGCCAACCGAAGACTATGCTTATGGAGCAGAAGGTATTCTGGTTTCCAGCTACCGGATCGCGAGCCACTCCGCGCTCGGCATGGCCAATTCCGAGGCGCTGAACCAAGACGGCGAACGCGGCGCCATCGTACTGACTGCCAGTGTCGCCGCTCAGGATGGACAAATCGGGCAGGTGATCTACGGCAGCTGCAAGAGCGGGGTGAACGGCCTGATCCTGCCGATGGCGCGCGACCTGATGGATATGGGCATCCGAGTGAATTCGGTCATGCCGGGCATTTTTGCGACGCCGTTGATGCTGGGCATGAAAGACCGCAATCCGCAGGTGTGGGACCAGCTCAACGCCAGTGTCCCCTTCCCCAAACGTCTCGGTGAGCCGGAGGAGTTTGGCAGTCTGATCGTGGAGATTGCCCGTAACACCTACATCAACGGCCACCAGTTCCGCCTCGACGGCGCGATACGGATGCCGCCGAAGTAGAGACTGGCGGAGTGGGGCGGAGCCGAAAGGCTCCGCAAGGGCAACGGCGCGCCGGCCGATCAGGCTGTCCGTCGGAGGTGTGAGCGAAGCGAACAAACCGCGAAAGAAAACAAATGACCCAGACCAACGAATATCCGACCAGGGCTTACGGCGCGTCCGACTCTTCAGGCCGCATCGCCCGGATGGACATAGTTCGACGCGGTCTGCGTGAAGACGATGTGCTGATCGACATCAGCCATTGTGGCATTTGCCATTCAGACCTCCACACTGCGCGAAACGACTGGGGCCGTACGACATATCCCGTGGTTCCGGGCCACGAAATCGTCGGCACGGTCGCTGCTCTGGGTGACGGCGTTTCGCGGCACGAGATCGGCGACCGGGTAGCCATCGGCTGCATCGTCGACGCCTGCATGGAATGCTCCCACTGCGAGCAGGGACTGGAGCAATATTGCAAGCAAGGCATGGTCGGTACCTATGGCGGAACGGACCGGCGCGACGGCAGCAAGACGCATGGAGGCTATTCCACCCGTATCGTATGCCGCGACGAATTCGTGCTAAAAGTGCCGGAAGCCCTAAGCAGCGAACATTGCGCACCTTTGCTATGCGCGGGCATCACGACATACTCGCCGCTTCGCACCTGGAAAGTTGGCCCCGGCAGCAAGGTAGCTGTGGCCGGCCTTGGTGGCCTTGGCCATATGGGCGTGAAGTTTGCGGTGGCGATGGGTGCGGAAGTGACCGTGCTCAGCCGAAGCGCAGACAAGCGCGCCGATGCCATTGCACTGGGTGCGCACGATTTTCTGATCACGACAGACAAAGCGGCAATGAAGGCGCAGGCTGCGACGTTTGACATGGTGCTCAACACCATACCGGTGCGCCATGATGTTACGCCCTACCTGCATCTGCTCGGAATTGACGGCGTGCAGGTATTGGTCGGCATGATCGATATGATGCCGGAAGTGCACACCGGACTGTTTCTGGGGCGAAAGGTGCTGGCCGGAAGCGGGATTGGCGGCCTCGCAGAAACGCAGGAAATGCTGGATCTGTGCGCAGAAAAAAATATCGCGCCGGAAATCGAGATGATCGCCATGCAGGATGTGAACACCGCGTATGACCGGATGGAAGAAAGCGATGTGAAGTACCGTTTCGTGATCGATATGAAGAGCCTTCAGGAAGCCTGAAAAAAGGGCCGTTAGCTTTCAAACGACGATCACCCGCCCGAACACTTGCGCAGAAAAAACCTGATAGAGCGAATGCGAACCTCGGCGCAGGAGGCCATCGAATACACCGCTTGGAGCGGGTGAAGGGAAACCAATAGGCCGAGCAAGCAATTGAACTTGTTTTATTTTTCTGAACCCGAGAAATAAAAGGCCCCCAATCTGGCCCCCACCTGCCCGCGCTTCTGTGGAAAAACACGAGATTGGTTGGGACGGTTACGCCCGCCGCAACGCTATTTAATTAGCCTGCTAGCTCTAGCTTGTCACCTTTCCCATGGGGAACTCGTAAGTGAGTGGTGCGCGGCTTTAAGACATGACAGGAATAGAAACTCGGCGGATCGCAAACAACTCGCGCTTTTGCCGAAAATTATCATTAACTTTCATTATTTTACGAGAGTTTGAGTTGTCGACGGCTCAGCGCAAACCCGCTCAACTCGTACACGGGTTGATTCCGCCCAAAACGCTATTTCAGAGATATATCATAGGCTTATTACCCGAATTCGCGGGGTACGGTGTGCTCGCCAGATCTTCATTTGCGCGCGGTTTGCCCACGATTTGCAGATGCCTGGTTCAGCCATTCCGGAAAACACGTCTCGAGAGATAGCCGCGCGGCGACTGAGCGCGGCAAGTGGCAGCTTTGCGCGTTCATCGTGGTCGTCGGAGCTTCGCCGACGATCGCCTGAAAGCAGGCGAGATACCAGCCTGTCTGGGGTCGCAGCAGCATAGGACACTCTGGAGCGGTAGGTTATGGCGGCGACTTTCGAATAGCTGTCGGACATACTCCTACAAGTTAAGACAGCTAGGCAACTATAAGGAAAATCGCTCGTTAGCGGTTATCCTTGTCACACTTGGATGCTTGCCGGACGAACCGTAAACGGCGCGGTCGAGCCAGCCCTTTTCATCGTCAAGTGAAGCATCATCGAGTTCGCGCCACCAATGACGGCGTGTCGCATCCCATCGATATCCACGGCTTTTGAGTAAATCCTTGGCGTCGAAGGGAGCCCCAACAGCCGCAATGCGAAAATTTGGACGATCGCAGCGTTCGAGAAGATGAAACAATAGCGTGCGTCCGTCTCTTGCTGTGGTGCCGAGAAGCGTGGCCAAGGCATGAACATCCTGTTCGGCGCGATGCCCTTTAAAATACCAGCCGGCTTGGAGCACCAAATGTCCAAGCGAACGTCCGTCGAAACCGAGAGCTAGCCAATCGAGTTGGGAGAGACTGCAACCCCAAGCTCTGCCCTGCACACTTGGAAAGCGAAGGTCGACGAATGGACGATCGAAGGCCGCATTGTGCGCGATGATGACGTCGGCCTTTCCGAGCAGCGCTACTATAGTCTCATCATCAAAAGCGCAGCCAGTGAGGTCTGCGTTTGTAAGCCCGGTGAGCAATGTCAGTCTTGGGGGCATCGGTCGCCTAGGATCTTCACGCCAGGAACGTGGACGTTCCATCTCGATGATCCGGCCGCCTCCATCGACGCTCAGTCGTTCGATCGCAATTTCCACGATCCGATCCGTCGTAGGATCTAAACCTGTCGTCTCCGTATCTACGATTGCGACAATATGTATGTCCGCAGATCGGGGGGCGAGCGCATCAACTAGTCCATCGGAACTGAGTTCGCGCAAGACTCGAAACCCGGGAATCTGGGACAGCCGCTGAGCGAGGCGTTCTCCTTCATCGTCAGAGCCACCAGCGCGAGATTTGAGGAAATCGCGAAGCGTCATCAGGCGATACTCGCCAGCTTTTCAAGTAAGGTCACCGAGAATTGGTAACCAGGCGGCAGACTTTTGAACTCCTTAATGCCGTCCTTGAGAGGGTCGCCTCCTCTCTGATGCAAATGAAGCCTTTCGACAGGCAATTCGATGATCTGAGCGGTAGCGAGGCCAGGTCCAGCATGCTGATAGATCGTCCGGCGCTCGGAAAGTCGGTAAGGAGACACAGCGAGCGAACCGCCAAAATGCCCGCAATTGCAAATGATCACATTGCAAAAGACCATGCGCGCGACCGCTTCAGCGACATGGCGAAACGACGTCGCATCTTTGTTGAGCGCCAGAATTAAGAGGTGCTGGACCTTGCCACGATACATCGCGATCCGCTCGAGATCGAGGAAGTCGTAGCAGACCATCACGCCAAACGTTCCAATCTCGTCTCCATCGAACAGCCAAACTGAGGGATCACGCCTGAACTCACACGAGACACTCTTGAGCTTCTTGTCCTCTTCTGGTGCCGCATAAGTTTTGCCGATCCGACGAGTCGTTGCCTTGGCCCCCATCTTCCGATTGCGCCATTTCTTAGGAACTATAAGCAGCGCCTCATTGTGCACTTCTCCGGGCTTGTCTCCTGCGCGATAGTCGAGACCAGCAATTACGACCGATTGCATCTTCCCAGCCATTCTTCGCAAGGTCCCTTCGTACCCGGTGGGCACTGCAAGTTCTGGCAGCACGATAATATCGGGTGGCGGTTGCTCTTGGTGGAAAGCCGCGAAGAATCCCCGGATCTCCGTTATGGCTCTTTCTTCCTCGCACGGAGACATCTTGGGACCAGCCGCCCAAGCGGCGGCAGGATCGAGCGAGGTCTGGATGATGCCGATCTTGAGAAGCGGAGCGCGAATCGGGTTGGGCAGAGCTGTCATAATCCGAGTTCATCCTCTTGCGGCATGCCATCGATAAAAGCGCCCATCTGCCGCAGTCGGACCGGAATAAGCTGCCGGGGCTCATGCTCGAGCACGGTCATCTGGCTCTTTTGCAGTACATCCTGTGCCTGCTTGATCTGGTCAAGTAGGGTGCCTGGACCGTCGATAAGCTGATCGAACTCGGTGTCATCGGCCGACTGCCCGTTCGCATTCCCGAACAACATCGGAAATTGTGTCAGCATCGAGCTTTCTCGGCTTCGTGGAAGCAGGCATGCCCGAAGGATAGAGATGGTGAAGGACGAGATCGGAAGCCGCTCGACATCGCGGGCCACGATATCGATTAGGCTTCGTTCTTGGCCGCGGATGTTCCAAGCCGACGGTAGGGCAAAGCTCTGCCGTAACATGCCCCAGAGTATCTGACCGAGCGCCCGTAGTCGGCGTGGCCACGCGCGGTCTTCGGCGGATGCCACCTCATGATAGCGATAGTCTCTCAATCCGGGAGAGGGGTCGACTCTTTTGCTGCGTATCAGCCTCTGCCAAGCTCCCCATGTCATCTTTTCTCCCGAGTCGGTTGCCTCCGGCAGTGCCTTCCAGTCAGCAGGTAGCCATTCGAGCGGAATGCCTACGTCCTCAGGGTGAAGCCTGTCGAGATAATCCATATCAGGTCCTTCGGGATCAAAGATCGGTTCAAGGATTTGCCGAAGAATCTCTAATGCCGTCCATTCCGATCTGCGCGGATCACTAAGGTCCATCGCGGCTGTCTTTTCGGTCCATTCAACGAGGGAAAGCGTCGCTCGCTGGTCAGTTGCCCTTGCACGAACGTCGCCGATGATTGGCGCGATGTTCGGCAGGGCAGCAAAGCTGTCGGGTTGCGCCCGTGCTGCATCGAGTAGCCAGCCCTCATCGTCACTCTTGAGAAGTAACGGATCCTCGGCCAAGCGTTTCCAGGCTGCAGGGGGGAGGTGGCGGGGGTAGCGTCTCAGGCCGTTCCAATCCTCGGAGCGGTCTGGTTGGTAATTCATGGCCGCCGTCGCCCAATAGACGGGCGGCTGCATGGGATGTGCGCCTGTGGTTGCGAACAGCCAGTGAAACCAGACGCCCAGCGGCACTCCGGTCATATCAAGTAGCACTGCGAAGCTGGGTGATGCCGCTCTCTCGGCACCTATCGCCCGACTCAACATCTCATTTGACAGCAAAGCGTCCTTCGCCGCGATCTCGGCCGAACCAAGAACGAGCGCGGCTTCGAATGCTCGACGCGCATTCCATTGAAACCGTTGCAGTCGCTCAATTCCATTCGCTTGGGGGACGAACGCCTCGAGATCGGCTCGCAGCAAATTCTCAAGAAACGCTCGCGCTGCATCTCGTTCGCGGTGGAGCATGTCAGGCCTAGATAAGGCGACGCTGGCGGTTAGTACATGCCCGGCGAGGACGTGCAATGCCATCGCTCCCAGATAAGATTGCAGGAACTTGTGCTCGTCGTCAGCGTGATCGAACATCCAGCGACGCATTCGTTCGAAACCATCATGCCCGGTCACTCTGCAATAATCGAGCAAACGCGTAAAAAGCCTAGCCTTGTCGGGGTGAGTGGCAAAAGCTTCGAAGAGCAGCCCGAAGTGACGTTTAATGAGTACACGCCAACTTTCCTGCTCAGTTTTTTCGAGTTCAGCAATTCGGTCAAGAAACGGTTTGACCAGAGCAGGATCCAAATCATTTGGAGCCTTGCCACGGATGAAAGCCTGCAACCGGCGGTGTTCGAATAAGAGCTCCTCATTGGGACGAAACAAGGCAGGCGTGAGATTGGAAATTCGCGCAGCGGCAAAAGCCATACGGGTATCGCCGCGTATCTCGTGATTGGGAATGTTGGCGAGCAACAGCCATTCGAGTTGCTCGAGCCGCTGGGCGCGACCAGCATCGGTCAGCAAGTCAAAGTCGGTTGCCGCCAACATCGAAACCTGCGCTAGCGTCCGCGTCATTAACTGAGTAGGTTTGCGACCATCAACAGATGCCGCAGCGATTGCGATTGCTCGAATCCCTGACAGCGCCATTGGCGGTTCTGTCTCGTCAGGGTGAAGTAGCCATTTCAGCTCCGCCGGAATGTATTTCTCGCGCTCGATTTCCACCCCGATGCCATGTCGTGCGAGCAGGTTAGCATATTCGCTCATCCAATCTAAGAGTCGGTCAAAATCGTACGCGAGAAACTCATGGTCGTCGACGAAGCGAAAATGAGCGACGTCGCGGTGTTCTAGTAACAGCTTCTCGACCTCAAGATCGATCGGCAACATAGCGACGTTCGCGAGGAAGCCACCGACAAACAAGCCTGTCGGAATGCCATCGAAGGCTCCAGCCGGCGCTATAGGTTCGACTTTGGGCCTGAACGCTTGGTCCAGGCCGTCGTCGTCGACCTCAAAGCGAAGCATTGTAGTGAGAAGCTCGGAGAGACGAGGCTCGTCAACAAACCCCTCGACAAGTGTATCGAACCCCCGTTGGATCGCGTCGATCTGCACCGACGGATAGAATTTGCTTAGATCAAGCGATGCAGCATAGAGCGTATCGTCGCTAGACGCAGGACGGCTCCAAAACGATGGATTAAAATAGGCGAGTCGGTCGCCCTGCTCGAGCGCCAAGCGTTCGCCCACATCAAGATCGTTTTCTTCAATGTTTTCGCCGACCATCTTGCGCGCGGTGAGCGAGATGTGGCGTCGGAAAAGCGGCCAGCTATGTTTGAAATGGCGATAAAGATAACCCGCTGAGTGCCGATAGGGACCGATATTCAATTTGGAATGTCGCCCTTCTTCAGTCTCTTCCTCATACCATGCAGCACGATACAGTCGGTTCCCATAGCTCCACGCTGGCATTTTCTGGTCCAACTCCGGTCCCAGAACATTGACGAGAGCGACCCAAGCGACTTGATCGCGCACAGCGATCTCGAAGTATTGCCGTAGCCGAGGCTTCCCCTCCTTATCCGGCTTCTTCGGCTGAGGAACCAACCTGATGGGCCTGTTTTTCCAGCTCCCTGTTTCGATGTCATGCCGAATGGAAGCCAGTTCGCCCTCGAGATTCAGTTCGAAGGCCGCAAGCTCGGCCTGATCGAAAAGCCCGTCTGCCATTCGGTAACAGCGTCGAACCTTGCGCCATGCCCAGAGCAGGTTTTCAGGCAGAAGGAGAAGTTCGAACCAAGTCATGAAATGCCTCGCTGGGATCGGAGATAGTCGTTCAGATCGTTCACCTCGGGTGGAAGCTTCTTGGTGACTACGGTGATGCCACGCGCGGCAAGACGCCTACTGAGCCTCTTGGCAAGTCCGTACCCGGATCGATCGGCGTCGGCAAAAATCGCGATGTTGCGCCCTACTAGTCGATCGATTACGCTAGGTCCGAGGTCGCGCATCGCCCCGAGAAGTCCGATCGGCTGCATCCCGAGCTCATGCGCCGACAGCACGTCAGTGATCCCTTCGCAAATCGTTATCGTCGATCCTGGTTGCGCGAGCGCGTCTAGGTTGTAAGTTGGCGGTAGGAGCTTCGCTGGGCAGAACCAGCGATAGTCTTTGCCATCGTCTGCGCGACGAGCCTGGAGGTAGGCGACTGTACCTTCTTGCAAAAAAGGAAAGAGGAGATAGTTCGAGGGCAAGCAAAGGAGCGGACCGTAGCGCCCCTGCATAACAAGACCTGCTCCATCCAGACGCGCCATTCCAAATTTCGACATCGCGCGTCTGAACAACGCAGTGCGTTCACCAATCTGACCAACTCGGAAATGTGCAATTGTGTCAGCGCTGAAAGCCCTTTGTCGGAGGTAGTCTCTGCCGCTCTCGGCAAGCGGCGATTGGTTGAGAATCCAACCATAGACCTCGGGGTCGAAGGCATAAGGCGAAGATTCTTCCGCAACAGAGGAATATTGTTGGTTGATCGATTGGGGGGAGCGTGGCCTTGCCGGGGCTACGGTGCGATTGAGATAATGAGCATCCAGCCAGCGACAAGCTGCCGAGAAGTCGATATTGTCCATCGCCATAATGAGATCGATAACACTTCCGGAGCGCTGACACCCGAAGCATGAGAAACCGTTGGTGGCCATACGTAGCGAGAAGGAGGGCCGTTGATCTGGATGTCCAGGTAGGAGACATCGCCCAGATCCGCTCGGCGAGAGAACGAAACCGAGATCCGCTGCAACCCTGGCAATCGGGATTGCCTTGATCCTCTCGAGATCATATCTCATTGAGGCGAGGACTCAGCCGCCCCTGATGTGTGACCTGTAGTCGACAGACTGCCCTCAGTGCTGCTGCTGTTCGAATTACCGGTAGTTGTCGCCATTGTGCTCCTCCCGAAATATAATCAGCAGATGAATTGTCTCGCAAGCCAGTCCCCTCGTTCACCTAATTATTTTCATCGACCGTAGAACTCATATCCCGACTTCAGCAAGCGAATAGACTTAAGAGGTGCTCCTCTGCTCAAATCAGGCAAATCCGCTTGCTTGCTTTTGCGATAAACAGACGGCGGATTTGAGGATGCCTTAATGCAAGGGCGAATGACCACAATTTTGGCATGCGGTGCCAGTCGACTTAGCTGATTTCCCCGTTTGCCTACACAAGTAACATGTGAGTTAACACCTTGACCGGTGCAACTTTGCCCGTATCAATCAAATTTGCGATTGCGACATATGTCCATGATATCGGGATCAGCGCATATTGCTTTCCTTAGCGAAACAGCATCGTAATGATGCGCTCGTGAAACGCTCTTTTTGATTTAATGTCGAATTTGCGCAAATATTTCGGCTGTCATCATCATTCTATTGATCGAAGCCAGCTTGAACCGAGCTTGATCTTTGCGAATTGGCCGCATCTCGATAAGCAAGAGGCAGCCCGTTCGTATCATGCGGCTTTACGCTTTTCGATATATCTGCTGATGATCTTTATTGATGTTTCGATTTTGCCGACCTGCTGCCGCAATGGTGAGCAGTCTGGATAGTGCGCGCTGAGCTTTACTTTCAGCTCTTCCAAAATCCGAATGAGCCCTTCTGATGTTTTCGATGCCTCTGCAATTGGCCCCGTTTCGTCAGCATCGTGATAGTAGACATCGAAGAACTCTGGGCCGTCCAATTCGTCTCGCCGGATTTCATTGCTCATCCAGTCTTCCAATGTAGATCGGACCGAATCCATCCGTCGGTTAACCGAATACGGCTTATGCGGTGATGCCAGCACCGACTTGATCATATTCCCGGCCTCAATATGCGACGGGATGGGCATCTTGGCCCTTGGCTTACGTCTCTCGTGGCCGAATGCACCATATGGAGTTGTGGTTTGGCTAGCTTCCCGGATGATGGTCCCCTTACATCTAGCACGACGAATATCCTGCGGCGTCTTCGCCATCGGGCTGGCAAACACCTCATGACTTGGAGCAGACGTTCCGTCCCAATCTTTCGAAACCAGAGGCGCTGCCAGGCTATCAATCTTCTTCATCAGCCCGGCGAAATCATATCCACTCGAAGCGTCTGTCGCGACGAAAAAGCTGCAACTGAACGGATAGTAGATACCCGGCCATTTCGAAGCTTGAAGATGCCAGCCATTTTGCTGCGCCCATGCGGCTCGCCTTTCACTTACAACGGCTGGCGAATATGGCTCATCGACCAGCACAAACTGACCATTTTTTGGATCATACCAATCTGTGGCATGATCGCTGTCCGGTAGCTTGTTGTCGTGATGTCGGTCTGGATACGCCGCGAGGTAGTCGTCTGAAGGGCGCAATCCCGTTGCCTCCATAAACCGAAGTGTTCTGACGGCTTTGCAAATCTCGCCTCTGGCAAACTCTTGAGATTGAGCGACCGTATCATGAACAATATGGTCTGGAGCGACTAAGCGGCCCCAGAGCCCCCTTGCCAATTTCAATTCCGATTTGCTGCACAATTTCAGCAACGGCTTCGATAGATCGACCTGTAAAGTTTCCCGGCCTTGCCGGTACGGCTTGGTTTCTCGCCAGTAGATTGTGATGAAAAGCTGGTTCTTGGACGCCGATAGACTGGCTTGGCTAGAAAGGGATCGACGGGCATGTGTGAAATTTTCGAAAGAAGCAGCCTTCGCAGCCATATCCAATGCTGCGGCATGCTGGAGGCCCTTATCTTTCTTAATTTGCGTGGCAAGGCGCTTGATGCCGTCGATAGACGACGGGCGAACATTCTCATTCAACATTGTCTTCTCCTAACTTGAATAGGAGCGTCACCCGTCAACCGCCTTTCAAGCTCGAAAAAATGCCGAAAGTGAAAAAATTATAGATACAGTGCTGTCAACAGCTTCGCAACGACGGGTAGCTGGCTTATGCAAAGGCCAACCTTTAAAATAGCAAAAGGGTCGTGAAATTGCAAGTTTTTGGCTTCGGACAGTCTTATCACTTACGCGATTGAAGCGGAGCGAGGTGCAATCCCTGATGCGTGTTTTGATAAACCAATGACAGCTATTCAGGTGAAAGAGACTAGCGCAGTTGGGCACCATTTGTGGCGGCTATCTGGCGCCCGCAAGCTGAATCCGGAGGGTCTTATGGCGACCCAAAAGCGGCCTCAAGCGCCAGCATGGCTTTTGCTCATCTGGAAAGTTAGCATAGCGCTTGAAGCTTTTTCTCGCGCGGTCCTGGACGATACGACGCAGCTGGGAACATGAGCACACCCTACCCCGCGATTTCGGGAGGTAAGTCTATGGTTTTGCGTTAAAATAGCGTTTTGGGCGGAATCAACTCGTGTAAGAGTTGAGCGGGTTTACGCCGAACCGCAGACAACTCACTCTGCGATAAGCTACAGTAATCGCGACATAATTCTGCGCGTTCTCGCGGGTCGCAGGAGAGTTACGATTTTTGGCGCAATCCGTCAGCGTTTTGCTGATTTGATCGGCACCACTTCTGCTCCCTCGCGGAGCTGATCGAGGTAGTCGCTCCACCATTTCATCATCTTTACGCGCTCTTTCCAGTGGGCACCGCGATGGTAGGCTGCACGGACCTTGTCGCTGTCTCCGTGCGCCAGCGCGCGCTCGATTGCGTCTGGGTTCCACTTGCCACTCTCGTTCAGCAGCGTGGAGGCCATCGCGCGGAAACCATGGGCGGTCATTTCGTCGGTTGTGTAACCGAGGCGGCGCAGTCCAGCGTTGATCGTGTTATCGCTCATGGGACGCCTGCGGGTTCGGAATGACGGGAAGACATAGCCGTCGGGCCCCGTCAATCGGTAGGCCTCTTCCAAGATCGTGAGGGCTTGGCGTGAGAGCGGGACGAGGTGATCCTTACGCATCTTCGTCTTGCTCGCCGGGATCGTCCACAAAGCGCCATCGAAGTCGATTTCGCTCCACTCGGCATGCCGTAGCTCGCCCGGCCTCACGAACACATGCGGGGCGAGTTGCATTGCCAGCTTGGTGATTGGCTGACCTACGTACCCATCGATTGCCCGCAGTAGCTCTCCAGCTTCAGCTGCGTCGAGTACTGCGCCATAGTGTGTCACTGTGGGGTTCATAAGGGCACCCCTCAAGTCGCGCGTCGGATCGGACTTGAGGCGCGCTGTCGCGATAGCATAGCGGAAGACCGAGCCTGCCAATTGCAAGGTTCGCTTCGCGCTTTCCAGCTTGCCTTTACTCTCGATCCGGCGAACGGCTGTTAGGATGTCGGCAGGTTCGATATCGGCGATCGGCAGATTGCCTATCGAGCTGTTGAGGACCGATAGCAGGTATTCGCAGCGTTTCGCCGTAGCTGGCGCCCATGCTCGCGAGCCATCGTGTTTGCGCTTCTCACAGAACTCGTCGGCGATAGACGCAAAGGTATTTTCAGCGCCAAGTTTCTTACGCGCCTTCTCGCGCTGTTTTTCGCGCGAAGGGTCCTTTCCCTGCGCTAGAGCCTCGCGTGCAGCATCGCGCCTTCTACGGGCCTCTGCCAGCCCGATTTCCGGGTAGGTTCCGAGCCCCAGTTTCTTCTCGCGTCCATCAACGCGGTACTTCATTCGCCACAATCTGCCGCCACTTGGCTGAACCAAAAGGAAGAGCCCTAACGAATCGCCCAATTTGTAGGCTTTCGCCTTAGGTCTAGCCTTGCGAACTGCAACGTCTGTTAGTGCCATATTTTCAGACCTTTACCCGGTACGTGGCCCCCAGATTGGGGGCCACTCGAATTGGCGGAAACCTGTATGGCCCCCAATGTGGCCCCCAAATCAGCGAGATTTGGCGAGACTAAGCGGGCAAATGCAGGACAACCGAACGCCAGAAACCCTATGGTTTCCAAGGGTTTTATAGCGCTTCCGGGATGTTTTGGGAAGGCGGCGCTGGAGCGGGTGAAGGGAATCGAACCCTCGTCACTTGCTTGGGAAGCAAAAGCTCTACCATTGAGCTACACCCGCCTGTGTCCGTCGGCGGCGAGCCTTTGCCGCAGCAGCCGGTAGCGGTCAATTGTCTATTTGGCGGCGAAATATAACAGGCAGGAATACCGCCCCGATAACGAAGGCCACCGTGGGCAGGAACCCGCCGGATCAGCCATTGCCGAGATGACAGGGCAGACACATCGCAAGGGTGTTCTTGCTCCTCCGCACTTGTGTCTTGTATCGCATCTCTCACGCAGTTTGGCGCGTTCAGACCCGCACATAATGAAAACTATCACATGTGCGACTTGTACGTGCGCCAGTGTGGGCTAGATACGTCCCAGACATTCAATCGGAGATAACCCATGCGCCAGATCGATCATCTTATAGCCGGAGGGACGCCTGCCTCTACAGGACGGACCCACAAGATCTGGAACCCTTCGACGGGCGAGGTGCAGGCCGAAGTGGTGCTGGGCAATTCAGATACTCTGGACGCCGCCGTAGCCAAAGCGAAGGAAGTGCAGCCCGCATGGGCCGCCACCAATCCGCAGAAACGCGCCCGCGTGATGTTCGAATTCAAGCGTTTGGTCGAAAAGAACAAGCAGGAACTGGCCGAATTGCTCTCCAGCGAACACGGCAAGGTCGTGGACGATGCCCACGGCGATGTGCAGCGCGGGCTGGAAGTGATCGAGTTCGCCTGCGGCATCCCGCAAGCGTTGAAGGGCGAATATTCGCAGGGCGCAGGCCCCGGGATCGACGTCTATTCCATGCGCCAGCCGCTGGGCATTGGCGCTGGCATCACGCCGTTCAATTTTCCTGCGATGATCCCGATGTGGATGTTCGGCATGGCCATCGCGGCTGGCAATGCCTTCATTCTGAAGCCGTCGGAACGTGATCCGTCCGTACCGATCCGTCTGGCCGAGCTGTTTCTGGAAGCAGGCGCGCCAGAAGGGCTGCTGCAGGTTGTTCATGGCGACAAGGAAATGGTCGATGCCATCCTCGACCACCCGGATATCCCGGCGATCAGCTTCGTCGGTTCGTCTGATATCGCGCAATATATTTACGAACGCGGCGCTGCCAATGCGAAGCGCGTGCAGGCGTTTGGCGGGGCGAAGAACCACGGCATCGTGATGCCGGACGCTGATCTCGATCAGGTGGTGAACGATTTGGCAGGGGCCGCTTTCGGTTCTGCCGGCGAGCGCTGCATGGCTCTGCCGGTGGTCGTTCCTGTAGGAGAAGACACGGCAGACAGGCTGCGCGAAAAGCTGATCCCTGCGATCAACGCCCTGCGCATCGGTGTCTCCAACGATCCCGATGCACATTACGGCCCGGTCGTGACACCGGAGCACAAGGCCCGGGTCGAAGGCTGGATCGATACTGCCGAGAAGGAAGGCGCCGAAGTCGTCATCGATGGGCGCGGGTTCAGCCTGCAAGGGCATGAAAAAGGCTTCTTCGTCGGCCCCACCCTGCTTGATCGTGTCACGACCGACATGGAAAGCTATAAGGAAGAGATTTTCGGACCCGTCCTCCAGATCGTCCGCGCGAAGGATTTCGAAGACGCGGTGCGCCTGCCCAGCGAGCACCAGTATGGCAACGGCGTCGCAATTTTCACACGCAACGGCCACGCGGCCCGCGAATTCGCAAACCGGGTAAATGTCGGTATGGTCGGCATCAATGTGCCGATCCCTGTACCGGTCAGCTATCACAGCTTTGGCGGGTGGAAACGCTCCGGCTTTGGCGACACCGACCAATACGGTATGGAAGGCCTGAAGTTCTGGACCAAGGCCAAGAAAATCACCCAGCGCTGGCCCGATGGCAGTGCCGATCTAGGCAATGCTTTCATCATTCCCACGATGGGCTGAGGCTGGGGATGGCCTTGCTGTATATGGAAAAGGCCCGGCACGGGCGCTAGAGGTCAAAGCATGACAGGACAATTTCAACTTACCGAAGACCAGCTTGCGATCCAGGATATGGCGCAGCGCTTCACTGCCGACAACATTACACCCCATGCCGGGGAGTGGGACGAGAAACAGCACTTCCCCCGCGATGTGATCCAGTCGACTGCAGAGCTGGGCTTTGGCGCCATCTATGTGTCGGAAGAATCGGGCGGGATCGGGCCTGTCTCTTATACACATCTGACGCTGCCGACGATCTACTCTGTGTAGAT
>CAJXSN010000020.1 GCA_913060895.1 uncultured Sphingomonadaceae bacterium
TACGAGATAGGAGTCCGTCTCGTGGGCTCGGAGATGTGTATAAGAGACAGGGGCGCAATCGCCGTCATCGGAGCGATCTGCACGGGCTTTTCCATCCCGATCAGCATCGGGCCGATGGTGGCATCGCCGCCCAGTTCACGCAGCAGCTTCGCCGACAAATTGGCCGATTGCAGGCCTGGCATAATCAGAACGTTGGCCGGCGCCGACAGGCGGCTGAACGGATACAGTTCCATCACCTTGGGATTGAGCGCGGCATCCGGTGCCATCTCGCCTTCATATTCGAAGCCGACCTCCTCTTCATCGAGGATGGCCACGGCATCGCGGATGTTCTCCAGCCATTTGCCCGGAGGATTGCCGAACGTGGAATAGGACAGGAACGCGACCCGCGGCTCGTGCCCCATCCGCAATGCGACCGCTGCCGTTTCCTTCGCGATATGCGCCAGTTCGGACGCGGTGGGCCGTTCATTGATCGTGGTATCGGCCATAAACGTCGTGTGATGTTTCCCGATCATCATGTGGATGCCGAACGACAACGCACCGGGTTTCGGATCGAGAACAAGGTTCACTTCGCGCGCGGTCTGGGCAAACGTGCGGGTAAGGCCGGAAATCATTGCATCGCCATGCCCCAGCGCCACCAGCAGGGCGGCGAAGACATTGCGCTCCTGATTGACCATCCGGGCAATGTCACGCTCTGTATAACCGCGGCGCTGCAGACGCTGGTAAAGGAAATCCACCATCGCCGGCACCTTGCCCGACGTCTTGGAATTTTCGATAATGTAGCTCTCGGGATCATCCACGGCCAGCTCGCGCAGCTTGGCCATGACTTTTTCCGTCCGCCCGACCAGCACCGGTTCGCCATAACCGAAATCACGGAACTGGATTGCCGCGCGCAGCACCACGTCCTCTTCCGCTTCGGCAAAGACCACCCGCTTCGGATTGGCCTTGGCGTCCTCGTAAGACCGTGTGAGTACGGACGTCGTCGGGTTGAGCCGCGCCTTCAGACTGGTGCGGTAAACATCGAAATCCTCAATCGAATCCTGCGCCACACCGCTGTCCATCGCGGCCTTGGCCACGGCGCTGGAAACAACTTCCATCAGGCGGGGATCGAACGGGGCGGGGATGATATAATCGGTGCCGAACTGGTGTTTGATACCGTAGGCCGCCGCCACTTCTTCCGGCACACGCTCCCGCGCCAGAGCGGCGATGGCTTCGGCAGCGGCGATTTTCATCTCTTCATTGATGGCCGTCGCGCGTACATCCAGCGCCCCGCGGAAGATGAAGGGGAAGCCCAGCACATTATTGACCTGATTGGGATAATCGCTGCGCCCGGTGGCAATAATTGCGTCGGGGCGCACGGCCTTGGCTTCGTCAGGCATGATTTCCGGTGTCGGATTGGCCATTGCGAAGATAATCGGATTCTTGGCCATGTTTTCCACCCATGCGGGCTTCAGCGCACCGGCGGCAGACAGGCCGAGGAAGATGTCCGCCCCGTCCAGAGCTTCTTCTAGACTGCGCGCTTCGGTGGGTACGGCATGGGCGCTTTTCCATTGGTCCACGCCCTCACGGCCCGGATAGATCGGCCCGCTGCGGTCGCAGACAATCACGTTCTCGTGCGGAATGCCCAACGCCTTGATCAAAGCGGTGCAGGCCAGTGCGCTGGCCCCGGCACCGTTCACCACCATCCGGCAATCCTTGAGATCGCGGTCCGTCAGGTGGCAGGCGTTAATCAGGCCGGCAGCAGCGATGATCGCCGTGCCGTGCTGGTCATCATGCATAACCGGAATGTTCATCCGTTCACGCAGAGCCTGCTCGATTATGAAGCATTCAGGCGCTGCGATATCTTCCAGATTGATGCCGCCAAAGGTCGGCTCCATCAGGGCGACGGCTTCGATGAACTTGTCCGGATCTTCCGTATCCAGCTCGATGTCGATGGAATCCACATCGGCAAAGCGTTTGAACAGAACCGCCTTGCCTTCCATCACAGGCTTGGACGCCAGCGCCCCCAGATTGCCGAGGCCAAGGATGGCCGTACCGTTGGATATGACTGCGACAAGATTGGAACGCGCAGTATATTTTGCCGCGTCCGCAGGATTGGCGGCAATCGCCTCCACCGGGGCCGCAACGCCGGGCGAATAAGCCAGCGACAGGTCGCGCTGCGTCGCCATCGGCTTGCTTGCGATTATTTCGATTTTACCGGGCCGGATCGTTTCGTGGTAGAATAGCGCTTCGCGCGCAGTGAATCCGGCTTGTTTCTCGTCGGCCATGCAGCAACCCTTCAATTGAACTGTTCAGCGCACTTAACGCGGGCGGCCGGGCGGGGATAGGGGAAAGCCTGCACCATGCGACTCCCGAATCGGTGCAGGTGAGGCTAGGCCACCTTCGTGGCAGGCAAAACGACCCCGATGATGGCGCAATATGGCGCGCTGAAAGAAGAAGCGGGCGATTGCCTGCTGTTCTACCGCATGGGCGATTTTTTCGAACTGTTTTTCGAAGATGCAAAGATTGCCGCCCGGGTTCTCGACATTGCGCTGACATCCCGTGGCAAGGACGGGCGCGGAGAAGATGGCGGAGAGCCGGTACCGATGTGCGGCGTGCCGGTGCATTCGGCAGAAGGGTACCTTGCGCGGCTGATCAAGGCAGGGTTCCGGGTTGCCGTTGCCGAGCAAACCGAAACACCCGAAGAAGCCAAGGTCCGCGCCAAAAAGGAAGGAAGGCCGGCCTCCAAATCGCTGGTCGCGCGCGACATAGTGCGGTTTGTGACGGCGGGAACACTTACAGAGGACGCCCTGCTGGAGCCGCGCAGTGCAAACCTGCTGGCGGCGGTATGCGAATTGCGCGGCACGGTGGGCATTGCCTCGGTCGATATATCCACTGGGCGGATGGTGCTGGAGGAAGCGGAGCCGGATGCTTTGGACGCGGCTCTGGCGCGGCTTCGACCAAGCGAAACCGTCGCCCCCGAAGATTGGGAAGATGCCCCGCCGGGTGCGATACTGCGGGCAAGAACCGAATTTGCCAGCGATGATGGTGAGCGGCGGTTGAAGGCCATCCATTCGGTCGCCGCGCTGGACGGGTTCGGCACGTTCTCCCGCGCCATGCTTGCGGCAGCAGGCGGGCTGATCGCCTATCTCGACCATGCGGGACGTGGCACCCTGCCCTTGCTCCTGCCCCCGGTTGCACGCCTGCGATCCGTCCATATGGCGATGGACGGCGCTACCCGCGCCAGCCTCGAAATCCTGACCGCGCAGAATGGCGCGCGCGAGGGCAGCCTGCTCAGCGCGCTCGACCGCTGTGTGACAGGTGCGGGCGCGCGGCAACTGGCGGAGGATCTGGGCGCTCCCTTATGCGACCGCAAGGCCATCGAAAGCCGTCTGGCGCTGGTGCGGTTCTTCCATGACGATCCCCTGCAACGCGCCGATTTACGGGACACGCTGCGCGCCGTTCCCGATATCGGCCGCGCGCTGGGCCGGATCGTCGCGGGACGCGGCAGCCCGCGCGATATCGGGCAGGTCCGCGATGGCTTGTCCGAAGCGCGGCAACTGCGCGATTATCTTGGCGGAAAGCCAGACCGCCCTGCCCTGCTGGAACAGTTGCTGCCCGCGCTGGGCGGTCACGGCGCGCTGGTCGACGGGTTGCAGCGTGCGCTGGTCCCCGCCCCGCCGACATCACGCGAATCTGGCGGCTTTATCGCTTCGGGCTTCGATGCCGCACTGGACGAACTGCGCGATGTGTCGGGCAATGCGCGCCGCGCAATCGCTGCAATGGAGGCGCGATACCGCGAAGATACCGGCATCGACCGGCTCAAGATCAAGCATAACGGCGTGCTGGGCTATTTTATCGAAGTTCCGGCGAAGAACGCCGATACACTGATGGCTCCGGACAGCGGTTTCACCCACCGCCAGACAATGGCCGGAGCAGTGCGGTTCAATTCGCTGCAATTGCACGAGGAAGCTGGCCGGATCAGCGAAGCGGGCGGGCGAGCGCTGGCCGCCGAGGAAGCGCATTTCGAGGATCTGGTCGCCCAGGTCTCGGACAGCCGCGAAGCCATTGCGCGCACAGCCGATGCATTGGCCCGGATCGACGTATCGGCGGGTCAGGCGGAGCGGGCGGCGGAAGGCGATTGGGCGCGGCCGGAAATTGCGGACGAGCCGTGCCTCCACATTGCAGCGGGCCGCCATCCGGTGGTGGAGAGCGCATTGGCCAGAACAGGCGAGCGGTTCGTCCCCAATGATTGCACCCTAACCGCTAATGATCGGCTGTGGCTGATCGGCGGGCCGAACATGGGCGGCAAATCGACTTTTCTGCGGCAGAATGCGCTGATCGTGCTGCTCGCTCAGGCAGGGGGATATGTGCCTGCAGAGACGGCAAGGATAGGGCTGGTGGACCGTCTCTTCAGCCGCGTCGGCGCATCGGACAATCTGGCGCGGGGCCGCTCTACCTTCATGGTCGAGATGGTCGAAACCGCTGCCATTCTGTCGCAGGCGACAGAGCGCAGTTTCGTCATCCTAGACGAGGTGGGGCGCGGCACATCGACCTATGACGGGCTGGCGCTGGCATGGGCGGTAGTGGAGGCGGTGCATGAAACCAATCGCAGCCGCTGCCTGTTTGCCACCCATTATCACGAGCTGTCACGCCTTGCGGAAAGCTGCGACGCGCTGAGCCTGCACCATGTTCGCGCGCGCGAATGGAAGGGCGATCTGGTGCTTCTGCATGAACTCGCCACCGGCCCGGCAGACCGCAGTTACGGCTTGGCCGTGGCCAAACTGGCCGGAGTGCCGCCGCCGGTCGTCGCGCGGGCGAAATCGGTGCTCCAAAAACTGGAAAAGGGCCGTGAAGAAACCGGCGGTCTGGCGGCGGGGCTGGGAGATCTGCCGCTGTTTGCTGCTGCGCAAACGGAAAGCCCACCCGATCAGAGCACCCCGTTGACCGATGCTTTCGCAGCGCTCGATGTAGATGCCCTCAGCCCGCGCGAAGCCCTTGAACAACTGTATGAATTGAAACGGATCGCTGGCTCCCACCGCGGCAGCTGACATACCATCCTGCAAACCAAAGTTTAACCCGATCCGGCCTATGCATGCGCGATGGGTACATCACGATTCCCCAACCGTATTGCCGCGCTCGCTTTTGTTGTTCTGGTTCTGGCCGGAGTAGCCGCGCTGGTTGGCACCGGCGAGAATGAAGGCGCGCTATCTTCGGCGACGCAGGCTCTGTCAGAGAAAAGCCGGCAATCTTCCGGTTATGGCGCGCAGAACGGCGCACAGCCAGCTTCAGGCCCATCGCAGGAACAGTCCGCCGCGGCTCCTGCTCCGACAGCTTCGCCTGCCATGGGCAGCAGCTTTGCCGAAGACGCGAACCTGATCGATGATGCGATGGGCTTCGATCCGTCTCCGATGTCAGATAACCCCGACGAAGGCGAAGTTGTTGTCATTATCGAAGATGCCGCTCCTGCCGAGACGAGCCCCCCGATCGTGGCCGAGGAACCCTAAACGCTCCGCCGAGCGTTAGGGGCATATGAGCGATTCCAAAGAGACCCCAGAGCACGACGATCTAGGCAAGAACGACCTCGCAACAGAGCGAACCGATCTTGCAGAGGATCGCAATATCATGGCTATGGAGCGGACCTTTGCAGGCTGGATGCGGACCGCATTTGCCGCGATCGGCATCGGACTCGCCTTCCGGGCGGTTTTCGGGGAGTTCGATCCGTCATGGCTAGCGCGGGCCATCGCTACAGCTTTTATTCTACTTGGCGCCCTGGTGGCTTTCACGGCAGAAAGGCGGGCCTGCAAAACGCTGACCCGTCTAAGTTCTCATGCCCTTGATGCCCCGCAGCTTCCAAGTATCCGGTGGATTGGCTGGGGGGTTTCTTCGGGCGCTGTTCTGCTTGCCGTTGCCCTGTGGTTTTTTCACAAAGGCGTATCAGGCGGCGGGTAAACTACGTTCCGTCACCACGCAGTCCATCAGGCTTTGCCGCTTTGCCGAACTTGTCCACGTTATCGTCATGGTTTGGCTCACCCTTGAAAGGGTCCATGTCGATACGGCCCGAACTTTCCATATCACGCATGTGATCGACCGTGTCCTGCGTGGAATCGCCTCGCAAGCCTGACTTGTTGTCGCTCTTGGTGCTTTCCGTCGGGCTGCCGGTTTGCGGCGTCACTTGGCGTGCCTGCTGCGCGACTTCCTGTGCCTGGTTCCGGTGATCGTCCTGTTCGTCATTATGCGTTTCGGGTGCGAGGCCGGATTGGCGTTGTTCCTGGGCTTCTGCTTTGGGTTCGGTCATTCGTAGTCTCCTTTCCCCATCAACGGTCGGGAAGAGAGAGGCGTTCCGTATATTCTCTGCGCTTACTCACAGGACGGCTCCGGCCCGCCCTGCTGTCAGGCGACCAAACTAGCGCGTCGGGACCGGCGCTTCGCCAGAATAATCGTAGAAACCTTTGCCCGCCTTGCGGCCCAGCCAGCCTGCTTCGACATATTTCTGCAGCAGAGGCGCGGGGCGGTATTTGCTGTCGCCGGTGGTGTTGTAGAGCACCATGATGATGTCGAGGCAGGTGTCCAGCCCGACGAAATCGGCCAGTTGCAGCGGACCCATCGGGTGGTTGAGGCCCAGACGGCAGCCCTTGTCGATATCCTCTATGCTGGCGGTCGATTGGCCCAGCACGAACACGGCCTCGTTGATCATCGGCAGCAGGATACGGTTGACCACGAAGCCGGGTTCGTCCTGCGACAGGACCACCTGCTTGCCCAGACCTTCGGCGAAAGCAATCGTCCGCTCCTCGGTTTCCTTGCTGGTGGCAAGGCCGGGTATAACCTCGATCAAACCCATCACCGGGACCGGGTTGAAGAAGTGCAGGCCGATGAACCGCTCTGCTTCGGGCGCGTAATTGGCCATCCGGGTGATCGGGATAGAGCTGGTGTTGGATGCAAGGATGGCATCCTGCGACAGAACCTCGCCCGCTTTCTCGAAAATCGCCTGCTTGATCGGCTCTTTTTCCGTCGCGGCTTCGATGATGATGTCTGCATCGGCCATCGGTGCGTAATCGGCGACCGCTTCGATCCGGCCTAGCAGGGCCTGCGCTTCGGAAACTTCCATCTTGCCGCGCCCGACCAGCTTGCCAAGAGCCTTGTCGATACCTTCGACCGAACGCTGCGCGGTGGCTAGATCGATATCGGCCAGAAGAACTTTCATTCCGTGCTGCGCGACTGTTTGCGCGATGCCCGAACCCATTTGTCCGGCCCCGATGACTCCGATTGTGTGCATATTGGATTGTCCGCCTGTTCGCAGTTGCAGCAAAATGCTGCGTTAGCGAGGTCGGCGCGGGAAGGCTAGCCGGAGCGTGTCACAGCTTCAGGCTTACCGGTTCTGGCCAGGCACCCACTTCACATCCGCCTTGCCATTATCGTTCAGCACGCGGGCGAGTACAAATAGCAGGTCAGACAGGCGATTGATGTAAGACAGCGCCGCCGGATTGACCAGTTCGGGGCCTGCCGACAGCGCAGTTACTCCGCGTTCCGCCGCGCGCGTGCTGGCACGGGCCACATGGGTGCGTGCCGCCGCTTCGCTGCCGCCCGGCAGCACAAAACTGGTCAGCGGCTCCAGCCGGTCGTTCAGCGCGTCAATTTGCGCTTCCAGCCATTCGGTCTGGGCAGGCACCATCCTCAAGGTCATTTCGCCGGGTTCGAAATCGTCTCCGGGTGTCGCGATATCCGCGCCCAGATCGAACATGTCGTTCTGAATACGGAACAGCAGTGCAGTATTCCTATCGTCAGCAATCGCTGCCGCGGCGAGGCCGATGGCGCTGTTCGCTTCGTCCACCAGGCCGATCGCCGCCATGCGCGGATCGTGCTTGGTCCGGCGCGTCCCGTCGACGAGGCCGGTAGAGCCGTCATCGCCGGTGCGCGTGTAGATTTTATTGAGCTTTACCATCGCGCGGCCCTAGCGGACCTATTGCGAAATCGCGAGCAACAGAGCAACGGCAACAATGGCAATCGCCTGATATTTGATGCGGTTGAACATCATCTTGTTCTGCATCAACTGCATTTCCGTTACATTTTCGGCTTCGCCCGTTTCAAGGTCGATCTTTGTACTGCGCAGGAAGGCGACAATGCCGCGAATCAGCGAAACAACGACCAGCAGGGCCAGGATGATGATTGCGATGACGAGAATGGTTTGCATGTGTCCTATCTAATCGCTTTCCTGCCGAATTCCACATGGCCATTCGCCTATGCGGATTTTTTGTGCCCACTCGCGGCCATCTTCGCCTGATTTTCGGTGATCGGCCAGCGATTTCGATCCGCGTCGTTTGGCCAGTTTGCGCCCTTCATCGTCCAGCAATAGCGGATGGTGATGCCATTGCGGCACGGGCAGGCTCAGCAGGGCCTGCAGCAGACGGTGGATATGGGTTGCGGCGAACAGATCCCTCCCCCTCGTCACCAGAGTAACCCCGTCGGCTGCATCATCCAGAGTGGCCGCAAGGTGATAGCTGGCGGGCATATCCTTGCGCACCAGTACGGGGTCGCCAAGCATCAGCGGGTCCGCCTGCTGTTTGCCGGCCAACGCATCGTGCCATGTCAGCGGGCCGGTGATCTCCAGCGCCTTTGCGATATCCAACCGTAACGCTGCCGGACCTTCCGGCGGATGATCGCATTGGCGGCAGGTGCCGGGATAGACCGGACCCTCCGGCCCCGCCCGCGTTGCTGCTGCGGCAATATCGGCACGGGTGCAATCGCAGAGGTAGAGCAGGCCCATTTGCTGCAACCGGCTGGCGGCCATCTGGTAATTTGCCCCGCGTGTCGATTGCGGCGGCACATCGTCCCATTCCAGCCCCAGCCATGCCAGATCGCGGCGGAAGTCATCGGCCAGTTCCGGGCGGCTGCGTGGGCCGTCAATATCCTCGATCCGTAGCAGGAAACGCCCCCCGTCGGCGCCCGCCAGATCATGCGCGGTAATCGCGGAATAGGCGTGGCCCCAGTGCAAGGGGCCGTTGGGGCTGGGGGCGAAGCGGGTGACTGTCATAGGAGAATACGGGCTTCACCCTGCCCGCAGCCAATCGGTTTCGCAGCAAAAAAGTGCATGGAAATTGGGGATACCACTTTTGTAACAGGCTTGACGCTTGCATCTGCAAATGGTCCTTACCTGTTTATTGCAGAGGGAAATCAGGGACGTGTTGAAAGCGGAATTGATCGAAAGCAAGGCGCGGCTGCGCAGTATCGGGGACGATCCGACACGCAATCTGTCCGCATGTCCGGCGCTGGTGCTGAATGCGGATTACACGCCGCTGTCGTATTACCCGCTCAGCCTGTGGCCGTGGCAGACCGCGATTAAGGCGGTGTTTCTGGACCGTGTGACCATCGTCGAGAATTACGAGCGTGAGGTGCATTCGCCCAATCTCGACATGGCGGTGCCCAGCGTGATCGCGCTTAAGCAATATGTGAAGCACTCCGAATTTCCCGCCTTCACCCGCTTCAACCTGTTCCTGCGCGACCGGTTTGCCTGCCAGTATTGCGGCAGCCCCGACACGCTGACCTTCGACCACGTCGTGCCCCGCAGACTGGGCGGCAAGACGACGTGGGAAAACATCGCCACGGCCTGCGCGCCCTGCAACATGAAGAAGGGCGGCCGCACGCCCAAGCAAGCGCACATGACCCTACAAGGCGCTCCAATCCGCCCGACCAGCTGGCAATTGCAGCAATACGGCAAAAGCTACCCGCCCGGACACTTGCACGAAACATGGCGCGACTGGCTTTACTGGGATATCGAGCTGGAGGCTTGAAAGCGATGCAGGGGAGACCCCAGACCAGCGGTTAGGTAACCGCCGCACGTTCGCTGAATTCGTCCCGCTGCCATTCACCATTCTCTAACACCTCGGCCAAAGCCTGCGCCGTTTCGGCCATGTCCTCGAAGCGCAGATAGGCGGGGGCGAAGCCCAGCCGGAGGATGTCGGGCGCGCGGAAGTCTCCGATGACGTCGCGGGCGATCAGGGCTTGGCACAGGGCGTAGGCGTTCTCGTGGCGGAAGCTTAGCTGGCTGCCGCGCTGGTCTGCTTCTTCGGGGCTGACGAGGTCGAGTGTGACGCCCGCATCGGACAGGCACTCGCGGAAGAATTCGGAGAGCGCCTGCGATTTCTCCCACAACCGGTCGACGCCGATTTCGGCGACGAGGTCCACGCCTTCCTCCAGGGCCGCGACGCTCAGGATCGGAGCGGTGCCGCACAGCAGGCGGTCGACGCCGGGGGCGGGCTGGTAGTCGTCGTCAAAGGCGAAGGGCTGCGCGTGGCCCATCCAGCCGCTCAGCGGTTGTTCCAGCGCCTCGTGATGCCGCTCTGCCACAAAAGCGTAGGCCGGAGCGCCGGGGCCGCCGTTCAAGTACTTATACCCGCAGCCGACCGCGAAATCCGCCCCTTCTTCACCAGCAACGCACTCATTCAACGCCACCGGCATCGCGCCGCCAGTATGCGAGAGGTCCCACAGCACCAGCGCGCCTGCATCGTGCGCGGCCTTGGTCAGCGCCGCCATGTCATATTTCGCGCCGGTTTTGTAATGCACATGGGTCAGCAGCAGCAGCGCGACATCGTCATCCAGCGCGTCGATAATCGCATCGCGCTCGGCCAGCCGCTGGGTCGCGAGGCCCTGTTTCTCCAGCCCTTGGATCATGTAGAGATCGGTCGGAAAATTGCCCGGTTCGCTCAGGATGACTTTCCGGCGCGCCCCGTCTTTTCTAGCCTGCATCGCCAGCGCCGCCGACATTAGCTTGAACAGGTTCACCGACACGCTGTCGGCCACGATCACTTCATGCGGCTGCGCCCCGATCAGCGGCGCAATCTTGCCGCCGACCCGCTGCGGCAAGGAAATCCAGTCTGCCGTATTCCACGACTTGATGAGATCACGGCCCCACTCCTCACGCATCACCTGCGCCAGCCGGTCCGGCGTCGTCTTCGGCAGCGCGCCCAGCGAATTGCCGTCGAGATAGATTACGCCCTCGGGCAGATCGAACCGCTCGCGATATTCCGCCAAGGGATCGGCGGCGTCCAGCGCGCGCGCGCGTTCCAGCATACTCATGGCAGTTCCCTCAAAATCGCACGTGTCAGCCCGGCATCGCCGTCGCCCACTTTCAGCGGCAGGGCAATCAGCTCGTATCGCCCTTCAGGCACATCATCGAGCACCAGCCCCTCCAGGATTCGCATATCGTGTTTTAGCACCGCCTTATGCGCATCCATCGTCTTGCTGTTCTGAGGGTCTACGGACGGCGCATCGGTGCCGATCAGCTTCACCCCCTGCAGCGCCAGCCACTCCACTGCCTCCGCTGCAATCGGCAGCCAGTGCTCACGCCATTCGTCATGCGGAAAGGCATCCCATTGACGGAACAGCACGCGGTCCGCGCCCTCGATATGCGGCAAATCCGCCACGTCGATCTCGCCCGACACCCCGCGCGCATCCACCACCAGACATTCTCCGATAAACGGATCGAGCGCCATACCGGCGGCATCCAGGCCATCCGCATCGTAATGCAGCGGCGCGTCGGCATGGGTGCCGGAATGCGTGGTCATCGTTATACGCCCGACATTCACCGGAGAACCATCGTCCATCCGCCAGGTCCGCTCGAACGCAAACGCGGTGTCACCGGGCCACACCGGCAGGCCGGGGCGCAGGGTTTGCGAGATGTCGTAGATGCGCCTGCTCACAGGGCTGTCCTGACGCTCAGCAATTCGGGGAAAAACGCCTTTTTCAGCACGCCCGCCAGATAGGGCACACCGGGGGTTCCGCCGGTACCGGTCTTGAAGCCGATAATCCGCTCCACCGTTTTCAAATGACCGAAGCGCCAGCGCTGGAAATGGTATTCCAGATCGACCAGCTTCTCGGCCAGCTCGTACAAATCCCAATGGGTGTCAGGATCGCGGTAAATCTCGGCCCATGCCGCTTCCACCGCTTCACTGCGTTCCCACGCCGTATCCAACGGGCGGTTCCGCACATCGTCTGGAATCTCGAAGCCTCGCTGTGCCAGCAGGTTGACAGCAACACCGTATATACTGGGCCGCGCCAATTCCGCCTCAAGCCGGGTCGCAATATCGGGCGTGGAACGATGCAGTCTGACCATGTCGACATCGCGGCCGCCCAACAGGAATTCCATCATACGGTACTGCGCGCTCTGGAACCCGCTGGAACCGCCCAGATGCGGCCGGATCGTGGAATAATCATGCGGGGTCATGGTGCTCAGCACATCCCAGCTCTGGATCAGCTGGCCCTGAGCACGCGCCACGCGGGACAGCATCTTGAACGCAGGGCGTAAATCGTCCGCCGCGATATGCTCTCGCGCCAGTTCCAGCTCGTGCAGGCACAGTTTCAGCCAAAGTTCGCTGGCCTGGTGGACGATGATGAACAGCATCTCGTCATGCGCGTCGGATGCCGGGTGCTGCGCCGACAGGATGCGATCGAGATCGAGATAACTTGCGTAGGATACGGTGTCGTCGGATGATGAAGCCATACACACAGGCCTAGCGCAGTCGGCGTCAGAGGTCAGCCTTCGATTGTCTGTCCGCCCCCCGCCGGGTTATCGCCTACATCACCATCGATAGTGCGCTGCGCCGGATGGTGTTTGTCGAGATGCTTCTTGATAATCCGCAGGTTGCGGGTGTTGGAACGGAAGACCAGATCGAATGCATCCCCTGCAAGCGGGATGGCACCGATGGCGGTATCGAAAGCGATATTGCCGCCCATACGCCACAGTTTCCATTTGGGCAGGCCCAGATTGCGGGCCTCCCACACGATATAGGCGCCCATTGCCGCTGTTACGAAATCGCCGACTACCGGCACCAGTCCGATTATCGAATCGAGCCCGACCGGATAATTCACGCCGGGAATACGGAAGCTGCGTTCCAGCATGACCTCCATCGCTTCTATCCGGCGGCGGATGGAAGCGGGGTCGCTGCCGGTCGGCAGGTCCAGCCCCATGACTTCGGGGCGTATCGGTTCGCGTTCGGGCCTGTCCATTGGGGTATTCCTCCTGCCCTAGAAGATGGGGTCGACCGCCAGCGGGAGCAAGGGATGGCTGGCCCAGCGGTTTTCCGTAAAGCCGTCCAGCCCGCCGCGAACCAGCGACCAGCGCACCGGAGCACCCAATGGAATGTAAGTGTTGGTTTCGATCAGCAGCGTTTCTGCTTCGACCAGATGCACCGGTTTTGCCAACCCCTCCTCGCTTCCCAGCGCCAGCTTCACCAATGCATCGGCTTCCTCGATACAGGTGCCGCGCACGATGCCGCAATGAAACTGTCCAAGGAACCAGCGCGGCGCGGTATAGCGGGCCAGACGGTCGACCAGCACCAGATCGGCTGCCGCACGATCGGCTGCTCTGATGGATCCGACGCCGATGGATGCGAATTCGGTGGCCAGTCGCTGGAAAAGACGGTCGGATCCGGGGCCTTCGGGAAGGAAAATGGACACGCTCGCCTCGCTGCCGCTGGCCGATTCCCAGTCCGCCACACGCCGCGCCGCGCGCGACCTACGCGCTTCCAGGGGCATATCGGACCAGCGTTCCTGCGGCGCACTGTCCGCATCCGGCCCCAGCGCCTCGGCCATCAGGGTAACCGGGACCAGCCGCGTGGTGGATGGCCAGCCGGACAGGTTGAACGGGTTCAGCAAAGCCGACCGGTCGATCGCCATCGACAGCGCTTCGCGCCGTTCCGCCATTTCCAGGAAATCGCGCGCATTAGTCACTCGCAGACCGAACAGGCCCTGCGCGCTGTCCAGGCGCAAATTACCCCGTGACAGCGGCCCGGTTTCGGCCAGCGGCAGGCTGGCCAGTGTACCACCGACCACCAGATCAACTCCCCCATCATTGAACGCATCGATTGCCTGCTGTGCCGGCATCGCGGCCAACCGCAATGTCCGTGTCCGGTCGGCAAAGTCTTGTTCTTCGGGCAAGCCGCGCGTTTCCGGCGGCATCGGGGTCAGCAAGACACCGTCCCCGACTTCGGACACGTGCATCGGCCCTGTTCCTTCTTTTCCGCGGCGCAGGCCGAACTCAGGCTGCGACAGCAATAGCAGGAAAGAGGGCATTGGCCGTGACAGCCGAATTTCGATAACCCGGCTGGTCATCGCGCGGATTTCGTCGATCAATGCAAGATCCAGCCCGAGCGAGGTTCCCTCCAGCGCAGTAATCTGGCGCAGCATTTCAGCGCGAACACTCTGCGCATCGACGGGGCTACCATCGGCCCAGTTCGCCTCGCGCAGGCGGAAAATGAAACTGCGGCCCTCGTCGGTTACGATCCAGCGCTCTGCCAGAGCCGGCACGGTCTCGCCATCGGCGTTGAGTGTAACCAGCCCTTCTGACGTCGCGCCCCGAACCAGTTGCTGACCGTAAGACAGGCGCATTCCGTCAACCGACAAACGGTCGGTCGATTCGATTACCGCGACATCGATCAGCCCGTCCCCGTCCGGGGAGCAGGAGGCAAGCGCCGCAATGGCGGCAATGGCAGGGGCTGCCTTCAGGACGCGGTGACAGAACACGTAAACCGGTTAGCACCCATGCCGCCCGCCGTCAGGAACAGAATTGCCAAGTATCAGATTTTGCGCAGGCGCTTTGCGTCGGGGCCCGTGGAATTGGGCCGGAGATAGCGCGGCGTATCGCTGCTATCGGTCTCGGTCGGCCGCGTGCGTGCTTCGGCGGCGTGAATTTCGTTTGCAAAAGCGATCCCGAAACGGTTGTCCTGCACCCAAGCGACAGATCCTTCGATCCAGCCGATATTGCGAAGATTGATCGACAGCCGCATCCCGTTCTGCACGGAAACATCGCCTTCAGCCATCATTCCGCCATCAGATAGATTGCGAACCTTTACCCGAACGAGATTCTCCCTGCCCTCCAGCCGGATTTCGGCCAGAAGAAACAGGCTGTCGCGCGGAATATGGCGGGTATCGACGCCGGACATGGATTATAGCACGCTCCCTGGACTGACCTCCCGACTGCCTAGGGAGGTTTCCTGTCCTGCAATTCCAGTCTTTTACAGCGCGAAAGCCTAATGAAGCTTTAAGAATGATGTGCCGCGCGCTGCCGCGGATAGCGGCGTATCGGGGCGGGCGGGAAAGCATCAATCGTCGCGGGAGATTTTCTCGCGCCGCTCATGCGCTTCCTGCGCTTCTACAGTCATGGTGGCGACAGGTCGCGCCATCAGTCGGCGCAGACCGATGGGTTCGCCGGTCTTGTCGCAATAACCGTAATCGCCTGCATCCAGACGGCGCAAAGCAGCATCGATCTTGCCGATCAGCTTGCGCTGGCGGTCACGGGTTCTGAGCTCCAGCCCCCAGTCACTCTCGCTGGACGCACGGTCGTTCGGATCGGGATCGCGAATCGGGCCGTCCTGCAAAGACTGCAGCGTTGCGCCTGCCGCGTCCTGAATGGAACGCTTCCATTCCTTCAGAAGCGTCTTGAAATAATCCAACTGAGACGCGTTCATATACGGCTCGTCTTCCGACGGCACGTAATCGGGGCCAAGCACGCGCTTGGCTTTCTCCAGAGTATCGCTGGTTTGCGGCTCAGAAGCAGCCATAATTTCCTCTCGAATGCGCTGTGATACGCGGTTTCGGCAGGCTGGCGTCCGGTCTGCCGGCTCTTTGTCCGAGCTGTCTTTCGGGCGCTATAGGGGCCGGTTAAGAGGCCCGCAAGCGGCGAATCTGCCTGTCTGGATATCGCCTAGGGACCGGCGTCTTAAGCTCAGCCTAACAGAGTCCGGCCTGCGCTTCCGCCAGATCGCCCCCTCGGATACGTTAACCATTTGTTGACCATGTTCGGCAAGAACCGTGGGAGCCGGACGAAATGTCCATCCGGCGCAGAACGGGGAACAGGGGTTATGCAGTTTACTACGATCGAGGGCGCAACCAGCGCCGCTAAAAAATTCGAGGCCGGACATAGTCTGGCCGTTGCCCGCAGCCTAGCCGATGCAGCAGCCGGAAATTGCTCCGCGCTGTATGATCTGGGCGTAATGTATTCGACTGGCAGCCACGATTGCGAATGCGATCTGATCGAAGCGCATAAGTGGTTCAATCTGGCCGCATCCAAGGGCCATGAAGAGGCCGGCTGGTGCCGCGCGGATATTGCCGAAGAAATGACAGCCCGCGAAATTGCCGAAGCGCAGCGTCAGGCACGCGAATGGCTGAGCATGGAACGCCGCGCCGCCTGATTACATATCGTCGCCGGAAGTCTTCCTGAATGGCATTCTGCGGCCCAGATACATTTTATCGGTCGCTACGCCCTGGCGTTCGCGTTCCAGAAAATCGGCCACCGCCTCGCGGAAACCCGGATCGACGATCCAGTGGGCCGACCATGTCTCTTGCGGACCATATCCGCGGGCAAGCTTGTGCCCGCCCTGCGCCCCTGCTTCGACCCGCGACAGCCCGCGCGCAATCGCAGCATCGATTGCCTGATAATAGCATATCTCGAAATGCAGGAACGGGATCTGCTCGGTGCAGCCCCAATAACGGCCATACAGCGCATCGCTGCCGATCACGTTTAGCGCGCCCGCCACGGGTAATCCGTCCCGGTAGGCCATGATCAGCAGCAACCTGTCCCCCATCCTCTCTCCCATGAGCGTAAAGGCTTCGCGCGTCAGATAGGGTGTGCCCCATTTGCGCGCGCCGGTATCCTGATAGAATACCCAGAACGCATCCCAATCCGCTTCGGTAATATCGCCGCCGCTCAAATGGCGGATTTCCACGGCCTCCTGCGCCTTTGCCCGCTCCTTGCGCAGATCCTTGCGTTTGCGGCTGGCAAGATCGGCCAGAAATCCGTCGAAATCACTGTAGTCGCGGTTGTGCCAATGGAACTGGATATCGCTGCGCAGCAGCCAGTCATTATCCTCGAACAGCGGTAATTGTTCTGGCTCGATAAAGGTCGCGTGCGCGCTCGACAGGCCGTTCTGCGCACAAATCTGAGCGGCTGCACCCAGCAGCGGAGCGGCCAGCGCATCGTCGGCCAGCAGCAGGCGCGGGCCGGTGGCGGGTGTAAACGGAGCGGCAATCTGCAGCTTGGGATAATAGCTTCCTCCGGCCCGCTCGTAAGCGTCTGCCCAGCTGTGATCGAAGACATATTCGCCTTGGCTGTGCCCCTTCAAAAACGCTGGCATCGCGCCCAGCAACGCTCCGCTAGCGCTCTCCAGAACGATTGGTGCGGCCTGCCAGCCGGTGCCCGGACCGACCGAGCCGGAATCTTCGCAGGACGACAGAAACGCGTGGCTGACAAAGGGATTGTCCGATGTATTCAGCGCATCCCACTCGCGCGCAGGAACATCATGCACCGATCCCAGCAAGCGGGCGCTCAGTTCCGTCTCGCTCATACTGTACGCGGCTCGGGGATATTGCCCTCGAATATCGGGGCATCGGCGCAGGCGGCAGCGCGTGCGCGTTCGGTATCATTTTTCACCGTCCATGTGGTAACCGGCAGACCGTTCGCGCGCAGGCCGGCGACCCAGGGATTGGGTAGCGCGTCGATATGATACGCCATGAATTCCGGCTGCGCGACCCACAGTGCCAGCCGACGCTGCCACGCCTGTTGCGTGTAACCATGCTCATCCTCGCGGATCACCAGCCCGCGCAGGGTTTCGGGCGAACGGCGGCGCAGCCAGCGCGATACTCTGGGATCGAAGCTCATTACACCGTGATGGCCCTGATACCCTTCCAGCACATCGCGGACTTTCAGGCAGGTGGTTTTCACATCGTATCCGGCCTTCGACTTGATCTCGATCAACAGCGGCACCTGTCCGGCAACCAGTTCAAGCAGATCGCTCAGCGCAATCGGAGCCTCTTCATGCTCCAGATAGCTCAGCTTGCGCCACTCGGCTGCGGTCAGCGCTTCGGCCCGGTCGGGACGGCCAATCAGACGTTTGAAATCCCAGTCATGGAACACCATCGGAACGTCATCGGCGCTGCGTTGAATGTCACATTCGATGCCACAGCCGGCAGCAATCGCTGCGGAGAAGGCGCTGCGGGTATTCTCCACCCGCTTCGCGCCATCCGGACCACGGCCGTGCAGACCGCGATGGGCATAATTCCACGCGCCCAGCCAGCCGGTCCGCTCCGACTCCGGTGTCTTACTTGTCGGTATGAAGGGCAATGATCGCATCGACCTCGACTGCCGCGCCCAATGGCAGCGACGGGACACCTACCGCTGCGCGCGAATGACGGCCATGATTGCCGAACACGTCGAACATCAGGTCCGATGCTCCATTGGCAACCTTGGGCTGATCGGTGAAATCGGCGGTGCAGTTCACAAACGCGCCCAGCTTCACCACCCGCTTCACTCGGTCGAGTGGAATTAACGCTGTTTTCAGCTGGGCCAGGATCATCAGGCCGCAGGCACGGGCCGCTGCCTGCCCGTCTTCCAGCGACACATCCTCGCCCAGTCGCCCGGTGGCGAGCTTACCGTCGACAAAGGGCAACTGACCCGAAACATACGCAACATCGTTCTCCACCACGACGGGCAGGTAACTGGCCACAGGCGCTGCGGCTTCGGGCAGGACGATGCCGAGTTCGGTCAGGCGAGCTTCGATATTCATGCAGGCTCCTGTGCTTGCGGTGTGGTGATACGCTCCAGAATCCACGGCAGAGCTTCGTCCCATGTGTCGATGCGCGCGTGGGCATGGCCCGCCTTTTCGCCGCAGATGATGTGCGGGGCAAGGGTCGGCTCCCCGCACAGATGCAGCCGTGTAACGTGCGGCACGACCTCTTTTGCAGAGCCGTGATGCTGGGCCAGATCGTCGATGAAAATGGCGTTGCTGGGGCGGTATTCCTCCAGAATTGCTGCAATTGCCGGGCCCTTCGGCCCCTGATTGGTATACACCTTCGCGTCGATGCCGACGGCGCGCAACTGACTGGCCCGCGTCTCGCGGCGTTTGTCGAGCAGATTCGTCAGGATCACCACATCGGCATGCTCCATGAGCGCTGCCATAGCTTCTACTGCGCCGGGAATTGCCTTTTGCCGGGGCATTTCGGTATCGAAAAAACCGTTCAGCAGGCGCCAGATTTCCTTCTTCTCCACCGGCTCTCCGCTGTCCTTCCGGCGCAGCGCATTGGCGAAATCATGGCCGTCCATTATCAGATCGACATTCTGCGTCTCGCCCAGCCATTGGCGGAAGGGTTCGACCATATACAGCAGCACTTCGTCGCAATCGGAGATGACCAGGGGGCGGCCTTCCGGGTTCAGGGTCATCGTTGTATCTCCGTTCCGCCCAGCTTGCGGTGGGCGTCGATCAGGTTTTCGGGCGCTATGTTCAGCGCATCGGCAGCGCCCAGCAGATCCGGTTCGTGCGCCGTCAGGAATTCCAGCACTGCTGCCAAAACAGTGCGATCGGTCAGCCGTTCCCGCAGGATATCGGGTGTCAGACCGGTCAGCGCAAGCAGCCGCCCCGCCCGGTCGTCATCGGTCAGTATCCATCCCAGAGCATTGAGGGCAAGCGCCTCGGGTTCGGAATGGCCGGCAGGTGATTGCGTGTTCTGAGTGATTGTCACTTCCCTTCCGGCACGCCAAATGGGGCCATGTGGCTGGCCTGTCGGGCCAAATTCAAGGAGAGCCGACCAGTGGCAAAGCGTATCCTCGTTGTCGAGGACAACGATCTTAACCGGAAACTGTTTTGCGACGTGCTGCGCGCGGGCGGGCACGATGTGGAAGGCTGCGCCGATGGCGAGGCAGTGCTGGCCGCGGCGAAAAGTTTCGCGCCCGATCTTGTCATCATGGATATCCAGTTGCCCAATATCTCCGGCCTCGACCTGATTCTCGCCTTGCGGAAGGATCCGGCTTTCGTCGCCGTGCCCATTCTGGCCGTTACCGCCTATGCCGGCAAGGGAGATGAAGAACAGATCCGCGAGGCAGGCGCGAACGAGTATCTGGCCAAACCGGTTTCCATCGGCCCCTTCCGCATGGCGGTGGATCGCCTGCTCAGCCCTGCTTAATCGCGCATCACCCACAAGAGCGGGCATAGACATTGGCCCCGCTTTACGGATTTCGCAAAGCAAGCTAGCGCCATGCGCTTATTTCTGGTGCGCAATGTGCCCCCTCTTTTCTAGCGACAAGGACCCGTCATGGACCGCGCAGACACAGACAGCCGTATTCGCGAGCAGATCGCACCGTTCAACAAAAAAGGCGTCACGATAACCGACGGCACGACCTTTCAGGGCGATCTGGAATTCGATAGCCTGACGGTCATGGATTTCGTCGCCGCGATCGAGGATGAATTCGACATCATCATCAGCATGAACCAGCAGGCCGAAATCGAAACCTACGGGCAACTGGTTGATGCGGTTCACAAACAGCGTCCCGATGCAGGGACAACCGCATGAGTGACGGTATAATGCAGCCGGATGCACCTGAGGAACTGGAGGGGGGCACTGCCGATCTTTTCAGCAAGTTCGATCCACTGATCAAAATGCGCGAAGGGCTGTTGTCCACGGGGCAAAAAGACCCGTTCAGCCTCGTGATGGAGAAGGTGCTATCACCCACCAGAGCCATCTGCAACGGCCGCGATACGATCCTGCTGGGCACTTACAATTACATGGGGATGACTTTCGATCCGCAGGTAATCGAGGCCGGACATCAGGCGATGCGCGATTTCGGCACCGGCACCACTGGCAGCCGTGTGCTGAACGGCACGTATCAGGGCCACAAGGAATGCGAAGATGCGCTGCGCGAATTTTACGCGATGGATCACGCGATGGTCTTCTCCACCGGCTATCTCGCCAATCTGGGGATCATCTCCACGATTGCGGGCAAGGGCGATTACATCATCCTCGACATCGACAGTCATGCGTCGATCTATGACGGGTGCAAGCTGGGCGATGCGGAGATCGTGCCGTTCAAGCATAACGATATCGAGGCGATGGAGAAACGCCTGAAGCGCGTGCCGGAAGGCGCGGGCAAGCTGGTTATTCTGGAAGGCGTCTATTCCATGCTGGGCGATGTCGCCCCGCTGAAGGAAATGGTCCGCATTGCGAAAGAGCACGGCGCGATGGTGCTGGTCGATGAAGCGCATTCGATGGGTTTTATCGGCGAGAACGGGCGCGGCGTGGCCGAATTGCAAGGCGTGATGGACGATGTCGATTTCATCATCGGCACATTTTCCAAAAGCGTCGGCACGGTCGGCGGGTTCTGCGTATCGAACCATCCGAAGTTCGAGATCATGCGGCTGGTTTGCCGTCCATATGTCTTTACTGCCAGCCTGCCGCCCGCCGTGGTGGCGACCGCCGCGACCAGCATCCGCAAACTGATGCAAGGATCGAACAAGCGTGCGCATCTGTGGGAAAATTCGCGCCGCCTCCACAGCGGCCTGAAGGAACTGGGCTTCACCCTGGGCACCGATGAAGCGCAAAGCGCGATCATCGCCGTCATCATGCCCGATCTGGAACAGGGCGCGGCCATGTGGGAAGCGCTGCTGGAAGAAGGGCTGTACGTCAATCTGGCGCGCCCGCCCGCCACGCCTGCCAACATGACCCTGCTGCGCTGCTCGCTGTGTGCAGAGCATTCGGAGGAGGAAGTAAGCACGATCCTCGATATGTTCGAAGCGGCGGGCAAGGCCACCGGGATCATCTAGGGGCGGGCCTGTGAAATCTGCGCTGGGATGGCTCGGGCGGACGGGGCTGCTTTATCTGGTGCTCTGCCTGGCAACGGCGTTCTACCTGCTGGCGTGGCCTGCGATTTCCAGCCAGCTTTCGGGCGAGAACCTGCGGCAGGACGCGATGTCGATCGGCGCCGTGCGCGAAGTGCTGGTGCGCGAACAGGCGGAGGCGCAAACGGCGCTGGAAACCCGGGCGGAGGCCATGCGAACCGCCAGCCGGTCTGCGCTGGAAACGCGGCTGGAGGCCGTGACTGTACGCAAGACCGAACTGGAAGAAAGCGCGCAAGACAGCGAAGGCTGGCTCGATTCGCTGCGCCCTTCCCGCATTCTGGCGGTGAAACGGATGGAGCTGGAAATTGCCGCGGCGGATGCGGAAATCGCCGCTTTGAACAATGCGCTGGATGCGCGCATTGCTGCAGAAACGCTGGATAGCGCCCGCGCCGTTCAGGCGCGCTATTCGCGGATTTACACGAAGGACGCGGTCCGGCGGGCAGAAGCAAGATGCGCTGCGGCTACCGATGCGCTCAAGGCGTTCGAAGCGCGCAATCCGGTCGACCGCGAAGCGCGCGACATTTTCTTCGACGAGCGGGCCCAACTGACAAACGCCAAGAACACCCGGTGCGGGAATGCCGCCCGCTATGCCGCCCAGCGCGAACGCGGTCTGGCCGCAGCCGCCGCCCTGACGCAGGCGCGCGATCGCTACGCCGCCGCGCAGGGGTGGAGCGCCGCCCGCCTGCCCGACCCTGCGCAAACCCTGACGGACCGCACGCTGGGCGATATTCTGCGGATCGCGGCCTGGGCCTTGCTCGCCGCGCTGCTGCTGCCGCTGGCGATACGCACGCTGTTTTACTACGTCTTCGCGCCGCTGGTTCAGGCCGGGCCGCCCATCCGGCTGGCCGAGCATATGACGGCGCAGCCCATACCGGCCAAGGAGCCGGGCGGCCCCTCGCTGCTGGTATCCGTGCCGGGGGGTCAGGAGCTGCTGATCCGGCAGGGCTTCCTCCAGTCCAGTCCGGCGGCAACGCAGGGCCGGCACCCATCACGACACCCATCACGGCCGGCCGCGCGCACTCGCTGGCTGCTCGATCCGCGGCGGCCCTTCACCAGCATCGCCAGCGGGATGACCTTCCTGACGCAGACGCTGGGTGCAGGGGGCACTTACGGCCTGTCCACCCAGGACGATCCGTTTGCCGAGCTGGGCCGGATCGATCTGCCAGCAGGCGCGCGGCTGGTGCTGCAACCCCGCGCGCTGGTCGCCGTGTTACAGCCCGTGGGCCAGCCCGTCCCGATCCGCAGCCGCTGGCGTTTTGGCCTGCACGCATGGCTGACATTCCAGTTCCGCTATCTGGTGTTCCACGGGCCCGCCGCCCTGATCGTGAAGGGCGGACGCGGGGTGCGGATGGAACCTGCACAAAGCGGCCGCGTGTTCGGGCAGAGCCAGCTGATCGGATATTCCGCCGATCTGGCCTATACCGTGCAGCGCAACGAAACCTTCGCCCCCTACCTGCTTGGACGCGCGCCCCTGCTGCGCGACAAGGTGGCACAGGAGGCGGCAGCGCATAGCGAGGAAGGCGCGGGGCTTCTGGTGCTGGAAGAAGCGCCAATGGCCGGACGCAAGACAGGTGTGCGCGGCGGACTGGAAGGACTGTTCGACGCCGTGCTGAAAGCGTTTGGGGTTTAAGTTCGGGTCTTGAAAAATGTGCCGGGTTCGCGGGGCCTTAGCGAAAATACCGAGTAGCTGAATGTCCGACTTTGGGGTGGGAAGCGGAGGTTATGGTTCGCGCGGCAGCATTTACAAAGCGGACCGGCTATTCTGGAAGGCGGTCGCCTCTTCGCTTACAAGATTAACCCTGCGCCGTAAGCGCGCACAAAGATTGTTTCAACAATTTGCGTCGGTTAAATGAATAATTGTGCAGTAACCATATTAGTTTTATTATACTAAATCATAAAGTAATCATAGTATTGATTTATTAAAACTATAAGCCAAGTTGACGAGTATAGAGTTATTAGATAGACTCCGATTGCTAGGATGCTTCTAGCTAAAAGGAGATAAGGTCGTGAAAAAGATTATTGTTGGCGCCGCAATGTTAATGGCTGCTTTAGCAGCTCCGGCATCAGGCCAAAGTGGTGACTTTCACATTCAATATACATATTTGAATGCTGACGGAAGTTTTGCTGGTCGATTTACGGTATATTGCAACGGCTTCGAAGTTCTAGAAGGAATGTATACTGATAACTATCGCGTTATTTATGGCTATTGTGATGCAATGTAGATAAATAGACGCGACCCATCGCAAATGGAATTTTGTTCGCGCTCTGAAGTACAAGGGTGGCTCTTTTTTGGGCCGCCCTTCCATTTATTGGTGGAACCTCCGAGCGGGATTCGTACCCGCCAGAAAAATAAGTTTGCGGCTGCCCCATCCACGCCGGCCGGATCAGGGCGCGATGTTAAAATAGCAAAGACGCAATTGTCCGCAACGAAGGTCGCAAGCAGACCGACAGCTTTCTTGCATTCATATCGGTCCACCCGGCGATACACCGGAACCATGAGTGCCGCACAACCGTCTCTCAGGCAAAGGAGACGTCTTATGAAAACCACCAATACAGGCAGCGCAAAATATGAAGGTCTGGGCAAGGGCGGCAAGGGCCATGTGTCCACCGGATCCGGCGCATTGTCCGACCAGCCCTATGGCTTCCAGACCCGGTTCGAGGACGAGGCAGGGACCAATCCCGAAGAACTGATCGCCGCCGCCCATGCCAGCTGTTTTACGATGGCGCTATCGTTTCAGCTGGCCGAGGCCGGGCATGAGGACGGCACGGTGGAAACCGATTGCACGGTGACTTTGGAAAAGGACGGCGACGGATTCACCATCACCAAATCGGCCCTGTCCAGCAAGGCGCACGTCCCCGGTCTGGATGTGGCCAAGTTCGAGGAACTGGCCGCCGCTGCAAAGGAAGGCTGCCCGATTTCCAAACTGCTGGACACGCAGATCACGCTGGAAACTTCGTTTACCAGCTGACCCCGCCGATTACAGCGAAGCGGACCCTTGCGCCGAGGCATTGGCGCAAGGGTCCTGCTCCTCCCCGCCCCCGCCCAGCTGGGTGATGGCCAGAACACCGCCGACCACCACCACCACGAACACCGTGGTGACCGTGCCGAGATATCTGTCGATCACGCGTTTGATCGGCGCGCCGAAGGCCCGGAACAGGATCCCCACCGTCAGGAAGATCAGCGCCCGCCCGGCAATGCTGGCGAGGATGAACGGCACCAGCGACATTCCCAGAAAACCGGCTGTAATCGTCAGCAGTTTGAACGGCACGGGCGTTGCCGCCGCGATAATCACGGCGGCGACACCGTATTCGTCGAATGTGCAGCGCGCGGCGGGCAGGCTGTCGGCCAGCCCTATGGCCGACATCAGCGGCATTCCCACAGCATCGAACAGGAAATATCCGATGGCGTAACCAAACAGCCCGCCGATCACCGAAGCTGCCGTGGCAATCAGGCCGAACCGGATCGCCTTTTTCGGTTCCGCCAGACACATCAGGCCCAGCAGCGGGTGGGGCGGAATGGGGAAGAAGCTCGCTTCGATGAAACAGAAAAACGCCAACCACCACACCGCATGGGGATGCGCCGCCTTGTCCATCGTCCAGTTGTACAATCCGCGCAGCATAGCTTTTCGGTTCCGCTAGAAGTCCCTGCGCCTCTAGGCGAGCGCACTGCCGGGCGCAATCGCGTTGGGGTGCCGTCCTGTATAACCCATTTGGTTGTTTTTTGTTGACATCGTAACGATCCTGGCCTAGACAACTGGAACATCGCGATAGACCGAGTCGGAACGGCCCCGGAATGAAAGGGGCAGTTTGACAAGGGGTCAGATGCCCTGCCCCCATGTTTTTCCCGTCAGTCGGTCCGATCGCTTTCCCTTACATTTCCGGGAGGATATGATGCGTGAACCTATTCCGGGTCCGAAGTGGATTCCTGTCTTTCTCGAAACGCTGGTTCGGACGCGGACGGTTTCCGCCGCCATGACGGCAACCGCAAGAACGCCCGGCACGATCTACGCCCAGCGTGACCGCAATCTGGCCTTTGCCAATGCATGGCGCGAGGCATTGGACGGCACTCTGTCTGTCAGCACGGCGCGCAACGTGCAGAAAAATCTGGTGGTTGCGCCCGCCAATGGCGGATGGAAGGACGCCTTTCTGAGCGCGCTTGCCGAAAATTCGAATATCAAACAGGCCGCGCAGATGGCCAATATCCCGGTGTCCACCGTCTATCGGGAGCGAAGCCGAAGCCCCGGTTTTGCGCAGAGCTGGCAGACCGCCCTGTTCGAAGGATACACCAATCTGGAGATGGAAGTGCTGGGCCATTTGCGCTGCCCCGACCCGGCAAAACCGATGGACACCGCCAATGCGCTGCGCCTGCTGGCGGCCCACCGGGACAGCTTTGCCCGCGAACAGGCGCAGCGCAAGAATGTCACCGCTGCGCAGGTGCGTGCCTCTATCGAACGCAAGGTGGAAAAACTGCGCCAGCAGGTCGACGCGCGCCAGGCGGAGGAAGCCAATGAAGCAGGTTGAACCGCGCACCGATTTGTATGCGCGGGCATCCGATGCGGAAAAACAGAGCTTCGTGCGCACTCTGACACAGGATGAGCGTGAAGCCTTTGACCATGATTTCGGCAATTTCGCCCATGCCGGGCAGAAACCACCGGAACGGGCATGGAGCACATGGCTGATGATGGCCGGCCGGGGATTTGGCAAAACGCGCGCCGGGTCCGAATGGGTGAGTGAAATCACGCTGCACAATCCCGCCGCCCGCATTGCTCTGGTGGCCGCATCGCTGAGCGAAGCGCGCGCGGTTATGGTGGAGGGCGATAGCGGCCTTGTAACAATCGCCGCGCCCGGCTGCGTACCGGTGTACGAACCATCGCTGCGGCGTTTACGCTGGCCCAATGGCGCGCAGGCCCAGCTGTTTTCTGCTAGCGAGCCGGAAAGCCTGCGCGGCCCGCAGCACAGCCATGCGTGGTGTGACGAGTTAGCCAAATGGGATAATTCCAGCGAACGCGCAAACCGGTGCTGGGACAATCTCCAACTTGGCCTGCGATTGGGCGAAGAGCCACAGACACTGGTGACGACAACCCCCAGAGCCGTGCCGCTGGTGCAGCGTCTGGTGGATGATGCCAAAAATCACGCAGACGAAAATCATGCAGGCACTGTCGTCATCACGGGCGGACGCACGCAGGATAATGCGGCCAACCTTTCGGCCAGTTTTCTCACCGCTGTCCGCCGCCAGTTCGGCGGGACGGCGCTGGGCCGACAGGAACTGGACGGGGAATTGCTGCGCGATGCGGAAGGCGCGTTATGGACGCGATCCTTGCTGGAACGCAGCCGGAGCGCCGGGGCCGTGCCGCCGGTGCGCCCGTGGGTGCGTGTGGTGGTGGCCGTCGATTCGCCTGCCTCGGCACGCGGCGATGCCTGCGGGATAATCGTGGCGGCAGTGGATGCTGGCGGAACAGGCTGCGTACTGGCCGATGCCACGGTGGAGAAGGCCAGCCCCGAACGCTGGGCCGGCGCGGTGGCGGATGCGGCCAGAGCATGGTCCGCCGACCGGGTGATTGCAGAGGCCAATCAGGGCGGCGCAATGGTGGAAAGCGTGCTGCGCGCCGCCAGCATCGCGCTGCCCGTTAAACTGGTCCACGCCAGCCGCGGGAAATGCGCCCGGGCAGAGCCGGTGGCCGCCCTGTACGAAGCAGGCCGGGTGCGCCACGCAGGCCTGTTCGGCGCGCTGGAGGATCAGCTGTGCGGAATGCTTGTTGGCGGCACCTATGAAGGGCCGGGCCGATCGCCCGACCGCGCCGACGCGCTGGTCTGGGCGCTGACCGAACTGATGCTGGGGCGGCGCAGCGAGCCATCGGTGCGGATGTTGTGAGAAAAGCCAGAACGAATTTTCCACACGATATTTTTTGCAACTTTGGCAAGCGTATGCAAATTGCATTTGTCCAAGTTGGATATAACCAACTGGATAAGTGGTAGCCGCCCTACCGCTTAGTTCACTTTAGAATAAAAACGACAACTGGTTGGGCCAGCGCCGGGTGTGAGCTGTTACGAGCTCCTCCCGGCCAAACCGCCAGCGCTTATAAGGCCGGGTGTGAGCTGTTACGAGCTCCTCCCGGCCAAACCGCCAGCGCTTATAAGAACGTACGAATACGCGCTGCATAAGCCACCGCCTTTCTTAATACAGGTCTGAGCCTGCACTCCGGTTGGCACGATTACCTCCGCCGCCGTTCAGAGGCGCACGATCCGGGAAAAAGACGGTAGGACGACTACCGATTCGGACTATCGGCCACTGGCCGTGTGAGTCGCAATATCAAAATGCCATTTTGTTCTCACCGTTGGGGATAACCCACACGGAAAAACATCCTTTTGCGAAAAAAAAGGAAATCCCATGTCATTCCTCGATACCCTGTCCTCCGCCTTCAAGGGCGGGGGCGGACCCCGTGTGCCTTTGAACAAGGCTGTTCCCACTGGATATGTCTCGCCCTGGGCGGCCACTTTTGATGGCGGAACGGGTCGCCCCGCGTACAACTACACCGCCGCGCTGCAGCATGGCTTTATCGAAAACCCGGTGGCCCAGCGCGCCGTGCGGATCGTGGCGGAAGGTGTCGGCAGCGCGCCGCTGTCCGATACCGACCCGGACCTGAGCGCGCTTCTGCAAGCCCCCTCCGCCGGGCAATCGCTCAGGCAGATCGGGCACCCGTTCGACGCGCCGTCCGATTACGCATTACGGACCCTGTCCACCGGCCCTCTGCTGGAAAGCCTCCGCGACTGCCCTGCGCGCCGCTTGCGTCGGACCGCTGACGACCGGACAGGCGATATTGTGCTGTGCGCTGTGGGCCCGGCCCAGAGCCATCTCGTTATCATCGACCGGAACCGGGCCCCGGATGCCCGCGCCCAAACAACCTTCATCCATGCCCATGCCGGTCTTCGACGCGTCGTGCGCACGCCGGGCCGCCCGCCGTGGCCGGTAGTCGCGCGCTGGCGGATGGACTGATAGGACCAAGGACCCGTTATTATGGCTACTCTTCTCCTCACCGCTGCCGGTACGCTGGTGGGCGGCCCGCTGGGCGGCGCAATCGGGGCGCTGGCCGGTCGCCGGATCGATGGCGCCATATTTGGCAGCCCTTCACGCGATGGCCCCCGCCTCAAGGAACTGGATGCCACCACCTCCAGCTATGGCAGCGCACTTCCCCGCCATCACGGCGTGTCGCGCTGTGGCGGCACGATCATCTGGGCAACCGACCTTGTCGAAAACAGCGAAAGCAGCGGCGGCAAGGGCAGGCCATCGACCACCACTTACAGCTACACCGTCTCCTTTGCCGTCGCCCTGTCCAGCCGCCCGATAGAAAGCATCGGGCGCATCTGGGCGGATGGCAATCTGCTGCGCGGGGCAGGCGGCGATCTGAAAACGGGTGGCGCATTCCGTTTCTATCGCGGCCATGCCGACCAGGATCCTGATCCCCTGATTGCCTCTGCCGAAGGGCCCTCTGCCCCGGCCTTTCGCGGGCTGGCCTATGCGGTGTTCGAAGACCTGCAACTGGGTGATTTCGGCAATCGCATCCCCGCCCTGACCTTCGAGATCGTGGCCGATAGCGGTAATGTGCAGCTGGCCGCACTGGCGCGCCCGTCCGCCACTACGGTGCTGGCGGATGCAGAGCTTGCAGGACTACAAGGCTACACTGCCGAAAGCGGGTCTGCAGCGCAGGATCTGGCCACGATCGGGCAGCTCTATCCACTCGCGTTCGATGTTTCGGGCAGCACGCTGGAAATATCGAGCATTGCCGATCTGGATGCGCAGACGGCCAGCGGCCTTCCTCCCGAACGCGTGGTCGCCCGGGACAATGAAAATGGCGGACAGGATTATGGCCAGCGCGCAGGCCTCGCCATGCACCGCGCCAATGCCGCACGCCCGACCATTGGCGGCGTGCGCCATTACGATCCGGCACGCGATTACCAGCCGGGTATCCAGCGACTGGACGGGCGCGCCGCGGCCGGAAGAGCGGAGATAATCGAATTCCCCGCTACGCTGGCAGCAGGCCGGGCAAAGGCTCTGGCGGTACAGGCTGCCCGCAGCAGCACAGCCGCGCGCGAGACAGTCGCGTGGCGCATGGCCGAGATCGATCCGGCAATCCGGCCAGGGCGTCTGGTCACGCTGCCCGGCCAGCCCGGCCATTACCGTGTGACCGGTTGGGAATGGCGCGAACGCTCGGTAGAGCTTGAATTGCTGCGCCACTCCTTTCCCTCGGCGCTGGCGCCCGCCACCGATCCGGGCAGAATCGCGCCGCCCGATGATCGTCTGGCAGGCCCGACCCGTTTGGCTGCCTTCGGATTGCCGTGGGACGGAAACGGCAGCGCTGGCACGGCCCAGCTGTTTGCGGCAGTGACCACCTCTGCCGGCAGAGGCAGGGCCTCGCTCTATTCCGTCACCGGCAATTCTCTTGAATCGATTGGCTCCAGCCGGGGGGCCCCCGTGCAGGGAACGCTCACGGCTCCGCTCGAGCCGTCAAAGGCCGTCCGCTTTGAACCCCATGCGGCTCTGGAGCTCGCACTTGCGGGACCGGACGACCATCTCCCCCTGGCTTCGCTGGAAGCCATCGCCAACGGCGCGAACCGAATGCTGGTCGGCACAGAAGTGCTCCAGTTTGCCATGCCGGTGCCCCTGGGTGGCGGTAATTGGCGGCTGGAGGGATTGCTGCGCGGACGCGGCGGAACAGAAGGGGCCGCAATGGCCGGTCACGAGGCTGGCGTAGTTGCCGTGATGCTGAACGACCGGCTGGTATCGCTCGATCCGGCACTTGCCGGGAACCCCGGCCCAGCCATCGCGGCGACCGGTCTGGGCGACGACGAGCCGGTGCAGGCCGTGATCGCGAATGCCGGCTTGTCCTTGAAGCCTCTCACACCCGTCCATGCAGCAACACTCCGGCAAAGCGATGGAAGCCTCACCCTGTGTTGGACACGCCGGGCAAGAGGCTCCTGGAGTTGGCGTAGCGGTGTCGACGTGCCGCTGGTGGAGGAAAGCGAATCCTATCTTGTCGGCATCGGTCCTGTGTCCGCTCCGTTGGTGACATGGGGGACGTCCACGCCCCGTCTCGAACTGACAGCAGATACAGTCGCCTCCCTCGTTTCGGACCACTCCGGCGAAACCATCTGGATTTGCCAACAGGGCACTTTTGCCATGTCGGACCCGCTTGCCCTTCTCACGCTCTGAACCACCCGTGCGCGCTTCCGACAGGTGTGCCCGACCGTAATTGCGAAAGGATATTCAATGACTCAACCGATCTCCCATGCCTCGCGCACGGTGCGATACGATCTGCCTCTGCTGTTTGCCGGACAGGCGCAGAAGGAATTTACCGTGAATAATGCGCTGACCCGTGTGTCCACCCTGCTGCATCCCGCTGTGGAGGGCGAATCAGCTGCGCCGCCTGCCGATCCCGTAGATGGAGAGTGCTGGCAGGTCGCCTCGCCGGCCTCCGACGCATGGGCCGGGCAGGAAGGGGCGATTGCGTGCCGGACCGACGCTGCGTGGGTTTTTATCCAGCCTTCCATTGGTCTGCGCTGTTACGATAAAGCGGCCGGCACAACCCTGCTGTTTGACGGAACATGGCAGCGGCCGGAGGCACTTGCACCGGCAAGCGGAGGCACGACGCAGGATACAGAGGCCCGCGCCGCCATTGCCTCCCTCATCGCATCTCTCGAACAATCCGGCCTCATTTGATTCGGAGTTTCCTGATCTTTTCAAAATTTCCGGAACCTTTTCGCGAACTTGCCGTTTGCAGACCTAAGACGGGAAAAACAGACATTTTGTCACGCAAAACCGCCAATCGCGGTATTCTTGCAACAGTCTGACATCGATGTTTGCTTGCCTCGCCTTTGTTGAAAAGTTAGACAAGGGGCCTCTTGGTGGCTCCAATTCGCTTTAAAGGGGAATTTTATAATGCGGAAACTCGTCATAGGTATGGCGATGGCGTCGACGATGCTTGCAACGTCGGCCCATGCCCGCGAAGATGCGTGGTACGTCGAATTCGACGGCGGCGTAATGCTCGTGGAAGACTTCGATCTCGACATTAACGGTCAGGCTGATGACCTTTCTATCGATCACACTGAAGGTTACGACTTCGGCGGTATCGTAGGTTACGACTTCGGCGGCGCTCGCCTCGAAGCCGAGGCCAGCTACCGTGAAGCTGATATCGACACGGTTACTGTCGGCGCTACGGGCTTCCCCAGTGGCTCTCCGGCTGCCCTTACACCTGCTGGCGCTTATCCCGCTGGCGGCAGTGCCAATGCACTCAGTTTCATGATCAACGGTCTGGCTGATTTTGGTCCCGATGATGGCCTTCAGGCCTTCCTTGGTGGCGGTGTTGGCGTGGCGCGCACTGATGTGAACGCTACAATCAACACAAGTGCCGGTGACGGTATTGATGATTCGGACACCGGTTTCGCATGGCAGCTTCTTGCTGGCGTTCGTGCTCCGCTGACCGAGACCATCGATGTCGGTCTTCGGTACCGCATGTTTACGGCTGACGATGTTTCTGTCATCGATCGGGCGGGTCGTGAGGTCGACGGGAAATTCCGTTCGCATTCGATCATGGGTACGTTGGCAATCAACTTTGGCTCGGCTCCGCCGCCGCCGCCTCCGCCACTGCCGCTGCCCGCGTTGTTGGGCGACGGACCGCGTTGCGGCGGTGGACTGGCAAAGCGTCGACCAGGTCCATTGTTCATATTATTACTATTGTTATTGCTATTGCTATTATTGTTGCTATTGTTGGGCGGGAGATTGGGTGAATGGTTGCGTTGCTGTTGTTGTTGCCACTCTTCGTATTCATATTTGGCTTTGGCCCATGCTTTGTATTCTTCAGGAGAAGCACCAGGTCGTAAAACACCAGGTGGTGATGGACTATGTTATTTTATTATATTATTTTTATAAAGAAATATAAACATAATAAAAATAAATAATATGGAAATTACGCTGTGCGAGAAGGTGAAGAGAGTATGGCATTGGAAGAAGGAGGTGCGGTGTTGGGAGAGGCGTTGGGTTGCACCAAAGGTTCCACTGTTAAATACACCAACACTTCGTCCATCGTGTCAAACGTCAAGCGTGTGTTGGATATGTCGATGACAATGTACTACGAAATAGCAAATGAAACGACATTGTGTGAGATGAGCGAGAAAGAAACAACACACGACAGACGCAGCACAAACATACTTGAGCCTGTCTCTTATACACATCTGACGCTGCCGACGATCTACTCTGTGTAGA
>CAJXSN010000021.1 GCA_913060895.1 uncultured Sphingomonadaceae bacterium
GTCCGTCTCGTGGGCTCGGAGATGTGTATAAGAGACAGCCTGTTCGCCATCCGCCGCGGGCCGGAAGGGTCGAAACATTTTTCCTTTGCCGGCCATCTCGATGTGGTTCCCCCGGGGGCGGGCTGGACGTCCGAAGCATTCGAGCCCGAAATCAGGGGCGATCTGCTGTATGGCCGGGGCGCGGTGGACATGAAGGGCTCCATCGCCTGCATGATCGACGCGGTCGCCCATGTGCCTGCCGATGCCGGAACGATCAGTTTCATCATTACGGGCGACGAGGAAGGCCCGGCGCTGCACGGCACCCGCGCCCTGATCGATTATATGCGCGAGGTCGGCGAGCAGCCGGACCTGTGCCTTGTGGGCGAACCGACCAGTGTTAACCGGCTGGGAGACATGATGAAAATCGGGCGGCGCGGCTCTGTCAATATCTGGCTGGAGGTGGAGGGCACGCAGGGCCATGTCGCCTATCCGCATCTGGCCGATAATCCCATTCCCAAACTGGTGGCGATGCTGGCGGAACTGGACGCCCTGGTGCTGGATGAAGGGACCGACTGGTTCCAGCCGTCCAATCTGGAAGTCACCGATCTGGAAGTGGGCAATATGGCCCATAATGTAATCCCTGCGAAGGCAGAGGCGCGCCTGTCCATTCGCTTCAACGATCAGCATTCGGGCGCTTCGCTGTCGGAAAAAGTCGCGGCCATTGCCGAAAAACATGGCGGCGTGGCCAAACCGATCATCTCGGGCGAGCCGTTCCTGACCCCGCCGGGCGAATTTTCCGGCATCATCGCAGCGGCGGTGAAGGCGGAAACGGGCGTCGATCCCGAACCTTCCACTACGGGCGGAACATCCGATGCGCGGTTCCTGCGCAGCGTGTGCCCGGTGATCGAATTCGGCCTGGTCAACGCCACCATGCACAAGACCGACGAAGCTGTAGCCGTGGCTGACCTCGATACGCTTGCCAGGATTTACCGCAGGGTGGCATTGGCTGCACTGAACGCTTGACCTGACCACCTGTCATTGCGAGCGTAGCGGGGCAATCCACGGACCTCGCGCTATGGATTGCCGGGAGGCCGGTGGCCTGCGTTGCATCCGCCTGCGGTTCCTCGCAGTGACGATGTTTTTGGGGGAGTTCCGACTTGCTACGCACATGGTTTGAAATTCCGCTGTGGCAGCGGGTTGTTACCGCGCTCATCCTCGGTGTGCTGACAGGCTGGGTCTGGGGCCCGGAAGCCGAAAGCATCAAGTGGATCGGCGACTTCTTTATCAAATCGATCAAGATGCTGGTCGTGCCGCTCATCTTCTTCAGTCTGGTTGCCGGCGTCGCCGCGATTGGCGATTTACGCAAACTGGGCGCGGTTGGCGGGCGGGCCATGCTGCTGTTCGTCGTTACCGGCCAGATTGCCGTGTGGATGGGTCTGGGCATGGGCACGTTCTTCGCGCCCGGTGCAGGCGTGGATGTCAGCGCCATCAGCAAGGGCGTGACGCCGCAGCCCAATGAAACCACCGCAGTGGACATGATCCTGTCGATCATTCCCGAAAGCCCGGTGCAGGTGATGGCCGATGCGCAGGTTCTGCCGCTGATCGTGTTCGCCCTGCTGATCGGGATCGGCATCCTGATGGCGGAAAAGGACGGCGAGCCGGTCAAGAAAATCTTCGATAGCGGCGCTGTCATCATGCAGAATGTAACGCTGATCGTGATGGAGCTGACCCCGTTCGGCGTATTCGCGCTGATGGCGTGGGTGGCGGGCACGCTGGGGCTGGATGCTCTGGTCAGTCTGGCGAAGCTGGTGGGCCTCAATTATCTCGGCTGTCTGCTGATTATCTTCGTGATGTATTCCGCGATGATCAAATTCCTCGCCAAACTGCCGGTGCGCGATTTCTTCCGCGGGATCGTGGATGCGATGGCCGTCAGCTATTCCACCGCCAGTTCCAACGCCACGCTGCCCGTGACGCTGCGCTGCTGCCAGCGCAATCTGGGTGTCAGCCCGTCTGTATCCAGCTTCGTGGTGGCTCTGGGCGCGACGATCAACATGAACGGCACGGCGATGTATCTGGGTCTCGCCACGCTGTTCGGCGCGCAGATTTTCGGGGTGGATTTAAGCTGGGGCGATTATTTCCTGATCTCGATACTGGCCACACTGGCCGCCATCGGCGCGGCGGGCATTCCCGGCGCGGGCCTGATCATGATGGCGCTGGTGTTCGGCGCGGTTGGCGTGCCGCTGGAAACCATCGCCTTTGTCGCAGGGGTGGACCGGATCATGGACATGATGCGCACCACCACCAATGTCAGCGGAGACGCCGCGATTGCGACGACGGTGGCGGTGATGGTGGGCGAAATCGATAAAGTCGAAATGGTCAGCGCGGATGATATTTAGGCGGCGATCAGCCGTCTTCATCCTCGATCAGTTCAACCGGCACAAACTCGCCCAGTCCGCAGGCAGCGCCTCGCTGGGCACCGCCGCCTATGGTGTTGAGCACATAGACGATGTCCGTACTGCATAGCTGTCCGCCGCGCACATCGTACGAAATCGCTTCCTCGAACCCCAATCGCGGGCATTTATAGGGCAAGGTGCTGCGATAGGTGGTGTTGCCGATCATCTCGAAATCGATGGTGCGGTCATCATGGACGCGGGTGGTGCGGATACGGCTGGCATCGATGCAGCTTTCCGCCTCCCCCGTAACCCTTGCGGCGGGGGCGTCGCTGATGAAATCGGCATCTTCCTCTATCGGCGCACAGGCCACAGCGGCGGTCAATGCGGCGAGGGGCAATACGGCTTTCAACATGGCAGGCTCCTTTGAGCGGGTGCTCCTATAAACGGGTGCGAGGCCGTTTCATGGCTTGGCCCTAGATAAACTCTTTGCGCGGGCGGGTGGTTCCATCACCTTTTTCCGGTAACTGCACAGGTCCACCAATGGGCAGCGCCAGCATTCCGGTGTGCGGGCCTTGCACACATAGCGGCCATGCAAAATCAGCCAGTGATGGGCGTGCAGGCGGAAAGGCTGGGGCACGCGTTTTTCCAGCTTCGCCTCGACTGCTTCGGGTGTCTTGCCCTTGGCCAGCCCCGTGCGATTTCCCACGCGCAGGATGTGCGTATCCACGGCAAAGGTTTCCTGCCGGAACCAGCAGTTCAGAACCACATTGGCCGTCTTGCGGCCCACACCGGGCAGGCGGACCAGATCCTCGCGCGTATCCGGAACCTCGCCGCCATATTCGTCCACCAGCAACTGGCTGAGGAGGATGACGTTCTTGGCCTTGGAATTGAACAGGCCGATCGTCTTGATGTGATCCTTCAGTCCGGCCTCGCCCAAATCAAGCATCTGCTGCGGCGTTTCGACCTTGGCAAACAGGGCGCGGGTGGCCTTGTTCACGCCGACATCGGTGGCCTGTGCCGACAGCGCGACGGCCACCACCAGCTGATAGGCATTGCCGTATTCCAGCTCTGTCTCCGGCTCGGGATTGTCCTCCGCCAGCCGCCGGAAAAATTCGAAGATCTGATCTTTTGTCATTCGGCAGAGCCGGTGTTCGCCGCCTTCCATTCCATCGCGCGCAGGATACGATTTTCGACGGACGGGTGGGTGTAGAAAATCATTTCCTCCAGCGGTCCGGGACGGGGGTAGCGATATTCGGCCGTCTTCAAGAGCGCACCCGCCAGCGCATCGGGCAAGCGGGCCGTTTGCAGCGAATAGGCATCGGCCTCGGCTTCTCCCACCCGGGTCAGCGTGTTGAGAATCGGGCTGGCCAGCGTGGCCAGCGTGCCCGCGACAAACACCAGCACCGGAAGCCCGCGAATATCGCTGATCGGTGCCTTGCTGCCCAACAGGCGCGCGGCGACGGGGTATAGCCTGGCGGTCAGGAACAGCACCAGAATGGCTGTAATGCTCAGCACCAGAATGCTGCGCCAGACATGGTCCAGCACGTAATGGCCAATCTCATGCCCGGTAACGGCCTTCACTTCGTCCAGCGAAGCTTCACCCAGAGCAACATCGGAAATCGCGATCCGCGCGCTCCCGCCGATGCCGGAAACATTCGCGGTGAAATTGTTCGACTGGCGCGACCCGTCGAATACAAAAACACGGTCGGCAGGAATATCTGCCTCATCCGCCATAGCCAGCACGGCATCGCGCACCTCGCCATCGGGAATGGGTTCGAAATCGTTGAACAGCGGCTCTATCACAATGGGGGAAAGGAGCAGCATGAAAGCAAGGGACGCCACCACCAGCGCGCCGCCCCATGCCCACCACAGCCGCGCAGTGCGGCGAATGAGGGCATACAGTCCCAACAGGAACAGCGCCCCGGTGATGATGGAAATAACCAGGCCGATGCCGCCCTGCGAAAGATAGTCCGCCAGTGGCTGGCTGGTCCGGCCATAGTGCGCCTCGCGGTACCATTCGATGTAAATCGACCAGGGCAGCGATATCAGAGTGCTGACCAGCAGATACGTGGCCGCGACCCCCAATGTCCGCAGCCAGCGACTGCGGCTTTCCAGTCTGGCGTAAACTTTATCCAACACGCCGCTGCGGATCACCAGCCAGGCGACAATCGCAGACACCGCGATGCCCCACAGCAGCAACCAGTGATTGCCTGCGGTGTAATCTTGCGCCTTGGCCAGCGCCTCTGCGCCCAGCCCGTCGATATAGGCGTCGGTCGCGGCCCGGGGATCGAATGTTACTGCCATGTAGTTACACCTTCGGCTGGGAAATCAACTAATGCCAAGCACCTGCGGCATGGTATACCGGCCCGGTTCCCGCCCGATCAGCCACGTGCATCCACGAACCGCACCGCGTGCGAAAATGCTGCGGTCTTCGGCCTGATGCGACAAGGTCAGCCGCTCCTGCTCGCCCGCCAGAATGACGGAATGCTCGCCCGCCACCGTCCCGCCGCGCAGGGCAGCAAAGCCGATCGCACCATTTTCGCGCGCCCCAGTGTGCCCATCCCGCCCGCTTTCCATATGGGTTGCGAGATCGATGCCGCGCCCCGCCGCGGCCGCTTCGCCAAGCAGTTTTGCCGTGCCTGACGGAGCGTCCACCTTCATCCGGTGGTGCATCTCGACAATTTCGATATCCCAGTCCGAGCCTAGCCGAGCGGCAGCCTCCTGCACCAGATGCGCCAGCAGCGTAACGCCCAGCGAGGTGTTGCCCGTCTGGAGTACCGGCACGGCCTGCGCTGCGTTCGCAATGGCGGCGAAGTGCGGTTCTTCCAGTCCTGTCGTGCCGATCAGAATGGGGATGCCTGCACCGGTGGCGGCGTACAGATTGCTCTCCAAAGCCCCGGGCGCGGAGAAATCCACCAGCGTATCGCAGCGCCCGGCAAGGCCTGCGACATCGCCGCCGCTATCGACCCCGCCTGCATGCGTGTGCTCTGACGAAGCGTCCAGAACGGCAGCAATCGCCTGCCCCATGCGTCCGTCGCTGCCGATGATGCCGATACGTGCCATTGCGTCCCTTGCGTGAATTCTGTCTGGTGCTGTCATGGCAGAGATTAAGCGCATCGTCATCCTGACAGGGGCCGGGATATCCGCCGAAAGCGGCATCGACACGTTTCGTGATGCAGGCGGCCTGTGGGAACAGCACCGGGTAGAGGATGTCGCCACGCCCGAAGGCTTCGCCCGCGATCCAATGCTGGTGCAGCGGTTTTACGATCTGCGCCGGGCGGTAATGCAGGAGGTCGAGCCCAATCCGGCCCACCATGCGCTGGCGCGGCTTGAGCGCGAATTCACTGGCGAGTTGCTGCTGGTCACCCAAAACGTTGATGATCTGCACGAGCGGGCAGGGGCCAACCCGCTGCATATGCACGGGGAATTGCTGAGCGCATTGTGTGCGATCTGCGAGACGCGGCATCCGTGGTCCGGCACGCTGATCGACGGGCCGCCATGTCCGACCTGCCAAGCAGAGGCCCTGCGCCCCGATGTCGTGTGGTTCGGCGAGATGCCGTACCAGATGGACCGCATCTACCGCGCGCTGGCGAACTGCGACCTGTTCGTCAGCATCGGCACCTCAGGCGCGGTCTATCCCGCAGCAGGCTTCGTGCAGGAGGCCAAGCGGCATGGGGCGCAGACGCTGGAGCTCAATCTGGAACCAAGCGAGGGCTCACACTGGTTTGATGTGTCGCGCCACAGCAAGGCAGGGGAGCTGGTGCCGGAGTGGGTGGAGGAGATGTTGAGCGAATGAAGGTCGGGAATTGGGGTAGAAAGCGGACAATGTGCGCGAGCAAGTCAAAGGCGTGATTTGGGACGCTTACGGAATGTCGACGTTCTCTTTACATTGCTGGAGAAGCAGACCTCCGCCTTCCTCTTGAAACCGGCGCATCCACTTAGATCACTAGCTCCGATGGCAATGGCTGGTTATGTCAAATCCGATGAGCATTAAATCTGCGAAACATCACTGGTGGCCCGAGACGCTATCAAGCTACTGGGCCGATGACGAAGGAGGTGTAACTTGGCTTCGCCCCAACGGAACATCAATCAAGTCAGCTCCAAAAAAATTCGGAGCCATTAAAGATGGACATACTGTCCGCATGAGCAACGTGCCGGGCGACGAATCAGTCTGGGACAACTCTTTTGAGAAAGACTTCGATCAAGCAGACGGTAGCTTCCATCGGGTCTTGAGGTGGCTCAACGAGCTTAACCGGTGCGGCCCCCCTTTTGAGACTTCGCTCACCAAACGGTTTGTCGCCACACCGGTTTCACAACCAGACTTTGACGAGTTGCTGGTTTGTGCCTTCTCTCTGATCGTTCGAAGCCCTCAGTTTCGACAGATTGCCGGAGCTTATTCCATTCATCACGGTATGCCGGGACATGAAAGAAATATCAGGCGGGTCATGATGGGCAATATGCGGAATGGCCTAGAAAATTTGACCAGAGCATTCGCTGGATCGGGGAAGGCCGTTGCTATTTTTTCTCCCGAGCGCGAGCTAGTATTTGGTGATGGGTTTTTCTCCAATGTCACGCCTCCGGCACAGCATTTGCTTCGACCACGAGCCATCGTTCCACTAACCCCTAGCCTAGCGATCCTCATTCAAAAGCCTGGATCATACATGGGCGATCCAAAACTCTGCACCTTGGTGGTCAACCGGCAAGAAGCGGATGAGCTTAACGGGGTTGTGCAAATTTATGCGAAAGAAGCTGTCTTCTATCGGTCTGAGCGTCCATCAATTTTGCCTGAATACAAGAGAGCCGAGCACCTACGGTTCGCTGATGACCGAAATTTTGCGGACAGACTTTGCTTTAGTGTGCCGGGCGTGCGGGACGAGCCTACACCGGACTGGTTTTATGATCTTATGGACGAACATTCGCGGTGAGCGGCGCCGGGCCGTAAAGCGCACGCAATACGATCGTCCGCAATGGGGTCGTCAGCTGTCGTTGCCACCGCAACCGCTACAAGCAGGGTCTCTGCCAATAATAAGCGTCCGCATTCCCGGCTTCAGCCCATCCATCAGGTGAAGCTTGCCCCATTGCGGGTCCCCGAACGCGGCCTTGCCATCGAGCAACACGCGCACCGCTTGCATGGCGGCGAAGCTGCCGGTCCAGCCGACCATGGCGCCTAGGATGCCGTCCTCGGCACAGGTGTCGCAGTCTTCGGCGTCGAAGGCATCGCCGACGAAGCAGCGGTAGCAGGGCTGATCGGGCAGGTGGCCTGCGAACGCTCCGACTTGGCCTTGAAAGCGGCCGACCGCCGCCGATAATAATGGGACACTGGCCGCCACGCAGGCATCCGAAATTGCCAGCCGCGTGGCGAAATTGTCGGTGCCGTCGATCACAAGGTCCGAACCCTCGACCAACCCCTCCGCATTGCCAGCATCGATCCGCGCGTCTTCGATTCGTACTTGCAACTCGCGGTCGAAATTGGCCACCCAGCGCCGTGCGCTGACCGCTTTGCCGTGGCCAATATCGCGTTCGGTATAGATCGTCTGACGCTGGAGATTGCTTGCTTCGACATCGCCATCATCCAGCAGGGTTAGATGTCCTACGCCTGCGCCCGCCAGATATTGCAGCACTGGCGCGCCAATCCCGCCAAGGCCCGCCAACACGACATGCGCATCCGCCAACGCCGCCTGACCCGCCCCGCCGATTTCCGGCAGGACGATATGGCGAGCAAAGCGTTCGGCTCTGGTTGAGGATAAAGTCACGGGTAAGCTGTTTAGAGCCTGTGGGCAGGGTGTCTATTCTTTGTGTTTCGAGCCGGCATCCACCGGCTCGTCCTCGGTGCCGTTTCGACCTTTCAGGTCGAGCACCTGCGGGGCGGCCGCGTGGCCTTGCGGAACCTCTCGGTTCCGAACTATTCTAAGCCAGCTACAATGACCGACAAAGGGCGACCGCCCGCCCGCAGGGGCCCGTAGCGAAGCGAAGGAACAGCCCCGAGGACGAACCCGCGAATGCGGGTTCATGAGACAAACAATCCCCCTAACTCTCAAGCTGGCGCAGCAAGCTCCGCACATCCCCGTCCATATCGGCATCACGCTGGCGCAGGTCTTCGATCAGGCGCACCGCATGAATCACAGTGCTGTGATCGCGTCCGCCGAACTTCCGCCCGATTTCGGGGTAGCTGCGCGGGGTCAGGCACTTGGAAAGATACATCGCCACCTGACGCGGGCGGACCACGGCGCGGGCACGGCGTTTGCTGCTCATTTCCGACCGGTCGATGCGGTAGAACTGGCAGACAGTGCGCTGGATTTCATCGATGGTGATCCGGCGGCGGTTTGCCGACAGGATGTCGGTCAGCTGTTCCTCGGCCAGTTGCAGCGAAACGATCTGGCCAGTCAGCTGAGCGTAGGCGATCAGCTTGTTCAGGCCGCCAACCAGCTCGCGCACATTGCGGGTAATGGTGCGGGCAAGAAAATCGATGACATCTTCGGGCACGCTGAGCGGAGCAAAACGGGTCAGTTTTGATTCGAGGATTTTCTTGCGCAATTCGATATCGGCGGGCGAAATATCCGCCACCAGCCCCATCGAAAGGCGGCTGAGGAGGCGCGGTTCCACGCCGTCCAGTGCTTGCGGCGCGCGGTCGGCGGCAAAGACGATGCGCTTACCCTCGGCCAGCAGCGCGTCGATCGTGTACAGCAGCTCTTCCTGAGCGCTGGCCTTGCCGATGATGAATTGAATGTCGTCGACCAGCAGCAGGTCGAAACTGCGCAGCCGTGCTTTGAATTCGATCGTCTGGTTCGATTTCAGCGCCTGAACGAATTCGACCATAAACCGCTCTGCGCTGCAGTAGAAAATCCGCGCACGGGGGTGGGTGGCCAGATATTGGTGACCAATGGCGTGCAGGAGATGGGTTTTGCCCTGACCGGTCGCGGCTTTCAGATACAGCGGGCTGAACTGCGGGGTTTCCGTTGCGGCCATGCGCTGCGCCGCGTTGAAGCCAAGAATATTGGTCTCGCCAGTGATAAACGCAGCCAGCGTCAGCGATGGGTCGAGACCGACCGAGCTGGTAAAACCTGAATCGCCGATGGTTGTGCCGGCGCCTGCCAGCATGGACCCGATATCCATTCCGTCATTGGCAGGCCGGCGGCCATCGCCCAGCGGCAGGTCAGCAAGCTTGCGGCGGCCGGGATGGACCTGAATCTTCACGGTGCGGATTTCGCTGCGGGCAATCTTCCATGCCAGCGTCAGCCGGTCGGCAAAACGGTCATTAACCCAGTTCGCGCTGAATTCCGTCGGCATATAAAGGTCGAGCCGGCCGGTTTCCGCATCGATACCACCCAGCTGGATCGGCTTGATCCACTGGCTGAACAACTGGTGGCCCAGATCCTTGCGCAGGCCGGCACTGATATCGGACCAGTCAGCGGCAAGGTTTACCGCATCCTGATCTTCCGGCTCCGCCCCTTTGCGTTTGGTTGATCCGGTGCCATTGCCACTCGCCATTATATACATCCCTACTGTCGCCGGAATCCTGCTTGGTCCGGTCGGTTATTCTAATCGCGACAGGCAAAGCTTCGCCTCGACCCAGAAACGATGTTTCCAGGCTCCCCCCGTCAAGAAGTCCGTTAACTGCCGGCCTGTCCAGTGCCAGCGCTGAGACCTTTAAAGAGAGTGTTGAGACGAGTCGCAAGTCTATGCCCGTAAAAAATCTGAAATAAAGAAATTGACACTGACGTAGCCCGCAGGCGTCCGTTTAACAGGCTGTTTACTTTAGGATTTAGCCAAAACATGCGCGCGAATCGTGGGAATCCCTAGGGTTGCGTGCAAGTGCGATGTCACATCAGCGTCACAAACGCGAAGGGGCCGCAAGCGAAGCGCTTGCGACCCCTATCGATCCAACTGTTACCTGACTTCAGGCTATAGGATCAGAGAGCAGCGACTCGTTTGGAGAGACGGCTCATTTTGCGTGCTGCGGTATTCTTGTGCATCACACCGCGGGCAACACCGCGGGCCAATTCCGGCTGCGCTGTATGGAGAGCTGCTGCTGCGGCCTTGGCATCGCCGCTTTCCAGTGCCGTCTCGACCTGCTTGAGGTAAGAGCGGATGCGGCTCATGCGCGCGCCATTGATTTCGGCGCGGCGATCGTTGCGGCGGATACGTTTGCGGGCTTGCGGCGTGTTGGCCATGGTCGTCCTTGATCTCTGGCCGATATGTGTTCGGCCCGATGAAACTGGTTCGCGAATACGAAAAAGCGGCGCAGAAACGCCGTGAAGCGGGGCACATAAGTCGCATACGCCGAATCGTCAATGTTTGTTTGTGCGGGTAGTACATTCGTCCGGCGTCAGTACTGCCCGCCCATTCTTCTCCGACCTTACCTCTGGCATCTGGGGCAATACCATGTGCTCCGCCCGCCTTGGGCAAACCGGCGGATCACCCCGCCATCCTCGCGGTGGCAGTCTTCCTCCTCGCGGCCATAAACATCGAACCGCGTGGCAAAGTAGCCCAGTTCTCCGTCGGGCCGTGCATAATCGCGCAGGGACGATCCCCCGTCACGAATCGATTGCTCCAGCACACTGCGGATTTCCGGGACCAATCGGTTCAGCGCCTTTAAGGACACGCGTCCGGCGGCTTTGCGCGGGTTTATGCCGGCCCGCCACAATGCCTCGCACACATATATATTTCCGAGCCCCGCAACGATACGCTGGTCCAGCAGCATCAGCTTTACCGATTGTTTGCGGCCCGCGAATGCGAGGTGCAGATGCCGCGCGGTCAGCGCGTCGCCCAATGGCTCCGGCCCCATTGCAGCAAAGGCGGGCCATGCCTCCAACGCGGACGTGTCTACAAGATCGACCCAGCCGAACCGGCGCGGATCGCACAGGGCAAAGCTGTGATCGGCTGTTTCCAGCACCAGATGGTCATGTTTGTCCGGCTCCTCCGGGTCGATCCGCCAGCGCCCGCTCATTCCCAGATGGAAAATCATAGTGCGGTCACGGTCTGTGTGCAGCAAACCGTATTTCGCGCGCCGCGATAGGGACTGTACCCGCGCGCCCGTCAGTGCCTGCACAATATCCGGCGGGAAACGGCGGCGCATATCGGGGCGGTTCACCTGCACTCGTAGGATACGTTCCCCTTCAAGGAACCGCGCAAGGCCGCGCACCGTTGTTTCTACTTCTGGCAGTTCTGGCATGGGTCTCCCCCTAACACTCTCAGCCCAAGACCACTATGCCGCCCCGCCAATTCATCGTAAGGCCCAGGCCATGAACCAACCTGCAAAAAGCACAGCCTCCTTTGGCTATGAAGACATTGCGACCGAAGAGAAAACCGAGCGCGTCGGGGCGCTGTTTTCCCAGGTCGCTGCGAAATACGATATCATGAACGATGCCATGTCAGGCGGCATGCACCGTTTGTGGAAGGACCGCTTCGTGCGCCGGGTCAAACCGCAGACTGGCGAAACCATTTTGGATATGGCGGGCGGCACGGGCGACATCGCCTTTCGCATGGCCGGCAGCGGTGCACAGATCACCGTAGCCGATATCAATCAGGAAATGCTGGATGTTGGTGTGGAGCGGGCGATGGACCGCGGGATCAGCGGGCTCGTCTGGAGTCGCCAGAATGCCGAGAAGCTGGACTATATCGATCGGCAGTTCGATGCTTATACCATCGTCTTCGGTATCAGGAATGTCACCCATATCGACCGCGCCCTTGCCGAGGCGCATCGCGTTCTGAAACATGGCGGACGCTTCTATTGCATGGAGTTCGGAACCACGCAGTGGCCCGGCTTCAAGGAAGCCTACGATGCCTATTCGCACAAATTGATGCCCAAGATCGGCGGACTGATTGCCGATGACGAAGACAGCTATCGCTACCTCGCAGAATCTATCCGCCGTTTTCCCTCGGCGGAGAAATTCGAAGGTATGATCCGTGAGGCTGGCTTCTCGCAGACCAAGGTTGAGCCGATATTGGGCGGGGCAGTGGCGATCCATTCCGGGTGGAAGATCTAAATCAATGACTCGTCCGGCAACCCATATATGGCGGCTCCTGAAATGGGGCCGCACGGCGGCCAGACATGGTGCCCTGCGCGGCATCGAACGTGATCCCAATACTCCCGATCCTGTGCGCCGCCTGACGCGGCTGGCGCGGCTGGGCACGTTCCAGCCTAAAACACCCGATTACGCAGGAGCCTTTCGCGATATCGGCCCGGCCGCGATCAAACTCGGCCAGTCGCTGGCCACCCGCCCGGACCTTGTCGGTGACGAGGCAGCGCAGAACCTGCTATCGCTGCAGGATGATCTTCCGCCCGTTGCGTATGAGCAAATAGAGCGGGCTGTCTCCGCGACGTTCGAACAACCGCTCGATTCGCTGTTCAGCGCCATTGATCCCGTCCCCGTAGGAGCCGCTTCCATTGCGCAGGTCCACCGGGCGGTGACCAGCGACGGACGCGATGTTGCCTTGAAGGTTTTGCGGCCCGGCATCCGCGAGAAATTTGCGCGCGATATTGCTACCTATGAATGGGCCGCTGCCCATGTCGAGGCTATGGGCGGAGAAGCCGCACGCCTGCGCCCCGCATTAACCATCGCCAATTTCAAGCGTTGGTCCAATTCCGAGCTGGACCTGCGGCGCGAGGCGGCCTCTGCCAGCGAACTGGCCGAAGCGATGCACGGGTTCGAGGGGTTTCGTGTGCCCGCGATCGACTGGGACCGCACGAATGGCAAGGTGCTGACCATCGAGTGGATCGACGGCATCAAGATTTCCAAGCGCGATGAACTGATCGCGGCGGGGCATGATCCCGCCGAACTGGCACAGCGGCTGGTACTGGCGTTTCTGACGCAGGCGATCAGCGGCGGTTTCTTTCATGCCGATATGCATCAGGGCAATCTGTTCGTGCAGACCGATGGAACTATCGTGGCGATCGATTTTGGCATTATGGGGCGGATCGACCGGCGAGCGCGGCAATGGCTGGCAGAAATCCTGTATGGTCTGACCACCGGAAATTACCGCCGAGTGGCAGAAATTCATTTTGAAGCGGGCTATGTGCCGAGCCACCATGATGTGGGCGAATTTGCCACCGCCTTGCGCGCAGTGGGCGAACCGATGCGCGGCAAGCCGGTGAGTGAATTGTCAGTTGGCCAGATGCTTGACGGCCTGTTCGCCATCACCCGCGATTTCGACATGCAGACCCAGCCGCATCTTCTGCTGCTGCAGAAAACTATGGTGATGGTCGAAGGTATTGCCACCCAGCTCAATCCGCAGATAAATATGTGGGATGTCAGCGCGCCTTATGTGCGCAGTTGGATCCGTGATGAGCTGGGGCCGGAAGCGGCGATGGCCGACGCAGTGAGGGAAAACCTATCCACCTTGCTGCGCTTGCCCGACCTGGTGCGCCGTGTGGAGGACAGGTTCCCGGCCAAGGGCGGTGCCCCCGAGCATGCGCCATTGCCAGAAGTCGAATTGATGTGGGAGCGTCGCGCACGCGCCAAATCCGCAGGTAGAAACTGGCCGGGCTATGTGCTGTCCGCTGCTATCGGAGCAGGCGCGGTCGCCGGGGCTTTGGCCTTCGGCTGGCTCGGCTGAGCCGGTTAGATTTCTGCTTCACGCACCGCTTCGCTTGCCGGAATACGCACAGGCAAGACCCACCAGCCGATCAGGCACACGATCGCGGTTACCAGTTCCACCAGCGCGGGGCCGGTCCAATCCGGGTAGGCGCCGTCCGTGAACAAGCTGATCAAGCGGCCGAAAAAGGCAATGCCGAACAGAGTAGCTGAGACCAGGAGCATATCGCCCCGCCGCCGCCATGCCCCCCAAATCATTGCGCCACCTCCAACGTAGAAGAAGGCGGTCATATCGGCCCGAAGGCTGGAAAGACCGCGAGCGCCGTTGCCGACCAGGCCGAGATCATTTCCTGCCGCAGCCGGGTTGACCAGAAAACCCGCCCCGACGAAAAGATAAAACAGCCCCATTACAAACAACAGTGCCGCCAGAAACAAACGCATTGCAAACCCCATTTTTGCTATAGCATTGATACATACCGGTGTGCATCCAAGCTAGGTAAATCGTAACCATATCTGGGGCAGGACTTTCATGGGCCTCGCCCTGCGGCTAGGCTGAGGCAGAGACAGTATCAGGGGGAACGGGGCGTTGGCGAATAGTGCGGACATTACAGCAGGAACGTCGTGGTGACGAGGAATGGTCCGCGCATCCTGCTGGTCGTGGGCGGCGGTATTGCTGCGTACAAATCGTGCGAACTGGTGCGCCTGATCCGCAAACACGGCGGCGACGTAACCTGTGTGCTGACCCGTGGCGGCGCGCAATTCGTTACCCCGATGGCCCTGGCTGCGCTGAGCGAGAATGAGGTTCACACCACTCTGTGGGACCTGAAGAACGAAGTAGAGATGGGCCATATCCAGCTGAGCCGCGAGGCCGATCTGGTGGTAGTTTGCCCCGCCACGGCCAATATGCTGGCTAAGATGAGCGCCGGTATCGCCGATGATCTGGCGACAACGCTGATACTGGCGACAGACAAGCCTGTGCTGGCCGTGCCTGCGATGAATGTCCGGATGTTCGAGCACGAAGCGACGCAGCGCAATATCGGCTGGCTTCGTGAGGCGGGCGTTGCCGTGATGCAGCCCGATACCGGCGCTATGGCATGCGGCGAATTCGGCCCGGGCCGGTTGCCGGAGCCGATAGATGTCTGGCACGAGATTGCCCGTCAGCTGGATATCGATGCAGGCGAGAACGCGCCGTTGATCCAACCGCCACCAGAGACGCTCGAGGAGGACGCAGAGCCGGACGTCGAAATTCCAGCGCGTGGAGGGCTGGGGGGCCTGCTGTCATCACTCATTCCGCGGACCACTCTCAGGCGCTCGGCCGAGGAGCTGGAGGCGCAATGGGAAGAAGAAATTGAGCAGGCCGAAGACGCAGCGCCGGAACAGGAACTCGCGCCAGAAGCTGGTAATCCTGCACCTGCGGCCCCGCTGCTGGCGAGCAAGGGTAGCGCAATGTCTGCGCCGCCTACCGACAGGGATGCTATCAACCATAAAGTCGAGACGGGCGCCGGTAATCAGAAACCCGAACCGCTGGTGGAAGAGACTCCGCTGGAAGCCGATCCGCTTGCCGGACAGCCTGATTTCGAGACAGACCCAGAGCACCGCCCCCTGTATGGAAAACACGTTCTGATCACTGCCGGACCGACGCGCGAGGCCATTGATCCAGTGCGCTATATTGCCAACCGGTCGAGCGGGAAACAGGGCTTTGCCATTGCCACGGCCGCTGCGGCTGCTGGCGCGCGGGTTACTCTGGTGGCTGGCCCTGTGCATCTGGAAACACCGCCGGGGGTGGACCGGATCGATGTGGAATCGGCGCGAGAGATGAACGATGCCGTCCGTGCAGCCTTGCCGGCCGAGGTCGCTGTGATGGTCGCTGCTGTGTCCGACTGGCGCACACGCGATGTGGCGGATCAGAAGATGAAGAAACGCGGCAGCGCGCCGCCCGCTCTGTTGCTGGAGGAAAACCCCGATATCTTGGCCAATCTGGCGGCCGACAAACGCCGTCCGGAATTGCTGATCGGGTTCGCTGCGGAAACGAATGACGTGGTGGAAAACGCGATTGCCAAGCGCAAGCGCAAATCCGTAGACTGGATCGTGGCCAACGATGTTTCGGGCGAAGTGGGCGACAGTGTAATGGGCGGTAACCGCAACACCGTGCATATCGTGCGGAGCAAGACGGTGGAAGATTTGCCGGAAATGGCCAAAGATGAAGTCGCCCGCGCTCTGGTGGAGCGGATAGTCGAAGCGCTGGAAGCGGGGGCGTTTAATGACTGATCGGATTCCCATCCATCTGAAACGCCTGCCTCACGGCCAGGGGCTGGATCTGCCCGCCTACGCAACCGATGGCGCGGCCGGCATGGACGTAGTGTCGGCAGAGGATACGTCCATTGAACCCGGCGGGCGCCAAGCCGTCGCCACAGGGCTGTGCGTCGCGATCCCGCAGGGGTTCGAAATACAGGTTCGCCCGCGCTCGGGGCTGGCGCTGAAACATGGCATCACCGTACCCAATACTCCGGGAACCATCGATTCTGACTATCGCGGCGAGCTAAAGATTATTCTGATTAACCACGGTAAGACCGTATTCGTGATTGCGCGGGGAGACCGTGTGGCGCAGTTGGTGGTTGCACCGGTTATCCAGGGAATATGGAACGAGGTTGATACGCTGGATGAAACCACACGCGGGGCAGGTGGTTTCGGCTCGACCGGCGGCTCGGCAGCTCTCTAAAAACTTATTCGGCATCAGGTAGCGTTAGAAAAGGCGGATTTGCCTGAACAAACCCGCCTCCTAAAAGCGCTGTCGATGCGACCCGAAGCGCTCCTATTTTCACATATACTAATCAATCCGGCGAACTGTAGTTTGTTCCGGCTTGATCGAAATCCGCAGGGTTTCTCCTGACTGGCCGGGGAAGTCGGTGAACATCGCTTCGACCAGATTTGGCACCAGATGCTGCAGCCTGTTGCTGGTCGACAGGGCCTGCGCCTTGCCTTCGAACAGGCGCTGGCCACTGGCGGTGTCATCGATCTTCATATCGATGCCACTGGTGTACACCGTGTAACTGCGCACGTCGTTGCCGCCGAACCACGGATCATAATACCCGTAACCCCACGCCGCGCTGGGTCGATAAAACCCGCGATGGCGATAGAAACGGTTGTGGTAATAGGGGCTGTATCCGATCCACGGGCTGTAGAAAGGATCACGTGAAAGTCCGGTGCTGCGAACGCGTTCACGCCCCTGATCGACACCGTAATCGAACCGAACCAGCAGGCTGGCAGTTTCCGGAGAGGCAGCTTGAGCATAGCCCAGTTCCCTCAATTCCGACCCGACAAGCGTGGCGTACTGCGAAAACTCCAATCCCCCCGCCAGCGCAGGATCATCGGCCACCACGGCAAAGCTCTGGCCCTGCGGCGCAGGCAATTGCGTAGCAAAGCGCGATACGTCGGCGTTAAAACCGGTTGCGCAGGCAGACAGGCCGGCCAGCAGGAGCGGCGCGGCGGCGAAGCGCATCAAACGTTTGGTGGAAAATCTGGTCATGATATCGGCCCTCAAAGAAGAGACAGCGGCTTGTCGCGATCCACCCCAGATCGGGAGCCGGTTCTGTCATCATTAGAATGCTGTATGCCATGCCGGTTGTGAACCGGGTTTGAACTCATGACCTATCGAATGATGTGTTTGTTCAACGAAATCAGTGACGCAGCAGACCCAGAGCGCGATAGGCATCGGCCAAGGTCGGGGCCGCGCTTTCACGTGCCTTGGCTGCACCGCGGGCCAGAATTGCATCGATTTCTTCCGGGTCGTCCAGCAGATCGCGCAAACGTTGCGAGATCGGGGACAGGGTTTCGATCATCAGTTCGCCCAGCGCGGGCTTGAACTTGCCGAAACCTTCGCCGCCAAAATCGGCCAGAACCGCATCAATACTGCTATCGGATAGCGCGGCGTAAATCGTGACGAGGTTCAGTGCTTCGGGTCGTCCAGCCAGACCTGCTTCCTCCGATGGTAGAGGTTCTGGATCGGTTTTGGCCTTTTTGATTTTCTTCATGATCGTGTCGGCATTGTCGACCAACTCGATCCGGCTCATCTCCGAAACGTCCGACTTGCTCATCTTCTTCGACCCGTCGCGCAGGCTCATGATGCGCGCGGCTTGCGGCGGATTGATCGGCTCGGGAAGCGTGAAGACAGGCGCTTCCTCGCCAATCTCGTTTTTTGGAGCGTAGTCGTGGTTGAACTTGGTCGCGATATCCCGCGCAAGCTCGAGATGCTGTTTTTGATCCTCCCCCACCGGGACATGCGTCGCCTGATACAGCAGGACGTCTGCCGCCTGCAGTACGGGGTAGGTGAACAGCGCTGCGCTGGCTCCTTCGCGGTTCTTGCCGCTCTTGTCCTTGAACTGCGTCATACGGTTCAGCCAGCCCATGCGGGCCGTGCCATTCAGCAGCCATTGCAGTTCCACATGGGCGGGGACCTGCGCCTGATTGAACAGAGTGGAGCGCGCCGGATCAATCCCGCAAGCCAATAGCGCGGCGGCCATTTCCAATGTGCCGCTTTTAAGCTCGGCCGGATCGTGCGGCATGCTGATGGCGTGCAGATCGGCGAGGAAGAAGTAGCATTCCTGCCCTTCCTTCATCGCATCCTGCATCCGTACCCAATTGCGGATCGCGCCCAGATAATTGCCGAGATGGAGATTACCGGTGGGCTGGATGCCCGAAACGACTCGCATGGGATATATCCTGTATTAAAACGGATGCTGAAGGGTCAGCCTGTACGGCGCATTAGGCGCTGAACCGTGGCCTTGTCGAGAATGCGCAGGGCAACCGCCGCCGCCAGGAAGGTAACGGCGCCCAGTCCGATCACTCCGATGATCGCCCCTGAGCGTTCCCACCCGTTGCCGGTGAACAGCCCCTCGCCATAAGGCATCGCGAACCAAAGTGCTGCGCCCATGACTAGCGCAGCCAGCATGATGCGCGCCAGACGCCCGACAATCATAGGAGTAAGATGAAAGAAGCCGCGCCGCGCCAGAATCGCATAGAGCAGCGTGACATTGACCCATGCACCGATGGACCCGGCAATCGCCAAGGCCAGCACGCCCAGACGCGGCACGAGATAGATGTTGAGGGCGACGGTCACCACCAGCGATACAGCAGCGGTGTAAACCGGCGTGCGGGTGTCCTTGCGGGCGAAGAAATTCGGTGTCAGCACCTTGACCAGCACATAGGCGGGCAGGCCGATGACAAGGCCCGATACCACCGTTCCGGTCATCATCGCATCCTCGAACGTGAATGCCCCGCCCACAAAAAACACCCGGGTAAAAGCGCTTCCGGTGATGAACAGCGCAACCGCGCTTGGCAAGGTCAGCAGCATGGCCAGTTCCACTGCATTGGACTGCAGACGGAACGCGCCATCGCGGTCCTCGCTGGCGACGAACCGGCTCAGCGCGGGCAGAATAGCCGTGCCCAGTGCAATGCCGATGATGCCCAGAGGCAGCTGGTTCCAACGGTCGCCCATCGCCAGATAGGTGATCGACCCTTCGGGTAACTGTCCAAGGAAGAACAGATCGATGAACCGGCTGATCTGATACACGCCTGCGCCGAATACCGCCGGCAGGATCAGAACACCCAGCTCTTTCACATCTTTGGTAATTTTCGGGCGCGCAAACGGAATTTTGAAGCCGGCGCGGCGCATCCAGTATCCCAGCCAGGCCAGTTGCAGCAGACCCGATACAGATACCGCAATCGCGAGCAACAATCCGGTCGATTGCCGGGTTGCTTCATTGTCGGCCTGCACTGCACCCCATGTCAGGGCGGAAATCAGGCAGATGTTAAGCAGGATCGGCGCTGCCGCCGCCGCTCCGAAACGCGACAGCGAATTGAGCGTTGCGGCCACCAGCGTCGCCAGGCTCATAAACAGGAGGTAGGGAAAGGCGATCCGCCCCATCGTCACGGCCAGCGCCCAATTGTCTGCATCGGCCCGCAATTCGTCACTGGCAAATGCCTGCAACACCCAGGGCATCGCAATCATCATCAGCGCGCCGAAGGCCACCAGTATCGGCAGCAATACTGCCAAGATTTGCGACGAGAACCGCTCCGCATCGGACCAGTCCTCGCCAGCTTTCATGTGCCGGTTGAAAAGCGGGATGAAGGCAGAGGCGAAAGCCCCTTCGGCAAACAGGCGGCGGAAAATATTGGGCAGCTGGAACGCCAGTTGCCACGCATCCGCCACGCCGCCCGCGCCCAGCACGCGGGCAAGCATGACATCGCGTACGAAGCCGAAAACGCGGCTGACCGCTGTCAGCCCGCCAATCGTCCCGACATTTTTAAGCAGGCTCATGCGGCCGCGCCTTTACCGGCGAATTGACCGGCATCTGTCATGCCGTGCTTCGCTCAGGACTGGTCGGAAGAAGGATCTGCAGGGGGCGTACCATCGCCCGCCGCTCCGCCAGACTGGGCTTCTTCCTGGGCCTTCTGCTGCAAACGCTGCATATACAGCGCATTGAAATCAATGGGGTCGAGCAGCAAGGGCTGGAAACCCGCGTCGCGCGTGGCATCAGCCACGATGGCGCGAGCAAACGGGAACAGGATACGCGGGGCTTCTGCATACAGAAATGCGTGGGCCTGATCCTCGGGGAAGTTTCGCACCGCCACCAGCCCGGCATACACCAGCTCTACGGCGTACAATACGCCGCTTTCGGCCTTGGCACTGGCGTTTACACGCACTTCGACTTCGTGAACGCCGTCGCCGGCTTCGGTGGCGCCGATGTTCAGTTGCAGGTCCACTTGCGGGGCTTCGTTCCATTGGAACGAGGCGGGAGCATTGGGATTCTCGACCGAGAGGTCTTTTATATATTGCGTCAGGAAACCAACCGATGGCTGGTTGTCCGCGCCATTTGCGCCTGCTGCAGGATCGAGATCGAGATCGGTGAGAATGTCGCCTTCATCGGCCATGAAATTACGCCTTCATTTCTGGATCGGGTAAAAATCGGAATTTGCGCCGCGCGCCTAGCACTGCGCGGCTCTGGCGGCAACAAAAGGCGCAGTGCCTGGAACCGCCCGGCATACGGCAGGCAGCCCTGATTGCGGGCCGGATCGCTGCGCCCTGTGCCTCTGCCAATGGTGCACGTTGTGGAAATGTCATTACTACTTATGTATGAGGCTATTGGGTGAACGCGCCCAAACGGCCACGCACCCGGCCAGTACGGGGTGATAAAAGACAAGGTACGCCTGTGATTTACGAGATTGTTATCCTAGCCATGATTGCCGCATTCCTCGGATTGCGGTTGTATTCCGTGCTGGGAAACCGTGCGGAACACGAGGAGGAGACGATCACGCCGCGTTTCGATTCCGGCGACAAAGCGCAGGACCGGGCGAATGACAGTGTCCAGCGCGAGGCTCCGGCCCCGCAGGTCGCTCTGGTGAAGGGCGAGGACGCGCAGCAGCGGACCAATCTTCAGCCGGTGGTGGAGCAGGGCGTGCGCGCCATTGCCGCTGCAGACCGCAGTTTCGACATTACCGGCTTCGTGGAAGGTGCCAAGAGCGCCTATGCTATGGTTCTGGACGCGTTCTGGAGCGGCGATAAGGATACGCTGCGCGAATTGTGCGATGCGGATGTGTATGCCGGGTTTGCCGCGGCAATCGAAGCTCGCGAAGCTGCTGGCGAGATAGTAGCCAACAAGCTTATCAGGATCGAAGACGCAGTGGTGCGCGACGCCGAGCTGGATGGCCGCACGGCCCGCGTGACAATGCGGTTCGTCTCGGACATATCCGCTCTCACGCGCGACAAGGACGGCACAGTCATCGCCGGTTCGCTGGACGATGCGGTAGAAAGCCGCGACATCTGGACCTTTGCGCGCAATGTCCATGCCGCCGGGCCTGACTGGCAACTGGTAGAAACCGACGAGGGCTGAGGCTCTCACGGGGGAGTATACGACGCGCTCCGCGCGCTTTCGGGGGGGAGAATGGAATGGCGATGCGTAATGCGTTGAACGGGATTGCGATAGCCGCTTTGGCGGCTCTTGCAGGCTGTGCGAGCACGCCAGAACCCGTAAAGCCGCCCAGTCCGATAGTAAGCCCGCCGCCCGTCCCCGAAGTGCAGAGTGCCGCTTTCAGTAGCCTGGAACGCGGCCCGCCGGTTGGCTCTCTGCCGATATCGGCAGCGGACGCCAATGCTGCACTCGCCGCTTTTGTCGGAAGCTGTAGTTGGGCCACCCTTAAAGACGACAAGAGCGGCCTGACGCGCCCCGGCGACTGGCCGGCCGCCTGCGATGCAGCGCACAACGCGCGCCATGATGGCGGGGCTGATTTCTTCGCGGAATATTTCGAGACTGTCCGCATCGGCAACGGCGAAGCGTTTATTACTGGCTATTTCGAGCCTGAATTGCGCGGTAGTCGTATTCGTCTGCCCGGATATGACGTTCCGGTTTACTCCATGCCCGATGATCTGGTTCGTGCATGGCCTGACAATATGGCCGAGAGCGAGCGCACGGGACGTCCGCCGCTGGGCCGGTATGATCAGTCAGGCGCTTTCGTACCCTATTGGGACCGCGAGGCGATAGAGTTGGGCGCTTTGGCAGGGCGCGGACTTGAAATTGCCTGGGCGGCGGATGCTATCGAGTTTTTCTTCCTGCAAATCCAGGGTTCCGGTCTGCTTCGCCTTCCGGACAATACATTGATGCGGATTGGCTATGCCGGCCAGAACGGACGAGGCTATACGGCCATCGGCCGCACGCTGAAGGATCGCGGCGAGATCGGCGAGGGCACGCCTTATGCCACATCCATGCAGGGTATCGTCGACTGGCTGCGCGCCAATCCGGATGAGGCGAACGCTGTGATGCGTGAAAACCAGAGCTGGATTTTCTTCCGCGAACTGGCGAGTGACGGCCCGCTCGGGTCACTGGGCGTTCCGGTCCGCGCGCGCGATTCCGTTGCCGTAGATCCGCGTTTTGTACCTTACGGCGCGCCGGTGTTTCTCGATATGGACGAGGATGAGGCCGACGGGCTTTGGGTGGCGCAGGATACCGGCGGCGCGATCAAGGGCGCGAACAGGTTCGACACGTTCTGGGGCAATGGTCCCGATGCACGGCGCATAGCGGGTGAATTGTCGATTGGGGGCAAGGCGCTGATCCTGCTGCCGAAGGGAACGGTCGAGCGCCTGCTGAACCGATGAGCCATCCGCGCGGACTGACCTTGGATGAGGCGGATGCTTGGGAAACCCTCTCGGCAACAGTCGAACCCCTCCATGCTGTGCCAGCGGTCCCTGCCGGCAAATCTGCCGCTCCGGCGCGCAGCGTGAAACGCCAGCCATCCAAATTCGTCAAACCCCGCCGTACGGCCCCGGCCGCCGCTGTTCCGCCCCTGCCGGTTGCCACCCCTTCCCGAACAGGCCGCAATCCGCGCGGCAATCTCGATTCGCACTGGGACCGGCGATTGAAAGCGGGCGAGATTGCGCCGGAATTCAGTCTTGACCTGCACGGCCACGGCCTCGACGCCGCCTATACCCGCCTGATGCGTGGTATGATGCAGGCGAGCGCCACCGGTGCGCGAGTGATACTGGTTGTCACGGGCAAGGAACGTCCGGTCGATGCGGCGGATCGGGGAACCAGCCGGGGGGCAATCCGGGCCAAAATCCTCGACTGGCTGGCCGCGAGCGAGCATGGCGACAACATTGCCGCGATCCGCAAGGCGCACCGCCGCCACGGGGGCGAGGGTGCGCTGTATATTGTCCTCAGGAGAAGCGGCTGAAACGCGGCTCCAGCAACCGCTTCAGGAAAATCAGCGCGGCAGCATGCGTGCAGGCTGCGCGGTGTCTGAGATATTCAGCCACCAACTAGGCAATACACCTACGAAAAAGCCCCCGACGTTTCCGCCGGGGGCTCTTTTGCGACCCTAGGGAATTCCCCTTCAGGACTGATTATTCGTTAAGAGTGATACTTGGCGCAGGAAATGTCAAACCGGTCCGCATCCATTACTTTGGTCCAAGCAGATACAAAGTCACCGATGAAGCGCTCTTCACCGCCGTTTTCTGCATAGGTTTCAGCAATAGCACGCAGTTGCGAGTTCGAGCCGAAGACAAGATCCGTGCGTGTTGCACGGTACTTTTCTTCACCCGACTTGCGGTCACTACCTATAAATTCCTCATCGCCGCTTTCGTCGACTACGGTCCATTTGGTGCCCATATCGAGAAGATTGACGAAGAAATCGTTCGTTAGCGTACCGGGCCTGTCGGTCAGTACGCCGACATCGGAGCCGTGGTCCGCGTGCTCCGAGACCGCGCCCAATACACGCATCCCGCCGACCAACGCGGTCATTTCGGGGATGGACAGGCCCAGCAGGTGCGCTTTGTCGACCATCATGTCTTCTGTCTTCACAGACGCCTTGGTCTTCAAATAGTTGCGGAAACCGTCGGCGAAGGGCTCCATCGGTTCCCAGCTTTCGGCATCGAACTGCTCGCGGGTGGCATCACCGCGCCCGGTCGTGACATCGACGCTGACCGAATGGCCACCATCCTTGGCTGCTTTCTCGATCGCTGCCGCACCGCCTAGCACGATGGCATCGGCCATCGACAGGTCACCGCGGATTTCGTCGAGCTTGTTCAGGACGGTATCGAGTTCGGCCGGGTCATTGACGGCCCAGTTTTTGATTTCGTCAAACCGGATATGTGCGCCATTGGCACCGCCACGATGGTCCGAATTGCGATAGGTGGAGGCCGAAGCCCATGCTGCCTTCACAAGCTGCGAAACGGTCAGGCCGCTATCCAGAACCTTCGCTTTGAAATCCGACACGCTGCTGGCGGAAGGGGTGGAGCCAGCGGGAATTGGATCCATCCAGATCAAATCTTCTTCCGGTACTTCAGGTCCCATATAGCGGACCTTGGGGCCCATATCGCGGTGGCACAGTTTGAACCAGGCGCGGGCAAAGGCATCGTCCAGTTGTTTCGGATTTTCATGGAAACGCTCCGAGATTTTGCGATATTCCGGGTCCATTTTGAGCGCCATATCGGCGGTGGTCATCATGGTCGGGACCTTCTTCGAAGGATCGCGTGCATCGGGTGCTTTATCTTCTTCGGACTGGTCGACCGGCTGCCACTGCTTCGCGCCGGCGGGGCTTTCCACCAGTTCGAATTCATATTTGAACAGCAGGCGGAAATAGTCGTGGCTCCACGAGGTGGGGTTATTCGACCATGCACCCTCGATGCCGGAAGTGGTGATGTTGCCCTTGGCAATCTCTTCCTGGTCATTCAGCCAGCCAAAGCCCTGCAGGGCCAAGACTTCGCTTTCGGGCGCGCCGCCAAAGGTGTCGGCAGGTTTTGCGCCGTGAGCCTTGCCGAAGGCGTGGCCGCCGGCGGTCAGGGCGACGGTTTCTTCGTCGTTCATCGCCATGCGAGCAAAGGTTTCGCGCATGTCACGAGCCGATTGCAGCGGATCGGGGTTGCCACCCGGTCCTTCGGGATTGACGTAGATCAGGCCCATCTGAATCGCCGCAAGCGGGTTTTCGAGTGCTTTGCCTTCGTCGGGAATGATGCGGGTTTCTACGCCCTCGTCGACCCACTCTTCCTCCGTGCCCCAATATACTGTTTCTGGCTCGAACACATCCGCGCGCCCACCGGCAAATCCGAACACCGGGCCGCCCATGCTTTCAATAGCGACGGTGCCTGTCAGGATGAACAGATCGGCCCAGCTGATATGCTTGCCGTATTTCTGCTTGATCGGCCATAGCAGCCGGCGTGCCTTGTCGAGGTTGCCGTTATCGGGCCAGCTGTTGAGCGGGGCGAAGCGTTGCTGCCCGCCGCCTGCACCGCCGCGGCCGTCTCCGGTGCGGTAGGTGCCAGCTGAGTGCCATGCCATCCGGATAAAGAACGGACCGTAATGGCCGTAATCGGCTGGCCACCACTCCTGATCGTCTGTCATCAGCGCGGTGATGTCCGCCTTCAGTGCGGTGTAGTCGATCGCATTGAATGCTTCCGCATAATCGAAATCTGCATCCATCGGGTCGGCACGTTTTCCGCCCTGGGTCAGAATTTCGAGATCAAGAGAGTCAGGCCACCAATCGCGGTTTTGACGCCCCAGAAGGGCGCGCGTTTCATTATGGCCGGTGAACGGGCATCCGCCGCTGATTTCGCCTGTCTTCGCATCCATGATCGATCTCCATATCGGTGCTTCTATTATTCGTAAGCACGGATATGGAGGGCCAGCTTTGATTAGTCCAATCGATTAAACTGGTGTTTATTATCGACCCACTGATATTAGCGCTGGCGTCGGTCAGGCGGCCTGAGCGATATCTTCGGCAGGTTCGGTGCGGATAAGATAATCAAATGCAGACAGAGCCGCTTTGGATCCGTCACCCATTGCCACCACGATTTGCTTGTACGGTACGGTAGTGCAATCGCCCGATGCAAATACGCCGGGCACATTTGTTCCCCCTCGGCTGTCAACTTCGATCTCGCCATGCTGCGAGAGGTCCAGCGGGCTGTTTTTGAGCCATTCGGTATTCGGCACCAGACCGATCTGGATGAAGGCACCGGCTAATTCGAGACTATGGATCTCGCCGGTTTCCCGGTTCTCGTATGTCAGACCTGTCATACGCGATCCATCGCCGGTAATCTCGGTCGTGCGGGCGGACGTCAGGATCGTAACATTATCGAACCCGCGCAATTTGCGTTGCAACACCTCATCGGCGCGCAGCTCGCTGTCATATTCGATTAACGTCACGCTGCCGACGATATTGGCCAGATCGATGGCCGCTTCGACGCCGGAATTGCCGCCGCCGACCACGGCGATATCCTTGCCCTTGAACAGGGGGCCGTCACAGTGCGGGCAATACGCCACACCCTTGTTACGATACTCGTCTTCACCAGGGACGCCCAGGGGCCGCCAGCGCGCGCCGGTGGCCAGAATTACGGAGCGCGCACTGAGCGATGCGCCGTTGGCCAGTTCAACACTGTGATATCCGCCTTCTTCTGCTGAGGGGACAAGCGCGGTCGCATCTGCCATTTCGAGCAGTTCGATAGCATTGTCGCTGACCTGGCGGCGCAGTTCATCCGCCAGTTTCGGACCTTCGGTATATTGCGTGCCGGGCAGGTTTTCGATCCCCAGCGTGTCGTTCAACTGTCCGCCGAAGCGTTCTGCTGCGATGCCGGTGCGAAAACCCTTGCGGGCAGTATAGACAGATGCCGCGACCCCTGCCGGACCGCCGCCGATAATCAGCACTTCGTACGGGTCCAGCCCGTCCATCTTGGCCGCCGCCTTCTCGGCAGCGCCTGTATCCACTTTCGCCAGAATTTCGGCCAGAGTCATCTTGCCGTTGTAGAAGGTCTCGCCGTTCAGATATGTTGCGGGGACAGCCATTACATCGCGGCTGTCGACCTCGTCCTGAAACGTGCCACCTTCGATCAACGTGGCGGTGACGTTCGGGTTTTCGAACGCCATCAACGTCAGCGCCTGAACAACATCGGGGCAGTTGTGGCAGCTGAGCGAGAAATACATTTCGAAATCGAACGTCCCGGTCAGCGCGCGTGCCTGATCGATCAGATCGGCATCCACCTTGGGCGGGTGGCAACCTGCCCATAGAAGGGCGAGGACGAGCGAGGTAAATTCATGACCCATCGGGAGACCGGCAAAACGTACTTGCCGCGCCTCGTTCTGCCCGCGCCGGATAAGAAAGCTCGGCACACGGGCATCGTCGCCATCGAACTTCGCATCCACCAGATTATGCAGCGCAGCGATCTCCTCCAGCAATTCGCGGGTCTGCCGCGATTTGTCGTCATCGCCGAGTGTGGCGATCAGCGTCACCGGCTCGCGCAGATTGTCGAGATAGGTTTTCAGCTGCTGGGTCATCGACTGGTCGAGCATGATGTGTCCTCGTAGGATGCGTTAGTTCGGGCAATATAAAGGGGGCGACGCGCGCTGCGCCGCCCCCGTAAGTATTCGTCGAAAAGGTTAGATTTTGCCGACGAGATCGAGCGAGGGGGCCAGCGTTTCGCTGCCTTCTTCCCATGCCGCAGGGCAGACTTCACCGGGATTGGCGCGGACATATTGTGCAGCCTTGATCTTGCGGGCCAGTTCGTTGGCGTTCCGGCCTACACCTTCGCAGGTCTGCTCCATGATCTGGATCACGCCGTCCGGATCGACCACGAAAGTAGCGCGGTCTGCCAAGCCTACACCTTCACGCAGCACATCGAAGTTGCGTGCGAGAGTGTGGTTCTGGTCACCAAGGAACGGGAATTCCAGCTTGCCGATACGCTCACTGGTGTCGTGCCATGCCTTGTGGCTGAAATGGGTGTCAGTCGATACACCATACACTTCGACATCCATCTTCTGCAGCATCGCATACTGCTCACCCAGGTTTTCCAGCTCGGTTGGGCAAACGAATGTAAAGTCTGCGGGATAGAAGAAGAATACGGCCCACTTGCCCTTCACGTCTTCGTCGGTGACGTCGAAGAAATCCTGGCCCTTCTGAAAAGCGGTGGCAGTGAATGGTTTGATGGTCGTGCCGATAATACCCATTGTTTCAATCCTTGATTATATGTGTTGAACAGAAAATTCGTGCATCTCATCTAGGGGTTTGTGCGCCGCACAAAAGCGGATTTGACCGATTGAGACAATCGGAAAACTTAATGAGTAATCCGGGAACAACAGAACAGTTCCACATCGGGTTTCGATTGGCGAAGAAGCCTAGTCCGACAGCATCTTTTGCAGCCGTGGACGGACAGTCAGAAACCGCAGATACATCCACTCAAGAACGCTCAAAACTGCGGAATTGCGTGCTATCAACCCTAGTGGCCGCAATATCGGTATTGCCCGCCACATCGCTGCGAATGCCGCTGCACCCGACAGGACAATGCCGTTTTCCAAAGCATGGAAGCGGGCTAGGAGAATGCGTCGATCAATCGGGCAACTGACGGCCTGGCCTGCCGACACATCGACAAAATCGATGGCTCCGCGCCGGTCCAGTCGCCGCATCACCGCTTTCTCCCGCAGGCATAGCGGGCAGGCCCCATCATACCAGACTGTGACTGTTGCATTCACGGTCTTGATATGGGGAGTGGACAACTGTCCAGCAAGCCGGGCAAGCAGGTGTAGAACCGAAATTCACCGTTGGCCGACTTGTCCACGATCGAGCAGGAAGTGATCTGTCTCTTATACACATCTGACGCTGCCGACGATCTACTCTGTGTAGAT
>CAJXSN010000022.1 GCA_913060895.1 uncultured Sphingomonadaceae bacterium
TCTGTCAGGGCCGGACTCTAATCCAACTTGGAGGAAAATCAGGGGGTCACGTCACTTCGTCCCAAACACTCCTCCATTCCGATCGAATGAAATCCGAAAAATTTATGGCTTTCAAATCCGGGTGCGCATGCCATGGTTTCCGATAGAGGCTTTGCAACCAGCTCAAAATATCGCGCGCGATCACTATAACCAAAGTGTCGGATGCAACTGTTCGGTCGAATGGAACAGCCCAGTGCTTGAAGCCAGCCTTTTCGCAGAAATTCAAATCAGGGAAATTCTGTTCGACAAAGCGAATTAAGGCGTTTGTTCCACTGCATCGCTGGCCGAATACGTGATAACGTCGAATCGTCATGGCGTGGCGGTTACGCGGAAACGATCCCCTTTCCCATCGTCGTAACTGCAGAATTTATCATATTTCCACCTAATTTTTGTTGGCTTTCAGAAACAAAACCGAAGCTGGCGCACTGTGTGGTCATGTCAGAAGAGCTTGCAATCGAAACAGGTCCGATGGTGATCGATCACAATGAACTAAGCAGTGCCCTTCGTTCGCATATTGCCAAACCTGAATTCCCCTGTGTCGGCGCAAAGTCTGCGCTTGCGACGGACCGTCTAGGTATCCTTCCTGCATGGAGGCTCAACAGTGGTTGGAACGATGTTGAGATCCATGATCGCCTTCTGGACTGGAGTTGGAAATATAAATCAGATCCTTCGGGCCTGCGTAGCCTTGCAGTAATGTTCGAAGGACCGACCGATCTTACGGAGGAAGAGTTTGAGACGGCAATGTGGAAGAGGTTACAGTCTCTTGCAGACAAGGACAGTTGGCGCGGCCAAAAGTACTGTGACAAAGTTAGCAGCGACCCTGCTGATCCCCATTTTTCTCTAAGTTTCGGTGGGCAAGGTTACTTTGTTGTAGGGCTCCATCCGAATGCTTCACGAACGGCACGCCGGGTCAAGTATCCTACGTTGGTGTTCAACCTCCACGATCAGTTCGCGAAACTTCGGTTTGACCAGCGGTATGAGAAAATGCGCAAGGCTATTCTTAAGCGCGATATTGCGCTTGATGGATCTGTTAACCCGATGCTTTCACGGCACGGTGAATCGAGTGAAGCTCTCCAATATAGTGGCCGTAAGGTCGGCACTGAATGGCAGTGTCCCTTTTTTGATCCAAGAGGATCATGATGCTTAACGTTCTGGAATGGTACGGTGCGATTGCCGCTGTTATCGCAGCGCTGGTTGTGGCTTCGAATGTTAGTGCAAAGATATCCGGTTGGGCATTTGTGCTGTTTGTCACTTCATCTGCGGCTCTCATCGCTTGGGGGTTTTTAAGCGAAGACGCAGAAGGAATAGGCTGGCAAAACATTTGTCTGCTCTTCATAAATCTGTGGGGTGTGTACCGGTACCTGATCCGTTCTGACGAGCATGAACCCAATCTATCTGAAAACGATCCATCAAGGTGAAGCTGCAGTATCTTGCATCTATCTCAGCTATCGAATTGATAGCCGTTGGGGTGGTAGGACATTTTGCAAGCGGGTCAATCTACTCTTCGCTGCATACCTACGATATCATTGATGTGCTAAGCCAGCCAACATTATACTTGGACAGCGCTATAACGACGACGATACCGACTTCGACCGGGATAGAAACCGCCGCATCTATGTTATCAGCATGCTGAGCGCTTGGCTGCTCGTCAGATCGGTTGCCATGTTGCTGGCGATGACCATGCCGATCAAAGAATTCAATGAAGTATCGACGGACTTTCGCAGTTTTCTTTACAAGATTGTTTGTTGGATGTTGGCCATTCTGAGTGCGAATCTCGTGGCCATGGTAACGCTGCTGATTTCCGCCATCATGACGTTGAGTGCGAATGTAACCCGGCATGACGCGGTGGAAACGCTTCTGGTTCTGCCGCGTGGAAAGTAGTGAGTAACATGTTTACACAACTTCAAGTTCCCATCCCGGTGCATGTCAGCGACAAGGGCGCAGGCCTTGCCTTCGCTGTTATCGATTACGGTGTCGAACACAATTTGATTTGGGTAACCGCACTGGACGATGGAGGGGAGATTTGGTGCGCTCCCAATCCCAAGGTTCGTGTAGCGGACAACTGGACCGTGGGAAGATGTAAAGACGTTCGGCAGATGCCGGACGATATCGCACCTTCGGCAAAGGGAAGTACTCCTTGACTAAAAAGTCCATCCTGTTCTTCGCCCATCATCAAGGTCGAGGACATGCCAACCGTATCATGGCGATTGCAAACTACATTCCTGACGACAGACCGCTGCATATACTTACCGCGAAGCCTGAGCAATTCGCTGCAATCCCGCGTGAAGCGCAAATAACCCAGTTGCCCGATATGATCGGGGCGCCTTCCCGCAGCAAGGTTCTTCACAAGGAACCGACGCCGTCGGTCCTTCACTGCGTTCCACTCGGGGTAGACGAAACGCGCGAACACATGGGCATGATTGCGGACACGCTGCGAAAGGTAGACCCAGCTCTCTTCGTTATCGACGTTTCGGCGGAAATTGCCCTTCTTGCGCGGATAATGAGCGTGCCTGCGGTAACCATCCGGATGCATGGCGACCGTTCCGACGCTGGCCATATCGCCGGATACGAGGCGGGTGTCGGAATGCTCGCACCGTTCGACGAACGGATTGAACAGCCCGATTACCCTGGCTGGGCACGGTCGCGCACTTTTTACACCGGCGGGCTATGCACCACGAACGACTCTGTGCAATCACGTGAGGCTGCCCGAAGAAAACTGGGGCTGTCTGTCGACCAGCATATTACATTGGTAATTGCCGGTGGTGGAGGGTCGGGCACTCCCTATGCACCGCTTACAGTTGCTGCACGGGCAGAGCCTGATGCCCTGTGGCTAGTTGCAGGTCCCGTTCACCGGGAGGGGCATGAAACCGACTTCGGCAATCTTCGTGAACTGGGCTGGATCAACAACCTTACTGATTACCTGTGCGCGTCGGACCGTGTGGTTGCATCTGCCGGAGACAATACGGTCCACGAGATCGCGAGAGCAGCAAAGCCGTTCCTCTGTATTCCGGAGTGGCGGTATTTCGACGAGCAGCAGATAAAGGCAGCACAGCTCGCACGTCTTGGCGCTGCAGTTCATCTTCCTACATGGCCTGCATCGATATCCGAATGGCAGAAGGCACTGGAAGCGACTGACGGTCTGGATACGAATGCGCTGGCAGACCTTCATCATCCTGACGCGGCACACAATGCAGCACATTGGCTCGAAAGCGAAGCTAATCGTCTCTGGTCCTAGCTGAAACGCACATTCGGACCCTGCCGCGTCCCTTCGACTTCGACTGCAGTGGGCGTTCGGATAATCGTAATTTCGCTATTGCTTCTCGATAAAAGACCCCGACGCACGAAATCGTCAAGCCAGTAATCCATGCACCATTCACCCCACTGGGAATAAAACTGGCGAGCGTTGCGAACGATGCTCTCGAAATGCTGCAAGGGCGGTTTGTGGACCGTGTGATGCTGGTGATAGCACACAGTTCCACCGAGCCAGTGTAAGACCGCTCCGGCAAGTTCCAGCCGTTTGCCGAAATCGGTTTCTTCAGCGCCATAACCGTTATAATCTTCGTTCATCCCGCCAGCATCGTGCCATAATCCCGCCGTTAGGATAAAAGCCAGTCCCCACAATTCGCCAAAATCTTCGATCGGTTCGATAGAAATACCGGTAAGATCGGGTTTCGCCGGATGGCGCAAACCTAGTTCGTCCAATACCGAATAGTCCGGTGCCTGTTGAGACGAACAAAGCCAGTCGCCGGACCTTGCAGGAAGATACCTGACTTCCGGCAGGAAGACCCCATTTCGTTCGTGCTCCATAGATTCCACGGCTCGTTTCACGAACTGGCTGTCTGGAATGCAATCGACATCGAGAAAGGCCAGTATCGAACCTTCGGCAGCATCTGCCGCCCGATTACGGGCTTTTGCCAGCGGCATTGGTTCGCCGCCGACGTGGATAAGGCGTATTCGCAGCAAACCATCATCGGGGACTTTCGGCGGTTCATCCTGCATATATGCGATAATTACCTCGTCAGGTATCCGCTCTTGCGATTGCAGCCCCGCTATGAGATGCTCGAGATGTACTTCCCGCCCGCGAACAAGGGTAAGGACCGAGATCGAACGATAGGTCACCAGTTTCCGACCTCATCATAGTACCGAATACCTTCAAGGATTCCGCGGGCGTGTGTAGCGGATGCACGGTACGCGTGAGACAGCGCTGGATCTTCACCCAGACCGTCACTGTAATTACCGACTATTATCGGTCTGGGGCAGGCGCGCAGCATTGCCCTGTCGTTACCACTGTCACCGGCAACCACGACCTGTGCCTGCATCAGCCCCATCCTATCGGCCGCGTAAAGCACCGCAGAATGCTTCCCGACTCCGCTTGCCAAGACATCGAGGTAACGATCATGGCTGGCCACGATTTCGACGTCGAGACCGGCGTTGTCGAACTTCCTGCCGATGTCTTCCGGATTGTTCTCGTCCAGAAAGAAGCTGGCTTTTCCCGTTCGGTTTTCTAGGGATGCTTGGCTGCGCAGTCCCAGGCTATTGGCGACCGCAACGACGGCTTCGCCATCCCAATTACCAGCGATCCGGCCGCCCCAGTCATCATCTTCCACAAACCTGCGCCGGGATTTGTCATACCAGTGAATTTGAGAGCCCACGCTGCTGATGATTACGTCCGGGGTAGGAACACCCTCTGCGGCAAGAATTGCTTGTGCGCTGTGGAAACTGCGCCCTGTTGCAATACCCAAGGCTATCGTTGAAGCATTCTGCGCCTGCCATTCCAGAAATTCGCGGAGCGCTTCGTGATCACCCAGTAACGTATTATCAATGTCGCACACGAGAAGCCGCCGATATTTGCGCCTGAAAGGTGGGGCCATGGTCAATTCACCAATAAGCCGGTGATATATCTTTGTATGTGCTTGCCAATCGTACGCAGCGACCGCTTCGCCCCCGGCCGATGCGAACCGTATCCATTTGCGGCGATTTCCGATGATTTCGCGGCATGCACCGGCGATGGCTGTTGGCTGTGTAGGGCAGACCAGAATGCCATTTCCACATCGTTCAATAATATCATTTGGCCCGCCACTGTCGGTTGCAACTACTGGGAGCCTCGCTGCCGCTGCCTCCAACAACGTCAGGCCGAACGGTTCGTTCAGCGCAGGATTGACAAAGACACCTCCAGTTTCGCGGGCCATTGCGTAATAGGCAGGAATGTCGTCGGGATCGTGCGATTTGGGGTAAGCGACTTTTCCATAAAGGTCGTGTTTGTCCACCAGGCGTATTATCTCTTCAAGCGTATCCCGGCATTCCGGTTCGAGTTCGGATATTGAGTTCCGGCAACCGGCAACGATCACCAGATTAGCCATCTCGACTAGGGTAGGGTCTGCTGCATATGCCTCGACCAGACCAGCAAGGTTCTTTTTACGGACGGGGCGTGCAATCGCAAGTATGATCGGTTTGCCGGCATCACGAAGGAACCGTGCGACGTCTTGCTGAACCTTTTCAGTGGCAATCGCTTCCTCGAACCGTTTCAGTTCGCATCCCGGCGGGATAACCCTGATACGGCCGCCATCTATATTTGTGTAATGGGCGTACTGCGCCTCGGCTTCGTCGCGCGAACTGGCTATCACCGAATCGGCAGTTTCAAGCACGCTCTCTTCCGTCGCAATCCTTCGCTCCAGATCTGTATTGGTCATACCATTGGCCTGCCGCTTTACTGCCCCAAGCGAGTGACCCGTAAAGATGTAAGGTATACCTAGTACTTTTTTCGCGTGTCGCGCCAATATACCTGCGTCGGCATAGTGCGCGTGAATAATGTCCGGAAGGGTATTGAGCTGCTTAAGATAAGCGACAAAAGCATCGCAGAGCTTCGCATGACGTTGATGCAGTTCTTCTTTAGTCAAATATCGGTCGTCGCCATCGTCGAGACGGATCAAGTGTATCTTGCCATCTCTCGCGATGGTACCCGGCGGATAGTTCAGACCGAGGCTGGCATCCAAAAAGCCGCGCGTGACCAGGTCAATGCGCTCTATCTCAGGGTCTAACGCACTAGCCTGTGCGAGTTCAAGTAAGTACTTAATATGCCCGCCAGTGTCAGCCGTAATTCCGTACGGTACATCCTGCAAAGTAAGGCACCCTTGTAGTGCAACGTGACATACAAACATGGATTATCACCCTTTCCATCTCAAAGAAATCCGATAGAGAGCGTAAGTTCCTGAACTAACAGGCAATATATGTTAGTCTTATGCGCATAGCTCACGTGGCTCCGGTTATTTATCCAATCCCGCCCAACACTTACGGCGGAACAGAACGCGTTGTGGCCGACTTGGCTGTCGCGCAGCGCGCACTTGGTCATGAAGTAACAGTGTTCGGTCCGACGGACAGCACGCTGTCCGGGATCGATTTCGTGGGCCGCTACACGTCGCTTTCTGCTCAGGAACATGTACGTGGCGCGTCACTACCACCCGGGTTTCCAGCGCAGTTGGAAGCCGAACAACTTTGCGATCTCGTCGAACGTGCGAACAGTTTCGATGTCGTTCATCTTCATGGTTCTGCCCACGCAAGCGGGGTATGTGCCGCGTTGAGGGTCCCGACCTTTCGCACAATCCACTGGCGTGCTGACGAGCCCGACCATATCCAGCATTTCGATAGCTTTCCGAACGAACGGATTATTGCGATCTCGGCGCGGCAGGCACAGGATGTGCCGGCGCATTGTCTCGCCGGGGTCGTGCATCATGGCTTGCCAGCCGAGCGGTACCGCCCGGCAGGGGAAAAGGGGGCGTATCTGGCTTTCATCGGCAGAATGACCGATCAGAAGCGCCCGGATCGCGCAATTGAACTGGCTCGGGCCTTGCAAATGCCGCTACGCCTTGCCGGACCGGTCGACCTTGGAAACCCGACGTATTTTGACGAAGTCGTAGTACCGCACCTGAATGAGAACATTGTCTATGTCGGCAGTTTGACCGATGCCGAAAAACAGGATTTCCTCGCAAACTCTGCGGCACTCGTTTTTCCCATCGATTGGCCGGAACCCTTTGGCCTTGTAATGATCGAGGCTATGGCCTGCGGCGTTCCGGTAATAGCGTGGGACAATGGCAGTGTACGCGAAGTGGTGGACAACGATGTAACCGGAATCGTCGTGAACTCAGTCAAAGAAGCTTCGGGTAGGTGGGACAAAGTTCGCGCTATCGATGCTGCCACAATACGACATGCCTTCGAAAGACGCTTCTCTGTCGACAGGATGGCAACCGCAGTGCTGGAACTTTACAGGGAAACGGCTCCCTAGCGATCTGTCAGGCTGTCCAAAGCCAGCACGCCTTCTCCGTAAAGATAGTCGCCTTCGAACTCCCCAATTTTGTTCAAGGCCGTTTCATCCAGAATAACGATTTTACCGTCTCCTTGCGGATCGAGAACTCCGCGTTCACGTAAAGTTCTGAAGCTGCGGTTCGCGTGAACCGGTGTAACCCCGCAGGCTTCGGCATAATCACGTTGGAGTAGTGGAACCGGAAAATTTTTTCCGTCGTACTTCCCTACGAACTTCAACCGCTCGATGATTTCCGAGATAAGGTGGGCAATACGCCCCTCGGCATTGAGTCTTCCCAAACGGAAAATCCATTCTCGGTGCATTGCCGCATCGAGGAGCGTTGAAAACCACATGGCCCGTGCTAAATGAGGAAACTCGTCAACCAGACCGGCAATGGCCTTGTGCGGGACCTTTGCTAACGTGACATGACCAAGAGATCCGACACAGTGGTCGAGCCTTTTCATCGGAAACCCGTGCAAATCGATAAAATCGCCTGACACGCTGATACCAACCAGTTGCCGCTCACCTCTTCGATCATCAATGTGCCGCAACATCGTGCCTTCAACGATGTAATAGGAGTTTTCCAAATGCTCACCGCGCTCGACCAGCGTTTTGCGCGGGGCCAAGGTAATGACATCATCCACGGCATCTTCCAGTGCCTGCTTCTCTATCGCACGAAGATCGTGCCGTAATCGGCCCTTGAGAAAAAGTTGAGTTCGCACAAACATCCTGCCTTTGTTCTCATTCGAGCTAGGACCGTGTGTGTGGCAAGTCAAAGCAACTTGATACGAAACAGCTAATCCCAACCAAATCGCCTTATGCGCTAGGTCTGCCGATCAACAAGCTGGGGTGACCCCCAAGATTGGTTTGTTGCCGTCTGACGACGATTTGTAGGACTAAATCCCATCCGAACGAATCGCCGCTTTTGGCCTTAGCGGTAGCGTCCGGAATGTTTGACACTGCGCGCAATTCTACCGTTTATAGGCGCAAGTAGGTCTATCGATTGGGGGCGGATGGATATGGGGTGTGCACCTGAGCATACGAAGGTTAGCCCTTTAACTTCCTAAACGATGGGCATGGCTTCGCCGCTGGGTGCTGCAAACATTCGTATTCAGAAGCTGAAAGGTCGTTATGTGCGAGTGCTGCCGGACAGACTGCCCCATTATGGCGGACAGGCAGCTTCGCTGGGCCTATTACAGATACCGCCGACAGATCTGGGCCAGGTAGCGATTATCTAGGTGCAGCCTCGCCCTGTATGGGCTATCGGCGCTTGGCGGGGTGATCAACGTGGTCTCCAAACGCCCAGGCGGCGTTTTCGAAGCTGAAGTGCTCGCCAACGCGACCACCCGCGATGGGCAGGATGTCAGCGCGTACGCGGCCGCCCCATAAGTGCCGATGCAGACCTATCGCTAACTGCAGGGCCGCATCGCATCGAGGCGTATCATACCGGCGAACAGGCGCTCGATGGCAACCCCTATCGCACACGCAGTAGGCCATATGAGCATCGGGGGTATTCTGTTCGAAATCACACTTGGACCCATCGGCCTGTTCGTCCATGCAGAAAACCTGCTCAATAAACGACAAAATAAATACGTTTCGTTGTTGCTGCACCAAGGCGGCGCCAACGGCCAAAGGACTGTCGATGCATGAGAGCCGCTTGATGGATTTACCTTGAACGGCGGCATTCGGTTCAGGTTCGGTAAGCTTTTCCGACTATATCGGGGAGATCGCCATGGCTCTCCAACTGCATCAGGCGGTCTTAGTGGGAACAGCATACCCGGATCGCAAAGAATGTCGACCGACCGTAGCGAACTAGCATATCCGACCGGTGAGATTTCACCTGCTACCCTTGACGAATGATCACGTTTTGCCGAGACGAGTGCCAACGCATTACTGGTTGTCCGCGTATACACAGTAATTCTCAAATCGCATGATTGGAGCTCAGAACCTTTGACGAACGTCAAAATTCGCAATTTAAAAATGGGCATGAACTGCGATATGGTGAACGATAATTTTTCGGAAGAACCTTTCAAACCAGGGGCCTGGCGGGCGTGCCGCCATAAAGCATCAGTCCTAATTCTACTCCTTCACAAATCGTGAGCCGCCCAAGCGACAATTTTTATTCCGGCGATCTGTTTGGTGAACTGCATCATACTGACGCAGAATCTGCTGCACTACGTTTGTCCGACTATTTGCCCGGCATGGTGGTTTGCGGTGTGGCGTCGCTCGCGGCAGCCTGGCTGGCGGAGCATTACGGATTTCCGATTATCTTGCTGGGTCTGCTGATCGGGCTCGCCATGAGCTTTGTGTCGACCATCGAAGCAACGGCTGCAGGTCTAAATTTTGTATCCCGACATTTCCTTCGCGCTGGTATCGTGCTGCTGGGATTACAGGTCACATTCGCTCAAGTGGCTGGGCTAGGCTGGCTGGCTTTCGGCGGATTGCTGATCGTCATGGTTAGCGCCTTCTTCTCTGCCATCTTCGCCGCCCGGTGGGTGGGAGAGGGGCAGGAATCCGGAATTCTTGCAGGCGGAGCGACGGCGATTTGTGGAGCCTCTGCTGCACTGGCGCTCTACGGTGTGATCGGCCGGGACCGGCTGGGGCAGGCGCGTTTTTCCGTGGCGCTAGTGGGTGTAGCTCTCGCCAGTGCAGTCGCGATGTCCGTTTATCCGGCTATCGCGCAAGCCATCGGGATGAGCGACAAGCAAGCCGGTTTCCTTATAGGCGCATCTGTCCATGATGCTGCGCAGGCTATTGGCGGGGCCTACAGTTATTCCGACGCTGCCGGTGCCGATGCAACTGTGGTGAAGCTGGCGCGGGTCGCTATGCTGGGGCCAATTGTGGCTTTGGTTGCACTATGGCTTGACCGTGGAGAGGGCGGCGCAGGATCGGCATGGCGCAAGGTCGCAATGCCTTGGTTTATCGTCGGCTTCTTCATCCTGCTGGCGTTCAACAGCCTTATAAGTTTCCCCGATGCGGTCACCGGACCTGCGCTGGCTCTGTCCAAAATCCTGTTGCTGCTGGCCGTCGTGGCTACAGCAATGCGTTCGCAATTGGGGCTGTTGGTCGAAGCTGGCTGGCGCGCATTGGTGCCGGTTGGGGCTGCCAGTGTAGTGTCCTTTGCAGTGGCGCTGGCAATTTCGTGGGCTGCAATCGCTTGAACTAAAAAGTAATTTGGTCCGAAATCGGAAGGGCGGTGGAGTATTTCATCTCTTCCATAGAGAAGGTCGCGGTGACATCGGCCAGGTCCTGAATGCGATCAATGAGTTGCTGATATATCCGGTCGTAATCGGCGATGTCGCGCACGCGCAGCTTTAATAGATAATCGATATCGCCTGCCATTCGGTGGCATTCGGTAATCTCGTCTAGAGCCTTCACCGCCTCTAGAAACGCGGCCAGCCATTCGGGGGCATGCCGCCGCGTACGAATTGACACAAACACGGTGGTTGCCAGCCCGACGAGACGAGGGTTCACAATCGCGACACGGCGCGCAATGACGCCCGCCTCTTCCAGTCGTTTGATCCGCCGCCAGCAGGGATTTGCCGAGAGGCCAACTTTGTCCCCGATGGCTTGCACGGACAAGTTCGCGTCTGATTGCAAAACGCCCAGGATCCGGCGGTCGATGGAATCGATTTTCAATTCTTCAGATATCATTGGTATATCTTTACTACATTTAGCGAGTATGCAGTCAACTTTAGAAAGATTTCGCAAGGATTGTGGTGTAGGACGCACTAACGCCATCCAAGGGGTAAGTAGCATGATCCGTGAAGCATTCACCAACCATCCTACCTCCGTTGGTGAAAGCTATGGCCAGCATCTGATTCATGCGACCAGTTTCGGAGTACGGATGATGCTCGGTGGTATGGCCTGCGTTTTGCACGGCATCCTGCCGTTTCTGTTTATGAAAACAGGCAGCAAACAGATCGAAACGCTGCACGGCAAGATGGTCGTCAACCGCAGCAAAATGCCGCAGCCTCTCGACTTCGTCATCTAACGCATCTCAGCCGCTATTGCGCAGCGCTGTGGCAACCGCATTGATGCTCAATTTGATTCCTTCAGCAATACGCTTGTCGGTTTCGCCAGCGCGGTGTTCTTTCAGCAATTCAACCTGAAGCAAGTTGAGCGGTTCGATATACGGCAAGCGCAGGCGGATGGATGCATCCAGCTTGGGCGAATGCTCCAACAGATAGGACTGGCCGGTCACTTCCAGCAGCGCGTCATGAGTGCGGTGCCAGGCATCGCGGATTTGCGGAAAAATGGCATCGACCAGCGCGCGGTCTTCTACCAGTTCGGTGTATCTCGCGGCCAGCCCCATATCTGACTTCGCAAGAACCATCTCCAGATTGGCCAGCGTGTTCGAGAAGAACGGCCAGCTTTGCGCCATATCTTTCAATTGTGCGATATCACCGTGGCCCTGCAACGCCTGACCTACACCGTACCAGCCGGGCAGCATCACGCGCGCTTGCGACCATGAGAATACCCACGGGATGGCTCGCAAATCCTCGATGGCATTGGTTGCCTTGCGGCTGGCCGGACGCGAGCCGATTTTCAGTGTCGCAATTTCGGCGATCGGAGTCATCTGGCGGAACAAGTCGACAAAGCCGTCGGTTTCGTAAACCAGCCCGCGATAGGCGGTGAAAGCACTCTGCGACAGGCTATCCATAGCTGAGGAGAACTGCGTGTATTGCACATTTGGCAGGCGCTGCGGCTCCAGCGTGGCAAGCACGCTGGCGGTGGCCATAGCTTCCAGATTGGCGCGGGCGCTTTCATGCGTGCCGAACTTCGCTGCGATAACTTCACCCTGTTCGGTAATGCGGATGCGGCCCTGTACGGTGCCAGCGGGTTGGCCCCGGATTGCCTCGAATGCCGAGCCGCCGCCGCGACCCACTGAGCCACCGCGGCCATGAAACAATTGCATGCCGACGCCAGCTTTTGCAAAAACCGGAGCAAGGGCTTCGCTGGCCTTGGCGAGGTTCCAGCAGGAGGTCAGATAACCGCCATCCTTGTTGCTGTCGGAATACCCGATCATCACCTCTTGATGACCGCGCGTGGTGGCAATTTTGGCGACTTCGGGCAGGTCGAAGTAGTCGCCCATTATCCCTGGCGCGTTTTCCAGATCGCCAATGGTCTCAAACAGAGGGACCGCCATGATCGCGGCACTGGGATGTTCGCCTGCCTGATACAGACCCGCCTCGCGCAGCATTACATAGACTTCCAGCAGGTCGGACACGGTTTCGGCCATAGATACGATATACTGCGTGATGCAGTCCGGCCCGAACTGGCGGTGCGCTTCGGCGGCAGCATCGATGATGGCCAGTTCGCTGGTGGTTTCATCTGAATAGGTGCTCCACGGGGAGCGAAGTGGACGACCGCCGGACAGCTCCTTGCGCAGAACCACGATGCGTGCCTGTTCGTCCAGCGCAAGGTAGTCCTCTTCTACTCCGGCGGACTCGAGCAATTCGGCGACCACTCGCTCGTGCACGGCGCTATTCTGCCGCAAATCCAGTGTCGCCAGATGAAACCCGAAGGTCCGCACGCTACGGATCAGGCGGCCCAATGCCCCCTGCGAAGCAAGCGTTTCGCCGCCGAGCGTGGCCAGTGCGCGGGCGAGAGTGCGTAGATCGTCACGGAATTTTTCCGGCGCGGCATAAGGCTCACCCACGCCCAGTGACGGCCGCGAAGGTGCGCGGCCGACCAGTTGCTCGAACGTAGCGGCCAACCGGTTGTAAATGCCGATAATTGCGCGGCGATAGGGTTCGTCCGCCCTGTGCGGCGAGGGGTCATTGCTGGCTTCTGCCAGAGCAATCACTTCGGGGGCGATTTCGGCCAACTCGCTGGAGATGGATAGCTCGGAGCCGAGTTGATGAAGAGCATCCAGATAATGAGCCAGAACTGTCTCGGCGGCTGAGCTTTGGGCATAACGCAGCGATTCTGCGGTGACGAACGGGTTGCCGTCGCGGTCGCCGCCGATCCAGCTTCCCAGTTTCAGGAAGCTGCCTGGCCGCCCGCCCAGCGCCTGTTCCCATTGGCCATACAGGCTAGGGAGCACAGGAAGAAATACATCGCGCATGAAGGCAAGAGCGTTGTCCACCTCGTCCGCAACGCCCAGCTTCTCGTTACGCAGGGTCCGGGTGCGCCATAGCAAGGCAATCTGGCGCACGATGGAGTCTGCGAGATTATCCCCTTCGGGCGTAGTTTCCAATCCGCGGTCGCGCATTTCCATCAAATCGGCAATGCGCGCACGGTGGTCGATCACGCTCTTGCGGCGGACTTCGGTCGGATGGGCCGTCAGGACCGGAGCTACGAGTGCATGGTCCAACATGGCCAGCACCTGCTCGCTCGTAATACCGTGCGCTTTCAAGCGCTTCACGGCAGATGCAAAATCGACCTTCGTTTCCGCCATCATGCCATCGCGGTCTTCCGCCAGATTGGCTAACATGGAGAACAGGCCGAAGCCGCGGACAAAGGACAGCGTATCGTCCAGATCGAGCTGCGCGAGACCTAGGTCCACCGGCTCATCCCCACGGTGCCTGTCCACGCTGGCAGAGCGAATGCGCTCGGTCTGTTCGAATAGGCGCTCGCTCCCATGCTCGCGAATTACGTCGCCTAACAGCTTTCCCAGATAGCGAATATCGGGGTTCTGTTGGATCGCGGGGCGGGCAGGAGTGGGCGTGTCGGTCATGAGTGTTCGCTCCAAAAGGCTGCTGCCGCGCCGAATAGCCCGGGCTGCGGGTGGGTTATAAGTTTCACAGGTATGCTGCCCATCATTTCGGCAAAACGGCCCTTGGCACGAAATCGGTTAGCAAAGCCCGATGTCAGCAACGTATCGCGGATACGGTAACCGAGGCCGCCTGCTATGACGACGCCTGACGCGCCTTGGATCAGCGCGATATTCCCGGCTACACTGCCTAGTGCGAGGCAGAACCGCTCGACCGCTGCGGCGGCAAGACTATTCTCGCCGCTCGTACCCACTTGCCACAGGGTCCGGTCATCGAGATCGGGAGCGCTGCGTTTCTCGAGCGCAGCCAGCGCGTGATAGATATCAACGATGGCAGGGCCGGAGACAACACGTTCGTCCGATACTCGGTCCAACCGTTTACGCAAATGGACAAGAATTGCGTCTTCGATGGCATCGACCGGCGCGAAGTCACTATGGCCTCCTTCGGTTGCCTGCACCCGATAGGCACCGGTTCCATCACGCCAGAGATGAGCCACACCAAGGCCTGTGCCTGGACCAACCACACTGACTGTACCGTTTCCCGGCAAGGGCGTGTCCGGCCCGGCGAGATGCAGGAATTGGCCCTCTGGTGCGCGGGCAGTAGCATGGCCCACGGCTTCGAAATCGTTGACGATTGTATGACGGTTGCAGTCCAGTTCACCGGCAATCAGTCGAGGTCGGATGATCCACGGATTATTTGTGAAGCTGATGATATCCGGCTTGACAGGACCGGCCACCGCCATGCTGACTGCTTGGGGCAAAATGCTGCCCTGACGCTTCCGAAATTCTTTCCACGCGCTCTGAAAGCTGGCGTGGTCTTCTGTGGACAGTGTAACCGGTTCTTCCAGTGTAATTGCCCCGTCCGGATCGCGCGTAGCGATGGCAAAGCGGGCGTGTGTCCCGCCAATATCGACGGCCACCAAAGTGTTGGTGCTCAAAGTCCGGCCTCTTTCAGCATCGCGCTGCCGCCCATTTCCGCGGGATCGCTGTGGTGGCGCATCATGGCAAAGAGTTCGCGTCCAGTGCCCCATGCTACTGGCGGAGCAGCGGCTTGTTCGCGGGCGTTCCACTCGTCAGCATCGACCAGAGCTTGCAGCGCACCTTCTTTCGGGCATACGCGTACCACGTCGCCGTCGCGCAGCTTGCCTAACGGGCCATCATGCCATGCCTCGGGTGAGACGTGGATTGCAGCAGGAACTTTGCCGCTGGCACCTGACATCCGCCCATCTGTGATCAGTGCAACGCGATATCCCTTGTCCTGCAACACGCCTAACGGCGGGGTCAGTTTGTGCAGCTCGGGCATACCGTTGGCGGCTGGCCCTTGGAAGCGGACCACGACCACGATATCACGGTTAAGCTCGCCAGCCTGAAACGCCTCGGCTACCGCGTTTTGCGTTGCAAATACGCGGCACGGTGCCTCGACATTGCGATATTCTTCGACAACAGCGCTGGTCTTCATCGTGGCGCGACCCAGATTGCCTTGCAGCAGCACCATGCCCCCATCGGGTTGAAACGGTTCGGAAGCGGGCTTGAGCAAGGTATCGTCCTGACTTTTCAGAACGGCTGGCTGCCAGACCAGCGTATCGTTGCGCAGCACAGGTTCCTGCGCACCTTCTATCAGAGAACTTCCGTAAACGGTCATAATGTCTGGATGGGCCAGCCCAGCGCCGATCAGCTCGCGGATCACGTAGGGCATGCCGCCCGCCGCGTGAAAATAATTGATGTCGCCTGCGCCGTTGGGATAGACGCTGGCGATCAGCGGGACGACCCGGCTGAGCGCGTCCATATCATCCCAATCGAGCACGATCCCTGCTGCGCGCGCAATGGCCGGCAGATGAATCACATGGTTGGTAGAGCCGCCGGTGGCCAGCAAGCCGACAACCGCGTTGACGATCGCTTTTGCATCCACGCAGCGGCCTAGCGGGCGGTAGTCTGAACCTTCCCAGCCAATCTCGGTCATCCGATGGGTCGCAGCACGGGTCAGCTCCTGTCGCAACTTGGCCCCCGGATTGACGAAGCTGGAGCCGGGCATATGCAGCCCCATCATCTCCATCATCATCTGATTGGAATTGGCGGTGCCGTAAAATGTGCAGGTGCCTGCGCCGTGATAGCTGGCGCTTTCCGCCTCAAGCAATTCCTCGCGCCCTACTTTACCCTCTGCATACAACTGGCGGACGCGGACCTTTTCCTTGTTGGCGAGGCCAGAAGGCATCGGACCTGCGGGTACCAGAATGGTCGGCAAATGACCAAAGCGCAGAGTGCCGATAAGCAGGCCGGGCACAATCTTGTCGCAAATGCCCAGCAGCAGAGCGCCCTCGAACATTCCGTGGCTGAGGCCAACCGCTGCGCTCATTGCGATGACATCGCGGCTGAACAGCGACAGCTCCATTGAATCCTGCCCCTGCGTCACTCCGTCGCACATGGCGGGCACACCGCCTGCAACCTGCGCAGTGGAACCGCGTTCGCGGGCGAAGATCTTTATCTGCTCAGGGTAGCGACCGTAGGGCTGATGCGCGCTGAGCATATCATTGAAGGCGGTGACGATGCCGATATTCATCGCGTTTCCGCCCCGAATGGCGGGTTTGTCTTCACCGCTGGCGGCAAAACCGTGCGCCAGATTGCCGCAGCTAAGGTTCGGGCGATGAACGCCTTCGTCCCGCTGGCGGTCGATTAGATCCAGATAGCGCGCACGACTTTCTGCAGACCGTTGCACGATACGATTGGTGATTTTGGCAACCACCGGATTGATGGGGGGCGTGTGGATTGGCGGCATATCATTCATTCCAGCTTACCCCGTCACGTTCGGTCAAAGCGATGGCAGCGCTTGGTCCCCAGCTTCCCGAACTATAGGGCTTGGGCTCAACCTCTTGTGTTTCCCACACCTCGCGGATGGCATCGATCCAGCGCCACTGCGCCTCGACCTCGTCGCGCCTGACGAAGAGCGTCGGGTCGCCATCGATCAGATCTAGCAGCAGTCTTTCGTATGCGATCCGGCGGCGCGCCCGACTGAAGGCTTGCGTCAGAGAGAGGTCCAGCGGTACTTCGCGCAAAGTCACCCCGTCGCGGTCCATGCTGGGTTTCTTCGCCATCACCATCAGGCGGACATATTCCTCTGGCTGCAAGCGGATCACCAGCCGGTTGGCATTCAGTTTGCCGCCCCGATCGCCAAAGATATTGTGCGGGACGCATTTGAACTGGATCACGATTTCACTGCGGCGTTCCGCCATGCGTTTGCCCGTGCGCAAATAGAAGGGCACACCCTGCCAGCGCCAATTGTCGATATGCGCTTTGATCCCGACGAAGGTTTCGGTGCCCGACGGTTCGCCCAAGTCATCAAAGTAGCCATCGACTGATTTGCCATCCACCGCTCCGCTGCCATACTGGCCGCGAACCATCTCGCTGGCACCTACCGGGCGCAGGGATCGCAGCACTTTGACCTTCTCGTCCCGAACGGATGTAGCGTCAAAATCGGCAGGTGCTTCCATCGCTGTGATGGCGAGCAATTGCAGCATATGGTTCTGCACCATGTCACGCAGTGCGCCCGTATCGTCGTAGAACCCGTGCCGCCCCTCCAGCCCCACTGTCTCGCTCACCGTGATCTGCACATGGTCGATACCATTGGCATTCCATAGTGGTTCGAACATCATATTGGCGAAGCGCAGCGCCATCAGGTTCTGGACCGTTTCTTTGCCTAGATAATGATCAATCCTGAAAATCTGTTGTTCGCTGAAGGCGCTGGCAACTGCATCATTGATCACTGCCGAACTGGCGAGATTGTCGCCAAGCGGTTTTTCCAGCCCGATGCGGATATGATCGCCTGTCAATCCGGCTGACTTCAGCCCTCGAATCGTCGGCTCAAACAGAAAGGGCGCAGTCGAAAGGAAGATCGACAAGCCGCCGGAAATGTCCCCCAGCTTTGTGGCAAGATCATCGAACCCCTCAACGGTCGATGCATCGAGTGTCTGATATTGCAGATGTTCGAGGAAACTTGTGATCTTGTCCGAAGCCTTGCGATCGTCGGGCAGATATTCGTGCAGGGCTTCGCGTGCGATCTGACAAAACTCTTTATCGGTCAGCTCGCTGCGCGCCGTGCCGACTATTCGCAGATCAGGCGCAATCAATCCGTCTTCGTGCAAGGCAAACAATGATGGCAGCAGCTTGCGTTTCGTCAGGTCGCCGGTCGCCCCGAACAGTAGCAGGGATGACGCGGGGTGGTGATTGCTGGGGCCGGTAATATGTGCCTCCCTCGGGTAACTCGGTTCATGCTGCGCAGCTGGATAAGCCACATGATGCCGCGAGCGATGTCGATACGCAAATAGGATCGGGCCGCTTGAACAAGAAAACCCGAATATGGCGATCAGCGTGGTCGGTACTTCCTATGTGAAACATGATTGCAACACATCCGATGCAGAATGCATTCCATATCTTGCCGAAAAAGCGATGAGTGTGCATTAGCAGAACCACACCCTTGGGAGGGATGCTAAGTTACTCGAGCGAGATACGGTACCGTGTCAGCTCGACCCATCCCGAGGTGAATCAAGGATGGAGAGGCTCACTAATGCGTAAATCTTACTTACAGACCGTTGCTTTTGGGGCGCTCGCTGGCGCACTTGTATTGAGTGCTTCCCCGGCGCTGGCTCAGGATAGCTCCGCGGACGACGACGATCTAGTACAAGAAGCTAGTGTCACTCAGTCGGAAGACGAAGATTTCGTTATTGTCGTTACGGCTCAAGGACGGTCACAATCACTTGCCGACGTGCCAATCTCGGTTTCCGCTGTCACAGGTGAGTCTTTGCAGCGGGCAGGTGCCAGCGATATTCGCGAACTTAACCAAATCGCGCCTTCATTGCTCGTAAGCTCGACAGGTAATGAAGCAAATGGCTCTGCGCGTATCCGCGGTATTGGTACTGTCGGCGACAACCCGGGCTTGGAAAGCTCGGTCGCTGTTTTCGTCGATGGTGTTTATCGTTCCCGTTCAGGCAACGCGCTTAGCGAGCTTGGTCCGATTGACCGGATCGAGATTCTCCGTGGGCCGCAGGGCACGCTTGGTGGACGTAACTCGTCAGCCGGTCTGATCAATATTTACACTGCTCCGCCAGAGTTCGAATTCAGCGGCTATGGTGCTTTCACATACGGCAATTATGATGCCATCAAAGTGGAAGGCGGGGTGAACATTCCGCTTAGCAACACCGTGGCAGCACGCGTCGACGGCGTGTATTTCGAACGCGACGGCTTCTACAACGACGTAACCAACGACGTGCGGGTCAACAACCGCGACCGGTATCTGGTTCGTGCGCAAGCGCTGTTTGAACCCAATAGCGATGTCAGTTTCAGGCTGGTCGGCGATTATTCCAATAAAGACGAAGCATGCTGCTCTGGTACCTTTGTACAGCCTGATTTCGCTCCGCTAGCCCGCTTAAGCCCTGGGCTTGATCTATTCGCGCGCCCAGTGGGCGATTCGCCTGCACTGACCAGCACCGACAATCCGATAATTCCAGTTATTCTCGGCCTTGGCCAAGATCCGCGCGCACTTACACAAGATACTTTTAATCGGAATATCTATCCAACAGCTGGCCGTAGTTATGAAGGTGAGACAGAAGACTATGGAATCTCTGGGGAGTTGAATTACTCGTTTGGCGATATCAATCTTACGTCTATCACCGGTTACCGCGAATACAGTAATAATCAGGCAGCCGATACGGATTACACGACGGTCGATCTTCTATACCGTGAGCCCGGAGATTTCGCACTTGCTCGTGAGTTCAAGACATTCAGTCAAGAACTGCGACTAAATGGCTCCGCGTTTAATGACAGTCTGGACTGGCTCATCGGCGGTTACTTTGCGAATGAGAAACTGGAAGTCCGCGATAACCTGCGGTTCGGAAATGATTACGGAACATTTGCGAGTTGCCGCATCGCTTTGGCCATCAACCCTGCCTTGGCAAACCCGGCTGCAAATGACTGTTTGGGGCCTAATATTGCTGCGCTACAAGCTGGCGGCGGTGCATTTGGTCCGGCGACGCCGCTCATTCTTGCTAGTATAAACAACCTATCGCAGATCAATGACCTTGGCGGCACAGGCGAAGTTTATAATCAGGAAAGCACGAACTTCGCGATATTCACTCACAATATCGTGCATCTGACCGATAAGCTCGATTTGACTCTCGGTTTGCGTTATACCAATGAAACCAAAGACTTCAGCGCAACATTCGGAAACGACAATATCTTCTGCGCCCCGAACAGAGCAGCGCTGAGCCCGCTATTGGCTAATGAAGCTTTGGGAGGTCTTGCTGCCGGACTGATAGGTTTGTCATGTCAGGGCAACTCCACTGCAGAGCTGGATGGTGTTTCGGTTGATGACAGCCGGGACGAGGACGAGTTTACGGGAACCGCTATTCTCAGCTATAAGCCTACACCGGACCTGCTGACTTATGCATCCTACTCGCGAGGATACAAAGCTGGCGGTTTCAACCTTGATCGCTCCGCACTGAGTAATCCGGTTACGCTCGATGTAAACGCGCTTGATGTCGGGAGCCTCCAGTTCGAAGAGGAGACGGTGACAGCGTACGAAATCGGGATGAAATATTCGACCCGTAAGTTTTCCGCAGGCATTTCGGCCTACCGGCAGGAATTTAAGAACTTCCAGTTGAACACGTTCAACGGTGCGTTCTACCTGGTTCAAAATGTGAATGCGTGCGGCGATAGTCTGGGCGGGGCCGATATGGACGGTGATGTTACTACAGGTGCTTGCGCGCCCGATAACGTCGAGCCGGGCGTCGTTGCGCAGGGCGTCGAATTCGAAGCCACTTTGACGCCCATTCCGGATCTGATCACGACGTTTGGTATCACTTATAGTGATACCAGCTACGAAGATGATCTGATCGGGAATGACTCTGGCGCGCCGCTCGATCCGGCACTGCGTTTGCTGCCTGGCGACAACCTTTCCAATGCTCCGGAACTTGTTGCTACATCTTCGCTGACTTGGACGCCTCCGCTTGGTAACTCAGGACTTTCCGGTCTGTTTTACGTAAACGCGCGTATGACGGATGATTACAATACCGGGTCAGACTTGCTGTATGGCAAAGAGCAGGATGGCTACATTCTGATCAACGGCCGGATCGGCTTGACAGGGCCTGACCGTGCATGGGGTATCGAAGTGTGGGCTAACAACTTGTTCGACACCGATTACACTCAGGTGGCTTTCAATACTCCGTTCATCGCACCCCAACAGACATATGGCGCGTTTCTTGCGGAACCGCGCACCTATGGTGTGACGGTCCGCGGACGTTTCTAACAAGCAGTAGATGCTCAATAAAAAAGGCCGGGGGGAACATTCCCTCCGGCCTTTTTTTGTGTCCTTAAAAATCTCTACCCGTCAGAGGTCAGATCCCGCACACTGGCGATAAGCTTGGGTTCGAGACTGTCGCCATGAAGGACAGATACATCACCTGTAGTTTCCAGAACTACGGCGCGGACCTTGCCCATTTCCAATACATTGGCCTCGCGCAGTTTGGCTATCAGATCGGACTTTGCAACGCGTTCCTTTTGCAATGCTTTCTCGCAAATCTCTCCGTCTTTCATGAGGAGAACAGGGTCGTTCTGGATCGCTGCTTCGAAAAGATCGGACCGTTTCCTAATGCGGGATGTAACCCACTGAACCAGGAATAACCCGGTAACAGCGATTAATGCCTGAGCGAAGCCGGCCCACTGAGTAGCCTGCGCTGCGCCCGCAAGCAGCGAACCTGTTGCAATCGTCATGACGAAATCGAAATTCGTCATTTTCGAAAAAGAACGCAGGCCCACTATGCGCACGAGAAAGATTATCCAGCAGAGCCCGGCTGACGAAAGGATTATTCCACGCGCGGCGATGTCGGCTATCGTGTGATCAAAAAACATGAGTATGCGGTCCTTTAGGCTTCTACAACATCCTGACGGATCGCACCGAAGATCGAGTGACCTTCTGCGTCTTCCATCCAGATTTTCACAGTATCACCAGGCGACATGAAACGGGTCTTGGCCTCTCCGTCGGCAATCGTTTCGATCATGCGTATTTCGGCAATGCAGCTGTAACCTAGCCCGCCTTCGCTCACCGGCTTGCCCGGGCCGCCATCGGCGCCTTTGTTGCTGATAGTGCCTGACCCGATTATTGCCCCAGCACCCAAATTGCGTGTCTTGGCTGCATGAGCGACCAGATCGGCAAGGCTGAAGGTGGCGTCTTCGCCCGCTTGCGCACGGCCGAAGGGTTCGCCGTTGTAATTCACCATCAGCGGCAGATGAACCACAGTGTCCTTCCAGGCATCACCAAGTTCATCAGGTGTTACACATACAGGACTGAAAGCGGTGGAGGGCTTGGATTGAAAGAAGCCGAAGCCCTTGGCGAGTTCGCCGGGGATCAGGCCGCGCAGTGATACATCGTTTACCAGCATCACCAGCTTGATGTGATCTGCCGCATCAGCAGCCGAGGTGCCCATCGGCACATCATCAACGATGACGGCAATTTCGCCTTCCATATCGCAGCCCCACTTTTCATCACCCAGAGGAATATCGGCGCGCGGGGGAAGAAAATCGTCGCTCCCGCCCTGATAGATCAGCGGATCATGGTAGAAGCTCTCAGGCACCTCCGCGCCGCGCGCTTTACGCACCAGCTCAACGTGATTGATGTAGGCACTGCCGTCGGCCCATTGGTAGGCGCGTGGAAGCGGGGAATGCGCATCGCGTTCGTGAAATCGTTCACAGGGGACAGTTTGATGTTCCACATCGCGGTACAGCGCCTCCAACTTGGGCGCGCAATCATTCCAATTGTCTAAGGCGGCCTGCAGAGTGGGGGCGATGTTGTCCGCTATGCAGTACCGGGTGATATCCTTGGACACGACCACCAGTTTGCCGTCGCGGGTTCCGTCATTCAGAGTTGCGAGTTTCATAGGAAGTTAGTCCTTGTTTGCTGGGTTGTCTGGCTGCGCGTCCGGATGGGCACGCTGGAATGCGGGCACAGCAAGGCAGGCGGCCTCGATCCGTGCGGTATAGGGCTTGTCTGAAAAATCGAAGCCGAACCGGCGCGCATTATAGATCTGGGGTATCAGTACAGCTTCGAAGAACCCCGGCTTATCGAACAGAAAATCACTTACCCTTAGCTGCGCCAGCCGTTGTTCCAGTGGATCCAGTGTTCGAGCCAGCCAATGGCGGTACCAGATATCGACGGCGTCTTGAGACTGGCCGTATTCGGTCTTGAGGTATTTCAGGACAGGCAGGTTCAGCGGGGCGTGGAGTTCCGTGGCGATGGCATAGGCCAACTCGCGAGCGGTGTAGCGCTGTTCCAGATCGGTTGGCAGCAGTGGCGCGTCTGGATATGCCTCGTCCAGCCATTCGATGATAGCCATCGATTGCGCCCGGCTCCGCCCGTCTGCAACCAGCATCGGCACACTGCCGAACGGGTTGCGTGAAGTGAAAGCAGTGCCTTTCTGCTCACTCTCCAGCAGGTTTACCGGTAGATTGTCGTAATCCAGACCTTTCAACTCCAATGCACATCGCAATCGGTAGCTGGTCGAGCTGCGGTAGTATCCGTGAAGTTCCATTACAGACCCCAACGCACGGATGGCCATACGGGTCCGCAAATCCGAAAGGGCAATCCTAAACGATGGAACCCAGTCCAGTGACAAAGAAGCCCGCCGGGTACTAACCGGCAATCCCACACGCGAAATAGGGTGAAGCAGCAATCATGGCAAATACATGAAACACCGGATCATTTGCAGGGAAGGAGGCCACTTCAGCAGCATTATCCCGATGCTGCCTTCAGAACGCTGCCAGTCCGGTAATTGCCCTGCCCAGGATCAACGCATGAACATCATGCGTGCCTTCATAGGTGTTGACCGTTTCAAGATTCACCATGTGGCGAATGACCTGATATTCTTCCGAAATACCGTTTCCACCATGCATATCGCGCGATTTGCGGGCAATATCGAGCGCCTTGCCAACATTATTGCGCTTTACGATCGATATCATTTCAGGTGCAAAACTGCCTTCGTCCATCAATCGGCCGACCCGTAGGCTGGCCTGCAAGCCCATAGAAATGTCCGTCAGCATATCGGATAGCTTCAACTGGAACAGTTGTTTGCTGGCCAGCGGCACGCCGAACTGCTGACGATCCAATCCATATTGCCGCGATGCGTGGAAGCAGAATTCAGCAGCCCCCATCGCGCCCCAGCTAATGCCGTAACGGGCGCGGTTGAGGCAGCCGAATGGACCTTTCAAACCTTGAACTTCAGGCAGTAACGCGTCGGCAGGCAGTTTTACATCGTCCATCACGATCCCGCCGGTGGTGCTCGCGCGCAGGGACAACTTGCCTTCGATCTTGGGCGCAGACAGACCCTTCATTCCCTTCTCGAGAACAAAGCCCCGAATGCCGTCGCTATGCGCTTCGCTCTTGGCCCATACCACGAAGACATCAGCGAAAGGAGAGTTGGAGATCCATGTTTTCTCCCCTGAAATCACATAACCGTCGCCGTCCTTCTTGGCATAGGTACGCATTCCACCGGGGTCCGAGCCTGCGTCAGGTTCGGTCAGGCCGAAGCAACCGATCAGTTCGCCACTAGCAAGGCCGGGCAGATATTTGCGTCGCTGTTCTTCCGAACCGTAAGCATGGATCGGGAACATCACCAGACTGGACTGGACGCTGGCCATGGAACGGTATCCGCTGTCGACTCGCTCAATCTCGCGTGCAATCAGGCCGTAGGCAACATAGCCTGCGCCTGCTCCCCCATATTCCTCAGGAATAGTGGCGCCCAGCAGGCCGGCTTGACCGAACATCGGAAACAGTTCTGGTGCATCGGTTTCATTACGATAAGCTTCGATCACGCGGGGTTGTAGCGTATCTTGCGCAAAGCCATGCGCGGCATCGCGGATCATTCGCTCTTCTTCGGTCAGCTGGTCTTCGAGCCGAAATGGATCGTCCCAGGTAAAAGGAACGATACCCGTGTTTGCGCCTGCCATTGATACTCCTTGCGTGGCTAGCACCCAGCTTTGCAGCTTGCGCGGATTTATCGCAAGGCTAGACAAACGGGCAGAGAGTATACCGACCGCTTATAGCCGCCCGAATTGCTTCTCGTATCCGGCTGTGTCGCCAGCATCCAGCAGCGCCGCCTGCTTCACCCAGTCATCGCGGCGGATGCGGCCTTGAAACCGGCCGAGTTTTTCATCGATTCGGTCGATCTCGTCATCATTCCATGAAGCAATTTGTGCAAAGCTCGAGATGCCCAGATCGCCGAGCAGCGCAGCAAGTTTTGGACCGACACCTTTGATACGGGTCAGATCGTCTTTACTGTCTGGCCTAGGTATGGGTATTGGTACACCTTCCGGTTCAGGTGCGGTTTCCTGCGGAGGGATGGCTGCCGATGCGGCAATACCGGCCCCCGCCAAGGCGCCGGGGGCGACCACCGGGTCCCGTGCTGAATTGGGCGCGGCAAAGGCTGCATTCGTCGAGGCGGGTGGTGCATCTATCAACGCCTGATTGCGCTTTGCCGGATCACCGGGTTCGCCGGAGCCGGGATCGCGCATAACGGTCGTTTTGCGGGTCGCGCGCAGGATCAGCCAGGCGGCCAGCAGCCCGATCAGTAAGGCCGCCACCAGGATGGGCCAGTTCGCTTCCACCAATTGCATCATGTCGTTGACCTTGTTTCAGCTGTGGGTGTCTCGGGACCGGTTGGCTCTGTGCCATCGTGCAGGGGCTGTGCTTCACGTCCCCACACTATCCAGCCGAGCAGCAGGCCGACTGCGTAAGCTGCCAACGACAGCGCTATCAGTTCAAACCAGATGGGCATGGCTAGTGCGCACTCGGAGTATCGATAGGGGTTGGCAACAGGGGAACCTTTGCAATAACCGAAAAATCTATACGGCGGTTGGCCGGATCACTGGCGTCCAAACCCTCCACCGGAATGCTAGAGCCGACGCCGCGGGCACGCAGGCCATCGCGCGGGATACCGCGGGCGATCAGTTCTTGGCGCACTGTGGCGGCCCGGTCGCGCGACAAAGCAAGATTTGCATCGGCATCGCCGGAGCTGTCGGTATGGCCGATCACGGCGATGATGCTGCCAAGGCACGGGCGCAGGGCACTTGAAACCTCGTCCAGCAGTTCTTCATTGCCCGGTGTCAGTTCGGCGCTGGATTCCTCGAAGCGGATCGTGCGTGCGCCCAGAAGAACGGCTACATCGTCCTGACAATGCATGGGGGTGAACGGCCGGCCTCCGCCAGCGGCCAGCATAGACCTATCGGACCAATGCACGCCTCCCACACCGGGAATGGCGGCGATGGATTTTGCCAGATCTGCACGCACGCTTTCACCCAGTTCAGGCGCAGCGGTAAGCATAGCATGGCGGCTGGGCCAGCCATTGTCGGTGGTGAAGCGAACTTCCGCTTCGTGGACACCGGATGCGGCAATCACCTGTGCCGATCTGGCTTGCAGCGAGCGGGACAGGTCGGGACCAGTCCGCATGCCCCACACCAGAGCCAGCACTGCGACCAGAACAGCACCGCTCAGAAGCACAAGAGAAGATCGTACGGACATGGCCCGCCCTTAATGCGTACGGAGCGTAAGGGGAAGGGGCCGGTTGGCGCTGGGGCGCGCGATTACTCGCCCGTTTCCAGCACACTCATTCCGCCTGCCAGCCCGACCAGCTTGATAAATTCCTGCCGGTAGAAATTGCTTTGCGACCCTGCCAATCGCTCGATGCTCCGATAAGAATAGCTGTCCAGCTTCGGGTCTTTGCGCAGCTTTTGGCCCAGGGCTGCCACGGAGGTGGCAAAGGCAAAATCGCCTGTCGGCATAGCTGTAGTTGCCAACGCGCTGGCAGGAAGAATCTTCTGAATCAAGGTGGAAGTGTCGCCATCGGGCTTCTTGTACCGCAGCTTGATATAGGCGGCTTCGGCAGAACGATCGAGCGCGCTCTGGGCGATCGGATCGTCATAGCGCCGTGTGGGAATCCAGCCTTGGCCGCCGACAGGTACGACTTCGTACAGCGCAGTAACCTGATGGCCAGCACCGATATCCCCTGCATCTACTGCGTCGTTATTGAAATCTTCTTCGCGCAAGATGCGGTTTTCATATCCGATCAGGCGGTACTGACTGATGACTGCGGGATTGAATTCGACCTGAATTTTCACATCCTTGGCAATGGTAAAGATGGTTCCGCCCACTTCCTCACCCAGCACCTTCTTCGCTTCGAGCGCGCTGTCGATGTAACTATAATTGCCGTTTCCGTTATCGGCCACCTGTTCCATCATTGCATCGTTGGTATTGCCGGTGCCGAAGCCGAGAACGGACAGGGTCGTCCCGCTTTCGCGCTTCTTTTCGATCATTTCGATCAAGGCTTCCCGGCTGGAAACACCGACATTGAAATCGCCGTCTGTCGCCAGGATCACTCGGTTGACGCCGCCTTCGATCCGGTTTGCCTCGGCAATGCGATAGGCCAGTTCGATGCCGGCCCCGCCAGCGGTGGAGCCGCCTGCTCGCAAATCGTCCATCGCGCTGCGGATGGCGACGGGATCATTGGTGGGTTCCAGCACTAGGCCGGCTGCACCGGCATAGACTACGATGGAAACGCGGTCCTGATCCTGCAATTGATTGGCCAGCTGCCGCATTGCGGTTTTGACCAGCGGTAGCTTGTCCGCGCTGCCCATTGAACCCGATACATCCAGTAGGAACACCAGATTGGCGGGCGGGCGATCCTGCTTGGGCAATTCATATCCGGCCAGCCCGATACGTACGAGATGGGTCGCTGAATTCCACGGGGTTACGGCGGTGTCCAGATTGACGCTGAAGGGCTGATCCGCCCGGTCCGGCGTATCGTAATCGTAGCGGAAATAATTGATGAATTCTTCGGTGCGGACTGCCGCCTTGGGCGGGGTCTGCCCGTCAGTCAGGAAGCGCCGCATATTGGCATAGGACGCCGTGTCGACATCGACAGAGAACGTGCTGACAGGTTCGCTGCGAGCCAGTTTAACGGGAGAAACCTCCTCGCCGTCATACTGCTCGCGGCCTGGGTCAGCAGGCACGACAACCGGCGGGACAATGTAGCGGTAGGAAGTGGCATCGGCTGCTGCGACAGTCTGTGGACTGTCTCTTATACACATCTCCGAGCCCACGAGACGGACTCCTATCTCGTAT
>CAJXSN010000023.1 GCA_913060895.1 uncultured Sphingomonadaceae bacterium
ACGAGATAGGAGTCCGTCTCGTGGGCTCGGAGATGTGTATAAGAGACAGGGAGGAGGCGGTGCCGGGGGAGCCGATGGCGGAATAATCCGCACAGGCGGTGATGGCGGCGGAATGGTCTGGACCGTCCGTACCGGTGGTGGATTAGGCGCAATGCTAATCGGTGGCGGCGGAGCAACCGGAGGCGGGGGGGCCACGTCCGGAACTTCCTCTGGTGGTGGTGGTGGCTCTTCTTCTGGTGGCGGCTCATCCTCGATATCCACCGTCGTCACCCGTTCCACGACCTTTTTGGCCGCTTCGTAGGCGAGTCCGGTGACGAGGGTATAGCCGATAACCACATGAATAAGAGCAACGATGATGATCGCAACTACGCGATTACCGCTCATCTCTTGGTCAGCATAGGCCATGCAGTCGCATCACTCCGTCTGCACCGGGCAACGCCCGGCAGGTTCAGCCAGGTTTATAAAACCCGGCGGTTACAAGTCGATTCCAGCGCGTAGACTGTGATGGAGCTGAGGTGACGACCCCTTACTCCGGCCACGTGCCGGGTCAGTCATGAGGAGATCGATTCTGATTGCCGCCTTCCCCAAGACCGACGTGTTCCTTAGCATTGACCGCCAAGCGCGCAAACGCTTTCTCGGTTAAGCCGCAATTCACTCCTTGGATGGTGATACCGCGATCCGAGAATTGCTGCGAACCAGTTCCGGCCCGTTTTTCTGGAGATCACGATGCCCATGCCGATATCGATCCGTATGTTCCTGAAGCCTGTCAGGCTGGGGGTCTCCTGCGCCGCGCTGGCCTCGTGCACGGCACTGGGTGCTCAGGAGTACGGATCAAACGCTGCCGTCATAGGGCAGCCGAGCTATGCTGACCTAGCCGACCTTGCCGATGGTGCGCCGCTGGTTTTGCGAGCTGAAATAAAGCGCCAGATAGCAGTCGACCGTGAACGTGCGCCGGGCCTGCCCGCAGATGTTGCGCGGCTGTATGTGGAGGCTGAAACGATTTCCCTGATTTCAGGCACTGTGCCGGTAGGCGAATCGCTGAAATACCTTGTCGATGTGCCTCTGGATGCCCGCGGCAAGGTGCCGAAGCTCAAGCGGAGCGAGGTGATTCTGTTTGCCAGACCGGTTGCCGGTCGCCCTTCCGAGATACAACTGGTCAACCAGTCTGCGCAGCTTGTGTGGTCGGCCGATACAGAGCAGCGGCTTCGGCCCATTCTGGCCGAGCTTGCATCCGCCGTCGCGCCGCCGCGCGTCAACGGGGTGCGCGATGCTATATCGGTTGCAGGCAATCTTACAGGCGAATCCGAAACCCAGGTGTTTCTGAGCACAGACAGCGCCCGCCCCGCATCGATTACCGTGGTTCGCCGTCCGGGCATGGAGCCAGCCTGGGGTGTGTCGTTTACCGAAATCGTCGATCGCTCCGCCAGCCAGCCTGCACCCAACAGTCTGGCGTGGTACCGGCTGGCCTGTTCCTTGCCGGCGACTTTGCCACGCGAGGCCAATTTGTCGAGCAACGATCACGACCGCAGCCGCGCCGCGAGCGATTATGCCTATGTGATGCAGTCACTCGGTCCCTGCCCACGCAGCCTTTGACTTGCCAGCACGGGGTTGATCGGCACAGGTTAGCGCAATTGCCGCTAGATACGGGGCAAGATTAACTGCGTGCATGGCGAATGGTTTGGCGGCTAGAGGCGCTTGCCATGAGCGATAGCAACAGCCCCGCAACCGCCCTGGCAGGCACATCCGCATACCGGCACCGGTTTCGTGTCCGCTACGCCGAGCTGGATCCGCAAAACGTGGTTTTCAATTCGCGCTATCTGGAATATGCCGATCTTCTGGTTACGGAATACTGGCGTAGCATCGATCTGCCGCTGGAACTGGAATTCCATATTGCCCGCGCCGAAATTGACTTTCGGCGTCCGATTCGCGCCCTCGAGTGGATCGAAGGCCGTGTCCGCACGCTGAACATCGGTAACAGCAGTATGGCGATGATTGTCAGTCTCTATGGCGCTGAAGCAGACGGAGATGTCGATGATCTGCGTGCCGAAATCACCCTTGTCCATGTGCATGTTGATCTGGCGACAGGCGAATCGCAGCGCATTCCGGACACTGTCCGCACACTGTTGATTCCCGAAGGAGTAACACAATGACCAACGCACCTTTACGCCTCGGTATCGCCGGCCTGGGTACAGTCGGCGTCGGCGTTCTGCGCCTGCTCGAGCAGAACCGCACATTGATCGAATCGCGTGCCGGGCGGGCCATCGAAGTGGTGGCGGTCGGCGCTCAGGATCAGGCGAAGGATCGCGGAATAGACCTGTCGCCTTTCGCCTGGGTCGGTGTGATGGAGGAAATGGCAGCGCGCGATGATGTCGATCTGGTGGTCGAACTCGTCGGCGGGTCTGGCGGGCCAGCCTTCGCGCTGGCGCAGGCGGCGCTGCGGGCGGGTAAGGGACTGGTTACGGCGAACAAGGCAATGATCGCCCATCACGGCCATACGCTGGCCATGGCAGCGGAAAACAGCGGCGCTCCGCTCCGGTTCGAAGCCGCAGTGGCGGGCGGTATTCCGATAATTTCGGGACTGCGCGAAGGCGCGTCAGCCAATGCGCTGGAACGGGTTTACGGTATCCTCAACGGCACATCGAACTACATTTTGTCACAGATGGAATCCTCTGGAGCCGACTTCGCCGAGACATTGGGCGAAGCGCAGGACCTTGGCTATGCCGAAGCCGATCCGGCCTTCGATATCGATGGTGTGGATGCGGCTCATAAGCTGGCAATCCTCGCAGCGCTTTCTTTCGGTACGCAGGTCGATTTCGACGGAGTGGAGATCGAGGGGATCCGGCAGGTGCGCGCGGTCGATATCGCCCGGGCCGATTCGCTCGGCTATGTCGTACGCCTGATCGGTGTGGCCGATATAGAGCACACGGGCACTGACGCCCCTCGCCTTCTTCAGCGGGTTCGCCCCTGCCTGATTGCGAAGAACCACCCGCTCGCCCCGATCGACGGGGCCACCAATGCTGTAGTGGCGGAGGGCAACTTTGCCGGGCGACTGCTGTTTCAGGGGGCCGGTGCGGGTGAAGGCCCGACGGCCAGTGCAGTCGTCGCGGATATTGTCGCCATTGCCCGCGGCGACCGGACGCCGCCCTTCTCGGTTCCCACAGCCAGCCTGCAAGCCGCCGAGTGTGCCGATTCGGGAGGGCGAACCGGCAGGTCGTATCTGCGCTTTACCGTGGCCGACCGGCCGGGTGTCCTGGCCGAACTGGCTGCGGCCATGCGCGATGCCGATGTTTCTATCGAAAGCCTGATTCAGGACGGCACGCCGGGTCCGGACGGCGTGCTGATCGCGATGGTGACACACCCCGGGCCGGTGGCGAACGTCCGCAAGGCCGTTGCCCTGCTCGGCCAATCCCCCAGCCTCACCGAAGCACCTCTGGTCATGCCGATCCTGCAAGACTGAAGCCGTTTCGTTGTCTGTGCGGACCTGACCCCGCTCGACATAGCCGCCCCCCCTGTTTAAGCGCGCCACAGGATAGCCAGCCAGATGACAGGAATTTGCCGACTATGACCGATAGCTCCAGCGGAAACGAACTCGACCGCGTCCTCGTGATGGAAATGGTCCGGGTGACCGAAGCGGCGGCCATTGCCGCGTCGAAGCTGATCGGTCGCGGGGACGAAAAGGCCGCCGATGCCGCCGCTGTCGAAGCGATGCGCGAGGCCTTCGATCTGCTGTATATGGATGGCACAGTTGTAATCGGGGAAGGCGAGCGCGACGAAGCCCCGATGCTGTATATAGGCGAGAAGGTCGGCGGCGCGCCTGGCAAGGGGCCAAAGATCGACATTGCGCTCGATCCGCTGGAGGGCACCACCATCACAGCGAAGGCGGGGCCAAATTCTCTGGCCGTGCTGGCCGCAGCCGAGGAAGGCTGCCTGCTGAACGCACCCGATGTTTACATGGACAAGCTGGCGGTCGGACCCGGCTATCCGGAAGGCGTCATTGATCTCGCCAAAAGCCCGACTGAAAATGTCAAAGCGGTTGCCGCAGCGAAGGGCGTCGATCCTGCGGATATTATCGTCTGTGTGCTCGACCGTTCACGCCATGCCGATCTGATTGCAGAACTCCGCTCGATTGGTTGCGGTGTTGCACTGATCGGCGATGGCGATGTGGCCGGTGTGATTGCGACCACCGACGAGGAAACGACGGTCGATATGTATATGGGCCAGGGCGGCGCACCGGAAGGCGTGCTGGCGGCAGCTGCGTTGCGCTGCGTCGGCGGGCAGTTCAACGGACGGCTGGTGTTCCGCAATGACGACGAAAAAGCGCGCGCCCGTAAATGGGGGATTCCCGATGCCGACTTCGATCGGATTTACAAACTGGACGAATTGGCCAGCGGCGACTGCATCTTTGCAGCCACGGGCGTGACGTCGGGCTCTTTACTGGAAGGCGTGAAGCGCAAGCGCGGCGGCGTCATGACCACTGAAAGCGTCGTTATGCGGGCCAGCAGCGGAACTGTTCGCTGGATCAAGGGCGAACACAGGAGCTGAATTCTGCCTCGGCCTGATTCCAGATTGGGAATACGGCCAGTCACCATATTGCATTCGTACCACCCCGGCTTAAGCCGGTCGGACATTTACCAGCGCAGGATATCGCCCACATGAAGATCATGGCCGCCAATTCGAACCTGCCGCTGGCCCGCGCCATTGCAGGCTATCTTGAAATGCCATTGGTGGACGCCGGTGTCCGCCGCTTTGCCGATGAAGAAATCTTCGTCGAAATTCATGAGAACGTACGCGGCGAGGACGTTTTTATAATTCAGTCGACCAGCTATCCGGCGAATGACAACCTGATGGAACTGCTGATCGGGATCGATGCGCTACGGCGTGCATCTGCGCGCCGGATTACGGCCGTCATCCCTTATTTCGGCTATGCCCGCCAAGACCGCAAACCCGGTCCGCGCACACCGATATCGGCCAAGCTGGTGGCCAATTTGATTACCGAGGCGGGGGCAGACCGTGTTCTGGCTGTCGATCTGCACGCAGGACAAATTCAGGGTTTTTTCGATATTCCGACCGACAATCTCTATGCTGCGCCGGTCATGGCTGCAGACATTCAGGCGCGGTACGGCGATGAAGATCTGATGGTCGTCAGCCCCGATGTCGGCGGCGTTGTCCGCGCACGTGCTCTGGCCAAGCGGCTCGACAACGCCCCGCTCGCCATCGTTGACAAACGTCGCGACCGCCCCGGCGAGAGCGAAGTGATGAACATCATCGGTGATGTCGAAGGCCGGCATTGCATCTTGATCGACGATATCGTCGATTCGGGTGGCACGTTGTGCAACGCGGCTCAGGCCTTGCTGGATCAGGGCGCCAGCAGTGTTGCGGCCTATATCACCCATGGCGTTCTGTCGGGCGGTGCAGTCGCACGCGTCGATGGTTCCGCCCTGAAAGAACTGGTCATCACCGATTCGATCCGTCCGACCGACGCTGCGCTGGATTCCGATCGTATTCGTATTCTGCCTATCGCCTCGTTGATTGGAGAGGCCGTGCGCCGAATCGCCGATGAAAGCTCGGTCAGCTCACTGTTCGATTAAAGAGCGTAAACATCGGCGTGGGGAGCAGGTTCTGGTCGATCCGTTCGCGCATCGGCCCCGCCTGTCTTCTTGATAAACCAGTTCGCAATGCCTCGCCATAAAGGGCGCTGTAAACTTGCCGGGTGTTTGGTTTCAGCACCTTCGCCTGAATTCAACGCTTGCTCGCGCCGGTCCGGCGTGGAACCAGCGCGGGTATGATCCAAAAAGACTTTGCTCTCGCCAACCGTCTGGCTGATGCCGCCGGTGATATTATCCGCCCGGCCTTTCGCGGTGTGTGGACGCACGACAGCAAGGCCGATGCCTCGCCGGTGACTGACATTGACCGGGACGCCGAGGTGGCCATGCGCGCTATACTGGAAGCGGAGTGCGCCGCCGACGGGATCATCGGCGAGGAATACGGCACGCGCAACGAAGGCGCGGGACGACAATGGGTGCTCGACCCGATTGACGGAACGGTCAGCTTTATGGCGGGCCGCCCGATATTCGGCACTCTTATCGCGCTGTTGCAGGATGGTTGGCCGATATTGGGGATCATCGATCAGCCGATTGCCGGGGAGCGCTGGGCCGGCCGAATCGGTCATCCGACGACGTTGAACGGCCTTCCTACCAAGGTGCGCGCCTGCAAGGAATTGTCGCAGGCGACGCTTGCATCGTCGGCTCCGCAATACTTCTCTGACGATCAGGCCGGGGCATTCATGTCGCTGGCGGCGCAGACGTCAAAACAGATTATCTGGGGGGGCGATTGTTACAATTACGGGCTTCTCGCATCGGGCCATATCGACATCGTGTGCGAGGCAGGCCTGAAACTGCACGATTATGCTGCACTGGTACCGATCGTGGAGGGCGCAGGCGGTATGATGGCCGACTGGCAGGGCAATCCGTTGGACGCCGATAGTGACGGAACTGTCATTGCGCTGGGGGAACCGGCACGGCTTGAAGATGTGCTGGAGGCGATGGGGTAAGCGGCTTGATAACGCTCGTCTCGCTCGCGCTCCCGATTAGTTTCAGCAACCAGAAATGTCGAATTGTCGGACCCCCGGGCCGGAATTGCAGTTAAGTGTTCCATGAAGACTATTCTCATCACCGGGGCGGGCAACGGTATCGGCCGGGGCCTGTTGTTCCATTTCCACGGGCTCGGCTGGAAAGTTATCGGCCTTGATACTGACAAACAGGCTTTGGCTGAAATTGCCGACACCTTGCCTTCCGATAACTGCTTTACGCAGACCTGCAATGTCGGGAGGGAAAAGGAGGTTCTGGCCGCATTCGAAAAAATTTCCGAATGGCTTGGCGAGTGCCCGCTCGATGTATTGATCAACAACGCGGCTATCGCGGACCCATATTGCGGCCCGATGGAGGACCTTGCGCTGGATGACTGGAACCGCTGGATCGATGCCAGCCTCAACGCAACGTTCCTGTGCAGCCGCGCTGCCATACCGCTTCTGAGGCGCGCGTCGGGCGATCCTGCGGATGATGGCAGGCAGGCGGCCAGTATTATCAACATTTCTTCTAGCCGAGCCCTTCAGTCGGAGCCCGAGACTTTCGCGTATGCAGCTTCTAAAGGCGGCGTCAGCGCACTGACCCACGCTATGGCCGTTTCACTTGGCCCGGAAGTCCGTGTCAATGCGATCCTGCCCGGATGGATAGAAACCGGCTCCTGGCAAAAGAAAGACGAGCGCCGCGAAAGTAATCACCGCGATGTGGACCGCGAACAGCATCCCGCAGGGCGGGTCGGGCGTGTGGAAGACATTACCGGTGCCGCCGAGTGGCTGGTATCGGACGCTGCCGGGTTCGTGACCGGCCAGCAGATCGTGGTAGATGGCGGTATGACCGTGAAAATGATCTACGCGCATTGATTGCGCAATAATCGCAAGGGCAACACCGACGGCTACACTTGCATTACTGCCGCAATCCGCTATTTGCGCGTCCTTCACCGACACGTGATGTATCTGCCGGTCTGGCCGTTAGGGCTGCCAGGGCTGGTTGGAACGTGTCATGCGAATCGACATCCGACAGGAGATGAAAATGCCCAAACTAAAGACCAAAAGCGGTGTGAAGAAACGCTTCAAAATCACCGCCACTGGCAAGATCAAGCACGGTGTCGCTGGCAAGCGTCACCGTCTTATGAGCCATAATTCGAAGTACATCCGCCAGAACCGCGGCACCGAGGTCCTCGCCAAGTGCGACCAGAAGGCTGTGAAGAAATGGGCCCCTTACGGGCTCGGCTGACGCTAGGAGTACTGAAATATGCCACGTATCAAAAGAGGCGTCACCACGCGCCAGAAGCACAAACGTCTTCTGGATCAGGCCAAGGGTTATCGCGGTCGTCGCAAGAACACCATTCGCGTTGCACGTCAGGCGGTCGAAAAGGCCGGTCAGTACGCTTACCGTGACCGCAAGGTTAAGAAGCGCACATTCCGCGCGCTGTGGATTGCGCGCATCAACGCCGCTGTCCGCGCCGAAGGTCTCACCTATTCGCAGTTCATGCACGGTGTGAAGTTGGCCGGGATCGAGCTGGACCGTAAGGTTATGGCCGATCTGGCGATGAACGAAGGCGCTGCCTTCAAAACGATCATCACGCAGGCGAAAAACGCGCTTCCCGCCTGATCGATCGATACCGAATACAAGACAAAGCGCCGTCCCCACCGGGTCGGCGCTTTTTCTTTGCCCTCATTTCATCTAGCGAACCCGCATCATGAGCAATGAACACGAGACAAACCGCGACAACACGTTGGCCCAGATCGCTGGCGCCGCGACGATTGACGCGCTGGAAGCCGTGCGGGTCGAAGCACTGGGCAAGAAAGGCTGGGTCAGCGCCCTGCTCAAGACACTGGGGAAGATGGCCCCGGAAGAACGACAGGCACAGGGCCCGGTCATTCAAGGTATTCGCGCATCGGTGGCCGACGCCATTGCGGACCGCAAAGAGGCGCTGGAACGGGCCGAGCTGGAGGCTCAGTTGGCGACCGAAACGCTGGATCTGACGCTGCCTGCGCCCACAACTCCCAAGGGGTCGGTCCACCCGGTCAGCCAGGTGATGGACGAGCTGGCGGAAATTTTTGCCGATCTGGGTTTCGCCGTGGCGACTGGCCCTGAGATCGAGGACGACTGGCACAATTTCACCGCGCTCAATATGGCCGAAACCCATCCGGCGCGGGCTATGCACGATACCTTTTATTTCCCGGACCATGATGCCGATGGGAACCGGATGTTGCTCCGGACGCACACTTCGCCTGTACAGATCCGTAGCATGGTGAAGCAAGGCGCACCCATCCGCATCATCGCACCGGGCCGGGTCTATCGCAGCGACAGCGACGCGACGCATACTCCGATGTTCCATCAGGTGGAGGGGCTGGTCATCGACCGCGATATCCATCTTGGACATCTCAAATGGACGCTCGAAACCTTCCTCAAGGCTTTCTTCGAGCGCGAGGATATCGTTCTGCGCCTTCGCCCGTCCTATTTCCCCTTCACGGAGCCAAGCGTTGAAGTCGATGTAGGCTGGAAGAATGAAAAGGGCAGGCGCGTACTCGGCGGGGATGGCGATACGTCCGGCCACGGATGGATGGAACTGCTCGGCAGCGGCATGGTCAATGCCCGAGTACTGGAATTCGCCGGCCTCGACCCGAGCGAATGGCAGGGTTTTGCCTTCGGCGTAGGTGTCGACCGATTGGCCATGCTGAAATACGGCATGGACGATCTGCGTGCGTTCTTCGATGGCGACGGGCGCTGGCTGGACCACTATGGTTTCAGCGCGTTCGACCAGCCGACCCTCTCCGCTGGCGTGGGAGCACGGGCATGAAGTTCTCGCTCGAATGGCTGAAATACTTCCTCGAAACCGATGCCGGTGTCGAGGAGATTGCCGCCGCACTCAACAAGATCGGTCACGAGGTAGAGGGAATTGACGACCCGGCCGTGCGGCTGGAAGGCTTTCGCGTTGCCGAAGTCCTGACCGCTGGCAAGCATCCCGATGCGGACAAGCTGCAAGTCCTCAGTGTCGATACCGGAGACGGGCAGCCGCTGCAGGTTGTATGCGGTGCGCCCAATGCGCGCGCCGGAATGAAGGGCGTTCTGGGCCTGCCCGGCGCCGTCGTACCGGCGAACGGAATGGAGCTTCGCAAGAGCGCCATTCGCGGGGTGGAATCGAACGGTATGATGTGCAGCGTACGCGAGCTGGAGCTGGGCGACGAGCATGACGGGATTATTGAGCTGCCCGCCGATGCGCCGGTTGGCCAATCCTTTGCAGATTATCACGACACTAGTCCGGTGTTCGATGTGGCGATCACGCCCGACCGCCCTGATTGTATGGGCGTGCAGGGCATTGCCCGCGATCTGGCGGCAGCGGGCCTCGGCACATTCAAGCCGGTCGAGCCGTCCAATATCGAAGCCAGCTTCGCCTGTCCGGTCGAGATCCGTACTGAAGATCCAGAAGGCTGCCCTGCCTTCTATGGCCGCGTGATACGCGGTGTTTCGAATGGCGCTTCGCCGGAATGGATGCAGCGCCGTCTGATCGCCGCAGGCCAACGCCCTATCTCGGGCATTGTGGACATCACCAATTACCTGATGCTCGCTTTCGGCCGGCCAGCGCACGCCTATGATCTGGCGAAGCTGAGCGGTGCGGTTGTCGCCCGCCGTGCGGTGGACGAGGAGACGGTCGAGGCGCTGAACGAGAAAACATACACGCTCGATGCCAGTATGACGGTAATCGCCGATGATGAAGGCGTGCACGACGTTGCCGGTATCATGGGCGGCCAGAACTCAGGCGTTACGACAAACACCACCGACGTTCTGTTGGAGATTGCCTATTTTGATCCGGCGTCCATCGGAGTGACTGGGCGCAAACTGGGCCTTGCCTCGGATGGGCGCACACGGTTCGAGCGCGGTGTCGATCCGGCGTTTCTTGATGATGGCCTGGCCATCCTTACATCGCTTATCCAGCGCATTTGTGGCGGGGAGGCGAGCGAAGTCGTTCGCGCCGGCTTACCCCCGATCGAAGCGATGGATGTGGCTTTCGATCCAGCAATGACGGCGAAACTGGGTGGCGTCGATATTGCCGATGAAGAGCAGCGCGCCATTCTCGAAGCGCTCGATTTTACTGTGGCGGACGACTGGACAGTCACCGTTCCGTTGCGTCGCCATGATATCGAAGGGCCTGCCGATCTGGTGGAAGAGGTCGTACGTATCTACGGCCTCGACAAAGTCGCCAGCGTTGCTCTTCCCCGTTCTGAAGGGGTGGCCCGGCCGACTGCGACACCGGAACAGGCGCTTGAGCGCAAGCTGCGCCGCGCCGCTGCCGCTCGCGGACTGAACGAAGCGATCACCTGGTCTTTCCTCCCGGTGCCCGAGGCAATGCATTTCTCTGTCCATCGACAGTCCCAGAATGGGCAGGCAGAGTTATGGATTCTCGATAATCCGATCAGCGAGGACATGAAGGCCATGCGTCCGTCCATGCTGCCGGGCCTGATTTCCGCAGCCAAGCGCAACGCCGATCGCGGCGCAACAACATCGCGTCTGTTTGAAATCGGACGGCGCTATTTCAGGGCCGAAAACGGCACGAGCGACGAGAAACCGACACTGGGCGTAGTGTTGGCGGGCAGTGCGCAGGACCGCGGCTGGGCCACCGGCAAAGCGGTTGGCTTCGATGCTTACGACGCGAAAGCCATCGCTATGAACCTGCTGGAAAGTGCCGGTGCGCCAGTTGGCAACCTGATGGTGATGGGGGAGGCGGGTGAGCAGTTCCATCCTGGCCAGTCTGCCACCTTGCGCCTCGGCCCGAAGAACATTCTCGCCCGCTTTGGCGCACTCCATCCTGCAACATTAAAAGCGTTCGATATTGCCGGGCCTGTGGCGGCGGTCGAGATTTTCCTCGATGCTCTTCCGGCCAAAAAAGGCGGCAGCGGTTTTGCCCGCGCGCCATATGCACCGCCAGCTTTGCAGGCTGTTACCCGCGACTTTGCTTTCCTGGTTCCGGCGGACCTGCTCGCCGGTGACTTGCTGCGCGCGGTGAAGGGGGCGGAGAAAAAAGCCATCGTCGATGCCCGTGTGTTCGACCTGTTCGAAGGCAAGGGTGTGCCGGAGGGCAAGAAGTCGATCGCAATCGAAGTAACTCTCCTGCCGGGCGACAAAAGCTTCACCGATGACGAGCTGAAAGCCATTTCAGAAAGAATCGTCGCGTCTGCGACCAAACAGGGGGCAGAGCTGCGCGGGTAAACCGCCAGTCCGAAACTTCATGTCCAGCGCCACCAATTCCCGCCGTACCTTCGCCATAATCTCGCATCCCGATGCGGGTAAGACCACGCTGACCGAGAAGCTGTTGCTTACCGGCGGTGCGATCCATCTTGCGGGTGAGGTGAAGGCACGCGGCGCAGCCCGCCGCGCGCGGTCGGACTGGATGAAGATCGAGCAGCAGCGTGGGATCTCGGTCACATCGTCCGTGATGACGTTCGAGCGCGAAGGCCCGGATGGCGAAACCATCACCTTCAACCTGCTCGATACGCCGGGGCACGAGGATTTCTCCGAAGACACCTATCGCACTCTGACTGCTGTCGATTCCGCCATCATGGTTATCGATGCAGCAAAAGGTATCGAGCCGCAGACCCGCAAGCTGTTCGAAGTGTGCCGCCTGCGCAATGTGCCCATCATCACCTTCGTCAACAAGGTCGATCGCGAAGGCCGCGACCCGTTCGAAACGCTGGACGAAGTGGCCGACATGCTTGCGCTGGATGTCAGCCCGCAATCCTGGCCCATCGGCATGGGCGGCGAATTCGAAGGAGTGCTGGACTTTGCGACCGGAGCGGTGGCGCGGCCCGAAGGCGGCTCCAAAGAATTCCTCGGCACACTCGATCAAAACCCCGAGATGCCCGACCGTTTCCGGGAACAGGCCGAGCTGGCACGAATCGGATATCCGGAATTCGATGCGAAGGCCTATCGCAATGGCGATCTGACACCGGTCTATTTCGGTAGCGCGCTCAAGAACTTCGGCGTGATCAAACTGATCGAAGCGATTGCGAGCCATGCTCCGCCGCCGCGTCCACAGCCTGCCGGCGGCGGCATGATCGAACCGGGCCACGACGAGGTCACCGGCTTCATCTTTAAGGTGCAGGCCAATATGGACCCGAACCACCGCGACCGGATCGCGTTCATGCGGCAGGTGTCGGGCACGTTCAAACGCGGCATGAAGCTGACGCCCAGCGGCCTCGGCAAACCCATCGCCATTCACTCGCCAATCCTGTTCTTCGCGCAGGACCGCGAGATTGCCGATACGGCGCAAGCTGGCGATATTATCGGCATTCCCAACCACGGTACGCTGCGGGTGGGTGATACGTTGAGCGAGAAAGACGATATCCGTTTTACCGGGCTGCCAAACTTTGCACCGGAAATCCTCCGCCGGGTACAATTGCGCGATCCGACCAAGACAAAGCAGTTGCGAAAAGCGTTGGACGATCTGTCCGAAGAAGGTGTGATCCAGGTGTTCTACCCGGAGCTTGGTGCTCAGCACATCGTCGGCGTGGTGGGGCAGTTGCAGCTAGAAGTGCTCGTTTCGCGTCTGTCGGCGGAATACAAGGTCGAGGCGGGACTGGAAGAAGCCCCGTTTGCGACCGCGCGATGGGTTACAGGTGACGACAAGGCACTGGACGAATTCGAGCGCTTCAACCGGGCCAATCTGGGGAGAGACCGCGATGGCGATCTGGTGTTCATGGCCAAGAGCCCGTGGGATGTAGGTTATCAGGAAGAGAAGAACCCCGACCTGAAATTCTCCGCCACCAAGGAACGGTGACAAGCCGGCGGCCCGTGCGTAGTATCCCGGCATGTCCGAATTCTTTAAAGCTTTGACGGGCGATCATGTCGCGATGATTGCTAAACAGCCGGTATTCTTCGTGGCGACGGCAGCGCCCGATGCGCGGATAAATCTCAGCCCTAAGGGCTATGATGCCTTCCGCGTTCTTTCGCCTACACAGGTTGCCTATCTGGATTTGGGCGGTTCGGGTAATGAAACACATGCCCATCTGGCGGCTGATGGGCGCATCACCATCATGGTCTGCAATTTCGAGCAGCCTGCTCTGATCTTGAGAATATACGGCCAAGGCCGTCCTGTTTTGCCCCAAGACGAAGAGTGGGAGGCGCTGGCGACACAATTCACTTTGATGCCCGGCACACGCCAGATTTTTGTCATCGACATCGAAAGCGTGCAGACAAGCTGCGGTTGGGGTGTGCCTCTGATGGAGTTGACCGCAGAGCGCAAAACTCTGTTGAAGGCGCATACCCGGCTGGAGGGCGATGCCTGGGTAGAAAAGACGACCGGACTGGATCGCAGCATTGACGGCCTGCCCATCCGCGCGACCGACCGATATATCGAAGGCGCGCCCGGCACACGGCCCGATTGACAGGCGTCCGTACGTGCAGCTCAAATTCGCCAGTTATAATATTCACAAAGCCATCGGGGCCGACCGGAAACGCGACCCCATGCGGATCATTTCCGTGTTACGGGAAATGGATGCCGACGTGATCGCGTTGCAAGAGGCGGATTTGCGACTGGGCCAACGGGCGACCGTGTTGCCCCGCGCGGCCTTGCAGGACACCGACTGGAAAGTGGTGGAGGTCGCCAGGCGTCCGCAGAGCATCGGCTGGCACGGCAACGCCCTGCTCGTGCGGCGGAGCATCGAGATAATGCACGGGCAAGCGCTGGATCTGCCGACTCTGGAACCGCGCGGCGCTGTGAGCGCAGAACTGGTGGCGCAGGGGAAGCGTTTTCGCGTGGTGGGCATGCATCTCGATCTGTCGGGCTTCCGGCGGCGCGAGCAATTGCATGCAGTGATCGACCATCTGGCAGAGGCACGACCGCGCTGCCCTGAAGTGGTGATGGGTGATTACAACCAGTGGCAATTGTCACGCGGTGCCATCCGGGCCTTCAGCAAGGATTGGCGTATGCTCGCCCCAGGACCAACCTTCCCCAGCCGCAGGCCTATCGGGCGGCTGGACCGAATGGCGATTTCCCCTTCATGGGACGTGGTCGAGCAGAACGTGCACCGCAGCACACTGTCGCATATTGCGTCGGACCATTTGCCAGTAACCGCAACCCTCATTCTGCCTTAAAACTGCGCACTGCCTATTATTTAGGCGGCCGTACCCGATCCTATTTGCCGAAATCCCCGCATCTGCGCCGATAAGGCAGTTGGCACAGCTCTTGCTGCTTTGTGAAAGTCGGAATTCGTTTCCGTACAGGGCAATTGCAATTGGGCAAAAAGGGGTGCGCCATGAAATTCATCATCGCCGTCATCAAGCCGTTCAAGCTGGACGAGGTGCGTGAAGCGCTCGGCAGTATTGGCGTGGCAGGCATGACCGTAACCGAGGTCAAGGGCTTCGGAAGGCAAAAGGGCCAGACCGAGATTTATCGCGGGGCCGAATATTCGACCAACATGCTTCCCAAGGTGAAGCTGGAGATTGCCGTGGGCGATGATCTGGCGCCGCAGGTTGTCGAAACCATACAGCAAACCGCCGGCACCGAAAGCATCGGCGACGGCAAGATTTTCGTTTTCGATCTGGGCAGCGCAACACGCATCCGGACCGGTGAAGCAGGGGAGACAGCGCTGTGAGCGGTTTTCTCGACGCAATCCACGGCCGTGACCGGCCCGACACACTTTACACGGGGGCTAACACCATGCGTTTCCGAATTGCCGCTTCCATTGCAGGGCTTTCGGCCCTCGCAGCGGCCACCCCAGTCTTCGCCGCCGCTCCTGCGACTGATGCGGCGGCGGAGGCTGTCTCAGTGGCAGTTGCCAACCCGGGAAATAATGCCTGGATGATGACGGCTACCGTTCTCGTCCTGCTTATGATCCTGCCGGGTCTGGCGCTGTTTTATGGCGGCCTCACACGATCCAAGAATATGCTGTCCACCATGACCCAGATTGGTGCAACCGCCTGTCTGGCCATGCTGGTGTGGGTGATGTGGGGTTTCAGCCTTGCGTTCGGCTCGACCTCTTATGAGGGCGCACTGGGCCTGTTTATCAGCGGGGGAAGTTACTTTCTTTCCGGCATGGATGCCTCGACTACGGCAGCGACGTTCACCGATGAAGTGATCAGCGAATACGTCTTTGTCAGCTTCCAGATGACCTTTGCGGCCATCACTGCTGCGCTGATACTGGGCGCTACGGCAGAGCGGATGAAATTCAGTGCGGTAATGGCGTTCGTGCCGATCTGGCTGACTATCGTCTATTTCCCGATTGCCCATATGGTATGGGCCGGCGGCGGTTTGCTGTTCGAAGACGGTGCGCTCGATTTTGCCGGTGGCACCGTGGTGCATATCAATGCCGGTGTTTCGGGTCTGGTGCTGGCCTATCTGCTGGGCAAGCGCCGCGGATATCCCGCTGAACCCATGCCCCCGCACAGCATGGTCATGACAATGATCGGTACAGGTCTGCTGTGGGTTGGCTGGTTTGGTTTCAACGCCGGCTCGGCTCTGGAAGCTGATGGCTCGGCTGGCCTTGCCATGATCAATACATTCGTTGCCACAGCGGCCGGTGCATTGACATGGATGGTCCTCGAGCGGCTCGCAGGTCACAAGGGCTCGGCTCTGGGCTTTTGCTCGGGCGTTATCGCCGGCCTGGTTGCGGTTACGCCAGCAGCGGGCAATTCGGGCCCGTTCGGCGCGATCCTGCTTGGCATCGCCTCATCGCTCATCTGCTACCTTGCTGTGACCAAGGTGAAGGCAAAGTTCGGCTATGACGACTCGCTGGATGCTTTCGGCATCCACGGTGTGGGCGGCATTGTCGGGGCGATCGGTACGGCAGTTGTTTTCCAGCCTTTCCTCGGCGGACCCGGCGACGGCTCGACCGGCGTTGGCGCACAGCTCTGGATCCAGACTTACGGCGTACTTGTGACCATCGCATGGGCCGGCCTCGGCACTCTGGTTGCCGCAATGATCGTGAAAGCTCTGATTGGGCTGCGGGTTTCGGAAGAAACCGAAGTCGATGGTCTGGACATCTCCGAACACGGAGAGCGCGCTTACAACTAACACCCGAATTGGCGGGCCGGGAGGACTTTCTCTCCCCCTTTTGGCTCGCCGATCCTTGTTCCTCCTGCGAACATAAACCTTTTTGGCCGGAGCATTGCGCTCCGGCCTTTTTTTGCGTGTGCTTGTGTTTTGAATCCGCATTCGCCGATGCGTGCCGTGCCGTGCCGTGCCGTGCCGCGCCGAGCACCTGCAGGGTAGCCGCGTCGACCTGCGACTGGATGGTCTTCACAAGACCCGCACCATAGATGTTAGGCCAAGAAAGATCCGAGGTCGTCAGGCATTATCTAGGCACCATATAACGGGCGACCGCCCGCGTACGCCGCAGGCGCGAAAATGCGCACCGGACCGCATGCAGGCGATAGAAACGCTCTGGCTACAGGATCTGGGACAAAATATCCTATTCCCCGGCCATCACAAAATCCGCACACCTTTCGCCAATCATGATGCTGGGCGCGTTGGTGTTGCCTGAAACCAGCCTTGGCATGACGGAAGCGTCGGCGACCCACAGGCCTTCCACGCCCCGCGCTTTCAATCTGGTATCGACCACTGCATCGTCGTCTGAACCCATGCGGCAGGTGCCGACGGGGTGATAGACGGTGTCGGCGCGGTTACGAATAAGTTCGTCGAGCGCGGCGTCATCATCGAGGTCGATTTCATGCCGGTCTTTCGGGGCATAATCGGACAGCGGTGGTGCATCGGCGATCCGGTGGGACAGCCGCACGCCTTCTCTCAACGTCGCAATATCGCGGTCATCGTCAAGGAAGTTGGGATCGATACGGGGTGCATCCTGCACATCGGCAGAATTCAACCGCACTGTGCCCCTGCTTTCGGGACGCAGTACGCAGGCGTGGAGGGAAAAGCCGTGGCCCTTCACTTTCTCGCGTCCGTGATCCTCCAGCATGGCAGGTATGAAATGCCACTGCACATCGGGGGCGGGTGCATCGGGCATCACGCTCCAGAAGCCGCCGCCTTCAGCGTAGGGAGAGGTCATGATGCCGGTGCGCTTGCGGCGATGTTCAACAATGGCCCTGGCCATGCGGAGCGTGCCTTCGATGCTGTCGCCAACAGGGTCCCGGCTTTCGGTTTCCCAACTGGAAACATAGTCGATGTGGTCCTGCAGGTCGCTGCCCACGGCAGGGCGGTCGATCTGAACCGATATGCCCTGCGCTCTCAGATGCTCGGCAGGGCCGATACCCGACAGCATCAGGATTTGCGGACTGTTGAAAGCGCCCGCCGACAGGATCACGCCCTTGCGTGCAGTCAGCATCGAGGTTTGACCGCCGCGCACGACCATCACGCCAGTCACTTTGCCGTTTTCGATCACCAGCCGCTGCGTGAGCGTGCCAGTGCGGATATCGATATTGGACTGGTCGCGTATCGGCTCGACATATGCGCGGGCAGCGGACCAGCGTTCGCCTTTGCGCTGGGTGACTTGATACAGTCCGAAACCAGCCTGCTTTTCCCCGTTGAAATCATTGTTTTGCGGCAGTTGCAGCTTGGAGGCGCTTTCGACGAATGCCTTGCTGACCGGATTGGTATAATGCTGGTCGGACACGAACAAGGGCCCACCCGCACCATGATATTCGTCCTCGCCACGCTCGTTCGCTTCGGCCTTTTTGAACCAGGGCAACACATCGTCATATGACCATCCGTCGCAGCCTAGCTCCGACCAATTGTCGTAATCGTAACGGTTACCGCGAATATAGAGCATCGCGTTGATCGCGCTCGATCCGCCCAGCCCTCTGCCGCGCGGTTGGTATCCAGTGCGTCCATTGAGGCCTTTTTGCGGGACTGTATCGTAACGGTAATTCGCGCTTTTCGGCAGGAAAGGCATCAAGCCCGGTGTCTTGACCAGCATATTGTTGTTGCGACCGCCAGCTTCGATCAGGCAGACGGAACGCGTTCCGTCTACTGCCAGACGTCCGGCGACGGCAGATCCGCCGGACCCGCCCCCTATTACGATGTAATCATATTGGTTCATGCAACCTCTCCTCAATCGAAGGGGTTAGTGCGCACTGGCCTGCTCTTCAATCGGGAATTGGTCAGAAGTGCTGGCAGGAGCGGTATTGTGCCGTTTTGTCTGCCCTGTTCGCTCGATCCATTGGGCACGGATCTGATCGGAAGTTTCGCGGCTGCCATCGTGAGTCCAGCCGGGCGGGCGCAGCAGGTAGGAGAGTTTATGCCGCCAGGGACTGTGCCAGATATCCTGCGCCATACCGATCCATTCGTGAAACACGGCCCACAGCAAATTGAAGCTGCCCAACTGTTTTACGATACCATACCGGATGCGTTCTTCTTCCTGCGTCTCTTCCTCAAACGTGCCGAACATCTTGTCCCACACGATAAACACACCGGCATAATTGCGGTCCAGATAGCGCGGATTGGTGGCGTGGTGCACACGGTGGTGGCTGGGGGTGTTCATCACGGCTTCGAACCAGCGCGGCATCCGCTCGATGGCCTCTGTATGGATCCAGAACTGGTAAATCAGATTGAACCCGCCGCAGACAGCAATCATCACAGGATGAAAGCCCAGCAGGACAAGTGGGAGAGCGAACAGCAGCCCGAAGGTAAAGGCGCCCGTCCAGCTTTGCCGCAGTGCAGTCGACAGATTGTAATGCTGGCTGGAATGGTGGTTCACATGGCTCGCCCACATCCACCGCACACGGTGGCCTGCGCGGTGGACCCAGTAATATTTAAGATCGTCGAGAATGAAACACAGCGGCCACGCCCACCATTCCCAGCCGACTGTCAGCAGACGGAATTCATAAGCGCCAGCGAAAACCGCAATGGCTGCCCCGCCGAACAGAACCCCCGCCACAGTGCTGCCCAGGCCGAAGCCGAGGCTGACCAGAGTGTCCTTTGGCTCATACGCTTCCGGTCTGCGGAACCGGGCCCAGATCATTTCAATCAGAACCAGCGCCACAAAGCAGGGAACGGCATAGTCGGTGGGAGAGAAGTCAGGCACGATCCATTCCGGATAGGCGGTTTATTGCATCGGCCCAAGGGCGGGACCCATCGAATTCCAGTGATACCGAGCCGAACCGGCGCTCTCCGCAGTCGATAGTCAGGCGGTCGCCGCTAATATCGGCGCAGGCTCCGGCCGTTAGAACGCGCCCTGCAATATGTCCGCCATGCGGACGAAGCACCATGATGCGTCCCTGCCCGTCGCGCGCAAGTGCGGCCTGCCCGCGGCGGTCCACAGCAATTGCGGCAGGCGTAAAGCCATCTTCGACTTCGCCCGCAGCCGTGTTCACGGCTTGCGCACTGCCGAGGGAGGGGGTGCTACCCAGCCCCATCTGGCGGACAAGCCAGGCGATAAACAGGATTGCGGCTAGTGATCCAAAAAACTGGATGAGAATGGGGGGCATTGCCGGATTCGCCGCGGTTCTGGAACAGAAAGGCCGAAGCGATTATCCGCTGGCACGCCCAGCGAACATATCGATTGCCGGACGGATCGGAGACACATCGTAGCCTGCGTTCGCCGCGGCCGCTGCAATCTCTTCCGGTTTCATCCCGCCATGCGCCTGCGCCAACGACCACAGGAATGTCGAGCGTGTGCCAGACCGGCAATAGGCCAGCACCTTGCCCTCTGCCGCGTCCAGAGCTTGCGTCATGGCTTCCACCTGGGGCTGGCTGAAACCGGCCGAGGTGATCGGGATTGCGCGATATTCCAGACCCAGCTCACGCGCGGCCGCTTCGATGATCGCGCCATCGGGCTGATCCCCTGATTCGCCGTCAGGACGGTTGTTGACCACCATCGTGATGCCTTGCTCCTTCGCTGCTGCCAAATCACTGGCGGCGATTTGGGGGCTGGCCATAACGGCGTCCGAGAGGGTTCTGAAATCGGCCATGAAGTGTTTCCGTCCAAAAAAGCTGCGAACAAACGCGCAGAGTAGGGCTGTGAATAGCACGCTGTGCCCTGCGCGCAAAAACAACTTCCTTATAAGTGCGCGGACCATGTTTTTTGCCCTGCAATTGCCCTCCTGTATAATCTATTCGCGCAGGAAGGTGTTTTGCGCTAAGCATATACCCGAATAACTGTGGGAATCGGCGGTCCGGGATACCGGGTTCTGTCTTTCGCACAGGCTGGTATGCCGGTTTCCGTCCCGGGCATACCTTTCTAGTGAGCGGGCGGGCGAGCAAGGTACGACTTAAGTTATGGGTTACGACAGAGGACGTCGCAAAGGTCGCGACAAGCGGGATAACATTGGCGAAGACAGCTTCGATCCGTTTGGTGGAGGCGGCAATTTCGGCGGTGATCGCGGTGGCGACCGGGGTAACTACGGCGGGGGCGGCGATCGCGGCGGTTACGGCGGTGGTGGTGGAAACCGTGGCGGTTATGGCGGCGGCGGAGGCGGCGGCTATAACAGCGGTGGCGGTGATCGCGGCGGCTTCGGCGGCGGCGGTGGCGGTGGCCCACGCGGCGGTGGTGGCGGTCAGGGCGGAGGCGGTTTCAGCCGCATGCCCGCACAGGTCGTCGGCACCGGCAAGGGCACTGTAAAGTTCTTCAACTCGGACAAGGGCTTTGGTTTTATCCAGCAGGAAACCGGCGGCGAAGATGTCTTCGTGCATATTTCCGCTGTCGAACGCGCCGGTCTTTCCGGGCTGGGCGAAGGCCAGCAACTGGAATATAATCTGGTGGACCGCGGCGGCAAAGTGTCGGCGCAGGATATCCAGATTGTCGGTGATGTGGTCGAAGTGAAAAGCGGCGGAGCTCCTGCCGGCGGCGGTGATCGCGGCGGTGCGCCCCAGCGTGAACTGACTGGTGAAAAAGCAACCGGCACGGTCAAGTTCTTCAACTCGATGAAGGGCTTTGGTTTCCTTGTGCGTGATGACGGTCAGCCTGACGCGTTTGTGCATATCAGCGCAGTCGAACGCTCTGGCCTGTCGCAGATTAATGAAGGCGAACGCTACGAATTCGATCTCGAAGTCGATCGACGTGGCAAGCATTCGGCGGTGAATCTGGTGCCTGCGCAAGGCTGATACCGGATGACCTTCCGAAGGCCGTTTGACCGCTCGTGCGGCACGGCCTAGATACTTTGCAAATGGCGGCTCCTGATGGGGTCGCCATTTGTCTTTGCCGACCCTTCATCTTGTGCCGAGGATTTCGCCGATGTCCATCAAACCGCTTATGCCTGTTTATCCCCGTTGCGGCGTCCGCCCGGTACGCGGAGAACATTGCCACCTGATTGACGAAGACGGCACACGCTATCTCGACTTTGCCAGCGGTATCGCAGTCAATCTGCTTGGCCACAGCCACGAAGGGCTGATTGGCGCGATCAAGAGCCAGGCGGAAACGCTGATGCATGTGTCCAACCTTTATGGCAGCCCGCAGGGTGAAGGTCTGGCGCAGCAGCTGGTCGATCACACGTTCGGCGATACAGTGTTTTTCTGCAATTCCGGTGCGGAAGCGGTCGAGACGGCGATAAAGACCGCCCGGTCCTATCACCAGCACGATGATGGCGACGCAAACCGGACCGAACTGATTACCTTCAAGCAAGCATTTCACGGCCGTACCATGGCTACGATCAGTGCCAGCAACCAGACCAAGATGCATGAGGGGTTCCGCCCGCTTCTGGACGGCTTTGTGTATTGCGATTTTAACGATCTCGATGCGGTAAAGCGGCTGGTGAACGAGCGGACTGCGGGCTTTCTGGTCGAGCCCATACAGGGCGAGGGTGGTATTCGCCCGGCAACTCAGGAATTTATGACCGGTCTGCGCCAACTGGCCGACGAAAACGACCTGATGCTGGTATTGGACGAAGTGCAGTGCGGCGTTGCCCGCACGGGCAAGCTCTACGCGCACGAGCATTACGGCATCGAGCCCGACATTCTCGCAACGGCCAAAGGCATTGGCGGCGGTTTCCCGCTTGGGGCTTGCATTGCGACGGAGAAGGCGGCGCGCGGCATGGTCTTTGGTGCCCACGGGTCCACATATGGCGGCAACCCGCTGGCTATGGCGGCGGGCAAGGCGGTTCTGGACGCCGTCGCCAATGAAGCCTTTCTTGCCGAAGTGACCGAGAAGGGCGAACGCATCCGTACGCGGCTGGAGCAGTTCATCGGCAATTATCCAGACCTGTTCGATTTGGTCCGGGGTAAGGGCCTGATGCTGGGCATCCGCATGAAGGTCGAAAGCCGTCCGTTCTTCGTCCATCTGCGCGACAATCATCAGCTTCTGATGGTCGCGGCAGGCGATCAGACGCTGCGGGTTCTGCCACCGCTGGTGATAGGCGATGCGGAAATCGAAGAGTTTTTCGATAAATTGTCGGCCGGCGCGGCAAGCTACGTCATTCCTGAGGCCGCCTGATGACAGTTCGGCATTTTCTCGACCTTTCGGATGCCGGCGGGGATGCGATTGCCGCGATGATCGGTGATGCGATAGATCGCAAGGCTGCACGCCGTGACTGGGCCAAGGGCAAACCGGATGCCGACGCACCGCTGGCAGGCCATGTGCTGGCGATGATTTTCGAGAAAAGCTCCACCCGCACGCGCGTCAGTTTCGACATGGCGATGCGGCAACTGGGTGGTAGCGCGATTATCATGGAAGCAGGCAGTATGCAGCTGGGCCGCGGGGAAAGCATTGCCGACACCGCACGGGTGCTCAGCCGGATGGTCGATGCAATCATGATCCGCACGGACGATCACGCCAAGATCGAGGAACTGGCGGCCAATGCCACGGTCCCTGTCATCAATGGTCTGACCGATCGCAGCCACCCGTGCCAGATCGTTGCAGACCTGCTGACTCTGATCGAGCATGGCAAAGCGCTGCCCGGTCTGGAAATCGCGTGGCTGGGCGATGGCAATAATGTGCTGCATTCGGTTCTTGAGGCAGCGGGTCTGATGAAGTTCAATGTCCGGATCGGCTGCCCTGCGGGATATGAGCCTGACCCGGAATTTATCGCCATCGCGCGGGCTGGTGGCGCGCGGATCGATGTGACGCAGGATGCGGCGGAGGCGGCCAATGGCGCAGATGTCATCGTTACCGACACATGGGTATCGATGGGGCAGGACCATGCGGAGGCCAAGCTTGCGGCAATGCATCCGTTTCAGGTCAACGCGGCCCTGATGGCGCAGGCCAAACCGGACGCGCTGTTCCTGCATTGCCTACCTGCTCATGTCGGGGATGAAGTCACCCAGGATATTATCGAGGGGCCGCAATCGGTCGTATTCGATGAAGCGGAAAACCGCCTTCACGGGCAGAAATCCATCCTGCGCTGGGTGTTCGGACAATTGTAATCGCGGCACAACTGCGGACAGGGTGGCAGCGCAGCGGATAATCCCCATATCGCGCGCATGCCAAAAGTTACCGAGACCTATTCCGATAGCCTGATGGGCTTCACCCTGCCTGCGCGGGACGCGCTTGGGCGCGCAGTGCGTCTGGACGATGTCGTCGATGTTATATTGTCCGCCCATGCCTATCCGCCCGCTGTTACCCGCTTGCTGGGTGAGGCGCTGGTCATTGCCGCGCTGATCGGTGGTACCATCAACAAGGGCGACGGGCAGATGACGCTGCAGGCGCAGGCAAAGGGCGGCGCAGTGCGCCTGTTGGTGTGCGATTACCGGGGCGGTGAATTGCGTGGCTACGCAGATTTCGATGCGGAACAGGTGTTAGATCTGGGCCCGGAACCCGGCTTGGCGGCGCTGTTCGGCACAGGCCATCTTGCGATCACATTCGATATGAATGACGAACGCGGCCGGTATCAGGGCATCGTTCCGCTGGATGGCGAATCGCTAAGCGCTGCGTGCGAATCCTATTTTGTTCAGTCCCAGCAGCTTCCCACTCTGATTCGGACTGCTGTAACCTCTGGGGTCGATGGCACCCGGGCGGGCGGCATTCTGATCCAGCATATGCCGCAGGGCGAGGTCGGACGTGAACGTCTGCATGTGCGGCTCGACCATCCGCAATGGGCGCACGTTGCGATCCTCGGCGGGAGTGTGCGGGACGAGGAATTGCTTGATCCCGATCTATCGATGGAGGCCATTGTCTGGCGCCTTTTCCATGAAGAGGAAGAGGTTCGGGTGATGGAGGGGCAGCCGCTTTCGCGCGGATGCCGTTGCACCGCCGAGCATTACGAAACGGTCATTTCCCGCTTCGCCAAAGAGGAGCTGGACGAGATGCGCAACGATGAGGGAAAGATTCTGGTCGACTGCGCTTTTTGCTCGCAGGTCTTCACCCTCGGCGCTTGATAGCCGGGCCCGGTATTTAAGGCTTGGGGCGGCCGTCCGGTTGGGCTAGCCGGACAGGAATGAGCACGACCAGAACTCCCGCTGCCGTTGTTCTGCTTTCGGGCGGACTCGATTCGATGGTTACCGCCGCGTTGGCCCGTGAACAGGGTTTTCGCGTTTATGCCCTGACCATCGATTACGGACAGCGGCATGTCCGGGAGCTGGAATCTGCTCGCCTGATTGTCGACAAGTTGAATGTCGCCAAACATAGCGAAATTGCGCTGGACCTGCGTAGCTTCGGTGGGTCGGCGCTGACCGATGATATCGATGTTCCAAAGGGCGGGGTGGGCGATGATATCCCCGTCACGTATGTGCCGGCCCGCAATCTCGTTTTCCTCGCTTTGACCACGGCCTTTGCCGAGGCAAGCGGTGCGAACGACATCTTCATCGGCGTGAATGCACTCGATTATTCGGGCTACCCCGATTGCCGCCCTGAATTTATCGCCAGTTTTGCGGAGACTGCGCGGTTGGGCACGAAAAGCGGGGTGGAAGGCATGCCGTTCACCATTCACGCCCCGCTGCAGCACATGACCAAGGCGGACATTGCCAGTGAGACGCACCGGTTGGGCCTGGATCCGGCGTGGAGTTGGTCATGCTACGATCCGCTTCCCGATGGCCGCGCCTGCGGGGCGTGCGACAGTTGCCGCCTGCGAAAAAAAGGTTTTGAGCAAGCCGGACTTGTGGATGGAACGGTTTACGGCAACAACGCATAAAATGGGCACCCGGAAGTCGGGGCTGGATTACCGGGAGATGTTTTTTGACGGCTGAGACGAACCAGGTTGAGGTGCCGGAATCCGATGAAAAAGTTCCGGCCTACAGCTGGTACGCCCTCAGTATTCTGGTCATCGTTTATGTTCTGAACTTCGTCGACCGTAATATCATTTCGATCCTGGCTGAGGACATCAAGGCCGATCTCGGTTTGCGCGACGACCAGATCGGCTTTCTTTACGGAACGGCGTTTGGTGTATTTTACGCCTTGTTCGGCATTCCGCTGGGCAAACTGGCAGATAACTGGCACCGCGTCCGGCTGATGACAGCCGGTCTGTTCATCTGGTCGGCCTTCACAGCCCTGTCCGGCTTTGCCAAAAACTTCACTGTCCTGAGCGTCGCTCGCATCGGTGTGGGCGTGGGTGAAGCAACGGCCAGCCCGAGCGCCTATTCATTGATTTCGGACTGGTTTCCGAAGAAAATCCGCGCGACCGCACTCGCGATATATTCGTCCGGCCTGTACATTGGGGGTGGTATCTCCTTGCTGATCGGCGGGGCCATCGTCGAGCGTTGGAACGAGGCTTATCCGGTCGATGCACCCTTCGGGCTGGCCGGTTGGCAGGCAGCCTTTGTTGCCGTTGGCCTGCCGGGCATTGTTCTTGCCTGTCTCGTCTTTACATTGCGTGAGCCGCTGAGGGGTCAGAGCGAAGGGATTGTAACACCGCAGGCGAAGGATCCGTTCCGTGGATTTGGCCGCGAACTGATCGCAGTGATTCCGCCTTTCACTTTGATCGGGGCTGCCCAGGGCGGGGTTCGGGGTATCATCACGAATCTGGCAGGAGCGATTGTTATTGGCGGGATCGCTTATACTTTGGCGATCGCAACCGATAACTATCAGCAATGGGGCGCGGTCGGCATTGGCTATTATGCCATTTTCTCTTGGGCCTCGACTCTGAAGCGGCGTGATGCGCCCGCCTTCAAGCTAATCTGGGGCACGCCCGCGTTTCTGACGACCATCCTTGGTTACGGGATGGTCTCATTCATGTCATATGCGGCGTCTTTCTGGGCAGCGCCTTACGCCATCCGCATATTGGAGGAAGCTCCCTCGACAGCGGGCTGGTGGATCGGTGGACCAGGCGCGCTTGGCGGATTTCTCGGGGTTATTATGGGTGGCCGGGTCGCAGACTATCTGCGTCAAAGAAACCCTGCCGGAAGGCTTCTGGTGGTCGCGTTCGGGCTCGTCGGAGCGGCGCCGTTCCTGTTCCTGATGTTCACAACCGAAAGCGCGACCGTTTTCTATATCGCGGCTTTCCTGCAGTCGCTGTTTGGCAGTTCGGCTCTTGGTGCAGCGGCCGCAACAATGACGGATCTGGTTCTGCCCCGGATGCGGGGAACAGCGACGGCGACCTTCTTCCTGTCGACTACGCTGGTCGGCCTTGCGCTTGGCCCGTACATGGCAGGGCAGGTTTCCACGGTGACGAACAGTCTCTCGACCGGAGGGCTGAGCCTGCTGATAGCCGTGCCGATCGGGCTGGTGCTGCTGTTCATTGCCTATCGCAGCGTTCCGGAAGCCGAGAGGACGCTTATCGAGCGGGCCCGTGCCGCAGGCGAGGACGTATAAGCTCTCAGCCGCGCTTCAGAACTCCGCAGGCAATCCGCGGACCGGCATTGCCGGCAGGGTCGCTGATACCATCGTCGGGGTCCGCATGGATCATAACCGCAGTACCGTCGTCGTCGAAGATGTAATCCTCGATCTGGGCACGGCTACCGCGCAGATCGACAGTCGTCGTGACCGTGCCGGAAGCAGGGACCAGAAGATTGGGCAAGTCGCCCAGATGACTTCCGTCATCATCGTCCAGACCATGTCCTTCGTCTAGAGGATTGAGGTGTCCGCCTGCCGATTTGAAGTCGGGCCGTTTGCATTCACCTGTAGTGTGCAAATGAAATCCATGCTCGCCAGGCGTGATGCCCGTTGCGGCCAGAGCAAGGCTCAGATTGTCGCCATTTGCTACCAGTTGTGCGGTGCCGGCCGGAACGCCATTGGCCAACATCATCCGGGCGGAGGCGACACGTTCGGTCGGGATCTGATCGATTGATTGGCATGCAGACAGCGCGATGGTTGACGCTGCAATCATCCCAATACGGGTGGCTGTTGCTGTGGCGGTTGTGGGCCGGGTGTCGGTCATTGGGATGCTCCTTCGATGAAAGATATGTCCTACCAACGAAAAAGGGGCCGGATTGCTCCGGCCCCTTCCGATATTTTCTCGCTTGTCGCGAAACTTACATGCCCGAACCCGGACCGTAAGTGATCTCGACGCGGCGGTTCTGCAGTTCGCGAACACCGTCGGCAGTCGGGACGCGCGGCTGGCTTTCACCAAACGCTTCGCCGCTGATACGGGCTCCGGGAACACCGCGACCGGTAAGGTAGTCGGTGACCGATGCGTTACGACGTTCGGCCAGGCCGATGTTGTACTGCACGGAACCCGAACGGTCGGTGTGGCCTGCAAGCATGACCGAAGCCGTGCCGCAATTGGCGTATGCCGAAACCGCGTTGTTGAGGATCGTTGCTGCTTCCGGCGTGATATCCGACTGATCCCAGTTGAAGAACACGATGTACGGACCCGTGTTGCACCTGTCTCTTATACACATCTGACGCTGCCGACGATCTACTCTGTGTAGAT
>CAJXSN010000024.1 GCA_913060895.1 uncultured Sphingomonadaceae bacterium
CCTGCGAACCGGTGCTGCTTCACTGAACGGTGAAGAGGCGGTGGTGGGAACCGTGTTGATGCGCGCTGGCGAGAACAGCCGCACCGTCGCAGCCGGTGCTGCCGAACGGCTCGACGAGGTCCGTGCATCGCTCCCCGACGGCGTTGTGGCCGAGATCGTTTATAACCGGTCCTCGCTGGTCGATGCGACGATCTCCACCGTAGAGAAGAACCTGCTCGAAGGCGCATTGCTCGTAATCGCGGTGCTGTTTCTGCTGCTCGGCAATATCCGGGCAGCGATCATTACAGCTCTGGTAATTCCCGTTTCGATGCTGATGGCAGCGGTTGGCATGAACCGGCTTGGTGTCTCGGGCAATCTGATGAGTCTCGGGGCGCTGGACTTTGGCCTGATCGTCGATGGTGCAGTCATCATCGTTGAGAACAGCGTCGCCCGGCTTGCTGCGCGACAGCATGGAGAAGGCCGATTGCTCACTTTGGGCGAGCGGCTGACTGAAACACGCCTCGCGGCCCAGGAAATGATCAAGCCTACCGTTTATGGGCAGGCAATCATTTTCCTCGTTTTTGCTCCATTGCTCACCTTCACTGGTGTCGAAGGCAAAACGTTTTCGCCAATGGCCATTACAATGATGCTCGCTTTAGCTTCTGCTTTTGTGCTGTCACTGACCTTCGTTCCGGCGATGATCGCGGTGCTGCTCAACAAGAAGCTGACCGAAAAGGAGGTGAAGCCCATTCGCTGGACCAAAGAGCGCTACGGTCCCGCCGTGCGCAAGGCCATTGCGCGGCCTTGGCCGATGATTGGTGCCGGGGTTGGTATCTTCACAGCAGCGGTTTTTGTGTTCGGGTTTCTGGGCAGCGAGTTTACGCCGCAGCTCGATGAACGCGACATCGCGGTGCAATCTTTGCGGATCCCCTCGACATCGCTCGAACGCTCGCTGGCGATGCAGCGGCGGGTCGAAGACCGGCTCGAAGAGTTTCCCCAAGTTGATCTTGTGTTCTCACGGACGGGCACGGCCGAAGTCGCCAGCGATCCAATGCCGCCCAATGCTTCGGACGCCTATGTCATTCTGAAGCCTCGTGACGAATGGCCCGATCCGGATTTGTCGAAGGATGAGCTGGTAGAGGAGATGGAAACTGCGCTCGGCGGCCTGATCGGCAATCTCTACGAGTTCAGCCAGCCAATCGAGCTACGTTTTAACGAGCTGATCGCCGGTGTGCGCGGCGATGTCGCGGTCAAGCTCTACGGTGACGACCTTACCGCATTGACCGAAACGGCGGGCGAGGTCGCGGGTGTGCTGCGCGGAGTCGAAGGCGCAGCCGATGTGAAGGTGCAGCAGGTGACGGGCTTTCCGACGCTCGACATCGCCTTCGATCGCCCGACTATTGCGCGATATGGTTTGACCGTCGAAGAGGTGGCTCAGTCGGTTGCGATCGCGCTCGGCGGGCGGCCAGCAGGACTGGTGTTCGAGGGCGATCGCCGTTTCGATGTTGTCGTGCGCCTCGAGGATGCGACGCGCGACGATTTCGACCAGCTCGGCGCGCTCCCCATCGTGCTTGATAACGGTGTCACGGTTCCACTGCGAACATTGGCCGATTTCCAAGTTGTCGATGGCCTTGCCGAGGTTCGGCGAGAGCAGGGCCGAAGGCTTGTGATCGTCTCGGCCAACGTTCGCGAGCGCGATCTCGGCTCTTTTGTCGAGGAAGCGCAGGAAGGTGTCTCGACCGAGGTCGATCTACCACCAGCATCCTTCATCGAGTGGGGCGGCCAATATCAGAACCTGCAAGCGGCTCAGGCACGCCTCGCAATCGTCGTGCCGGTCTGCTTCGCGCTTGTCCTGCTGTTGCTGTTCATGGCGCTGGGAGGATGGGTTCCGGCCCTGGCGGTGTTCAGCGCCATCCCAATGGCCTTGGCCGGGGGCGTGTTCGCGCTCGCGCTGCGCGGCTTGCCATTCTCGGTGTCTGCAGCGGTCGGTTTTATCGCGCTTTCCGGCGTGGCGGTGCTCAACGGTCTCGTCATGATGACCGCGATCCGGCAGCGCCTCGAGAACGGGATGCCGCTCGACGAGGCGATTGCCGATGGCGCGCTCGCGCGCCTGCGACCGGTACTGATGACCGCGCTGGTGGCCTCGCTCGGCTTCGTGCCCATGGCGATCGCCACTGGAACAGGCGCAGAGGTACAGCGTCCTTTGGCTACGGTGGTCATCGGCGGACTGATCACCGCAACGGCGCTGACTCTGTTCGTTCTGCCCGCGATCGCCCGCCTCGTGCTGCACCGCTCTGATGATGAGCGCAGCTGGCGCGAAAAATGGTGGGACCGCCTGCGCCGCAACGTCACGCGCGATGAGCAGCGCGAGCTGGGCGAAATTACATGAAGGGAAAACCGATGAGGAAGCTTGCGAAATTGCTTGTCCTGCCGCTGATCGCGTTTGGACTGGCTGGGCCTGCCTATGCCCAGCAATCCGATCCGATTGCTGGCGTCTGGAGCCTTGGCGATCAGCCCTCGTGTAATACAGGCCCAGCCTGGGTGTTCTTCGCGGACGGGTTCTATGCGGAAGTCGAGTTGCCCGATGGACAGCCATCCGCAGTCGGCATTTGGCGGGATGAAGGCGAAGCGATTGCCTACACCCATGCGCATATGCCCTTCGAAGGGCATGCCAGTGCGATGTCCATGCGTCACCTGACTGTCGAGAGACGCACGGCCGAGCGGTTGGATACGAGGAATTACCGCGGTGTGGCTCGCATCTTTCACCGGTGTCCGGCTGATGCTCTGAAGGCACCCTCCGGGCCAAGCCAACATTGATAAAGCATGCGTCAAATCTTCCCGAAAAGAATAGCTGCACTGTTTCAAGGTCGCTGGTCTTGGACCCCGACCATACGTCCGTCGTTGTTTGACTGAGGAAAGGAGTTGAACATGCTTAGGATAGAAGAACGGGCCGGCCTGATAACCATCACTGCCGGAGGCACACTTGAATCTGCCGACTATGATCGGTTCGTGCCGATTTTTGAGCGGATCGCGGCGCAGAAAGCCGGAACGGTTCCAATGTTGATTGTCCTTATGTCGGACTTTTCGGGTTGGGATCTCGGCGGTCTCTGGCGCGACCTCAAGTTCGACGTGAAGCACAAGGACAGCTTCGGCAGGATCGCGATCGTGGGCGACCGCAAGTGGGAAGAGTGGGGTACGAAGCTTTTCGATCCGCTCTTTCGCGCCAAGATGAAGTTCTTCACAACCGCTGAGCGCGGTGCTGCCGAAAGCTGGGTACGTGAAGACGGAGATGTATCATGAGCGGCGAAGGAGAACTCAATCTCGATTCGGCCGAAAAGCGCCGCACTCTATGGATCGTTTTCTGGCTCAATGTGGCGATTGCGATAGGGTTTTTCATAACCGGGGTAATCGGCGATTCCAACGCGCTGATTGCCAATGGGCTCGACAATTCGTCGGACGCGATCGTTTATGCATTGAGCCTGCTTGCCCTCACCCGCTCCCGGGTCTGGAAGCGCGGAGCCGCGCGTTTTTCCGGGGTCATGTTGCTTGTGTTCGCAGGCGGTGTGATTCTCGATGCCATCCGGCGCTTCATGGAGGGTTCGGATCCGATCGGCGGCGTCATGATGGTGATGGCGCTGGTTGCCGGTGCGGTGAACCTTTGGTGTCTTTTTCTGCTGAAACGTTTGCAGAACAAAGATGTCAATTTACGTGCGGCCACCACGTTCAGCCTGAATGATTTCGTTTCGAACGGCGGAATTATCATAGCGGGTATCATAGTGTTTTTCACCGGATCGAACTGGCCCGATCTCGTCGTCGGTATCGGTGTGGCCTGCATAGCGATCTACGGCGGCATCGAGATACTTCGCGACGCGCATATGGACTCCCATGACGAAAAGGACACCGTTCACGGTGAAGGGAGCGATTGACATTAATGGATCTCATTACGGCTTCGCAAGGTAGAACTCATGTCCTGTTGCTGGTGATCGGGGTAAACGTAGCGCTGTTTGTTGGCGGCTTGCTTGCGGAGTTCAGGGATGCTGGCTTCCGCCCTCTTCGTTTCGCTCTACTTGCTTCATCGGGCCTGCTGATCGCGGTCGTTGCCACCGAACTCATACCTCGTGCGCGCGAAGGGTTGGACATGTGGTCGTTGACATCCGCGCTTGCTGGAGGAAGTGGGATCTATCTGGTGATCTTTGCGCTGGGCCGATGGAGGAGGCAGCAGCAAGCCGAGCAAATAACCGGTAATCGCGACGATGTGAAAGGTAATCGTTCTAGCCGCTATGTGGCTACCACCTCTGCGGCGGCACGGCAATTGAGCTTCGGTTTCGTCATCGGTTCGGTTGCGCCAGTATCGTGGGCGCTGGCCTCCTTTCTTGCTGTGGTGTTGGCATTTGCAAACCTCCCCGAAGGATACCGGATAACAGCTGAAAGCCGAGAGAATGGCTTGTCCCGCATGAGCCGCATTGCCTATCTTCTGGCGCTCACGCTGCCTGCGATCCTCGGTGCGTTAGTAGCCTATATCTTGCTTCGAAATACTGTAAGCATTTTTGCTCCGGCAATATTGGCAATGAATGCTGGACTGCTGCTTGCCATGGCCGTGCGGACCATAAGTGCTGATTCTCATGACGCAATTAGAAATGGGACTGCAGCCCTGATTGCTGTCATTAGCGGTTTCATTGGTGCGTGCTTCCTTATTGCAGGGTTGGAAGCGGCTTTCGATTCCACCGAAGCTGACATTAGGCTGCGGCAGCATGTCGTAGGCCCAGCCTCAAATGATGCGAAGCGCGCGTCAAGAGGAGAAGAGTAATGGGAGCAGATTCCGAGCATGCGGGCCACAGCCATGGAGGACATAGTCACGGCGAGGAAAATCTAAGCGATCGCCAGCTTATCTTTGCGGTGGCGATTAACGTCCTGCTAACGGTCGCGCAGATCATTGGTGGTATCGTTTCGGGGTCGCTCGCGCTGATTGCTGACGCGCTGCATAATTTCAGCGATGCAGCTGCGCTCGGTCTGGCTTGGTTTGCTCGACGGATCGGTCGTCGGCCCGCCGACAAGCTGATGACCTTTGGGTATGCGCAGGGGGAGGTTGTCGCAGCGCTAATAAATCTCACGACACTGTTGATCATCGGTTTCTACCTGTTGGTCGAAGCAATCAACCGGTTTGCCGAACCCCAACCGATCGAAGGGTGGACCGTGATCTGGGTGGCCGGCATCGCCTTGGTGATCGATCTTGTCACTGCTTTCATTGTTTATCGGGGATCGCATGACAGTATCAACATGAAGGCCGCCTTCCTGCACAATGTCTCCGATGCTTTGGCATCGGTGGGTGTGATCGTCGCTGGCGTTCTGATCCTGTTGTATGATTTCTACATCGCCGACCTCGTAATCACCCTGATCATCGCGGGTTATGTAATCTGGCAGGGAATAACCCTGATGCCCCGAACTGTCCGGCTGCTGATGGGCGCCGTGCCCGACGATGTCGAATTCGACCGGATCGTCAAAGCGCTGGAGGAGCAGGATGGTGTGAGGAGCGTTCATCATCTCCATGTCTGGAATCTGGGCGAACATGCTCGCGCCCTTGAAGCTCACCTTGTTCTCGAGGCGGACACTTTGGCGGCATTCGAGAACCTGAAGAGCCGCGTGAAGGAACAGCTCGCCGCTGATTTCCATATTCAGCACGCAACCTTGGAGCCTTGTCAGGAGACCGAGTGCGAACCGGGTCTGATAGCGGATCATAGGGCAACTCGCGCCCCGCACGCAGGAGCGCGGCATGAGCACTGAGCCGGGTCTGCCCTACAAACCTCACCAGATGTCGATCAAGCGGCACAGCAAAATTCGGACCGGGGCTCGGAACTCGGTTCGGCGGCACAATAGTAACGAAACGCACTCAAGAAAGGACGATCCTTGACCGATAGGTATGATGTCATCGTGATTGGCGCAGGCACAGGCGGCTACCCGGCTGCAATGAGGGCTGCGCAATTGGGAATGAAGGTCGCCTGTATTGAGCGACGGTCCACTCTTGGAGGAACCTGCCTCAACGTGGGTTGCATACCTTCAAAAGCCATGCTGCAATCATCGAATCTGCTGGCCGAAGCCCGTTCGGGCTTTGAAGAGCACGGTATTGAAATCGGCGACGTCTCGCTCAAACTGGACAAGATGCTCGCCCGAAAATCGGACGTTGTCGAAAAGCTGACCAAAGGCGTTCAATATCTGCTCAAGAAAAATGGCGTGGAGCGGATTGAGGGAAGTGCCAAATTCGAGGCAAACGATACCGTCCGCGTTGACCTGGCCGCTGGTGGCACGCAATTGCTGACTGCAAAGCGCGCGATTATCATCGCGACAGGTTCGGAAGTCGCTGGGCTGCCGGGCGTGGACATCGATGAAGAGCGGATCCTTTCTTCTACCGGTGCCCTAGAACTGCAGGAAGTGCCCGAGCATCTTGTCGTCGTGGGAGCCGGATACATCGGCTTGGAGCTTGGCTCGGTGTGGCGGCGGCTTGGAGCCAAGGTCACAGTCATCGAATATGCTGAAGGAATAGTCCCTTCAATGGACCGCGAAATCGCGCGAGAGTTTGAGAAACTCTTGCGCCAGCAAGGGCTGGAATTCCGTTTCGGCACAAAGGTCACGGGCGCCGAGCGCGCGCGTAAGAAGGTCAAGATAAGTTGCGAAACCGTTGACGGCGGTGATGTCGATCAGATCACCGCCGATGCTCTTCTCGTTTCCATTGGACGTCAGGCCTACACAGCTGGCTTGGGTCTTGATGTCGTTGGTGTTGAACTTGACGAGCGGGGAAGGATTCCGGTCGGGCCAAGGTTCGAGACCAATGTCGCAAACATCTTCGCGGTTGGTGATGTCATTCCGGGACCGATGCTGGCGCACAAGTCGACCCTTGATGGTGTGCGATGCGCGGAAGGCCTTGCGGGCCAATATCCGGGAGTGGACTACAATACAGTCCCTTCGGTGATTTACACCTCTCCGGAGGTCGCGAGCGTTGGAAAGACTGAAGAAGAGCTTCAGGCGCAAGGCATCGCTTACAAAAGCGGTACATTTCCATTTTCTGCTAACAGCAGAGCTCGCTGCAATGGCGACACTCGCGGCCTCACAAAAATTCTCGCTGACGCCAACAGCGACCGGCTGCTCGGTATTCATATCGTGGGTCCTGAGGCGGGGAGTATAATTCACGAGGCTGTGGTGGCGATGGAGTTCGGCGGTTCCAGCGAAGATCTGGCGCTCACAGTACATGCGCACCCGACTTTACCGGAATCGATCAAGGAAGCCGCTTTGGTCCTGCTAGGCCAGGGAATGCATATCTAACGACAATCATTGGAAACGAAGTTGAACGACAAAACATCAGGCCCACCGAATGGTGCCGCTCACGAACATGCCCATGGCGGAATCTTCGGGGAACGCACCGAACTCATATTCGCTTTGCTATCCGGTGCTTTCCTCGCGGTTGGCTTCGCCATTGAAAAGCTGGTCGAGAGTGGTCCAGATTGGACCCCGCTAGCGTGTTACGTAGCTGCCTATTTCTTCGGGGGTTTCTATACCCTCAAGGAAGCGATCGACAACGCGCGGGCACGCAAGTTCAAGATCGATTCCCTGATGCTGGTCGCTGCGACCGGCGCAGCGATCCTAGGGGAATTCGCCGAAGGCGCTCTGCTACTGTTCTTGTTCAGTATCGGTCATGCGCTCGAAAATTATGCGATGGGCCGCGCCAAGCGTGCCATCGATGCGCTGGCGGAGCTTGCTCCCGACACAGCCACGCTGCTGCGCGCTGGCGAACAAGTTACTGTGCCGGTGGAGGAAATGGTGGTCGGAGATGTGGTGCTTGTGAGGCCTAACGAGCGCCTTGCGGCTGACGGTTTCGTTATCGATGGCCAATCTGCGATCAATCAGGCACCCGTCACCGGTGAAAGCATGCCCGTGGACAAGCGACCGGTTTCCGATCGGGCAATAGCTCGACAAAACACCACGGCAATCGCGGCCCAATCGCAAGTGTTCGCAGGCACGATCAATGGTAGCGGCGCGCTTGAGATCGAAGTCACGCGCAAAGCGAGCGAGAGCACACTCAGCAAGGTGGCCGAGCTGGTGGCGACGGCGGAGACTGAGCGCTCTCCCACACAGCGCATGACCGACAAGTTCGAACGAATATTCGTGCCGCTGGTGCTGGTGCTGGCCGTGTTGCTGCTGTTCGCCCCGCTCGTGATTGACGAGCCTTTCAGTGAGAGCTTCTACCGTTCGATGGCCGTGCTGGTTGCAGCAAGCCCATGCGCATTGGCCATTGCCACACCGAGCGCGGTCCTTTCCGGCGTGGCGCGCGCTGCGCGCGGCGGAGTGCTCATAAAAGGCGGCGCGGCGCTCGAGGATCTCGGCACGCTGAAGGCTATGGCTTTCGACAAGACAGGGACGCTTACCGAAGGCGAGCCCCGCATCACGGATGTGATTCCCATCGGCGCTGCATCTGAAGAGCAATTGCTGTCGGTCGCTGTTGCTGTCGAACGCTTGAGCGATCATCCTTTGGCGCAGGCCGTTGTCCGCGACGGCTTGGACCGGCTAGAGGGCCAGGACTTCGCGAAAGCCTCCGATCTGAAAAGCCTCACAGGTCGAGGCGTGACCGCCCAGCTGAACGGTGAAACCGCGTGGATCGGTAAGGCCGAGATGTTCGGAGCTGACGGGATCGAGCCACTAGACATTGCGGCGGCAGATGCAATTGCCCGGCTGCGCGAGCAAGGCCGAACAACGATGGCGGTGCGTCTCGGTAATCGCGACTTGGGCGTCATCGGTTTGATGGATACGGCGCGTGAAGGTGCAAGAGAGGCGCTTGCAGAGCTGCGCTCATTGGGGATCGAGCGGATGCTGATGATTTCCGGCGACCACACCAAAGTGGCGGAGGCAATCGGCCAAGAGGTTGGTCTTGATGAGGCCATCGGCGATCTGATGCCGCAGGATAAGGTCGATATGATCGACGCGCTCAGCCGCGAAGCGAAAGTTGCAATGGTCGGCGATGGCGTAAACGATGCGCCAGCGATGGCTAAGGCTACCGTTGGCATCGCAATGGGCGCGGCAGGATCGGACGTCGCGCTTGAAACAGCCGATGTCGCCCTGATGGCTGACGATCTTCGCCACCTTCCGTTTGCTGTCGGGCTCTCGCGCAAATCGCGCGCGATAATCAGGCAGAACGTTTATGTCAGTTTGGGCATCGTGGCGATCCTCGTTCCGGCGACGATCTTCGGCCTGGGTATCGGCCCGGCAGTCATAGCACATGAGGGATCGACTTTGCTGGTCGTGTTCAATGCTCTGCGATTGCTTGGATACAAGGACGGGTAGATCCGCCGACGCGCTTGGGATGGTCGAGCGCAGGAGAGCGGCCAATAGCCCCACGAAATGCATTCCGCAGATAGCTGACAGCTTACACTGCATCACCGCAAATTTAACCGCTACGGAAAACCTCGAAAAGGCTTTTTGCTCTTGCGAGTCATTTGCAAGAAAGGTAGGGAGCGGTCTCCAAACCCGGAGAATAGGAAGTGTTTATGTACCGTGCCGCCGTCTCGTCCTTGGCGATCGCCCTCTCCGCCCCTGCCTTGGCCCAGGAACATACCGGGCCTGAGAGCGAAAAGAGCGGAGCCGAGCAAATTGCGGACGACCGCGAAGATAATACGAGCGGATCTATCATCGTGATCGGCGGCCGAATTGATCCCTATCGCATCGCGGGCTCGGCCGATCTGATCGACACCGAGGATTTGCGCCGGTTCGATCACGGCGACGTAAACCGCGTCCTGCGGCAGGTTCCCGGCGTTAATACGCAGGAAGAAGATGGGTTCGGCCTGTTCCCGAACATCGGTTTGCGCGGCAGTCCGGTCGAACGCTCAAGCAATATTACTCTAATGGAAGACGGCGTTCTGATTGCGCCTGCTCCCTATGCCGCTCCGTCCGCTTACTATTTCCCGGCCATCGGACGCATGCAAGCGGTCGAGGTTACGAAAGGCGCTGCTGCTATCCGCTATGGCCCCCGTACGATTGGCGGAGCGGTCAATTTTCGGTCGACCGATATTCCGACCGACGAATTGGCAGGCTACGCATCAGGCCAATACGGTTCGCGGGGCTACTATCAGGGGCAGGCCTGGATCGGCGGTGACACCGACTATGTCGGAGCGCTGATCGAAACCTATCAGCAGGGCGGCGACGGCTTCAAAACGATTGATGGGTTTCCAGACGCGGACACTGGCTTCGAGCGACAGGATTACCGTGGGCGTTTTGCTGTTCACACCGCACCGGATGCGCCTGTCGAAGCGCGACTGGAGTTTGTCTATGGTCGATCGGACCTTGAAGCCAATGAGACCTATCTTGGCTTGGCCGATGCCGACTTCGCGGCAGATCCCTATCGCCGTTACGCCGCTAGCCAGCGCGACGTTTTCACCGGAGAGCATGACCAATATCGCGTCATCGGCACGCTATCATTTGCCGACGAAACGAGAATAACCGCCACGCTGTATCGCAATGACTTCAGTCGCAGCTGGTCAAAACTGCAGGATATCGACTTCGATGGAGACGGTAGCTTCGATTCGATTCAATCGGTGTTCAATAGCCCCGATGACAATGCCGAGGCACTCGGCATTCTGCGCGGAGCCGACACTGCGAGCGGTGCAGTCCGCATCCGCAACAACAATCGCGTCTATCGTAGCGAAGGCGCTCAGATCTCACTGGAACGGCCGTTCGAGACTGGCGCATTACGCCACAATCTTGCGGTGTCGGTCCGCTATCACGAGGATGAGGAGGACCGGCTGCAAAACGAGGAATTCTACTCCCAGATTCGTGGCGAGCTGGTCTTTGAGCGTCAGACCGATATCGGCCAGCAGGCTAACCGGGAGGCGAAAGCGACGGCCATCGCCTTCTACATAGAAGACCGGATCGAGATTGGCGCGCTCACGCTGACACCTGGCTTGAGGTATGAAGGGATCGATTTGACCCGATTGGACTATGCCGGATCGGACCCGGATCGATCCACCGGTCCTACCCGCGTTCGCCGGACCAATATCGACCAGTGGCTACCTGCTCTGGGCGCTACTTACGAAATGGGCGATGCAATCCTGCTGGCAGGAGTGTCGCGCGGCTTCTCCCCTCCCGGACCGGGCAACCCCGACGCGCGCGCCGAGAAAAGCTGGAATTACGAGGCGGGGGTGCGTTATCGGACCGACGAAATCCAGGTTTCTGCCATTGGCTTCTACAACGACTATTCCAATCTGCTTGGCAACTGCACCCAATCCGTGGGCTGCACCACCGGTGATATCGGCGATCAGTTTAATGGCGGTGCGGTAACGGTTCAGGGCCTGGAATTCTCGATAGCGACCGAGCCACGCGCCTCCGACACATTCTCGTTCCCCATTTCTCTCGCCTATACATTCACCGACGCAGAATTCGACAGCAGTTTCGACAGCGAATTCTTCGGTGATGTGACCGAAGGCGACGATTTACCCTATATAGCTCGGCATCAGGTGTATTTTGAAGCAGGCGTAAACGCCGGACGCGCCGCCGCCACCCTTGGCGTTAGCTATGTTTCCGATTTACGCGATGATCCCGGAAGCGGCGCTGTTGCTGTAAATGATCGGGTTGATGACCGCATAATCTTTGATCTTGCAGGAAATTACGCGCTTACGGACAAGTTCTCCCTCTTTGCGCGCGTCGATAACCTTTTCGATGACCAGTACCCAGTCAGTCGGCGCCCATTCGGCTTGCGGCCGGGCGTTCCGCGTCGGATCGTGGGCGGAGCTCGGGTCAGCTTCTAACCTCCACGGGAGACCTGAGTTGATGTTCCTCGCGGCTGTCAATGATGCCGTGTCGCTTCAGGCTTCAGTGAAACCAAAGGTTGTCATCCGGCGAATGGGCAACGAATTTCCGGGATCCAAGCCTAGCAAACGGTGATTGACTTGAACTCCGAGGGCTGTCGGACTATTCGGTCATGGTGAAGTTGATCCGCGTCCTGACTTTGATTTGTTTTAGCTTAGGCCTGTTTGTGCAGGTTGCGGCCCAGGCGGCTGTTCCTCAAAACGAAGTCGCTGAAATGGTGGATTGCGCCGAAATGGCGCAGGCCATGCCCGAGCATAGCATGGATGCCGATGACCGGTCTTCTGATCGCGAGGGGTGTTGTCCCGACATGACAATCGACTGTCTGGTCGCGATGAATTGCATGCCACCGCTAGCCCTCACGGGTATGGGTTCGTTGGGTGCTGCGCCACTCAATTTCGCTCTCTCGTATCACGCCGCGACTTCTGACGGGCTCGAGAAAGAGCACCCAAGACCAGAATCCCCACCTCCACAAAATCAACTCACTATCTAGCATTTCCCAGACGGCGCGCTGCGCCGTTTGCGAGCTTGAAGGATGAAGAGGCAAAGCGCTCGGTCTATCGACCGAGAGCGCCGAAGCTACTCCCGCTCAGCTTGCTTTGAAAGAGTGAGAATTATGGATTGGCGAATTGGCTGGGTGCCGTTTTCGGCCCTGCTCGCCGCGCAGACTGCACAAGCGCAGTCTGTCGGATACGAGGATGCACTTGCCGCGGCGCGCGGCGAACAACCTGTTTTGGAGGCTGGTGCATTGCGCGTGCAATCGCGGCGCCAGGCAGCGGAAGCGGCGGACGAGCTCCCCGATCCGCGCGTTCGGGGAGGGATCATGAACCTTCCTGTGACCGGGTCCGCCGCGTTCGAACTTGACCGGCAACTTCCCACGCAAGTCGCGATCGGCGTAGAGCAGGAAATCCCCAATCTTGCCCGCCGCCGGGCGCGGTTTGGCGTTGCCAGTTCGGAAGTGCGCCTTGCCGAAGCGCGCCTTGGTATGGCCGAGCGCGAGGTTCTCGCCGATGCCGGAACGGCGTGGGTCAGGCTCCACTATGCGCAAGCGCGGCTCGATCTTGCCCGCGCCGCGCTGGTCGAACTCAGAGCCTTCGTCCCGGTCGCCAACAGTGCCGTCGCTTCGGGATCGGCTCGCCCGGCGGAAAGTCTGGCGATCCGGCGTGAGCTGCTCGGTATCGAGGATGCAGCTACGTCCATCGAAGCCGAGCGCGAAACAGCGCAGGCACAGATTTCGAGATACATGCCAATTGAAAATCCTGTTGCGCTGGGCGCGCCCCCATCTGTTGCACTGGACCCCGAGCAGCTACGCTTTGAACTTACAAGCAATCCCGAACTCCTGCTGGCCGATGCTGAAAGCCGCCGCGCCGAGGCGGGGATTGATCTCGCCCGTGCCGAGAAAAGACCCGATTTCGGCGTGAGCGTCACCTATGGCCGCCGCAATCCCGACTTTGGCGATGCGGTTTCGGTCATGGGCTCGATCACTTTGCCTATCTTCACAGACCGGCGACAGAATCCGCGCATCGCGGCAGCCGAAGCCGACGCTGCGGCAGCGCTTGCCGACCGCGAAGACCGGCTGCGCGCCCTCAGGGCCCGGTTTGAAGCCGATCTCGCCTCCTGGCGCAGCGCGGCGCGGCAGTGGGAGCGGGCGCGCGACGAACTTCTGCCTTTGGCGCGTGACCGTGCTGATCTCGAGACAGCCAGTTTTGCTGCGGGACGAGCCGATCTTGTCGATGTCATCGCCGCCAAGGCAGCACTCGTGTTGCTCGAACTGGAAATTCTCGAGCGCGAACAGGCAGCGGTCGAGGCTGCGGCCACGCTGCGACTTACCTACGGAGAGGACAGGCCATGAAAGCCGCTTTCGAACGTTTTACGCCGCGCCAGCGCACTTATGCGTCCGCCGCAGCCATCGCCATTGTCAGTCTGGCGGCCGGATATGGCTTGTCGATGCTCGGCGGAGATAGCAGCGGCGAAGAGGCCGGTGCCGACACCGGATGCGAGGAAGTGCTGTACTGGTACGATCCGATGGTTCCCGACCAGCGCTTCGACGAGCCAGGCAAATCCCCGTTCATGGATATGCAGCTGGTCCCAAAATGCGCTGGTGGCGCAGCGCAGGGAGCCGGGGCAGTCAGCATTGATTCCACATTGGTGCAGAACTTCGGCATTCGGACTGCCGAGGCCGAGCTTGGCGTGCTTGAACCCGAAACGCGTGTGACTGGAACCCTTGCCTATAATGGCAGCGACATGTCGATCGTCCAGCCGCGCGCCGGCGGATACGTGCAGCGTACATACGGCCATGCGCCGCAGGACCTCATCGCCCGAGGCGCGCCGATCGCCGACATTCTGGTGCCTGAGTGGGGCGGCGCACAGGGCGAATATCTGGCCGTTTCTGCAACGGGAGACGAAGCGCTCACCCGCGCTGCACGCGAGCGTTTGCGGCTGCTTGGCATGCCGGAATCGATCATCTCCTCAGTCGCTCGCAGCGGAAGGCCACAATCGACTTTCACTGTGACCGCGCCGCAGTCGGGTGCGCTCACCTCGCTCGGCGTGCGCCCGGGCATGACAGTGGCTATGGGCCAATCCCTCGCCGAAATCAGCGGGTACAGTCCCATCTGGCTTGAGGCGGCAGTGCCCGAGGCTTTGGCGGGCAGCGCCAGAGTGGGGCAGCCCGTGAGCGCGACGCTCACTGCTTTTCCCGGTGAGCGCTTTGCTGGACGGATCATTGCGATCCTTCCGAGCGCACAGGAGGCCAGCCGGACAATTACCGTGCGCGCCGCCATGCCCAATCCAGGGCTTCGGCTCAAACCGGGCATGTTCGCGCAAGTTACATTGGCACCCGAGCGGCGTGAGGCGCTGCTGGTTCCTTCGGAAGCGGTCATTCGCACTGGCGAGCGAACCCTTGTAATGATTGCACAGGAAAGCGGCGGCTATCGCCCCGCAGAAATTCGCATCGGGCGCGAAGCGAACGGGCGCACCGAAGTGCTTGCTGGCCTTGCTGCGGGCGAGCAGGTCGTTACTTCGGGCCAGTTCCTGCTCGATTCCGAAGCCAGCCTTACCGGTATCGATGTGCGTCCTGTCGATCAGGCTCCATCGGCGGCGACCCGAGGCCAGACGTCAAGCGAGGCCGACGAGCCGCAAACCTACCGGGCAACCGGTACAATTGAGCGTATTACCTCGAGCAGTGTGACCCTGCGCCACGGCCCGGTGCCCGCACTCGAATGGCCAGCGATGACCATGCCTTTCGCCACCGAGGGGCCAGAGCAATTGCGCGGTTTCGCGCGCGGTGACCGGGTTTCCTTCACATTTGCGCAGGTCGGCACAGGACCCCGCATTGTGTCGATCCGAAAGACCGGGCAATGATTGCTCGCATTATCGATAGCTCGATTGCCAATCGCTTCTTCGTGGTGCTGGCGGCGATCGGGCTGGCGTTGGCCGGTTTCTGGGCGGTGCGAACAACACCGGTCGATGCGTTGCCCGACCTCTCCGACGTACAGGTGGTGATCCGCTCGAACTATCCGGGACAAGCTCCCCGAATTGTTGAGGATCAGGTGACCTACCCGATGGCCACAACCATGCTTTCGGTTCCCGGCGCCGAAACAGTGCGCGGCTATTCCTTCTTCGGCGACAGCTATGTCTATGTCATCTTCGAAGACGGAACCGATCTTTACTGGGCGCGCTCGCGGGTTCTCGAATATCTCAATCAGGTCCAGAATCGCCTTCCCGAAGGAGTTCAGAGCACGCTCGGCCCCGATGCAACAGGGGTCGGGTGGATTTACGAATATGCACTGGTGGACCGTAGCGGCGGACACGACCTTGCCGGGCTGCGCAGCTTGCAGGACTGGTTCCTGCGCTACGAGTTGCAGACCATACCCGGGATCGCCGAAGTCGCGAGCGTTGGCGGCATGGTCAAGCAATACCAGATCGTTCTCGACCCATATCGTATGGCCTCGCTGGGTGTGACGCATGCGCAGGTTGTCAGGGCAGTTCAGGCGGGCAATCAGGAAACCGGCGGCTCTATCGTCGAGATGGGCGAAGCGGAGTATATGGTCCGCGCATCGGGTTATCTCGGAACGCTGGCGGATTTTCGCAGCATACCGCTGCGCGCCGAAGCGGGCGGCGTGCCGGTGACACTCGGCGATGTTGCGAATGTCCAGATCGGTCCGGAACTGCGGCGCGGCATCGCAGAGCTGAACGGTGAAGGCGAGGTTGCAGGCGGTATCGTGATCCTGCGGCAGGGAGCCGATGCGCGCAGCGCGATTACTGCAGTGGAAGCCAAGCTCGAACAATTGCAGGCGAGCCTCCCTGAAGGGGTGGAGATCGTCACCACCTATGACCGCTCGCAGTTGATCGACGCATCGGTCGAAAACCTGACCACCAAGCTGATCGAGGAATTTATCGTCGTGGCCTTGGTGTGCCTCCTGTTCCTGTGGCACGCGCGCTCGGCTCTGGTCGCAGTCGTGACGCTGCCTATGGGTGTGCTCGCGGCCTTCCTCGTAATGCGCTTCCAGGGAGTAAACGCCAACATCATGTCGCTGGGCGGTATAGCCATCGCGGTCGGGGCGATGGTCGATGCGGCGGTGGTCATGATCGAGAATGCCCATAAGCACATCGAACGCTGGACCGAGGAAAATCCCGATGCGGTTCTGACCGTCAACGAGCGATGGCGTATCGTTGCCGATGCCTCGAAGGAAGTCGGCCCGGCGTTGTTCTTCAGCCTGCTGATCATCACCCTGTCGTTCCTGCCGGTGTTTACCTTGCAGGCGCAGGAAGGACGGCTATTCGCGCCGCTCGCTTTCACCAAGACCTACGCGATGGCTGCTGCTGCGATCCTTTCGATCACTCTGGTTCCGGTGCTGATGGGATGGCTGGTCCGGGGAAAGATTCCGGCAGAGGACAGCAATCCGGTCAACCGCGCGCTGACCCGTGCATACCGGCCCGGCCTCGACTGGGTGATGCGCCGCCCGAAGACAACGCTGGCCATCGCCGGTCTGATTTTCATGACGACGCTTGTTCCCTTCTCCCGGCTCGGCGGTGAGTTTCTCCCGCCGCTCGATGAAGGCGACCTGCTCTATATGCCCAGCGCCCTGCCCGGCCTCTCGCCTGGCGAGGCGTCGGCGCTGCTCCAGCGCACCGACCGGCTGATCATGACTGTACCGGAAGTCGAAACCGTGTTCGGCAAGGCCGGCCGTGCCGACACCGCCACCGACCCCGCCCCGCTCACTATGTTCGAGACAACCATCCGGTTCAAACCGCGCGAGGAATGGCGCGAGGGCATGACGCCCGACATGCTGGTCGAGGAACTGGATCGCGCCGTGCAGGTGCCCGGCCTCGCCAATGTCTGGGTCCCGCCCATTCGCAACCGGATCGATATGCTCGCAACAGGGATCAAGAGCCCGATAGGGGTCAAGGTTTCCGGAGAAGACCTGGGCGAGCTCGAACGAGTTGCCCTCCAGGTCGAACAAGCCGCCAAGAACGTTCCGGGCGTCAGCTCCGCGCTGGCCGAACGGTTATCCGGAGGCCGCTATGTCGATGTCGATATCGACCGGCTGGAAGCAGCCCGTTACGGCCTCAACATAGCCGACGTCCAGCAGATCGTATCCGGCGCAATCGGCGGAGCAAACGTGGCCCGCAGCGTGGAGGGGCTGGCACGATATCCGATCAACGTGCGGTATCCGCGCGAAATTCGTGACAGCGTGGACGAGCTGCGTAACCTGCCGGTGCTCACCCCGTCGGGTCAACAGATCACGCTCGGCACCGTGGCTACTGTCAGCGTGACCAGCGGCCCGCCGATGCTCAAGAGCGAGCAGGGCCGACCCACAAGCTATGTCTACATCGATGTGCGCGGACGTGATCTTACCTCGGTGGTGAGCGATTTGCAGGAGGTCATCGCCGCAGAGGTTGATCTGCCAGCGGGGGTCAGCCTGTCCTATGCCGGGCAATTCGAATATCTCACACGCGCCTATGAGCGCCTTCAGATTGTCGTCCCGGCGACGCTCGCGATCATATTCCTGCTGCTCTATCTGATCTTCCGCCGTTTCGACGAGGCGCTGCTCATCATGGGCACGTTGCCATTCGCGCTGACCGGCGGCTTCTGGTTGCTTTACGTGATGGGGTACAACCAGTCCGTCGCGACCGCTGTAGGCTTTATTGCACTGGCCGGTGTGTCTGCGGAGTTCGGTGTCATCATGCTGATCTATCTGAAAGCTGCGCTGGAGCGGCGCGATGAGGATGCAGATGCAGAGGAAGTCTCTGCCGCCATCCGCGAAGGTGCCTTGCTGCGGGTCCGCCCCAAGGCAATGACCGTAGCGGTTCTTTTGGCCGGCCTGTTCCCGATCCTGATCGGCACTGGGGCAGGCTCCGAAGTGATGAGCCGGATCGTCGCGCCGATGATCGGCGGAATGATCACAGCCCCGCTATTGTCCATGTTCGTACTTCCCGCCGCATATCTGTTGTTGCGGCGTCCCCGGCCAGATCGGCCAAACCACTCCGAAGGAGAAGAAGAATGCGTACCACAACCCTCTTGACCCTATTGGTCGCCCCGCTGGCGCTGGCAGCCTGTGATTCCGGCCAGGATACGACTGAGATGAACGATATGCCGATGGCTGAAGATGGCATGATGATGGATGATCAGGATATGTCGGCAATGGACCCTGGTGACATGATGCAGACCGCCAGCGCTGAGGGAACCGTCACCGCCATCGATGGCGAAGCTGGCACGATCACGGTCGAGCATGGCCCGGTCCCCGCAATTGACTGGCCGGCCATGACGATGGCGTTCGAGGCGGACGAACAACTGCGTAGTGATGTCAGCGTCGGTGAGGGGATCTCGTTTGAATTTCGTACTGGTCCTGAAGGCAGTGTGATCACGTCGGTCATGAAGCAGTGAAACGATGGGGCGGCATCGGACAAATCCGGTGTCGCCCGTCGACGAGCGGAGCGATCGTGATCTGCCATATTCTCGATTGTGCGGATCAGGTCGCAAAAGCAGGGTTTGGCCGTGAAGTATTGGAAAGGACAAGCGATGAGCAAGGACACGAGTGTAATCGAGGGCAATGCCATCGACCCGGTATGCGGCATGAGCGTCGCGACCGATGGCGCAAAGCACGTTTCGACGCATGAAGGTGCCGAGCACTATTTCTGTTCCTCGCGCTGCCACGACAAGTTCCTTACTGATCCCGAACTCTATCTATCTGGCGCGCATCTCAATGCGGTTGAAGATGTGCCTGAGGGGGCGATCTATACTTGCCCAATGCACCCTGAAATCCGGCAGCCCGGCCCCGGTTCGTGCCCGATTTGCGGGATGGCGCTCGAGCCTGAGATGGTCTCGCTCGACGATGGACCAGATCCTGAACTGATCGATATGCGCCGCCGGTTCTGGTGGAGCGCGCTTCTGACGCTACCGCTGTTCGTTTATGCGATGGGCGACATGGTCCCCTGGATCAGTTTCGATCAGCTTATCGAATCTGCTTATGCGCAATGGGCGCAGTTCGCACTCGCTACCCCCGTCGTTTTGTGGGGAGCCTGGCCGTTTTTCACCCGCGCCATCGAGTCACTGAAGACGCGCAATCTCAACATGTTCACGCTGATCGGGTTCGGCGTGGCGATCGCCTATATCTTCAGCGTGGTGGCAACGATCGCACCGCATATTTTTCCGCCCGCGTTTCATGACAGTTCGGGGCGTGTCGGGGTCTACTTTGAGGCCGCAGCTGTCATCACGACATTGGTCTTGTTGGGGCAGGTTCTCGAGCTCAAGGCGAGGGGCTCGACCTCCAGCGCATTGCGCGCGCTGCTCGAACTGGCTCCGCCAACCGCAGTCAAAATCTTTGGGTCCGGCGACGAGCGCGAGGTGCCGCTCGATCAGCTGGCCACCGGCGATCGTCTGCGCGTCCGCCCCGGCGACAAAGTGCCTGTCGACGGCGAGATTGAGGAGGGATCAAGCGCAATCGATGAATCCATGATTAGCGGTGAACCGCTTCCCGTCGCCAAGAAAACCGGCGACACAGTTATCGGTGGGACAGTCAACCAGACCGGCGGCTTTGTCATGCGCGCTACCGGTGTCGGCAAGGACACGATGCTGTCCAAGATCGTCCAGATGGTGGCCGAAGCGCAGCGCAGCCGTGCCCCGATCCAGCGATTGGCAGATCAGGTGGCGGGCTGGTTTGTGCCAGCGGTAGTGGTGATCGCCATCGCCACCTTTATCATTTGGGCAATCTGGGGCCCTGCGCCCGCACTGGCCTATGCGCTGGTCAACGCCATTGCGGTCCTGATCATCGCGTGTCCTTGCGCGCTTGGGCTTGCCACGCCGATGTCGATTATGACCGGTACCGGTAAGGGGGCGCAGCATGGCATCCTGATCCGCAACGCCGAGGCGCTCGAAACATTGGAGAAGATCGATACGCTGGTGGTCGACAAAACTGGCACGCTGACGATGGGCAAGCCCGATCTGGTGGCAGTGAAGCCCGCAGAAGGAATTGACGAAGCCGACTTCCTGGCCGCGGTCGCGGGCGTCGAGATGGGAAGCGAACATCCGTTGGCCCATGCCATCGTAGAAGGTGCAAAAGCGCGCGGCGTCTCGCCGGCCGAGGCCACAGACTTGGCCTCGACCACCGGCGAAGGTGTCGAGGCCAGCGTGCAGGATCGCCGCGTTGCCATCGGCAATGAGAAGATGATGCGGCGTGTCGGTATCGACGATGACGATTGGCTCGGCTCGGCGGAAAGCGGGCGCAAGCAAGGGCAGACGGTGATGTTCGTGGCGTTCGATGGCCGTCCGGCAGGTCTCATTGCGGTAGCCGATCCGATCAAGCCGACCAGCGCAGCGGCGATTGCGGCGCTTCATGCGCGCGACATCCGGGTGGTGATGCTCACCGGCGATAGCCGCGGCACGGCCGAAGCGGTGGCGCGCGAAATGGGGATCGACGAGGTGCACGCCAATGTCTCTCCGGAAGACAAGCACAGCAAGATCGAGGAGCTGAAGGCGCAAGGTCGCCGCGTCGGTATGGCCGGGGACGGTATCAACGATGCTCCTGCGCTGGCCGCTGCCGACGTCGGAATTGCCATGGGCACCGGCACCGATGTGGCGATCGAAAGCGCGGGCGTGACTCTGGTTCGCGGTGATCTGACAGGGGTAGTCCAGGCCATCGTGCTGTCGCGCGCAACGATGCGCAACATCCGGCAGAACCTGTTCTTCGCGTTTGGTTATAACACGCTTGGCATTCCGGTCGCCGCAGGTTTGCTCTATCCGTTCTTCGGATTGCTGTTGAGCCCCATGATCGCGGCGGCGGCTATGAGCCTCTCCTCTGTATCGGTGATCGCGAATGCGCTGCGGTTGCGGAGCCTGCGTCTGGACGTATGACGCCGAATGGCGGGGATCACAACAAAGCCGTCATTACCCATTCACCGGTGACGAACACACCGACAAGGATCACGACTGCAGAGAAGGTGTAGGTTAGCGTCCGCTTGCGCGCCGCGAGGCTGTGCGAGGCCCGGGTTCCCAGCCAGCCTCCCATCGCGCCTCCGCCAATGAAGAACCCGGCAATCGGCCAATTGACCAGCCCGTCCAATGCGTAATTGGCGGCCGTGGTGGCGCCGAAAGCCGTTACGGAGACCAGCGAGGAGCCGATCGCATTGAGGATCGGCATGGCCGTCGCGGCAACCAAGCCCGGCACCACCAGGAACCCGCCGCCGATACCGAAAAAGCCGGACAGTGCGCCGACAATAAACCCACCGGCCGCCAGCCGCGGGGTTAACCGCAATGCGGTCGCTGCGGTAAGGCGAACATCCGGGTCGGACCCGCCCGATTTTTTGCGTAACATGGACAGGCCGACAATGATCATCACCAAGCCGAACAGGCCCAGCAGGAGATCGCCTTGTGTCATCTTCCCCACAGTCGATCCTGCCGCTGCACCGATAATACCGAATGCCGCGAAAAGACTTGCGCAACGCCATTTCACACTGCCGCCACGGGCATGAAACAGCAGGTTGGCCAAGGCGCTCACGGCCACGGCGGCAGCGGATGTGGCGATTGCGACATGTGTGTCGCGAACGCCGACAATATAGATCAATAGCGGCACAGCGAGGATGGATCCCCCACCGCCGATCAAACCCAGCGATAACCCAACGAGGAGCCCTGAGGCTAGCGACAATGACGCCTGGACAAGACCGATGTCCATCAGGCGGGCGCAGCCGTCATTAACTTGTCTCGCCGGGCCTGCTGCCGGCTTCGCCGTCCGGACTGCAATAGATGGCGTAAAGCGTTTCCAGCACCCGCCGCGTCGCATCGCCGGACAGTGAATAGCGGATCGAGCGGCCGTCTCGCCGCGCCGCGACCAGACCGTCCTTCCGCATCAGCGAAAGATGCTGCGAGACGACGGTTTCACCGATCTCCAGTAAATCGGCCAGCTCGCCCACGCTGCGCTCGCCCTCCACAAGCTGGCAGGCGATCATCAGGCGGTTGTGGCTGCCCAATGCCTTGAGCAGGGCCACCGCCTTTTCGGCTTGCTCGCGAATATCTTCAGCTTTCATACTTGCATATATGCGAAGGTGTGCATATAAAGTCAATCACAATTTGCCGCCGCGCCAATGCGGGCCGGGAGCTTTGAACCAGATCCAGGATGATGCCTTATGACCCACATCAAGACCCTCAACGACAGTTTCGCCGTCTCGACTGCTCCGCCTTCCGAAGGTGACCTGCGCGCCTTGGCGAAGGATGGCTACAAAGCAATCGTCAACCTGCGCTGCCAGGATGAGGCGGATCAGCCACTCGCCCCGGACCGGGAAGGTGAAGTTGTGGCATCGTTTGGCCTCGAATATCGTCACCTGCCGGTGGCGGGCAGCGCCATGTCGCATGAGCTCGTCGATGAATTCAGGGCCAGCGTCGAAGCGCTTCCGAAGCCGGTGCTGGTCCATTGCGCCTCGGGCAAGCGCGCAGGGGCCTTCACAATGATGCATCTGGCGACGCAGCAGGGAATGGGCGGCGACGCGACCCTGCAGCAAGCGGCGGATATGGGCTTCGTGTGCGACGAACCGGCGCTGGAAGATTTTGTCCGTAATTACGTCGACCGGGCGCAGAACTGAGTCACTCCGACCCGCCTTCAACCAACTTACAAAAAGAGCTTTCGATGAAACCCGACGTAGAGGCATTTTTCGACACAAATACCAATACAGTGACTTATGTCGTGTCCGATCCCGCGGCCAAGGTGTGCGCGGTTATCGATCCGGTGCTCGATTTCGATGCCGCAGCGGCACGAACCGCGACAAAGTCCGCCGATAAGGTGCTCGATTTCGTCCGGCGGAAGGGTTTCAGGTGTGAGTGGATACTGGAAACCCACGTCCATGCCGATCACCTGTCCGCCGCACCTTACATTCGCAGCGCGCTAGGCGGCAAAATCGCTATCGGCAGCCAGATCACCGTCACGCAGAATACCTTCGGTCCGATCTTCAATGCCGGGGCGGACCTGCCGCGCGATGGACGCCAGTTCGACCATTTGTTTGCCGATAATGACAGCTTCGACCTGGGCGCCATATCGGCCCGGGCACTCCATACGCCGGGGCATACGCCCGCGTGCATGACTTATGTTATCGGCGACGCCGCCTTTGTCGGCGATACGTTGTTCATGCCTGATTACGGCACGGCCCGCGCCGATTTTCCCGGCGGTGATGCACGCACGCTCTATCGCTCTATTCGCCGGATCTTCGAGCTACCAAGCGAGACGCGGCTGTTTATGTGTCACGACTACCTACCGGAAGGCCGTTCGGAGCATCGGTGGGAAACTACAGTACAAAAGCAAAAGCACAGCAACATCCATGTCCACGCCGGGATCGGCGAAGATGCATTTGTGGCCATGCGAGAGGAGCGCGACGAACAGCTGGGTATGCCACGTCTCATCCTGCCATCAATCCAGATCAACATTCGGGGTGGGAATATGCCTGGCGCAGAAGAGAATGGTACGATCTATCTGAAACTGCCGGTCAACGTTTTGGGTGAACCGCAAACACCGCCCGAAGAAACAGGTCCACGCACCCAGTAAGGTTGCCGTCGACGCATCAACCTGAAGGTGGAAGGTACGTGATGATCCGGAATGTCGAAAACAACCTAGCGACCTGGGCCGCAAAAGTGCGATTGATCGATCCGGTCTTCCGCCTCTCTTTAAGCCTCATATTCATTATCGGCGGATTGGGGCATTTTCTTGCGCATGAATATATGCTCGGCCGGATGGCATTGTCGCCATGGAAGGATCATGTTGCTTTAATTGGTGATGCGTCCATCCTTTTGTGGCTGTCTGGCTTAGTGTTCATCGGCGCAGGCACATCGCTGGCCTTGGGCTGGATGACTCGGCTCTCATGCACCGCGCTATTTCTCACTCTCGTTCCGATAACTTTCGCGGTCCATATCGCCCCTGGTCACACAGGCCCTCTGCTCAAGAATATCGCTATCCTGGGGGCGCTGGCATTTGTCTTCGTTCGCGGACCAGGAAGTCATTCGATGGATATGGCGCTCGGTCGTGCCGCTAGTTGAGCGAAGAGCACGCTGACCCGCCACATACGAGCAAAATCTCGCAAAGGATTTTGCCGTGCTTTTCAAGAGTTTTGCGCTTCAAGCTAGGCGCTTCATCCGGACGCGTTCTTCCACGCCCCCATGGAACCAAGATAGACATCGAGGTGCGAGAAACCCTTGCTGGCCAGCCAGCCCGCAGCAACGCTTGCGCGCATTCCGCTGGCGCACATCAGCGTGTAGTGATGATCCTGCTTTAGCTCTTTCCAGCGGGTGTTGAGTTCGCCAACGTAGATATGCTCTGAGCCATCGATACTGGCCTGTTGTCGCTCTTCCAGATCGCGCACGTCGAGCAAAGTCCACCCATTGGTGTCCTGGTCGAGCCTGCGCGCGACTTCGTCCGTCCCGATCATGGGAACGCTGCGCATCGCGGCGCCCTTTGCCGCCGCAGGAACGACGCCCACGTAACCGCCAACGATGTTGTCAAAACCGATGCGCACCAGATGCGCCATCGCCTTGGCAAGCTGGTCTTCTTCAGAGGCGACCAGCGCTATCGTCTCGTTCTCCTCGATGAACCACCCGGCAAAGGCCGGGATCATTCCCACCGGAAGGCACAACGCGCCGGGAAGGTGCCCGCCAGCATAGCCAAGCGGTTCACGAACGTCGATCAGGTGGTCAGCGCCGCTCTTGGTAATTTCCTGTAGCCCCATGTGGCGGGGCCGCATGACGCGCGGAGCAGCATCGGCGCCTTCCAAATTGAGCCGCTCCATCAGCCGGAAATAGGGCGGCTGGTAATGGTGCTCTGCTATTTTTGCCTGAATGAACTCGTCGCGATCAAAGATGCGCAGACGCGGATTGTTGCGTCGCTCGTGGCCGACCGTGGAGAATTCGCGGTCCGCCATCCCCGATCCGCAGACCGAACCCGCGCCATGCGCCGGGTAAATGATCGCCTGGTCTCCGAGGCGGCAAATCTTTTGCAGGGAATCGTACAGCAGCCCGGCAACTTCCTCCTTGCGTTCGGGATAGAAATCGGTTCGCCCGACATCGCCGACAAACAGGGCATCGCCTGTGAAGACGCCAACCGGTCCTTCGGAATATTGGCTGTCATGGATGACGAAGGCAAGGTGGTCGTCAGTGTGACCGGGCGTTTCAAGCACTTCGATTTTCAGTTGACCCAGTTCGAAGCAATCGCCTTCGCGCGCAGTCTCGGCAAACATGACTTCACCTGCTGGATTGGGCCCGTGATAGACCCTCGCGCCGGTCAATTCGGAAAGGATCGGCGATCCGCTGATGAGGTCCTCATTGCGGTGGGTCTCGAAGATGTGGGTAATCTCCAGTCCTTCGGCGCGGGCCTTCTCCACATAGATTTCGCAGTCTCGGCGCGGATCTATGACCGCAGCCTGCCCGGCGGCACCGATAATGTAGGAGAGTTGCGAAAGACCCGGGGTTTTGATCGTCTCGAAATACATGTGGCTTCCTTGTGTCTTACTCGTAATTTGTGATGTTCAGGCCGATTGAGCCTCAATCAATGGTATGGGGCTCAATCGATCCCCAGTTCGGCTTTGATGGCGGCAGGGCTCTCTAAGCTCTCGTTTTCGGGCCGGCCGATGGCAGGCTTCGCGTTGATCCAGGTGTCTTCGAGTACGAACTCGAGAAGGCTCGCTGCAAGATCCGCGTGACGGCATCTAAAGCAACCATCTGCCAGACGTTCGTCGGTAATCACCGCTTCGCCGGTATAGGGTTCGTCAAGCAACCAGCCGGGCCGCGCGGCAGTCCATCTGACACCCGGAGCGTCACTCAGCATCGCCTCCATTGCACGCATCTGTTCCAGGATGTTGAACAGTGCAGGCTTGGCCGTCAGCTCAAACCAGGCAGGAACGCTCGACTGGTGTTCGACGAAGGCCGCGGAGATCACGGCAATTCGGTCTATATCGGTTTGCTGCATCGCTTCGAGCAGATTTCGCGTTCCTTCGGTATAAAGCGGTGGCGGATCGATGGCATTGCTCGGACCAAACCCGACACCGAGCGTCGAGATGACGGCGCGGCAACCGTCGAGTTGGCGCGCGAAATCATCCGACAGAACATCGCAGTCGATATATTCGAACTCGCCTATCCGCTCGCTCGGCTCGGGCAGATTGTGTTCAAAGGCGCGGATCGGTACGTCGCGGTCAAAGGCATGCTTCAAAAGCTCACTGCCTGTTTTACCGCCGGCGCCGAAGACGGCAATCGGCCTGGTATCGGGCATGGGATCGCTCCTTTTCAAAAATAATGTCTGCAAGCAAAACCAGCCAGAGCGGGCGCATGGGCGAGCGATCGCTCGCCCGTGCGTCCTGCTTTCATCAGGCTCCGCCGCCGGAACAGGTGGTATAGCCCCAGAAGCCAAATTCATCCTTGGCTCTTGGCGCAGCCACGATCATCTCCTGCATCTGCAGGCCCGCATCGCCTTCATCATCCAGCATGCGCGTCCTGATGCGAAGCTCGCCGTTCGAATAGCTGTCCGGGCCATCGGCAGTGACCGGAATGAGGGTACCGTTGATCTTGATGACGCCCTTTCCGCTATCGTCATAGACGAAGGACGGGAAGGCAATTTCGGTCAGCCGGAATTGACAGGAATTCTGCGCGCCCAGCGCAGCGATATCTGCGCTATTCATGGTCTCGGGAAGCATCAGGCCGGGGCTGACATTCGCCAGAGCAGTGGCGGCATCCTCAATGGGGGCTGCGGTTGCGGGCGGATCTAGCTGTGCCTCGCGGTCATTGCCCGGGGCGGTGTTGGAATTGCAGGCGGCGAGCGGCAGCGCGAGCACTGTCATGTATGCGAACTTGTTCATTGTTGCATCTCCTCTGGCAGGCGTTCTTCGGTCCTTGGGCCGTTCTCCTCGATATCATCGATCAGATATTTCATTTCAGCGATCTCACGGCGCTGCGCGACGATGATTGCCTGCGCGAGTTCGCGCACCCGGGGATCCTTCAGACTGGCGCGCTCGCTGGTCATGATGGCGATCGAGTGGTGCGGGATCATTGCGGCCATGTATTCGGTATCATCGACCGTCGTCTGTCTGCGGACCAGCCACAGCGCCAGGGCCATGGTGATCGCGCCGACACCCAGAATGATGAAGTTCTTAGTCCGGTCCTTGTACATGCCCCACATGAAAAGGAGCATCACGATCATCATCGCGCCGCCCATGACGAACATCATCCAGAAACGCGTTTCGCTCCAGAACAGGTCGTCGGCATCGAAGCTGTTGGTGTACATCAAGAAAAACATGATGACGGTCGAGGTCGAGACCATCGCCATGAAGCGCCAGTAATTGCCGCCCCCTCCCTTGTCCGAATGTGAATCTTGGCTCATTTACCTTCTCCTTCC
>CAJXSN010000025.1 GCA_913060895.1 uncultured Sphingomonadaceae bacterium
TCTACACAGAGTAGATCGTCGGCAGCGTCAGATGTGTATAAGAGACAGATACAGGGTCCGTCGCGTCGGCCTGCAAGCGGGTGAAGCGCAGCACCCACGGCGCATACTACCTGCGCCGCCAGCCCGGGGCGGAGGAGTTCGCCGCCGCATGGCGCGCCGCCGTCGATCTGGGGATGCAGCGGGTGGAGGATGTCGCGATGGACCGCGCGCTGAACGGGGTGGACGTGCCCGTCTATTCCTATGGCGAGCTGGTCGGCACACGCACCGTTTATAATGACCGCCTGCTGATGTTCATGCTGAGGAACCGCGCGCCCCAGCGGTTTGCAGAAGGGCAGGCAAAAGCGCTGAACGCCATCGGCACAATGGAAATGAAAAGGCTGAAGAAGAAGTGGCGCAAGGAATGGGAGGCTGAACGCGCCAGCGTCTCCCCCGCCGAAGTGCGCGCCAGTATCGAGCGCAAGGTGCAAAGCCTGCGCCAGCAGGTCGACGCCCGCCAGACAGCCGAGTGGGAATGCCTGTCCGAAGAAACCCGCCAAGCCATCACCCGCGCCGACGAACTGAAAGCGCGCGATCTGGCAAAGGCTGGCTTGGGTGAGGTGGTCGATATGGGCGGCTTAGAGGAGCGGTAGTAGGTCTGGGGTGTGGCGGAGGAGTTTTTTGTTGTCCGTGTTTTTTGTTGTCCGCATCCCATCCGGGATGCGAAATCCTCGCGCCTAAAGGCGCTGCGGGCGGGCGGTCGCCCTTGCGGCGCTAGCGCGCCGTGCTCCGCCACACGGTAGCTAACAAGCACCAAGTTTCACTGACCAAGCCACTCAGGTTAAACGCAAGTCCGGTCCGCGCCCAGCGGACCGCAAGGCCGACCGGCCGCCGCCGCTAATGCGGCGAAGCAAGGGGCGCGGATGCGCCCCGCCCGCAGGATTTAAAACAAAATCATGCAATATTAGACCATTTTTATTTGGGAGTATCAGGCACCTAGGTAATCGTACTTGGGTGGCATCCCTAGGTGTGACAGTTACAAAGTTGCGAAGTTCTTGCACTATTTCCTGCATTGAGGGGCGGCCAAATTTTCGACGGTTACCTGATTGAGGTTTCAGCCGACCTGGAACAGGTCGTGCAGAAACTGAAAGCGTTGACGCGCCTGCCAAAAAAGTTGGAGCGCAGGGTGTACGATCTTTCGGGAATACGAAGACATGCGGAGACGCTGGCAATGATAGCGCGGAAAGAACACCGCGCGCGGCGTTTGCGCGAAGAACTCATTCCCACTCAGCTGTTTGGAGAGCCTGCGTGGGATTTGTTACTGGACCTGTTTGCGCATTCAATTGTCAATGTAGAAATTCCGATCTCGTCTGCGCAAATCGGCGCCCACTGCGCCCCCACCACAGCCTTACGTTATATCGAGAAATTCGAGGATGAGGGAATGATAGCGCGCCACAAATCCGAGAAAGACGGACGCGTGGCTTACCTCAAATTAACTGATGCCGCGCTCGTTAGCGTCGGTTCTTATTTGATGAACATCGCTGGAATTGAAAGCGAGAGGAGCATCGCTGATACTTAAGTCGATCCATTCCTCTTGAAATTTGTTTCATACCGACCCGGTATTATCGACTTTAGCGACAGCAAAAGAAGCATTTGGATTGCGCAACATCTACCGGCTCGCGATAAACAATCCAGTCGCCGACCATCTGCTGCGCGCGGCTGAGATAGCTTTTCGGAAACTGGTAATGCGTCCAAGGAATGTCTTGATAACCCGACTCATCCTTGTGCATGAAGACACCGAAGGTCATGCGGGTTTCGAGGTAAAGATTTGTGCACGCATTACCAGAATTCCCCAACTACTCTCGCGATCTCGTTGTCCAAATTAAGCAATAAGGTGGACAATGTATTGACTGACTGCAGACAGCCAGCCTTCGGCACGATCTGTCTGATTTGAAATTCGTGGGCAATTTTGCCGCGACCTTCTCCAAACGAGTTTAGGTTTTGTGAGAGAATCCTATCTAAGTCATGCACGCGAATGCCGAGAGGCAAACATAGATTGTCTTGATCCTTCGTCTTAATACCGTGATTCTCGTAGACAGCCTGTGAGTGTTCACGAATAGCTAAATCTAAAAGCGATCCTAGCGCGTCAACGCTTTCCGTTCGGCTCATTATTGTCGCCCAGTTTTCTTTCGCGCGAATTTGATAATGCGAAATCGCGGATATTGAAATCTTGGGAATTTGGCGTTGGGAACGCAGAAGTTGTCGCGCCCGCCGTAGAGCTTCGCTCGTAGCTTTTTCCAAATATTCCTCAATCGCTGCATGGCAGAGGAAAATATAGGATTTCAGACGCATTTCATCGAGTTCATTACGAATGGTTGTATCCGGAAAATCTCGTATAAAGAGTTTTGCCGTAGCTAGAGAATAGCAAAGGTTGTGGTACTCAGGCGTTGTCTCTGGCATGCCTAATTAAAGGCTCCGACAATTGAGTTCCATATTCAGCGTTGAGTTTCCCGTACCAAATACTAAATCGGTTTCTTGTTGAATCGACAGATTTGGTGGTCACCTCAACAGACCTTATGAATGCAGGATCTTGGCAAACTTCTTTGAATGCCCTGACAAATCTTTCAGGGTCCGCCTTGGTAGCCGCCTGTATGTGGTCATTCCTCAGGCTTCCAGATAAAACATCGAAAATCGCACGGTTGAAACGGCCCTCAAAACGCTGTTTCTCCGTGTCGAATTTTGAACCAAACTCTTTTGGGTGGAATGCCGTCAAACCGCAGCTGATGGCTTCCTCGAAACTATTAATCTCGCAATCCAATGCACGATGGTCAAATCGATCGTTCATGTATTTGCAGAACTGGTCAAGAAAGACCTTTAGATTGCCTTCGTACGGAACATTCTCCGTCTGGAAGGCAAGATGTCTAATGGCGATCTCAACATCCTTCATACGCTTGTCAGGTTCACGCAGGCGCAACATCGTCTGGAGGACATCGCTTTTTGCGGTCCTATCAATCATATATTTGATAAACGGGCCGCGAATGAGGGCCATGCGCAATTCCATTGGAGAGAGCCGGACGGATCCAGAATTTAGCCGATGGAATATTTCATACAAAACGTTATCGTCTCGCCACCCCCGGATGATCGCCGTTCGTATTTGCGCTCCCTCAATCGCTCGAGCTTCTCGCGGAAAGTTGTTGCGGATACTCTCCCAGTCATGCCCATTAAGGTGGTCTAGATCGTCCAATCCGCGAAGTTTGAAGGGCTGTCCGCTTGAATACCGACCTTCAAAAAATTCGTGAATTGTAAGCAAACGCTGCTTTCCGTCCAAGACCAAGTAGTGATTCTTCTCCTCCTTCGATTCAGCCAATAGTATTTGTGGGATTGGAATGCCGAGGATCAAGGACTCAATAAATTTTGCTTTAGCGGCAAAAGACCAGACGCTGCGCCTTTGAAAGTCAGGATCTAAATCAATTATATCGGACATTTCCTGACGAAGAGTCGATACGGTCCAATCCGACGGAATGACAAATATATCGGCGAAATCCGCCGGATGTACTTGATAGTCATCACTCCCTTCAGTGAATTCATCATACTCAAAGGGATCGTCCCTCATCATCACTCCTCGCCCATCCGCAGCGCCGCAATAAACGCCTCCTGCGGAATGCTTACATTGCCATACTCCCGCATCCGGGCCTTGCCCTTCTTCTGCTTCTCCAGCAGCTTCTTCTTGCGGCTGATGTCGCCGCCGTAGCATTTCGCCGTCACGTCCTTGCGCATCGCGGCGATGGTTTCGCGGGCGATGATCTTGCCGCCGATGGCGGCCTGGATCGGCACCTTGAACAGGTGGCGCGGGATCAGGTCTTTCAGGCGTTCGCACATGCCGCGCCCGCGTTCCTCCGCCACGGCGCGGTGGGTAATCAGGGACAGGGCGTCCACCGGCTCGTTATTTACCAGAATGTTCATCTTCACCAGATCGCCTTCGCGCAGGCCGATCTGTTCATAATCGAAGCTGGCATAGCCGCGGCTGATGGATTTCAGGCGGTCGTAGAAGTCGAACACCACCTCGTTCAAAGGTAACTCATACGTCACCTGCGCACGGCCGCCCACATATGTCAGGTTGGTCTGGATGCCGCGCCGGTCCTGACACAGTTTCAGGATGCTTCCGAGATATTCGTCGGGGGTGTAGATCGTGGCCTTGATCCACGGTTCCTCGATCATCTCGATCCGGCTTGGGTCGGGGTAATCGCTGGGGTTGTGCAGCTCGATCGTCTTTGCATCCTCGTTCTTCGTATGGCCCAGCTGAATGCGGTAAACGACGCTAGGTGCGGTGGTGATCAGGTCTAGATCGTATTCACGGCTGAGGCGTTCCTGGATAATCTCCAGATGCAGCAGGCCGAGGAACCCGCAGCGGAAGCCGAAGCCCAGCGCCGCGCTGCTTTCCATTTCGAAGCTGAAGCTGGCATCGTTCAGGCGCAGCTTGCCGATGCTCTCGCGCAGTTTCTCGAAATCCGCTGCGTCCACCGGGAACATGCCGCAGAACACCACCGGCTGCACTTCCTTATAGCCGGGCAGCGCGGTGTCAGAGCCGTTCTTCGTGGTGGTGATGGTGTCGCCGACGCGGGCCTGCTCCACCTCCTTGATCTGGGCGGTGATAAAGCCGATCTCGCCCGGGCCGATTTCCGGCAGATCGGTGCGTTTGGGGGTGAAGCAGCCGACGCGGTCGACCAGATGCTGAGTGCCCCCTTGCATAAATCGGACGTCCAGCCCTTTCTTCAGAACGCCGTCGATCACCCGCACGAGGATGACCACGCCGAGGTATGGGTCGTACCAGCTATCGACGAGAGAGGCGGTGAGCGGTTTGTCGCGGTCGCCTTTGGGCGGGGGGATCTTGGCGACGACGGCTTCCAGCACATCTTCGATGCCCAGGCCGGATTTGGCGGAGGTGAGGACGGCTTCGGATGCGTCGAGGCCGATGATATCCTCGATCTCCTTGCGGACCATTTCGGGTTCGGCCGCGGGGAGGTCGACCTTGTTGATAACGGGGACGATTTCGTGGTCGTGCTCGATCGACTGGTACACATTGGCGAGCGTCTGCGCCTCCACCCCCTGCGCCGCGTCCACCACCAGCAGCGCGCCTTCGCACGCGGCGAGGGAGCGGGAGACCTCATAAGCGAAATCGACATGGCCGGGTGTGTCCATGAGGTTGAGCTCATACGTCTCGCCATCCTTCGCGGTGTAGTTCAGGCGCACGGTCTGGGCCTTGATGGTGATGCCGCGCTCCTTCTCTATGTCCATGTTATCAAGGACTTGCTCGGACATTTCGCGCTGGGTCAGCCCGCCGCAATGCTGGATCATACGGTCAGCCAGCGTGGACTTCCCATGATCGATATGCGCGATAATGCTGAAATTGCGAATTTTGGATAAATCGGTCATCGCCCCCGCAAATAGCGGGACGATACGGTGCTGTCAGTAGCGGTGTTGTGCTGGGCGGCGGATTGTTTGGCGCATACCTAATCGCGCAACGGCACGCAGTATGACCACGACCAATCCGAAGTCAGGCAGAAATGTCGACCTGCATGAATTGCGGCCGCGACTGAACGCCCTGCTCAACCATCCCCGCCAGATTGTAATTCCCGGCCGGCAATGACGCGAGAGGCATACCAGCAGAGGCAAGCGCATAAGGCGAAACACGGTGCCGCGTACACAACCCATCCGCGCCGTCGCTGATAAGCTTGGTTTCAAACTCCAGTCCCTGCTCGGCCTCCTCCGAACGAACAACTTTCGTAATGACGAGCTGGCCGTTGCCAAGGTCGAGCACCAGATCTGTCCCGAGTGGAACGTTCAATAGCCCCTCTATCCGTGCGCCTGTCGACGACAGATTGCGCATGACAACTTCGTAACGATGATCCTCGTGCACAAGCCCGACCTTGCGATAGACCGCCATACGCTCTGCCCGGGCTTTTGCAGGTCCGTTAGCCTCATATTCCAATGTGCCCGATTCCAGCCGCTCCATAACTTCACTGTGCGGAATGGCTTTGCTGAATATCCAACCCTGAATGTGTGTGGCGCCCAAATTCCTCACCAGTTCAAGCTCGTCATGCGCCTCAACCCCTTCGGCCACCGTTACCATGTCCAGTGCACCTGCTAGGCTGACGATAGCCTTGATGATGGCGGCGTTGTTGTTGCCGCCTTCGCAGGCGCCACGCACAAAACTCTGGTCGATCTTGATTTTGTCGAACGGGGCATTGCGCAGGTAGCCGAGCGAGGAATAGCCGGTACCGAAGTCGTCCAGTGCAAGACGCACGCCAAGTTTTTTTAGCTTCAGAAACATGTCCTGTGTTGCCTGCGGATCACCAATAAAGACGCTCTCTGTTAGCTCCAACTCAAGTCTGGAAGCCGGTAATCCACTGGAAAGCAAAGCGTTGTTTACGATAGCGGGCAAATCGGGATGGGCGAACTGAACAGCGGAAACATTTACAGCCACTCCCAGCTCCTTCGGCCAAGATGCAGCGTCGCGGCAAACCCGGCGCATCGCCCATTCTCCCAAGGCGAGGATCTGGTTCGAATCCTCTGCAACAGGGACGAATTCGGCGGGGCTGATCGGTCCACGCTTGGGGTGAGTCCAGCGGACCAATGCTTCAAACGATTTTACTTTTTGTGTGTGCGCATCGACCAGCGGTTGATAATGCATTTCCAGTTCGTCACTGGCCAAGGCATCGCGCAAGTCTTCTTCGATCTGCCGCTGCGTTTGCGCCTCGCTTTTCAAATCGCTGGAGTAGAACCGGTACTGCCCGCGTCCGCCGCCTTTGGCAGCATAAAGCGCCAAGTCTCCGCCGCCTGTCAACTCTTCACTCTCGATGCCATCAAATGGGGCAATCGCGATACCTACCGATGTCCCGATTATCGCCCGTGTGCCGTTTATGGAATAGGGCTGAGATATCATCTGTATCAACCGCTGGGCTAAGTCGCCCAGACGTCCACGATCCTCGATATCAGGTAGAATTATCTTGAATTCATCGCCCCCTAACCGGCCGACCTCGCCCTGATCGCCGACAATACGTTCCAATCTCTGGGCGACCTGTTTCAGCAACTCATCACCTGCTTGGTGGCCCAGAGTGTCGTTCACTTGTTTGAAGCGATCAAGATCAAGCATCATAATAGCGCAGGATCTCTTCGCAGCCTTGTAAGCCGTCAAAGTCGAAGTCAGACGCTTTTCCATGCGATTGCGGTTGGCAAGCCCTGTCAGAGCGTCAAATTGCGCCATCCGGCTGACGTCGCGCTGCCCTTCTCTCAGCGTGGTGATATCTTTGGCGCTGCCGCGAAATCCGGCGAATTCGCCAGCTTGGTCGAATTGTGGTTTGCCCGATATTTCCCACCATGTTTCCGCGTCACAATGCGCCACCCGCACCGGAACATTGTGAATGGTATTGCGTGCGCGCAACAGGAACGGAAGCGGGCGCTGCGTTGCAGATTCGTCTCTGTCATCCTCTTGTCCGGCGATAAACAGGCCTGAAAGCACGCTTCCTGCCAATTCGGAGGCATTGATGTTCAGCTTCGCAATCGCTGATGCAGAAAGATAGGTGATCTTGCCTGCTGTGTTGGTGGCCCAGAACCAGCCAAGTTCGGACTGCTCGATCTCGTTCAGAATGGAGAGCCGGCGCGGATCGTCAAATGGTTGCGGACGATCTCCAGGAGTCGACTCAAACGAGCGCACATCCTGCGCCTCTGCAATGCGAGAAAAGAGGGTCTTCAGCGCCATACTTTAAGTCCAATCGCGTTCAGAGCCGCTCTTGCTAAGTTGGTTCTACTTATTGTCATGCCGATTTCCTCACCCTGCGGGAGATGGCGAACTGGCTATCTGTTTTCTGGCCAGCGATTGCGCCCTTGCCATCCAGCTCCAGTGTCGTGGCGAACTCGATGCCCGTGCGGTCGTTGTTGCTCCACCGGCTTGTGCCGGAAACAATCAGCGTTTCACTCAGCGCGAGCCGAAAGAGAGTGCCCGCCGGGACATTCCACAATCCTTCGACCAGAGCGCCAGTGGAAGAAATGTTGCGAACGGTTCCGTTATAATACTGCCCGGAACATTCGAGCACGATCTTGCGCAGCATTTTATGACGCTTCGCGCGTGTCGATCTGGGACCACTGGCAATCGCCGTCAGTCCTTCCTGCAATCTCTGGGTCGCGTCGCTAAAGCTAAGCGGTTTGTCGTAGATATACCCTTGAATATGGCTGCATCCGTGCGTCCGCACCAGATCCAGCTCATCGAGGGTTTCAACCCCTTCGGCAATGGTGTCCATATCAAGAGCAAGTGCAAGGCTAGTAATGGAAGCAATAATTGCTCCGTTGCGACTACCGGGACGGGTCGCCCCGCGGACAAAACTCTGGTCGATCTTAATCTTGTCGAACGGCGCGCTCTTCAGATAACCGAGTGAGGAATAGCCAGTACCGAAATCATCCAGCGCCAGGCGGACGCCCAGCTTTTTTAGCGCCGCGAACATCGCATCGGTGTTTTCGTTATCGCTTAGGAACACATTTTCGGTAATCTCCAGTTCGATGCGTGACGGCGTAATATTTGAATCAGCCATCGCCGCATTGACGATGTCGGGCAATATGGGGTTGGAGAATTGCAATGGTGACACGTTGATGGCGCAGCGGATATTCTCGGGCCACTTAGCCATATCTTGGCAAGCGCGCCTCAACGCCCAGGCTCCTACCTCCTGAATCAACCCCGTATCCTCTGCGATCGGAATGAACTTCCCAGGGCTGATCCATCCCTGTTCCGCATGATACCAGCGGATCAAAGCTTCAAACCCGGTAATCGTTTCGCTCGCTGCTTCTACTACAGGCTGGTAGTGGAGTTCGAGAGCATCTGTTTCGATGGCATCTCGCAAATCCTGTTCCAGCTGATTGCGTTCTTCTGCTGCCGAATGAAGAATTTTCGCGTAGAAATGATACCGCCCACGGCCTCCATCCTTTGCAGCGTAGAGCGCGAGGTCCGCATTGCGGATCAGCAAATCGATGTCCGTTCCGTTATCAGGGCAAACAGCGATTCCGATAGACGCGCCGATAACAATGCGCTGGCCCTCGATGGAATAAGGTTGCGAAAGCGCGCGGATAATATCTTCCGCCAGTTGAGCCAGTACTTCGGTCGATTTTCGACCATGCAAAACGATCTGAAATTCGTCCCCGCCCAAACGTCCCACACGCCCCTTGTCTGAAACCGTAACTTCCAGACGCTGAGACACCTGCTTAAGCAGAGCATCACCGGCAGGGTGCCCCAGTGTATCATTGACGTGTTTGAAGCGATCGAGATCGAGAAGAAACACCGAGCATTCCCGGTTGCCTTCCTGTGGCGATGCAAGAATGCGTTCCAGCGTCTGGGACATCTGGAAACGGTTGGCGAGGCCAGTTAGCGAGTCGAAATGGGCCAGCCGTGCGGCATGTTCCTGGCTGCGCTTCTTCTCGGTCAGATCGGTGCCCGAACCGCGAAATCCGCAAAAGTTCTTGAAGCTGTCATAAATCGGACGCCCGCTGATCGACCACCATCGCTCTTCCTTCTTGCCTGCTGCGCGAACAGCAAGTTCCTGAAAGCCCGACCGTGCGGAAAGATGGAAATTGACAGAGCGCTCACCCTCGCGGCTGTCATTACCCATCTCAAACAGTTCAAGGATAGGGCGGCCGAGCAACTGGCTGACCTCCACACCTAAATGTTCAGCAATCGGCTCAGAAAGATAGGTCAGTAGTCCCCGGCGGTCGGTTTCCCAGAACCAGCCCTGCCCTGTTTCTTCATATTCGCGCAGGATATCGACAGCCCTGTTACGGACCCGCGTATCTGCCAGATTGCGTTCCGCCCGTTCACGGTCGATCCGATTTTGGTACCGCGCCACAATCACGCTAAGAATAGCGAACATGACGATGCCGGCAAAGGCTGTCGGATTTTGCGAATAAACTACAAACGGCAGCCAGATAGCGATCTTCCATACGAACATCACAATGGCGCGACCTGACAGCAGAACGGCGGCGATGGCGGAGATTGAAATGATGGCTCCGGCAGCTAGGAGTCCGTTCATTCCGCCGTAGAAAAACCCATGTGCCAAAGCTGAGCCGAACAGCAGTGCCGGGGTGACGGTTATCAATCCGCCAAGAATCCTTGTCAGGACCGGATCACGTGCTTCCTCGCGCTCCCATTTAGTAAACGGCTTGGAAACCAGAGCCAGTGCTGCTGCCAATAGAAAACCGGCCAGAGCAAGAGGCGGCGGTACAGTTCCGCTGAGCAGCGAATAAATCATTGCCGTGAAGACGTAGATCGGGGCGATCCACCACCATGCCAAAGGCAATATGTAGGTTCTGCCGGATTCGATATGCTGCTTCTTGCTCAATCTGGCATTAGACCGGTTACGCCTGTCCGCCGATCCACGGTTGCTGTCCTTCCGCTGCTTACGATCCGTTTGCCGCTGATTTGCTTTGACTTTCTCGCCATCCAAGCCGCGCATCGTTTCAATTTTTCGATGGCCAACAGGTGCATTCGCGCGTCCGCGCGAGACGGTCGATGCCGTTCTCCCCGAAATACCCTTGCCATTCATGGCAGACCTCTTGCCTTCAGAGCGGTTTAGAAACCTTAAACCCGAGGCCTTAAGAAGGAGGTTAATGCACGGTGGGCCATTTTTTGTCGGCGGCTGAACGCGGCACTCTTGTGCCAGGCGGACTTGCTGGTCATGGTAATACCACAAATCGGGGAAGCTAAATGCGCCATATCGCCATCGTCGGGTCAGGTCCGGCAGGATATTACACTGCCGAGGCTGCGCTGAAACAATGGGGCGAGAACGTGCATATTGACGTTTTCGATGCCCTGCCCGTTCCTTACGGCCTGATCCGCACCGGCGTCGCTCCGGATCACCAGTCGATCAAGGCCGTGGCGCGGCGGTTCGAGAAAACTGCATTGAACGAAAATGTCCGGTTTGTCGGCAATGTGAAAGTCGGCGAAAACGTTAACATTGCCACTCTTCAGGACCTTTACCACGCAGTTGTTTTGGCTACAGGCGCCCCGCATGACAGGCAGTTGGATATCCCGGGCAGAGATCTGGCCAATATCTTCGGCAGCGCCGCCTTTGTCGGCTGGTATAACGGCCATCCTGAGTTTGCGGATCTGGCTCCTGACCTTTCGGGAAAGAACGCCGTCGTTATTGGAATGGGCAATGTCGCACTCGACGTTGCGCGCATCCTTGCCAAGAGCCGCGCGGAATTTGCCGGTTCGGACATAGTTGAGCACGCACTGACTGCGCTTGATACCTCCAGCCTGAGCAGCATCACAATACTGGGACGCCGCGGCCCGCATCAGGTAATGATGACACCGAAGGAACTGGGCGAACTGATGCATCTCGACCGGGCGAGCCCTCGCGTCGACAGCGCGGATTTGCCAGATGTAAGCACCGATGCTCTACTTGAACCAGGCGTGCGCAAATCCGTGACCCATTTGCGTAGCTTTGCCTCCATCCCCGAGAATATGCGCGGCAAGAAACCGGTCGAGATAGATTTCGATCTGTTTGCCAGCCCGGTCGCGTTTCATCCGGCCAAGGGCAGCAGTGCAAGCGTCGGCGAAGTAGAGGTGGAGGAGACCCGTATCGAAGCAGACCGCGCCGTGGGCACCGGTAAAAAATACTGCGTTCCTGCCGATCTCGTGGTTACGTGTATTGGCTATCGCACATCGCCTATCCCCGACATTCCGTTCGACGAGCGCGCAGGCCGATTTGCCAATAATGAAGGGCGGATCTTACCTGGCCTCTATTGTGTCGGCTGGGCCCGCCGTGGTCCCAGCGGAACAATCGGAACCAATCGTCCCGACGGCTACTCAATCGCCGATCTGATCGAACAGGACATGGCAAACAAGGTGATAGACACCAGCGACAAGGCCGGGCGCAATGGTTTTGACACCTTCGCAGCGCAGCATAATCTGGAACTGGTCAGGTTCAGCGACTGGCAGAAAATCGATGAAGCTGAGATCGCTGCCGCACGCGATGGCGCACCGCGGGAAAAATTCGTCGACATCGCGGAGATGATTGCCGCCCGGAAAGCTTGATCCGTTCTCTAATTACACCTGCCCCTTACGGAAACTTGCGCGCGCTTCGATGCGGAGGCATGATATCAGCTTAAGTATTTGTAATACCCTTCCGGAAAGCTGCGAAGAACAGCACCGGCAGACGAGAGGAAACAGAAATATATGACCACGCAGCTTGAGGATGAAGCCGCCCAGTCCACCACCGCCCTCGGCCCGCTGATCGGACTCACACGAGAGGACATTATCGGTGCAGTAGCGGTTCTGCTACGTGAAACTGCATCCGATCCGCGCCGACTTATGCGCCATAGCCAGGAAATGGGCATGGATATGGTCAAGATTTTGACCGGCAAGAGCGAGCTTGCGCCCCACCCCAAGGACAAACGGTTCATGGACCCGGCGTGGCGGTTTAACCCGTTCATGCGGGCCGGCGCACAATATTATCTGGCGGTTCAGAAGGGCATGGCCAACTGGCTGGAAGAACTGGAGCTGGATGCGCTGGAGAAAGACCGCGCCCGGTTCATCTCCAATATCATTATCGATTCCATCGCCCCGACCAATACGCTGATTGGCAATCCAACTGCGCAAAAGCGGATGATCGATAGCGGCGGTCTTTCGCTGATAAAGGGACTGAAAAACGCCTATACCGACCTTACCCAGAACAAGGGCATGGTCAGCCAGGTTGATAAACGTCCCTTCACCATCGGCGAGAATATCGCGACCTCCAAAGGCTCGGTCGTCCTGCGCACCGAGATGATGGAACTGGTGCATTACGCGCCAACCACCAGCGAGGTTTACGAAACGCCGCAGCTGACCATCCCGCCGCAGATCAACAAAATGTATATCAATGATCTGACGCTGGATAAATCGATCGTGAAAATGCAGGTCGATAACGGTATTCAGACCTTTGTTATTTCATGGCGAAATCCGTCCAAAGAGCAGGGCCATTGGGACATGGCAGACTACGTGGCCGCCTGCCGCGAAGCGATGGAGGCCGTGGCCGGCATTACAGGGTCGAAAAAGGTCAATGTGTCTGCCGGATGCTCTGGCGGACAGACCGCCGCGATGCTTGCCAGTAAACTGGCCTCGGACAAATCCGATCTACTTGGCACGCTTACTCTGATGGTGTGCGTTCTGCATCCCAAACAGAACGATATCGAAGCAGGTTCGCTCATCAGCGAAAACGGCTTGGCCCTTGCCCGCAAGCGCGCCGCAAAGCAGGGAATTATTGAGGGCGACAGTCTGGCGCGGGGTTTTGCGTGGCTCCGGCCCAATGACCTGATCTGGAATTATGTCATCAACAATTACTTGCTGGGCGAAGACCCGCCAGCGTTCGATGTGCTGTTTTGGAATGCCGATGCCACCAATCTTTCAGCCAGCCTTATGGGAGATTTCCTGACGCTTTTCGAAACTCTTGCCTTCACGAAACAAGGCGAGGTCGAAATGGCCGATCATCATATCGACCTGAGCAAGGTGACGAGCGATTTGTTTATTCTAGGCGGAGTGACCGACCATATTACGCCGTGGAAGGCTACGTATCGCTCCACACAACTGTTTGGTTCAAAAGACGTGACCTATGTGCTGAGCCAATCTGGTCATATGCAGGCCATCCTGAACCCTCCCGGCAATCCGAAGGCAAAGTATTTCGTTCAGAAAAAGAAGGGCAAGTTGCCTGAAACAGCTGAAACATGGCTTGAGGGGACTGAAGAAGTTGCTGGCAGCTGGTGGCCTTTCTGGATGGAATGGTTGCAAGCCCGTGCGGGCAAGAAGGTCGCGGCCCCGTCCAAATTGGGAAGTTCAAAGCATAAACCTCTGGACCCGGCCCCCGGTCTGTACGTAGTGGAAGAAGTGTAACATTATTCGCACTTGCAGCATAAAACAGAACGGGCCGTAGAAATGACAGCATCCAAAGACGAGCCGATGACGTGCGAAATCGGCATCGAGAAAGTTGGCGGGCGTTCGCTGCGCGTCGCGCGTTGGCGCTTGGATAAACCGAGTGAGCATCCGCCAATCCTGTTCTTCAACGGCATCGGCGCAAATATCGAAGCGGTCGCCCCACTGGCTGAAGCACTAACCGATCGCGGTTTCATAATGTTCGATATGCCGGGCACAGGCGAAAGCCCTGACCCGGTATTGCCGTACAATCCCTATACGATGAGCTGGATCGCAAAGAAACTGCTCAAACGCTACGGTATCGAGCAAGTCGATGTCATGGGCGTAAGTTGGGGCGGTGCGATGGCCCAGCATTTTGCGCTGCAGCATCCCGGTATCACTCGCCGTCTGGTACTGGTGGCGACCACAGCGGGAATGCTGATGGTTCCAGGCAATCCTGCGGCTTTTACCAAGATGGCCAATCCGCGCAGATACGTCGACGCATCCTATATGAACGAGCATTTTGCCGCACTCTACGGCGGCGCGCTGAAAGATCCGGATTCCAAGTCGGATCATATCGGCCGATTAAAGCCCCCTAGCCCTCGTGGATATGTGTATCAGCTTATTGCCATGCTTGGCTGGACCAGCATCCCAGCCCTGCCTTTCCTGACCAAGGAAACGCTTATCATGATGGGCGAAGACGATCAGATTGTGCCGCTGGCAAACGGCAAGATTCTGAATACCATGATTCCCAATTCTCGGTTGGAAGTCTTTGATGGCGGCGGGCATTTGTTCTTGTTGACCCATGCGGATGAAAGCATCGCCATGCTGCGCGATTTTCTTGATGCGCCCGAAGGCGAGGCGCTGCTGGCTGCCTAGGCGTCAGGTAGCCAATCCATAAGAACACGGTTGACCTGTTCCGGCGCGTCCTGCTGCACCCAGTGTGACACGCCGGGCAGGCGCTCCAACGTCAGATCGGATACCCATTTTTCAGTGCCGATAGTGCAATGAATATCGATCGCAACATCTTCCTCGCCCCAGACCATAAGGGTCGGAATATCGACACGATAATCGCCGGGATCGACAGCACCCTGATGTCGCAATAGCGCACGATAGTAATCTATCATGGCCTTACGCGCACCGGGCCTGGCAGCCGCTGCGTTGTAGACAGCCTGTACCTCGGGCCCGAACTGCTCAGGGTTACTCGCAGTCTTCGCAAACAGTTGGCCAACGGCCTTTCCATCTTTGCGACCAAGCAGCTTCTCCGGCAGGCGTGGCAGTTGGAAGAAGAAGATGTACCAACTCTTCCTTATCTGCCTCCACCTCCTGATCTCACGCGCGGCGGGCATCGGATGCGGCACATTCATAATCACCAGTCGCTCAAGATGGCGTATTTCCAAGATGGCAAAAATCCACGCGACAATAGCGCCCCAGTCATGCGCAATCAGCGTAACGGTTCTGGCTCCGCTCGCGTCGATCAGCGCAGCAACATCCTGAGTCAGCCGGTCCAGTGCATAGTCTCGCATATCTCCGGGGCGGTCTGTTCCACCATAACCGCGCATATTGGGCGCCCAGACCCGGTAACCTTTCTGCACAAGCAACGGGATCTGGTGCCGCCATGAATAATGAAGCTCGGGAAACCCGTGGAGGCAAAGCGCAAGGTGTTCGCCTTCTCCTGCCTGCGCCACTTCAAATGTCAGCCCGTTCGCTTCTATCCAGCGAATCTCGATGCCGCTCCCGGTGGCCGGTTCCCAGCTTGGTTGTCTATCCATTTCGGCAGCTTAGCATTGGCGAGATAAATGCGGTATTGGATACGAATAAAAGCAAACCTGACATGCCGGATATGATTGCATTCGACTTGATCATTCGCGGTGGAACCATCGTCGATACCCGCACCCATAACAAAGGTCAGATTGCATGGGGTTAGCAAATCGCTCATCAAGTTGGCGCTGTTTCATCACTACCGTGACGAATAATTGCGTCGGCGACTTCGTTGAACAGCTATCAACCTAAAGCATCTCCGGCACGCATGGCAGAAGAATGGCCATCTCGGTGAGCTGGAGGATGCGAGTAAGCGTTAATGCCGGGCATCGCTTAGCTGTAAGGTTTGGAAGATCGCGCCAGACTGTCTCGCCGATTTCAATGTAATCGGAATGGACCTGCTGAAAATGGGTCATCCAGGGCTTACCTTCGATCTGCCGACAGGCGGTAAACGTGTTCTGCCACAGGCCGACGACTGTGTGGCCCCATGAGAAGCGACAAGTTACGTTTGAATACAGTAAATTGACTGGGTCACTCCCGGCGATCTAATTCGTGACGAAGAAGTGGCAGAATAGGCTGAAGAAGCCTGCGCCGGCAGGAGTTTCGCTCATAACCTAGGGTTCGATGACGATCCCCGCAGACGGATCGATCGTGCCGCCCGCCATTGTCGTGAACTGGTCACGCGCTGCATCAAGCCCCTGATGGCGCTCTATTATGACGGTGTCGCCTACATCCGACAGGAACTTGTGCCAGCTTTGTGCAACACGTTTGCTTGCTTCTTCAGGCCCCAATTCCTTGAACATGGCTACCGCATGATCGGGTGCGAAGAACAATACTGGCTTGGGCCCAGCCATATCGCCCGCTCCGCTCAGCCCCCCTGTGCCACGCTCCTCGATGTGGGTCGCGCCGACCAGACAGGAATATCTCAGCTTGTCACCCAGTTGCGCGTGAATAGAGGCGAGCAATTTGGCATTGCCGGCAAAATCCACCGATACACTGGCTGCCGCCTCCAACGTATCCACTGCATCATAGGACAGCACCTGATCATACAAGCCGGTCTGCTTTACGAAATCGATATTGCCAGCCGAGGTCAGTCCGATGCGCTTAACATCTGGCGATGTCTGCTTAGCCACGCTGGCGAGGCCCAATGCAGTTTTCGATGATGCGCTGGTCAGGATAACGTTCTTCGCACCGAACCAATCTTCATTGCGCATGAAGTATTCGATCAGAAATCCAGTTTTGAACAGCGGCCCGAAGATCATCCGTTCGCCCTCTCGCGCGGGATCATGCTCGGGGTCTGCTGCGAGACGCGAATACTGATTGTAGATCGGGCTCATCGATTGGCGATGCTCGACAATATCCACAAACCCGCCCGCGCTGATTTTTCCCGGCACGACATCAAGATGGCTCGCCATGGGCAGATAGCCATATACCCGCTCACCCACCGTCAGCCCGCTGTCATTATCCTCGATCACCTTGGCATGACCCCACATAGGCACGATACCAACCTTCGATCCGGCAGCGTCGGGGGTGGGGAAGAAATTCCAATAGCCAAATCCGTCGCCCACTACGGCGTAGGTCACGTTGTTGGCAGTGACGGAGAAGCTTTCAATCTGCAAACGCGCCGCGCCCGCAGCTAATGGCTTAGGATCGGAGCTTACCAGAGTTGCATTCTGGATTGCAGACTTCTCGACATGCACTGCTTGGCTCATCACAATTCCCCTTTGAGAGAGACGCTAGCCGCCACAGCGTCCGATAGCGAGTTACACCCGCATTGGCATCAGGACATAGAGCGCAGGGCTGTTTTCGTCCTCACGTATCAATGTTGGCGCACCGGCATCAGCCAGATGCAGTTCAACGATATCATTGTCGATCTGGCTCAGAATATCCTTCAGGTAATTGGCATTGAAGCCGATTTCGATGCTGTCGGACTTGTACTCTGCGGAAAGCTCTTCGGCAGCGGTGCCATTGTCGGGCGATGTGACGGACAGCGTTACCTTATCGGTATCGAGGCCCATCTTCACTGCGCGGGTTTTCTCGGTCGCGATGGTCGCCACGCGGTCTACGCCCTGAAAAAAGCTCTTGGGATCGACCTTGAGCAGTTTGTCATTGCCGGTCGGGATTACACGGCTGTAATCGGGGAAGGTGCCGTCAATCAGTTTGGAGGTGAGGACCATGCCCCCTTCCCCGCCCAGCGTGAAGCGTACCTTGCTGGCCGACAGGTCGACTTGAACATTGGAATCCATTGCCTCGTCCAGCAACTTACGCACTTCGCCCACCGCTTTGCGCGGCACAATTACGTCTGGCATGCCGTCGGCGCCATCAGGGCGGTCGATAGTAAAGCGCGCGAGGCGGTGGCCGTCGGTGGCCGCAGCTTTCAGTACCGGCTTGTCGTCATCGGCCACGTGAAGAAAGATACCATTGAGGTAATAGCGCGTTTCTTCGGTGCTGATCGCAAAGCGTGTGCGGTCGATCATTTCGGCAAGTGTCTTCGCGGGGAGTTCGAACCGGGTGGGCAGGTCGCCTTCGACGATGACGGGGAAATCATCTTTCGGCAGAGTAGGCAGCTGGAACCGGCTGCGTCCGGCCTTCACCGTCATACGATTGTCCGCGGTCTCCAGACTAACCTGACTGCCATCGGGCAGCTTGCGGGCAATATCGAACAGCAAGTGGGCGGAGACGGTGATAGCCCCGGCACTTTCCACGCTGGCGGCTGCCATAGTCTCCTCAACCTGCAAATCGAGGTCGGTCGCCATAACCCTGACCGAACCACCATCGCTGGCGTCAATCATCACATTCGACAAGATAGGAATCGTGTTTCGGCGCTCGACAACCGACTGCACGTGGGACAGGCAGCGCAGCAATGTAGCGCGTTCGATGGTGGCCTTCATCGGTCTTGGTTCCCCTTACGCGGCGCGTCATACGGGATTCCTCGACCGGAATCGCCTCTCGCGCCGGAAATGTTGTATGCCACCCTTACCCCAAGGCGCACCGCGGACAAGACTCAAGGCTGCCTGTGGGCCTCACCATTGGGGATAAAGCAGCGTGTTTTGCCCAACCCATCAGCTGAGCATGGCCATGCCGCCATTCACATGCAGCGTTTGACCAGTGATATACCCTGCCTCGCGGCTGGCGAGATAGGCAACCGCTGCGCCAATATCCTCGCCTTCGCCCATTTTCGCCATCGGAATACGGGCGTTGATCGTGTCTTTCTGCGCGTCGCTAAGTTCTTCCGTCATCGCCGTGCGGATGAAGCCGGGCGCAACGCAGTTCACGGTGATACTCCGGGTGGCCAATTCCTGCGCCAGTGATTTGGACATTCCGGTCAAACCCGCCTTGGCCGCGACATAGTTCATCTGGCCGGGATTGCCCGTTGCCCCCACGACACTGGTGATAGAGACGATCCGGCCGAAGCGGGATTTCATCATCGGGCGGGCGGCGGCACGCATCAGGCGGAAAGAGGATTCCAGATTGATCTGCATGACCTGATCCCATTCCTCGTCCTTCATCCGCATCGCCAGATTGTCGCGCGTGATGCCGGCATTGTTGACCAGAATATCCAGCTGACCGAGCGTGTCGATGGCCGCAGGGATCAATTCCTCTACCTGTGTTCTGTCACTCAGGTCGCAGGTGATCTCCACGTGATCGCCACCCACCTCCTCGATCAGCTGCTCACGAAACGCGCGTAGCTTGTCACTATTGGAACCGGACAGAGCCAGCCGCGCACCTTGCTTCGCCAGAGCCACCGCAATGGAAGAGCCGATGCCTCCGCTGGCGCCGGTAACAAGTGCAGTCATTCCTTTGAGTGAGAACATGTGTCGGTCCTTATCCGTAATCTAGTCGCGGGCCACAGCCCGCGGAGTGAAATCTATGCGGCGCAGTTCGTTTATCCGGCCACCTTCGATGCGGCCTTCGACCAATTCGTAGCCCATTAGTGCAAACACTCGATCACCCAGAAAGATGGGGCGGGCATTGCCATACCAATCGACGCAGGATGCCTCGCAGTTGTCGATTGCATCGGCATCGTCCCGATCGGTGACCCCGGAATCCAGCGTGCCAAGTTCGCTAAGCGCGCGGTTTTCGCGGCGCAGATAGGCGATGGCCGAAGCATCACCAAGAAATTCACCGGCATCGTCCCTCACCTCGCGGTTGACCGGCAGGCCGAGTGTGCCGTTCACCGAAACACCATCCTGCTGCCTGTCGGGCCGGAAGAAGAACGCCTGACTGCGGTTCTCGCCTTCCTCCGCCGACGGCATCAGATGGGTCGCCTCCAGCTGCGCCGCGCCGCTCTCACCATCCAGCGCGATAGAGGAGAAGCCGAGCCGGTCGTCGGCATCGGGGCCAATCGCGATGGCATCCTTGCCCAGCACATCGATGCGCGTCACACCGTGGGGCAATGCGACGCGCTCCACCCATCCCTTGTCCAGCGGGACCGCGATGATTTCGGGCGTTTCGTCCTCGTCGCCATATTGGCTGGCCGAATAAAGCACATGGTTGCCCACAAACCGGTTCTGGAAACGGTATCCGTTGGGCTCTGGCAAGTCGCGGTAAAGTGAGCGCGGTGCCAATCGGGAGCCATCGCCGAGTCGATCGACCGGCAGGCTGAGCAGCGAAACATCGCCGCTGCTGAACTCTCCGCCCCACATTCCGCCGCCATAATCATTGCCACGCAGCAGAATGTCGATCCGGCCTTCCTCGTAATCTTCACGGAAGGAGAATTGATCGACCGGGCTTCCGACCGTGCCAATGGCGGTTGGCTGCGAACCGTCCAGCGGTATCCGGTACAGCATGGCACTGTTGTCGAAATCGCTGTCATCGCCCGGATACCGAACTTCGTCGGTCCAGACCCACGCAGCGTCTCGCGCGATATAGAAATCGCGGCCCCACGGCCCCACGACCATTGTGCTGTCGCATGGCAAGCCGGGCTCTGCCAGACGGCATACGCTGACGGTGTGGAAGATACGGAGATCTCTGGTGGCATGGTCGTAATGCTGACGTGGCACGAACAGCCGCGAACCGCTCGCGTGGCGCCGGGAATTGCCCAGCTCTCCGTCGCTGCGACGCTCCTGCACTGTCGGCAGACTTTCTTGCCACCGGGTCCAGTTAACCGGGATCGGGGCATACAACACCAGATTGGTGCCGATCAGCCGCGAGGCATAGTTACGCGACGAGTAGTAATCAGCCGACGTCAGGTAGTGCGTATCGCGGTAAGTGAACTTGCCATTCTGATCGATGTCGAACCGGCTGATCTCCGTGCCTGCGTCGCCATAGGAATAGCCGATAGTAATGATCATGCTGCCCGAGGTGAGCATTTCGTCGTACCAGGTGTCCGATGGGTCGTCGTCACCCGGGGGAAATGCGTCAATGTGATCTATCGCATCGAGCATATTTCCGGCGTGGCGCAGGCTGAAAATACGGCCTCGGCGCAGTACGACCAGATAGTTGCCAGCGACTTTGACAATGCCGCCCTCGTCGACGCCCTGTTCCTGAACATTTGTGATCTTCTCACTTGCCGCAGCTTCGGGCTCAGCAGCCAGGTCAGCGACGGCGACAGGTGGTGGAGGAGGGATCGCGCTCCCGGTGACGACTATGTTTTCACCATCGTAATAATCCACTGGCGGTGCACTTTGTGCGATTGCTTTGGCGAAGGCCGCAATCTCGTCCTCACCCTCCAGAACTGGCATCGAAGCTCCAGCCTGCAAAGGCCGCTGGGCACCGCCCGTCTGACTGGCCGCGCATGACGCAAGCAGCGCGCTTCCCCAGAGCGTGATCGCAATCGTCAGCTTCTTCATCCCGGCTCTCCCCTGCACGCTCTGCGCGAAACAATTACAGTGTCTTCAGAAACGTCTCGATATCGTCCATCGCCACAATGCTAGTGACAGTGCAATCAGGTGCGATCTTGCGGATCATCGGCCCCAGAACCTTACCGCCGATTTCGACAAAATGCGTAACGCCTGCTCCCTGCATCGCCAGCACACTTTCACGCCAGCGAACACGGCCTGTAACCTGCTCCACCAGCAGACGCTGTTCCTCGGCCGGATCGGAAACCGGTGCAGCGGTCACATTTGCGTAGAGCGGCACGGTAAAAGCCTTGGGCGGGCAATCGTCCAGCGCAGTGGCCATCGCATCGGCAGCCGGCTGCATCAGCGAGCAGTGGAACGGAGCCGAAACCGGCAACAGGATGCCGCGCTTGATCCCGCGGTCTTTCACCATGGCCGCAGCGCGTTCGATTGCGCCCGTGTGGCCAGAAATGACCACCTGGCCTGGATCATTATCATTGGCGACTTCGCACACCTCGCCTTCGGCAGCGGCGTCGCATAGCGCCTGCGCCTTCTCCAGATCGGCGCCCAGAAGCGCAGCCATTGAGCCCACACCCCTGTCTCTTATACACATCTCCGAGCCCACGAGACGGACTCCTATCTC
>CAJXSN010000026.1 GCA_913060895.1 uncultured Sphingomonadaceae bacterium
ATCCCGTACCGTGCCCAGCCGGACAGGGCGCTGGCGGCTGTGCATTTCAGCGCGCCCAGATTGGTCACTGATATCCTGCTGCGGTCGCCGGTTAGCCCTGAAAGCGATACCGCGCCTGTATAGGAGCAGCCCGGACCATCGGAACGGTTGGAAGTTTGAGTAAACTGCGCTCCGTTGGCTGCAAGATTACCGAGGCAGAGACGGTCGGAGGTGCTGGTGGGGACTTGCCGTGGTCTGCCCTGATCGGTGCGAGCCCTGTCTGCGCCAGAATCGTTGCTCGGGTCGCCAGAAGGCAAGATCTGGCACCCGCCCAGCATCAGGGCAGTGATCAGGGGAAGGGCGGCGAAGCGGAGCATCGTGGACCTATACTGCGCGCCGGACCTTAATCCCATCCTAACCGGAACAGGTCAGCTTCTCCTACACGGCGTTCAGGCCGAAAAGCCCATCATACTTTGTAGTGGCTCCTGTCCCTTGTTGTCGGCGAGGCGTCAATTCTGATCCTCCGTATTATGCTGCAGTTCGTGTTCAGTTTCACGAACCGCCTTTAAGTGACAGAAGCAGTCTTGGCCGAGGCTGTAGCGTTGCTGACGAGCCAGATAGCTAGGCTGGCAACAAGGAAGCCGGGAATGATTTCATACACGCCCGGTCCGTCCAGAAACGCCCCGTTCCAGCCCAGCGCAATCCACGCCATCACCGTTGCTGCACCGGTAACCAGACCCGCCACGGCACCCGATCCGGTCATTCCCTTCCAAGTAAGGGCGAACAGAATCAGCGGGCCGAAGGCTGCTCCGAAACCGGCCCAGGCGTTTGCGACCAGTCCCAAAACCTGGCTGTCCGGATCGCGGGCAATTACGATTGCCGCCAGCGCAACCAGCAAAACGGCCACCCGTCCGACATTCACCGCTTCTCGCTCGCTTGCTTCCTTGCGCAGGAACAGACGGTAGAAATCCTCCGTCAGTGAGCTGGAGCTGACCAGTAATTGGCTGCTGATGGTGCTCATGATCGCAGCGAGGAGAGCAGCAAGCAAAAACCCTGTTATCATTGGGGAGAACAGTAACGTCGCCAGCACGATAAAGATCGTTTCTGGATCCTCCACCACCACACCATTGGCTTCTGCATATGCGCGACCCGCGAGCCCCACGCCAAGGGCTCCGACCAGCGCCACGGCCATCCACGAAAGGCCGATATTCCGCGCCACCGCGACATCTGGCACACTGCGGATTGCCATGAACCGGACAATGATATGCGGTTGCCCGAAATAGCCTAGGCCCCATGTGACCGCGCTCAGCCAACCCACGAAGGTAAGCCCGCCGAACAGACTGAGCATTCCCGGATCGATTTGCTCCAGCATACCGGTGACCGCGCTGAATTCACCCAGTCCGCCCACATCCTTGGACCCGTAAATCACCACCAGTGGCATCAGTATAAGCGCCGTGACCATAATCACGCCCTGTACAAAGTCGGTCAGGCTGACCGCCAGAAACCCGCCGATCATGGTATAGGCCAGCACGACGCCCGCCGTGATCCAGATACCCATCATATAGTCCGACATTCCGGCGTCAGGCAGCAAACCGGCGAAGGCGGTCTCAAACAGCTTGCCCCCACCAACCAGCCCGGCGGCGGTATAGACGGTGAAGAACAGCACAATAATAATCGCCGACACCACCCGCAATGCGATGGCTTTGTCGGGAAAGCGGTTGGCAAGGAATTGCGGAATGGTCAGCGCATTACCCCGCTCCTCCGTCTGCTGGCGCAGGCGGGGGGCGACGATGATCCAGTTCGCCACAGCACCGGCAAACAACCCGATGCCAATCCACGCTTCCACCAGCCCGGCGGCAAAAAGAGCGCCCGGCAAACCGAGCAGCAACCAGCCGGACATATCGGAGGCACCCGCGCTGAGGGCGGCCACTGCCGGATGGAGATTTCGCCCCGCCAGCAGATACCCTGCACTGTCTGAGGTCGATTTGCGCCACGCATAAAGCCCGATGCCCAGCATCAGAACAAAATAAGCGGCGAGCGAAAAAAGTGTCCCTGTTTGCATGGTAGCGGGCGCTAACAGCATGAACTGCATTTGGCCAATATCACACCGAAACGCAGCACGAAGCGGAGAAGATGAAGTTGACCAAGTTGATAAAGTTGACGCTGGGCGTTGCCGGCGCGATTCCGTAAGGTATCGATAAACTTGATTGAGAGACGGGAGCCAAAATTGACACATCAGGCCCGGAAAGCGGCGTCCCCGGCAGGTCGCAACACGCTTTTTTGTGAAACACAAATGAGCAGGAAACCGGTTTTTCGATCTTGGCGGCGCAGCGGGGCGGGGCGCTGACCCTTTGGTGGGCTAGGTTTGGGGAATGGATATGTCGTCTGCACTGTTGACCGGCCTCATGGCGCTCGCTTTTTCAGCGGTACATATGTTTGTCGGCAAGCTCCGCTTTCTGGAGGTGGAACCTCGCAGTGCATGGCTCAGCTTTGCGGGCGGTGTCGCGGTGGGGTATGTTTTTATGCATATTCTGCCGGAACTTGCTGCGCATGGAGAAGTCTTTGCGGACGCGACTTCGCTTGACCTGAAGATTGCCGAAAGCTGGATCTACGCCTTGGCGCTGGCGGGCCTTGTCCTCTTTTACGGATTGGAACGTGCCATTGTCGTCAGCCGCGACGACCGGAAAAGCAGTCGCGGGGAAACGCGGGACAGGCCTCATAGCGGCATTTTTCATCTGCATATTGCCGCAAGCTGCATCTTGATTTTCGTCGTATCCTACCTGCTCAATCACCGGGAGGATTCCAGTGTGGGCGGGCTTGTGCTGTTCTTCGGCGCCTTGCTGCTGCATTTTCTTACCGCCGATTTCGGAACGCGTGCCGATCATCCGGAATTGTATGACGGGCAGGGGCGCTGGGCGCTGGTGACGGCTACGCTGGGCGGATGGATTGCAGGGTTGATGTTCGATCTGCCCGAACTGGCCGTTGGCTGTATGTTTGCCTTTGTCGGCGGGGCCATAGTTCTGGTCGTGTTGAAAGAGGAATTGCCGGAGGAACGGGCAAGTCGCTTTCTACCGTTTCTAGGCGGTGCAGTTCTGTATGCGGCGCTGGTTCTGGGTGAACAGGCAATGGTGCTGCCAGCTTAGTCTGCGGTGGCTGATTCTCAGAAGCCCAATCCGCCGGGCGGAAGCGGACCAAGCTCTATCGGCTGATCAGGCTTCCCGTTTGATCGTATGCCTGTAGGCGATGGCGTATTTTGGCGTACGCGGGCAGGGGTTTGCGGCGAACGCGGCGATACTTGCCGCGTCGGTACAGGCTCGTCATTTGAAGTGGTTTCCCGCGATTTAGGGATGTCTTCTATATCGGGAGTGCCTGCGGGATTTGCAAAGCCGTCGTCATCCGAACCTTCGCCGTAAAAATCGCTCAGCGTTGCCGAACTGGTAGCGGGCTGCTCGAAATTGAGCTGCTCCGTGTCAGCGGCACCCTGCATTGCGGACGAAGAAGGCTGTGAACCGATCGACTCGCTGCCAACGATGTCCGGATCGCCATCGGCGCTGGCGATGGTTGCGATGGTGGAATTGCTGTCCACCAACTGGGTGGCACCAACAGCAACAATTGCGGCCAGACCAAGGACAAGTTTCGGGTTCAGCATTCAGGAGCCTCTCTTACGATGCCGTGTAGGTGTCGCAGGTGCGCACTGGCGATCCGGGCGAGGGGTGGATACCCGACAGGTCGCGTGTGCCGCGAACGTTGAATGCGGCAATCGAACGGATCGGCTCGGGAGAAATATACTGGGTCGCATATTCGATATCGATCAGCGGTTCGTATTCGTAGATGATCTCGACGAAGATGACAGCCTGATCGGGGCTGGCTTGAATTTCCTCGCCTGACCTTCCCATGCCGACAAAGCCGGTACCGGTGGCGCCGTCGCCCTCTTCTCCATAAGAGGAATCCTCTTCCAGTTTGCCGTGGCAACGCTGCCAGTGGATCCACTGCCCGCCCTCGTCGTTCTGTTCCAGGCTGCTGACGATCACTCGGCCGCGTTCGAACAATTCCATTTGTTCGCCGGCCTGCAAATTCACGCCCAAAAATATGTCGTTGACGTCAGCTTCGTAGATTTTCTGCGCCATCAAGGCATCACGGTCGCCGATACGCGATCCGTTATCGGCGATATGCATCACAGCCTGACTGATCCGTAGATGCGCAACGGCATAATTGGATAGTTCCAGCCCGCCCATACCCAACATGGCCAGAATCGGAGCCATAAAAGCAAACTCGACCATTGCGAGCCCCGACATATCGGGACGCAAACTGGCAAGGGTGCGCCGCGCCCTGAGCAGGAATTTAGGTGTCATGTGCAATTTCCAACCACTGGTTCACGGTCATCCTGGCCGTCATAAGGCTGGTTACGCAGGACGGTGACCGCATCGACCGAAATCTGTTCGGGCACCTCGATAAATCCGTGGAGCGGGAACATACGGTCATATTCCGCAGTGACTGTGTAAAGCACGGCATCGCGCGCACCGCCAAGGCCATCGCGCCCACGATCCGCATCCCAGGCTCCGTTATCGTTCAGATCCCGGAACTTTTCGCCATTGTCGCACACGCCATTCGTATTGGTGTCGTCATAATCTTCCGGCTTTTTCACGTCGGCAAATGTCTGATAGTTTTTGCGTGTGAACGAAATAACGGCGCCGGGGATGATCCTGTTCACCTGCTGACGGACTTCTTCATCCAGAGCATCCGTGGTGGTGATGGTCGGCTCCAGCGTTGATTTGCGCGCGGATTGCTGCAGCGCGCCCTGCATCGCGGTCTGGGCGTAGATCTGGAAACCCAGATCGAACAGACCAACAAGCATCAGGCACAGCACCGGGCCGACGAAAGCGAACTCCGTCAGAGTAGCGCCGGTTTCATCGCGGACGATATTTCGCAAACTGCGCCTGATGGTGTGGCCGATGCCGTGCATCAATCAACCAGCCTCAGCTCGGCGATGCTGGTCGCGATGGTCCGGAAACGGTCAATCAGTGTTGTCTGGTCATTGGCAGTCATGGCGCGGCTTTCACTACTGGCGCAGCCCCGTGTGTGATCGTTTAATGAATTGGCGAACGAGACTGTCCAGACCGTAATATTCTTGTTTTTGATCTGCTCACATACCGCATCAAGGCGAGCGTTGTGTACGTCTTTCAATACTTGGTACACTCCGTCGTCGTCCCACTGTTTCGTACCGGTTTTAAAACCGGCAATACGGCCCTCCATATCCGCCGAGCCGTAAACGTTCTGGTCGTATGGACCCGGGTCCATGTTTCCGTCAGTCATAAATATCAGGTGGCGGATAATCGGATCGCCATTTGGGGCAGTCCTGTTTGTGCTGGAGAAAATGCCATCAGGGGAAAGAATACGACCGCCCCAGATCATACCGATATCGTGCAGTGTAAAACCGGTAGGGGACATTGCATTGATGCGGTCTTCGAAATCGTCGTTGCGATCCGTTCCGTCGAGCGGATATTCGGTAAGAGGATAGGCTGGAACGGGGCAGTCGGACTTTGTGTTCTTCAAAGATCCCGCATTTTCATAATCATCTTCCGCGCGTCGCACGTTTCCATCCACATCCCATCTACGATCGTAAGTTACGTCATTCCATTGGGGGCGCCAGCGGGTTGCCTCGCTGTCAGGGATGAGGTCGATGTTCAAATCATGCGCGTTCGTGGGGATGGGAGTGAAATCGGTAGTGACTACCGTGTCTGCTTCTTCAATACAGCCGTCCCACTTTTTTGTGAGCACATTCGCACCTTGAGAACCGATCGGCGCACTGGCTTGCTCAAAAGTTTTGTAAACCGACGCATCCTGCGTTCCCTGCCTGTATTCCCAGTACAGAAAACCGTTTTCGTAAGTTGGCGGCGACGCTTCAGTGGTTCGATACTTGCGCACTCGCGCTTCGCAGGCAGCATACCGGTTTCCGTTGCCATCCCGGAAATAATTTTTGATATAGTCTTCATCGCTGATAACCCAGCGCTCACCGTTAACCGTATAAGTTCCGTCATATGCACGGCATGCAGTCCGACCGTAAGTTGAATGGTTTGAATTGTTGGACCACGCGTAATCGAACAGTGTCGAAGACCCTAGCTTGGATTTATCTCGGGTAACCAGTTCGCGCCCGTCGTCATACAGTTCTTCTCCTCCGTCACTACCAGGATCGGTCATCACTGGCCCCATCACAGGGAAGCGGGATTCATATTTGGGATTTGAAGAGATAAAATCAGAATTCACGTCGGAGATCAGTTTCCCAACGTTCATATTTGAATTGTATGGAATAATGCCGATGCGCACTTGGGCATCCTCGGGTGCAACGGCCATTATTTCATCATAGAACGCAAAAACAGCCTTCTTAAGTGCGGTCATCTTTACCGCCCCATTGACTGAGTGTCGCATTGATCCCGACATATCGAGGACCAGCGAAATATCGATATTCGGCAGATTGAGATCGGCGCTGCAATCGACGTTCAGTTCGATCTTGTCGTAACCGAATACCGTCATCAAGGTGGCGGGAACGCTGGTTTGCGCCGTGCCGTCCATTCGCGTGCCGACAGAGGATGTCAGTTCATATTCGGTATCGCTGGTTCCGTAGGTTCCGTCGCCGAAATTGGTTTCAAAGAAACTGTCCGCATGGTCTTCGATGTCCGTGGGAATGCTCCCGTCGGTAATGGTCCCGCCGGCCAGTTTCTTGCGGGCGGCCAGGGTTGCAGAATCGCATGCCTGCTGCAGTCGCGATTTGGCCAGATACATCCGGCTGGCATCGACCCCGCCGCCGATCACGCCGATAAGCGGGAGGATCGCCGCAGCGCCAATCGCCAGCGTATTGGCGCGCTTGTCGAGAAGCAGAGATCGCAGAAACGATTTTCGCTGCTGTACGCTGCCGCTTTCGGCCATAGTCCGGTCTCCGTTCATAGAGACGCGGACTAGGGCGAAAACGTTACCAAAAGGTTTTTCTTACGCGGCGGTTAACCTTCGACTTTGCGACGGGCCTTCTTACGCTCGTTCGGGTCGAGAATGGCTTTGCGTAAACGGATGTTCTGCGGGGTGACTTCGACCATTTCATCATCGTCGATATAGGCGATGGACTGCTCCAGCGTCATCACGCGTGGCGGCGTCAGGCGAATGGCATCATCCTTGCCCGTGCTACGGAAGTTGGTCAGCTGTTTGGACTTCATCGGGTTCACTTCCAGATCGTCCGGCTTGGCGTTCTCGCCAATGATGATGCCTTCGTAGATCTTGGAGTTGGCGCCGATGAACAGCTCGCCGCGGTCTTCCAGAGCATACAGCGCGTAGCCGGTAGCCTCACCCGTGCAGTTGGAGATCAGCACGCCGTTCTGGCGGCCCTCCAGACGGCCTTTGTACACGTCGTATTTCTCGTACAGGCGGTTCATGATGCCCGTGCCGCGCGTATCGGACAGGAATTCGCCGTGATAGCCGATCAGTCCGCGTGACGGCGCGCTGAAGGTGATACGGGTCTTCCCGGCACCGCTGGGGCGCATCTCGGTCAGCTCTGCCTTGCGGCGCTGCATTTTCTCGACAACGGTGCCTGAGTGTTCGTCGTCCACGTCGATCACGACGGTTTCATAAGGTTCGGTGCGCTTGCCGCCTTCTTCGCGGAATAGGACGCGGGGACGCGATATGCCCAGCTCGAAGCCTTCACGTCGCATCGTTTCGATCAGCACGCCCAGCTGCAATTCGCCGCGGCCCGCAACTTCGAAGCTATCCTTGTCGTCGCTTTCGGTGACGCGGATGGCAACGTTGGTTTCGGCTTCGCGGTTCAGACGATCGCGGATCATCCGGCTGGTCACCTTGTCGCCTTCACGGCCCGCCAGCGGCGAATCGTTGACGGCAAAGCGCATCGCCAATGTCGGCGGATCGATGGGCTGTGCGGCAATCGGTTCTTTCACCGAAGGGTCGCAGATTGTGTTGGCCACGGTTGCCTTCTCCAGACCGGCCAGGGCAATGATGTCGCCCGCCTTTGCGGTTTCCACCGGAACCCGGTCCAGCCCGTCAAAGCTCATCAGTTTCGTCGCGCGGCCGACTTCGATAACATTCCCGTCCATATCGATGGCGTGGATGGGGTCATTGACGTTGACCGTGCCGGACTGGACACGTCCGGTAAGGACGCGGCCCATGAAGTTGTCGCGGTTGAGAAGGGTGGCGAGGAAGCTGAACGGGCCGCTTTCATCCAGGCCGGGTGCTTCGACATGGCTGACGATTTTTTCGAACAGCGGTTCCAGCGTACCTTCGCGAATATCGTCCGTCTCTCCGGCATAGCCGTCACGGCCACTGGCATAAAGAACGGGAAAATCGAGCTGCTCGTCATTCGCGTCGAGCGACACGAACAGATCGAACACTTCGTCCAGCACTTCCTGGGCGCGCCCATCGGGACGGTCAATCTTGTTGACGACGACGATAGGTTTCAGACCCAGCGCCAGTGCCTTGCCGGTAACGAACTTGGTCTGAGGCATCGCACCTTCGGCACTGTCGACCAGCAGGATAACGCCGTCGACCATGCTCAGGATACGCTCCACCTCGGCGCCGAAATCGGCGTGGCCCGGTGTGTCGACAATGTTGATCCGCGTGTCGTTCCATTCGACCGACGTACACTTCGCCAGAATCGTGATTCCGCGTTCTTTTTCCAGATCACCGGAATCCATTGCGCGTTCTTCTACGCGCTGGTTCTCACGGAATGTGCCGGACTGGCGGAAAAGCTGATCGACCAGTGTGGTTTTACCGTGGTCGACGTGGGCGATAATCGCCACATTGCGAAGCGCTTGGGACATGGATTTACTCTTTGGAATCGGAATAGGGAGTGCGCCGGGGCATATGCAGTCCCCGTGCAAGTTGCGCGCCCTTTACCCGAGGGGCTGGCTAACCACAAGCTGTGTAGCGGCGGGCTGGGCTGCTGCTACGGTGTGTGACTGCAAAGCAACACAGGGTGAGACCAGTGCATCCGCGGTTTTGAGGGTGCTTGAGCGGCAAAGCGGCAACGCTTAAGGGCTTCCACATAGCACTGCCGCCACGATATATCGGGTGGGAGTGCATTGTACGGAGAGGAACTTCCATGAAATTTACGACATCCGGTTTTGCCGGAGCAGCGCGCTTTACCCTGCTCGGCGGTGTTGCCGCGATCGCTTTCCCCGGAGTTGCGCTGGCGCAATCCGCACAGTCAGAAGCAGATGCGGCCATTGCTGCCAGCACGCCCGACGATGGCGACGATTTTACCGGCGCTGAAGAAGCTGCGAACGAAAACAACACCATCATCGTGACCGCGACCAAGCGCGCAACCACGTTGCAGGAAACACCTGTTTCGGTCAGCGTGACGAGCGGCGAAACGCTTGAGCGAGCCGAAATCCGCGATCTGCAGGACCTGCAGACTGTGGCTCCATCGCTTCGGGTCAGCCAACTGCAAAGCGCAGCGAATACGACCTTCATCATTCGCGGGTTCGGTAACGGCGCGAACAATTTCGGTATCGAACCGTCTGTAGGCGTATTTATCGATGGCGTTTTCCGGTCACGCTCCGCATCCTCGATCAACGATCTTGCCAATGTCTCACGTATCGAAGTTTTGCGCGGCCCGCAGAACACCTTGTTCGGCAAGAATGCGTCGGCAGGTGTTATCTCGGTAATCACCCGCGAACCGCAGTTCGATTTTGCCGGTTCGGTTTCTGCGACCTACGGTAATTTCGAGAACATCGTCTTGAAAGGCGATCTGACCGGACCGATTACGGAGTCAGTCGCGTTCTCCGTCGATGCGACCTATAACAAGCGTGACGGCTTTGTTGATGTGATCAACCTTGACGAAGAGATCAACGACCGTGACCGCTACACCGTTCGTGGCCAATTGCTGTTCGATAATGGCGGTGCCTTCCGGTTGCGCGCCATCGGCGATTATTCCAAGATTGACGAGCTTTGCTGCTACGCCGGTAATGTGCGCCAAGGCCCTACTTCTGGCATCATCCAGGCACTGGGTGGCGGAATAGGAAACGGCGATGCTCTGGAAGATCGCACGTTCCTCAATGTTCTGCCGGAAAACGACATCAAGAACTACGGCGGCTCTATCCAGGCCGATTTCGAACTGGGTGCGCTTACGCTGACGTCGATCACGGCTTACCGTGAACTTCGCAGCTTCGGCCAGCAGGATGTGGATTTTTCCGGTCTCGATATCGTCAACGAATTCCGCGATCAGGATGTTGACACTTTCACTCAGGAATTCCGGATTGCTTCGGATTTTGACGGCCCCATCAACTTCCTGCTTGGTGGCTTCTATTTCGATGAATCCGTCGAGCAGAATTCCGGTCTCCAATCCGGAACTCAGATCCGCAACTACATTGATCTGGTGGCGAGCGGCGGAGCAGGCTTTGGTACGCTATCCGGGGTAGAGGCCGCGCTTGGTTTCCCGGACAACAGTTTTTATCAGGCTGGCCCCCTTACGGGCGAGTTTTATACGCTGGACAATGAATCTTTCTCTGTTTTCGGAACGGCCGATTTTGAGGTCACCGATGGCCTGACAATTTCGGGCGGTTTCAATTATACGGACGACAAGAAGGATTTCACCCTTTCGCAGACCGCCTTTGAGCCGCTGAACAACATCAACCTTGTCGATGCTGTTATTGTGGGCCAGATTGCTGGCGCGCTTATGATCCCACCAGGTCAGGTTACGCCTGATGTAATCAATGGCTTTGCGGCCAATCCGGCTACGGCACCGATCTTTCAGGCCATTGCCGCCGCGGCCACAGACCCTGCGCAGAACCCGCTTCTCGCTCTTCAGCCGTTGCAGTTCCAACCGCCGTTTCTGAATGTGCCTAACTCTGTCGAGCCGGGTCAGACGCGCGACGACAACTGGAGCTACAACGTGCGTGTCGCGTTCGAAGTTACTCCTGATCTTAATGCGTATGCGACCTACGCCACAGGGTTCAAGGCTTCATCGGTCAATCTTTCGCGCGACAGCCGCCCGTTCGGCTCGGACTTCACTCCCGGTCCTTTCGGCAGTACAATTCTGGCGCCGCCATCCAATATTCGCGATGCCGGGCTCGCCGTGCCTAACTTGACGTCCGGCACACGGTTCGCCGGTCCGGAAGAGGCCGAGGTCTATGAGGTCGGACTCAAGGGCCAGTGGGACCGCGTTGGTTTCAACCTCGCGCTGTTCGAACAGAAGATTGACGGCTTCCAGTCGAATGCCTTTACAGGAACAGGTTTCGCGCTGGTCAATGCCGGTTCCCAATCAGTCAGAGGGTTCGAGTTCGATTCCACTGTCAATCCGGTCGATCCACTCGTGTTGACCTTTGCATTGAGCTACCTTGATTCAAAGTATGATAGCTTCCCCGGCTCGGCCGTGGGCGATCTTACAGGTTTCCAGGTGGCGGGCGTGCCCGAGTTCACCATTGCGACCTCTGCAATGTACACTCATGAGTTCGGTACGTCGGGCAATTTGCTGATTGGCCGCGTTGATTATTATCACGAAAGCAACACGCAAATCGTCGATGGGCTGCCAGCCTTTGGTGCGGACGCTCGTGCTGTCGGCCGGGATTTCCGCCGCGAAGTCAATCTGGTCAACGGCTCGCTTACCTTCGCAATGGAAAGGGGATTCGAGATCAGCGTTTGGGGCCGCAACATTACCAATGAGCGCTACCTCACCACAATCTTTGATGGCGTGGCGCAGCAAGGGACCGTAGCGGGTTATCCAAATCAGCCGCGCACCTATGGTGCAACGGCCCGGTTCAAGTTCTGATCGAACGGTCGGATCGGAGTAAAAGGAAAGGGGGCCTTTGCGGGCCCCCTTTTTTGTGTTTACCCGAACAGTGATGGCGTGACCTGTTGTGGCAAGTTCACCTGGAGTCAGGTGCGCGTCTCCCGCTCTACTGGGTGTTATACTACGCCACTGACATTACAGTGATCGTAGGGCCTGTGCCGGTTTTGCCTTCAAGAGAGGTAGGGAGCCGAGGATTGCGAAGCCGATTACCAGCGCAAGCCCAGCTCCCAGCACTGCGAACACCACAGCCCAATCGGGCAGCCAGTCGAATTCGAACAGCTGTGTCACCACCAGCCACGCAAGCCCGCTGCCGATACCCAGGGCGACCACGGCCAAAACAATCGCCAGCAGTGCATATTCAAGAAACTGCATCCACAGGATTTGTCCCCGGCTGGCACCCAGAACGCGCAGAACAACGGTATCGTAGGTTCGCGCCGCACGGGCTGCTGCAATCGCTCCCAGCAGCACCGCTAGCCCTGCCAGCACCGCGACAGACGCCGCAGCCAGAGTAGCAAGCCCGACCTGCCCCAATATCTCGCGCGCCTGAACCAGCACCTGACCGACTTCGATCACGGAGCTGGATGGGAAACGTCGGACCAGAGCGCGGAGCAGCGGGCCGGTATCGTCACTGCTCGCCAGCTCTATCGTCGCAGCCAGATTGTGCGGCGCGTCTTCCAGCGCATTTGGGCTGAAAACCAGAACATAGTTAAAGCCCATGCTTTCCCAGTCGATTTGCCGCAGGTTTGCGACCCGTGCGCTGCGTTCCACGCCCAGCACGGCGATTGTTATCATGTCGCCGATCTGCAGATCGATCGACGCGGCAAATTCTGCATCAACGCTGACCAGCGGTTCGCCCGACCAGTCGGCAGACCACCATTCTCCTTCGGTCAGCGAATTGCCTTCCGGCAGTTCGGCTGAATAGGTCAGTCCGCGTTCGCCGCGAAGGGCCCATGCGCCGTCGGGAATCTCCTCCATTTCGCCAACGCGCGTCGGGGCGTTCTCGGGTCCATAAGCCGTCACCGAGCCGCGCAGGGCAGGCACGGTGCGGACCGTTGCTTCGGGGTCCTCGGTTCGGACCAGGGCGCGAAAATCATCCACTGCGTCACGCGGGATGTCGAGTACGAAATAGTCGGGCGCTTCGGCTGGAACGCGGCTTTGGATATTGCCGTCGATCGCGCTCTGAATAGCGGCCAGAAGCACGAAGGCACTGAGTCCAAAGCCGAGAGCTGTTACCAAAGCTCCGGTGGAAGCGCCGGGGCGGTGAAGATTGGCCAGTGCATTGCGTAGCAGCGGGTTGGCAGGGCGGGGTACGTGTCCGGCCAGCCAGCGAATGCCGATACCCAAAGCGGCAAGCAGCAACAGCATTCCCGCTGCGCCGGCCAGAAAGCCGGCGGCAAGCGGCGGGTTGTTCGATGTCAGCAAAGCCAGCGCGACTATCGCCAACAGCCCGCCCCCGACCAGACCAATCGCTGTCCGGTCCCGCGCCAGCGGCGTAACCCGCGCTCGCATCAACGCCATTGCCGGATAGCGGCGAGCCCGCAGCAGGGGTGTCACAGCAAAAACCAGAGCGACCAGCAAGCCGTATGCACTGGCGAGGATGAGCGCCGAAGGCTCGAACACGAACCCAGTATTGACGGGCAGCAACCCTTCCAGGGCAACCGCCAGCAGGGGGGTAACTGCCAGCCCAACGATCAGCCCGGCTACACTGCCGACAATGGCAGCCAGCGCAATCTGGAGACCGTATATGCGGGTGATGTCGCGGCTCGTCGCGCCCAGCACTTTCAGCGTGGCAATGCTGGAACGTCGGGCTTCGAGATAAGACGATACCCCGCCCCCGATCCCGATGCCCGCAATCACCAGCGCAGCAAGGCCGACCAGAGTGAGGAATTCGCCCATCCGCCCCACGAACCGGTCTGCGCCGGGGCTGGCGCGGTCGCGGTCTCGGAAATCGAAGCCTGCGAGCGGGAATTGCTCGCTCAGCGCTTCTTCCACTGCCTCGGGCTCCTGATTGTCGTTGAAGGCAATCCGGGTTTTGCTTTGATACATTGCACCCGGTTGCAGCAGGCCGGCCCGTGCCGGCAGATCCTCATCCACCATGATGGTAGGGCCAAGCTGGAAGCCTTCGCTCAGCTTGTCCGGCTCGTTCTGGATTATGCCGCCAGCAGTCAGAGTAACTGTGCCGACACGGAACGTATCGCCGACCTGTATATTCAGCCGGTCCATCGCGCCCTGACCCAGCCATGCCTCTCCGGCAGGGGGAGCACCAACAGAACGGCCGTCAGTCAGCGTCAGTGTACCATATAGCGGGTACGCATCATCGACCGCCTTCAACCCCACAGGTGCAGTGTTGTCGCCATTGCGGGCGACCACCTGCAGGCGTGTGCCGCCCGATAAAGTGCCGAAGCTTTCCAGTGCAGCGCGCTCTTCTTCATTGGGAGAACGCTGCCAGATTTCGACTTCCAGATCGCCGCCGAGAAGTTCTTGCCCGCGATTGGCCAGCTCGCCCTCGATTGCGCCAGTCAGAGTGCCGATGGCGGCGAGTGCACCGGTCCCCAGAAACAGGCAGACCAGCAGCAGGCGCAGGCCCTTGAAACGCAGGTTCAGCTCTCGCCGCGCCAGCTTCCATGCGGCGGCCCATGACAGGCCGCCTGCGGATGCAGCGCTGCTCATGGAGTGCTGTCCATCAGTGTATCTGTGTCGATCTTGCCGTCTGCCAGTGTGATGATCCGGTCGCAGCGTTCGGCCAGAGAGGGGTCGTGGGTGATAATGACCAGCGTAGCGCCGGTTTCCGCGCGCCGGTTGAACAAGACCTCGATGATTTCCGCACCCGTAGCCGCGTCCAGATTGCCTGTGGGTTCATCTGCGAAGATCAATGCAGGGCGCGATGCAATGGCGCGGGCAATGGCCACGCGCTGCTGCTCTCCGCCAGAGAGCTGGGTGGGGTAATGATCCAGCCGGTGGCCTAGGCCAACGGCGGTCAGCTCTGCTCGCGCTCTTGCGCGTGCGCCTTCCATGCCTGCCAATTCCATAGGAGTGGCGACGTTTTCGGACGCGGTCATAGTTGGCAGAAGATGAAAAGCCTGAAGCACGATGCCTATGCGGCCCCGGCGGGCCTGCGCCAGCCCGTCCTCGTCCATACCTGAGAAATTTGCACCCGCCACTTGCAGTGTACCCGATGTCGCGCGCTCCAACCCGGAAAGGACAGCCATAAGCGAGCTTTTGCCCGAACCCGAAGGGCCGAGCAGAGCCAGAACTTCTCCCGGAAGGATGTCGAGATCGACACCCTTCAGGATTTCGACCGGGTGCTTGTCCTGGCCTAGAGTGAGAGTGAGATTGCGGGCGGAGATGGCGGAGCCTTCGGCTGCGGCCATGCTGTCATGGGGGCTAGTGGTCACGCTATGTCAGTGGCATAGGCGCAGGCATGGAACAACCTGCACACTATACCATGTCGAGCCTGGTTCGCCGTTCGTCGATAGCCTTACTGGGTTTCGCATGCCTTGGCCTGGGCGGGTGCAGTTCCGAAGCGCCGGTAGAAAATCCGCCGGGCCAGTCTGACAACGCAGAAACCGAAACTCAGGAAATTGCTGTCGCTGGTACGCAGCGCAATATCCTGGCCTTCGGGAACAGCCTGTTTGCCGGATATAATGTGCCGAAGGATGACAGCTATCCGGCTAAGCTGGAGGTTGCCTTGCGCGAGCAGGGTGTGAACGCGCGGGTCATCAATGCCGGAGTTTCGGGCGACACAAGTGCAGCGGGCCGCCAGCGGTTCGAGTTTACGCTGAATGCGCAGGAAGATGCGCCCGATCTTCTTGTGCTGGAACTGGGCGGTAATGATCTGCTGCGCGGCGTGAACCCGGCAGAAACACGGGCCAATCTGGCAGCGATGATCGAAACCGCTCAGTCGCGCGGTATCGATGTGCTGCTGATGGGAATGCAGGCGCCGCCCAATGTAGGCCCTGAATTTCTGGCCGAGTTCAACGGGCTGTATGGCTCGCTGGCGCAGGAATATGACGTGAAACTTGTGCCTAATTGGCTGGAAGAGGTCGCCATGCAGCCGGAACTGATACAGGCGGACCGGATACATCCGACAGTTGAGGGTATCGAAGTGCTGGTCAGCGATACGGCGAGCGATGTGGCGGCGGCACTGCCGGGTAACCAGCAGTAGAAACCCACTCCGCTGCCTCTGGCAAAATGTGGCTAAGGAAATGATCCTGGCGAACCGGTGCAGGCGAGCCAGTGCGCAGGCCAGTGGCGTTTCCCATTAAAGCCGTTCCAGCGTGCCTTCGCTTACCCGCCAGACGGCGGCTTCGCTGCGAATGGCTGCGAACGGGCCGGCTTCTGTTGCGGTCATCCAGCTTTGCGATCCGCTTGCGCGCAACCGGTCAAACAGGGCCTCACGCCGCAGGGGATCGAGATGGGCTGCCACTTCATCCAGTAGCAGCACACCGGCGCGCCCTTGCGCAGCCAGTTCGGCATGGGCCAGAATGATGGCGATCAGCATCGCTTTCTGTTCCCCGGTTGAACACTGCGCAGCCGCCTGACCCTTGGCAGCCATGTGGACCAGCAATTCATCGCGGTGCGGGCCGATTAGCGTGCGGCCTGCGCGGCGTTCGCGCTGGCGGCTCTCTTGCAGGGCATTGGCCAGCGCGCCCTGTTCCAACGGGCCGCCTGCCTGCAAAGCCAGAACCGGCTTGGCGAAGGGACCGCTGGGCTGGATATGCAGCGTCTCGCCCACCGCGCTCACCAATCGCGCGCGGCCCTGCGCCAGCATCGCACCATGCTCCGACAACTGTGCTTCGATCCCGTCGAGCCAACTCGCATCAGGTTCACGTTCGTCTGACAACAGGCGGTTGCGTTCTCTTAAGGCAGCTTCGTAGCGGCTGGCCGAGCGGGCGTGCGCGGGGTCCAGCGCCGTGGCCAGCCGATCCATAAACCGCCGCCGGTCGCCTGCGCTGGCGGTAAACAGTCCATCCATTGCAGGGGTCAACCATGACAGTGCCAGCCATTCGCCCAGACCGATGGCACTCGCCTCTGCGCTATTGATACGCACACGGCGTCTGCCGGGGCGTTCGGCTGTGGTCGCCGTACCCAATTGCACCGGCTCCCCGCCGTCGGCCGGATCGAGTACTGCGGATACTGCGAAGCCGCCCACGCCGCCATCGCGTGCCACGTCAGCCAGCGGCGCTCGGCGCAGGCCGCGGCCCGGGGCAAGGAAAGACAGCGCCTCCAATATGTTCGTTTTGCCCGCGCCGTTCTCACCTACCAGAAGGTTGAACCGGGCCGCCCCGTCCAGCGCGGAACTGCGGTGATTGCGAAAATCAGAGAGCGTGATGCGGGCGATGGTCATGGGCGCATCACCCCCTAACCCGCGGAGCGGACAAGTTCCACGCAAGACACTCGAAACAGGCGAAACTGAATGTTGGGATATTTTCCCAAATCTTCGCAATCATGAACATTTGTTCATTTAGTGAATAGACGAAGAACGCCGGAATTCTCCCGTTCCTTAAAACTGGCACGGCTGATGCAATGTACTGGGCAGCCCGGAGAGACGGTCTCACCGGAAGTCTAACAAAGGAAAATACCATGTCTGTATTCGCTTCGAACCGCTTCGCCGCCGCGATTTTCTCGGTTGCCGTTTCCGTTGTTGTCTTCGCCAGCGCCATCGTTCCCGGCAGCCCCGCCGTTTTCGCCTGATCCGCTGAAGCCTCTTAATTTCAAACAGGAGTATTTTATAATGAAACGTTTTTGCAACTGGAGCGCGCAGATCATTGCCGGTCTCGGTTCCCTCGCAGTATCCGGCGTCCTGATGGCCTATGCCATTATCCCGGCCTCTCCCTCCATCGTCCCGGTGATCGCATGAGTAAGGTAGAACGCAGCAAGCGCATCGATGGTCCGGTTATCGGAGCTGGCACCAATTCAAACAGCAGCTTCCGCCTCGACCGCCGCGATGCGAAACTGGCCGGAGTATGCGGCGGAATTGCCAACTATTTCGATGTGGATGCCTTTTGGGTCCGCCTCGGCTTCGCAGCAGGCACCATTATTGGCTTCGGATCGCTGGTGCTGGTTTACATCGCAATCGCACTAATCGCGGATTGAGAGCTGTATTCTCAGCAAGCTGACCCGGCTTTTACGTGGGCGACGGGCCTTACAACCGAGAGAGCCGGGAGGGGCGAAGTGGCTCCTCTCCTTCATCCGGATGCAATATTACATTGCGGATATACCGCCATCCAGTTTCAGCTCAGCACCTGTCATGAACCGGCTCTCGTCACTTGCTAGATAGAGCACTGCATTGGCAATATCGTTCGGCTCACCGACAAATTTCAGTGGGATCTGCCGCGCCAGTTTTTCCAGCAGCACATTCTTGTCCAGCCCCGCATTCTGGGCCGTGCCGTCCAGAATGGGTGTGTCGACAAAAGTGGGGTGGATCGAATTGCTGCGGATATTCATGTTCTTTTTCGCGCAGTGCAGGGCAATAGATTTGGAGAGCATCCACACTGCCGCTTTCGAGGAATTATAGGCCGGCATCGTGTCGCTGGCGATCAGCCCGGCAATGCTGGAGATATTAATAATCGATCCCGGCGCATGCTCGCGCATCAGGGGCAGAGCCTTCTGGCAGCCATGAAAAATCGAATCCACATTAACGGAAAAGCAGCGCTTCCAGTCTTCGAATTCGCAAGTTTCGATATTGCCTGCCACGCCTATCCCGGCATTGTTGACCAGCACGTTCAGTCCGCCCAGTTGTTCGCGAGCCGCATCGACGGCCTTCTCCCAGTCTTGAGGGTCGGTCACATCATGGGTGATTGCAAAGGCGGTCCCGTCGCCCATAGCGGCGTTGATGCCATCCGCTGTCGCTTGTGCGCCTTGGCCGTTTCTGTCGGTGCACAGCACCCGGGCCCCCTCCTGGGCAAGCAAGATGGAATGCGCTGCACCGAGGCCTTGCGCAGCGCCTGTTACCAATGCGAGTTTGCCGGCAACGCGGCCTTGTTTCGTGCCAGCCATCGATACTCTCCTGTTAAGTCTTGTGCGCCTGTCAGGCGATTGGGTTTTCTGTTGCAAGCAGCATGGCGATCCGCACGTCTATGGCAACATTTTCCGCGCGTTTGGCGGCAACAAATTTGTTCAGTTCAGCCAGCTTTACGCGGTGAACGGCAATATCCTCGCCTGCGATACCGCCACCTTCCGACACCTTGGTCAGCTGCGTGGCGCGCATCAGGGAAAAGCTTTCCGACACCATGCCGGGGCTGGAATAGTACTCACCAAGCGATTCCATATGCCCCGCGCGGTAGCCGGTTTCTTCCTCCAGCTCGCGTGCGGCGGCGGCTTCGGGGGCTTCGCCTTCACCGCCATCCTCATCGCCGATCAGTCCGGCAGGAATCTCCAGACAGAAACGGCCCAGAGGCACGCGATATTGCTCTACCAGCAGGACATATTTGCCATTGGGAGCGCCGTCTGCTGCATCGTCGATTGCAATGATGGCGGCGGCACGGATGCCCCGCGCACGCCCGGCATATTCCCACCGGCCACGGGTCTTGGCGGTGATGAATTTGCCCTGCCACTCGATTGTTTCGGGCTTGTCTGCATCGGCATCGCGGGCCGGTTTATGGGAAAGAGCCACAAAAATTCCGTTCGTGCTGAGTTTGTTGGATCACTACCTTTTTTTAGGACGCAGCGCATGAAAGAGAACAGTTTTACGACAGGTTCAGTGCGAACGGACCAAAGGCCGGGCGGTGGAGATTATAGCTCAATCAGACGGTCAGGCAATTCGTTCTCATCATCAACTTCGCGCGGGAAATGCTCTGACAGAACAACGCCCACATCGCGGATACCCGCCACCAGGCCGCTGGCAATGTTCCCTTGCCGAATTTCCACCAGCATATCGGCCATCGCCTCGCCCCAGACCTCCGCGCCGACAATGGCTGCGATGGGTTCGTCAGCGACAATTTCTGCACGATGCTCCCGCATGGAGAGATAGAGTAACACGCCGGTGCGGCCATGAGTGCGGCGTTCCGCACCGACCTTGAAATGACGCACTGCAGCAGCGTGCACCCGCGCGGTTTTCACAGGGGAAGGGGCCAGTAGGAAGGTAAGCTTGTCCCATGACAGCAGAAGGTAGCTGACGATAAAGGCAATCAAGCCCAACCCGATAGTCATGCTGGCCAGTTCGCCCGTCGTCCATTCATGCATCCAGCCACCTGAAAGACTGTCCCACAGGTTCATGAAAGGCGCAGGGACGAACGCAAACGCACTCATCGCGGTGAACGCTATGGCCAGCGCATACCACAGCACCACATCGGCATATCCATCGCTGCGGTCTGCCAGGACCGTAACGATTTCGCCTGATGTCGTCAGTTCTGACGCTGCGACGGCTGCTGTAATCTTGGCGTGATCGGTTTCGTTCAGATCTGTCTCTTATACACATCTGACGCTGCCGACGATCTACTCTGTGTAGA
>CAJXSN010000027.1 GCA_913060895.1 uncultured Sphingomonadaceae bacterium
TGTATAAGAGACAGCCTTACCTCTGGCTACTGCCGACGCCATCGAATGGGGCACACGGAGGCGGCGGAGGAGGAGCGTTTTCGGAAGAACGGTCGCCCGCTTGTGATCCCGTGACAATGATGCTTTCGTCGTTGGAGGACTGCTGCGTGGTTGAGCAGGCAGCAAGCACAGCCACAAGCGCAGTAACAGAAGTAAATCGGATAGCGTTCATGTAGCAATCTCCCCAAAGCCAGAGCGGCTCTCGCCATTCTTTCCCTAAAGAATGGCTGCGATCAGTGAATGTCGACTGAATGTGCTATTTACGCGCCGAAGCGTTCTCTGTGTGGGTATCGGCGCTGCTGATATTCTTACGGAAAAGCACCCGATCCTCCGGTCCGAACCCGCGATGCCAAATCACAAAGCCATAGGCTGCCAGAATGGCCGGAATGCCCAGCAACAGTTCAAGCCATTCGGGAAGCAGCGTGGCGAGGTAGCCGACCATCAGTGCAGGAGCGGTCGCCCACACAAGCGCCCACCGCCAGTTGTTAACCGGCGCGCCCAGCAAACGTGACAGAAGCGCGGCCTTTACCAGCGAAGCTGCGCCCAGTGCCAGCATTAGTGCCGCCGCAGCGCCTGCCGCTTTGTATGCTTCAGGATAGTTCATCTGCTCGATCAGCAGCATGGCCCCTACAGTCAGCGCTGCTTGCAAAGCGATGGTGGCAATAGAAATCCACAAGTTCCGGACCCGTGCCATATAGACCAGCGCGCTTTCCGAAACGACTGCCGTGGCGGCGACCACTTCGGCCATCAGCAAAAAAGCCAGTGCGCCGGTGCCACCGACAAAATTTGGTCCGACAAGACCCATCACAGCTTCTCCCGGAATGGCCAACGCCAGGCCAATGCCCGCCTGTGCTGCGATGATCCAGAAGCCCACCTGCCGCACCTGGCTGGCAATCGCGGTGTAATTCTTGATCTTCAGATTGCGGGTGATGACCGGGCCAAGAATAGGCTCGAAACTAGTCTTCAGTTTCTGCGGCAGGCTGGCGACCTGCTGGGCTACGTAATAGATGCCCACCGCCGCCGGTGCGGCAAAGAAACCGAGAATGAAGATATCAAGCCTCCGTGTGCCCCATTCGATGGCGTCGGCAGTAGCCAGAGGTAAGGCGCGCGCGCTTATTCGGCCCAGTGCCACTGGGCGGGGCCGCCAGCCGTGGGGCAGGCCGTAATCGCGCATGAATGGCCACAGTGCGGCGAGCAGCCCAGCATAGATCGAGGCAAGATAGGCCATTGCCAGACCAGCATCGGACTGCACAAAATAGAACGCCCCGGCTGCAATTGAAATTGTCCAAGGTTCGACAATGGCGCGTGCACGAACGGTGGCCGCAATGTCGAACCGGTAGGCCTGCGCCGCGAGCAATATCTCTGTCAGCGCATAGGCAGGGATGGCGAGTACGAGCAGCCGGTCAAGCGGGCTGTTCATGCCGTTGGGAAACATCGGCGCAGGGACGAGCCACAGCAGTGTGGCCGCGATTGCAGAGAGAATAAGGGCGAGCAACATCCCGTCATAAACCAGATTGACCGCTTTTTCCCCGCCTTCGACATCGCCATCGGTCAGGCGCTGGGCCAGCCCGCGCTTCTCCCCCATTGAACAGACCAATGCGATCAGCTCTACAACTACCAAAGCACTGGCAAAGCGGCCCAAGGCATCTGCGCCATACAAGCGCCCTGCGATAAACAGGAACGGCAAGCGCGCCGCCAGTCGCATCAGAAAACCGATGATATTGGTGCGGCCACCCTTGGCCAGCGCCTGCATATCGCCGGTGTCGGGTTCTGGCGTAACGGCTTTGCTCACACAGGCTTTCCCGCCACATCCTGTTCGGGGCGAAGAGGACGCGCCAGAAGTTCGCTCACCACGTCGCGCGCGTTTGCCCCTTCCAGAAGGCAGCCGACAGCATCGACGATTGGCATCGCAATGTCGCGATCCTGCGCCAACTCTGCGAGCACAGGCGCTGTGTGCGCGCCTTCTGCCACGGTGGTGCGATCAGCCATCAAATCGCTGGCCGACTGTCCTGCGCCCAGCGCTTTGCCAAGCGAAAAATTGCGGCTGGAGGTGGAAGAGCACGTTAGCACCAGATCGCCCAGTCCGCACAGTCCTGCGAGCGTTTCGGCCCGCGCTCCCAGCGCTTCACCGAAACGCAGCATCTCGGCGTAGCCGCGCGCGATCAGCGCCGCGCGGGCGTTCTGGCCCAGCTCCAGCCCGTCAACCACACCGCAAGCAATGGCGAGCACGTTTTTAACCGAACCGCCGATTTCAGCGCCCACAACATCAGCGGAATAATAGGGCCGGAAGAATGGTCGCGCGATGACTGGTGACAGGCGTTCCCACTGATCACGCCCGCTTTCGCAGGCAAGAGTTACAGCAGTCGGCATGCCGGCGGCGACCTCGTGCGCGAATGTCGGTCCTGACATGATCGCCAATGCGCTGTCAGGACAGGCCAAGCCTGCAACATGATTCATCAGGCGTCCGGTGCCTTGCTCAATCCCCTTACTACATAGCACCAAATCACGCGGGCTGGTGTCTAAAGCGACCAGCGTCGATCGCAAATGCTGGGCTGGGGTGACGACGAATAAAGTATCGAGAGCAGAGAGATTGCGCAGCGAAGATGTCGCTTCGATGGTGGAATGCAGATCGGCAGAAGGCAGATAGACGCTGTTACTATGCGCGGTGTTGATCTCCTCAACCACTTCGGGTTCGCGGGCCCACAGCAGTACATTGCGCCCGTCGCTCGCCAGCATCTGCGCGATGGCCGTGCCCCATGCTCCGGCTCCGATTACTCCGACACTCGCGTTCATGCTTTTACTCCTGCGCCGCGCACGGCGTCGGCAGACGGATCCAGCGGCCAGCGCGGGAGGGCCTTGAAATCCAGTGGATCATTCTGCTCCGTCGGCAGGCGCTCGCACCCGGCCCAAGCAATCATCGCGGCATTATCGGTGCACAGGGCCAACGGCGGTGCAGTGAAGCGCATCGCGCGCTTTGTGGCGAATTCCTCCAGCTCGGCACGCATGGCCATATTGGCCGCGACCCCGCCTGCCACCACGAGTGTCGGCAGGTCCTGCTGACCGCTTAGGGCAACCTTCAGCCGATCGAGTACACAATCGATGGCCGCTTGCTGGAAACTGGCTGCGATATCCGCCCCTGCGTGTTCGCCGCTGTCATGAGCGCGCATGACGGCGCTTTTCAGCCCGGCAAAGCTGAAATGCGGCTCTTTCGATCGGAGAAGTGGGCGCGGCAGTGGCACTGCTGCCGAATTTCCTGTTTTGGCGAGCCGCTCCACCGCTGGTCCTCCGGGATAGCCCAGGCCGAGGATTTTGGCGGTCTTGTCGAAGGCCTCGCCTAAGGCATCGTCGATGGTGGTTGCCAGCCGCCGATATTGGCCTACGCCGTCGACCCGCAGGATTTGACAGTGCCCGCCTGATACGAGCAGCAGGGCGTAGGGAAATTCTAGCACCGCGTCAGCCAGACGGGGGCTAAGCGCATGGCCTTCCAGGTGGTTGATCGCCATCAAAGGCTTGCCGCTTGCCATCGCTAGAGCCTTGGCGCTTACCAAGCCAACCATCACACCGCCAATCAGTCCCGGCCCTGCCGTAGCAGCAATTGCGTCGCAATCGTCCAGCCTCAGGCTCGCATCGTTCAGCACAGCTTCGATCATCGGGGCCAGTCGCTGAGCATGGGCGCGGGCGGCAATCTCGGGAACCACCCCGCCATAGGGTGCGTGGTCTTCATCCTGGGAAGCTATACGCTGGGCAAGAATGCTCCGGTCGCTGGTTACCAGCGCCGCTGCAGTTTCGTCGCAGCTCGATTCAATTCCCAGTACTAGGCCCATCACGCTTCCCCTTAACGAAGCGCCCCGCTAGGGCAAGCCGCGCACTATGAGCAGTCCTATGCCTTCCGATCACGAAACACACCCGTTCATCCGTCTCGGCACCCGTCGTTCACCGCTGGCAATGGCGCAGGCGATAGAGACACAGAAGCGTCTGTGTGCGGCGCATGACTGGCCGCCGGAAGCGGTGGAACTCGTCCCGGTAGAGGCCAGCGGCGACAAGATACAGGACCGCCCGCTAGCTGAAATCGGGGGCAAGGCGCTATGGACACGCGAACTGGATGTCTGGTTGGCGGAAGGCCGGATCGACGTCTCGGTCCATTCGATGAAAGACGTCGAAACGCTAAGGCCAGCGGGGCTGACCATTGCAGCCATTCTTCCCCGTGCGGACAAGCGCGATGTATTGGTAGGGGCTACCACGCTCGCCAATCTGCCGAAGGGGGCGACGATAGGTACATCCGCGCCGCGCCGCGCCGCGCAGGCGCTGAATGCGCGGCCCGATTTCAACATAGTGATGTTTCGCGGCAATGTCGCAACGCGTCTGGGAAAGCTGGCCGAGGGCGAGGCCGACGCAACGTTTCTTGCTAAAGCGGGGCTGGACCGGCTGGGCGAGGATGGGGTGGGCACTCCGCTAGCAATGGAAGACTGGCTGCCCGCACCAGCGCAGGGTGCAATCGGGCTGGAATGCCGGACAGGTGATAAACGGGTGAAGAACCTGCTCGCCGCAATCGACCATCCCCCCAGTTATGCAGAAATTCGGGCCGAACGTGCAGTATTGGCGGCGCTGGGCGGAACCTGCCACAGTCCGATTGCCATGCTGGCCCGGTTCGATGCGGGCGAGATCCATGTTCGCTGCGTTCTGTATAGCCCCGACGGGGTGGAGCGGGCAGAGAGTTCGGCGACACTGAAGGCAGACGACAATCAGGGGCTGGCTATCTTTGCAGCAGAACTGCTGGGCAAAGCAGCGCCTTCGATAAAATCCGTGTTTATAACCGTATGAGTAAGCCGGTGATCGTTCTACGGCCCGAGCCGGGCCAGACTGAAACACTGGTAGCTGCTTTCCAGAGCGGGCTAGAGGCTTCCGGGATGCCATTATGCAGCATCTCTCCGGTCGACTGGAAAGCGCCGGCAAAACCCTATGACGGCGTTCTGGTCGGCAGCGCAAATGCGCTGCGTCATGCGGGCAAAGAGCTGGAGAAAATCACTCATTTGCCGGTAATCGCCGTGGGTGAGGCTACCGCGCGGCTGGCGCAGGATGCGGGGATGGAACTGGAGCTAGTGGGGAAGGGCGGTTTGCAAACAGTGCTGGGCACGCTTCCATCCATTCAGCGCAACCTGCTTAGATTGGCGGGCGAAGTGCATCTCCCTCTGGATGCACTCGGGAAAGTATCCATCGATACTGTCATTACATATCGAACCGATTATCGGCGTCTCAGTAGCAAACAGGTGGCATTTCTTGCCCAGGGGGCGGTTGTTCTGCTCCATTCGGGCGAAATGGCGGCGCATTTTGCCCGGGAGTGCGATGCCAACAAGCTGGACAGACACAGCTTCGACTGCATTGCGATGGCTCCTCGCATTGCCGAGCGTGCGGGTGAGGGCTGGGGATCCCTGACCATTGCCAAGGGAGTCAGCGATGCCTCGCTCTTGGCAGCAGCGCAGGCTTTATGCGAGAAGCAGGTATAAAGATCGCAAACCGGGGCCGGGTTTTACCGGCACGGATGACAGGATAGTATGGACACTAACTCGACCAGAAAGCGCGGCACCGGATCGGCGCGATCCATTTTAGGTGTGGTCCTGGTGCTGGCGCTGCTTGCTGCAACGGTGCTGGGTTATCTTGCATGGCGCGAAGGTTTCTCCGGCTCCGCTGTGGAACCTGAAGAAGTTGAAGATGCAAGTCAGGCTCTTGCTGAAATCGAGGGAGAGAGACCTGCTCCGGGCCCTGAAGAAACCCCCACTATTGCTGCCGAACGCACAGTAAAGCGGGCGACAGAAGCCGTCGCTCGCGTGACCGAGCAACAGGGCGGTATTGACCAGCGACTGGCCGCCGCCGAACAGCGCTTGGCACGATTGGACCTGCAGGCGCAGGCTGCTGCGGGGAATGCTGCGCGTGCCGAAGGGCTGCTGATCGCTTTGGCCGCGCGCCGCGCAGTGGAGAAGGGAGCAGAGCTGGGATATCTGGCCGACCAATTGAGGCTGCGCTTCGGCGACGCGAAGCCCAATGCCGTTAGCACGATAACGTCGGTATCCCGCGATCCCGTTACTCTCGATCGTCTTGTTGCCCAGCTTGAAGGGCTGGGGCCGGAACTGCAAGAGCCTGAAGAAGCGCCCAGCCTTGATCGCATCCGCCGCGAAATCAGCGAACTGTTTGTTGTTCGGCACGAAAGCGCGCCGTCGCCCCAGCCACTTCGCCGAATGGAGCGAGCCCGCATCTTTCTCGAAAGCGGCCGTTACAGTGCAGCAATCGAAGAAGTTCAGAATATGCCCGGTGCGGCCAATGCCGAAAGCTGGATTGCCGATGTCCGGCGCTACGCGGCCGTGCAGCGTGCGCTTGATCTGATCGAAACTTCGGCCATTCTGGAGCCGGCATTACTGCGCGATGGTTCAGGCAATCTGATTGGCAGCCCTGCTGCGGCAGAGGCCGCAGCAGCGAATGCCGTTGCGCGATAAATCCGATATGGTCGGCTTGATCAAGCCTTAAGCAGACTTGGCCGTTCGCCGGTTACACCGCGGGCCTCATCCATAAACCAGCTTTTTAAAGCCGGCGCGCGTTGTATGCCCGCCATACCGAAACGCCGGATTGCGGAGGCTGCCTTGCCCGGCACGCCGAACATCCGTGTCAGCCCGTCGGTTGCCAAAGCCACGGTGAATGCATCCAGCCCGCGCCATTTTTCGTAACGTTCCAACAACTGCGCATCGCCCGGCTCCAGTCCGAGCAATCGCCCGTCTTCCAGCACTTCAACCAAGGCCCCGACATCGCGCAAGCCCAGATTGAGACCTTGCCCTGCAATCGGATGAATACCATGTGCGCTGTCCCCGATCAGCGCCAGCCGATGGCCGGTAATCCGCGCAGTATGATGGAAGCCCAGCGGATAGGAACTGCGCGCGCCAACATGGGTCAATGCACCCAGCACGCCGCCCATCTGTTCCTCCGCCTCGGCCAGAAAAGCACGGTCGCCCAGCGCCAGCATTCCGGCGGCATCGCGTTCGTCCACCGTCCATACCAATGCGCTGCGGTGATTGCCGTATTCGTCATCCAGCAGGGGAAGCAGGGCGAATGGACCGTCGGAATAGAAGATTTCCCACGCCACGTTCTCATGCGATTTTTCATGTGTCAGTCCGGCAATAATTGCGCGGTGGTCGTACTGCCATTTTGCCACGGAAATACCGGCATCTTCGCGAGTGGGTGAGCCGCGCCCTTCCGCGCCCACCATCAGGTGTCCCTTCAGCTCCTGACCATCGGTCAGGGTAACGCTGCAACCGAAGTCCCCCCGCTCGCGTGAGGCCACTTCGGCGCCGCTGTGCCAGGCGATCCTGTCCTCGGCCCGCGCTGCGTCGAACAATGTAACCCGCAGCGTCCGGTTGGCAAACATCCTGCCGAGCGAGTTTTCATGCGGCTCTGGCTGGAAATCGATCCGCCCGGGCTTCATCTGGTCGGTGACTGCAATGGTGTCGATCGGGCTGCCGAGCGGCTCTAGAATGTCAGTAAGACCGATTTTGGAGAACAGGTTCCAACTGGCGGTGGAAATAGCCGTGGCTCGTCCGTCAAAGCCCTCTGCGGTCAAATCTTCGGGCCGTGCGCGGTCGATGACGTGGCTGGTAAAACCCCTGCTGGCCGCTGCCAGTGCCAGCGTCATACCCGTCAGCCCGCCGCCTATAATCAGGAGATCGCGAATGTCGCTGCCCCCGTCGTTGCCTGTGTCGCTCATATCTGCTTCCCGCTAGATGTCGGTGCCTGAACCCATGCCCACACACATTGTCCAATCGTACGGTCCGCAGTAGGGGGCCTGATATGCATCATGCAAGGTGGACACTGGTCGCGGCGCTGTGGCTGACAGGCGTTTTTCTGGCGGGGTTGTTTGCCGTGCCCGGCTTTGCTCAGCTGCAGGCGGGCAATTTGGCGAAGCCGGAACCGAATATTTCCGCTGTGCTGGAAGTGGAGGGCCCGCTGGAATCAGGCGGTGAAACCACGTTGGCGATACGCTTCGATCCCGCCTCACCCGAATGGCATGGATACTGGTCCAATCCGGGCGATGCCGGACTGGGTATGCAGGTAGAATGGGATCTGCCCGATGGGGTGAGCGTGGGGGAGTTCGAATACCCCACACCGTCCCGTCTGCTGATCGACGGGCTGATGAACCACATTTTCGAAGGACAGTACGCGGTGCTTGCGCCGCTTCGATTGAAGGCAGGCAATGATGTAGAGGGTCCGTTGCGAATAGCTGGAACTGCGAATTACCTTGCTTGCACAGACAAAATTTGTGTGCCTGAAGAAGCACGGATCGAGACTCTGGTAGCGGTTGGCGCGCCAGGCAGTTCGGTCGCCAATCCGCGCTTTGCCGAATACCGCGCCGCCATTCCGCCTTTGCTCGATGCGCCTGCGCGATTCGAGCACTCGCGCGGCCTGCTGCGGATTGCGATCCCTGTGCCCGCTACTGCCAACATCGGACAGCCGCATTTGTTTTTGGCCGACAAGGACATCATCAATTACGGAGCAGCGCAAGGCTTCACACAAGTCGGCGATTTGCTGGTCGCGGAAATGGAACTGGCCACGCCGGGTGTTGGCCTGGAGACGTTAAACGGTATTCTCAAAATGTCGGCTGGAACTAGCACGGCGCGCGGGTTGCGTTTTGAAGCGGTTCGCGGTGATGTACCGGCAGACGGGCGCATCATCATGGCGCGGGAAAAGGCAATCCCGCCTGTCTGGTTGATATTGCTGGGCGCATTGGCAGGCGGGCTCGTCCTCAACATCATGCCGTGTGTATTCCCGATCCTGAGCCTGAAGGCGCTGAGTCTGGTAAAGGCTGGGGTGGGTCCCGCACAGGCGAGGCGCGACGCGCTGGCCTATAGCGCAGGTGTTCTGCTGGCGACGGTCGCCCTTGGCGCACTGATGCTTGCCCTTCGCGCGGCGGGGGAGCAGATCGGCTGGGCATTCCAGTTGCAGGAACCGGGCATGGTGGTGGCTCTGTTTCTCCTCGCATGCCTTATAACTGCCAATCTCGCCGGACTATTCGAGTTACCCTTGGTACCGATTACCCAGAGCGGGAGGCCTGCCAGTTCATTTGCTACAGGGCTGTTGGCAGCTATCGTGGCAACACCTTGCACCGGCCCTTTCATGGCTGCAGCAATCGGTGCAGCGCTGCTATTACCGGCAGGGCCCGCGCTGGCGGTGTTTGGGGCTTTGGGCCTAGGTCTGGCACTGCCGTTCCTGTTGATCGGGTTCGTGCCTGCTTTGCGAACACGTCTGCCGCATCCGGGCGCATGGATGAACACATTCCGCAAGATTTTGGCCATTCCGATGGGTTTGACAGGATTGGCACTTGCCTGGCTCATAAGCCAGATAGGTGGTCTCACAATGGTCGTGATCGCGGGTCTTACGGCTGTGGCTGCTGTAGCGCTCGCTTTCATTCTGTACCGGCGACAAGTGCGCGCTGCTATGTGGGTGCTTGGACTCGGTCTGGTAGCGGCTGCAGGTATCGTTCGGGCAAGCGATGTGGCCGGAGAATACGATGCGCAAAAACGTGCTTCGATCCTTGGGCCAGTTACCTTCAGCGAAGCGGCCCTGATTGATGCCCGTGCCACAGGTAAACCCGTTTTTGTATGGTTTACAGCCGATTGGTGCCTGACGTGTAAGGTGAACGAACAGGTGGCTATAGAGCGCGAGACGACCCGGGAAGCATTCGCGGAAGCAGGTGTTATCGCGATGGTCGGCGACTGGACCGTGCGTGACGCTGAGATTACGGTTTTTCTGACGAGGCAGGGAGCGGCCGGCGTTCCGCTCTATCTGTGGTATCCCGCCGGGTCGGATCAGCCGCAGCAACTGCCGCAGGTGCTGGCGCCGGACAGCCTGGTCAGCCTTGCGCGTCAGTCTCGGATTCAACCGCGTCCCCAAATTCAAGATTATCCTCAGCCTGCGGAGTAGAGTGCGGCTCCGCTTCTTTTGGCTTATCCGCCAGCTCCATACTTTTTCCCTCTGCTGTAGACCCGACGCTGCGCAACCCAGTACGACAGGTGCCGACCATATCGCCGGGCAACGTGCTTGACCCCAGCAGCAATGATCCCGCGCCCGGGATGGTCAATTCCACTTCGCGTGGGCCAGTCAGAACATCGATATCGCCATGTGAGGCTTCTACACTGCCTTCCCACAGCCACGCGCGGCCGTTCCATACGGCATCCACTGGAATACGCGCGACGTGAAAATTGCCAACCAGTGCCATCAGCGCCTTGGCTTTCGCATCGGCTGCGACAAAACGGGTGAAGGTAAGAGTGCCTGAACCGTGCCTGCGTTCGCAGGCCAGCGCCAGCATCGGGGTCTGCCCGGGAATGCCATAGAGCAGCCGTTCGTTAGGCTTGCTGACCGCCCATACAGCATCCGTTACGTCAGGCGACGGCACCGGTTCGCTGGCAAATTGCTGCGCCTCTTCGAGCGGAACTCGCTCGACATACGGGTCTTGTGGTTCTGCCTGACATGCGGCGAGAAGGGGGAGGGCACCTAATGCGGTGAACGCCCTCATGGGCCCATCCGTTTCTTAGTCTGGCGGCCGTATCGAAGCTTGCGAGTGCCGGGTTTGCCTTCATTGCTGCGCCCAACGCGCGGGGCTTTTTTATCGGCATCGGGCAAGCCCAGTTCATCGTTTTCAAGTCGGCGGATTTCATCACGCAGACGGCCTGCTTCCTCGAATTCCAGATCTGCGGCGGCATTGCGCATTCGCTTCTCAAGATCTTCGATATAGGCACGCAGATTGTGGCCAACCAGATTGTTGACTTCGTCATCGCCGGTACTGACGGTGACGCCGTCCTGAGCGGCCGAATGTGCTACGATGTCAGCAATATCGCGCTTGATCGTTTGCGGTGTGATTCCATGTTCTTCGTTATAGGCACGCTGGCGTTCGCGGCGACGGTCGGTTTCGGCCATTGCGCGTTCCATGCTGCCGGTTATCCGATCGGCATACAGGATCACCCGCCCTTCCACATTGCGCGCTGCGCGGCCAATCGTCTGAATTAAAGAGGTTTCGGACCGCAGGAAACCCTCCTTATCCGCATCCAGAATGCATACCAGCCCGCATTCGGGAATATCCAGCCCTTCACGCAGCAGGTTGATGCCGATCAGTACGTCATAGACGCCCAGCCGCAGGTCACGGATCAGCTCGATCCGCTCCAGTGTCTCCACGTCGGAATGCATATAGCGCACGCGGACGCCCTGTTCGTGCATGAACTCGGTCAGGTCTTCCGCCATGCGCTTGGTCAGCGTGGTGACGAGAGTGCGATAACCGTTTTTGGCGACTTTAAGGCACTGATCGATGCAATCCTGAACCTGGTCCTCCACCGGCCGGATATCCACCGGCGGGTCAATCAGGCCGGTCGGCCGGATGACCTGTTCGGCAAATACCCCGCCGGTCTGCTCCATTTCCCAGCTGCCCGGCGTAGCCGAAACGCAGAACGTTTGCGGACGCATCGCATCCCACTCGTTGAACCGAAGCGGGCGGTTGTCGATGCAGCTGGGCAGACGGAAGCCATGCTCTGCCAGTGTAATCTTGCGGCGGTGGTCCCCCTTCGACATTGCACCGATCTGGGGCACAGTCTGGTGGCTTTCATCGACAAACAGCAACGCGTTTTCAGGCAGATACTCAAACAGCGTTGGCGGCGGTTCGCCAGGCAAACGGCCCGTCAGAAAGCGCGAATAGTTTTCTATTCCGTTGCAACTGCCCGTCGCGGCGATCATCTCCAAATCGAAATTGGTGCGCTGCTCCAGCCTCTGCGCTTCCAGCAGATGCCCTTCATCGTGCAGTTCTTTCAGCCGCTCTTCCAATTCGAACTTAATCGCCTGGCTGGCCTGCTTCATTGTCGGGCCGGGTGTGACGTAGTGGCTGTTGGCGTAGATCCGGATCGTTTCCAGCTCCGCGCCCTTCGCGCCGGTCAGTGGATCGAATTCGTAAATCGTCTCGATTTCGTCCCCGAAAAAGCTGACGCGCCATGCCATGTCTTCATAATGACTGGGGTAAATTTCCAGACTGTCGCCGCGCACCCGGAAGGTTCCACGTTGGAATGCTGCGTCGTTACGTTTGTACTGGAGTGCCACAAGCTTGCGAATAATTTCGCGCTGGTCGACGCTTTCGTCTTTTTTCAGGTCGAAGATCATAGCCGAATAAGTCTCGACTGACCCAATACCGTAAAGGCAGGAAACGGATGCTACGATGATAACATCATCACGTTCCAGCAGCGCACGGGTGGCCGAGTGGCGCATCCTGTCGATCGCCTCGTTTACGCTCGATTCCTTCTCGATATAGGTGTCGGAACGCGGGACATAGGCTTCTGGTTGATAGTAGTCGTAATAGCTGACGAAATACTCGACTGCGTTGTTGGGGAAAAAGCTTTTGAATTCCCCATATAGCTGTGCAGCCAGGATCTTGTTCGGGGCGAGGATCAGTGCGGGGCGCTGCAATTCCTCGATCACCTTGGCCATAGTGAAGGTCTTGCCGCTGCCTGTTACGCCCAGCAACGTCTGCGTTTGTTCACCATCTTTTGCCGCGCTGGACAGTTCCGCGATGGCCGTCGGCTGGTCCCCCGAAGGCGTGTAGTCGCTGACCAGTTCAAACCGCTTGCCCGGCATGGATTTTTCCGGGCGTGCCGGTTTGTGCGGGGTGAAGTCTTTGCTTGTATCAGGCTCTTCCAGCCCGCGCCTGATTACCAGTTCTGCCATATATGCGAATATGGGGGATGCAGGCCTTCGCCTCAAGCCGTGCTTGGTATTTATGGAAAGGTTGTGGCAAGCTTGTGCTGCGGCCAACCTTCGGGCAGTCTTAAATAGTAATTTGCGAGCAGAGGAAAGATTTTGATGAAAACACGTATTGCCCTGGCAGCGGCTATCCCGTTTCTGCTTGCAGCTTGCGGTGACGAGCCCACGAGTGTTGATCCCACCGATACCGAGGCGATGGCAGAGCTCGCCAATAATATGGTGAAGCCGCAGGCCGGGCAGTACGAAGTCGCGTCCGAGCTTATCGAATTCGAAGTTCCCGGAATGCCTGAAGAACAGGCCAAAATGGTGCGCGGTATGATGGAAGGCGGTTTTTCGGAAACTACCCAATATTGCCTGAGTGAAGAAGAAGCGGAAAAAGGGTTCGAGAATTCCATCCGAGAAATGCAGTCCAATGGCGGTGAGTGCGACTACAAGAAATTTGCCGCTTCCGGCGATACGCTCGATGCTGAAATGACCTGCAAAGGCCCTGACGGATCGGTCGCCAATATGACGATGGCAGGCTCGATCAGCGAAACCGAGCAGGACATCACCATGACTATGGAAACCACCGTTCCGCAGATGCCAGGCGGTGAGATGAATATGAAATTGCGGATGAAATCGACCCGGGTGGGCGAATGCGACGCTTAACGCGGACAGCTGCGTTACTCTTTCCTTTAGTCCTAGTTACCGGATGCGGCAGTGATCCAATGTCGACCGATGATGTACTTGGTAAAGCAGGCAATCTGCAGAGCCCCCGCGCCGGCCTCTATCGCACCAGAACCGAGCTTGTTTCATTTGAAGTACCCGGCCTTCCTCCTGCCGAGGCAGACCTTTTCCGCACCCGGATGGCCGGATTGACTGCCAACCCGCAGGAAAGCTGTGTGACTGAGGAACAGGCAGATCAGGGATTTGACGATTTGCTCAAATCCATCGGCGAGGGCGTCAATGGTCTGACCTGCGGGTTCGAGCGATTTGAAACGGACCCGCCGGAACTGGATGCCCTACTTGCGTGCGAAGGCGCGGCTGCGATGTCGGCAGAGATCGCACTTTCCGGAACCGCCGACGCTGAAAGCATGAGCTTGACCATGAAGATGGAGACTAATTCGCCTGTTATTCCGGGCCAATTCATGCAGATGGAATTTGCCGTATCGGCTGAACGGACCGGAGATTGCCCGGCAGGATAGTCAGGGTAATGACTGCCCGCCAACTGGATTTCATTAGCCCTGTGTTCAGGGGCAAAATGGAAGATTGGGTCTATGGCACTTCAGCTTCCAGTTCGCAGACCCGCAAAATTTGCAATGTACCGTCAGGAACTGTCGCGCCGGATTGATTTGGTGCGCGAGGCCGACCCTGAGCGTACCCGCTCCCCGCACTGGAAGCTCTTGCTTGGCGAAGCGGGGCAGGTGGCCGAGCCTGTCCGCCGCTTCGCCCGTCAGCGGCGCGACCCTAGCCCGCTGGTTCCACAGGCCAACACGCCGCGGACTGTTATCATCATGCCGGGTTTCGCGACCCATCCGCTGCGTATGCGTTATTTTGCACGTTCGCTTGAGGCGGCCGGGCATACGGTCAAAAACTGGGGGCAAGGTTTCAATTGGGGCGTGTCTGAAGAGCGTTTTGCCATTGCCGAGCGCCGTCTGCTGGACGTGTATGATCGCTGCGGCGAGCCTGTGTGGCTGGTCGGCTGGAGCCTGGGCGGTTTGTTCGCGCGAGAACTGGCCAAGCAGCAGCCGCACGCTGTTGCCAAGGTTATCACTATGGGCTCCCCATTTTCCGGCAGCCCGCGGGCCAACAATGCTTGGCGGATGTATCAACTGATTGCAGGCCACCGTGTCGACAGCCCACCAGTAGGGCGCAATGTGGCGGATAAACCGCCTGTTCCCACGGTTGCACTTTGGAGCCCGCGTGACGGAGTGGTTGATCCCCGCTCTGCTGCAGGTAAAAGCGGTGAGCGGGATCGTGCGGTCGCTCTGCGGTGCACTCATATCGGGTTTTCCTTCTCTCCCGAAGCGATCCGTGCTGTAGGGCGGGAACTGGAAGAGCGCTGAACCGTCCTTACTTGTGACAGTGGGCGAATTCTCGCCACAAAAATTCCCCGGGGGATGAATGGCTAAGGGCAATGCCCCTTTCGATGAAATGCGCAATTCGGACGGTGGCATCAGACCCGCTTACGATTCTTATTGCGACTGGCTTGGGCAACAAGACGACGACTGGTTGCGTCGTAAGCATACCGAGGCTGAGGGTCAGTTTCGCCGCACTGGAATCACGTTCAACGTGTATGGAGAGGAAAAGGCGGAAGAGCGCCTGATCCCGTTCGACATGGTGCCGCGGGTGATCGGGGCGGCCGAATGGCGCAAATTGACCCGCGGGATTGAGCAGCGTGTCAGTGCACTGAATGCCTTCATGCACGATCTGTATCACCGGCAGGAAATTATCCGCGCCGGCCGTATTCCCGAGCGTCTGTTTCGCCAGAATGAAGCTTGGCTGGCCAACATGGTCGGCTTCACTCCGCCTGGCGGGGTCTATACCCATATTGTCGGCATCGACCTTGTGCGAACGGCAGACGGGTTTTTTGTTCTTGAGGATAATGCCCGTACACCCAGCGGTGTTTCCTATATGCTTGAAAATCGCGAGACGATGATGGCACTCTTCCCGGATCTGTTCATGCAGGTACCGGTAGAAAGCGTGTCCAACTATCCACGTCGCCTTGCCAAAAGTTTGGCGGCCTGTGCGCCGCCGGCTACATCGGGCAAGCCGCTGGTAGCGGTGCTGACGCCCGGTATTTATAACAGTGCCTATTACGAGCATGCGTTTTTGGCCGACCAGATGGGGGCGGAGCTTGTCGAGGGTAGCGACCTGCGGGTTGTCGATGGCCGTGTAACCATGCGGACCACGCGTGGATACGAGCCGGTTGATGTGCTTTATCGCCGGGTCGATGACGATTTTCTCGACCCGCTGACATTCAATCCGGAATCGCGTCTGGGTGTGCCTGGCATCATGGATGTTTACCGTTCTGGCGGGATCACCATCGCCAATGCGCCGGGAACCGGTGTCTGCGACGACAAGGCCATCTATTCTTTCATGCCAGAGATCGTCGAGTTCTATACAGGCGAGAAACCTCTGCTCCCCAATGTCGAAACATGGCGCTGCGCAGAAGAAGATAGCCTGAAATATGTGCTGGATAATCTGGGCGAACTGGTGGTGAAGGAAGTTCACGGTTCGGGCGGCTACGGTATGTTGATCGGGCCCACATCCACCAAGGCGCAGATTGAAGAGTTCCGCAAGAAGATCGAGGCCAATCCGGAAGGTTATATCGCTCAGCCGACACTGGCGCTCTCCACTTGCCCGATTTTCAGCGAAAGCGGTCTTGCCCCGCGCCATGTCGATCTGCGCCCTTATGTGCTGGTTTCGCCCAACGGTGTGGATATTACGCCCGGCGGCCTCACACGGGTTGCGCTGGAAGAAGGTTCGCTGGTGGTGAACTCCAGCCAGGGTGGCGGAACAAAAGATACATGGGTGCTGAAAGAATGAGCGCAGGAGACCTGCTATGCTAGGCCGTACAGCCCACGGCTTGTTCTGGATGTTCCGCTACCTTGAGCGGGCAGAGAACACGGCGCGCCTGCTTGATGCTGGCTTGCGCATGTCGTTGACCCGTGATCTGGTGACGGCAGAGGAAGAGTGGCGGTCTGTCATTCGCACCTCTGGACAGCATGCTGGATATGAAGCGACACATCAGACCTATACCGGTGTGCAGGCGTGGAATTACCTACTGCGTGACAAGACTAATCCGATGTCGGTGAAAGACATGCTGGAAAACGTACGTACCAACGCCCGTGTCGCCCGCAACGCTATTAGCGGCGAAGTCTGGGAAGCCGTTAATGAAGGCTGGATACAAATAGAAGAGGCGCTTTCCCGGCCGGTTAGACAAAGCAATCTGGGCGAGGTGCTTGGCATGGTTCGCCGTGCCGGAACGCTGGTACACGGCGCAATGGGAGACTCCATGCTCCGTGATGCCGGTTTTCATTTTGCTAGAGCGGGGATGTTTGTCGAACGGACCGACAGTACGTCCCGCATACTGGACATCAAATATTACCTGTTGCTGCCCAGCCTCTCTTATGTCGGCTCCAGTCTTGATGCTGGACAATGGGACACGGTATTGCGTTCCGTTTCCGGGGACCGGGCCTATCGCTGGCTGAACGCCGGAACAATCGATGCGCGCGGCATCGTTGAGTTTCTGGTGCTGGACGACCGTTTTCCGCGTAGCATTGCCTTCTGTCAGTCAGCTTTGCGCGATGAACTCGCGGCGCTTGCCCGGCTGCATAAAATAGAAGGGCAATCCAACGAATTGATGCGGGAGGCCGATATGCGGCTATCTAACCAGACTATCGAAGATGTATTTGAAACGGGTCTTCACCAATTTCTGGTCGACACCATGAGCACCAACACATCCATCGCCAACGCGATTGCCGATGATTACAGGTTCCACGCCTGATGCGCCTCTCCATTCGCCATACCACCCGCTACAGTTTCGACGAACCTGTCGTTCATGCACTGCAACGTATCCGGCTCACTCCCAAAACGACGCAGGGCCAGGAAATTCAGTCATGGAGTATGTCCTTCAAGAACGCGCATTGCGAACTGGAATATGAAGATCAGCACCACAACACGGTTTCCCTGATTGCTGTCGAACAGGGTGCCCGGGACGTGAGTGTTCGCTGTGATGGCGTAATCGATACAGAAGATAACCAAGGGGTGATCGGGCGCCACTCCGGCCACTTGCCGTTATGGAGCTTCCTCGGGCAGACAAAGCTGACGCGACCCGGCGCGACGATCAAATCGCTCATGAGCGGCCTTTCTCTGAATGAGGGCGGTAAGCTGGATTTTCTACACGAGCTGTCCCGCCGGATTTCAGATAAAGTGGAGTACAGGATCGGTGAAACCGCAGTGCACACTACGGCAGAAGAATCGGCCACGCAGGGCGGCGGTGTTTGTCAGGACCATGCCCATATCTTCATCGGTGTCGCGCGTGCGCATGATATCCCTGCCCGTTACGTTAGCGGGTATCTAATGATGAACGACCGGATCGACCAAGAAGCAACGCACGCCTGGGCTGAAGCGCATATTGACGGTCTGGGATGGGTAGGATTTGATATTTCCAATGGTATCAGTCCGGATCCACGGTATATCCGTGTCGCAACCGGGCGTGATTACCGTGATGCCGCGCCTATCACCGGCATCAGTTTCGGCACAGCAACTGGCGACCTGACCGTCGATGTTGCTGTTGAACAACAAGATATTCCCCAACAATAAAACTGGTTTCGGCACCTTTTACGCCGAGCCTACAGGAGAAATTTCATGACGTATTGCGTCGGCATGTTGATCGACAAAGGCATTGTCATCATGAGTGACACCCGTACCAATTCGGGGGTCGATAACATATCCGTATTTCGTAAAATGTTCCACTGGAACGTGCCGGGCGAGCGGATGATGGCGGTAATGACCGCTGGCAATCTGGCGACCACGCAGGCGGTCGTCAGTCAGTTGGAAGAACGGACAAAAACGCCCGATGACCGGGAAAATTCGCTGATGTCTTCACCCACAATGTTCACCGTGGCTACTGAAATAGGCAAGCTTCTTCGAAGCACTATTCATGAACGTCAGGAGGCCAATGGCGCGAGAGGCAAGGGGCGTTTTACCGCATCCATCATTCTCGCCGGGCAAATCGCGGGCATGGAGCCACGTCTTTTCCATATCTATCCCGAAGGCAATTTTATTGAAGCAGGCCTCGACACGCCATTTTTCCAGATTGGCGAAACCAAATACGGTCGCCCTATCATCTTGCGCGGTTATGATCGCAAGATGAGTTTTGAAGATGCGGTGAAGCTTCTCACGGTATCCTTCGATTCCACCTTGAAGGCAAATCTATCTGTTGGCCTCCCGCTTGATATGATGGTTATCGGCAAGGATGATTTCGCCCCGACCCATGAACAGCGTATCAACGCGGACGATGACTACTTTCAGAAGATATCGTCGCAATGGGGCGATGAGCTGAAGGAAGCTTTTCATGCGTTGCCCGATTACAGTTTTGACCTTAAGTAAATTTGCTTAGTTGCTGTCGGCATCAGAAGAAATATCGGGCGATTGCATACAGTCTTCATTGCCATATAACTGAAGGATATCGGCGATAAATGCTGGAATTTCAATTCTATACGCTATATCGCTTCATCTCGGTAATCCTACGGAATTGGCATTTCTGCGTATGCGCGCATGATGCTGTCCATGAAAACACGGCTAATTCTTCACTGCGTTGATACAGATGTGCGGGTCCGAGCTGAACTGGCACGGGCCATATTCTCCCTCGGTCATCATGCGGAGGTTTACGGATCTATCGCTGAAATGTGTCAGCGCCCGCCAAGAGACGGTTTGTTGCTGGTGCGCGACGATCCGAAGGATGGAGGTTTCCTTGCGGCGTCCGAACTGATGTCCAGCAACGAAGTCTGGCTGCCAGCGATTGCGACGGACCATTCCCCGTCGACCCGCCGGATAGTTGCCGCGATGAAGGCAGGCGCGATTGATTACCTTCCACTGCCGGTTGACGAAGGGCGGCTGGCTTCTACCCTCACTCGAATTGGCGATGAGGTGAAGCGCGAAACTGTGCTAAGAAGACGAAGAGCAGAAGCGAGGGGCCGCATCGCGCAGTTATCGGGCCGGGAACGCGAAGTGCTCGATTGGTTGAGCGATGGAAGCAGCAACAAGGCGATTGCTCTTCATCTTGGTATCAGTCCGCGGACCGTGGAGATACACCGCGCCAACATGATGCAAAAGCTGGGCGCACGCCATGCTGCGGAAGCTGTGCGGCTGCGAATGGAAGCGCAACTCGAAGCGATGGTGATTAACTAAGCCGCACCACTGACAGACTTACCGGCAGAAACCTCCGCCGCCCGTTTCAACGTGAAAATGGTTGCGATGGGCAGCGTTGTAATCCGGTCCGAGAACCGTGCCGAACCGTTTGCAGGCACTTTCGTGAATCCGGCGAAGGAAGCGCCGCTCTGCCTGTGTGCCTCCATTCCAGTCCGTCAGAACCGATATGCGCCGCCCGTCTTCCAGTACAAAGGCTCCGATATCGATGGCCTCCGCTCGCGCATGGCCAGACCGGCGCGACGTTCCCGCTACATTTCGGCAGGAATAACTACCCATCGTTTCAATT
>CAJXSN010000028.1 GCA_913060895.1 uncultured Sphingomonadaceae bacterium
TACGAGATAGGAGTCCGTCTCGTGGGCTCGGAGATGTGTATAAGAGACAGTCTATCATCACAGCCGATCTCGGAACCGTGAATGGCGGGACCGAACGCGTCGTGTCGTTCAAAGTTACGATCGACGAATAAGCTGTAACGCAAGGATATTTATTATGATTTTCAAAACATTACTTGCTGCTGCTGCAGTCACTTCGATGGCCGTTCCCGCGCTTGCGCAAAACGATCCTATCGAACTGTCCAGCCAGATCCAGCTCGTCCAACCTTCGGACGACGGTGATACTCTGGTTTCCCCGGACAGCGTGGTTCCTGGCGATACGCTGGTGTTCCAGACCAGTTACAGCAATCGCACTGGTGAAACGGTCACCGATTTTGTGGTCGCTACCCCGGTTCCGCCGAGCGTCACTCTGACAATGAGGTCCGCAGCTAATCTGGATGTGTCTGTAGATGGCGGAACCGGATGGGGCCAACTCGCAGATCTGACGGTCGAGGAAGAAACAGAAACGCGCGCCGCGACAGCTGACGATGTAACGCATGTTCGCTGGATTATCGCAGAGATGGCACCCGATGCAGAAGGCACGGTGCAATACCGTGCGATTGTAAAATAATTAAACTGTTTCAAGGGCTTTGCATCCACCAAAGCTCGTGAATACCGCCCTTCGGGGGGAAATCGGAACCGGCTGTAATCCCAAAAGGGTGCGGACTGTCCGAAGCATAACGGAGACCAATAATGACCAGAACTTATCGCAATGGAAGTGCTCTGGGCGTCGTACTCGGCGCCCTTGCACTCGCCACGCCAGCTGTCGCGGCCCCTGTGGGCACGCAGGTCGGTGAAACAATTCTCAACGAAGTAACCGTCAACTACAATGTGGGTGCGGTTGCACAGGACCCTATTGATGCACAGGATGAAGTCGCGGTTGACCGTAAAGTCAATCTGACTGTCGTTCGTACCGACAATACCGGCACATCGGTCAATCCAGGTGAAGAAGATGCCGCCGTCACCTATGTCATCACCAACGAATCCAACGATACGTTGGATTTCGCACTTGATGCCGACAACATTGCCAATGGCACCGCATCCGAACTGGACGGGGCCGAAACTGACAGTTTCGATGTCGGTGGCGGTTTCACTTATTATCTCGACGATCCGAATGCAGGTACGGTAGGCGTGTTCGACGCAAGCGACACGATCATTACCCATATCGACGCATTGGCGTCCGGCGATTCGGCCATTATCCATGTCGTAGCCGACATCCAGACCGGCCTGAGCACAGATGATCGCGCTGCGATCCTGCTGACCGCTACAGCGCGTGAGAATGATGGCGCGACTACACTGGGTGCGCAGTTCACGCCTGCGGCTACCAACTCTGCCAATCCGCTGACGGTCGATACCGTGTTTGCCGATACGGCTGACAACGGCCAAACGGCCAATGACGGCGCTGCCTTCGATACAGATGATTATATCGTTCTGGCCGCCGGCATCACGGCTGCCAAGTCAAGCTCTGTTGCTGTCGGCGCCTTCGCGGGTGACAATACCGGCACTTACCTGCCGGGTGCGACGATAGAATACTGCATCTTGGTGGCAAACAGCGCTGGAAGCGCGACGGCTACTGATGTGACTATCGAAGATGCCCTGCCCGCCGAAGTGACTTTTGTCGCTGGGTTCGGCGTTCAAGTCGGCGGTGCCGACTGCGACACGCCGGGCACAGGCTCGGGCACGGAATCGGGCGGTACCATTACTGCGACCATCGGCTCTCTTGTCCCCGAGGAGCAGCAATCTGTGATCTTCCGCGCGCTGATCCAGTAGACACAAGTGGGTTAGAGGGCGCCCGGTTTCGGGCGCCCTCGCTCCAGCCATACGATATATCTCGATGGCGGGTTAACCATAATGCAGTCGCAAACCTCTCTTTTCCGCGTCGGATCGGCACTGATCGCAGCACTGTCTGCTGTTATGCTGGTACCTAATGCGTCCTTCGCTGCAGAGCGGCAGGTGTCGAACACCGCCTCCGCTTCGTGGAGCGCTGGCGGCCGCGACAATACGGTCGATTCAAATACGGTTGCTTTCACGGTTGAAGAGGCGCCGGTCGAGCTGACCACATTCGTTCCGTTCCCTGGCGGCCCGCAGACTGCGGATATTCAGGCTTCCTATTGCGCCAGTTCCAGTGCGCCGCCACGGTTTACCGTCGGCGGCACGGACGGCGAAGTAATTAAAACAGAACTTTTACAGAGCCGGACAGTCCGTGTCGGACAAAACCTCGTTCTCAGGATCAATGCAGCCTCCGCCAATTTCGACCGCGCTGAACGCGACGAATTGCGGCTTGAGTTGACTACGCCAGGTGGTGATGCAGAGACATTGACTGCAGTCGAAGACGGCGTGAACAGCGGCATTTTCTTTGCCACCATTGGCACCCTTCCCCTGAATCCGGCGCCAGTGCAGAACGATTGCCGCCTCAGCCTGAGCGACGGCGAAGAAATCGGCATCGCTGCGTTCGTTGGAGGACGGGAGACCCCGTTCCTGACCGGAGAGATGGAAGCATTGTCCGATCCGTTCGGCGTTGTGTTCGACAGCCTCGACGGCACGCCTATCGATGGCGCTACTGTAACGATCATCGATGTAGCGACAGGCCAGCCGGCCGACGTTTTCTCCTTTGACGGCGTGACACCCTACCCCAGCACCGTCATCAGCGGCTCCAGCGCCACCGATGATGCTGGCGATACGTTCGACTTTGCACCGGGCGAATACCGTTTTCCGTTGCTTGCCTTTGGCAGCTATCGTCTTCAGGTAACTCCGCCGGAGCCTTACACCGCACCTTCTGCGGCAACTCCCGAACAGCTGGCTATGCTGACGGCTCCAGCAGGCGGCGCGTTCCAGATTTCCGACGCATCTTACGGCGGCCGTTTCAGCGTCGATTCCGTCATTCCCGTACAGGTGGATTACCCTCTCGATGCTCCTGGCGGCGACGTGTCGCTCGACAAGCGCGCCTCGCGTGAGATCGTGGAGCCGGGCGATGCGGTGTTTTACACCGTCACCCTGCGCAATACAGATGCCTCACGTATTTCGCGTGGGCTGACGCTTGTTGACCGTGCAGCACCCGGACTGCGTCTTCAGACCAATTCGGTGCGCCTTGATGGCCAGCCGATCGAAGAGGGCCTGACACCGGATGGCGACGGCAACGGCTTCTCGCTTATCCTTGGCCCCGTTCAGAGGGGTGTAACGCGCCGCGTCACTTACGCGATGACAGTGCGCGATGACGCACCCGTGGGCGATGCAGAGAACCGCGTGACTATAACCGCACCCGATGGCAACTCTGCCGCAGCGCAGGCCGGTATCCGGATCGAACGCGATGGCCTGACAGCGCGCATGACCATCATCGGCCGTGTCGTAGATGGCGGATGCCAGCCGGGCGGCGACGTACGCGGCATCCCCGGCGTGCGCGTAATGATGGAAGATGGCAGCTTTGCCATTACCGATTACGAAGGCCGCTATCACTTCGAAGGCGTCGTTCCCGGCAATCATGTGGTGCAGGCGATCCGCTATACCCTGCCCGATGGCGGTGAGTTCGTGGATTGCACCCGTTCCACCCGCAGCGCTGGCAGCCCCATTTCGCGCTTCGTCAGCGGACAGGGCGGATCGCTTGTCCGTGCCGATTTCCATGCAGCCCTGCCGGAAAACACGGTTCTTGAAGATCGCGGTGAGCAGGATCGCGAACAGCTGGATAATGTTACCGCTTCCGGCGCTTCGACGAATTTCCTCGCACTGGGCGATGGCCCTGACGGATTTATCTTTCCGTCGATCGATCACAATCCGCGCTCCCCTTCCGTGCGGGCGGCTATCCGCCACCGCGCCGACCAGAGCGCTGCATTGATGGTCGATGGAGAAAAGGTCGACGACCTTGCATTCGACGGCACGAAGATCAGCGAAGACAAAACCTACGCAATCAGCATTTACCGCGGCATCCCGCTGGAAGGCCCGACCACAAAGCTGCGGGCGGAAATCCGCGATGCGGACGGTGCGCTGGTCGACACCTTCGATCGGCAGGTCAATTATGCGACCACCCCTCTGCGTGCGCAGATCGTGCCAGAGCTATCCCGTCTGGTTGCAGACGGTGCAACCTCGCCCGTCCTCGCGGTCCGTATGCTCGACCGGTACAATCGCCCGGTTCACGCAGGGATCGCCGGTTCGCTGTCGCTGGATAGCCCCTACCAAACCAAAAGCGCCATCGAAGCTGCGCAAAGCCGAGAGCTTAGCGGTTTCGGCAATGCCTCTGCCAGTTGGCTGGTCGAGGGTGATGAGGGTATCGCTTATATAGAGCTCGCTCCTACGCTGGTAAGCGGCGCACTGCGCGCTACTTTTGTCTTTACCGACGGCGAAACCACGCGCGAAGAGCGTCTGGAAACCTGGATCGAACCCGGTGATCAGCCGTGGACCCTGATCGGTCTGGCAGAAGGCTCCATCGGTGCCCGCGATATCGCTGAAAACATGGAACGGGATGGTAATTTCGAAAGCGACTTGGGCGACAATGCACGCGTTGCGTTTTATGCCAAAGGCCGCGTTCTGGGTAAATATCTGGCCACCATCGCCTATGACAGTGCCAAGCAGGAGGCCGATCAACGTCTTCTCGGCACTATTGACCCAGCAGCCTATTACACCGTGTTCGGTGACAATTCGCAGCGCTTCTTCGATGCTGCCAGCCGCGACAATATTTATATTCGCGTCGAAAGCAGCACATTCTATGCGCTGTATGGTGATTTCGAAACCGGCTTCGATGAAACCGAACTTGCCAATTACCAGCGCATTGCCACCGGTGTGAAAGCCGAAGGCCGTTTCGGTCAGGTGCAAGCCGAGGGCTTTGCTGCCAAGATCGGGTCGCTCCAGCGTCGTGACGAAATTCAGGGTCAGGGCATTTCGGGTCCCTATCGCCTCACTAGCCGCCAGATCGTGCCGAACAGCGAAACGGTGACCATTGAAGTGCGGGATCGCCTGCGTAGCGAAGTCATCGTGCAGAGCCGCACCCTTGTGCGCTTTATTGACTACGATATCGATCTGCTGTCGGGCACCATCACCTTTACCCAACCCGTCATCAGCCGCGATCCTGCGCTGAACCCGCGCTTTATCGTCGTCAATTACGATGTCGATGCACTGGGTGACAAGCAATGGAACGCTGGTGGCCGTGCAACCTGGTCAACAGAAGATGACTCTTTACGCATCGGCGCCACGGGCCTGACCGAGAAAGGCGAGGAAAACCGCACCAATCTCGGCGCTGTCGACGCGCGCATTCGTCTGGGACAGTCGACTGAGATCCGCGCCGAAGTCGCTGCAAGCCGCCAAGATGGCGAAACATCCGCCGCCTATATGGCCGAAGTCGAGCATGTTTCGGGTCAATTCGACGTACTCGCCTATATCCGCCACACAGAGGCCGATTACGGCGTTGGACAGCAGAACATTGCCGAGCGCGGTCGCCGCAAGATCGGCGTCGATGCCCGTGCACGCATAACAGAGGATGTCAGCATCGTGGGTGCCGCATGGCACGACGAAAGCCTGATCGATATATCCAAGCGCGATGCAGTTGAGTTGCGCGCTGTATGGCAGTCTGACACCACGGACGCATTTGCTGGCATCGCGCATGTGGCCGATACCTTGGCCGACGGGCGGAAAACCAATTCCACCATCCTACAGGCCGGCGGCACACAGCGCCTGCTCGCCAACAAGCTGGATATCACCGTTGCCAGCAGCGTTCCGCTCGGCGGCACCGGGTCCGTCGCCTTGCCCACACGCCACAATCTGGGTGTACGCTATGCCATCACCCCCGCCTTCCGCGCGATTGCATCATATGAAATTGCTCGCGGTGATGCGATCGATGCCAATACGGTTAAGCTGGGCGCGGAGGTCACCCCGTGGGAAGGCGGACGTCTGATTTCTACCATCGGACAGGACTCCATTTCGCGCGGCGCTCTGGAAGCCGATGCCAACCGTACCTTTGCCGCGTTCGCGCTGGGCCATAGCTTCCGCGTGGGTGAACGTCTGTTGATTGATGCAACGCTGGATGGCAACCGCACGATCAGCGGCGACATTACCCCTGTTACGACTGTTAATGCTGCCCAGCCAGAGCCCAGCGGCGGCCAGCTCTCCCCCGGAGGCCTGCTTGGTGAAGATTTTACTGCTGTTACGCTTGGTGCTGCATGGGCCAACGGGCCGTGGAACGCGCGTGCCCGTGGTGAATATCGTGATGGCGAGCTGGCCAACCGCACAGGCGGCGATGTCGCTGTCATCCGCCGGCTTGGCGAAGGTAGTGTTGTAGGCGGCGGCGCCACTTGGACCCAGTCCGAGAACGTCAATGGCGGCACGACTGAAATCGTTGATGCAGCGCTTTCCATCGCTCATCGTCCGGCTGAATCAGCATTTTCCTTCCTTTCGAAGGTCGAATATCGCAGCGACGAAGTAAGCGGCGCGGTGGACGGTTTTGTCGGGGCTGCTGGTCAGACGGCTCTGCTGACTACCGGCGATGCACGTCTGCGTCGCCTGATCGGTAGCATTTCCAGCAACTGGTCGCCTGTGAATAACGACGAAGAAGACGGCCAGTCAGCCCGCACGGAAATTGGCGTGTTTGCCGGTGTGCGTCACAATTTCGACCGGGTTGAAGGATTCGACCTTGGCAGCACCACACTGCTGGGCGGTCTTGACCTGCGTATAGGCATTACCGACAGAATCGAAGTAGGCGGCAAAGCCAGTGCGCGCCATGATCTGTCTTCGGGAACCACCGCATTCTCTATCGGCCCCGAAATCGGCTTCGTCCCTACGACCAATGTGCTTTTCAGCGTCGGTTACAACATTATCGGCTTCCGCGACCCCGATTTCCGCGAAGCCCGCAACACGGACAAAGGTGTGTTCGCCACCGTTCGCGTCAAGTTCGACGACGACAGCTTTAACTTCCTAGGGCTCGGCCGATGAGAGCGTGTGCAACGAACAAGATTTCGGGAAAGTTACTGGCTGTTAACTATTATTCCGGTAACGTCTCCCGCATGCTTGGTACTGCCATAAACCCTAACGATCATAATGTGATAGCCGCTTTACGGGTGTTGATCGGGAGTGTAATCGGAGCCCTATCATTACTTTTTGGCACCGCTCTTAGCGCCCAAACGCAAACGTTTGATAACACGACATCCGGCACGATCAACGGCGCCACCACCTGTGCCAATCCGCTGACCCGGACTTTCACGGTATCCAACAGCTTCGTCCTTGCCGATGTCGATATTGGTATGCGCGGATCCCACACCTGGCGCGGCGACGTTCGGTCAACCTTGCGCCACCCCGACGGCACTTCGGTTCAAGTAGTTGACGGCAACTCCAACGATGTAAGTGGTGACAATTTCAATTTCCGACTGAATGACGAGGGCACCCAGCTTGTAAACACCGATGGCAATACGGTGAACCATTCGACTAACGCGGTTAATGGCGGATACCAACATAATTTCATTCCAAACAGTGCCCTGTCGGCATTCGATGGAAAAACGAGCAACGGAACGTGGACCCTGTCCATCTGCGACATTTTCACCGCACAGGACAACGGTACGTTTCTGGCCGCAACGCTTTATCTGAGCCCGCCTTCGGCAGACCTCTCGCTAAACAAAACGGTGAGCAATAACGCACCAACTGCTGGCCAGCAGGTTACGTATACGCTGGTCGCAACCAATTCCTCTGCATCCGGCGCCACGGCCGCAGTTACCGTGCGTGACGCCTTGCCCGCAGGCACTTCTTTTGTCAGTCAATCCGGATATGGCACCTATAATTCCTCAACAGGAATATGGACGATTGCTTCCATCGCACCGGGCCAAAGCCGCACCATCAATATCGTCGTCGACGTTGCAGCCAGTGCAGGCGCCGTAATCTCCAACACTGCAGAAATTCAAACCTCTACTCAGTTCGATCCTGATTCCACACCTGGAAACAGCGCGGCCAGTGAAGACGATATCTCAACCGCCACCTTTACCGTACAGGGCGCCCGAGTAGCTGGTATACCACCCGCCCTCTCCTGCCCCAAAGGCTCTCTGGCTTTTAATTGGGCCGGGCGGACTTGGACGCCGGGAAGCACAGCCAACAACTATAATCTGGCAGGTTTTGGTGCCTTCAATTGGCTTCTGCAAAGCCCCGCGCCTTATCTTGACGTCCCCCAATACGGTGGCATTCATCCACGTTTGACAGATGTACCGCAAAACACTCTTGGTCTGTCGATTGCGATCGATTTTGCGAACCGGTCACAGATAGCTACCAACACCATTACTCTTGGCGAGGTAGTCGATGGGTCGCAGTTTACGATTTTCGATATCGATTCATCTGCAACCTTCGCCGATTTCGTCCGCGTGACCGGCCGTTTAGGGACAACCACAGTAACCCCGGTACTCACAAATGGTATAGCCAACTATGTAATCGGTAATGCTGCTTATGGGGACCAGACATCAAGTGACGCGCAGCCCAACGGCAATGTTGTCGTGACTTTCAACAGCGCCATCGACAGCATAGTTATCGAGTATGGCAGTCACGCTCTTGCGCCAGCAGACCCTGGCGGCCAAGCTATCCAGTTCCCTGGAAACATTCGTATTTGTACGCCCGATGCCGATCTGGTGGTTGCAAAATCGAGCACACCGGTAAGCGATCCGGTGTCCGGCGAAACCAATTCTGCATTTGCAATCCCCGAAGGAATCATGCGCTATTGCATCCTCATCTCCAACACGGGCAGTGCCACTGCGAGAGACGTGGTCGCTGATGACGTCCTGCCGACCACGATGACCTACAATCCGGGCACACTCCAATCCGGCACGACATGCGAAACCGCAACGACTGCAGAGGACGATAACGCCACGGGCCCAGACGAGACGGACGCTATCGGTGCTTCATTCGATGCAGGTACGGTTGCAATTCGTGTGCCCGCCATGATTAGTGAACAGACGGCAGCGGTCACATTCGAGGCAACAATTAACTAATTCCGCGGCGGCGGTTCCTGCTACGTCACAAAACCAGTGACGACTTTCCCCTGTCCTACATGAACCTATTTGGTTACTCACCTTTCCATTGTTCCACAGGAGAGGCCAAATGCCCTTTATTGAATCACTGATCGGACCGATCGCAAGCATCGTCGACAAGATTATTCCCGACGAAAACGCCCGCGCGCAGGCGAAGCTGGAATTGCTGAAGCTGGAGGGAACGCATGAACTGCGCGCCATTGAGGCCCGCCTTTCCGCCATCGTCGCAGAGGCGCAATCGGCAGATCCGTGGACCAGCCGTGCGCGCCCCAGCTTTCTTTACGTAATGTACGCTATTATCCTTGTCTCCCTGCCAATGGGAATCGTGGCAGCGATCAGTCCCCACACTGCCCGCGATATCGCCGCAGGTATGAACGCCTATCTCGGCGGACTGCCAGAACCGCTCTATGCGCTTTTTGGTACAGGCTATCTTGGCTATACGGCGGCGCGCCAATGGGGGAAAAATCGCGGAGTGGATGGGTAAATGGCCCATGTGGCGCATGGAATGTGTGTGATCGCAGCCGCAATACACATAAAGCAGTGCAATCCTAAGCGGCTGGTTCCGGCGGGGCATTTCTTTGCCAGTTTGCCTACACAGCGTTAATGGCTTCTGATGACGCATCCAATCTTTATCCTCAATGGACCCAACCTCAACCTTCTAGGTTCGCGGGAACCCGATATTTACGGGCGAACCACTCTGACTGAAATAGAAGCCCTGTGCCGCGACACCGCCGGTCCGCTGAAGCTAAGTGTAGATTTTCGCCAGACCAATCACGAGGGGGTTCTGGTCGACTGGCTGCACGAAGCTGATGCCTTAGGTGCAAAAGCCGTTCTGCTGAACGCAGCAGCCTATACCCACACCTCGATTGCCTTGCTCGATGCAATCAAGGCCATTGCAGTGCCGGTGATCGAAGTGCATCTTTCGGATCCCTCGATGCGTGAGGATTTTCGCCATCTGTCTTATGTCGGAATGGCGGCGGCCCTAACGGTAGAGGGGCTTGGCGCGCAGTCCTATATCAACGCGCTGAAGCACGCCGCCCAAATGTAATTCGCTCTCCGCTGCCCCTTGCCAGAATGGACAGCTCTGCGCATAGGCTGGTGGCTTGTGACAACCGACAGGACGAAAATGGCTGAAACCAAGTCGAATCCAGAAGCCAACGAAACACGCAGAAACGGTATGAATGTCGATACAAAGTTGGTCCGTGAACTTGCCGAGTTGCTCGGCGAAACCGGGCTGAGCGAAATCGAGGTCGAAGACGGTGACCGCAAGGTACGCGTTGCACGGCAAATGACTGCGGCTGCTGCGCCGACCACTGTAGCCGCAGTAGCGCCCACGACTGCTCCTGCCGCTGCGCCAGCGCCGACCACTTCCGAGGCAACCGACGCAGCCGATGCTCCGGTAGCAGACGCAATGACATCGCCTATGGTGGGTACCGCTTACCTTTCTGCCGAGCCCGGTGCCAAACCGTTCGTATCGGTAGGCGACAGCGTGAACGAGGGCGATACCTTGCTGATCGTTGAAGCGATGAAGGTAATGAATCCTATTACATCCGACCGTGCTGGCACAGTCCGACAAATTCTGGTCGACAACGCGCAACCGATTGAATTCGGTCAGCCGCTCGTCGTTATTTCCTGAGCGCGCCCGTGGCTATTAAACGCATCCTGATTGCCAATCGCGGCGAGATTGCCTTGCGCATACACCGCGCGGCGCAAGAAATGGGTATCGAGACAGTTGCGGTGCATTCCACCGCCGATGCCGATGCGATGCATGTGCGGCTGGCCAACCACGCCGTGTGCATCGGCCCCCCACCCGCAGCCGACAGCTATCTTAATGTCGCAGCGATTATCTCAGCGGCCGAGGTTGCCCAGTGCGACGCCATTCACCCGGGCTATGGCTTCCTTTCCGAAAATGCGAAGTTCGCGGAAATCGTTGAAGCGCACGACATTGCCTGGATCGGCCCCAAGCCCGAGCATATCCGCACAATGGGCGACAAGGTAGAGGCCAAGCGGACCGCCGGCGCACTGGGCCTGCCACTGGTTCCGGGCAGCGACGGCGCAGTCTCCGATATCGGCGAAGCACGCAAAATTGCCGCCGAAACCGGTTACCCGGTGATTATCAAGGCGGCATCAGGCGGCGGTGGCCGGGGAATGAAGGTCTGCACCTCGGAAGATCAGCTTGAAACGCTGATGAAGCAGGCCGGCACCGAGGCGAAATCCGCGTTTGGCGATGCGACCGTTTATATCGAGAAATATCTCGGCAATCCGCGCCATATCGAATTTCAAGTGTTTGGCGACGGTGAAGGCAAAGCGATCCATCTGGGCGAGCGCGATTGTTCTCTCCAACGGCGGCACCAGAAGGTTCTGGAGGAAGCGCCATCCCCGGTACTTTCTACCGAGCAGCGTCATCGTATGGGTGAAATTTGCTCCAAAGCTATGGCCGATATGGGCTATCGCGGGGCTGGCACGATCGAGTTCCTTTGGGAAGACGACGAGTTCTATTTCATCGAGATGAACACCCGCCTTCAGGTCGAGCATCCGGTTACAGAAATGATCACCGGAATCGATCTGGTGCGTGAGCAAATCCGTGTAGCGGCGGGCAAGACGCTTTCTGTCACCCAAAGCGAGGTCATTTTCACAGGCCACGCAATCGAGTGCCGGATCAACGCGGAAGATCCTTTCACTTTCGCCCCTTCGCCCGGCGAAGTGACGGCCTATCATGCAGCGGGCGGTATGCATGTCCGGGTCGATAGTGGCCTTTATGCCGGATACCGCATCCCGCCCTATTACGACTCCATGATCGCCAAGCTGATCGTCTATGGCCGTACGCGTGAGAAATGCATCATGCGCCTACGCCGCGCGCTGGAAGAGATGGTCGTCGAAGGGGTTAAAACATCTATTCCACTGCATCAGGAACTGATCCAGCAGGAAGATGTGCTGAACGGCGACTATTCGATCAAATGGCTCGAAGAATGGCTGCAGAAGCGCGAAGGATAGTCAGCAATCGTCGCTGTTCTTTAACTCCCTAGCGGAACGCCAGGCTGTATTTTGCTGGTCCGTATCGTCAGTGATGTCTTCACGCTCGCCACATTGGGCGCAGGGGTCAGCTTACTGGTCAGAAATTCCTGAAAACTCTGCAAATCATGGCTGACGATTTTCAGGATAAAGTCGATTTCACCGTTCAGCATATGTACTTCGCGCACTTCGGGCAGATCACGCATAGCCTGTTCGAATTCGCGCAAGTCGGCCTCCGCCTGACTTTTCAGGCTGACCATTGCAAACACGGTAAGCGCGAAGCCCAACCGCGAGGGGTCCAGTTCTGCATGATAACCGCGGATTACGCCTGCCTCTTCCAAAGCTCGCACGCGGCGCAGACACGGCGGAGCAGTCAGGCCGACGCGTTGGGCCAGTTCGACATTAGTGATTCGGCCTTCGTCCTGCAATTCTGCGAGCAGACGCATATCGATTTCATCGAGGCTCGCCATGATATCCTTCTCTGCATTCTTTATGCGGTTGTCGCTGCTTCAAAATGCGGTGCTTCCCAGTAAAAAGAAGTAAGGAAAAACCGAAATTACGCAGTGTTCAACAAGATTATTTTCTTTGCCAGCAATTGTCCCGCTTTGCAACGCGTCCGGCCTTCTCGCTACGCGCCTTCGGAATGCTGTTACATGGCGGTAACGAAGTCGAGTAACTTTGTGCCGGATTGCCAGCCAGTCCGGCATTCTCCCGTGTTAGGACCCACTGCCGCTCCATGCTATTTGATGATCGCCTTGCAACTGTGCTGCGCCACCGCGCATCTGGCAAGCGCGCGGCGCGTACACAGTTCCGACAGCTTCTGGATTTGCTTGGTCCGCGGCAGCGCGGCTCCAACGAAAGCCTACGAGCAGCAGCATGGCTGAGGCTGGCGGCACTGGGTGAGGCTGTACCAGCAGCCCACCGGGCCGACATGATCCGCGACCCCGCTCTGCGCTTCCACAACCCGCAGCTTGCCGCACATTTCGCCGAAGACGAACCTGCGGTTGCGGCCGCCGCGCTGGCTGTTGCGCAATTGCGGGAAGATGATTGGGAAGCACTCATCCCGCGCCTGCCAATCCGCGCGCGCGGTTTTTTGCGCCTGCGCGATGATCTTCCGCCGGGCGCCCTGCGCCTGTTGGAACGGCTGGGCATCAGCGATCGCGGACTGCCCGAACCTACCACGAAGACCACCAGCCCTAGGGTGGAGATTCCCGATCAAGTCGAGACACCCTCCTCCACCGCCCCCGCGCCGCAGCCCATAGCAACGCCAATTGCCGCCAACGATGCGCAGGAAACCGAAGAGGACCCCGCACCGAAACCTGCCGATACGGTACGAAGCGGCCAGTCGGTCCCGATCGGCACGCTGGTCGAACGGATCGAGGCATTCCAGCGCGAACGGTCCCAACGCTCGACTGGCGAGCCATCGAAAAACAGGAATGAGACCGCCGCCCCCCTTCTTCCACTGGGTGACGAGGCTCTTGCCCCCCCTCCTATATTGGGATTTGCTTTTACGACTGATGCTGCAGGGCGGATCGATTGGGCAGAACCGCATGTCGCCCCTTCGGCGATGTACATGGCTGTCCTGCCCCTGTTGCCCGACACACAGCGCAGGATGTTTGACCGGCGCCAGCCGATAGACAGCGCACCCATCACCATCGACGGAGCACCCATAGTCAGCGGGGAATGGATCTGCGATGCCTTCCCCCGATTTACGAATGGTGACGGTCGGTTCTACGGATATGCCGGACGCTTGCGTCGCCGCGGACCTGCCGAACAGGACGCGGCGGCGCCTGCACAGAGCGATAGCTTACGCCAGTTGCTGCACGAATTGCGTACACCGGTTAATGCAATCCAAGGCTTTGCCGAGCTGATCCAGCAGCAATTGTTCGGGCCCGTTCCGCACGAATATCGCGCACTGGCAGCCAGTATCGCCGGAGATAGCGCGCGAATGCTGGCGGGCTTCGATGAACTGGATCGGCTAGCCAAGCTCGAAAGCGGCGCACTGGATATGGATCTGGGTAACGCAGACCATTCCGCAGTGATCGCTTCTGTGGCTGAGCGGCTGGGCACCATCCTTATCCCGCGCAATGCCGGGTTCGAGATCGATCTGGCCGACAACATTCGTGTGTCTTTAAATCAAGACGATCTGGAAGCACTCTCGTGGCGTATGCTGGCGTCGCTGGCCGCATCGCTTGCACCCGGAGAAAAAGTCGACCTGACGCTGGTGGGCGACCGGCAAACTAGCTGGCTGGAAATAACCCTACCCGCTGACCTGGCTCACAACGATGATATCTTCGCGGGTTCGACTCGCAAGGCACAGGGCGCGGCCTCTGCTGGAGCGTTTGGCCCGGCCCTTGCCCTGCGCCTGGCCCGTGCAGAAGCGCGCGCCGCAGGCGGAGAGCTTGCAAGAGTGGGGACACGGCTGGTTCTTACACTGCCACGCTTGACCGACGGCGAGACCGAACCTAGCCAAGATAGCCAGACCGGGCGCGCCGCCCAGTCGTCCTGATTTTCCATTCCGGGCGCCGGACTGCCAGACGTGACCAATATGCTAGTGCCGCCAACGGCAAACAGCAGGGCAAAATTCTCCGATAGCTTCGGGCAGCGTTCCCTACTGACAGTCGATACCGAGGAAGAGTTCGACTGGAACAAACCCTTCAGCGCCAACGAGCATGGCCTGGAGCATGTTAGCCAATTGCAGTTATTTCAGAAATTCTGCGAAAATCTGAATGTCAGTCCGGTCTATCTGGTCGATTGGCCAATTACCCAATCCCCGATGGCCTGCGAAATCCTCAGCGACGCCATACGCCGCGGTAAAGCGGAGATTGGTATCCAGTTGCACCCCTGGGTGAACCCTCCGCATGACGAAGAAGTCACAGAGCAAAATAGCTATGCCGGCAATCTTCCGGCGGCTCTGGAGAGGGAAAAGTTCATTCGGCTACGAGACGCGATCATCCAGAATTTCGGTGCAGAGCCGATGATTTACCGCGCCGGGAGGTATGGCCTGGGCCCTCAAACACAGCAATTGCTTGCCGATACAGGAACAGCAGTCGACACGTCTGTTCGCTCAAATTTCGATTATTCAAAATTCGGCGGCCCTAATTACTCACGCCACCCGTTGCATCCGTATTGGACCGGCCCAGACGCGCAGGTGCTCGAGTTGCCTGTGACCACCGTTTTCTGGGGTATGCTGCGACGCCAGGGACCAATGCTGCAATCCGTACTGGATCAAGCGTCTCCACTGCGCGGAGCATTCTCCAAATTTGGATTACTAGAGCGGATTGCACTGACGCCCGAAGGTGTAACGGCGCAGGAGGCATTACGCGGCATAGATATCGCCCTGGACGATGAATTGCCCTTATTGGTTTTGTCCTTCCATAGCCCTTCGCTGGCTCCCGGACATACGCCCTATGTGAAAGACAAGGCGGGCGTGGACCGCCTGTATAACTGGTTCCGCGATATTTACGGCTATCTGGAACAACGCGGCGTGCGCCCGACAAATGTACGGGAAATTATGCAGAATGCGGTGCTGCCCACCGACTGAAAAATGTCCTTTCAACGTAAAAAGACAAACGCCGCTGTTGCAGCATTGCAAAAGCCCCGCTAGGCGCGCCGCACGAGGCAACCAACCTCGTGTCCCGGGAGGGCCTGTAGCTCAGTTGGTTAGAGCTGGCCGCTCATAACGGCTAGGTCGCGGGT
>CAJXSN010000029.1 GCA_913060895.1 uncultured Sphingomonadaceae bacterium
TGGTGCGGGCGAAGGGACTCGAACCCCCACATCTTGCGATACTGGTACCTAAAACCAGCGCGTCTACCAATTCCGCCACGCCCGCAAGCCTGAACGAAGTCGCGCGCGAACCACTGGCCCGCACGCGTTGAACGAGCGCCAATAGGGCGCGGGGCCGCAAAGGGCAAGCGTTCCGGCATAGCCATTGGAACGCACAGCACAGACAGAGCGTTCTACCCGCATAACCTTCGGCCGCACGCCACCCGATAGGCCGACAAATCCAAGGATAGTATAATGGCAACCCAGCCAAACCCAGGACCCGACACAATAGAACCGGCCGCACCGCCTGAAACAACCCCCGGCTCCATTCCGGAGGCTCCGGGGCAGAACCCGCCAGAAATACAGCCTCCATCCCCTGACCGGATCACTCCCGGCGGAAAACCGGCAGAGACACCGCAGCCGCTGAAGGATTGATAAGGGGCTGCGACGTTCCCGATTTTTGACGCTGGCATTGAAAGCCCGATTGTCAGATGCTCTGCCCCCGCCTATCGGCTGCCCGTATGAACGACGAACACACCCAATCCGCACCTGATACCCATGCCGACGACACGGCGAGCGGCAATGATATTCCGCCGATGATCCTCTCGGTCCACCCTCGCAGCGAGCATTTCAATCAGGAGGCACTGCAGCGCGGCGTCGGGATCCGCTTCAAGGGTCGCCAGCGCACTGATATCGAGGAATATTCCATTCCCGAAGGCTTCGTTCGGGTGCAAGCAGGCAAGACGGTTGACCGCAAGGGCAACCCGTTGCTTTTGAAGCTTAAAGGTCCTGTCGAAGCGTGGTTCGAAGATCTGGGCGATGATGCTCCGGTCGCGAAGGCGGACTAACTCCGCGCTCTAGTCGTAGCGGGCAATAATTTGCGCGAATGGATCGGCGGAGCCGCTGCGTAGAGCGTGTTGCGATGATTGCCTCTGAACGCGCGTGTGCGCGGCAAGCGGCGTGGCCTGACGGTAAGCGGTACGCGCCTTTGGCTTCGCCGCAGGCTTTAAAGCAGGTGCGGTCCGGTATGGATTTGTTGTTGCTGGCTGGCTCGCGGCAAAACGGGAAAACGCTGAAGAAAAGCTCTTTGACGGAGCCTTTGTCACTGCCATCTGCGTGCGCGGAGCAATCCGGCGGGGCTGACTGGACTTCCCGTCGCCGTAAATAAATCCGTGTACCGGCCACTGCGATTTACCCAGACCGTTGATCGGGTGATACCAAACTCGCACTTTGCTCCAGTCATTGTTCGGCGAAACATCGATCGCCTTTACATCACGCTCTATTTGCCCGCGCCGACCGTTAATAGGCGACCAGTTGGCGTGATCCAATAAAACGGTCCGCGCATCGATCACCTTGCTGACGGCTGCGACATGGCCAAGCCGCATCTTGCGGTGCGGGCGAAACGCCATCACGGCTCCGACGCGCGGTTTATTACCGCGTTCGTATTTCGCTGCTGCCTGTTTCCACCATGTGTGGGCGTCTCCAAAAATCCGGACCCCGCTGACTTCACGGGCATAGGGCACACATTGAAGATAGGCCGGAAGTTCGCGAGCCTGCGCAGCAGATGGTGCGAGTGCGGAGATACCGGCAGTTCCGGATAGCATGGCAAGCGCGACGAGGCAGGATCGATAGGTCGGTTTCATAACAGGCTTAATCGCCCAGCAAGGTTCACCCGCCCCTACTCATCATGGTAAATAAGATTTAACCGTGTTTGGTAGGAGGTGGGTTACCGGCAGAGCTTGCCAATCGGCTGCCAAGGGGCCACCTGCTCAGGCATAATGCGCCCTACTGTCATCATCATCGGCCGGCCCAATGTCGGTAAGTCCACCCTGTTCAACCGTTTGGTTGGCAAGAAGCTTGCCCTGGTCGACGACCAGCCGGGCGTAACCCGCGATCGCCGGATGGGTGATGCAGAGCTGGCGGGGATGAAGTTTACCATCGTCGACACTGCCGGGTGGGAAGATGAAGAAGCCGAGTCGCTTCCCGGCCGTATGCGTGCGCAGACCGAGGTTAGCGTGGAAGGCGCGGATGCCGTTCTGTTCGTAATCGATGCCCGCGCTGGCCTAACGCCGCTGGACGAAGAGATCGGCCGCTGGTTGAGGGCTGTCGATGTACCGGTAGTACTGGTCGCCAACAAGGCGGAGGGCAAAGCAGGCGAGAACGGAATGCTCGAAAGCTATTCGCTCGGTCTGGGTGATCCGCGCGGCATTTCTGCCGAACATGGCGAAGGAATTGCCGATCTGTTCGAAGGATTGTGGCCTATTATCGGCGAGGATGCCGATGCTGAGGAAGAGGCCCATGCCGAGTTGCTGGCCAATCACGATCCGGAGGAAGACGCTCCGCTTGGCCCGCTAAAGCTGGCTATCGTAGGTCGCCCAAATGCCGGAAAATCCACGCTGATCAACCGTATGCTGGGCGAAGACCGCCTGCTGACCGGACCGGAAGCAGGCATTACCCGCGATTCCATCGCGGTTGACTGGCAATGGACCAACCCGAAGCCCAAGCCCGATGAAGAGGCGGTGCGGGACATCCGCCTGATCGACACCGCAGGTATGCGTAAGAAGCGCAATGTGGTGGAGAAGCTCGAAAAATTGAGCGTAGCCGACGCCCGCCGCGCAATCGATTTTGCTGAGGTCGTTGTGCTCCTGCTGGATGCCACGCAGGGGTTGGAGCATCAGGATCTGAAGATCGCCAGCATGGCTCTGGAAGAAGGCCGCGCGTTGATGATCGCGATCAACAAATGGGATATTGCAGAGGACGCCAGCGGGCTTTTCAACGGTATCCGCGCCGCGCTGGAAGATGGACTGGCTCAGGTGCGCGGCGTCCCGTTGCTGGCGGTCAGTGCAAAAACCGGCAAAGGCATCGACACAATGCTGGCCGCTGCGTTCGACTTGCGCGAAAGCTGGTCCAAGCGTGTACCCACCGCCGCGCTCAACCGGTGGTTCGACGATGCGATGGAAGCCAATCCGCCGCCCGCGCCCAAAGGCCGCCGGATCAAGCTGCGCTATATCACGCAAGTGGGCACCCGACCGCCCCGTTTTGTGATCTTCGGTACCCGTCTGGAATCTCTGCCAACCAGTTACGAACGCTATCTGGTGAACGGCATACGCTCCAAGCTGGGTTTCGATGCTGTGCCAGTGCGCGTGTCGCTAAAAAGCCCGAAAAACCCGTATAATGACAACAAGGGCGGCGGGGGCAACTACAGCGGGGGCTCCGGCAGCAAGGGCTGATGCTTTTCGACCTATTGGCAACCGGCGGGATTGCTGACGAGATAATCCAGCGTACATCCAACACCATTCGGGTACAGGAAATCGTTCAACTCAGCTTGGCGCCCGCCTTCCTGTTGGCCGGGATCGGGGCAATCATGAATGTGATGACAAACCGTCTGATCTGGGTCGCCAACCGGATCGAACGGATCACACAGCTGGACGAGGAGAAGCGCGCCGGAACGTTGGTGGGCGACCTACCGTCGTTGGAGAAACGGCGCAATTACGCGCAAAGAGCGGTTATGTTCAGCACGCTGGCGGCGCTGACCATCAGTGTCGTCATTGCGCTGCTGTTTGTCTCTGCCTTCATCCGCCCGCAGATCGGCACGCTGACCGCCATCGCATGGATCGTCACCATGACGTTTCTGGTAATCGGTCTGACGATGTTCGCGCTGGAAACACGCACAGCTTCGCGCAGAAACCATGATCGGATGAAAGAGACCAAAGCGCGTCAGCGGATGGAGCGCGCGGAGCAGACCGAGGCCCGCGAAGATTAAGCGAAACCGGCACGCACCCGCGGACGCGGTGTCGCCCTATCCCTCGCCGTCTTCGCCTGCCGCCTTGCTCTGTAACTGTACGTAATTCTGAATGCCCATTCGTTCGATCATATCGAATTGCTTCTCCAAGAAATCGACATGCTCTTCCTCGCTGGCAAGAATATTTTCAAACAACTGGCCCGATGTAAAATCCTTGATGGAGTTCGCGTATTCAGCGGCATCTTTCAGCAGAGGAATCGCTTCCATCTCCAATGCGTGGTCGGCCTTCAGAATTTCCTCGACCGTTTCCCCAACCTTCAATTTGTGGATCGCCTGAAAATTGGGCAGGCCATCGAGGAACAGCACACGGTCCGCCAGCATATCGGCGTGTTTCATTTCGTCGATCGATTCGTGACGCTCGTATTCCGCCAGTTTCAGCACGCCCCAATTGTCGAGAACGCGGTAGTGCAGCCAGTACTGGTTGATGGCAGTCAGCTCGTTGGTGAGAGCCTTGTTGAGATATTCGATGACTTTTGCGTCGCCCTTCATGGCCAAACAAGCCTCCTGTGCAAATGCGGAAATCTGCCGCCTTATGCGGTGACTAGGCTGGCCTTGGCAAGGTCTGAATGGTCAGAAAACCGCAGAAATCCGCCATTGCGAATGGTTTTCACTAGCGGACCAATCTGTTAGGCAGCGGCGCTCTGCAGGCCCATTTCGCGCTCTTCGAACAGGATCGCATCCGCATCGCTAAGGCATGATCCGCAGTTGGGCTGCTTGCCCAAGGCAGCGTAAGCAGCCTCCGCATCGCCCGATATGTGACGGGACACGCGCCGAAGCTCGCTTTCGCGGATCGCGTTGCAAATGCAGATATACATATATGGGCCTCTCCTGCGACCAACTCGCAAGAGCAGTTATGCTGCGACTTATTCGCAATAGCAAGGGATAAATGCTGGTTTTACCGCCGCAGCGCAAACAGCTTGCCATAAGTCAGGCAGCGCCACAGCCATTCCAGCGGACCATAGCGAAATGTTTCGAGCCACGGCTTCGACCACAGCACCATCAATGCCCACGTAATCAGCATGACTCCATACAGCTGAGTGCGTCCCAATTGCCCGAACAGGCCAAGACCCCAGCCGTGGAACACGAACAGCATAACAATGGATGTACCAAGATAGTTGGTGAACGCCGCCCTGCCCGCTGCCGATACACGGCTGCCCAGCCATCCGGTCGCGCGCGGCCCCCACAAGGAAAGCAAAGCGGCATAACCCAGCACCATTGGAAGGCGCGGCAGGAAGGAGAAACCGACCTGCGCGGATTGAGTGCCATAAAAAGTAAAACCGTTCTGTCTGACCCACAATGCAATGAGGAGGCTAACCATTCCGCCTGCAATCACGCCGATCCAGCCCCATGCTCGCTGTTTTCGCGCATCGAACCCGCCACTGAACAGCCCCATACGGTACAGCGCCATGCCAATCAGCATCAGCGGCAATGTCTCGAACAGCCAGATAAAAATAAACAGGGCCAAATCGCCGGCATGGGTGCCAGCCATATAGGCGACATAGCCGGGATAATCGCCGCCCGCGATCAGCCGGGTCTGCACATCGGCATCGGCCAGCTCAGCCTGCATTCCCTCCATCAGACCGGGGCGCATATAAGCCAGAGCCCCTCCGGAATTACCCGCTGCCGTATCTGCCGCCAGCACCAGCGGCGCCATCATCCCGCCGTACAAAATTACTCCGACAGCATAGCCCAGCAACCCGAGTGTCAACTGCTTCGCTGCCGACATCCGCAAGAACGCGAGCGCAGCAAAACCGCAGACAGCGTAAGAGAAAAGAATATCGCCGCGCCAGATCAGAAAGAAATGCACCAGCCCGAACAGCATCAGCCAGAACAAGCGCCGGGCCTGAAGCCAGCGGCTTTGTCCGCGTGCCCAGGCCCGTTCCATGAACAGCATCAGCCCGGCGCCGAACAGCAAGGTGAACAGCCCGCGCATCTTGCCATCTATGGCGACGAACTGTGCAACCCACATCCAGTCCTCCGATGCAGAGTGCGGAACCCGGAAGGCATCGGGATACATATAGGCCGCGAAAGGCTGGCCAAAGGCGACGATATTGGCAGCCAGAATGCCCATCACCGCAATACCGCGAATAAAATCGAGGCTGGCAATGCGATCGTCAGCGCCTGCAGCAAGGGGCCGGGAAGGATCGGCAACTGTGCCCGTCAGGCCTTCCAGATGCGCGTCGGTGGCCATTTGCTTTCCCTTAATAGCGGAAATCTGCCCCTACCAGCGGAGTACGTGTATGGGAAACCGGCTTCCACAAACGTCAGGTTCGCCCTGTTGTACTGCTAGCGAGTGACGAGGCAGCCCTGCCCGCTGCGCTTCAGACCGTTGCAGGCCGTCTGAGCAGCCCCGCGCGAAGCAAATCCTCCGGCCATCAGTTTGGTCAGGCGGCCTGAGGAAACGAGCAGCTTCTCACGCCCTGAAATCTCGCTGCGCGATGCCAGCCGCGTCCACAGCCGGTCGGCGTTTCCCTTAACCGAAAACGCTCCCAGTTGAACTTTCCAGGGGCCCGATGCCTGCGCAGGTGCAGTAGTGGGTGTGGGTGTGGGTGTAACAGCGGAAGTGCGGACGGGCGGGTCGTTTACAGGACGGGCATAATCAGCACCGGCCTGCGCTGGACTTTCCGTGCCGGTAACCCTCTGGGCCTCAGCGACGGCAGCCTGTGCAGCTGCCACGGACGGGGCAACAGATGTGGCAAGAATTGCGCGCGGTATTGCGGCCGCGCCGCCGGGATTTGCCCGCTCCGGAACCGCAGCTACCGTGCGGACCGGAGGCGGAGCCACGACACTGGTCGTAGGTCCCCCGCCCAGATCGACGGCGGCAAGCTGGCTTACCCGCTGCGCATCGGCTTCGCGTTTGAGCTGCACGGAAACCGTCTGCGCCTCTTCACGTTGGGCCAGGGGAATGAAATCATCCATCTGGGCAATGGCAGGGGTCGCTTGCGGCAATCCGGCAGAATTGGCCAGTGTCAGCAGCGCGTAGGCGCGAACCCAATCCTTCTCCACCAGATCACCGTTAAAATGGGCAATTCCCAGCAAATACTGCGCCCGCGGATCACCTCGTCCGGCAGCGGCCTGGACATAAGGCATCGCTTCTTTCCGACGTCCATCCTGAAACATCAGCAGGCCCATATTGTCGGCCGCTTTCAAATGGCCCTGATCCGCTGCTTTTGCATAATAGACCTCGGCCTGTTTCGGGTTCGCCTCGACACCGCGTCCCAAACGGTACGCCTGCGCCAGATTGAACTGTGCATCGGCATCCCCCTGCGCTGCGGGGCCGCGCCATTCGTCCACTGCAGCGGAATAATCGCCGCTGCTCCACGCATCCACGCCCGCTTTCACATCGGCAAATGCAGGAGCGGGAAGACTGAAACATAGCGCCAATGCGGCAGCGCTGAGGGCGGTTCTTACGGCCATGAGACTGGCCCTTTCATTCCTGTGATATCCGGCGTCTTGGTAACGTGACATAGTGAACACCCCGTTAGCAAAGGGTTTATTCGCACACAAAGCTGCGCGGCAACCCGTCTCTGCGGTCCTGGCGTGACAATCCCCAAGTCAGTGTTAACTCTAAATTAGGGGTATCCTGCGATTTCCATAGGCGACTTCCGGCGACAGGCGCTGGAGAGCATTTGGATTTAATGGGGGACCAGGCCTTGCGTGTACTGGCGTTGGCTTCGCAAAAGGGCGGATCGGGCAAGACGACCCTTTCAGGCCATCTGGCAGTTCAGGCGCAGCGCGCCGGAGCAGGCCCGGTGGTATTGATCGATATCGATCCGCAAGGGTCTCTCGCCGATTGGTGGAACGAACGCGAAGCAGAATATCCCGCTTTTGCCCAAACTACCGTATCACGTCTCGCGACCGATTTGCTGGCCCTGCGGCAGCAGGGTTTCAAACTCGCTGTCATCGACACGCCCCCCGCCATCACAATGGCCATCCAGTCGGTCATCAGCGTTGCTGAACTGATTGTGGTCCCTACCCGCCCCAGCCCGCATGATCTGCGCGCCGTGGGCGCGACAGTGGATTTGTGCGAACGCGCCGGCAAGCCGCTGGTCTTCTGCGTCAATGCAGCAACGCCCAAAGCAAAAATTACGTCTGAAGCAGCCGTCGCACTGAGCCAACATGGCACCGTGGCGCCGATCACCCTCCATCACCGGACCGATTTTGCCGCATCAATGATCGATGGGCGCACCGTTATGGAAGTCGATCCAAACAGCCGGTCTGCCGCTGAAGTGACAGCCCTGTGGGGCTATCTGGCTGACCGTCTCGAAAAGAATTTCCGCCGCACGGTTTTTGCACCGGCCCAGCAGGCACAGCAGGCTGCAGGCACCTATCGTCCCGCAGGTGGCTTCGGCCGCCGCGTAGCGTCCTGAACGCTGGAAGAGGACAGGATATCGTCATGACGGAATCAAGTTTTGCCTCTCTCAGCCCGACGCTTTTGGCGCGCAAGGGCGGTGCAAAGCCCGCCATGCGGCGGCAAATTGCTCCCTTGCATGGCGAAAGCGGCAATGGAGGCGTTGATCTGGCATCCGATCTTGAAGATCTGGGCTGGAACGACATGGGCGAAAACCATGACGAACCTGCGCAGCCGACCGGCGGCCTTGTCGGCCTGACACCCGAACCGGTTGCGCCGCAAAGCACCCCGATCAACAAGGAGATGCCGGAAACCAAAGCGGTTGCTCCGGTTTCGCCTGCCAAACAGCAGATCGAAGAGCTGGCCACCCGCATCGCGTCGCCAGGCAGACATGCGCCTGGGAAGACTGCTGCGACAAAGCCTGCTGCATCAAAAGACGAATCAGTTTCCAAGCCGCGCCGTTCCGCGCTGGCGCACGGCAGACGGGCAGCTTTCACTTTGCGACTCGATTCCGATCGTCATCTGAAACTGCGCCTCGCCAGCACAGTTCGCGGTCGCAGTGCGCAATCGTTGATGACCGAAGCACTCGACAGAATGCTGGGCGATATGCCCGAGATCGACAAGATGGCCGCGCAGGCTGCCGGCCAATGACCCGTTTCAACAATTATGATTCGCAAGACTACCGCCCAAGGGGAATTCCAATGATCCGCAAGCACCGCTTTACCCGTCTGGCTCTGACGAGCGCGCTCGCCACCGTGGCTCTCGCCGGTTGCACCTCTGCAGGTGGTCCACGTGCCGATGTTGCGGCCAGCGATGCCCGTACCGCAATTGCCAGTGGCGAAACCGCCGCGGCGATTACCAGTGCAGAGGCAGCCGTCGCGCAGGAATCACGCAATGCAACCTACCGCGCTGTGCTCGGCGCAGCCTATCTCGACGCCGGACGCTTTGCATCCGCTGCCACGAGTTTCGAAGATGCAATGGCACTGGGCGACAGCTCGCCGCGCACCGCGCTTGGCCTTTCCTTGGCTCTGATCGGTCAGGGTGACGAAGCAGCAGCTCTGGGTGTATTATCCGATTGGCGTGACGATATTCCCGCGTCGGATCGCGGTCTTGCACTGGCATTGGCAGGCGATGCCGATCGCGGCGTCCATGTATTGTCCAACGCATTGCGTAGTGGACAGAACACCCCCAAGATGCGCCAGAACCTCGCTTATGCCTACGCCTTGCAGGGCGACTGGCGAGCAGCGCGCGTTATGGCTGCAGAAGACGTACCTGGTGACCAACTGGACGCACGATTGTCCGCATGGGCCCGTACGGCCACGGACGGCGCCCATCAGGAGCGCGTTGCCACCCTGCTGAATGTGCCGGTCCGCAGTGACCCGGGACAACCCACCGCTTTGGCTTTGAAAACGGCTCCGGGCGCTGATCAAATGCTCGCCGAAGCGGCTGCCTTGGCGCCCGCGAGCGCGTCGGCCCCAGCCGCTATTGCATCGCGCAACGCACCGCGCGAACTGCCGCCGCTGACCGACATTCCCGCACCGCGCGGCGAATTGCCCTCTACAGCACAGGCAAACCCTGACCAGCCTACTCCGCAGGTTGCCCAGATTACGCCGCCCAGCCCGGCTCCGGCCAGTTTCGAACAGGCATTTGCTGCTCCGGCTCCGCAAGGCGCCACGATTGCACAGGTCACCAAAGAAGCAATCGCATTCGTATCAAGCCCGGCAGTACAGACGATGCCGGTCCGCAATGGCGCAGAGCCCAAGCCGCGTCAGCGTGCCGCAATTGCTGCCCAAGGGGGCGAAAGCGGCACACACCTCGTCCAGCTCGGCAGCTTCCGCTCAGAAGCGGGCGCCAAGCGGGCATGGGGCATTTATGCGTCGCGCTATTCCCAGCTATCCGACAGCCAGATGGTCATCACCCGGGCGAAAGTGCGCGGCAAAACCTATTACCGGGTGTCGGCCTCCGGCTTCGACAATCGCAGCGCTCGTTCAATGTGCTCGTCGGTGAAGGGCAACGGACAAGGCTGCATCACTTGGGCAAAGAACCAACCACTGCCCGGCGCAGTCGATGCAGGCGTGCGGATGGCTAGCCGCTGACGCGTACAATACCAGTGATAAAGCGGATCACTCCCGCGTATAATGCCCCTCCCGGTCCACATACCGGGAGGGGCTTTTTTATGTATTACAGGAGATTCATAACCGGCTTAAGTCGAAACGCGGCGGCGGTGCGTCGGACAATTGCTCACACACATGCTCGAATACGGAGATATGCAGCGGCTCCAGAAATTCGACCCCATTCGTGTGGTTGTCCCACCAGCGGACAACGGCTGGAATCGGGCCGAATTCGCCCAGCCGCAGGGTGATCGCAGTGCCCGGTTTCATGGTGCCGAACTTGTCATAGAACCGGCACCCCGACTGCGAGAGATCGGTAATCCACACATCACGGGCAGTGCCGGAACCACGACGATATTTGCCCTGCAGCCCTACTGACGCACGTTTTGGGCGAGGACGTTTTTCTTCATCCGACGACACGCAAGCCCCCTTTCCACAAACCTATTACACGCCCCTGTACGGGCTGTCCGTCGAACGGCGTATTCCCGGCAGTCGCCCGCATTTTGGTACTGTCGACAATCCACGGCTTCTCCGGATCGATCAAGGCAATATCGGCTTCGGTTCCCGGTGCCAAGACACCCGTATTTACCCCTAGAAGGTGCGAAGGAGCCCCGCACAGCAGGTCCGATAGCCGTGCGTGATCAATAATTCCGTCACGCACCAGAGTGAGGGAAAGCGCCAGAAGCGTCTCTGCGCCAGCCATGCCGGGCTCGGCATCGGCAAAGGGCAGCCGCTTGTCCTCCACCCCGCGCGGATCGTGCCCACTCGCGATTATATCGATGGTGCCATCGGCAATCGCGGCCCTGACAGCCTGCCGGTCCGCTTCGCTGCGCAGTGGCGGTGACAAACGGGCGAAGGTCCTGAAGTCGCCAGTCTCCAAATCGGACAGCATGAAATGTGCAGGCGATACACCGGCAGTGACAGGCAGGCCCCGCGCTTTTGCACCGCGCACCAGATCGAGTGCTGCTGCAGTGGTAACCTGCCGAAAATGCAACCGTGCCCCGGTCATCTCGGCCAGCACAATGTCACGGGCAACGGCAATCGCTTCGGCTTTGGCAGGGGCGCTTGGCAGACCCAGCCGCGTAGCCATTTCTCCCGCGGTTGCAGCGGCGTTACCGATTAGCGCTGAGTCTTCTGCATGAGTGACGACCGCCAAATCGAGCATGGCGGCATACTGCAGCACATTCAGCATCGTCCCGCTATGCGCAATCCAGCTCCGTCCGGTGGCAATTCCGCGCGCGCCCGCCGCTTTCATAAGGCCGATTTCGGCAAGTTTTTCGCCTGCCAGCCCGCTGGTCGCAGCGGCCAGCGGATGGACCCACAGATCTGGCTTGCCGCTTTTGGAAATATAACTGACGCGGCTGGGCAGATCGAGCGGCGGGGACTGGTCCGGCATCAGCGCTGCACGCGTTATCCCGCCAAAATGGAACGCAGGTTTGTCGACTGCGAAAACACCGAAATCGACCAGACCCGGCATGACCATCTTGCCCTTTGCATCGACGGTTTCATCTTCATCCTGTGCGCGTTCTGAGCCAATAACAGCAATGATGCCATCGACGCAGCGTATCGCGCCTTCGATCACACCATCGGGCGTAATGAGCTGTGCATTGATGATCGTGAGGGGTCGCTGCTGCTTCATACCCACTGCCCTCCCCTGAAATCCATCCGGCCCAGATCGCCGGTCCAGCCCTCTATGCGGCGCGTCCGACGGGTCAGAATGTCAAGGCAGGCCATGCGGATCGCTACGCCCATTTCGACCTGCCGCGTGATAATCGACCGGTCGAGCCGATCGGCCACGTCGCTGTCGATCTCCACCCCGCGGTTCATCGGTCCGGGATGCATTACCAATGCATCGGGCGCGGCGCGGTCCAACCGCCCCTGCGTCAGGCCATACAGGTGGTGATATTCACGGGGAGAGGGAATAAACTGCCCCGCCATCCGCTCGTTTTGCAGACGCAGCATCATCACCACATCGCTGCCTGCGAGCGCTGCGTCGAAATCGGTAAATGGCTGCGCTCCCATCCGCTCTATCGCGGCAGGCATCAACGCTGGCGGTGCGCACACACGCACGCTGGCGCCCATCGCCTGAAGGCATAGGATGTTGGAGCGCGCGACCCGGCTGTGCAGGATATCGCCACAGATCGTGACCGTCAGGCCGGTGAAATCCTCGGCCCCCTCCCCGCGTTCCTCCAACGCATGACGAAGGGCGAGCGCGTCGAGAAGTGCCTGTGTCGGATGTTCATGGCTGCCATCGCCTGCATTCAAAACAGGGCAGTCCACTTTGCTAGCGATCAGATCTACCGCCCCGCTCGACCCGTGGCGGATCACGATGGCATCGGCACGCATGGCGTTTAGCGTGATCGCAGTGTCGATCAGCGTTTCGCCCTTCTTGGTACTGGATGTGGCGGCGTGCATATTGACCACATCAGCGCCAAGCCGTTTGCCCGCGATTTCAAAGCTGAGCAGCGTGCGGGTGCTGTTTTCAAAAAATGCATTGATGATGGTCAGGCCGGACAGATCTTCTGTCCGTTTATTGGCACTGCGGTTCAGCTCCACCCACTGCTCCGCCTCGTCCAGCAGATACAGGATTTCATGGCGCTCCAGCTGAGCGATGCCGGTCAGATCGCGGTGGGGAAAGGCGTGGCCGCCTGCCGGATAGCGGCTACTGCCGTCCGGACTGCCTGCTGAAGATCCTGCCGATGTCATTAAAGCCATGCCTCTAGTCGAGCCGCATGGCCTGCTCAAGGGGAAAGCGGTAGCGCGAGGCGGGGACAAACCCTAAGGCTCGAATGCATAGTCAATTCAAAGGAAGCGCATGGCATTCGCAAAATCGGTCTGGCGCCTGCTGCGGGGCATCAAGGACGCGCTGGTTCTCTTATTCATGCTGCTGTTTTTCATGGCGCTCTATGCCGTGATGATGTCCCGTCCCTCTCCGGCGCAGGTGCGCGAGGGTGCGCTGCTGATGGAACTGAACGGCTATGTGGTGGAAGAACGGACCGCGATCGATCCCATCAGCGCGCTGATTTCCGGTCAGGCCCCCATTAGTGAATACGATGTTCAGGATCTGGTCCACGCACTCGACAGTGCTGTCGATGACCAGCGGATCGGTGCGGTAGTGCTGGATCTGTCGGGCTTCCTTGGCGGCGGACAGGCGCATTTGCAGGATATCGGCGCCGCGCTTGACCGTGTGCGCGCAGCAGACAAGCCGGTCCTGACTTTCGCCGTGGCCTATGCCGATGATGGAATGATGCTCGCCTCACACGCCAGTGAAGTATGGCTGGACCCGCTGGGCGGTGCAATTATCGCCGGGCCTGGCGGAGAGCGGCTGTATTACGCAGGCCTGCTGGAGCGACTGAACATCAATGCCCGCGTCTACCGTGTCGGCACGTACAAATCTGCGGTCGAGCCTTATCTCGCCAGCGAAATGTCGGAAGCCGCCCGGCAGAATTACACTGCCCTGTATGGAGCGTTGTGGGAAGAATGGCAGGCCAACGTGAGAAAAGCCCGCCCAGACACCGATATCGCTGCCGTCACCGGCGATCCGGTCGCATGGGTTAAAGCCGCTTCAGGCGATCTGGCCACTGCGGCAAAACAGGCAGGCCTTGTCGATACGCTGGGCAGTTATGTCGATTTCGGGGACCGCGTAGCGGAAATCGTGGGCGAAGATCCGTATGACGACTACCCAGGCAGTTACGCGTACACCGAACTGGACCCGTGGCTGGCCGACAATCCACCCAGTACCAATGGCAGCGCCATTGGCGTAATTACCATAGCGGGCGAAATTGTGGACGGTGATGCGGGGCCTGGCACTGCGGGCGGTGACAGGATTGGCGAGTTGCTGGACAATGCGCTGGACGATGATCTGGCGGGTCTGATCGTGCGAGTGGATTCGCCCGGCGGATCTGTTTTTGCCAGCGAAGTGATCCGTGAAGCTATCGAGCGCCATTCGGAAGCAGGAATACCCGTAGCAGTCAGCATGGCCAATGTCGCAGCAAGCGGTGGTTACTGGGTATCCACGCCGGCAGACCGGATCTTTGCCGAACCGGAAACCATCACGGGCTCTATTGGCATTTTTGCTGTTATCCCGACTTTCGAGGATCTGGCGGAGGAATACGGCGTCAACTCAGACGGAGTGCGCACCACACCCTTATCAGGCCAACCGGATCTGATCGGCGGCTTCACTCCCGAAGTCGACGCGATCCTGCAAAGCACCATTGCCGACGGATATTCCGACTTTATCAAGCGCGTCTCCGATTCCCGCAAGCTTTCGCCCGAGCAAGTCGACCGGATCGCGCAGGGCCGCGTGTGGGATGGCGGCACAGCGCGCCAGATCGGGCTGGTCGATCAATATGGCGGATTGGATACCGCCGCTGAATGGGTCGCGCAGAAGGCAGGCATCACCGATCATGATTGGCATCTGACCTTTCTGGGTAGCAGTGAAGCTACCTACGACACGCTGCTGCGTTCACTGGTGATGCCGGAGGCAGTAAAGGTCCCGGCGCAGGATGTTTTTGCGCTGGTTTCCCATCGCCAGAGCGCAGCAGTTTCCCGGCTGGAGCATGATGCGCAACGTCTGCTGAGCATACGCGGAATGCAGGCCTATTGCCTCGAATGCCCGTCCCCGACCCAGCGGTACGACGACACGGCGGGGTTGGGCCTGGTGCAACAGTTTATGGCTTTGCTGGACTAAGCCTCCGACTAACAACCTTGCCATCGCTGCAGCTTGGTGGCAGAGGCGCGGCCCTTCGCAGGGATTGCCCGGTACATCACCAAATCCCGGCGGGCGCGTAGCTCAGTGGTAGAGCACACCCTTCACACGGGTGGGGTCGCAAGTTCAATCCTTGCCGCGCCCACCAT
>CAJXSN010000030.1 GCA_913060895.1 uncultured Sphingomonadaceae bacterium
ATCTGAAACGGGTGGGCAAACGCCCGCTTGAAATGTTGGCACGGTCTGGTGCGTTTGATCAGCTGGACAATAATCGCCGTCGTGTCTGGCAATCGCTGGACGGTTTGGTCAGCTACTCTGCCGCGATCCACGAACAAAAAGCCTCTAATCAGGTGTCGCTGTTTGGCGAGGCGGGCGATGATCTACCCGAGCCGCGTATCGTGCCGTGCGATGACTGGGAGGCCGCTGAACGACTGACCGAAGAATTCAAAGCCATCGGCTTTTATCTGTCGGGCCACCCGCTGGATGACTACATGGGGCCGATGAAGCGTAAATCCGCCACCGGCGGGGTGCCGTTTCTGACGCTGGACGAGCTAACTGCAAAAGTGTCGATCAAAGGCGCGATGAACGCCCGTTTGGCCGGGATCGTCGCCGGACGGCAGGAACGTAAATCGGCGCGCGGCAATCGCTTTGCCTTTGCGCAGCTGTCGGACCCGACGGGCGCTTATGAAGTGACATTGTTCTCGGACACGTTGGAACTGGCACGAGATCACCTTGAAACCGGATCAAAGGTTGTGGTCATGGTCGAGGCCACAATGGAAAGCGACCAGCTGAAACTGCTGGGCCGGTCTGTGGTGCCGATCGACACGGTGGTTGAGGATGCGGGCAATATGGGGCTGCGCATCTTTGTGGAGGACGCAGGGGCGATTCAGGCGGTCGCCGATGTCTTGGCAGGTGCGCGATCTGCGGCGCGCAGCGCGGGCAAGGGGCCGGTGCAACTGTGCCTGATGGACCCCACGTTGCCCGGCGAGGTCGAAGTTGACCTCTGTGCCGAATACCCTGTCACCCCCAAGATCAAGGGCGCGATCCGGTCCCTGACCGGCGTGATGGAGGTAGAGGAAATCTGACGGCGGCCATCTGGCACGACGGCAGCTGTCTTGCGCCGCCAGTAGCCCCAGATCAGTAGTGCGGCGGGCGTTCATTCCCAATAACGACGCCTTCGGAGCCTGACGCCTCGCGTTCACCTTCGCGCTGCATCAGCATATGGACCCGCCGCGTTAGCATTGCGATCTCTGTCTCCTGACGGGCAACGACATCGGACAGGTCATCCACCGTGCGGATCAGATGGGCCATTTGTTCTTCGAGCTTATCCATGAGGGCACCTTCGCAGCTTGCGCATTTGCCGCTCTCCTAACAGGTTGCGCTGCGTTAGATAAGGGGGGGTGCGTGCGCAGGTCTGCACAGCGCGGGGCCGCGTCGCTTGCCCTTAGCGGGGGGTTGGGCTAGACGCGAAGCGCGATATTTAGCCCACAGGATGTGATCCAATGGCCAAGCCAAAAAAGACTCCCCGCCCCAAGGCCGAAACGCCAAAGGGATTTCGTGATTATTTCGGTGCAGAAGTCACGCAGCGCGCCGAGATGCTGCACAAGATTGCGCAGGTCTATCATCGCTACGGGTTTGACGCTTTGGAAAGCTCTGGCGTAGAAACGGTGCAGGCTTTGGGCAAGTTTCTTCCCGATGTGGACCGCCCCAACGAAGGTGTGTTTGCGTGGCAAGAGGATGCCGAGGCTGACAAGCCCGGCGACTGGCTGGCCCTGCGCTATGACCTGACCGCTCCGCTGGCGCGGGTCTATGCCCAACACCGCAACGATCTGCCCACGCCCTATCGCCGCTATGCGATGGGACCGGTCTGGCGCAACGAAAAGCCGGGTCCGGGCCGGTTCCGCCAGTTCTATCAATGCGATGCCGATACTGTCGGCGCGCCGTCGGTTGCGGCGGATGCAGAGATCTGCGCGATGCTGGCCGATTGTCTGGAAGAAGTCGGGATCGACCGCGGCGACTACATCGTACGGGTGAACAACCGCAAAGTGCTCAACGGTGTGATGGAGGTCGCAGGCGTGCTCGACCCTGCCAACCCCGACAATTTTGCCCACGAGCGCGGCATCGTGCTGCGTGCGATTGATAAGCTCGACCGGCTGGGGCTGGACGGCGTGCGCGCATTGTTGGGCGCGGGCCGCAAGGACGACAGCGGTGATTTCACCGATGGGGCGGGCCTGACAGATACACAGGCCGATGTTGTCATGGGATTCATGCAGGCCAAGCGCGACACCGGTGCAGAAACCGTCGCACGGCTGCGTGAACTGGTCGCGGGTTCCGAGACAGGGGCGCAAGGCGTAGACGAGCTGGAAACCATCGCCGATCTGATGGCGGCCGGTGGGTACAGCTCTGACCGCGTTGAGATTGACCCATCCGTTGTGCGCGGTCTTGGCTATTACACCGGTCCGGTTTTCGAGGCGGAACTGACCTTCGAGATCAAGGACGACAAAGGGCGCGTGCGCAACTTTGGCTCTGTCGCGGGCGGGGGGCGTTATGACGATCTGGTCAAACGTTTTACCGGACAGGAAGTCCCCGCAACGGGTGTGTCTATCGGTGTCGACCGTCTACTGGCGGCCTTGCAGGCCAAAGGCCGGATGTCAGCGCAGGCCGAAGGGCCGGTGGTGGTGACCGTGATGGATAAGGCGCGTATGGCCGACTATCAGGCGATGGTCGCTGAACTGCGTCAGGCCGGCATCCGCGCCGAGGTCTATCTGGGCAACCCCAAAAACTTTGGCAACCAGCTGAAATACGCGGACCGTCGCGCCAGCCCGGTGGCAGTGATCGCGGGGGGCGACGAATTTGACAAGGGCATGATCCAGATCAAGGACCTTATCCTAGGCGCGAAAATTGCTGAAAGCGCAACGCTCGAGGAATGGAAAGACCGCCCGAGCCAATATGAAGTGGCGCGTGGTGACCTTGTCGCCAAAGTGCGTGAAATACTGGAGCTGAACCGCTGATGGCGACCCGATCCGAAATCCTTGCCAAGGCCGCGAGCCTGCGCGCCTTGTTCGAGGCGCAGGGGGCAGCGGTGGTTGAGCCGCCGATCTTGCAGCCTGCCGAAACCCTGCTCGATCTCTATGGCGAAGACATTCGCGCGCGTGCATACGTGACGTCGGACGCGATGCGGGGCGAACAGATGCTGCGCCCCGATTATACCTTGCCTGTGGTGCAGATGCATATGGCCCATGGTGCGGACCCGGCACGCTATACCTACGCAGGCGAAGTGTTCCGCCGTCAGGAACGTGACCCCAACCGCGCCAATGAATATATTCAGGCGGGCTACGAAGTCTTCGACCGCGGCGATCCCGCGGCAGCCGATGCCGAAGTCTTTGCCCTGATCCATGGCGCGTTGGACGGTCTGCCGGTCACGGCGGTGACGGGGGATATCGGCATCCTGATGGCAGCGGTTGCGGGGCTCGATACATCGGCGTCGCGCAAGGCGGCGTTGATGCGGCACATCTGGCGGCCCCGCCGGTTCCGTGCGCTGCTTGACCGCTATGCCGGTAAAACGCCGATGCCTGCATCGCGTGCCGCTTTGCTGGCCAATGATGGTGCGATCACCGCGCCGCTGATCGGACTGCGCAGTTTGGACGAGATCGAAACCCGCATCGCGGCCCTGCGTGCCGACGCCGCCGAACCGGCGCTGTCGCGCACACAGGTTTCCTTGCTGCTGGCGCTGCTGGATGTGCGTGAAACCATGCCCAATGCGATCAGTCAGTTACATGACCTTGCCGTTGATATGCCCGCCATCTCTGACGCGGTGGACCGTGTCGCGGCACGGGAAAAGGCGCTTGCCGCACGCGGTGTCGATACCGAGAACCTGATGTTCGAAGCCAGCTTTGGCCGCGTATCAATGGAATATTATGACGGGTTCGTCTTTGGCTTCCGCGCAGCGACACGGCCCGACCTGCCCACCATTGCCACAGGCGGACGCTATGACGCGCTGACCCGGCGTTTGGGGCAGGGCGGTGAAATCCCCGCGGTCGGCGGCGTGATGCGCCCCGGGCTGATGCTGGAACTGGAGGCAGGTCAATGACGATCAAACTCGGTGTGCCCTCCAAAGGGCGTCTGATGGAGAAAACCTTTGAATGGTTTGCGGCACGGGGGATCACCTTGCAGCGCACGGGATCCGAACGTGAGTACGCGGGTGCTGTCGAAGGGATAGACGGCGTGTCGCTGATCTTGCTGTCTGCGGGTGAAATTCCCCGCGAACTGGCCGCAGGGCGCATCCATCTGGGCGTCACTGGCACAGATCTTGTGCAAGAGAAACTGGCGTTGTGGGATCAGCTTGTCGCACCGGTGGAAGAGCTCGCCTTTGGCCATGCGGACCTGATCATCGCGGTGCCGCAAGCTTGGGTCGATGTCGATACGCTCGACGATCTGGATGCCGCTGCCTCGGCGTTCCGCGACAAACACGGGTTTCGCCTGCGCATCGCGACGAAGTACCACCGGCTGGTGCGGGAATTCCTGCGCAGCACCGGTGTCGCGGATTATGCGCTGGTCGACAGCCAGGGGGCGACCGAAGGCACGATCAAGAATGAAACCGCAGAGGCGATTGCCGACATCACCTCGAGCGGGGAGACGTTGCGCGCCAATCACCTCAAGATCTTGTCTGACGGGCTGATCCTGCGGTCACAGGCGACGCTGTGGCGAAGCCGGATGGCGGATATGGATGACGCCGATCGCGCCACGATGACCGCCCTGCTGGCGGGGCTGTCCTGACGCGCTGACGCGCGGCATCTTGCAGATGCGCCTCCGGCGGGAGTTTAAGGGCAAAATGAAGCGGCACGCGCAGCCCTGCTTCATTTTGCAAAATAAACTCAAATCCCGCGGGGGCTGCGGGCTCAGGGGCTGCTGCTAGAGCACGCCGATCTCGGCCAGCGCGCGGTTCAACTCGATGGGCAGGGGCTCTTCGTGGTCGCGGCCTTCGGGCAGATCGGCAGGGGCATCCTGCGGCGCAAGGTAGCGCCACCCCTGAAACGGGCGTTTGAGGCTGCCTTGCACGCGGATGATCTTGGGGTCCAGCACGATCGCGCAGCGGCGCACACCGTCCGCGCCCGATGTCTCGTCCAGACGTAGGATTTTCTGACGACACTGGATCACACCTTTGATAACCCAGAAGATCGACCCGCCGTTCAGAATCTCGGGTTCGCGTTTGGGCCACATGCGGGTCACGTGGCGGGGAAAACCGTCCTCGGTTTGCACGCGTTTTTTTTCCTGCCATGCGGCCAGGTCATCGACGGTTTCCGTGCCGACGGACAACTTGATGAGATGTATATGATTTTTCACAGAATCCTCCGTCGCTGCTACAGCATCATGTATTCTAATACACACTTTCTTCAACCTGTTGTGCTTGCGCTTTGATTTGGGGTATGGTGAACACCTTCCCAAACAGCCCTCAAGGAATCGAATATGTCACGATTTGCCGCCCCCATCGCCGAACAGATTTGGGACATGAAATACCGTTTTAAAGATGCGGATGGCACGCCGCGCGATGTAACGGTCGAAGACAGCTGGCGGCGCATTGCCCGCGATCTCGCGCAGATCGAAGATGCACCTGAAATATGGGAAGAGGCATTTTACGAAGCGCTGGAGGATTTCAAATTTCTTCCCGCTGGACGGATCACTGCCGGGGCAGGTACTGCGCGCCGTGTGACATTGTTCAACTGTTTCGTCATGGGGACCGTGCCTGACAGCATGGCCGGCATCTTCGACATGCTCAAAGAAGCCGCTGTGACCATGCAGCAGGGGGGCGGGATCGGCTATGACTTTTCCACCATCCGGCCCCGTGGCGCGGATGTGCTGGGGGTCTCCGCTGACGCCTCTGGCCCGCTGAGCTTTATGGATGTCTGGGATGCGATGTGTCGGACAATCATGTCCGCCGGGTCGCGCCGCGGCGCGATGATGGCCACGATGCGCTGCGACCACCCCGATGTCGAAGATTTCATCTCCGCAAAATCCGACCCCGCGCGGCTGCGGATGTTCAACATGTCCGTGCTGATCACCGACCCCTTCATGGATGCGGTCAAGGCAGATGCCAGCTGGGATCTGCTGTTCAACGGCAAAGTGTACCGCACCGTTCAGGCGCGTGATCTGTGGAACCGGATTATGAAGGCGACCTATGAGTTCGCCGAACCCGGTGTGATTTTTATCGACCGCATCAACGAAGCCAACAACCTGAGCTATTGCGAAACCATCGCCGCCACCAACCCCTGTGGCGAGCAGCCTTTGCCGCCCTATGGCGCGTGCCTGCTGGGGTCGATCAACATGGCGCGGATGGTGTCCGATCCGTTTGGCGACAACCCTCAGCTGGACGTCGAGGCACTGAACAAGCTGGTCGCGACTGCTGTGCGCATGATGGATAACGTCGTCGATGTGTCGAAATTCCCGCTCGACGAACAACAGGCCGAAGCAAAAGCCAAGCGTCGTATCGGTCTGGGCGTCACCGGTCTGGCGGATGCCTTGTTGATGGTCGGGCTGCGCTATGGCTCGGACGAAGCGGCAGAGCAGACCGAAGCCTGGCTCAAGGCGATTGCGCGGGCTGCGTATCTTGCATCGGTCGATCTGGCGAAGGAAAAGGGTGCCTTCCCGCTGTTCGAGGCGGACGCCTATCTGGCGTCGGGCACCATGCAGCAGATGGACGATGATGTACGCGACGCCATCGCTGAAAACGGCATCCGCAACGCGCTTTTGACCTCTATCGCGCCCACCGGCACCATCAGTCTTTATGCTGGCAATGTCAGCTCGGGGATCGAACCGGTCTTTGCCTATGCCTACACACGCAAGGTTCTGCAAAAGGATGGCAGCCGCACCGAGGAAGAGGTCGTCGATTACGCTGTGCAAATGTGGCGCGATCTGAAAGGTGACACGCCGTTGCCCGACTATTTCGTCAATGCCCAAACGCTGGCACCGTTGGACCACGTCAAAATGCAGGCTGCGGCGCAGAAGTGGGTCGATAGCAGCATATCGAAAACCATCAACTGCCCCGAAGACATCAGCTTTGACGCGTTCAAGGATGTTTATATGGCGGCGTGGGATCAAGGCTGCAAAGGCTGCACGACCTACCGCCCCAACGATGTTACCGGATCGGTTCTGTCAGTCTCCGAAAGCGCGGACACAGCGCCCGGTGAAATTGCGGCGCAGGCTACGTCGGAAGAAGGCGGTGAAGTCGTCTATATGTCTGACCCGCTGGACCGCCCCGAAGAGCTGGAAGGGTCCACTTACAAGATCAAATGGCCCGACAGCGAGCATGCGCTTTACATCACCATCAATGATGTGGTGATCGGGGGCCACCGTCGTCCGTTCGAAGTGTTCATCAACTCAAAAAACATGGAGCATTTTGCCTGGACCGTCGCGCTCACACGCATGATTTCCGCCGTGTTCCGGCGCGGTGGCGATGTGTCCTTTGTCGTCGAAGAGCTGAAGGCCGTCTTTGACCCGCGCGGCGGGGCCTGGATGCGGGGCAAGTACATCCCGTCGATGCTGGCCGCTATCGGTGGCGTGATAGAACAACACCTGATCGCCACCGGTTTTATCGCCGGCGAAGGGCAGGGGCTGAAATCCGACCCGCAAGCCAAGGTCGTCGGCCTTGACGCTCCGCGTGGTAAAGCCTGCAGCAGCTGCGGCCAATACGACCTACGCATGGTCGAAGGCTGCATGACCTGCGGCAGCTGCGGTCACAGCAAGTGCGGGTGATTTAAGGTTAGGCACATCTGTTGTCGGGACGGGCGTAGTTATGCCAAAATCGCTGTTTTGGTTTGCCACGAAGCGGGATAAGTTTTGCCACGTAGGTGTACAGCGTTGAATTAAAAGGATTTTGGCCGAATGAAGTATTTCGGCCAAAATGCCAACGATATTTGCCTGTTTGGTTGCTTAAATTGAGACTTGTACAAGATTGGCAGGGTTTTCGCCCGAGTTAGGCATTCAAGAAGAGCTTTATTTCATGAAATATATGAGCATCAGGCGTGAGATCGAGGGGGCACTTCCTACGGTTGCCGAACTCCTGCGCCATAAGAATGAAGTAGATGCCCTGCGTTTAATGACACAGTCAGATATTGAACTTCTCAAGACGGGTGATGATAACTGGAACGGCGGAATTGAACTCTGGACCGTATATCTGCGCGTGCCTGTCAGAGCATTTGTTTCGATCGAAAATGCGCGTGAACAAATCGCGAGCATAATCACACAAAACCTTGAACTCATAGTGGGTAAAGAAAATGGCTACTGGGTGAGCGTAGAGATTTCGCCGCAGCGTGCGTCACCGCCTGGCAAAAGCATTCCAACCGGAAGAATTGGCGAACGAACTCGCGCTGCTATTCTTGATGAAATGCGCGCGAGAGAAACCATATGGTTTGGTTCTCTCGATGAAGTGGGTTTTTTGAGCCGCATTTTTGATCTGAAATCTATGCCGTCAGAGAATAGTCGGTATGATTCCGCCGAAGATGACATCTGGCAACATTGTGTCAACAATGACGATTGGCCTCTCGATTGGATTTACAGTGATCGACGATTCCGGATGTACACGGCTGAGCAGGAGGTCTTTTTAAAGTTCATTAGTGAGGTTCTTCATCCCATCGTCCGAAAAGATGCCTCCGAGCAGGAAAAACTGGTAACGGCGTTCAATGGACATCTTCGAGTAGATGGCTGGGAACTCGTCGAAGACGTCGTAATCGATGGAAGACCAGTTTACACTGCGCAGCGCAAAACTCATGCGCTCAGCGGACATGTCCATCGTATTAAGGCCGTTGCGGCAACGCTTGGCTCAGACACCTTATATGAGGATCTAAGGCGTCTTGAGCGCATCGGTGACAGCGAGCCGGGAGAAGCGATAGCACTGGCGAAAGAAATCGTTGAGAGCTGCTGCAAACTCATTCTCGATGATCGAAAGGTTGTTTACCCTAATAAGGCGGAAATCCCAGAACTCCTCAAGCTCCTTCGTAAAGAGATCAAGATTATGCCTGATGGGATTGATGAGAACGCACGAGGCGCGAATGAAATTAGAGAAATTTTGGTTAGCCTCGGTAAAATCGCACACTCATTGGCGCCCCTTCGGAATGCATACGGCAAAGGCCACGGGCGAGGACGGGATTTCAAGGGGCTGCAGCCACGCCACGCCCGTCTGGCCATTGGCGCAGCAAGCACTTTCGTTGATTTTGTCCTTGATCGTCACCTATCACAGCACGCTTCAGAGTGAACAATTTTGTTAAGTGCCAAGTAATTTAAGTTTAACTTTGCGCTTTCCGAATACAGATCATTCTTAGATCGATCAACTCCATCCTTTCTAAGGTGTTGTAATATATAAACAATGACAGGCGTGACGTTTGCATGCGAAACAAAAAGAGCGATGCGCACGGTCGAGCAGAAGACCAATTGAAGGCGTCAGCCCTTCACCCGCGGTATGCAAGGCAGATGATCCATTCAGTACACGCGCTGGCGGTGTATGTGCTGAAAGCCTTCTGATTGTATTGTACACCATAGTCGAAATGAAATTTTTAGGCAGCTATCGCAGTATCCTTTTCGTAAGAGTAGGTCACCGGTGAGACTACTGTGTCGCCAGAAAAATTCTTCGATATTTCAACTGAAATCAAGCTATCGCCAGGAAATGATGGGCTTAGTTCAAGCGTTAAGTAATCGAACAGCGCTCGTTCATGTACTGCAATGAACTGATGCGGTGGATGCCTCCACCCAACGGCATCGAATGTGCCAAAGTGGTTTCATATGAACCAAAGAAAGGGAGGCATCCATGTCAGAGATTAGCATATTAGCGATTGATTTAGCCAAGAACAGTTTTCAGGTTTGCGCGGTAAGGGGTGACGGGACTATCGTTTCCAACCGTGCAGTGTCTCGGCCGCGGCTATACGAGTTGCTTGCAAAGCATGAGGGCTGCATTGTTGCTATGGAAGCGTGCGCCACATCCCATCATTGGGGGCGAGTTGCGGTGTCTTACGGGCACAACGTTCGTCTGATCCCGGCGCAATACGTCAAGCCATTCGTGAAGCGTCAAAAGAATGACCATGCTGATGCGGCAGCAATTGCTGAGGCCGCGAGCCGCCCAACCATGTCTTTTGTCGCGGTGAAGAGTGCTGAGAAGCAAGGGCGTGCAGTCGCTTTCCGAACACATCAGTGTTTTGTCCGACAGCGCACCCAGCTGATTAATTCGCTCCGAGGTCATCTGGCCGAATTCGGCTTGGTTGCCGCGAAGGGTCCTGCGAGTCTCAAGGTTTTGGAAAACGCTTTAGCCGATCCCATCACGGACATCCCAGAACAGGTGCGACAGATGGGGGCGATCTATATTGCACAAATCGCTCAGCTGACCGAGATCATCGAACGATTAGCCAAAGAGCTAGAAGCTGCCTCAAAGGCTGATGAAGAACTGAGGCGGCTCTGCACCGTGCCGGGGGTTGGGCCTGTAACTGCGGGTGCCGTTGCGGCTTTTGCCCCAGACATGTCCACGTTTGAAAGTGGGCGCAATTTTGCCGCATGGTTAGGCCTGGTGCCGCGACAGCGGTCTACAGGAGGCAAGGCCCGGCTCGGTGCTGTCAGCAAGATGGGGCAATGCGACATCCGCAAACTCCTGATTGTCGGCGCAATGAGTGTCATCCGCTGGGTCGTTCGCAGGGGCGGAAGTAAAAACAAATGGTTAGCCAGTTTGGTGGCTCGCAAACCAAGAATGGTCGCAGCCGTGGCGCTGGCCAACAAGATGGCACGGCAAATCTGGGCCATGGCAACGAAAGGTGAGGACTATCGAATGGCGTGACCATGTCCGAACTGGATACGGTGACGGCATAGGCTGCAAGGCCTAGGCAAGGTGATCGACTGACGGAGTAAGCGACAAGGATTTCAAAGTTCAAGGCAGGGATACCCAGTCCCGGGGCGCGAGCAACATAGCTCTCTGAACCGATGTGGACCCAGCCTTCCGAACAGCATACCGGCCCGTGGCGTTAGAACTGTCACAATGAGAGGCCTGACACACGACCGATTGAAGCCCTGCCAAAACGTCGAAAAATTAGCTTGCTAAATCGGGGGCATCCACACACGCCCCGGGTTTACCGGAGGGCAAAACTTTCGGAGAATTGCCCATTATGGAACAGTCACACAACAAGAAGACCTCGAAGCCGTATTCACCTGAGTTCCGCGAACGTGCGGTGCGGTTGGCGATGGAACACCGCGATGAGTATCGTAGCGAAGCTGCTTTATTCACAGCGATCGCAAGCAAATTGGGCTGTTCGCCAGACAGTCTTCGCGTTTGGGTCCGGCAGGCTCAGCGTGATGGCGGCGAACGGCCTGGCCAAACCAGTGCCGAGAAAGCGCGGATCAAGGAGTTGGAGCGCGAGGTGCGCGAACTCCGGCAGGCCAATGAGATCCTGAAGAAAGCATCAGCGTATTTTGCCCAGGCGGAGCTCGACCGCCCGTTTCGCAAGTGACTGCTTTCATTGAAGAACATCGCGGTGAGTTCGGGGTCGAGCCGATGTGCAAAATGCTGCAAATCGCCCAGTCCACCTATTATGAACGGCGCTCCATCGCGCGTGATCCTGATCGGGCTTCAGCCCGGGCGAAGTCTGACGCTGATCTGTGCATCAAGATCAATGCGGCCTGGGAAGAGAACCGCAAGCTCTATGGTGTGCGGAAGATCTGGCATGTCTTACTGCGCGATAATCAGGAGATCGCACGATGCACGGTGGAGCGGTTGATGCGCAATTTGGGCATCAAGGGCGTAGTTCGGGGTAAAAAGGTTGTCACGACTAATCCGGACACCTCCCAGCCGTGCCCTGACGACAAGGTAAACCGCTTGTTCAAAGCAGATCGGCCTAACCAGCTCTGGGTCTCTGACTTCACATACGTCCCGACGTGGTCGGGAACGGTCTATGTCGCTTTCGTCATCGATGTCTTTGCGCGCCGGATCGTTGGCTGGCGCGTATCGACCTCAATGGCGACGCAGTTCGTTCTCGACGCTTTGGATCAAGCAATCTGGCAAAGAAAAACACTTGATAACAATACCTTGGTTCACCACTCAGACCGTGGATCGCAATATCTCTCGATCAAGTATACCGAGCGCCTTGTCGAATTCGGTATTGATCCATCGGTTGGAACAGTCGGCGATTCCTATGATAATGCCCTCGCTGAATGCGTCATTGGCCTGTTCAAAACAGAGGTCATCAACCAGATCGGTCCATGGAAATCGAGGCGCGAAGTCGAATGGGAAGCGCTGAAATGGGTCGATTGGTATAACAACCGTCGGCTATTCGGTCCCATCGGATACATCACACCCGCAGAAGCAGAGGAGGTATTCTATGCAAATCTAAACACACTCGATAAAGTAGCCTGACGTTGAACAAAGCACCCTCCGGTAAAATCGGGGCGGTTCAGCAACGACAATTTGCCGCTCCATACGTTTCGAAATAGTTCTCAACAAAGCCGCCATCTGAGTGATATGCACATCATCCATTGACTGCACGGGATCATCCAGCACCAACCACGGTTGTTTGAGTGGCACCGACAAATGTAGCGCTAAAAAGAGCGTTAGTGCTGCAGTATTTAAGTTACCCTGGCTCAACATAGCACCGGGGGATCCAGAAACTTTCCCTGATCGGTGCAACGTTTCAAGCACAGCCTCGACATTTCCCTTGTCATCGGTTGGTAATTTGAATGAAGGCACAAACTGTTCTGATGGAGCCAATCGCAGAAAAAGGTCACGCCAAAGTGTGTTTAGGGATTCACTGAAAACACGTTTGACAATAGAAGAGCGAACTGCGGTAGCGGCACTGGAGACAGTCTTTGCATCTAAACGGATATTGGAAACCTCATTCGTGGCGACCTCGATCCGCGAGATCCGTTCGGCTAATTTCCTTTCCTCCGCCTCGTACATTTCGATTTCAATTACCCGCGCTTCGTAAGTTTCTAATTTTTGGAGACAAGCTATTCTCAGCGAATTGGTTTCTTCAATGTTAGAAATTTTGGTAGCAATCAGCGCTTGGCCAGCATTTACGGCAGCTTCAAGCCCATTAAACTCTGTGATTGCCTTGCCTGTGGCATGGTAATCCCCCCTAAAATTAGCGGTGTTCAAAAGTGGAATTTTCTCGGCAAGGTATCTGAGGAGATTTACGATGAAGAACGGACGATACAGCGACGCACAGATCATGGCAGTGTTGAAGCAGGCGGAGGGCGGTGTGCCGGTCTCTGAGCTGTGCCGTGAGCACGGAATGAGCAGCGCGAGTTTTTACAAATGGCGGGCTAAGTTTGGCGGCATGGATGCTTCACTGATATCCGAGATGAAGGATATGGCTGAGGAGAACCGCCGTCTGAAGCGCATGTATGCTGAGATAAGCATGCAGAATGATCTGCTGAAGGAAGCCCTTGGAAAAAAGCGTTAAGGCCGTCTCTGCGTCGAGAGATGGCCAGGAATGCGGTCGCACGACACGGCGTAAGCATCGCGTCAGCGTGCCGGGCGTTCGAGGTCAGCGAGACCTGCTATAGATACAGCCCTGTTATGAGCAATGAGAATGAAGAGATCGCCGATTGGCTGGAACGTCTGACAGCAAACAAGCGCAACTGGGGCTTCGGCCTGTGCTTTCTGTATCTGCGCAACGTCCAAGGTTACGGCTGGAACCACAAGCGGGTCTATCGGATCTACTGCGAGCTGGAGCTAAATCTGCGTATCAAGCCCAAGAAACGCTTGAAGCGGGACAAGCCGGAGCCCCTGACTGTGCCTGATAAGCCCAATGAGACATGGTCGATGGATTTCATGGCGGATCAGCTGGCAGATGGGCGCTCGATCAGGACATTGAACGTGCTGGATGACTTCAATCGTGAGGGCCTATGCATCGAAGTCGACTTCTCACTGCCCGCAGAGAGAGTGGTCAGAAGCTTAAACCAGATCATTGAATGGCGCGGTCAACCGCAGACAATTCGCGTCGATAATGGCCCAGAATATATCAGTGGTAAGCTGATGGAGTGGGCAGAGAAACGCAATGTTCGACTGGAATACATCCAGCCGGGCAAGCCACAACAGAATGCCTACATTGAGCGCTATAACCGCACCGTTCGCGGCGAATGGCTCGGGCAATACATCTTCGAAACCATTGAGGAGGCACAAGACCAAGCAACTGAATGGCTCTGGACTTACAACAACGAGCGACCCAACATGGGTATCGGCGGCATGACACCCGCCATGAAACTGAAAACAGCCGCCTGAATTCTACGGTTGGACCCCATTAAAAATGGGGGGATTACCGAGGTGCCTCTAATGAAAGAACTTGCTGAGGAACTGGAGCTCGGTGTGCATGAGGACGCTTTTTTGCTCACTGAATACGGTCGTCCGTTCGCTTCGAAAAATTCATTGGGAAACAAGATTTCAAAGTGGGTTGTGCAAGCAGGATTCTACAAAAGTATTGAAGTGGTAGATAACAAGACAGGTGAAAAAAGGACTGAAAAGAGGGCCACGCGCTCTCAACACGGAGTTCGAAAAGCTACTGGACACGAGATGGCCCTATCGGGTGCCAATGTCTATGAGATTGCCGCTCGCCTGTCTCACTCGGACTTCAAATCGTCGGCACCCTATGTCCAGGGAGTTGACCGCGCCCGATTGGTGGAGTCTGGCTTCGACAGGGTTGAGAGAGTTCGCCAAGAGCGAAGTGTCCCACGCCACGAAAACCGTGGGACACCTGAAGTATCAGATGCCAATGAATAAAGGCTTTGAGGAGAGGTGTGGCAGCCCGTAGGGGAGTCGAACCCCTCTTTTCAGGTTGAAAACCTGACGTCC
>CAJXSN010000031.1 GCA_913060895.1 uncultured Sphingomonadaceae bacterium
GCATCTGCGTCTCGTGGCGAAAATCGCCATGGGGTATCGCGGCTATGGCCTGCCGGTCAGCGATCTGATTTCCGAAGGCAATGTCGGCCTGATGCAGGGCGTGAAGAAGTTCGAAGCCGACCGCGGATTCCGCCTGGCGACCTACGCCATGTGGTGGATCAAGGCGAGCATGCAGGAATTTATCCTGCGTTCGTGGAGCCTGGTAAAAATGGGCACCACCGCCGCGCAGAAGAAGCTGTTCTTCAACCTTCGCCGGATGAAGAAACAGCTGGAGGCTTATGAAGACTCCGATATGCATCCCGACGATGTGAAGCAGATCGCAACCGATTTGGGCGTGCCCGAACAGGAAGTGATCAACATGAACCGCCGGATGATGATGGGCGGCGACGGTTCGCTCAATGTCTCTATGCGCAATGGCGAAGAAGGCTCGGGCGAATGGCTCGATTGGCTAACCGATGATCGCCCGCTTCAGGACGAGACCGTGGCCGACGCGCAGGAAGCCGAAGTCCGGCATGATATGCTGAACGAAGCAATGGATGCGCTGAACGAACGCGAACAGCACATCCTGAAGGAACGCCGCCTTACGGAGAAGCCGCAGACGCTGGAGGAACTTTCCAAGGTCTACGACGTGTCACGCGAGCGCATTCGCCAGATCGAGGTGCGAGCATTCGAGAAGCTGCAGAAGGCAATGAAAGCGATTGCCGGTGAGCGGCTGCTGGGATCGCCCGTCGCTGCGTAAGCCTGCTCGGCACCGCGCATAAAAGAGGCCGCAAACCCGATCGGGTTCGCGGCCTCTTTTCGTATCGGTATGATTCTATTCCGCCGGGGCCAGCTCCAGCACCGCTGCTATCATGGCCTGTGTGCCCAGCGTCACACTTTCCTCCGGCGACACCTTGAACAGCGGGGAATGGTGGCTGGGAACTGGCGGACCGCCATTTTCAGCGGCCGCAAATGCCTCTGGCGGAGTGCCGCCGACGGCGAAGTAGTATCCCGGCACGCCCAGTTCATCTGCCACGAAATAGGCGAAGTCTTCTGCACCCATACCTTTCTGCTCGAAAGGCACGAACACGGCTTCGCCCAGTTCGCGCTTCATCACGCCATTAAGCTGCCGAGCCAGTTCGGGATCATTGTTGGTGACAGGCGTGCCCTCGCTCACCTTGACCGTTACCGGCAGATCGTCGGGCAGACCATGTGCCTTGCCGGTGTTCACCGCGATCCGCTCGATGGCGGCGAGCAATTGCGCGCGCGTATCCTCGTCATTTGCGCGCACGGTCAGTTGCAGATCCGCGCGGTCGGAAATGATGTTATGCTTCAGGCCCGATTGAAACGCACCCACGGTGATGACGGCAGGAGAAAGAGGGCCGACTTCACGGCTCACCACGGATTGCAGGCCGGTTACGATTTGCGAGGCGATATAGACCGGATCACGGCCCATATGGGGGCTAGCCCCGTGTGCTCCGATACCGGGCACCATGATATCGACCGAATCCGCGCTGGAATACTGGATGCCTTCCGATGCAGAGATTTTCCCCGTCGGCAACATGGATGTAACGTGGAAGGCCAGCGCGGCATCGGGTTTGCCGAAGCGATCATACAGCCCGTCCTCTATCATTGCCTTCGCGCCGCCGACCCGTTCCTCGGCAGGCTGAACAACAAACATCAGCGTGCCCTTCCACCGGTCCTTCATCGCCGCCAGCTGGCGCGCTGTGCCAACCATCGACGTGATGTGCACATCATGACCGCAGGCATGCATCACCGGATATTCCTTGCCGTCCTGCCCCACCTGCGTGGCGGTGGAGGCGTAGGGCAGGCCCGTCTTCTCCGGCACGGGCAACCCGTCCATATCCGCGCGAAGCAGCAACAAGGGGCCATCGCCGTTCTTCAGCAATCCGACCACCCCGGTGCCGCCCACGCCTTCGGTAACTTCGACACCGGCAGCACGAAGTTCGGCGGCCATTCGTGCAGCGGTTTTATTTTCCAGGAAGGATAGTTCGGGGTTCTTGTGAAAGTGTAGGAACAGGTCTTCCAGATGGTTTTCGTAGTGCGCTTCCACCACATCCGCGAAGGGCCCGTCCTGCGCCGTCACCGGCGCGACCAGCAGAGTCGATACCGCTATGCTGGCGAGAGCAGCCGTGCCGATATTCCCGATCTTCATTAGTAAATTCCCCGTATGCCCAATTCCGTAGGCGTTTTACAAAGCACGCGCAGCCCGTCACCGCAAGCTGCTCGATTGCCTGTCGCACGCGCCCCCGCTACACAGCACGCGATGCTTCGCCTTCTCAAATTCCTTGCCAAGATCATTATCGGCTTTGTCGCGCTCAGCCTGTTTTTGGTTTTGCTGTTCCGCTTCGTGCCCGTGCCAGCCACGGCGACCATGTTGCTGGACGACAATGGGTATACCAGGGATTGGGAGCCGCTGTCGGAGATCGACCGGGATCTGGTGCGCGCGGCCATCGCGGCGGAAGACAGCAAGTTCTGCGCCCATGACGGGTTCGATGAAGAAGCGATCCGGGGCGCTATCGAACAGAATGCGCGTGGCGGGCGCATCCGGGGCGGCTCTACCATCACGCAGCAAACGGCCAAGAACGTGTTCCTGTGGCAGGATGGCGGCTATGTCCGCAAAGGGTTCGAGGCGTGGTTCGCCTTTCTGATCGAGAAAGCGTGGGGTAAGCGGCGAATTATGGAAGTCTATCTCAATGTCGCGGAAACCGGCATCGGAACCTACGGCGTGGAGGCCGGGGCACAGCGCTATTTCAGCAAATCTGCTGCCGAGCTTTCGCCATCGGAAGCGGCGCGAATGATCGTAGCCCTACCCCTGCCCAAGAAACGCAGCGTGGTGAACCCCACCGGCTGGCTGCGCCGTCATGGCAACACTATCGCTGCGCGCCTCAGCGTGGTTAAGCGCGACGGGCTCGATGCCTGCATTTACGAGTAAAACGATGCACGGCTCCCACACACATTCGCATGACCATTCAGGCCAAACCGGTCACAGCCATGCTCCGGCTGATTTCGGACGCGCGTTTCTGGTCGGCGTAGTGCTCAATTCAGGTTTCGTGATTGTGGAGGCGACCTTTGGCTTCCTCTCGGGCTCGATGGCGCTGGTCGCCGATGCGGGGCACAATCTGTCCGATGTGCTGGCCCTTCTGCTGGCATGGGGGGCCAGTGTAGCGGCAAAGAAACCGCCTACGGCGCGTTTCACCTATGGTTTTAAAAGCTCGACCATTCTTGCTGCGCTGGCCAATGCCGGCCTGTTGCTGGTCGCCATCGGCGCGATCCTGTTCGAGACAGTCAACCGTCTGACTGATCCGCAGCCGGTGGCGGGAATGACCGTGGTTGTGGTCGCCGGTATCGGGATTGCCATCAATGCTTTTACCGCATGGATGTTCATGCACGGACGTAAGGACGATCTGAACATTCGCGGCGCCTATCTTCATATGGCCGCCGATGCGCTGGTGTCTGCCGGTGTGGTGATTGCCGGACTGGTCATTCTTGCAACAGGCGCCGCATGGGTCGATCCGCTGACCAGCTTGATGATTGTCGCCGTGATCGCATGGGGCACGTGGGGCCTGGCCAAAGATAGCGTGAAGATGGGCCTGCACGCTGTGCCGGAGAATATCGACGAGAGCGAAGTCGATAATTTCCTGAGCGATCAGACCGGGGTGGAAGCGGTCCACGATCTGCATATCTGGCCGATGAGTACGACCGAAACCGCCCTTACCGCCCATTTGGTGATGCCCGGCGGGCATGAAGGGGACGCATTCCTTTCGGGCCTGTCGGACGAGTTGAAGCACCGCTTCGGTATCGGTCACGCGACCATCCAGATCGAGCAGACCCCGGGGTGCAGTGGCGGCTGCTAAGTTTGCCCGCTGCGACCGTCATATAAATGCCGAACTTATCCTGGCCGAGAAACTTTTCCGCTTTCTTGAACCCCTAGACCTTTCTCAAGCGTAAATAGACAGAAGCAGGCCGTTTCGGCCTTAACGCGACAGGAGAGTTTATGTTTAAATCCGCAATGCGCGCCTCTTTGGCGGCCGGCACCGCCATCCTTCTATCTGGCTGCATGACCGCAGCAGGTGGTGACGGCATGACGAATGATACCGTGATGGTAGGCGGCGCAGAAATGCTGCCCACACGCACTATCGTCGAGAATGCGTCCAATTCAGCCGATCACACAACGCTGGTCGCAGCCGTAAAGGCCGCCGATCTGGTGGGCGCGCTGTCCAGCCCCGGCCCGCTGACGGTGTTTGCACCGACCAACGCAGCGTTCGATCTGTTGCCCGCCGGTTTGGTAGAAACCGCACTCATGCCAGAGAATAAGGAACTGCTGACCAATGTTCTGACCTATCATGTGGTAGCCGGCAGAGTAACCGCAAGCGACCTGGCCGAATTGATCAGGCAAGGCCGCGGTAGTGCCGATATTACAACATTGCAGGGTGGCACGCTGAAGGCATCCTTGTCCGGCGACCAAGTCGTACTGACCGATGCCAATGGCCGCACTTCTACTGTGACGCAGGCGGATGTGATGCAGTCCAACGGCGTGGTCCATCTGACCAATGGCGTGTTCCTGCCACAGCAATAAGATTGCCGAAATTTGTGCGTGGCCGGATCCCCATTCCCGGCATACGTAACAGGCCCCGTCCGGCGCTCGAAAGAGGCCGGGCGGGGTTTTTATATCCGGCGTATAAGCATCTTCAAAGATCAATTTTTGCCAACACAATTTGTCGATAAAAGCGCTCAATCCGTCGCAATATTGGATTTTTCATGAAACCGAGCACGTGAATGCTGGTTCTACTCCTATCAACCCGGTAACACTACTAGGAGAACGACAGTGAATATTATCAGCAAAAAGAAAACATCTATTTGTGGCGCGGCTTTGATTGTAGCCACTATGCCACTAGCAGCATACGCTCAAGATCAACATGCCGAGCAGGCAAGCTCGGCTGAAGTGGAAGCCGCCGCACAGCCTGCAGCAGAAGCACCGGCCGCCCCCGAGGTGGCTCCAGCCGAAGCAACCGCTGAAACAGACACCAGAATGTCCGCATCCTCGGATCAGGCCAGCATTGCAGCAACTGCCAAGGCTGCTGGTGAATTCTCGACACTTCTGACGGCAGTGGAAGCCGCCGGTATGAGCGAGGCGCTGGCGACGCAAGGGCCAATGACGGTCTTTGCCCCTACGGACACCGCTTTCTCGGCACTGCCCGAAGGTTCGGTCGACACACTAATCGCGATTGAAAATCGTGACAAGCTGGCCGCCGTCCTGACCACCCACATTGTGCAGGGAAAAGTTACATCGGCCGATCTCGCCGCGCTGATCGAGGAAGGTAATGGCGAGGCCTCGATCAAAACGGTGGCCGGTTCGACATTGACGGCCCGCATGAACGGCGATGCAATCGAGCTGACAGACGAAAAAGGCTCTGTCGTCACCGTCGCTTCGGCAGATATCGACGCCTCGAATGGCATCATCCATGCAATCGACGGCGTCTTGATGCCTGCGACCACTTGATCGTAAACGATATAGCCACGCACTAGGCTCCGCCCGGTCCTCTATGGAGACTGGGCGGGGCTTTTGCTTTGAGGTGTCACTCAGTTAACCGCCCTGCTTTTTGGACCAACGGTCGTACAACCAGAAAACGAGACCTTGTGCGGCAAACGCAATGATGCGAGCCAGAATTGCCTGGCAGCGGTTCGCCCTTTCAAATTTCAGATGGAGCAAGCGATGCAATTAGTAAAATTGCACTGACCACTCCATCAACCTGCATGATACAGAATGCTTCGGTTCACCGCGCAAATTTTATGGGTCGGCAACTGGTCACATAGAAGACCGCAAGTCGGTCCAAGCACAGAATGTCAGCAACAACACAAGGGTAGGAAGGCCGAGCGCAAAAACAAATGCGCCCGGCATTGTGTCAGGCGGCTTCTTCCTTGCCCTTCTTCGCACTACTGCTGACGACACGGACGGGTTCCTTGCGGCCCGCAACCACGTCCTTGTCGACCACCACTTCGGTAACATCTTCCAGATCGGGCAGGTCGAACATCGTGTCCAGCAGAATGCCTTCGACAATCGACCGCAAGCCACGCGCACCGGTTTTGCGTTTGATAGCGCGCTCGGCAATCGCCTGGAGTGCATCGTCGGTGAAAGTCAGTTCCACATCTTCCAGTTCGAACAGCTTGCCGTATTGTTTGACGATCGCGTTCTTGGGTTCCTGAAGGATCGTCACCAACGCATCGACATCGAGATCATGCAGTGTCGCGATGACCGGCAAACGGCCCACGAATTCCGGGATCAGACCGAATTTCAGCAGATCTTCCGGCTCGCTCTTCTCCAGCAGTTCACCAACGCGGCGCTTGTCCGGATCGGCAACGTGGGCGCCGAACCCGATACTGCGTTTCTGCAAGCGGTCGCCGATAATCTTGTCCAGACCGGCAAACGCGCCGCCACAGATAAACAGGATGTTTGTGGTGTCGACCTGCAGAAATTCCTGCTGCGGATGCTTGCGACCGCCCTGTGGAGGAACGGAAGCGGTGGTGCCCTCCATCAGCTTCAGCAGGGCCTGCTGCACGCCTTCACCCGACACGTCTCGGGTGATGGAGGGATTTTCTGCCTTACGGGTAATTTTGTCGATCTCGTCGATATAAACGATGCCGTGCTGTGCCTTGTCGACATTGTAGTCGCTCGCCTGCAGCAATTTGAGGATGATGTTTTCCACATCCTCCCCGACATAGCCCGCTTCGGTCAATGTGGTGGCATCGGCCATGGTGAACGGCACATCGAACGTGCGCGCCAGCGTTTGCGCCAGCAGTGTCTTACCGCAGCCGGTCGGGCCGACCAGTAGGATATTCGACTTGGCCAGTTCTACATCGCCGGATTTTCCGGCGTGCTTCAGGCGTTTATAATGATTGTGCACGGCAACGGAAAGGACCCGCTTCGCGCGGTCCTGGCCGATGACATAATCGTTCAGCGTGCCGAAGATTTCCGACGGCGGAGGCACTTCGCCTTCCTTGCGGCCCGTCAGGCCGGCCTTCGTCTCCTCGCGGATGATGTCGTTGCAAAGCTCTACGCACTCATCGCAGATGAATACGGTGGGGCCGGCAATCAGCTTGCGCACCTCGTGCTGCGATTTGCCGCAGAAACTGCAATACAGCGTGCTTTTGCTATCGGTTCCGCTCAATTTCGTCATATCCTAAGTTTGTTCCGATCTCGCTCGCCCGATCCTGAGTGCTGGTATCGCACACAGAAGATTCGGCCAACTTATCGCTGGAATTGATTATTACAACCTGCCCCGTAGTAACAGATCCGCCTTAGCCTCGCCTGAAGGGGCACAGTTGCCATTTGCTCGGCAGCGCTGTCCCGCAAAGGAGCACAAGTACCTTTAATCGCTAATAAAGCGCCTGCGTTATCGCCTGCCGCCGCGCTCAGGACGGCGCGCCGCCGCTGCCCTTATCTTCGTCCTTGGTCGGATCTTCGCCTTCCGGACGGGTTTCGAACACCTTGTCCACCAGGCCGAATTTCATCGCTTCGTCCGCTTCGAGAAAGGTGTCGCGATCCATCGCCTTCTCGATCTCCTCCAGGCTCTTGCCGGTGTATTTCACATAAAGGGCGTTCATGCTTTTCTTGATCCGCAGGATTTCACGGGCCTGAATTTCGATATCGGACGCCATGCCACGTGCACCGCCGCTGGGCTGGTGAACCATGATCCGAGCATTGGGAAGGGCGATGCGCATACCAGGCTCGCCCGCAGCCAGCAGGAAGCTGCCCATGCTGGCGGCCTGCCCCATGCACACAGTAGAAACGCGCGGTTTGATATATTGCATTGTGTCATGGATCGCCATGCCCGCCGTAACCACGCCGCCGGGCGAATTGATATACATCGAAATCGGCTTGGACGGGTTTTCGCTTTCAAGGAACAGCAGCTGCGCCGTAATCAGGGAGGCCATCCCGTCTTCCACCTGACCCGTCACAAACACGATGCGTTCGCGCAGCAGCCGGCTGAAAATATCGAAGCTGCGTTCGCCCCGGCTGGTTTGCTCCACCACCATAGGCACCAGCGCACCGGTCACCGGATCACGGGTAAACTGGCCCTGCGTTCCATAGCGTGTTTCGTGAGCGTCGGAGCCGAATACGTCGATCATGGGCGGTTGTTTCCTAGTCTGTATGCGTGAGTTTTGTTTCGATACGCCATGTCGGCTTTCGGCCCGCGATGTTCAAGAGGCTTAACCTTCCCTGCCCGGTGCAAGGCCGTAACACGCCCATCATCATATCCAGCGGAACAGATAAGCGAAGGTCGACATTTGTCGGCACTCTGAACCGTCTTGTCGAACATAGTAAGACGACGCAACGCCACCGGGCCATAGGCCGGGCGGGAAATAAGCTCAAAAATGTGCCGGGAGTAACATTTGCATTACCGATCCCCCTCAGGCCGGCCCGCCAACCGGATCATGCTGTCTGTTGCACTATCGGGCGCGCTGGCTTTCCCGGCTTCAGCGCAAGACGCGCCGGATCCGGATACCGCCGGGTCTGATGGCAATGAAGACATGGTAGCAGCTGACAGGACTACTGCGCCCGAGCCTGAAAGCACCAAGAACAGCTTCGAGCCTGCCTATTTCGCGCAATTTGCACCGCGCAGTGCACTGGATATGCTGTCCCGCGTTCCCGGCTTTACGATTTCCGACGGCGATAACGGGCGCGGTCTCGGTCAGGCGACTCAAAATGTCATCGTTAATGGCGAACGGCTTGCGAGCAAATCTGACAGCCTGCGCGACCAGTTGCAGCGCATTCCGGCAGACAATGTGCTTCGCATTGACATTGTGGAGGGCAATTCGCTCGATATACCGGGATTGACCGGACAGGTTGCCAATATCCTCACGGCAAATACCGGTACGTCGGGACAATTCCGCTGGAACACCGGTTTTCGCGCTTACAACACTCAGGCGCAGCTATATGGCGGCGAAATTTCTCTGACCGGAAGCAGCGGCAAGCTGGATTACACCGTCGCGCTCAGCAACGATAACGATCGCTTCGGCGCAGACGGCCCGAATATCATAACCGATCCCACCGACACGTTGATCGAGGTGCAGGATACCAAGTTTTCCGGTCGGTTCGACAATCCCAAGCTGAGCACGCAGTTCCGATACGGCTTTTCCGACAGCGTAACCGGAAATCTCAACCTGTCTTACGGGGAAGATTTCTTCCAGCGTCGTGAGCCGGAGACAGGGGTTCCCGTCAATGGCCCGGTCCGTATCCGCGAATCGCGCACCGACGAGGACGGGCCGGAATATGAGATCGGTGCGGATATCGAATTCCCGCTTGGCCCCGGCACGATAAAGTTCATCGGGCTGGAACGGTTCGAGCGTGACAACCGCACGGTGCAGGTCATCGACACATTCAGCGATGGCAGACCCTCCACCGGATTTCAGTTCAATCAATCAAATGGCGAAGGCGAACGGATTGGCCGGTTTGAATATGGTTGGAACATGTGGTCTGCGGATTGGCAAATTTCCGGCGAAGCGGCGTTCAATCGGCTCGACCGCGTCTCCAGCCTTTTCGAACTGGATCCCGGCAGTGAGTTCGTCCAGCTCCCCTTTCCCAGTGGCACCGGCAGCGTTACGGAAGACCGCTACGAAGCAATCCTCAGCTTCGGAAAACAGCTGACACCCACTCTCTCGCTGCAGGCAACCGGCGGCGCGGAATATTCGAAGATTGGTCAGACTGGCGTGGCCGCCAATGCCCGTACATTCCAGAGACCCAAGGGTTCGGTTTCGCTGGCATGGAAACCGGAGAATGATTTCGATGTTTCTTTCGAAATCCGCCGACGCGTAGGCGAGCTGTCTTTCGGCAATTTTCTCGCATCAGTCAGCCTCAATGATGACAATCAGAACGGCGGTAACAATTCACTGGAACCTGACCAGAGCTGGAACTTCGATCTGGAGATCAACAAGGGTTTGGGCGAATGGGGCTCTGCCAAGCTGGAACTGCGGCACGCGCGGTTCGAAGACTTCATCGATTTCTTCCCCCTTGACGGAGGCGGCGAGGCGCGGGGAAATATCGGCAGTGCATCCCGTACGCAGCTCGAACTCAATACGACCTTGCAGATGGATCCCATCGGTTGGAACGGTGCACGCTTCGAAATACAGGCAATCCGTCGCTGGATGGAAGTCATCGACCCTTTCACCGGCCTGCCGCGTAGGTTCTCGAATGATCTTGTCGATCTGCTGGATATTGATTTTCGGCAGGACGTTCGATCCACGGATTGGGCCTATGGCGCAAGTATCTTCACCGAAACCAGAACGCCGTATTCGCGTCGTTTCGAAGTTGGCCGCGACTACGAAGGGCCGACCTTCGCCAGCCTGTTTGTCGAGCATAAGGATGTATTCGGACTGACTGTAAACGCCACATACGCCAATGCATTAGGCGCGCGAAACAAGTTTGAACGAACAGTCTTCGATGGCAACCGCCCCAATGCGACTGTCCTGCTTGCGGAGAGGTTCGACCGCCGCATCGGGCCTATCTTCCGTTTTCAAGTAAGCGGAAATTTCTAATGGGTGCCAGCGGTTTAAGCCACCAATGTTTTGACCGACACAGGTCGCCGCATTACGCGTATGCGGTATGGAGACACGTATATTACTTTTCGTCCTGTTCGGCCTCGGCCTGATTGCCGCTGTCGGGCTGGAGCGGTGGTTATCGCGTAAATATCTCTCCCTCCCTATAGCCTATGTTGCGATTGGCTGGGCGGTATTTTCCCTACCGCTCGGTATGCCCGATATCGATCCCACCGCCGATGCCTTTGATGCAGTGACGCTGGAGTATATTACCGAATTTATCGTGATCGTCAGCCTTGCCGGTGCCGGTATTGCCATTGATCGCCCTGTCAGCTGGACTTATTGGCGGCAGATCTGGCCGTTGCTCGTGATCGCCATGCCGGTAACGATTATTGCCGTGGCCTTACTTGGTTGGTGGGGTCTGGGCCTTGCACCGGCCAGCGCCATTCTGCTTGGCGCCGTTCTCGCGCCGACTGATCCGGTTCTGGCGCGCAGCGTGCAGGTCGGCCCACCCGGAGAAAGCAAACGACACGACGTTCGCTTCAGCCTGACGGTCGAGGCAGGACTGAATGATGGGCTGGCCTTTCCCTTTACATACCTTGCGATTGCCGCTGTCGGGATGACGGCGGTGGGCGGCTGGACACTGGAATGGTTTGCACTCGATTTCGCGTGGCGGATTTTTGCCGGAACCGCGATGGGCTGGGCCGTGGGCCGCGCAGGCGCATGGTATGTCTTCGAACGCAAAGCTGACGCCGCGATGGACGACGTGGACGACATGGAAAAGAAAGAAGGCGAAGGCACCATACCGCTCAAATACTCCTCTTCCGAAGGACTGATCGTGCTAGGTACGTTACTGCTCGCCTATGGCGCGGCAGAGCTGGTGGAAGGGTACGGCTTTATCGCCGTATTTGTCGGCGCGGTAACCACGCGGCAGAGAGAAATCTCGAGCCGATATCACAAGATGAGCCACCATTTTATCGATCAAATCGAGAAGATCGTACTGGTTGCCGTACTATTGGGCTTTGGCGGAATGCTTGCCAGTGGTGTGCTGGACGGACTGACATGGCCGGCCGCGTTACTGGGTTTCGCGCTCATCTTAGTCATCCGGCCGTTAGGCGGCATTCTGGCGGAAATGAAAAGCGGCCTACCCTGGATCGGCAAACTGGCCGTGGCATTTCTGGGCATCCGGGGAATGGGCTCGATCTATTATCTGGCTTACGGACAGAATCATGCCGATTTCACAGATCTGGACCTGCTATGGGCGACAACCAGTTTCGCTATCCTCGCTTCAATCGTATTTCATGGCGTAATGAGTGCCCCAATCATGCGACTGGTAGAGGAGCGTGGGGCCCATATTCATCGGGGTCAGCAGGCCGACCTGGAACACCCGATCCGCAAGGAGCTGGGCCTCAATACGGAAGAGTCCGACGACAGCTGACATTCACGAAAATGGCCCGGCACCACTATCGCGGGCCGGGCCTTTCTTGCATTACCTGTAGATGATTACTTAGCGGATTTTTTCGCCGGAGCTTTCTTGGCCGCAGGCTTCTTCGCCGCTGGCTTGGCAGCAGACTTCTTCGCGGCGGGCTTCTTGGCAGCAGTCTTCTTGGCTGCTGGCTTGGCCTTCGCATCATCTTCTTTTTTAGCAGCAGGCTTCTTCGCCGGAGCCTTCTTCTTGGCAGGCGTCTTGGCCTTTTTTGTTTCTTCCTCGGCATCCGCTTCGATGGCGGCTTCCAGTTCCTCGCGCGTCACTTCACGGTCCGAAATTTCGGCCTTCTCGAACAGGAAATCGACGACCTTGTCCTCATACAGCGGAGCGCGCAACTGGGCGGCTGCCATCGGATCCTGCTGAACATATTGCAGGAACCGCTCGCGGTCTCCCTCGCGGTACTGCTGTGCAGCCTGCTGCATCAGCATGTTCATTTCCTGACCGGAAATTTCCACGCCGTTCTTTTGGCCGATTTCGGACAGAAGCAGACCCAGACGCACGCGGCGCTCGGCGATGCTGCGGTAATCGTCCTTTTCTTCCTCGATCTGTTTCAGCGCAGCTTCGGTATCTTCGTCCTGCTGCGCTTCCTGCTGAAGCTGAGTCCAGATCTGCTGAAATTCTGCATCAACCATGCCTTCAGGCACAGGGAAATCATGGCCAGCGGCCAGAGAATCAAGCAGTTGGCGCTTCATTTGGGTGCGGGTCAAGCCGGCAGTTTCCTGCTCCAGCTGTCCACGAACCAGTTCCTTCAGCTTGTCGAGATCGTCCAGACCAAGGCTTTTGGCAAAGTCATCGTCGATTTTGCCTTCGGCTTCGATCTTTACGGCTTTCACCACGACATCGAATTCCGCTTCCTTACCGGCGAGATGCGTCGCCTGATAATCCTTCGGGAAAGTCACAGTGATGGTTTTTTCGTCACCGGTCTTTGCACCTGTCAGCTGCTCTTCGAAACCGGGAATAAACGTGCCCGAACCGATGACCAACGGAGTATCTTCAGCTTTGCCGCCTTCGAATTCGGTTCCGTCCACGCGGCCAGTGAAGTCAATGATCAGCTGGTCGCCATCCTTCGCCTTCCGGGTCTTGGCAGCATCTTTGTAGCTCTTGTTACCTTCCGCGATGCGGCCGATCGTTTCATCAACGGCTTCTTCGCTGACAGGAACAGTCAGACGCTCCAACTTCATACCATCGGTCTTGGGCGCTTCGACTTCGGGAAGAATTTCCAGCGAGACGGAAACTTTCGCGTCCTTACCCTGCTCGTATCCTTCGCCAAGCTCAATGGCGGGCTGCATTGCAGGACGCAGCTCCTTGGACTTCATCAGCTCATCAACCGAGTCGCGGATTGTGTCGTTGATGACCTGCGCGTGCAGCTGCTCGCCATGCATCTTGCGGACCAGATTGGCCGGGACCTTGCCGGGGCGGAAGCCGGGCATGTTAATCTGCGGGGCAACCTTCTTGATCTCGGCATCGATCTTCGTTTCGATGTCGGAAGCCGGGATGGTCAGCGCATAGGCGCGCTTGAGGCCCTCGTTTGTGGTCTCTTTAATCTGCATGGCTGTGCCTTTGAACCTCAAGGTAAGCGTTCTTAAAAATGATCCGCCCCGGCCCCTGGCGACGGATTGGTGCGGGCGAAGGGACTCGAACCCCCACATCTTGCGATACTGGTACCTAAAAC
>CAJXSN010000032.1 GCA_913060895.1 uncultured Sphingomonadaceae bacterium
TCCTGTTCGTTTTCACCACCCTGCTGACGTGGAGCTATTACGGCGAGCGGGCGATCACCTTCCTTTACGACCGTGTGCCCGGATCGACCCGCAGCGGCGAGAAGAAGCTCCACATCATCTGGCGCGTTCTGTGGTGCTTCGTTATCTTTCTCGGGGCTTCTCAACCTAGTGCGCTGGTCTGGCGACTTGGTGACATCTCCAATGCTGCGATGACCCTGCCGAACTTGCTGGCGCTGATGCTGCTGTCGGGCGTGGTATTCAAATTGGCGCGCGGATTGAAAGATGCCGGGCCAACTCACACGGCCGAGACACCGGAGGAACCGGAGGAATACTGAGCTTCAGGCAAACGCCCGGCAATTGCGCCGGGCGGGATATGAAAAGGGGACCGTGCGTCGCAGCGCCGGTCCCCTCGTCATCTACATGTTATTTTTGGCGCGCGATCAATTACGCCTGAACAGGCGCTGGAGAAATCCGGGCTGCTCCATCGGCTGGATCGGGCCGTGACTCATACGACGCAGCGAGGCGTCTGAATACGGGCGCGGACTGACCCAATTGTCAGGGCGACTGCTGCGGAATGATAAGCTCGACATGGGTACCTCCATTTTCAGTTTTTCATCAGTTCGACTGCCACAATGCACAGTCTGTCGTGCTGGTTCCCATAATTGCAGTGAACCCACCCTGAAACGCCATGTCGGTTCATGATCCTTCTGTTTGGCGCGGACCGCACTCGATGAGACCAATTCGCACACAATAAGCACGTGCCGGATAAATTGAATTTAACCTTTGCCCGTCAAATATTGGCATTCCTTCAAGGTCGGAAGACCTGATTCAGAAGGCATCACGGGGCACAAGATCATGACACCGTATCTATTTCGCACTTCGTTTCTGGCTCTCGCAGCAGGCATTGCGCTCACTACGCCAAGCCTCGCACTGGCGGACGAGTGTGTACTGTTGGACGATGATGACATCACGCAAAGCGTCCAGGAGGCCGAGGGTTTCGATGACACCAGTCTGGCCTGCGGGCAGGATGCCGTGGTTGCCATCGCCGATGGTATTGCAATCGGCCGCGAAACCTATGCCGGCACGGGCACAGTCAGCTATGCCATCGCCGATATGACGACGAGCAGTTCGATTGCTTTCGGGCCAACGGCGCGCGCCGTCGGCAACGGCAATGTTGCGCTGGGTAGCGGCGCTGCGGCAGCAAATCGTGGCACAGGCGGCGGAGCGTATGAATACACCCCCATTTCAGGTGCGACTGCCTTGGGCAGCGGATCGTTGGTATCAGCTACGAACGCTATCGCACTTGGATCAAACGCTTACGCCGGAATTGAAGCCGCAATTGCCGTTGGAAGAGACAGTCAGGCTTCCGGAAAGGCCGCGATCGCTTTTGGCAACCGCGCGTTAAGCACTCAGGTTGACGCAATCGCTATCGGCAGGGACAGCTACGCCGGAGGCGCGTCCAGTGTCGCTATTGGCAGGGAAAGCTACGCCGGAGATGTTTCCAGCGTGGCTATCGGGAACTCTGCAACCGCCAGCGCTGAAGATGCAGTTGCGATCGGTTCCACAGCATATGCCGAAGGGTTTCAAGCTACTGCTATAGGCTGGCACAGTATTGCGGACGGTGCAAACGCGACGGCAACGGGAAGCCGAGCAGCCGCAGTCGGTCGATCCTCCATCGCCTATGGCTATGGAGCACAAGCCGCCTCGGATTACTCTATCGCGATCGGCGGCGACAGTGCGAGTGCAAGCGACATTGAGCCTCTCGCCGGCGCGTTCGCATTCGGACTGGGTGCCATGTCGATTGGCGCAGATGGGGTCGCCGCTGGAAATGGCGCGATAGCAGTTGGTCTGGGATCCTACAGTGAGGGTGTCGAGGCCATGTCAGTCGGGGTACGCTCATCGGCCAGCGCCAGCCGTGCGGCTGCCTTTGGCGCGGACAGCTCGGCGGCAGGCATGTCCAGCCTTGCCATTGGCGACGGCGCACAAACAACCGCCGCTGCCAGTGAAGCAGCGGCAGTCGGTTTTCTCGCTCAGGCAACCAGCGCGGGAGCCTCCGCTTTCGGCCGACGCGCAAACGCAGGCGGTTCCAATGCGACATCGGTCGGCAGCGGTGCGACAGCTGCGGGCGGCGGGGCCAGCGCATTCGGCTTTGGTGCTGTCGCCAGCGCAAACCGCGCCACATCCGTGGGCAGACTGTCGGCAGCCAGCGGTTCGGCGGCCACTTCTGTCGGGGAGCAGGCCAGCGCCTCCGGTGTAAACGCGACTGCCGTGGGTCGAGGCGCCAGTGCGGCCTTTAACAATGCGACCGCCATCGGCGCGGGTGCCACATCCACAGCGGCAAATCAGGTAACTCTGGGCGGCATGGGATCGTCGGTCGTAGTGGCGGACATCGATGCCAGCACCGCAGCGCAGCTAGGCCCGGTCGATGTTGTGACTGTAGATGGCAGCGGTACTCTCGGCCGCCAAGCGGTGGCCACCGCACGCCAGGTCCAGTCCGTTTCCACGGCAATGGACCTGATCGCAGCGGCCAGCGATGCGCAGTTCAATGCGTTGACAAACCGCGTAGGTGCGCTGGAGGTCGGCCTGTCGAATGTAAATTTCCGGCTGGACGAATTGTCCGACAGTACCAGCGGCGGCATTGCCGCAGCAATGGCGTTCGGTGGAACGATGATTGTGCCAGACAGTAACCTTTCGGTCAGCCTCAATGCCTCAACCTATCAAGGCGAGCAAGGTTTTGCCGGCACGTTGACGGCGAGAGTGACAGAACGGGTTTATATTTCTGGCGGTATTGCCGGGTCGACATCGCGTGACACGACCGGTGGCCGAGTCGGCGTGGCCTTCGGATTTTGAGGGAAACAGCGAACCTGTGCCGCTGAAATCCCTGGCAGGGGCGGAGGGACTCGAACCCACGGCCCTCGGTTTTGGAGACCGATGCTCTACCAACTGAGCTACACCCCTGCAGGGCGAGCCAGCCCCTAGGGCAGCACAGGAGGTCCGCGCAAGAGGCAATCGGCAATGTCGACGCAAGACGAACTGGCGGGTGGCTTGCGGGCAGGCTTGGCTTGCGGGCATTTGCCTTGCGCTGCATGATGTCAGAATGCACGCCCCCGCACCCGCTCTGGTCTCCCCCGAACTGCTATTGTCGGCCTATCGGCAAGGGGTTTTCCCGATGGCCGACAGCCGCACGGATACCGAAATTTTCTGGGTCGAACCGCGCGAACGGGCAATTTTACCGCTGGAAGCGTTCCACCTTTCGAAATCGCTCGCCCGCACTTTGCGCCGCGACCGCTTCAGGATCACCTACAACACCGCCTTTGAAAAAGTTGTACGCGAATGTGCAGGCCCGAGGTCGGATGCGGACGGTACGTGGATCAGCCAGCGGATCGAGGCGAGTTATGCTGCGCTGCACGAGCACGGCCACGGGCATTCAATCGAATGTTGGGAAGACACGAATCTGGTCGGCGGGGTTTATGGTGTCAGCTTCGACAGCGTGTTCTGCGGCGAGAGCATGTTTTCCCGCCGGACCGATGCGTCAAAGGTCGCTCTGGCATGGCTGGTCGGCCTGCTGCGCCGCGCAGGGGCACAACTGTTCGACTGCCAATTCATGACCAGTCATCTGGCCTCGCTTGGCGCGGTGCCGCTCAGCCAGGAAGGGTATCTGGAACTCGTGGCTCGGGCTTCCGTGCCCCAGCGCCAGACGCTGGATCAGGCCTACGCTTCGCTGTCCGAAGAAGCTGCGGACGATCCCTCTTCTTCGCCCGGGAAGCTCATCGTGCAATCCTTGACCCAGACATCATAGACCGGATGCTCGACCACATTGAGGCCGGGCGAGCCTTTGAACAGCCAGCCTGAGAATACCTTACCCCACCGGTCTTCGTCAGTTCGCGACTGGACCAGCACCTGAACGAAAGCACCGGTTTCATCTGGCAATTCCCACGGTGCAGTCCGCTCGCAAGCGGACAGACGAACGATGACATCGCCGACACGGCGCGACTCGCCCGGTTTCAGCTCCAGGTCCTGGGAGACATTGTTGCGTTTGTTCAGTAGGCCTAGCGTGGCAACGCGGTCTTCCATCGGGCTGCCCACCTCCGCGGCCCGGGCAATGTCGGGCGCCACGACATCCTCTCTCACATTTTCGGAGGTTTCATTGCCGACCGGCTCGTCCGCACTCGCAAGCTCGTTATTGCCGGCCATTGCTTCGGCTGTCGACGTTCCAGCCACGTCTTCGGGCGCTTCTCTATCGCAGGCCGTCAGCACGAAAGGCGCGGCCAGAACAACGGGGCCCAGTAGATACAGGCAGGAGGGGCGCATGGTCAGTCGCCCGGGCTCCACGCCTCGTAATCGCCAACAGCGCGCGCACGTTTGCCACCCCGCTCCAGAGCGCCCTGAGGGCGATAGGCCTGATGCGTGCCTGTGGCGTTGGGGCTGTGGTCGATCTCCCAGATTTTGGCGGCTGGCAGGAAGCTTTCCGGCACATCCTCACCCGCTCCATGCAGCCATCCGTGCCATTCCGCCGGAACTCGGCTGGAATCATTTGCGCCATTATATATCACCCAGCGTCGCTCACGCGCGGAATAGGACCCTGCAGTGGCCAGGTTTTCCCGCTTGTTCTTGGCACGGTAATATTTGTTGCCTTGCGCATCGGTGCCCACATGCTCGCCGCGACGCGCGGTGAACAGGCTGGTGCCGATGGTGGCACCGTTCCACCAGGTGAAGATTTTTCCGAGAATACTCATACGGTCATGCTCATAATGCTTGTGCGCCTAGCCGATACCGGCTGAGCGGAAAAGGCTTTACCACTGCACAGTATCACCCGGTTCGATGCCGAGTTCTTCCGCCAGCCCGCCACGGATTTCAAGCACGGCGCCGACTGGTCCATCCGATAACACCGGATCAAGCGAATAGGGCGTGGTCATCGCTGCGATATTGATGATTTTTCGGTCTGTCCCAATGAAGATAATGTCAAGCGGGATAGGCGTGTTCTTCATCCAGAAACTAGCGATGGCGATTTCGTCGCGCGGGAAAAGCATTGCTTCGTCGTCAGGCAATTCGGTGCGGAACATCAGACCCCGCGCCTGCGCTTCCGGAGAATTGGCCACTTCAGTGCGAAACAAGCGCGTTTCACTGCCGCTGCGTACCGTCACAGGGACAATCCGCAAATTGGACGTCGGATGGCGCTCTTCTGCAGCGGCCGCCGGCGTTGCCTCTGCTGCGGGCTGCGGAGAACACGCAGCAAGGCCCAGAGCCAGCACTGCCATCAATGGACCGGCAATTTTCATTCGTCCCATTCCGCCAATTCGTCCAACCATTCGTCCAGCTCCTGTTCGCTGCCGGCATCCAACACTGTTCGCACTTCGGCAAAGGCATGGCCTGCCCGCAGCATTGCGGCAAGATGCTTCTCGCGGGTTTTCATGTCGGGTGCCTCCAACGCAAAAGGACCAATGCGCTTTTTTTGCGCAAGCAGGATCGCCGCTTTGGCCCGTTGCATTGCATCCGTTTCCATGCCTTCGCGGATGGATTCTCCCACCCCCGCCTCACGCAACACCTGACCCACACGGCGCGGACCATAACCGCGCCTGAGGAGGTCACGGCTGCGCATATGGGCATAAGTCTCATCGTCAAGAAAACCGCGCGCGGCGAACCGTTCAGCGATTGCCACAGGGTCGGCAGGTTCACCGCCTGAAGTATCATCGTCCCATCCCCGCTCACGCAACTTGCGTTCGAGATACCGGACCAGCTTTGCCTTCGTTGTGGCATATTTCGACACATAGTGCAGGGCAAGTTCCTGCAAGCGGTCCGCGTCCAACGGCTTTGCGGGACGCTTCTCGCGCGTTATTTCGCGATCCTTCTCACCGCGTTTCTTGCCCCAGCTTTTCCGTCTCCCTAGTGACACGGCTCCTCCCCTTCGCCATATTCGTGCCACACTCCCCATCAAATGGGAAAGCGTGAAGGCGTTAAAACACATAAAAAAGCAGCGCCGACCGCTGAGAGGATGCGCTTTGCTGCGCGCTACACACGGGTTTCGCAATTCCTGACATGACAGAACCACAATTGAATACCGCACTCGTTTCTACGCCAAATGATTGCCCGCTTCCCCGCAGACTTTCGGACTTTGCCACGCTGAACGACGCGATCGATTACGCCGCGCGCAGCGAGAAAGGTCTGAATTTCCACGATATGCGCGGCACTCTGGTGCAGCCATACCCCTATTGCGAAATGCGTGAAGATGCGTTGGCGATGGCGTATCGTCTGATCGCACGCGGGGTAAAAAAGGATGACCGGATCGCTTTGATCGCGGAAACCGGCCCGGAATTTGCCGCTCTGTTCTGTGCCTGCATCTATGCAGGAGCGTGGCCCGTACCGCTTCCTTTGCCGACGACATTCGGCGGACGCGATTCCTATGTTGAACAGTTGGCAGTGCAACTGAGCAGCTCTGACCCGAAAATGTTGATCTATCCCCCGGAAATTTCCGAGATGGCCGCTGCTGCTGCGGATGCGCAGGGTTGCACCGGCATGGACTGGGCAACATTGGCGGAAGCCGACGCCACAAAATGCGATCTGCCGCCCGCATCCCCGGATGACATTTGCTACCTGCAATATTCCAGCGGCTCGACTCGCTTCCCGACCGGTGTGGCCGTCACGCACAAGGCACTGTTGCACAATCTGTATGGCCACTCCACGTCGATGGCCGTGGGTCCGGGCGACCGAGTGGTCAGCTGGCTGCCTTGGTATCACGATATGGGGCTGGTCGGCTGCTTCCTTTCGCCGATCGCCAATCAGGTTTCCATCGATTACCTGAAGACAGAGCATTTCGCGCGCCGTCCGTTGGCTTGGCTGGACCTGATAAGCCGTAACAAAGGCACAACTCTCAGCTACTCTCCCACTTTCGGCTACGACATTTGCGCTCGGCGTATTTCCAGTCAGAGCCATGTGGAAGATCGCTTCGACCTCTCCCGTTGGCGCACGGCAGGTAACGGCGCAGACATGATCCGCCCCGATGTCATGCAGCATTTCATCAACGCCTTTGCCGATGCTGGCTTCAAAGCAGAGGCCTTCACGCCCAGCTACGGCCTGGCCGAGGCGACACTGGGCGTAACCGTCATGCCGCCGGGCGAAGGCATTCGAGTGGAACTCGTGGAAGAAGAGCGCCTGTCAGGCACTCCTCGCAATCTCGACCGCCCTGCACGCTATCGTGCCATCGTGAATTGCGGCAAGCCGATGCCGGATATGAAAATCGAAATCCGCGATGCGAATGGCAACGCGCGCGGTGATCACCAGATCGGCACTGTGTGGTGCGCCGGTCCCAGCCTGATGCACTCCTATTTCCGCAATTCCGAGGCGACTAAAGAAGCACTGGTCGACGGATGGCTGGACACAGGCGACATGGGCTATGTCGCAGACGGTTATCTCTACATTGTCGGCCGGGCCAAAGACATGATCATCATCAATGGCAAGAACCATTGGCCGCAGGATATCGAATGGGCAGTGGAGCAGTTGCCGGGCTTCAATCACGGTGACATTGCTGCCTTTAGCGTTGAGGACGATGGCGGCGAGGAAGCGCCTGCCGTGCTGGTCCATTGCCGAGTATCCGAGCCGGAAGAACGCGTGAAACTGCGCGATTCCATCCGCGAGAAAGTGCAGGCAGTTACCGGTATGAACTGTGTTGTGGAACTGGTTCCGCCGCGCACTCTGCCCCGCACGTCGTCGGGCAAGCTGAGCCGCGCCAAGGCCAAACGCCAGTATCTCTCCGGCGAAATCGAACCCTATACCCTCGCTGCGTGATTTGCTTGAAAAGCGTGTCTTAGTCTCTTAATACACTTCGTATTGTCGCCTTTCCCAAGGCGCATCAGGAGGCAGAGAGACCGCAACTATGGCGACCAACCAGACACAGACCGCCACGAAAAACGATTTCGAACTGACGCCGCCCGATCCCGTGCCGGAAATCGCGGTCGAGAAAGCTGCCGGTCTGGTCCCCGTTCAGGACGAGGTGAAAGACAAGCTGGCCGCCAAAGTCGAAGGCTTCGTCGCCGATCTGGTCTCTGCCGATGCCAATTCGCCCGAATTTGGCGAGAAGGTCGACCAGCTCACCAATATGGGCCGCAAGGAAATCCTTGCCGCGTCGCAGCATTCCAATCGCTTTCTGGACCGCCCGGTCCGGGCCATGAACCAGGATGAAGGCGTGGGCGCCGATCTTGCCGAACTGCGACGCGTTGTGGAAGAGTTGGACCCCGGCAAAAAGGGCAGGCTGAGCAAGGGGCGCAAGTTCCTCGGGATCATTCCCTTCGGCAACAAGATCAACAATTACTTCCGCAGCTATCAGAGCGCGCAAACACACATCCAGTCGATCCTCGACAATCTCGGCAGCGGCAAAGACGAGCTGCTGATGGACAACGCCGCGATTGATGTGGAGCGCAAGAAGCTGTGGGAGGCGATGGGAAATCTGGAACAGATGATCCATATCTCCAAAACACTCGACACGCGGCTGGAAGAAAAGGCCGCCGAACTGGACGCGACCGACCCGGCAAAGGCCAAGGCGGTGCGCGAAACCGCGCTGTTTTATGTTCGCCAGCGCACGCAGGATTTACTGACCCAGATGGCTGTATCGGTGCAGGGCTATCTCGCGCTCGATCTGGTGAAAAAGAACAATGTCGAGCTGGTGAAGGGCGTCGACCGCGCAAGCACTACCACTGTGGGCGCGCTGCGCACCGCTGTTACGGTGGCCGAGGCGATGACCAATCAGAAGCTGGTGCTGGGCCAGATAACGTCGCTGAACGAGACGACCGCAGGCATAATCGACAGCACGTCCACCCTGCTGCGTGACCAGACCGGTAAAATCCACGAACAAGCCGCCAGCAGCACAATCCCGATGGAAACGCTGCAACGCGCCTTTCAAAACATTTACGACACAATGGACGAGGTGGACACGTTCAAGCTGCGCGCCCTTGATAGTATGAAGCAGACGGTCGATACGCTGTCAGGCGAAGTCGAGCGCTCGAAAGGCTATATTGCGCGGGCCGAGGGTCAGGCGCAGGCAGCAAAGCAGGTGCAAACCAGCAAGCTGCTGAGCATTGAAGATTGAGCGCGAAATGAGCGATCTCACCCAAGACAGCGACCGGTTGATCCGCGAGGCGCAGGTTGTGCGGAACGACAACCGCCGTGGAGGTCGTCATCGCCGGATAGTGTCCATTGGCCAAGGTTCAAAACGCCTAAAACGTGTGAACTGGGTCAAACGCATACGGAACGTGCTTATCGCCGTTTTCAGTATCTGGCTGGCAGGAGGCATCGCCGGCGCCATGTTCAACGGTATCGGCTTTCTCGGCGTGATGGCTCTGCTCGTATCGACAATCATCGCCGTAGTTGTATTTTCGAGCTTCCCCAAAGTTACTATTCCGAAACGCGCGGACATTAACAAGGGAGATACCCGTCAGCTGGTCGGAAAGACGGAGCTCTGGCTGGAGCATCAGCGCCCTGCCTTGCCTCCACCCGCCGCACAGGTTGTGGAAGATATGGGCGTGCAACTGGACGCACTGGGCCTGCAACTGGAAGCGGTCCCGCAGGATCATCCGGCCACGCGCGAAGTGCGGCAGCTTGTCGGCGAAACCCTGCCCGAAATGATCGACAGTTACCGCAAGATACCGGCGAATCTGCGCACTGAAACACGCGCAGGTGCAACACCGGACCAGCAACTGACCGAAGGGCTGGGCAAGATCAGCAAGGAAATCGATCATGTGACACGGCAATTGGCCGAGGGAACGCTGGACGATCTGGCGGTGAAACACCGGTATCTCGATTACAAATACGGCGATCCGGCCGACCCTGTGACCTAAGGACGAGCCAATGCGTGTACCCATTTCCCACACTCTGCCGCGCGAGGAAGTCCGCGCCCGTCTGCGTGCCCGCAGCCACGAGATTGCAGATCATATTCCCGGCGGAATGGCCGATGTGGAAACCGGATGGCCGTCGGAAGACCAGATGACACTCGCGATCAGTGCAATGGGTCAGAAGCTCAACGGTTCTATAGAAATCGAAGACCATCAGGTCGTTGTCGACATCGCATTGCCCGGCGCATTGTCGTTCTTTGAACCGGTCGTCTCCAGTGCATTGCGGGATCGCGGGCAAAAACTGCTCGCACCCTGAGCAGCATTTTTTTCGCTTAAGCAGCGGCGACCAAAGCCATGCCGCCTTCCGGCCAGTTCACATCGTCCAGCGTCTCGGACCACGCGCATTCGCCCGGCGACACATTCGTGCCAGCCAGACCGTATTCGCCTGATAACGGGATCACCAATGCGCGTCCGGTGAAGGTTTCGACATGGCCTGCAGACGGCTGCCCGTCTATCCGGTCGAGCCGGAAGTGCGGCCCACTGACCAGCACCTGATTGCCACGTGCGGGCATGTTGCGGGCATATTTCATATCGTAGGGCGCGCGCTGAGCCACCTCAATTGCAGCATCCAGATGCAGTTCGCGCGGGCGACCGTAATCATACAGACGATAGGTTATATCGCTGTTCTGTTGCACTTCTATCAGTGAAAGACCCGGCCCGATGGCATGAATGGTGCCTGCCGGCAGGTAAAAGAAATCGCCCGCCGCAACAGGATGCCAGGTCAGCAATTGCTCGATCGAACCATCCATTGCAGCGGCGCGGAGTTCTTCAGGCGAAACCTCCCGCTCCAGTCCGATGCCCAGCGTCGCACCGGGCTCTGCGTCCAGCACATACCAGCACTCTTCCTTGCCACTGCCACCTTCGGGCGCCTCGGCATCGGAGGGGTGGCATTGAACCGACAGTTTTTCGCAGGTGAACAGATATTTGACCAGCAGAGCGTCCATTTCCGGTGGGGGCTCAAACCATATCTCGCCCACCGGTTCGCCTGTAGTATTTACAAAGGGTGCAGGCAGCTTCTGCCGCCCCCAGACCTTGTTCACCGTGCGAGTTGGCAGCAGGCCGCCCATTTACTTGCCCGCCCCTGACAGCTTGCCGACATTCTGCGCGCCCGCCGCACTGGTGACGAGCACGTCGTCCCCATCGACCACCACGATCACGCCTTCCAATCCGAGGACAGAAACACGCGGACCATCGCTCACCGCCATTACATTGGTGCAATTTGACAGTTCATGCCGCGCATCGGCGACATTGCCCTGCGCATCGGCTCCCGTCGCAGCGCGCGCTTCGTGAAGGGCCTGCCAATTGCCTATATCGGACCACGCCATCGATACCGGCACCATCGCCGCGCGCGCGGTGCTCTCCATCACCGCGTAATCGACCGATTCTCCGACAATTGACTCAAACGCAGCCGCATCTGGCCGCAGAGTGGAATTGCTGTCCCTGCCATCGGCCACAGCGCGACGCACGGCGCTGGCCATATCGGGGCGATGGCGCCCCAGTTCTTCCATGTATTGCCCTGCGCCAAAGGCGAAAATGCCGCCATTCCAGCTGTAGGAGCCATCGGCGAGGAACGCCTCTGCCCGTTCGCGGTCTGGCTTCTCGACAAAGCGATCCAGCTCGAAACCGCCGGCAATCTCGCTACCCTGCTTCAGATAGCCATAGCCTGTCTCGGGACGGTCGGGCGCAATGCCGAAGGCAACCAGATAACCCTGCCGCGCCAGCGCCGCCGCAGCCTCAGCGGCAGCTACAAAGGCCGGTACATCGCCGATATGATGATCACTGGGACAAACCAGCATTACCGCATCATCAGGCAGGCGCGCAGCCGCCAGAGCAATCGCTGGGGCGGTGTTGCGTCCGCACGGCTCCACGATAAGCGCCAGAGCATCGCCGCCCTGCTCGCGAATCGGGGCAATATGCGCCTCTCCAGCAACCACTGTTGGCGGCGCGAAAATACTGCTCCCGGCCACACGGTCCAGTGCCTGCTGGAACAACGTGCGTTCGCCCAGCAAAGGCAAGAAGGGTTTCGGGCGTGCAGGACGACTCATCGGCCACAGACGCGTTCCGCCGCCGCCACACAGGATAACTGGATGTATAGGGTCGCTCATATGAACGGTCTAACCTTTGGCTATGAAGAGTATATGACCTGTCTCTTATACACATCTGACGCTGCCGACGATCTACTCTGTGTAG
>CAJXSN010000033.1 GCA_913060895.1 uncultured Sphingomonadaceae bacterium
CGAGATAGGAGTCCGTCTCGTGGGCTCGGAGATGTGTATAAGAGACAGCCCCTGTTCCGGCCCAACCACATGGACGATTCCCTGTTCGGCCGCATTGGCATCGATATAGGGAACGCCGAACTCCGCTGTGTTCTTCTCCAGCGCGGCGAGTTGCTGCGCGCTGAGAGGATCGGCAATGGGGAAGGGCACACCGTCAGCATCAACGCGGGGCGTAGTGGCGACATTGTGATCGGGAACGGCCAGCGTCAGATCGGGGCGGCGAACCGGGCGGCCCGCCAGACGCAGTGCCTCGAACGCCTGCGGACTGGTTACCTCATGCACCAGATGCCGATCGATATAGATGAGCGCGGTCCCATCATCGCGGCGTTCAACCAGATGAGAGTCCCAGATTTTTTCGGAAAGTGTGCGGGGTTTGCTTGCCATATCGCATGCAGCATTGCGACCATTCGGCAACAGGCGCAAGATTCCTTGGCCCTAGCAAATGCCGCGTCATGGAAAAGAAAGCTTTGCATCCCTAACTGACACCTATGTCAACAAAGCCCTTTGCCTTTCCGATTCAGATTCTCCCTGCAGATATCGATTTCATGGGGCACGTGAACAATGCGCGCTACCTTGGTTGGGTGCAGGATGCGGTGCTGGCCCACTGGCGCAAATTCGCACCCGCCGATGCTGTGGCCAGCCGCGCATGGGTCGCGCTCAAACATGAAATCACTTACCGCAAACCGGCCTTTCTGGAAGACGATGTGATTGCTCGCACGGTGCTGGAACGCACACGGGGTGCTCGGGCGTTTTATTCCACCGTGATCGAGCGCGGTGAGGAAGTTCTGGCGGAAGTGAAATCGAGCTGGTGCTGCATCGATGCAGAAAGCCTGAAGCCTGCGCGTATAGGGGAAGAGATTATTGCCTATTTCAAACTGCGCGAGGCATCGGCCGACAACGGACAATAGACGACCTTTCGCGCCGCCGTGTCACGGGCTATACCGACACCAGAAATGATGCAGGCAGACACCTTATCCGTAAAGACGCGGCCACGCGCCATTCAGGGCGCGATCGGCCTGTCGCTGGCATTTGTGATGTTCGCTAGCTGGATCGGTCTGCACGCTTACGCGATGTTCGTGTTCGAATTGACATGGGCGAATGTGCCGCTGGCACTGATGATGGCTGCGGTACTGTGCTGGCTGTCAGTGGGTATGTTCATCATCAGCCACGATGCAATGCATGGATCACTCGCGCCGGGGCGACCAGCACTGAACGGCGCAATCGGGGCGCTGCTGCTGTTCCTGTATGCAGGTTTCGGCTGGCGCAAGATGCGCGATGCTCATTTCGATCATCACAAATATGTCGGGACGGCGGGCGACCCGGACTTCGATGCCGATAATCCGCGCAGCATGGCGCGTTGGTACATGACCTTTCTGCGCCGCTATTTCGGCTGGAAGTCCGCATTGTTCGTTTCCATCGTAGTGACGGTCTACTGGTTGGCCCTGCGTGTGCCGATGGCGCAGATTGTGTTTCTGTACGGCCTTCCCGCAATCGCAAGTTCCATTCAGCTGTTTTACTTCGGCACCTTTCGTCCGCACCGCCATTCAGCCGACGCCTTTCCCGACCACCACAACGCACGGACGGAGAGTTTCGGCACTCTCGCTAGCCTGCTCAGCTGTTTCCATTTCGGCTATCATCACGAGCATCATCTGGCCCCGCAGGTTCCGTGGTGGGCCCTTCCCGCATGGCGGAAATCGGCGGAAGCGGCTAAGGTGGCGGTATGACGTGGTGGCAAATCCTGGGCGTTGTCCTCGCATCCGTAATCGGGATGGAAATTTTCGCATGGACTGCGCACAAATACATCATGCACGGATGGGGCTGGGGCTGGCACCGCGACCACCACGAACCGCATGACAATACTCTGGAGAAGAACGATTTGTATGCGGTCGTTTTCGGCATCATCGTATTTGGAATGTTCGCCATCGGTTATGTCGTCAGCGATGTGCTGTGGTGGACCGCTTTCGGCATCACGCTGTACGGATTGATATACACGCTGGTCCACGACGGCCTGGTCCATCAGAGGTTCTGGAAATGGACTCCCAAGCGCGGCTACGCCAAGCGGCTGGTGCAGGCGCACCGGCTGCACCATGCGACCATAGGCAAGGAAGGCGGCGTCAGCTTCGGTTTCGTGTTCGCGCCCGATCCGGCCAAGCTGAAGCGCGAATTGAAACGCCAGCGTGATGCAGGGGTAGCTGTGGTTCGCGGCAGCGCCGGAGCGTAGCTTTCAGGATTACCCCGCAATCCGGCTGGCATGTTCCTGCACCAGCGAAATCATATTGGGAATGCCCTGCGTCCGGTTGGAGCTGAGCTGGCTTTCCAGATTGAACGGGCCCAGTGCGGATTTCACGTCCATTGCAGCCACTTCGCTGGCCGGACGGTCTTGCACCGCGGCAATCACCAAGGCGACAATGCCCTTCGTAATGGCAGCGTTGCTGTCCGCCATGAAGTGCAAGTTTTCGCCCTCTGCTGTGGGATAGACCCACACGCTTGCGGAGCATCCGCGGACCAGCGTGGCATCGGTTTTCAACGCGTCGGGCATATCGTCCAGATCGCGGCCCAGTTCGATCAGCAGGCGGTAGCGTTCATCGCCTTCGAGAAATTCATATTCTTCGCGGATATCATCAAGTGTGCGCATGGAATGCCATCTAGTGGCCCCGCGCTATAATTCCACGCTATAATTCCGCGTTACAACTCCACTCCGCTGGCAATGGCTTCCAGCTTGCGGATGCGTTCTTTCAAATCGGCAATCTCGATCCTTGCTGCGCCTTCAGGCGATCCGCCTTCTTGCCCTTTCCTAGGCGAGCGGAGCTCGAGCTCGCTCTCTTTCAGCCTCAGCCAGCCCTGCCAGCCGCGCAGCAGAGCGGCGATGGTGACGAGCAGGCCCGCAAACGCGGTGACAGCGATGATCGATACAGGTTCCATGTCCTAAAATCCTCCCTGTGTTGGCTTTCGCGCGTCAATCGCGCAGTTTCTCGATTTCTTCGGCGGTCCGGCGGGCCGGATCGGTGGCAATTTTCTCGAGCGTTTTCACCCGCTCGCGCAAGTCCTGCAATTCGGTGCGGGCAGCGTCGCGCTCGCTTTCCAGTTCACGTTCACGCCCGGATTGCTTGCCGTCTTTCAGTTCCTTGCGGTTCTCCGCCCGCTGCATTCCGTAGACTGTCAGCGCCAGGATCAGGACGATCAATACCAAAGCCGTTCCAAAACTCATCGTGCATGCTCCGTCACGGCCTGACCGCGCTCAATCGCGTCCAGACTGCGCAATTCTTCGATCTGCGAAGCCAGCGCGTGGTTGCTGTCAGTGGCGATCCTCTCAAGGACGCGCACCCGCTCTTCCAGTTTGCGGTCGTGCGCGCCGCCCATGCCGCTTTCGGCTTCGGCTCTGCGCGCTTTCAATTCCAGCCGCCGCTCCTCGTGGTCCACGGCCCGTTTATGAGCCGCTGTTGCGAAGCGCAGCACCATGGTTGCGGCAATCAGGATGAAGGCAAAGATGACGACCAAGTCCATGTCCATCAGACGGCGTCCTTCTGCTCGACCCGCTCGTCACGCAGGCTCTCGATTTCATGCGTCAGGTGGTAACCGCCATCGGTTACGATCCGCTCGACATTCACCAGCCGGTCTTTTACCGAACCCAGCTCGGCGCGCAGTTCAGCGTTTTCTTGCGTCAGCAAGGTCACACGCTGCTTTGCCTCGGCATCGGTCTTCGGGTGCATTTCCTTGCCCCAGCTGCTTTCCAGCGGGTAGCCGTTCTTTACTCGTATCCAGGTGGTGAGGACCCATCCGGCAACACCTGCGATCCCGACGGTCATCATCAGTTCTGTGGTCAGCAACGCTTCCATTACCGGGTTTCCTTCTGGTTCAGGTTAAGCGGTGTTCCGCTATCGCTTGTAGTGTTTTGCGGGCGGTCACGCAGAGCTTCAATTTCGTCCGACAGGGTGTAGCCTTTGTCGGTCACGATGCGCTCCAAATTGACCATCCGGTCCTGCATCGAATCCACCTTGTCGTGCAGCTGGGCGTTTTCCGCTTTCAGCCGGGTGGTTTCGCCGGTGTCCTTGGGACTGGTCTTACCACCCCATTCGTCTTCCAGCTCGTAGCCGTGCTTGGCGCGGATCCAGTTGTTGATGATCCAACCGATAGTACTGATGGCGATGATTGCGATCACAAATTCAGGGCTGCCCCAATCCATCATGCTTTCTCCCGTTTGGTCATGTCGAGCGGAACGCCGGCGTCGGCGTTTTCAACCTGCCGAGTGTCGCGCAGGGCTTCGATCTGGGTGGCGACGTCGTAGCCACGGTCGGTGACGATGCGTTCGAGCACTTGCACCCGGTCTTCCAGATCTTTGATGTGGCCCACATACTGCGCGGCCTTTTCTGCGCTCTCGCCCGCGGTTGCCTGTATTTGCTTCTCCGCCAGTTTGCGCTGGCTGACAGTCCAGACGATGAAAGCCACCATAATAAACGGGGCCAAAGGTATCAGAAGTCCAAGGTCCATAAGTGTTCCCCTCGTAAATTACAGGCTCAGCGCAGACGCTCGATTTCGGCGTTCAGGCGCGGATTGCTGGAGACGTAATAGGTCTCCACATCGGCCAGGCGGCGGTCGATATCGCGCAGCTGGCCGCGCACTTCGCGTGCCGTGCGGCGTGGCGACTGGCGCACACGCTGCCAGTATTTCTGCTCGTCGGCGTCTTTGTACAGATGCGCTGGCTTCTTGTTCAGCAGCAGACCGGCCACGAAGTATGCGGGCAGCAGGATGGGGGCGACGGTGAACAGCAGGATCAGAAAGCCCAGGCGGACCCACAGGGAATCAACCCCGGTGTAGTCGGCTATCCCGGCGCAGACGCCCATCAGTTTCGCGTTCTGTTTATCGCGATAGAGAGTGGTGTGGGTCGTTTTCACCGTGCAGCTCCTTTTTTCTCGGCCAGCAGCTGTTCCAGTTCGGTCAGCTTGGCATTGTCTTCTTCCAGATTGGCGGTCACCCGGGCCGGGCGGAAATCGTCATGGTCGCTGGCGACCAGCCGTTCGACGGTGTCCATGCGGGTATCGAGACGCTTCGCCAGACTGTACATTTCTTCCAGCAGAACCTCGTCATCGGTGGTGATGGTGGCAGCGGTTTTCCACTTGGTGATGTAGTGCATCACCAACCACGGCAGTCCGATGAAAATTGCGGGAACGACGATAATTTCTGAACCGAAATCCATAGATCAGCCCTCCTTCTTGTCTTCGCTGGCACCTTTGCCCAGCGCGCGTTTCATTTCTTCCAGTTCCTCGTCGACCTTGTCAGCGCCAGCCAGCGCAGCGATTTCGTCAGACAGGTTCGGCTTGTCGTTTCCGCCTTCGATCGACAGCGCATCGGCGCGGCCTTCGGCGTAATCAACCCGGCGTTCCAGCTGGTCGAACCGGCCCAGCGCATCGTCGACCCGTTCATTGGTCATCAGGCTGCGCATCTTTACGCGGTTTTCCGCACTTTCCAGCCGGGCTGCGATGGCCGTCTGGCGGCTGCGCGCTTCACGCAGGCGGTTCTGCAGTTTGTTGATGTCCTGCTCGTAAGCGCGCAGGGCATCGTCCAGTACGGCAATTTCCTGTTTTAGCTGATCGGCCATGTCGCCGGCCTTCTTCTTCTCGACCAGGGCGGCACGGGCCAGATCTTCGCGATCTTTCGACAGTGCCAGCTGGGCTTTCTCGGCCCAATCGGCCTGCAGCTTGTCCAGCTTGACCGTGTGACGGTGCATTTCCTTCTGATCGGCAATGGTGCGGGCGGCGCTTGCGCGAACCTCGACCAACGTTTCCTCCATTTCGAGGATGATCATGCGGATCATCTTCTGGGGGTCATCTGCATTGTCGAGCATATCGTTGAAATTGGCCGCGATGATGTCGCGTGTGCGGGAGAAAATTCCCATGAATGGTGCTCCTAGGCTGAAAGGGTCGCTGGTCTTGGCCCCGCTGCGGCCCTGATCGCGAGATTGCGTGGGGGTGGGGCTGCGGCGGACGCGCTCCACTTCCTCGTCCAGACGGGAAAGGCGGGCCGAAACGCCAGCGGCATTTGGGGCCGCGTCCGGGGAAGACGTGCGTTCCGGCCCTAACTCTGAATTGCGGGGGGTATCAGGTTTGCTCATGCTAATTCGACCTGCTCCACAACAACGGTTGTCGCATAGGCGGGCTGAGCCTGAATCTGGGGGCCGATTGCCACAAACGCTGCCATTGTGATGACAGAAACCATAGCTGCCTGGCCGAGACGGGTGGAGAAGAACTGGCGGTTGTACATGGTGTGGCTCCGGTTGAACTGTGTTCGTGATATTGTTCACTACTCAGCAAGTGTCGTGCCAAACCAAAAAACCTCGGAATTGCGTGCTTTCGACGAAAGGGCGAAAAACTTCGATCGGTGTGGATTGCCAAGCCTTGGGAAAATTCACTATAGGTTGGGCATGGAGCGGGAAAACCAGTTTATCGGGCAGTCCGGGGCTTTCCTCGACGCAGTTGAGCGGGCCAGCAGGGCAGCGCCGATGCGGCGTCCCGTATTGGTCGTGGGCGAGCGCGGGACGGGCAAGGAACTGATAGCCGAGCGTCTGCATCGCCTTTCCAACCGCTGGGACGAAAGCCTCGTCACCATGAATTGTGCCGCTCTGCCCGAGACGCTGATCGAAGCGGAACTGTTCGGACACGAAGCGGGCGCGTTCACCGGCGCTACCAAAGCGCGCGAGGGGCGGTTCGAGCAAGCCGACAAGGGCACGTTGTTTCTCGACGAACTGGGCACGCTGAGCATGGCTGCGCAGGAACGGCTGCTGCGCGCGGTCGAATATGGGGAGGTGACACGCATCGGATCATCGCGGCCCGTGCAGGTCGATGTGCGGATTGTCGCCGCTACCAATGAAGACCTGCCTCGTCTGGCAAAAGAAGGCACGTTCCGGGCCGATTTGCTCGACCGGCTCAGTTTTGAAGTCATCACCCTTCCGCCTCTGCGCGTGCGCGAGGGCGATATCGGTGTGCTGGCGGAATATTTCGCCCGGCGGATGGCGGCCGAGTTGGAATGGGAGACGTGGCCCGGCTTTGCCCCCCACGTCCAGCGCGAACTGGAAGACCATCCCTGGCCGGGCAATGTGCGCGAATTGCGCAATGTGGTGGAGCGTGCCGTGTACCGGTGGGACCGTCCGGCAGAAGCGATTGCCCACGCCCAGTTCGACCCGTTCGAGAGCCCGTGGAAACCGCTGGAAAGCGAAATCGGCAAGCGCCAGTCTGCCGGCGGATCGACCGACTTCACAACTGCGGTGGAGGCCACCGCGAGGCCTACAGCAGAACTGGAAAGCGTCGATGATCTGCGCGGTGCAGTGGATGCACATGAACGCGCGATTGTAGAGCACTCGCTTGGCAAACATCGCTGGAACCAGCGCCAAACGGCGAAAGCGCTGGGTTTGAGTTACGATCAACTGCGCCATTGCATCAAGAAGCACGGCCTGATGCAGGAAGCTGATTAACGACGAATTAGGATTGGCCGGTTAAATTCTTCTCGTAGATATTCCGGGGATGCGACGTGAATATTTTAAGAGCGGGATTGGGTCTGGTGGGCACGGCAGCCATAGCGGGATGGGCCGCGTATTCTGTTTCCGCGCCGCGCAACTTTGAAAACGCCATGAACGATCCGATGGTCGCGCTCGAAGGCAGCAGCATCAGTGATGAAATGCTGAAGGCCAAGAAGGAGGCGTATGCTGTCCAGTGTGCGGAGATACGGGCAGCTGCGGCCGAATCGTGGGAGCGCAGCCTTGAAAACGGCACTATCGATCAGGACCAGAGCAGACTGGACGAACTTGACCGTCAGGCGGATCGTTTTTGCAATAGCTAGTTGGCTGGACGCTCTTCCCCCTGTGGTTCCGGGCCCGCATATTTCATAGCAGTTGCAATCGGCGCCAAGCACGCCTATTCAATTTTCATACCGACATTGTGAATGCATTGTAGGGCTGGCGCCTTCGGGGGCCGGCGCAAAACTGCTTTGCATCATACGCTTTAATCGATTTTGGAGGATCAATGGCCGATCTGGCACGCCTAAATGAAGTGATCGAACCAGAAGCCGCGGCTTTGGGGTTTGAGCTGGTGCGCGTGAAGATGGTCCCGTCCGAAGCCGGTGATGGCGGACAGGCGCTGCAAATCATGGCGGAGGATCCGGCCACCGGGCAATTGGTGATCGAACAATGCGCGGCCCTGTCGCGCCGTGTGTCGGAACGGCTCGATGCGCTGGAAGAAGAAGGCACGGTACTGGTTCCCGGCGCGTATCATCTCGAAGTGTCCAGTCCCGGTATCGACCGGCCGCTGACCCGCGTGAAGGATTTCACCGACTGGGCCGGGCACGAAGCGAAGGTTTCACTGACCGACAAGGTACACGGCCATCGCAATCTGAAGGGCGCGCTGGTCGGTATCGATGATGCCGGGCTGGTGACGATCGACGATAACCGCGCTGGCGAGGTTTCCTTCCCCCGCGATCTCATCCATGCGGCGAAGCTTGTCCTGACAGACGAGTTGATCGCCGCGACGCAACCGCTCGATGCCGATGGCGCCGAGGAAGTTTTTGAAGAAGAAGAAAAGGCTGACGACTGATGGCCAGTACAATTTCCGCCAACAAGGCTGAGCTCCTCGCGATTGCTAATGCAGTCGCATCCGAGAAGATGATCGACAAGGAAATCGTCATCGAGGCGATGGAAGAGGCGATCCAGAAAAGCGCGCGCAACCGCTACGGAGCGGAAAATGACATCCGTGCCAAGCTGGACCCGCAAACCGGCGATCTTCGCCTGTGGCGCGTTGTCGAAGTGGTCGAGGAAGTCGAGGATTACTTCAAGCAGGTCGATCTGAAGGCCGCCCAGAAGCTGGAAAAGGACGCCAGCGTGGGCGACTTCATCGTCGATCCGCTGCCCAATGTCGATCTGGGCCGCATCGACGCGCAAAGTGCAAAGCAGGTGATCTTCCAGAAGGTTCGCGATGCGGAACGCGAGCGTCAGTACGAAGAATTTCACGACCGCGCCGATGAAGTCATCACCGGCGTTATCAAGTCGGTCGAATTTGGCCATATCATCGTCAATCTGGGCCGGGCCGAGGGCGTTATTCGCCGCGATCAGCAGATTCCCCGTGAAGCGGCCCGTGTGGGCGAGCGCATCCGCTCCCTCATCACCAAGGTGGAGCGCAACAATCGCGGTCCGCAGATATTCATGAGCCGGGCAGCGCCTGACTTTATGCGTAAGCTGTTCGCTCAGGAAGTGCCTGAAATTTACGACGGTATTATCGAGATTAAGGCAGCAGCCCGCGATCCCGGCAGCCGCGCGAAAATCGGTGTCATCAGCCATGACAGCAGCATCGATCCCGTCGGTGCCTGTGTCGGTATGAAGGGCAGCCGCGTCCAGGCCGTCGTGCAGGAATTGCAGGGCGAAAAGATCGACATCATCCCGTGGAGCGACGACATTGCGACGTTCGTCGTGAACGCTCTGCAGCCCGCCACTGTCAGCCGCGTGGTGCTGGACGAGGACGAGCCGCGCATCGAAGTCGTCGTGCCTGATGATCAGCTGTCGCTGGCCATCGGCCGCCGCGGCCAGAATGTCCGTCTCGCCAGTCAGCTGACCGGCCATCAGATCGACATCATGACCGAGGAAGAAGCGAGCGAGAAGCGGTCCAAGGAATTCGCCGAACGCTCCAAAACCTTCGAAGAAGAACTGGATGTCGACGAAACGCTGTCGCAGCTGCTGGTTGCCGAAGGCTTCGCCGAGCTGGAGGAAGTTGCTTACGTAGAGCTGGCCGAACTGGCGAGCATCGAAGGCTTCGACGAAGATCTCGCCGAAGAACTCCAGAACCGTGCAACCGAAGCGCTGGAGCGCCACGAAGCGGTCGCCCGTAAAGAGCGTCAGGAACTTGGTGTCGAGGATGATTTGGCCGAAATGCCGCATCTGACCGAACAGATGCTGGTCGTTCTGGGCAAGGCCGGGATCAAGACGCTGGACGATCTGGCGGATCTGGCGACTGACGAATTGATCGCGAAGAAACGTGACGCCCCGCGTCGCCGTCCATCCCCGACCGATCCGGCATCCGGCCCGCCAATGAAGAGCGATCGCCCGTCCAAGCCGGAAGACAAGGGCGGCGTATTGGGCACATTCGGCCTGAGCGAAGAGCAGGGCAACGAGATCATCATGGCTGCCCGCGCGCATTGGTTTGAAGACGAGGAGCCGGCCGCACCAGCAGCCGACGCCGCACCTGAGGAGGCCGCCGATGCGGACTCCACCCAATGAGAGCCTGACGTCCGACATCGTTGATGTGCACGGTGCGGAGAAATCCGCGCCGGAGCGCAAGTGCATCCTGTCAGGGGAGCATGGCGCACGTGATACGCTGGTCCGGCTGGCGATTTCGCCTGCCCATGCCGACGGATCATGCGATGTGCTGCCCGATCCCCATGCAAAGGCCCCCGGGCGCGGCGCATGGCTGGGTGTTTCGCGCGCCCATTTGGAGGAGGCGATGGCCAAGGGCCGTTTGCGCGGCGCGTTGGCACGGGCCTATAAGGGCGCATCGCTGAATGTGCCGGAAGATTTGCCGCAGCGTATCGCCGATGCGCTGAACCGGGTGCTTTTAGACCGGCTGGGTCTCGAATTACGCAGCGGAAACCTTATCTTGGGTTCTGACCGGATTGGTGAACAGGCACGGATCGGCGCTGTGGGGCTGCTACTGCATGCCTCCGACGCAAGTGAAGGCGGTGCCTCCAAGCTGGATCAGGCCTGGCGTGTCGGCAGCGATAGCGAAGGGTCCGGCAAGCGGGGCATCCGCTTGCCACTGGACCGCGCGGCGCTGTCTGTGGCATTGGGCCGCGAGAATGTCGTCCATCTGGGCGTAAGCGCCCGCGGGGCGGATGCGAGATTTGGAGGCGGGGCAGCCGCGCGGGTGAACACCGCCGTGCAGCGCTTGCTTAAGTATTCAGGAGCGCCCGCAGGCGCACCTTAGAGCGGCTGGCAGGCAATTGTGCCTGCCGGACGACGACGAGACGATTTGTAAGGAAGATACGCTTTTTATGGCCGATAACGACGAGACACCCCGGACCCGCAAACCGCTTGGCCTGAAGCGCAGCGTGGATGCGGGCGAGGTCAAGCAGACCTTCAGCCACGGCCGGACCAACAAGGTCGCGGTCGAGGTAAAGCGTCGCCGCAAGCTGGTGAAGCCCGGCGAAAAAGGCAGCGAGAAAGCGGCTGAAACGGCCGCTCCCGAAGCCTGTCTCTTATACACATCTGACGCTGCCGACGATCTACTCTGT
>CAJXSN010000034.1 GCA_913060895.1 uncultured Sphingomonadaceae bacterium
CACAGAGTAGATCGTCGGCAGCGTCAGATGTGTATAAGAGACAGGATGAGGCTTCATCACGGCTCCGGAATTTGCAAGGTTTCGAAACCCAGTATACGAAACCCTGCAATTTCAAGCTACAGTTTTGGCGGGATCGATAAGTAAAATCAGTGGTTTCTGACTTGTTCAGGCTGAACTAACGATGGATATAGGCCAGTTTCTCGCCGAGGCGTGACTTGGCCGAGATCCGCAAACGCTGCGCCTGAAGCCATTCTCCGAAAGCTGCGACCAAAGGAGCGGATCGCGCCTGACGGGCGGACAAGCGTTGGCCGGGGGATGTGCCACGGATGTCTTTTTCGATGGCATAGATTTCGGCGATCTGGCGCAGCCCTTCGGCGGCGATTTCCGAACCGTCGCGGTCAAAGACCTCTTTGAGCTTTCGACGAGCATGTGCCCAGCAATAAGCCACGGTGATAGGGTCACCGCCCTTGCGCGATGATTTGGTCAGCCGATTGTAGCCGGTGTACCCGTCGATTTGCAGGATGCCGTTGAAGCCAGCCAGGAATTTTTCTCCGTTTTCGCCTCGGCGGTCCGGCGCATAAAAGTAAACCACCCCTGGAGGATCATCACCGCCCCAGTTCCTATCGTCGCGGGCCAGTGCCCAGAGATATCCGGTTTTCGTACGCCCACGTCCGGGGTCGAGTACGGGGGCTGTCGTTTCATCCATGAAGAGCTTCGTGGACGCCTTCAGATGTTCGGCTAGCCTGTCGACGACAGGCGCGAGATGGAAGCCTGCCACACCGATCCAATCTGCCAGCGTGGATCGGTGAATGTCGATGCCGGATCGAGCCAGGATTTGGCTCTGTCGATATAATGGAAGGTGGTCCGCGTATTTCGATACCAGTACATGCGCGATGGCCCCTTCCGTGGGCAACCCGCCCTCGATCAGCCAGGGCGATAGTGCCTGGGTCACCCCATCGGTGCATGAGCGGCAGGCGTATTTAGGACGGACAGTTACGATGACGCGCAACTGGGCGGGCAAAATGTCGAGCCGTTCATGACGGTCCTCGCCGATTTTATGCATCACCCCGCACCCGCACGGGCAGCTCAGGCTGTCGGGCTCAATCACACGTTCGATGCGGGGCAAATCCTCAGGCAGGTTGCCGCGATTGCGTTTGGCGATCTTTTTGCGCTTCGGTTTTTCGCCCTCAGGGGCCTGCACCGATGTTTGCGCGTCGACCTCGGCAAGGGCGACCTCAAGGTCCTCGAAGGCGAGTTGACGGTCGTCGTCGTTCAGCTTCTCGGACTTCTTGCCGTAAAGCGCCTGCTGCAACTCGGCGATAAGGTGTTCCTGGCGTTTCGCCTGCTCCTCCAGCGCCGCCACACGCGCGACCTGCGCCTCGAACGCAGCGCGGTATTCGGACGGCAGGATGGACAGATCAAGGTCTTTGGCAGGCGCAGTCATAGGCAGGTTTATAGCCCTGTCCCGAGCCAAATGCCGCCCCTATTTGTCGCCCTGATTCACTCTGCCGCAGCAGGTGGCCGTGTCTCCAATGCCTTCACCTTGCGCCAATCAAGACCTGCAAACAGAGCCTCAAATTGGGCATGGTTCAGCGCCATCATACCGTCCTTGATCGCGGGCCACGTAAAGGTCGTTTCCTCCAGCCGCTTGTACGCCATGACAAGACCGGTTCCGTCCCAATAGAGCAGCTTCAGCCGATCCGCACGCTTGGCCCGGAACACGAACACTGTCCCAGTGAACGGGTCCTTTCGAAGCACGGACTGAACCATCGCGGTGAGGCCATCATGACCTTTGCGCTTATGCAGAGCACTGCATAAGCGCAATTATGTGGCGACGGTTATTATGCGGAGTCGAAGGCGCTGATCTGAGCTTTGCCGGGGAGGTCCGGCTCCCTCAACTCCGCATAACTATCTATCGCGCGGCAAGTATCGCGAGCAGTTTGTCGGGTGGCCGGAATTTGCCTGGTTTGATGCCGAGCGGGGCCAGCGCGTCGAGCATCTCGAGTTTTTCGGTTGGATCCGCGCGCAAGTAGATCTCGGTGCTCTGAAGCGTGGCGTGACCGAGCCACAGTGCGACCTTGCGAATGTCGCGGGTCGCCTGAAGCATGTGCATTGCGCAGCTGTGCCGCAGGACATGGGGCGTTATTGACTTGGTCGCTAGAGTGGGTGCGATGCCCGCCGCTGCAGCGGCGTGCTTTTTGAGAATATATTCGAAACCGGATCGCGTCATCATCCTGTCGGCATTGTTCAGGAAGAGCGCTGTGTCGCCAACTTCGGGTCGGATCGCGATCCAGGCGCGCATTGCGGCAGCGGTCTCCTGCCAGAGCGGCAGCACGCGTTCTCTTCGTCCTTTGCCGATGATGTGGATGCTGGCTGGCGATCGCCCGTCGAATTGGTCGAGTCCGACGCCGACGAGTTCGGAAACGCGCAGCCCTCCGGAAAAAGCCAGATGCAGCATGGCTCGATCACGGATGCCCGATGCTGTTCGTCGATCCGGCGCATCGAGCAGCGCTTGCACTTCGGCCCGCGAAAGTGACGCCACAAGTCCCTGATCGATCTTCTTCATCGGTATGGCATGTACCCGAAGCGCTTGGTCCAGCACGGCAGGCACACGGTGCTCGAGATAGCGGAAGAAGGACTTCACTGCGGCGAGCCTCGCGTTGCGCGAACGGGCCTTGTTGTCGCGCACCTGTTCGATGTGTTCGAGAAAGGCGAGGATGGTCGGCACGTCAATATCCTCGATTTGCAACAAGCACGGTCGCTTGCGCAATCGACCGGCGGCGAATGTGACCAGTAATTGGAAGCTGTAGGCGTAGGCGTCGCAAGTATGAACGCTTGCGCGGCGCTCATGGGGAAGGTGCTCACGCAGAAAGGCAGCGAGATGTTTGGCAAGGTCGGTCATCTCGACACCCCGCTGTGGAATGCCTCGCTGGCAGCCGCCATGTGCGCCATCAGTTCGGGCGTCACCTCGAGATACCAGTATGTATCGGTGACATGGGCGTGCCCCAAATAGGTACTGAGGGCCGTGATATGCCGAGCCACCAACTTGGAATCGTGCGCACAGGACTCGAGAGAGCGAACGGCAAACGTGTGGCGAAGATCGTGAATCCTGGGCCCCGGTGTTCCTGCCGCGCCGCGCAAGCCGATCGATCGTATGACCTGCAGGAAGACCGTTATCACGGTCGGATAGGCGGGCGGCGTGCCCTGAGGCGAGATGAATAATGCATCGCTCGGACTGGCCGCCTTCAGGCGCGTCGCGAGATACCCGTCAAGTGCGCGTCGCGTCGTTGGATGCAGCGGCAGCTGTCGGCTCTTCTTGAACTTGGTCTGGGCAATGATAAGCCCGTCAGAGGTCACGTCCGGCAACCGCATGGCCAGCGCTTCCGAAACGCGCATGCCGGTGGCCGCGATTAGCCCGAACATCGTGGCGTAGGTGAGCGGTCGGATCGAGCCGTCGGGGCCAAGTTGCCGCGCAGCGTCGATCAGCCGTTGGATCTCAACGGGGCTGTAGATGTAAGGCGTGCGCCGCTTATAACTGGCGCTGCCGAATAGATCGACGGCGGGAACTTCATGACGCGGGTCCTCGGCACGGAGCGAGAGTGCGAAGCGGCGTACTGTCAAAAGCCGGTTGCGTCTTTGTTCCCGCGAAGGTGCCTGTAGTGCCCACTCGCGCACGGTGGCTGTCGTTACGACCTGCTCGTTGCGGCTTTCGGCAAAGGCGACGAAGTTGCGCAGAAGACTGCCCTGTGTCCGGAATTTGAACCCCAACGCCCGGTGCAGCACTACATGATCGGCGAGGAGCTGACTCAGCATGCCGGTTCTCCCGGCCAGGGTTGGGCGATCTGCGCCAGCATCGCGATATCGACCTTGGCGTAATGCGCAGTCATATCGAGGGAACGGTGACGCAGCACCGTGCCGACAGCCTCGAGTGTGGCCCCCGATCGCAGCATCGAAGTCGCCGCAGAATGGCGCAGCAAGGAAGCTCCGGCCGATGGCGGGTCGGAAATGCCTGCACGCTTCAACGCCAGCGCTACAATCGTCGAGACATGGCTGGACTGCGCAAATGACCGATAGGGGGCAACCATCATCAGAAAGACCGCTTCCTGAGGCAGGCGCGGTCGTTCCTGTTCGATATACACCAGAAGCGCATCGCCGACCTCTTGCGGCAACGGCAGCCGAACCTGGCGACGGGCTTTGCCATTCAAGTGCAGGACACCCGACGTCCAGTCGATGTCGCTTAGTTTGAGGCCAGCCACATCCCCGGCCCGCAACCCCAGGCGCGCCAGCAGAAGCAAGATCGCCCGGTCACGCAGGCGCCCCCTGGCGAGTAGATCGCAGGATGCAATGACGCGTTCGACATCGGCTGCTGCAAGATATCGCGGCAACGACGAAAGGCGCCATTGCAAGACCGGCGGAATGGCGTGATCAAGATCAGGCCGGCACAGGCCTGCGCCGGCGAGGAAACGAAGAAAGCTGCGCAAGGCGCTTGTCATGGTCCTCAGGTCGGCCGGCCCGGTTTGTTCCCGCCACTTGCGGACAACACTGCGAATCCGGGTGGCGTCATAATCGAGAGTTGCAGTGCCAAGTTCCGGCAACAGCTTGTGGAGGATGCGGTGATGGCGGGCGATCGTCCGTTCCGACAATCCCCGATGCACACGCAACCAGCGCTGATACTCGTCCAGCAGGGGATACTCTGACGCGGCCTTCAGCGCCGGTGGTGCGACGCCCGCATGTCGCAGGAAAACAACGAACCTTCCGGCGCGGCGCGCGTATTTTTGCGAAACATGCTGCCATCGCCGCCCACCGGGACATCGGCACTGGTGGGAGGCGAAGCGACGAAGAACGCCGTCATCAACTTCGTCGATCGAGATGCAAACGCCTTCGAGCCAAACCACGAAATGGCGAGCCGAAGCCCTGTAGCCATCGATGGTCAGCGGCGAATATCTCTGAGCAGCAAGCTCGGCAGCGAACTGATCGATCCAAGACAAGACTGGTCCCGGATTCAGGAACCAGCGATTACGATTTTGGGTATCCATCTTCTATCTCCTCACGATGTGAAACCATCGCGAGAAAGCATAGTTATGCGGAGTGCATATGCGTGCATGGTCTGTCTAACCGACAGTAAAAATGGCATCAGCAACGAAACGGCATACTCGACTCCGCATAATAACCGTCGCCACATAATTGCGGAAGTCCACAGGCCCGGTCGCCACCAGAATGCGCACCCGGTTCGACGGGAAGATCACGCGCCAACACCAAGCGCGCGCACAATCTCGGCAATGCGGGCGGCTGGCGTGGTACCGTCCAGCCGAACAGCGACTGACCCGGCGATGATCTCGATCATCGAGGCCGCTGTCTCAGGTTCTTCTAAAGGCCGTGGCGGTTCCCCATCAAAAACCACCAGCGGGGCAAATTCCGCCTCAGGATCCGCTGCTGGCAAAACAAGCTCCCCATCCTTGGCCATCCGCCGCCATGCCGACAGATGGTTAGCACGCATGTCATACTTGCGCGCAACTGCGTTCACCGTCTCCCCAGGCACCAGCGTTTCCGCCACAATCCGCGCCTTCAGATCATCCGGCCACCGACGGTGCCCGGTCTGTGAGACATCAACGCCCAAACCTTTGAGAAACTCTCTCGTACTCTCCATGGAGAAACTCACTTCCTACTATCCAACAGGATCTGGGTCTCAAATCATGCCAATGTCAGGAAGGTGGGGGCCAGACACCGCTTACGCCACAATCGCCCCGCCGCCGAAGTTTTGGCCCCCAGACGAAAAGACATAGAGCAGGAATTTCAAGACAATTTCGTTGGTATGACGGTAACCGCCCCATTGCTACCGCGGTGATTTAGCTTTGATGCGTGCCACCAGATCGATGTCATCCACGAAGTCATCAAGGAACTCATGCCATGTTTTGTTGGTGATACGAGCGGCGCGGATCATTTCCGTCAGCTCTTGGATCCCGTCATCGGTCAGTGCGGTGCTTGTTTCGTCGGGCCCGACGTAAACGCTGACGATGTTTCCATAGGTCAGGTTGTCGTCGTTGGAGATGATCGCTTCAAGAAGTTGGGCATCCTCGCCCAACATTCTGGCTACGTAATCGATGCTGCAGACATGGGGCACGGCAGCCATCAGGTGGCCGGTGAATGGGCAGCGTCCAGCGGCACCCAATTCCACGGCAGCAATTCATCCAGCCGGTTGATCTTGTGATCGTGGATACGGTCGAGGATGTCAGCCAGATAGGCCAGCGGGTCGAGACCGTTCAGCTTGGCGGTTTCAATGACGGTCATTGCACGCGCGAGCGTTTCCGCCCCGGTATCGGCTCCAGCAAACAACCAATTCTTACGTCCAATTCCAATCGGGCGCAGGGCGCGTTCAGCGGGATTGTTGTCGATGGCCACACGCCCGTCAGACAGAAACAGGCTGAAAGCATCCTGCCGGGCGAGACCGTAGCGGAAGGCTTTGGCCAAGTCGCTTTTACCCGGGATGCGCAGGAGCTGTTGTTCGGACCAGACAAAGAAGGCCGCGACCTTTGGCTGGGTCAGCTTTTGGCGCGTCGCATGACGCACGTCAGCGGTCTGGCCGTTGATATCGCGCTCGATGTCGTAGAACTTGCCGATCCGGTCGAGTGCTTCGCGGGCGATCTCGGACTTAGTTGAGACCCAAAAGTGGTGGAAGTCTCGCCGTAGGTGCGCCCAACAGGCCGCCTCGCGCAAGCGCGGTTTGCCATCGGGTTCAGGCGCGTAGAGCTTGGCATAGCCTTTGTAGCCGTCCGCTTGCAGAATGCCGCGGGCGTTGGCCAGATGGCTGAGAACGTGCTCTTCCTTCCAGTTCGGTGCAAACCGATAGACGGCCCCCGGTGGCGATGCACCCGCCCATGGGCGTTGATCGCGCACATAGGCCCAGATCCGGCCTTGCTTGACCCCTTTGCCAAGACCCTTGTCGCGCTTTGAGCGGTCCAGCACCCGGATCGGTGTGTCATCTGCGTGCAGCAGGTCGCTGCCCATGATGTCAGCCTCAATCCGTTCAATCAGCGGCGACAAGGTCTTCATGGAGCGTCCGCACCAGCCGACCAGCGTGCTTTCGGGGATGTCCGCGCCCATACGCTCAAAGATCTCGTGCTGGCGATACAAAGGAAGGTGATCGTCGAACTTCGAGACCAGCACATGGGCCAGCAGGTTCGGCCCTGCCATACTGCCGGGGATCGGACGACTGGGTGCTGCTTCCTGCACCATCCGCTCGCAGCGCCGACAGGATTTCTTGATCCGGGCGATCTGGACTACCTTCATCTGGGCAGCGATCATATCGAGCAATTCACTGACATCCTCACCCACCACGCGCAGATCGCCGCCACAGTCCGGGCAGCAGGTGCCGGGGTCCAGTTCACGGCGTTCGCGCGGGGTCGTATCCGAGACACGTGGTCGGCGGCGCAAAGCGGGTGCATCGGCAGCCTCTGGTGAAGGTTCATCCTGCCCTTCGTTGATGGGTGCGTCATCTTCCTCAGCAACCGCGACCAGCAGATCTTCAAGCGCCAGCTCCAACTGTTCGATCTCGCGCTCGATCTTTTCTGAGGACTTGCCGAAAGCCAGTTTCTGCAATTTGGCGATCCGTAGGCGAAGCGCCTGAACCAACTGATCATGGACGCGCAACGTGGCCGATATCTTGGCGTTTTCTGCCTGCAAAGCCGCGATCATCGCCTTCAGAACGGCGGGATCATCGGGGAGGTTTTCGGCGTGTTCAGACATGCGCCTGACTACCAAAAGTCAGGTCAAAGCACCATATAAATAACGCAAATTCCGGCGCAAAATCACCCCACCCGAGCGGGTGGAGCACCCCAATCTGGACGCCTCCAATCGATCCCCTCCCACAACATCGCAAGCTGCGCCGAGGTCAGTCGCACAGCTCCATCCTTGGCGCTCGGCCAAGGGAAACGGCCCCGTTCGAGCACTTTGTAATAGAGGCAAAAGCCCTGCCCATCCCAGAACAGAAGCTTGATCCGATCACCCCGACGGCCTCGAAACGCAAACACCGCCCCACTGGTAGGCTTTTGTCGCAACACGTCCTGGGTCAGCGCCGCCAGCCCTGCGATCCCCTTGCGCATATCCGTGACGCCGCAGGCCAGATACACACGCACACCGGTGCCCGGGCCGATCATGCAGCGTCAACCACACGGATCAGCGCCGACAGCGCAGCAGGATCAATCGTGCTTTCAAAATGCAAACTGCGCCCGCCATGCAGGCGCAATTCAACAGCAACTGAAGGCGGTGCCTCAGCGACCGGTGCCTGCGCCACCGGCAGATCCACCGGAAAGAAAAGCGCACCAGCATCAGGCGACCACAAGCCTTTCTTCTTCAGTTCATGTCGCCACGCGTAAATTTGTTGTCGCTTAATCTCATGGCGCTGCGCAACCTGCGTCACGCTCGCCCCGGCAATCCCAACCGACGCGACTATCTCAAGCTTGTCGTCGTCATGCCAAAAGCGCCGCCGCTCCGCCCCAAGAATTTCGCCACGCATCACAGGCCCCACATAAGAGACGTCAGTAATGACGTCATTAGCGACGTCTCTTAGATCATTGCCAAAGCGTCAGGCAGGCGGTCCCAATGGCGCGGTTACTTTGAGACAGCAGAAATCGCATTTTATAGGCTTTGGATCTAAGAAGGCGGACTGTATCCGCGACAGCGCGCACGTCAAAAAGCGACGGGCGCAGCGGCAATAGAATTAGATCAGACCTGGCAGCTACGAGCTCGACCAGGGTTGAATCTCGCCGACCGGGTGTATCCAGTACGACATAGTCGAAACCATCGTCAGCGGCCTGACCCAAGATATCATTCAGCGTCTCCGGCGTACCGTGAACCACCACAGGGTTCGCATCTCCCCGCATTCGAGACCATTCCAGGACTGACCCCTGCGGGTCCATGTCGATAATTGCTACCTGACTACCTTCTTTCTTCAGGAGGGCTTCCATCGCAAGATGAACTGCAATTGTAGATTTTCCGCTACCGCCCTTCTGACCGACCAAACTAATAACCTTGGTCATTGCATCCCCCGATCAAGGTTTTTTGCGCCACCAAGTGACTTTGCTACCAGCGCCTCAAAGCGTTCGATGATCATTGCTTTCAAAGTCGAGTGTTCGATCTGAATAGCCTTCTGGAGGAGCGCGTTTACATGAGGATCACCCTCGCACTTCAACTCACACAGGTCGCGCGTGTTTAAAGTGGCGTTTGACAAGGCCTCTGACGCTTCCTTGTATGATCGTTCAAGTGGCAGGAAATCGGTCACAGATTGCGAGGTTTTCATTTCATGTTTGATAGCCGATATCGCCAAAGATATTGGATCCGCGTCACATTCGCCCTGAAGATCTTCAACAACCTTCTCACAAATTTTACTCCGAGAACCGTGCGGTAATTCTTCCAGTGCCTTGACCAAGTTTTGCCATTTGGGTCTACCAGCCTTGGACGCGAGGAGCGCCCTCGCAAAGTTATGTGACCCCGCCAGGTCCACTAACTTTTCGTACAACCCAAGTAACTTTGAGATGTCGGTTTTCGAGACACTCATCATTTCGGCGATGCGAACCTGCTTGAAGGACATCTTCTTCAACTCGATCATGATGCCAATCTTGTCACCAACCGTATAGTCGCTTCTGGAAATGTTTTCTTGCAGCTGCGCCACCAACCTCTCTTCACCGTCAATCGGTCGCACAATAGCTTTGAGGCTGATCCCCAAGAGTGAAGCAACACGAAGTCGATTACGTCCGGCTATTATCGGGTACTTGCCTGTTTTCGGGTCGCACGAACCAACCAGTATGGGTTGTTGCTGTCCATTCCGCTCGATGCTTTCCTTCAAGCCATCAAAATCGCGAGTAGAATGCGAATATCGGTCTATGATACCGGTGCTATCATCGATTTCGTTTGGAAAGATTTCTAATACCGTTTCGAAAAAGTTGGCAGCTGCCAACTTTTCACTTGGGGCGCGCTCGGCTGCGGCGATGGCACTAAGGGAATTGTTTTTTTGATACGTCACGTCTCAATCTCCATGGTTTAATTTGTGAGCCGCAGGGACCAATGATGAACAATGGCCCGTCAGCATCTCAAAAAGGAGATTGGTTTGTTTATACGGCGCGGAAATCTGTTAAGACGAAATAGGCATTTCTCTTCTTGGGGAAGCACCTTGGCAGGGAGTGTCATGAACTTTGTGTATCTGGCCTGGCCCATGCGGGTTTTAGATACAGTCACGCATTGAAGCGATCCTCGAACATTATGGCGAAATGATTGCGGGCCGCAAACCATTCTCGAACATTTCGGCCGC
>CAJXSN010000035.1 GCA_913060895.1 uncultured Sphingomonadaceae bacterium
ACGGGCCGGCCCACAAGACCGCCAAAGGCTCGAAGATCACCGTCAGAACGGTCAAGGCACCCGGGTTCGGGCCGAAAGGCGTACTGCGCTGCGTGCTGCCGTACACGATCTTCCTCAAGCTCAGAGACATCGGCGGCGTGCTGCCGCCGTATGACGAAGAGTTCCGGGAGGTCGCCATGGATGCCGGGCAGGCCGACGCCTACCGCAATCTGGCCGCCAGCCTGACGGCGGAACTCAAGGAGGCCCTGCGCAAGCGGGATACCACCTTGCTGGGCGTAGTCCTCAATGTGCTGTTGGCGTGGTCCGACTGCTGCTTCCGGGCAGAAACCGTGCGCCACCCGCGTACGCGCCAGGTCCTGGCCTTCACACCGGCCCAGTTCAACGAGCTGGAGATCATGCCGAAAGAGCGTGAGCTGATCGACATCTGCCGCGAGGAGAAAGCCGCGGGTCGTAAGACCCTGGTGTACTCCGTCTACACCGGCACGCGCGATACCACCAGCCGTTTGAAGATGTTGCTGGAGCAAGAGGGTTTTCGGGTGGCGGTACTGCGCGCAAGCGTGGATGCCTCTCGCCGCGAAGACTGGATTGCCGAGCAGCTCGATCGCGGGATCGACGTCCTCATCACGAATCCGGAACTGGTGAAAACCGGCCTGGATTTGCTGGAGTTCCCCACGATTGTGTTCATGCAGTCGGGGTGGAACATCTACACGTTGCAACAAGCCGCGCGCCGGTCATGGCGGATCGGCCAGAAGCAGCATGTGAAGGTGATCTACCTGGGGTATGCGGCCACGTCGCAGATGACGTGCTTGGCCCTGATGGCGAAGAAGATCCTGGTATCGCAGAGCACCTCCGGCGACGTCCCGGAATCGGGGCTGGATGTGCTCAACCAGGACGGCGATTCGATCGAGGTCGCCCTGGCCCGGCAACTCGTCGCGGCCTGATACTCTCGTTCATGCCGGCGTCCCTCTGGGCGCCGGCTTTTTTTATTCCTGCACAGTACCTTCAATCGTCGCCATGACGCCCAGCGTCGGGGTCGTTAAACTGGGCGGACATACGCAGATCTCGAGGGGCATGATGGTCATGGTGATCGAAGCAGCCTACGCGAATGGCACTGGCGTCGCGAATGCACTGCGCATGTCGCAGGCCCAGTGGCTGGGGCTGCAACGGAACTATCACGTCGGCGATCTGCTAATGCCATGCTGCAATGCTCCAGCCGTCCCCAAGATCAGTGCCAATGGCCATCCTTTCTTCGCGCATCTAAGCGGTGCCTGCAGCACTTCCGAAGAAAGCCAGTGGCACCTCGCGGCCAAGATACTGGTGCGCAGCGTTTTGGAGGATCTTGGTTGCCGAGCCTCGGTTGAGGTTCCAGGGAGCAGCGAAACCAGCCGCTGGAAAGCCGATGTCTGGGGCGAGCGTGGCGAGGCCAAGTTGGCTATCGAGATCCAAAGGTCATATCAGTCGCTGCGTGACTACCGTACCCGGCAAAAGAAATATCGGGCCGAGGGCATCAAGGCGCTTTGGTTGCTAAGACAAGAGAGATACAGCACTCTCACGAGGAGCATGAGCAAGGAGCGACTGCGGACCGAGTTCGGAGGAAAATTCCCTCCAGCCGGGCACTTCGGCCCATGTCTCGCAGATGTGCCTATAGCAATGCTCGAGTTGGAGCCGACCACCACGATCACAGGTGCTGGATTTTTCACCGCCAGTCTTCCGGATTTACTCGAAGCAGTGCTTAGTGATCGCTTTCTTTGCGTAGATGGTCTTTGGTGCATCGACAACCTAGATGCGATGTCTCGTGCCGCCCAACTTGCGCGCGAACGTGCCGCAGCCCAGCGCGCGGCAGATATTTAGTTAAGAACCGGTATTAACTCATCCGGAGCCCATGCGATTCTGATACAGCCCCAACCCTTATATAGTCGCTCAGAGGTTCGCAGCACGCATTCGTGCCTCTAATTCATCCAGGAATGGTGAGCGCCCATGGCGCATCGGACCATAGCGCCCTTCAACGAATCCCGAGTACAGCATGTGAACCTCGTCGCGGGCGCGTGTGAGTCCCACATAGAACAGCCGGCGACTCTCGCGCAACTTCTCTGGACTCAGTTTTCGCCATGGCAAACTCCCATAGTCGAGACCGACCATAATGACCACGTCGTACTCGCATCCCTTAGCGGAATGAAGTGTCAGCAGGTTCAGGTGATCCGGCGAACCATCACGTCCGCCCAGACTCGCAATGTCCAGCGTAGCCAGCGCGCCACCTTCGGCAAGCGCCGCCGTCATGCGATCCAGTTGTTCCTTCTGATCGGCAAGCGACGATTCAGCAACCAACAGACGATCCAAGATGCCGTTGCGCAGTGATGCGACAAAATCACGTGCGGACTGCTGATCGGCGCGCAACGCCCACAACAGAGCGGTTAGCTCCTGCCCCTCGCGTCGAGCCTGCGCATCGTCCAAGTTCGCTCGATGAAATGCGAGATAACGGTCGATCAATCCACGCAGTTGCGGACGCGCGATACGCCAGCCACCCGCACACCATGCGGCGCAGTCTTCTACCCAACTCGTCAAGGCAACTTTACGGTAAGGCGCGGCGGTGTCCACGCGGATATAATCGAAACCGCCGGCTGCCACGGCCTTGGCCACAATATCGCCTGCGCGATAGTCCGTATACAAGATTGCGATATCGCCCAGCGTTCGTCCTGGCTTGGAGTCCAAGGCCACCGGAATGATCTGCGCGACGGCGTGTGCGGCCTGATCTGCGAGCCCATCAGGGCACAGCACAAACTCGATAGTCGCCTGACGGGTCGGGTCGTTCGCCCGATAGCCACGATCCTCACCCAACGCCATTTCTGAAGCGCTGACAATGCCTGCCCCTGAGCGATAATTCAATTGAAGTCTGACCGGCTCGATGTCTTCACGCTCAGCTAGCTCCATGAGCAACGCGCCATCGGCCCCTGTGAAACCGTAGATCGACTGGTCTGCATCACCGACTGCGAACAAGCGCACGCCACCATCAAAAGCCAGGCGCTTGACGATGCGATGGAGTGCAACCCCCAAATCCTGATATTCATCTACCGCCAGCACCGGAAATTTCGCCTGCACCAGAGGCAGTACCCAATCATGCTCAGCGATCAGGCGCTGGCCATAGACCACCATGTCGTCGTAGTCGATCAGCCCCCCTTGGCGCAGTGCCGCCTCGTAGGCTTCGGCCCAGGCGGCAAGTTCTTCCTCGCTACGCCAGGCAACGCTGTTTCGGTTCAGTACGGATCGGCGATGCCGTCCAAGATCGATAGCTTTGTAAGGATGGTTGGCCCCAAAGAGCTCGTCTCCGGACTGCCTGATCAAACGATCACTCACTCGCTGGGATGCCACTGAGAGGGGAAACTGAATCGGTAGATCAGCTAAGCGTCCATATGGCATCAACAGATGGCGTAGGCAGAATCCGTGGACGGTGCCGATGAACAGGTTTGGCGCCTCCCGCAGCCCCAACATTTCAAGCCGACGGGTTAATTCGCGTGCGCACTCTTGACTGTAGGTGATGCACGCAGCACCACGCGGTGCCTGCACGTCTTCGGCCAAGATGCGAGCCAGCTTCAGCACAAGCGTCTTGGTTTTTCCGCTTCCAGGGCCGGCGAGCACCACGCAATGTCCCTGGGAGTTGTACGCCGCCAACTGACCAGGATTTCCGGCCAGCTCGGCAGCCTGGGCCAGGTAGGCTGTGCTGAAACTACGCGACGGCATTGCGGATATGCTCCAGCGCGGAACGGATGTAGTGCGGGCAAGTATCCTCGGACACTGAGCGTGCAAGGGCCTGAGCGAATCGTCCCTTTCCGATTCTTTCGATAAGCTTCAGCAGCCGTTCTTCATCGACCTGGTCTAAGTCATCCACCCACTGCTGCAATGCTTCTCGGGTTGCTTGCCTCAGTTGCGGCAATTCCTGCTGAATTACATCCCGCATCGACTCAGCCAACCCACCGGCGAACAACTCCGTTTCCAGTGTGTTCTCGTTCACGAAGTATCCGAACTCCTCGGCAAGCTCAATTACGTCATCTGTCTCCATCTCCGAGTGGTCGTACTCGTCTTCAACCACGTCAAGAAGATTGATCAGTCGCCGGCGAACCAGCGGAGCCTTGCCATTGACCGGATCATAGTCCGTCAGGATGACATGAGGAATATCCAGTCCTTCAGGGCCTAGGAGCTTCACATACGGCGTGAAGTTAGTTCCGCCAACCGAGCACACGGTAATCCCAAGCATATCGAGGTGGATATCAAGCGCCTCAGCGAACGCGGGGACCAGGAAACGCTCTGCGTCGCCTTCGACCAGAATGACCCCCCGAGAAAAGAAAATCTCGCCACGCGTGACATCAATGTAGCGCTGTAGATCTTCTTCATCCCTCTGTGTGAACGGCGCATTCGCAGTTGAAACGGCGACAGTCTTGCCTGCCCCCACGTCATGACGTAGCAGAACGATGGATCTAATCGGCGTAACGCTTGCAATGTGTGGGGAGTGAGTTGTAAGGATCGTTGTTAGCGGAGCATCTTCCTCGTTTTCATCCCCTCCGGTGCCAAGGAAATAACGATAGACAAGGCGCTGAACGTGCGGGTGCAGGTGCGCTTCGGGCTCCTCAACCACAAAGAATGTATGGTCACGTTCTCCGTCAGACACGAGGCGGTCGAGTTCGAGGCTCTTCAATGCCAGGAAGATCAGGTTCGCGGTTCCCAGACTAGCGTCACCGACGCCGCGAATTCCATTGTCAATTAACAATCGCAAGCTGCGAAGCAGCGCATCCACCCGAGTTGGAGCGAGTCCAAGCGACACAGGCACAGCATGCTGCTCACCAGCAATGGAGATCAACCGCTCGCTGATCCGGTTCGCCGTCGCAACCACTTGGGCGTGGCCAGCTAGTTCCCGCTGTGCGTCGTCAACCTGATTTTGAATCTCCTCACGGGCGTCTTCGTCCAACGACTCGGCAAGATCTTCGATGAGGGGTCTCAATGGTGAATTGCGCCAACTCGCGAGATCCTTCTCAGCATCACGCAGTGCCACCTGGACGTCTATTGGCAACATGCGGCGAAACGCACTACCGACGTGCATTTCGGGGTCGTTACCACCAAAGATCACATACTCATAGTCTTTCAACGATTCCGGAGCGCGTCCCAGTCCGGCTTTGGGCTGGAAGCGATAGGTGAGACGGGCCGTCATGGGTGGGCCTGGATCAATCACACAATCGTTGAGATGAGCCATCAACCGCGGGTTATCAGTGAAGTCGGTCAAGTCCACCGAGACTTCGATGATTTTACCGATCTTGTCTTCAACCAGGCCATCCCAGAAGTGCTCTATGCTCAATTGCCGGTCACGCTCGGACAATCCTGGGTCGAGAATCAGCTGTAATCCACGAATGAAGTTACTTTTTCCGACTTTATTCTCACCAACGATAACGATGCTATCGCCAGTCTTTATATCAACATCCGAAAAATTGGCGAAATTGATCAGCCTAACGCGTGAGATCCGCATGCACACCCCCTGCAATATGTCTTACGAATAATATCAGCCCATCGTCGGCAACACCGTTAGTTATTCACCGCCTTCCCTACAAGCCTGCGCTGACTCAACCTCCGAAGACTCATACTTCCAACCTACACCCGCGAACAAAGCGATCCAAGACTCTTTCGTATTCTTTGCTGAACGATTCGGTCTGCCCGGCGAAGGTATCGGCTCATCGCCATCGAGAGCCGAACCATGCCAGCAACCCAACTTCTACGGCGCCTGACCGGCAGCGGCCTGCTGATCACCGCTGTGTTGAGCGGCGGCTGCGCCACCACCGCCGCACCGCCCGTTGATCCTCTTGTCGAGGAAGCCGACACAGCGCCGCAGTCACCTGAACTGATTCCGGTGGTGCGCTATGGCCGCTACACGCTCGTGGAGCTTGTTCCCACCGCGGCCCAGCGTGACCTGCTGCTGCAGGTCATCGACGTGGCGATGCCAGCGGATGCCAGAGCGACGGTGGGCGACGGCCTGCGCCACGCACTCCAGCGCAGCGGCTACCAGCTTTGCGAGAACGCCCATGCGGTGATCGAGCTGTATTCGCTGCCGCTGCCGGCGGCGC
>CAJXSN010000036.1 GCA_913060895.1 uncultured Sphingomonadaceae bacterium
GCTTTGGGCGGGCAGCAGCCGCAGCACCCGCTCGAACCCCAGCCGATTGCCGAGCGTCGAGAAGAGATCGGCCAAGGCGTCCTCCTGGCGTAGGGGGCGGCCCCGGCCGATCTGCTCGGGCGCCAGACGTTCGGTCACATGCGCCGCCAGGCGCATCGCCTCGATCCCGAACCCGGAATCGACCTCATCGACGCCCTTGGCAAAGAGCGCCTTGATGCGGCTCGCATCCCGCATCGGCCGCGCAAGACCGATCTCGACCTGTGCCGTCTCATGATCCACCCGGTGCAACTCCAGCCGCAGACGCCGCGCGCCGCGCTGATGCTGTGCGAGCATGGCGCAAAGCCGGTCCAGGAGCCGCGCCAGCCCTTCCATCACGTCCGCCTGCAAGCCGATGGGGTCGGGAAAGGTCATCCGCGCGCTGAAGCGCGGCAGGTCCGCCTCGGGCGAGAGCGGCTCGGGCTGATGCCCCAGCGCCTGGTCGAGCCGCAGCAGCAGACCGGCCCCGAACCGGCGTGCAAGTGGGGCGCGTGGCTGCGCCATCAAATCGGCAATGTGTGTCAACCCCATGCGGGTGAGTGCCTGTGCCGTTTCCCCGTCGATCCGCAAGGCCGATATGGGCAGAGCGCCGATGCCCTCCGCCAGTGCGCCTTCGGGTATGATGCCGCCGCCGTGGCGGGCCAGCGCATGGGCGGCACCGCAGGTCCCGGCAATGGCGCTGGCCGCACTCAGCCCGGCGCGGGCCAGGCGCGCGTGCAGATCGCCGCGCAGATCCGCCTCGCCGCCGAAAAGATGCGGCACGCCGGTGATGTCGGCCATCAGCCCGTCGGCACCGTCGCGCGCCACCATCGGCGAATAGCGCCCCGCCCACCGCCGCAGGGCGGCCAGCGCCGCCGCCTCGCGCCCCAGATCGGCGGGCCGGGTGATGAGGCCGGGGCAGATCGCGTGCGCATCGGCCAGCGCCATGCCGCGTTGCACCCCTTGCGAGTGGGCCGCCACGTTCAGACAGTGCACATGATCGGCGTTCCCTGACCGGTGGGTCAGGGCGAAAGGTCCCTCAACGGGACGTTTGCGCAGGCTGGTCTCGCTCGCCAGCCGCGCAAACCAGATGCAGAGCAGCCGTCTTGCCATTCCAATTTGTGGTCCAGAATCCTGTAGTTCCTCTTTTGTTCTTTTTAAGATCCCAGTGATGCAGAGTCGAGTCCCGGCCTTCTCCCGCCAGCGGCGCGCAGTGCCAGCGCGTCTCGGCCGCGTAGCTGCCCTGGCCCTCGCGGATCAGCATCAACCCGGTGGTCTGCCCCGCCTCCGCCGCCAGTTGCAGCCGCCGCCCGGCGATCAGAGACAGCGGTTTATCAGGTTCCGCGATCACCAGCGCGACACTGGGCGAACGCAGGCATTCCTCGACACTCCACATCAGGTCAATCTCGCTGGCGGGCCGCAGGACATGCAGCCGCGTACCCACGTCCTCGGGCAGGCCGCGCAGCATCGGCAGATGCGGCGCATGGGCCGGCAGCGCCCAGATCAGCGGGCCCTCATACCGCGCGGCCTGCCAGAGCGCAAAGGCGCGTCGGCCCGGCCCTTCGGCCTCATGCACCCGCGCGGGGGCGAGGGTGAGTGGTGGGGCCTCATCCACCATCTTCGCGCATGCCTTTGGTCACGATTCCGAGCATCCCATCCGGCAGCGGGCGCTGCAGCGTCAGCGCCGCCTTTGCCGGCGCGGTCAGCCAGGTGCGCCAGTCCTCGGGCTTTGTGAGGATCACCGGCATCGCCTTGGAATGAACCGGGGCGACCTCGATATTGGCTGGGCAGGTCAGAAACCCGAACAGCTCCGCCGTCACCTCGCCCTCCTTCAGCTTGCGCACCGAGGTCCACACAACGCGCAGGCCCGCGAAGAAGCCGAGCGGCCGGTCCTCGCCCAGGGCGAACCAGACCGGCGAGTTGCGCGCAGCACCTGGGCGCTGGTTAAGTTCGGAAAAACTGGTGAACGGCACGAGAGAGCGGTGTTCCAGCCCGAGCCAGCGCCGCCAGTGCGGCGAGGCCACGTTGCGAAAGTTGGTGACACCCTTGTCGGTCTTTTTGCCTTCAAGGTATTTTGGCGGCGTGGGCATGCCCCATCGCGCATTGGCAAGCTGCCAGCCGCCTGCCGCACCGGCCCGGATGATCGGCGCGACATAGTCCGGCCAGATCCCCGTCAGCGGCGGCAGGTTGCCAACCGCGTCCACCAACTCCTCGTCGCCTTGCAATACGTCATCGAAGAGGTGGCGCATCGCGTCCTGACTTTTGGTCTGCGAATAGAGATTGCACATCGGCGGGGCTTCCAGGGATCCGGGTCGATTGGGTGAGACGGAACATTGCCAGAACATCCTGCGATTGAAAACCTCGGATGTTCGCTCCCGGATCTGGGTGTGCCACAGAGATCGTGATACCAATTTTTTGTGATTGATGCGAGGCAAGAGGTGGCGTTACCGCCTTGGTAATGAAGGTTTCGCCGCTACGCCGCTCATCATGTGATGTAAAAAGTCGCCTTGACCGCTGTACTGAATTCATCCGTAGCTGGCAGAGCAGATTTCATTCGGACGGAACTCCGCAGGCCGGTGGTTTCCGTGCCTTTGGAAAGTGAAAGTGGGCTTTGGATCATGGCGGATCCGGAGCATGGGGAAGGGGTTCCAGGTAGTTCCCTTTGCCCTGCAGTGGATTGTCTTCCCGAACGTATCTCCGGTGCGCGCGCGGCTGCCGCGCGTTTCCTCAAAATTCGGAGACCAATCATGGCCAAATCCGCTAAGCCAAAATTCGATGCCGCGGCATCGATCACAAGCGAACTCATCGACATCATCGACCGCGGGGTGCTGCCCTGACACAAACCCTGGCGTGTCGGCGGCAGTTCGCCGTCGAAGGTGTCATCACGCATTGGCAAACAGAAGGCGGTCACGGCGACAGCACGCAAGATCGCCGTTCTGTTCTACAACGCTTTGCCGGAGAACAAATTACACCAACGGCTGGGACACTATCAGCGATCCGGTTCTTCCTGGCCGCTGGTCAGGTGCTGGTCAGGTTAGCGATCATACCGGAGCGAGAGCTCTTATGAACAGCCTTCCAGCAGCGGACTGGCTTTTGGGCGATCGAGGGTATGGTGCGGATTGGTTTCGCGAAGCCCTTGTGGATATGGGCATAACGCCCTCCATCCGGGACGGAAGTCACGCGACAAGACAGTCAAATATGACAAGCGGCGCTACGTAACCGGATTGAAATCATGTTTGGTCGCCTGAAAGACTGGCGGCGCGTGGTCGTCCGCTACGTCAGATGACTGAAGGTCTTCCTCTCCGTCATCACTATCGCTGCAACCGTAATATTCTGGTTATGAGTCCTGAGCCTAGGTCTTGACTATGGTCGAGGAGGCCGGACATCCGTTGAGACGGCTACCAACACAGTTTCTTTTGGCTTGCATTTTGCACTAGATCTGGCAGTATCCTTCCGGTTTTTAGGGTGTAGAATCGCTGCTGGCGCGTGGGCGTACATATGGATATCTGATGTAATTTAGTCATCAGCTGCTTGGGGTGATATTCCATTTTTTTGAAGTCTTTAAAGCTATAGGGCTGACCTGAATAGCCATTTGAATATGTCTCAAAGAGCACTCCGTATCGTCGCGCGTTTTACTTTGTGGCTGGAGGCAGAGCAGTTCTTTTGTAGGACGCTAAAAGGTGCGCGTAGTACATGTTGCACACGATCTAAGCTTTTTTGAGGTATCTAGTCTTGCTCGAACCATGGATTTTATTGGCAACGTTTATTAGCAGCTTAGCTATCGGCCTGCTTTTCATCGCATGGCCTGCTTTGCTTACGAGCCAAGAGCATATGGAGCGTGACCTAGGGGCGCGCCAAGCCACGCATACTCGTCCTACCCCCCGCGTGGGCGGAATTGGTATCGTTCTGGCGATCATTCTAGGGTGCTTTTATTATTCCGATCAGCTGGAAAGCGACCTGTTGTTTTCGCTGGCCGCAGGTCTGGTTGTGTTTTGGGTTGGTTTGCGTGAGGATATTCACCGCAATGTCAGCCCGCGCGCGCGACTTTTGGCTGCATTTGTTTCTGCTGCGTTGGCGATTGCATTAACCCGTACCGTCGTTCCGGATTTGGGGCTGTTTCCGGGCATTCTTGTGCAATGGATTTTTCCTGCGATTGCAATTACGCTGCTATGGTCTGCTGGGACGTGCCACGCACTGAACCTGATTGACGGGTTGAATGGCCTGTCATCTATCTACACCATGAGCGCGGCAGCGGGTTTCTTCGTTATTGCAGGGTATACCGGGGATGTAGACATCCAGATTGTTGCCGGCTTGTTGATCTCGGCAATGCTTGGCTTTTTCGTGTTAAATTGGCCTTTTGGACGTATCTTTTTGGGAGACGCAGGGGCCTATGGCATCGGTCATATTCTGGCTTGGCTTGGGATTATTCTGATTGCGCGGAATCCGTCGATGGCGGGTATGGCGATTTTGCTTTTGCTTTTCTGGCCGGTATGCGACACGTTTTTTTCAATCGTTCGCCGCCGAGTGACACGGAAAGCGACTGATCAGCCTGACCGTTTGCACTTCCATCATCTTGCAGTCCGCGCTCTGCCCCTGCTCAAAAAACGCAGTCGCCGCGGCCAATTTGACAATCCCGTGGCGACAATCCTTTTAGTACCGTTCCTCTGTGTGCCTATTTTCACCGGGGTGGTGCTATGGGAGCGTCCGATCGCGGCTACATTTGCGCTCGCGGCATATTTAGTTTTATTCGCTATCGGTTATGTCGGTGCTATGCGGTACTTTACATCCCACCGCTGTCGAAAGCCCGGTCGTTTTGTGCCGCTGTCGCTGAGTCGTAAAACCGAAGGGCGGCAGAACTCACCTCTTTCGGGGACGTATACGCAGGATGGCGAAAACTATGATGTCCTGATTTTCCGAGACAATCCCGCTGTATATTGGACGCTGCATGCAAAAGCGGCCGGGACGGGCGCTCTGATCCTCTACGGGAAGTTTAGGAACGATGTCACCGCTTATGAGCATTTTCTGCGAGACGCCGAAGGAACCAGCGCGGCGTAGCAGACTTTACGACGGCCCTTCTGGGAACCTTTGTAATATGGGAGCGAGCTATGCCGGGAAATGGGTGACGGTGTTTGAGAAGGCGGCGTATCGTGGCGGGTGTCCAAGCCTGCCAGAACTTCCAGAAGGAACGATACGCCTATGACGAAAGATACCGACATCATCGCCCTGCGTCAGCCGGAATCTGTTGACGATCCGCTGACCGAGATTGCCCGGGACGGGGCGCGCCGGATGCTGGCCGCTGCACTTCGGGCAGAGGCTGATGCCTTTGTCGCGCAGCATGCCGAAGAGGTCCTGCCGGATGGCCGGCAGCGTGTCGTCCGGCATGGGTATGGTCCTGAGCGGAGCATCCAGACCGGGATCGGCGCGCTTGATGTGCGCCGCCCGAAGGTGCGTGACCGCGCGGCCGGGCCTGCTGACGAGAAGGTGCGGTTCAGCTCCGCCATCCTGCCGAAATGGGCGCGGCGGTCGCGCAGCCTCGATGCCCTGCTGCCGGTGCTCTACCTGCGCGGCATTTCCACCGGCGAGTTCCGGGAGGCGCTCTCTGCGATCCTGGGTGCAGATGCGCCGAACCTGTCGCCGAGTGTGATCTCGCGCCTGACCGAGGGGTGGCAGCAGGAATATGACCGTTGGCAGCGCCGTGACCTCTCGGCGCGGCGGTATGTCTACATCTGCGGAGGGCGTCTACCTCCAGGCCCGGATGGAGCCTCAAGCCGAGTGTATTCTCGTCATTCTCGGGGCGACGCCCGAAGGAAAGAAGGAGGTCGTCGGCTTTCAGGTCGGTATGCGTGAGAGC
>CAJXSN010000037.1 GCA_913060895.1 uncultured Sphingomonadaceae bacterium
GTCCGTCTCGTGGGCTCGGAGATGTGTATAAGAGACAGGGTCGGCGCTCTTACACCATCCGGTGGGACACTATCGCGACAGTCAGGGCGCCGGTTCAACTTCTTTGTCTCTGCCGGACCCCCTCTCATCGAAACTGCGTTTCGACTGCCGAGCAATGGGTTAGCGAATACATCGGGGCGAAGGCGCTGCTCAGCAGCCTGCCGAACGTCGATTGGTTACTCGAAGATCGCGGCTGTGAAACCGATTGGTTCAGAGAAGCGTTAGAAGAGAAAGGGATACACTCCTGCATCCCCGCTCGAACGCAGCGCAAGAACCTCGCTTCATATGACAAACGCCGCAACCGCCCCTCTTGTGACATTGCGGCGCAATGTACTGCCGAACAGTGATCGAGATCAGCTAGACAGGCTCAAGGACTGGCGCCGTGTCGCAACCGGATATAATAGGTGCCGAGGGTTTTCTGCTCAGCCATCACTCTCGCCGTAATCGTCATGTTCTGGCTACGAAACGAAAACGAGCCCTGACCCTAGAGGTCGACGCCGAAAAGCGTTATTTGAAAAAGGCGACGTTTGAAAAGCAGGTGATTGCAGGAAGCGCTGTGTGTTTCCTACGCCCTGTGCAAGGAGGGAACTTTCAATGACAAAAGGCGTTGAGCCGACCATTCGCGGCAAAACAGCCATCGTTGGCATCGGTCAATCGAAAAAGGTAGGCCGGGTTCCGGGCGTCAGCCCGCTGGCGCTGGCGGTCGAGGCCGCCAATGCGGCACTGGCCGAATCGGGCATGCAGAAAAGCGAGATCGACGCGGTCATTTCGACACAAGCCATGTCGACCTCGTTCCATCGCTTCAGTGTCGCCTTCAGCGAATATTGGGGGATTGTTCCGACCTATTCGAACAATGTGCAGGTGTCCGGCGCCACCGGCGCGGCAACCCTGAACGAAGCTGCGGCGATCATCAATGCGGGCTACGCCAAGAACGTTTTGGTGGTGATCGGCGACAGTCTGCTGACTGGCATGACGCCGGACATGGCCCTGCGCTCTATGACGGAAAGCCGCGACCAGCAATATGAAATGCCTTTCGGCATTCCGGTCGCCAATACCTTCGCCATGACGGCGCATCGCCATATGAAGGAATACGGCACAACGCGTGAGCATTTCGCCCATGTCGCCGTGACCCAGCGCGCTCATGCCATGCGTACGCCGGGCGCCCAGATGACGTCTGAGATCACCATTGAGGATGTGCTGAATTCGAAAGTGGTGACAACACCCTATCACAAGCTCGATTGCGCGGTGATATCGGATGGCGGCGCGGCCTTCATTGTCACTTCGGCGGATCGCGCCAAGGATTGCCCGAAGAAGCCGATCTATATCCTCGGCGCCGGGGAATGTTTCACCCACGAACATATTTTCCTGATGCCGGAGATCACCACCACCGGTGGCGTCACCTCCAGCAGGAACGCCTACAAGATGGCCGGGGTCACACCCTCCGACATCGATGTGGCGGGGATTTACGACTGCTTCACGGGCACTGTGGTTATGATGGTCGAGGACCTGGGTTTCTGTAAGAAGGGCGAAGGCGGGCCCTTCATCGCCGACGGCAACATCACGTATGGCGGGGCCATCCCGTCCAATACCCATGGCGGCCTTCTATCCTATGCCCATATCGGCAATGGAGGCAGCTATTTTCATGCCCATGAGGTGGTCCGACAATTGCGCGGTGAATGCGGCGACCGTCAGGTCGAAGGGGCCGAACTTGGTCTCTATCATGCACTCGGTGCCGGTTTCGCCTGCGCTGGAACGACAGTCCTAGGAACGGAGGCAACGCTGTAATGTCAAACTCAGCTATCGATCCCTTTGCCAAGCCCCTGCCCAGCCCCGATCCAGACTCCCTTCCGCTTTGGGAAGGGTTTCGTCAGGGCAAGCTGTTTCTGCAGCACTGCAAAGATTGCGGCGGCATCCAGTATTATCATCAAGCCTCGTGTCGCAACTGTCAGTCAGAAAATCTGGAGGAACGAGAGGCCAGCGGGCGCGGGAAAATTCATTCTTTCTCGGTGGTGCACCGGGCACCCGGTCCAGCGTTCAAGAACGATACGCCCTATGCGGTGGTTCTGGTCGAACTGGAAGAGGGGCCACGCATGATTAGTTCTATGATCGACACTAATCCGGACGATCTGGACTTTGAACTCGACGTGGCCTTCACCACCGAGAAGGTCAACGAAGAGATCAGCCTGCCGCGGTTTCGTCTTGCTTAACGGCTGATGTCGTTGCGGGCGCAATGAGCAAGGCGGGTGATTTGGGTCATGAGGGCGACGAGCTAGAGTTCGTCGCCTGATGGAACATTCACTGTGGCTGTGTGGTGTCTCGTGATCGGCGCATGAGAGGCGGGGACCTCTGCCTTGACCTCGGCTCTGTTGATCTGACAGAGCGCGCGTGCGCCGCCCGCTGCCCAGATAAAGCTGAAGCTGATCGCGAGAGCGGTGCAGGAGACGCCACCCGGGAGTGTCCTGACCTCTGTGTATCTGGCCCGGTCCATGCGGTTTCAGATAC
>CAJXSN010000038.1 GCA_913060895.1 uncultured Sphingomonadaceae bacterium
GCCGTTGAAGCTGGCGAAGGGGCCGTCCAGCACCTTGACCTGATCGCCAATTTCGTAATCGACGCTGATCTGCTGCTTGGGCGCGTTCTTTGCTTCTTCGACACCGCCGAAATAGCGGGCGGCTTCTTTCTCGGAAATCGCCTGCGGCTTGCTGTTGGTGCCCAGAAAGCCGGTGACTTTGGGCGTGTTTTTCACAAGGTGATAGACATCGTCGGTCATGTTCAGCTTGGCTAGGACATAGCCCGGCATGAACTTGCGTTCGACCTGCACTTTTTTACCGCGCTTCACTTCGGTGATGGTCTCGGTCGGAACCTCGACCTCTTCAACTCCGTCGGCCAGACCCAGACGGTCGGCTTCGGACAAAATCGCGTCGCGCACTTTGTTTTCGAAACCGGAATAAGCGTGGATGATGTACCAGCGTGCCATGAGTGTCAGTATCGTCCGTTATTCGTGTGTGATGAAGATCAGGTGCCTTTAGGCCCCGACAATTAAGCCAGCGTAAGCAGCCACTGCACGATTGCGCCGAACAGCGAATCTACGCCAAGGAAAAACAGCGAAAGCACCAGCACCATGATCCCGACAAAAATCGCCGTGGTCACGGTTTCCTGCCGCGTGGGCCATACGACCTTGCTGCTTTCCGTACGCACCTGACGGATAAATTCGCCCGGGGTCGTCTTCTGCTTGGCAGGTGCTTGTGACTTTGCTTTTTCTTCAGCCATAAGGCTTGCCGCTTTCGTAACTGCTCAAAATAAACTCGCGCCTTCCGGGTAGGGCCTATCGCCGCCCCGGGCTAGATCCGGGAGGGCTTGGTAAGGCTCCGATGTCGGAAGACCCGTTTGCATCTAGGGGGGGTGCTCGCCAAAAGCAAGCAAGGTTCAGAAACCCGTTGCAGGCGAAACCGCCCCGCTCTAGCGTCGCGCGGCTAAGGGATACTTTGGGGAATAGCTTTACATGACTGCACCTAATGTCGGACAAGCCGAACTGAGCTTTGGCGATCGCATGTTGGCACCTGTCACCAATGTTGCGGACTTCATCTGGGGCGGCACGTGGAACGGCGAAGTGCTGTCATGGCTATCCATCGGTGGCCAACCCATCCCGCCCATGACGCTGATCCTGCTGGGCATCGGCATATGGATCATGATCGGCCTGCGGTTTTACCCGATCGTCAAACTGGGCAGCGCCTTTGCCGGACTGTTCAAGGGCCGCAAGGGCGCCGGTGCGGGCGAAATTTCACCGTTTGCCGCGCTTTCGACGGCATTGTCCGGTCAGGTCGGCACGGGCAATCTGGCCGGTGTAGCAACGGCCATCGCACTGGGCGGACCGGGCGCGATTTTCTGGATGTGGGTTACGGCATTGTTCGGCATGGCGCTGGCCTTTGCCGAAGGATCGCTGGCGATTCGGTATCGCGAGAAGACATCCGACGGCGTTTATCGCGGCGGCCCGATGACGTACATCATGATGGGGCTGGGGCCGAAATGGACTTGGCTGGCTGTTGTCTTCTGCCTCGGCACACTGTTTTCCGCACTGGTGACAGGCAATTCCATCCAATCCAACGCGGTGGCCGATGGATTGAACGAACTGTTCGGGATCGAAGAATGGCTCGGCGGACTGATCGTGGCCGTGCTGGTATTTATCGTCATTATCGGAGGCATCAAATCCATCGGTAGGGTGGCCGAAACCGTCATACCCTTCATGGCAGCGACCTATGTTGTCATGGCGGCAATCGCCCTGATCCTGAACTTCGGCGACCTGCCTGAAACCTTCGGGCTAATTTTTCACGGAGCGTTCAATCCGCAGGCGGCCACTGGCGGGTTCGTGGGCGCTGCGCTGATATTGGCAATCCGGGCCGGTGTAGCGCGCGGGCTATTCTCGAACGAAGCAGGTCAGGGCTCCACTCCGATTGCCCACGCCGTGGCACAGACCAACGATCCCGAACAGCAGGGCCGCATGGCGATGCTGGGCACGTTTATCGATACCATCGTAATCTGCACGATGACGGCGCTGGTAATCCTGACGGTGCGCGGTGAATTTGTCGGCGGCGGCGAGGCGGTGGCCCATGCGTGGCAATCCGATCGGGTCGGCTTTGAGATGACCAGCGGCGCGTTTGCCGCAGCTTTCCCGTTCGAACTGGCCGGTGTGCCGATCGGCACTCTGGTGGCCAGTGTCGCGCTGATCCTGTTCGTTTTCACCACCCTGCTGACGTGGAGCTATTACGGCGAGCGGGCGAT